>CBDCDC010000001.1:0-1271907 GCA_965215195.1 Candidatus Latescibacterota bacterium | reverse complement strand
CGCTCTTCGGCACCCATATCCAAGCCGAAAACCTCGACACCGGCGAACTGTTCAGCACCGTCTCGGGTGCCGATCTAACCGCTGCCACGGTCGGTCGCTACCGGCTGCACGGCTTGACCCCGGGCCGCTACCGCCTGAACCTCGCGCCCATTGCCGGGGCGATCAACGAAGATAATTTCGGCGGTGTTTTCACTGATTTTGCCACTGGATTCCCCACAGAGTTTTACGACAACGCCCGCGACGACGCCTATGCCCGCATCCTCGACTTGGCCGCCGCCGAGCACATCGGCGATGTCGATTTCACCACCGGTTTTGCCGTGCCCGGCTATCCCTTCGTCCGCCCGGTAGCGCTGGTCACCAACACCCCCGATACCCAAGGCCCTTATCCCGTGCGCGTCGAAGCCCGCGATGCCGCCAGCGCGTGGCTCCTCTATCGGATCGACGGAGGAAGCATACAGCACCTGCAGATGCAGGAGCGAGACGGCCTCTTCGTCGCCCAAATTCCCGGGCAGCACACCGGCGCACACATCGCCTATCAGATCGAAGCCCGCGGTGCCGACGGCAAGGTCTCGCACTTTCCCTACGCAGACGCTTGGCTCGACTTCACCATCGTCGAGCTGACCGGAGGGCCGCTGGCCTTTACCGCCTTGCGCGGCGACGACGCCATCGGCGTCGTGGATGCGGACACCCGCCGCGAGCTAGCGCGCATCCCGGTCGGCGATGAGCCAATCCAAGTACTCCTAGCCGGCGACCAACTCTTCGTGTCCAACCTCTCGTCGCACGACCTCCGCGTCATCGACATCGCCACCTTCCAAGTTCAGGCGCACATCGAAACCGCTGTCCAGCCCCTCGACATGGCCCTCGCGCCCGACGGCAAAACGCTCTACGCGACCAACTCGGGCACGAGTGCGCTGACCATCGTGGATGTCGAATCGGGCCAAGTGCGCACCGTTGCGCTCGCCAGCACAAGTGAAGGGATGTACGGGGTCGCCGCCACCGCCGACAAGATATTCACCAGCGACATCGCTGGCAGCCGCGTCCTCGTCCTCTCGCCGCAAGGCCGCATAACCGGCCGCATCCCAGTAGCGCCCAAACCCCGCTCCCTCGCTCTTGCGCCCGACGGCAAGACGCTTTACGCGACCAGCATGAGCACCGGCCGCTTGACCGCCATTGACGTCGCCGGCGCAACCGTCTCGCGCTCCACCGACTTAGGCGTCAGCGGCACCTTTGCCATCGCGCCCAGTCCCGACGGCCGCAAGCTCTATTTGACCGCACACGACGAAGGCGCCCTCCTAGTCGTGGATGCCGCCAGCGGAATACTGCACAAAAAGCTCGCCATCGGCCGCAATCCACGGGCCATTGCCTTCTCGCCCGACGGTACGCAGGCGTACGTCACTAGTTCCTTTTCCAATGAGATCCACATCGTCGATGCCGTGCGCGACACCGTCGTCGGCCGCTACGCAACCGGCCAGAATCCACGCGGCATTGCGCTGGCACCGCCGGTTTGGCCCGCGGCCGTGGTTCAACACCCGACCCACCCGACCCACTCCGCCCTTGCGCCGGCCTTTCCCAACCCCTTCAATGGCTCGACGCAAATCACCTACGCACTCGCCGCCGGTGCCTTGGTAGAACTGCGCGTGTACAACGCCCTTGGCCAAGCCGTGCGCACCCTTTTGCGCCAGCAGCGGGAAGCCGGGACGCATCAGATTTATTGGGATGGAAAGGACGATCAGGGACGGGCGCTGGCCAGCGGCACCTACTTGCTCATCATGCGCGCCGGCGCGGCCCGCCAAGCCACGAAGATGTTACTCCTGCGCTGACTCTACTGAGTCGATAAACCCATCGACGCTGAAATAGCGAAATCCAGTGTCGCAGAGCATGGTCACCAGCCGGGCCTCCGGGCCCAGCGCGCTGGCCACCTGCAAGCTGGCCGCCACATTGGCCCCGGACGAAGGCCCCAACAGCAACCCTTCCTCGCGGGCCAAGCGGCGGGTGTAGTGAAAAGCCTCGTCGTCGTCTATCTGCACGATCTGGTCGATCAACGCCCGGTCGAGAACTTCGGGGACAAAACCCGCGCCAATCCCCTGAATGCCGTGCAGGTCGGCTGCGCCCCCCGACAGCACCGGCGAGCGCTTAGGCTCAACCGCCACGACGCGCACAGCCGGTATGGCCTGCTTGAGCACCGCCCCAACGCCGGTTATGGTGCCGCCCGTTCCCACCCCGGCGACAAAGGCGTCTAGCGCACCTCCGGTGGCCGCGAGAATTTCCTCGGCCGTGGCCCGGCGATGGGCCTCCGGGTTGGCCGGGTTGGCAAATTGCTGGGGAATAAACACGCCCTCGGGATCGGCGGCCTTGAGTTCTTCGGCCTTGCGGATGGCCCCAGCCATGTCTTCGGCCGCGGGCGTCAGGGCGATCTCCGCGCCGTAACTGGCCATGACTTGCCGCCGCTCCAAGCTCATGCTCTCGGGCATGGTCAGCACCAGCCGGTAGCCCAGTACGGCCGCGGCGAGAGCCAGCGCGATCCCGGTGTTGCCGCTGGTAGGCTCGACGATGGTCATGCCCTTTTTGAGCTGGCCGGCCGCCTCGGCCGCACGGATCATGCCGCCGCCGATGCGGTCTTTGACGCTACCGGTTGGATTGCGCGCTTCGAGTTTGCCGTAGAGTTGGCTGCCATTGGCAGGTGCGACGCGGTAGAGGCGCACGAGGGGCGTGTCCCCCACTAGCTGCAACATGTCGTCTGCGGTTTTGAGCTTGCTCATTCCTCGGCCTTCAACTGCTCCACCAAATCCGCGGCCGTAGTTAGTGGCCGCGAGCAGGTCGCGTCGCGGCACACGTACGCCCGTCCGCCAACCGCCAACTTCCCCTCCAGCAACGGCAACCCAGCCGCGGCTTCATCCGCCCCCACGCCAGCGGCCAACACGACCTTGTTGGGCACAAAGCATTGGTGCAGCGCGGCCGCAAAAGCGCGGCACTCAGCCTGATCGCCCACCAAGGCAACCTCCGTAGGTCTAGCCAAGTAGAAGTCGAGGGCGCAGAGCATCTGCGCCCCGGCCGAAGGAGCGCGGCGCAATAGCTGCTCAAAGAGGACGAGGGTCTGCTCGCCCCGCTGCCACAACGCCTGATCGCCCTTCATCGCCCCCAAGCGCAAAAGCACCAACGCACCCAGCGAGTTGCCCGAGGGCGTGGCATTGTCAAATGGGTTCTTGGTGCGCACGATCAAGTCGGTCGCCTCGGCCCCCGCATAGAAAAACCCCCCGCGCTCCTCATCCCAAAACCGCGCAATCATCTCGCCGGCCCAGCGCTCGGCCGCGGCAAAAAAGCGCAGCTCGAAACTCGCCTCGTACAGGTCAAGCAGGCCGTTGACCAGACAGGCGTAATCGTCCTGATAGGCCGGAATCCGCGCTCGACCGTCCTTGTAGGTGTGCAGGAGACGGCCGTCGCAGACCATGTGCTCCAAGATGAAGTCGGCCGCCTCCACAGCCGTTCGTAGGTAGCGACTCTCCCCGATAACCTCGTAGGCGCGGGCCATCGCGCTGATCATCAGCCCGTTCCAAGCCGTCAGAATTTTGTCGTCGCGCCCGGGGGCAACGCGCTGTTGCCGCGCCGCAAGCAGCACCGCGCACCCGCGCTCTACGACTTGCGCCAGCCGCTCCGGCCCTACCTCGAGGAAGCGCGCAATCCCCTCTAGCTCGTTTTCCACATGCAAGATATTGCGCCCGTGCTCGAAGTTGCCCTCGGGCACCACGCCGTAGTAGCGGGCAAAGAGCGCGGCCTCTTCTTCGCCCAACAGAGCCTCAATCTCCTCTAAAAGCCAAGTGAAAAACCGGCCTTCTTCGCCCTCGCTGTCCGCGTCCTGCGCCGCGTAGAATCCGCCTTCAGGCTGGGTCATCTCGCGCAACACATAGCCGAGGGTGTGCTCAACGACCTCGCGATAGAATTCGTCTTGGGTCGCCTGATGGGCTTCGAGGTAGGTCAAAACCAGCAGGGCATTGTCGTAGAGCATTTTCTCAAAGTGGGGCACGAGCCAGCGCTCATCCACTGAATAGCGGTGAAAACCCCCGCCAAGCTGATCGTACATCCCCCCCTTGGCCATGCGCTTGAGGGTGTGCTCGGCGATTTCTAACGCGCGCTGGTCCCCTCGTCTAGCATAGTGCCGCAACAGCAGGGACAAGCTCATGCTCGGGGGAAATTTGGGCGCACCGCCAAACCCTCCGTACCTGCGGTCGTACGTGTCTTTGAGCTGCGCGCAGGCCCGGTCGAGGACCTCTTCTCCGGGGACGCCACCCGGCGTCAAGAACTCGGCGTGTTGTTGGAGCGCGCGCATGAGTTCGGCGGTCTTTTCGGCGACGCCGGCGCGGTTTTCTCGGTAGTAATCCGCTATCGCTTGCAGCACCCGCGGAAAGCCCGGCCGCCCGTGGCGATCTTCGGGAGGGAAGTACGTGCCGCCGTAAAAAGGCTGCAAATCCGGCGTTAGAAACACCGTCATCGGCCAACCCCCCTGGCCGGTCATGGCCTGCACGGCCGTCATGTAAATCTCATCGACATCGGGCCGTTCTTCGCGATCGACCTTGATGTTGACAAAGTGCGCGTTCATGCGTTGGGCGATCTGCTCGTCTTCAAAGGATTCGCGCTCCATGACGTGGCACCAGTGACAGGCCGAATACCCCACCGAGAGCAAGATGGGCCGATCGGCGGCCCGGGCCACAGCCAGCGCCTCCTCGCCCCAAGGATACCAATCGACGGGATTGTGGGCGTGCTGGCGCAAGTACGGGCTAGATTCGCTGGCGAGGCGGTTGGTGTGTTGGTGAGGGATCATGTCGTTTCCCGTTGTTAAGAGCGGCTTACTCGCATCCATTCGCTAGATTAAGTACCAGCAATGCCCCCAACGCCTCGTTCTCCTTAATATCCGCCTCCCACCCATACGCCGCTGCCACCGCTGCATCAAGAGCTTTGTGCGCGTCGTCAAGCCATTGCGGGCGGGCGTTGTAGAGGTTCGTCAGCGTCCGCTTCTTGATCTCTTTCGCCATCGCCTCGTCGCGGGGCACCGGGCGCTTGGGATAGCCGGGCACCGGCTCGCCGATCCACTCCACCCATTCGGGCGGGTTCAACCAGAGATCGCGTAGCTCCACTAGTCGCCGCGCGGCTTCGGCAATGGCAACAGCACGCGGATCATTCGCGTAATCCGAAGCCGGAATATCGGGCGAAAGCCCTGCGGGGAAGGGGAAGGTCTCAAAGGTGGTGGTTGGGGTGTAGCGCGGACGATCCTCTAGGCTGGTGCCAAGCCGTAGCGACCACGCCTCGTGAAAGCGGCTGTGCAAGATGCCAAACGTCGTGTCATCATCGCGGGCGATGACGATTAGTTGATGATCGGGGCAGATGCGTGTGTCTAGCCAAGCGAACAGGCGGTGCTTGGCGACTGTGGGCGTAGCTATGTAGCGCGATAGGCTGTCGAGCACCTTCCACATGCCGGGCCTCGGCTCAACATGCCGCCACCAATAGATGCGGTAGGCTTCCCGGTGGTTCCGGTGCCGCTTGGGATAAACGTACTCCTTTACGTGTTGAAACGGTGCCTCGTAGAGTGCTGCTTCCTCTTGTACCATGCTCCAGCCAAAATCGACAATCCATTTGTCAGCCGGTCGGCGGGTCAAGTCCATGCCGTTTACCCACGGCTTGAGAACGTCGGAATTGGGCCGTCCGTTTGGGTTCGCAGGCTCGCGGAGCCATTCCCGGGCCTGCTCTCCGGGCACATTGAAGGGGCCGCCCTTTGTATCGCCCATGAACGCAGCACCGATGTTCCGGTGCAGCCGTTGCGATTCGGTCAGATCAACGCTCGCCGTTAGATCGGCGTGGATCGCATCAACAAGCTGACCATTGAGCCGCCGTTCCAGCACCGCTCCATCATCCGGTCGTGAGAAGCTCACCAACGACACTCGCACTGCCGCCCCATCAACAACCCACGGCTCATCGCTCCATGCCTCAAAGATCGGACGGTTTTTAGTCGCGGTCTGCAACGCTCGCCGATTCGCCCCGCCACGAATGGAGTTGGTCAAAACGAGGCCGGCGCGCTTCGCCTTGCCCGATCCTATGTGCTCGCCGGCCTTCACAAACCAGTAGCAGACGAGATCGGCCTCCGCTGGTACGCGGCCTTCATACACCGAGAAAATGCTCGAAACGTAATCCTCGCCAAGGTTGACATTGAGAAGTTTTCCTCCCAAAAACGGCGGATTCCCAATTACCACATCTGCCTCCGGCCACTCCGGTTCCCTACCATCCTCCCCAACAATCGCATCGCGGCACTCAATCGTATCCAACGGCTTCAAGATCGGGTCTCGCGCCTCGCCATAGCCATTCCGCCGCATCCACTGAATTTCCCCGATCCACACGGAAACGCGAGCCAGTTCCGCCGCATACGGATTGATCTCAATTCCTTTAACATTAACCGGCCCAATCCTCGGAAATTCGCGCTGAAACCCAAACCCCTCGGCCTCTAACTGCACCCGCTGCTCCAAATCCTTGAGCGACTGCAAGGCAATGTACAAGAAGTTCCCCGAACCACAGGCCGGGTCGAGTACAGTAAATCCGCGCAACCGATGCAAAAACGCCCGCAACCGCCGCTCGGCCTCCGCGTAGCGTCGAGTGCGAACAGCCGGTGTCTTCGCGGCCTTCGCTCGTTCTATGTCAGCTACTAGTTCCTCCTTCACCCCCGCCCACTCGGCCAGCCACGGACGAATTACCACCGGCTCGACGAGAAGCATAATTTTGTCGCGGTCCGTGTAATGCGCCCCCAACTGCGCTCGCTTGGCCGGGTCTAATCCACGCTCAAACAAAGTGCCGAGGATGGAAGGATCAATCTCCGCCCAATCGAGAGCCGCTGCCGCCAACGCCGCTGCAATCTCTTCCCTCTCCAGCGGCAGAGCTACATCGTCGTCAAACAAGCCGCCATTGAACCAAGCGACCGGCTCAAAGCCCACATCGCCGCCCTCAGCCATCGCCTGAAACAGACTCCGTGCATATTCGGCAAATTTCTCAGGCTGCCCAAGTGTGCGTTCTAACATCTGCGTAAACATCGCATTGGGCAGCAATCCCACGTCTTCGGCGAACATGCAGAACACGAGGCGATTGACAAAATGTGCCACAGCCTGCGGATCGTGCCCACGCTCGCGCAACCTTTGTGCCAACTTTGCAAAAGACGCAGCCGCCCGCTCGGTAAGTACCTGCCGCGTCAGTTCGGGCCGCAGCCGCTCCGGGTCTGAAAAAGCCCATTTAAGCAGATCGCGCTTCTCAGCATCAACCAATTCCTCCAACCCGATCTCGTAGGTCTCGCTGACGCTATTCGTCCAATTCGTGCGGATGCGAAATTGCGCCATATCCGACGCGATCAAGAGTGGCGGATTCTCCAGCGCGAGCGCATACCGCCGAAGCTGCGTAAAAGCGGCATCCAAGTTGGTGCGCTTGCCCTTGTATTCCCATGCAAAATGGTGCCGCTTCCACACATCGGCCCAGCCATCTCCTCCACCCTCTATGCTCGCGCCGCGCTCAAAGCAATACACGTCACCTGTAGGATCGGCCTCAGCCGGCGTTGGCTCGCCGAGCAACCGGCACAAGTCGATAAAGTGCTCCTGCGCGGCAGAACGCTCCTTGAGCTGAGCTACCCGCCACTTGGCTATGAATTCTTCAGGCGTCATGGCGGATTCCCAAGAAAATTGGCCCGCGTAGTATCGGCATCTTCAACGGTACTCGCCCGAACCGCCGCCGGCAGGCCGAGCAAGGTCCGCCATTCGTTCTCGATCTCGACGAGTTCTTGGCGCACGGCCTCTGGGTCATCGCCGTGACAGCACGGCCCCAGAGGGCCTTCAATGCGGCCCACGTAGCAGTCGTCTTCAGGCGACCACTCCACGACCTTAATCCACTCAGGGACTTGGGGAAACTCGTTGGCAATCTGCGTATAGTCTATCGGAGTACTCACTCGGATGCCTTTCTGCGCTCGACTTCAGCTAACTTCTGCTTGAGTAGCCCTCTATACCTCTATAATACGATTCGCTGGCCGTTGGCGATAGAGCACTTGCCTATTGGCGTCGCGTCTGCAAATGGTCTTCCAAGTCGCCGACAATGGCGCGGAAGTGCCGCTCGGCCTCGGCGCGAAATTCCGCCCGCTCGCGGCGGCAGTGCAGAGGCCACACTTGCTCCCGATAGCGCCTTTCGAGGGCATCCTGATAGGCCGCGGGCAAGGCCGCAATCTGCAATGCGCGAATCTCGCCAAAGCTGATATTCGGCGTACCCACCCCGTTGGCCTGCGCGGCGATCTGCGCACGGCCCAGCCGCGTCTTAAAGAAAAACCAAGCGTAAAACGGATTGAGCCCCTTCAAGCGGATCAAATCGACAAAACAGCCCACATTGGCCGGCCCGCTCCCCAAATATACCGCGAGGCGGTTCCGGCCCAAGGCCCCGGCCCCAGACCGCGACAACAGCAAGTCCCCGGGGCGCACTCGGCTGCGCGGTGGATCGTGCGCACCGGCCGGCGTCACGCACAAGAGCGCACGCTCGTCGAGCCCGGTTTCAGCGATGTCGCCTTGCCGGATGACCGGCACGCCGGCCTCTACGTGCTGAGGGCGGCTGCCCGTGACAATCGGCCCGTACGTCAAATGGCAGATGTATTCCCCCAACGGCACCAGCCGCAAGCGGCCCGCCAAGCGACGCACCACAGCGCACCCTTGCCAGAAGCGCGGGTCCCAACGCCGGGCATGCAGCGCACACTGCCTGACGCTCAGGAGCGCGGCCTCCGGTCCGCGGCGGATCGGCGCACCGAGCAAAAGCCGGGCGCGCTGCGCGTACTGCTCCACGCTCGGTCTCTTCCCGCTTGGTGCGATCAGCCGCGCTTTGGTCCGGGCCAGCGGCTTGCTGCGGCGCAAGACGACTAAGGCCGTCTGCACCTTGTTGAAGGCCCCGGGCAGGGCGACGACGGCCCGCACTTCAGCACGTGCGAGCAACCAGTCGCGGACGCCCTGCCGCCGGGCATTGGCGAGGAATCCCTCGGGCAATATCAGGGCCATCCAACCAGCCGGCCGGGTCAGTTGCAGGGCGCGCTCGACAAAAAGCAACTCCACCGGGAAGGCGCACGTCTGCTTTTGTCCATCGAGCAGCCTAAAGCGCCGGGCGAGTCGGCAGGAGCCATCCGTCCCAAACAAGGGCAGCATCGGTCCTAACTTGCCAAAAGGCGGGTTGGCCAACGCGCAATCAAACGACCCGTCCGCCACCTCGGGAAAGGTGCCGAGCAAGCCGTCTCCGGTGTAAAAGCGATCGACCTGCCTGCGTCCCCGCTCGGCTAGCCGCCCGTCGATCTCAATGCCCGTAGTCTGATAGGCTCGCCCGACGACGGCCAACAACGCCCCTTGGCCCGCGGCTGGATCAACCACGCGCGCACCAGCACCTAGCTCTTTTCCCGCGAGCGAGCGCACTGCGTCCCAAGTTAGTTGCGCTACCGCTGCGGGCGTAAAGTGCTGCGCCAAGGTCTTCGCGTTTCCCTTGTTACTCATTAGTGTATCCCATTCGGGGCAATGGCCGCTTATTGCGGCTCGTCAAACAACCTATATAACAAATTGCCGAACAAACCATTGGGCGCACCGGCGGCCCGCTGGCACACTTTATGCTAATGCCATAACCAAGCGATCCACTAACGGACGCCTCACTCGCCCATCTATACAGGAGGAACTTCATGCCGACCTTAAGGATGCCCAACATCAACCAAGTCGCCCTCAGCGGCCGCTTGGTGCAAGATCCCGACTTCCGCTTCATGGACAACGGTGCCGCCCGCCTGCGGGGGCGGATCGCCGTCAACCGCTCCTATCGCGACCGCAACCAAGAATGGCAAGAGGAGACCTCCTTCTTCGACATCATCCTCTGGCAGAAAGCCGCCGAGACCTTGGCCAAGCGCCTGCACAAGGGCACGCCAGTCTTTATCACCGGCCGTCTGCAAAGCCATTCTTGGCGCGACGACGCCGACCAGCCCCGCTTCCGCGTCCAGGTGCAGGTGCGGAACCTGCAAGTTCTGGAAAGAGAGGCGGAAGACGCACAGGAAGAAACCGCCCTCCGGGTGGCTTGAGCAAGGAATGTGCGCGGGCCAGCGGGTGCAGTCGGCGGACGAACGAGACGCGCCGCGCTCGGCCCGCGCTTATTCCGCTCGCTCGAAGAGCGCGGCAATGCCCATCCCCCCGCCAATGCACAGCGCGGCTATGCCCAGCCTGACGCCGCGCTGCTGCATCTGGTGCAAAAGCGCGGTGGCGATGCGCGCACCGCTGGCACCGACAGCGTGGCCGATGGCAATGGCCCCGCCTTGGACGTTGACCTTATCCCAGTCCCAACCCAGCTCCCGCCCCACAGCCAAGCTCTGGGCGGCGAACGCTTCGTTGAGCTCGATCCGATCTACATCTGCGAGCCGGGTGCCGGTCTGGGCCAACAGCTTGCGGATCGCCGGGGCCGGGCCAATGCCCATAATGCGGGGATCGACGCCAGCACTGGCCGTTCCCCGAAGATAAGCCAGCGGCACCAGCCCGCGCACCTTGGCCTCTTCTGCGGTCATCAACAGCAGCGCAGCCGCCCCGTCGTTGATTCCCGAGGCATTGCCCGCGGTCACGGTCCCATCTTTCTTGAACGCCGGTTTGAGCTGACTTAGCTGCTCAACCGTGGTCCCGGGGCGCGGATGCTCATCTGTTGCAAAGGCGGTCTCCCCGCCTTTTTGTGCGATGGATACGGGCACAATCTGGTCCTTAAATGCCTCCTGCTCTTGGGCGCTGGCCCACCGCTGTTGACTGCGCACGGCGAATTGGTCCTGCTCGGTGCGGGTAATCCCGTATTCTTCAGCCAAATTTTCGGCCGTAATCCCCATGTGGCAGTCGTAAAAACAATCCCACAGCCCGTCGAGCAGTAGCATGTCCTCGACCGAGCCGTGCCCTAGGCGCTGCCCCCACCGCGCCCCGTGCAGGACGTAGGGTGCTTGGCTCATGTTCTCCATGCCCCCGGCCAGCACCACCTCAGCTTCGCCGGCCCGCAGACTCTGGGCCGCCAGCGCAATCGCCTTCAGCCCCGAGCCGCAGAGTTTGTTGACGGTCATCGACGGCACCTCATAGGGCAGCCCGGCAGCGATGGCCGCTTGGCGCGCCGGATTGGCCCCGGCCCCGCCCTGATACACCATGCCCATCAGCACTTCATCTACTTCGCACGCTTCCACTTGGCTCTCCGCTAAGACGGCCGAGAGCACTTTGCCACCCAACTCAGCGGCGGATATATCCTCGAGCGCACCGCCAAAGCGGCCGATGGCCGTGCGCCGGGCACTGACTACAACTGGATCTGCCATGGTTTCACCTCTATTTCGTTGACGCAGCGAGTCGCGCTGCCTATTTTTTTCTCTCGTAACGTAAGCTCGAAATTGAGTTTACAGAAGATGGCCGAACCCACCGAGCGCATCGCACTAGAGCATCGCCGAGATTTTCGTTGGATTGTCGGCATTCAGGTGCCCGGCTTCCTCGTCATCCTCGGGAGCGTGGTTTCTTTGTTTGTGGCGCTGAAAGGGGGAGGCAATTAAAGATATGGGGCTGTAGCTCAGCTGGGAGAGCGCGGGCTTTGCAAGCCTGAGGTCGTCGGTTCGATCCCGATCAGCTCCACCAATCATCGCGGCGCACACCAACTTCGATGCCCGCTCAACGGTCAGCGACAGTTCCACCGCAAAGCCTGAGTCCTACTACAAAGAGCGATAGCTGCCGTTTTATCTCTGCCTCCATTTCTGTCTTCAGTACTTCCCATGGGGTGGTGGGTTCGCCCCGCCTATCCTCGATAATCATGCCGTCGTATATTCGCCCCATTCCTCAATCGCGTTGCCGTATTCGTCGCCTAGGAATTGGATGCCTTTCACGGTCTGATTATCCTCCCAAGCAATGGCTGGATTTTTATGACAAAACTTAGTACACGACCTTACTACACGACGCCAGTCCTCAGCCTGCCAAGGATCGAGGGCATCTTGCCCTCGGCGAGGGCGGGACGCCCTCGATCCCGGACTCATCGGAAACAGCAGAAAAGGCGTACTCAAAGTAAGGGTCGCCTACTTTAGGGGTCGGGTACTAAGGTACACGACACTAAGGTTGCCGCCGAGTACGCGGGCAGCCTGCCCGCCAACAGAGGCTAAGGCGAAAAATTTCCACCCTTCCCGCTCCGCATTTTCTCTGGAGGACAAGATGCCGCACGACACCTGGAGGCTCATCTACGTCAGCGACCCCTCGGGCAATGCCAACTACGATTTTGACCCGGGCAAGGCGCGGCCCCTCATCACCTCACACCCGGCCAAGCCTGAAGAGCTGCGGCGCATCATCGACCACGTCGCTGCCAATAGAGCCGATACCTTTATCCAAGAGGTCTATAACGCCGGCTGGACCTTGTACTTTCGCTCCCCGCGCTTCGAGTACGACGCCCGCCCCCAGCACCGGCGCTTTATTCCCATGATGGACGACGGGATCATGCCGCTGCAGGTGATGCTGGATCAAGCTCGCAAGCACGGGATGCGTTTTCTCGCTGGTTTCCGCATGAACGACAGCCACGGCGCACCCGACCAAGGCGGGATGTTTCTCCACAAAAACCCACAGTGGAAAATTGCGGAGATGCCGCCGGGCACGGCCTTCGTTCCCGGCAATAGGATGGATTTTACCTTTGCCGAAGTGCGCGATTACCTCTTTGCAGTGATGGCGGAAGTCGTCGATCAATTCGACGTAGATGGGCTTGAGCTGGTCTTCCGCGAGGGTCTTTACTTTCCGGCCCCCCAAGGCGATAGAAGCCTAGCGCGAGAGCGCCAACCGCTTATGACCGACTTGATTCGGCGGGTGCGAGAAATGCTCGACAAGGCCGGAAGCAGCCGGGGCCGCGACCTGCTGTTGGGCGTCCGCGTCCCGGAGACGCTGGAGGAGTGCCACAACTGCGGCCTCGATGTGCCCACTTGGATCGCGGAAGCCCTCATCGACTACGTCGCTCCCCAAGACGCCATGTATTCGGATTTCAACGCCCCTTACCAAGAGTTCAGCCAGCTCACCAAGGCCACCAAGTGCCAGCTCATCCCCGGCCTCCTCCCCTATTGCGCCAACCTCGACCGCACCGGTCCGCCGTTGACGCTCGAAAACTACCGCGCCTTGGCCCATTCGTTTGCCCGCCAAGGTGCCGACGGGGTCTCCCTGTACAATTTTCAGATGCACTGGGACGCCTTTTGGAAATCGACCCGAGATCCAGGGTCGGAGGCCATGTATCCCCTAGCCCTTAGCTACCTGCGGGAACTGCGCGATCCGGCCAAAATTGCCGAGGGCGCTCGGCACTATCTCTTTCACCCCATGTGGGGCGGCTCTACGGCCTTTGGCGTCCCGGGCATGACCGCGGGTGGGGTTCTCAGAGACGCCAAGATTCTCCTTGAGCGGACGGAAAAGCAACCTTACGGGCAGTATCACTTTCGCCTGTACGAAAACTTCGACGAGATCGTCTTTGCCAAGCTGTTCTTCCGCGCTACGGGCTTGGGGCCTTACGACCGCATTGCGGTCGATGTCAACGGTACGGCTATCCCCACCGACAGCGTACGCCGCATCTGGCACAGCGACGGTCGGCCCCCAAATCAAGGACGACCGCTCCCCGCGCATACGACCTGCATCATCGATCTGTCGTCGCCGCCCGTACGCGATGGCGACAATGCCCTCGGCGTCCGCCTGCTCTTCTCTGGCCTCCCCGAAGGGGCTATCGTCATCGACGAAGTGGAAGTGACCGTACTGCCACGCTAGTAGGGAATAACGATCGTTAGAGGCAGGCTGTGCCGCCGAGAAGAGACCTCGAGTTCTGGAACCGGCGCACGAGTGCGGCGACTATATGGACCAATCTGCGCTGGACCTTCGCCCACGTCTGGGCGCACGGACGGGCACCGGCCTTGGGCATCGTCGCAGTACAAATACTCTCGGGCCTTCAGCCCGCGCTGCTCATCTACATCACCGAGCACCTCGTCGACATCGTCGTCGCCTCGGCCGGTGCGGGGGGCGCTGGCTTTGAACAGACCTTGCCGTGGCTCCTCGCCTTCGGGCTGGTGCTCCTGCTCACAAACGACGTGCAGTGGCAGATCCGGGACGCGCTCCACCTGCGGCTCGAACAGAACCTCGAACGCGCGCTGGGCCGTCGCTTTCTGGCCAAGGCGGCGAGGCTGCCGCTCGTCTTCTTTGAGACAAGCGCGTTTTACGATCGGCTGGAACGCGCCAAGAATCCGGGGAGCACGGTCAATTGGTTCTTCTTCGCGGCCATGCACGGATTCCAAGCCGGCATCAAAGTCCTCTCCATCGCGGCCCTGTTCGCCCCGGTCTCTTTGTGGATCTCGCTGACTCTTCTGATTGTACTGATACCGCAGGTCCGGCTGGCCATCGAACAAAGCCGGCGATTCATGAGCTTCACCTACGGCCAGACCGAGGAAATGCGCCGGGCCGGCTATGTCGATCGGGTCCTCACCGGACGGGGCGAACAAAAAGAGATGCGCCTCTTTGCCCTCCACCAGACGCTGCGCCAGCGGTGGCGGGCCACGCGCCGGGCATTGCGGGACCAACTCTGGCGACAACAAAAGCAAATGGTCCGCGGAGGTCTTCCAGTCACCGGCTTGCGCATCGGCGTCTCGGCCGGCGTCGCCGTTGCGCTGGCCTATTTTCTCGGCGACCGGCTCCTCACGCCCGGCCGCTTTGTCGCCCTGTTCCGGGGCGTAGAAGACATGCTGGGGGCCGGTTCCAGCCTCGGCTACCACGTGCGGGAACTGCAAAACCAAAACGCTGAAATCAGCTATGTGCGCGAGTTCCTCAACCTGTCCGAGGACGACGGCGCTTGGATACAACAACCACCAGTCGACCGCGAACCAACCCAGCCCTTCCCCAAACCCCTGCGCGAGGGGTTTGCCGTCGAAGACATCTGGTTCGCTTATCCAGCAGCCGACGCCGCTGAGTCCGGCAGTCCCCGTCCCGTCCTGCGAGGCGTGAGCCTGCGCCTCAAACCCGGGGAACGGGTGGCCCTCGTCGGCGAGAACGGCGCGGGAAAATCGACCCTCGCCAAGCTCCTGTTGGGTCTGTACCAACCAACATCGGGCGATATCACCGTTGACGGCGTCCACTACGACGAGATCGACCGAACCAGCCTTGCGAGCGCGGTCAGCGCCGCATTCCAAGACTTCTTCAACTTTGAACTTACCGCCTCCCAGTCCATCGGAATCGGTGCCCTCGGCAGCGGCGGTAGCGACCAGAAAGCCGACTTGTGGCCATCGTGGCTGCCACCCGATCCAGCGCTGGTAGAAAACGCAGCGCGGCGCGCCGGAGTCGATGCCATCGCCGCCCGTCTCCCCCAAGGCTACGACACCCCGGTGGGCCACGTCCTCGACGGTGGGCAAGGGCTTTCCGGGGGCGAGTGGCAACGCCTCGCCATTGCCCGCGCCTTCATCCGCCAGCCCGAGTTGCTGATCCTCGACGAACCTACGGCCGCGCTGGACCCCATGGCCGAGGCCGAAGTGTACCGGCAATTCGGCGAGCTGCTCGCCGGCCGCACCGTGCTGCTGATCAGCCACCGGCTGGGCTCGGCCCGCATGGCCGACCGCATTCTCGTCCTCAAAGACGGGCAGATCGTCGAGCAAGGACACCACGACGACCTGCTGGCGCAAGGCGGCGTCTATGCTGCTATGTGGGAGGAACAAGCCTCGTGGTATCGATAGCCCGACAGGACGCAAAGGCGGCCCGCCCGCCCACCGTACGCACGCTCTTGCGCTTTCTGGGGTGGATGCTCCAGACAGATCCCCGCTACTCCATCGTCTTACTAGTGCTCCAGTTCGCCACCGGTCTGCTGCCGGCCGCGTCGATATGGGTCCTGCGGGTGCTCTTCGACCGCAGCCTCGCGGTGTACGAGGGGCACCTGCCCGTGGCGGACATGCTGGTGTGGATCGCTTTGTGGGCCGTGCTGGCACCCGCGCAAGTGGTGTTCAGCGTGGAGCTTTTCTCTTTACTCGTCGAGCGGCTAAAACAGGAGCTAGAGGACCGGCTACTGGCCCAACTCCAGCGCAAAGCAAGCGTCCTGCGGCTCGAGACCTTTGAACGCGCCGATTTCCACGACGTGCTGCGCCGGGCACAGGCGGCGACCACGCCCGGCTTCTTTCTTAACCTCATCGGCGAGGTTCACACAATAATCACCGGAACGCTGACGGCCGTCTCGGTCGCCTTGGTCGTCGGGCTGTGGAATCCCCTGCTCCTAATCGCCATCGCCTTGGTCTCACTGCCGCCGCCGCTGGCGCGGGCGCTCCAAGAAAAGAACACCTTTTACCTCAAGCGCGAGCAGACCCAGCGCGAGCGCCTGCGGGCCTACTTGGAGCGCATTCTCACCGAGCGCACCGCCGCCAAGGAGGTGCGAGTTTTCAACATAGGGTCGGCCCTGCTCGGCTGGTGGGAGCATCTCTACTGGCAGGTGGCCGACCGGCTCTTTCGGCAGCGCCGGTCGCAGGCTCTGGTCAATGTCTTGCTAGCGGCTTTCAGCTTGGCCGGTCTGGCCGCCGGCATTGGCTGGTCGGCTTGGGCCGTGGCCCACGGCGGCCTCTCCCCCGGACAGTTCGCCGCCATGATGGTAGCACTGCGGGAAGTCAGGATGCACGTCGATTTAGTCTTCTTTCGCTTAGGTTATCTCGCCAATCGCCTCCTGTACATCGCCGATCTCTTCACCTACCTCGACTTGGGACCGGAAGAGCCAAAGGAAGGCGAGCCAATCGACCGCGTCGGCGAGCGCCCGATTGCGGCCAGTGGTCTCTCCTTCCGCTATCCACAGGCGGAACGGCCGGCAATCAACGGCATCTCGTTTACCATCCAGCCCGGTGAGCGCGTGGCCCTCGTCGGTGCCAACGGCTCGGGCAAGACCACGCTCGTCAAGGTGCTGTTGGGCTTGTTCCACCCCACCCAGGGGAAGGTGCTCTACGGCGACATTGATCTAACCCAAGCGGACCGGAACGGCCTGTGGGACCAATCGGCCGCCGTGTTCCAAGACTACACCCGCTTCGCCTTTTCTCTGGGCGAGAACATCGGCTTGGGACGCACCGAGCGCATGGGCGACCAAGCGGCCGTCGAGCGCGCCGCCCACCAAGGCGGGGCCGCCCCCATCGCCGAGCAACTGCCCAAGCGCTACCACACCCTCCTCACCAAGGAATTTGCCGGCGGCACCGAACTGTCCGGCGGCGAGTGGCAGCGCGTCGCCATCTCTAGGGGGTTCATGCGCAACGCCGCCCTAATCGTGCTCGACGAGCCGACCGCGTCGCTCGACCCTCAAGCTGAGGCCGACGTGTTCCGGCGCTTTCTCGCCCTGTCCGGCGAGCGGACCACCATCGTGGTCTCCCACCGCTTGGGCTCCGCCCGCCTGTGCGACCGGATCTTGGTGCTAAAAGAGGGCCGCCTGCTCGAAAACGGAACGCACGGCGAATTGCTGTCTCAAAAGGGAGAATACGCCCGCTTATGGGCTTTGCAGGCGCAGTGGTACGGCGAGGCGCAAGGCGATCTGCTTAGTACGCGACACTAAGGCTTCGACCTGAGCGCAGCCGAAGGGCTTCCGCCGGGTGCGCGGGCCGCGGGCGAGACCAAGTACCCATTCGGCAAGATGCTGCGCTTGGCCGTCGACGGTATCCTGTCGTCTCCCTCGCGCCGCTGCGCTTGGCGACCTATCTGGGCCTTCTCGCCGCCGGGCTGGCCCTGTCGGGCATCGTCTATGCCTTGGCCGCTGGCATACGAAGATGTCACGCTAGCTCGCCAGCTCCACGAGCAGTATCCCGCGCTGGGCGCTCGGGACCTTTGCCATCTTGCAAGCTGCCGCAGGCGCGGCGTGCGTGATATAAAGACCTTCGATCAAGCCTCCGCGCCGTCGGCGAGACGCCACCAACGGAAAGCAAATAACGTCCGTGCTCAGGTCGGGATTTTCTCTGAGTCCGGGGCTTTCTCGTCTATATCGCCTACGGATCCACCTGCTGGTAAAATTTCTTCGCGCCATTTTCAATGGTCATAATAACCGCGCTTTTGGTTGGATGGCGGTTTTCGTCGTAGCGGGCAATGCGCGTTGCCCCAGCGTACTGTTCGGTAGCCAATAGTTGCCGCCGCACGGCGTCCGGGTCGAGGCTGCCCGCTCGCTCGGCGGCTTCCAAGAGCAAGCGGACCGCATCGTAGCTCACTGCATCGCCGCCGGTGGGCGCAATCCCGTACAGGGCTTGGTATGCGTCGATGAATGCGCGCGCACTCGGCTCGTCCGTGGCGGGCGAAAAGTGGCTGCTGAAAAAGCTGCCATCCACGGCCGCGGCTTCATTGTCCAACAGCGTTGGATTGTCCCAAGCATCGGCCCCGAGAAAAAGCGTTGGTTCCCCGGCTGCGTTTTGCAGGGGCAGGGCACGCGCCTGCTTGGTCACCAGCGCGACTTCCGGCGGCAGACCCGATAGGAAGATCGCCTCGGGAGCAGTCGCCGCAATGCGGGTCAATTGCGCGGCAAAATCCGTCGCACCGCTCTCGTAGAACTCGTCGGCCACGATCGCCCCGCCAAAGCCGCTAAAATGAGCGATAAAAAACTCGGCGATCCCTTCGGTATAGACTTCCCCGCGCTGCGTCAAAACAGCGGCTGCATTCGCCCCGAGCGTTTCTTTGGCGAACTGGGCCATGACGCGCCCTTGGAACTGGTCGGTGAAAGCGGCCATAAAGACAAAGTCGCCAGCTGCGGTCACGGCTGGATTGGTGGCTGCCGTGGTAATCATCGGCACGCCGTGGCGCTGGGCTACGGCCCCTACCTCAATGGCGTGCGAGGAGCGATTGGGGCCAATGAGGGCTACTACTTCGTCGGTGAGGATCAGGGTCTCAGCGGCCTGCACGGCGACCGCTGCTTCCTCTAGGTTAATCCGGGTGACCAATTCAACGGACCGGCCCAACAGGCCTCCGCGCTCGTCGACTTCGTCCAGCGCAATCTGAGCCCCATTCGGATAGGTAATGCGGTCGCCCGAAACGAGGAACCCGATTTTAACGGGGGTGCCGTCCGCAGGAGAAGACAGGGAAGTCTTATCCGCACAAGCGGCGAACGCGATCACCGCAATATAGGCGGCGTAGAGCAGTTTCATGGAAAATTCTCCTCCAAAGGGGTATGTAGCAGCAGATAGAGGGCATCAAGGCAACCCCCGAACCCCGGTTGTGCTGCGGCAGAAGATGAAGGGCAAGGGCCTCGGCGACCATTTCTCTGGCTTCCTCCAAGATGCGACTGGCAGAAGCTCACGCCATCGCTGTGCGGCTCCTTGTGAACCAAGGCAATGTACGTCCGCTGCATGGTGATAGCCTTTAGATTTCCAGAAATTATGATACGGATACTGACTAATGCAAGGAGAGGTTTCGGGCGCAGAGGAGAGGCCGTCGCTACATTAGGGCGCACTGGGCGTGGGGACGCGATGTCCGTGAACCTTTGCCCGCTGACATCCCCAAGCGATCAGCTACTAGCCGAGCAGGTGCGGCAGAGCAACGAGAACGCTTTAGCACACCTGATTCTTTAGAAGCCATCCCATTGACCTACTAAAAATTGGTTTTCACTTTGAGGTCGGTCAGTCCTTTGATGGGCGAGGAGACTCAACATGATGCGTTTATGGAGGATATTAATAATCATTGCCATTTTCGCTGGGGGAAATCCTCTCTGGGGCCACGTAGAAGACGGGGAAGTCGCTGGCAAGACGCTAAGAGCCATACGGATCCATTCTACTCCACCTGAAATCGACGGCCACTTAGACGATTTAATCTGGCAGCAAGCCCCTGTCTTTACAGGATTTACTCAGCGGCGACCCGATACGGGACAGGCTGCCACCGAGGCGACCACAGTACAATTTGCCTATGACGACAAAGCACTTTACGTCGGTGTTATGGCCTTTGATCGCCAGCCAGAGCACATCGTGGCTCGTCTTGCCCGCCGAGACCAGTGGCCAGAAGCAGATTTCGTCCAGATTGCCATTGACGCTCATCACGATCATCAGACAAACTTTGTGTTCCAGGTATTCGCCAGCGGCTCCCTGACAGATGGCTACAATTACGATGATGGAGGTGGTTGGGACGGTGCTTGGGATGGGGTCTGGCAAGCGCGTCAAAGCAGGCATGAGAACGGGTGGTGTGTAGAGTACAAGATTCCGTACCAAACGCTCCGCTTCAGTCCGCAGGAGAAATACACTTGGGGCGTCAACGTAATTCGCTATATAAGTAGAAAAAAAGAGGATGTGTATTGGCGTATGGTTCCGCTTGAGCAAAGCGGTTGGCCATCGCACTTTGGCCATCTTGAAGGCATTGAGCAGATTGTTCCCCCTAAACCCCTGGAGATTATGCCTTATATCGTAGGCCGATCCACCTTTACCTCCGACAATGTATCCGCTCGCCGCGATCTCTTCAGCAATCTGGGGATTAATATGCGCTACGGACTGACCTCGAGCCTCTCTCTTAACGCCACAGTCAATCCAGATTTTGGGCAGGTGGAGGCCGATCCGGCAGTACTAAACCTTTCAGTCTTTGAGACCTTCTTCGAGGAGCGGCGCCCCTTTTTCGTAGATGGTGCCGATAATTTTCGGACGCCTATTCAGCTTTTCTATTCCCGTCGCATTGGCAAGCAGCCCGGTTTCAATAGCATCCCCAGCGGCTTCCAGATGGTGAACCAGCCAGATTTCACCACCATTTTAGGAGCAGTTAAAATAATGGGCAAGACGACCGGCAAGACGAGCTTTGGGTTAATGGAAGCACTTACGGCTAGAGAGTATGTATCTCTGGAGAGTGTGGGGGAAGAAACAAAACGTCGTGATTTTCCTATCGAGCCGCGCTCCCATATCTTGGTTGGCCGAGTACAACAGGATCTTTTTCAAGGCAACTCTCACATTGGCCTGACAGGTACGAGTCTTAACCGACACAAGGCTGCAGACGCGTACTCTGGAAGTGTAGATTGGTGGCTGCATTCGGGTCAGAACGCGTACGATTTCTGGGGACAGATCGCCAGTAGCCAAGCCGGAACGGCAGCGGATCAGAAGAGGGGGTGGGGCAACGAGATGGCTGTAGGCAAGCGGAGCGGCTGGCTACAAGGAGAATTCCATTGGAAAGCCTACTCAAAAAATTTCGAAATCAATGATCTGGGTTTTCTATGGCGGAACAACTACTACGAAACTCGGTTTCAGCTCCAGCTTCGCAAGGATCGTCCGTGGAATTTTTTCCGTCGGAACAGCCTGAACATCAATCAGTGGAAGCGTTGGAACTTTGATGACGTGGTACTGGCAAACGGCATCGGCTTGAGCACTTGGCATCAGTTCAGTAATTATTGGGAAATCTTTGCAGCATTTAACCATGATTTCCGCACTCAGGATGATCTAGATACCCGGGGTGGACCGCTCATCGTACGGCCCGCTAGCACAGATTTTGATCTTCTTATCGAAAGCGACGATCGTCGAGCCATAAGTAGCCAACTCGGCTTTTCTTGGGGGAACGACACGGAAGGTAGCACTTGGCGCACGATGGCATTGGGAGTAGAAATTAAACCAGCTTATTATATAGAGTATCACTTTCGGCCACGCTATCAGTGGGGTTTCAATGATGCACAGTGGGTTAGGAATATAGACCTAGATGGGGATGGCATAGTTGAACACTTCGTATACGGAACACTGAATAGCAAGACGCTAGATCTGACTACCCGACTCAATGTGATCTTTAGCCGTGATCTGAGCCTAGAGTTCTATTTGCAGCCGTTTCTGGCGGTTGGGACCTACAAACATTTCAAGGAACTAGCGAGACCGAGTTCGTATATGTTTACCCCGTATACAGAGTTGGACTACAATCCCAATTTTCGCCGCCGTTCATTGCAGAGTAACATGGTACTGCGTTGGGAATACCGTCCGGGAAGTACCTTATTCTTAGTGTGGTCCCAAGCGAACAGTGCGTTCTCTTCAGATCCTTCCTTCCTCCCGCTGAAGAATATAGGTGAGAGTTTCCTAGACGCTGGTTCGGATATTTTCTTTATTAAGGTAAATTACTGGCTATCATTATAAGCGTCATTCGCCGTCGCAAGGCCGGTATTCGCCGCGGGCGTTCCAGCCGGGGTACTGCGCTTCCAAGGCGGCGAGCGTCTGGCGGGTGTAGTACGGGTGGTCGGGCGGGGGAAAGCGAAAGAGCTGGCGGTCAGCGGCGGTGAGGCCGGCGATAAACTCGCAAAAGTGCGGGTCGCAGCCCACGTGGGTGTAGTGCTCAACGCCTTCCCAATAGTGGTCGGCGCGACCATAGGCGAATTTCCAGATATAGCGCTGGCCGTCGGCGCACCGATAGTCGCTAGCGGCGTGCCAAGAGTAGTTGTGGAAGATGGCTACCGAGCCGCGAGGGGCGACCATTGGCTCGGCTTGGGCCGGGTCTTGGTGCTGGCCATCGCCGTCGGCCACGAACAGGGTCGGGGCCTGATCCTCGTCGACGTCTTCGAGGCAGAACCAGAAGTTGAGCTGGCTGTGGCGACGGTCGGATGAGGTGGGCGGCAGCAGCGAGTTGTTGCCATTGTCGATGTGGAACGGACCACCCTTGCGGCCCGGATAGGTGACCAAACCCAGTCCGGGCCGATAGTGGATTTGGTCTGTGTCGAGCCAGCGTCGGGCAAAGGCAATGGCTTCGCGATCGACGATGGCGCGGTTGAGGCATTGTTCGGGATAGGGAAAATAGCAGGAGTCAATGCGAGCGTCGGGCGGATCGTCCGCGACTTCGTCCCAAGGTTTGAGGATGCGGCCGAGGGCGGCGGCCATTGCGGCGCATTGGGCTTCGGGGAGGTACTTGTGGATGATAGCGTAGCCGCGTGTGGCGAGCGCGTTGAATACTTCGTCGTTTAGTCTTTGCTCCTGCATGATGGGTTCCTTTAGGCGACGTATCGCTGGATGCCGCCGATGAGTGCGATGATCAGGGTCTTGTCTGTGAACAAGGTGCCGCCGCCGCACTCGAAGTACTGCCGGGCGCACAGGCGGCCCGACTCTTCCATTAGCGCGATCAAATTCCGCTCCATCAAGGCCCACGCCGGCGGGGCCGCAACCTCGGTCGCCTCAATGTTGGTCATACTATTTGCCGTCATCGCCTACTACCACCTGTGCGCGAGAAAGGGTCGGCGGCCCATGCGCTGGCAAGCCGCCCGATTCCAGCCGACCCGCTTGGCCGCTCCACATGCATCCTTTACCTTAAAACTCCATGAACAGTAAAGACTATGTACACGCCCTCTTCGGCTGCGAGGGCCACAAAGCCATCGTCACGGGTGCCTCCAGCGGCTTAGGTGCCGAAATGGCCCGCGTCCTCGTCTCAGCCGGTGCCGACGTCCTCGCCGTCGCCCGCCGCCAAGAGCGCCTCCAAGCACTGGCCAACCAATTGCAAGACCGCGCCGGAACCATCCACCCACACGCGGCCGACCTCAGCGACAACGCCGCCATCGCCGCCCTGCCCGAGCAGGCAGGCGAGCGACTCGGCGGGTGCGATATCTTAGTCGCCAATGCCGGCACAGCCACCCGCGTCCGCCTCGAAGACATGGCCGAGCAAGACTTTACCGCTGTCGTCGATCTCAATCTCAAGGCCCAATGGCTCCTCGCCAAAGCCTGCTTCCCTCTGCTCCGCCAATCTGGAGCCGGCCGCATCGTCAATATCGCCTCGATCTACGGCTTGGGCGCCTCGGTAATCAACGGCCTGAGTGCCTACACAATCAGCAAGCACGGACTCGTGGGGCTGACGCGCTCGCAGGCCGTGGAATGGGCCAGACACGGCATCACCGCAAACGCCATTGCCCCCAGCTATTTCCCCACCGAATTGACCGAGACCGCCCTCGATAACGAGAAGATGAGCACCCGCCTGCGTAGCTTTACGCCGCAGGGCCGCTTTGGTCAGCCCGCCGAGCTAGCCACCACCCTACTCTTCTTGTGCTCAAAGGCTAGTGGCTATGTCAACGGGACCGTCGTACCAGTGGACGGCGGCTGGACCGCGTGGTGATCCATCCGCTCCGTCTGCGGCCGCCAACGGCCCCTTGAGCAGCGCAGTACTCGCCCGGCTCGCCGAAATCGCCGCTACGGTGCCCTTCCGCCCTTGCGAAGAACCTTTCGTCCTGCCGCTGGGCCGGGCGTACGCTGGGCTGGGACAGGCCCGCTAGCCGATCTCTTAGACGGGCGGCGCTTCCAAAAAAACGCACACCCCCATATCGGCATAGCGCGACCGGCTCTCGGCCGTGCCATTGCGGAAACAGACTACCGTACTCGTTCCCTCCAACGCTTGCACCACATGGCGCACGCAGTCGTCGACGCTTTTGATCTGGGGATGGCCCCGGTGATTTAGGTCCATTTGTAGATCCGTAGGGCCAAAGGAGAGGCAATCGACCCCGGGCCGCGCCAAGTTGAATGCACTAGTCGCGGCCGCCGCGGATTCGACTTGCAGCCACAGTACCCCGTACTGGTTCCACCAATCCGCATACGCCTGGGGACCGCTGCTCGTGTCGCCGACGCGGGCACCGCCGCCGTGGCTGCGCACCCCTTGCGGCAAGTAGTAAAAATTGGCCACGGCCTCTTCGGCAGTCGCCGCGGTCTCTACCTGCGGCACTTCGATCCCCGAAGGCCCCAAGTCCAAACAGTTGCCGATCAGGTAGGTATGGCGAGTGTGCTTGATGCGAAAGTGCAGGGGCAGCCCCAACTCCCCGGCCATACCCGCCAACGCGACCAAGCGATCTTCGCTATAGGGCGAGTGCTGGCTGTCGGTAAAGACAAAATCGCACGCACCCAACTCGGCGATTCGCTTGAATGCGTCGCGTTCGATATCGCCGCGAATGCCAAACCCCACCACCTGTTCGCCCCGCTTGATCTTCTGCTTCAAATTCGCTGCCATACTCGTATCTCCTGTAAGAGAATGCCAATGCCTCGGTTAGGCGTACAGCCCGAATACGCTAGCCGCCAACCAGAGCAAGGTATTGACCTGCAAAGGCCGATCGCTCCAGACGACTGCCGTCGGGTCGTCCCCCTGCCCCTCGTGGTATACTAGATAGAGATAGCGCAACACGCCGTAGAGCACAAAGGGGATCGTCCACTGCAATCGCACGTCTTCTGTATCGCCCACTCCCATCGCGTACAGCATGTAGCAGACCATGGTCACGGCAGTCAGGACGGCGATCATTTGGTCGAGAAAAGGTACGCTGTACTCTTCGAGAATGGCGCGGTGATCCGCGGCCGCATCCGCCAGTTGCACGATCTCCTGTCGGCGCTTGACCACAGCCACGAAGAGCACCAGCGCAAAAATACAAACGATAAACCAAGTGGAAATAGACACCTCAATGACCACGCCGCCGCCGACAGCGCGCAGCAGGTAACACGCGGCCACGATCAGCACATCCACCAACACCACGCGCTTGAGCCGGAGCGAGTACGCCGCGTTGAGTGCCGCGTAGAGTGAAGCCACCCACCCCAAATGAGGGTGCAGCCAAAACGCGCAGGCCAACGCAAGGGCCAACGCGACCAACGCCGCCCCCCAAGCCAACGCGACAGAGAGGTGGCCGGCGGCAATCGGCCGGCGGCACTTTTTGGGATGCAGGCGGTCGTACTGGCGGTCGAAGATGTCGTTGAACAAATAGACAGCCCCGCTCAACAGGACGAAGCAAAGGGCCGCCCCTAAGCTGCGCACTAGGTAGGGAATCTCAAAGAGGTATTCGGAAAATACGAGGGCGGGAAAGACGAAGACGTTCTTGATCCACTGCCGGGGGCGCATGGACCACAGGATGTAGTAGAGCGACAAAACGGGGCTATGCTTCTGCACAACCGGAGAGCAGAGGCCGTCTAGACCTCCATGATCTCCTTTTCCTTGTTCTCGATGATCCCGTCAATGGCGGCTACGTATTCAGCGGTCAACTCCTGCACCCTTTTCTGCGCACTGCGAGACTCGTCTTCAGAGATGTCCCCGTCCTTTTGGGCTTGCTGGAGCAGGTCTATTCCGTCGCGCCGCGCATGTCGCACTGCGACCCGCCCCTCCTCGGCTCGGTGCCGGGCGACTTTGGTGATTTCCACCCGCCGCTCCTCGGTCAACTCGGGAATGGGCAGCCGGATGATGGTGCCGTCGTTGGCCGGGTTAAGGCCCAAGCTCTTGTCGGCGAGGATGGCCCTTTCAATCGCGGAAATCAGAGTGGCCTCCCAAGGCTTGATCGCCAACAAGCGCGGCTCGGGGACGCTGATCGTCGCCACCTGGTTGAGCGGCGTCTGTTGGCCGTAGTAATCCACCCGCACGTTGTCGAGCATGGCGGCCGAGGCCCGCCCCGTGCGGATAGAGGCTAAGTCGCGGCGCAGGGACTCAACGGCCTTCTCCATGCCCTCTTTTACTGTTTCAAGGACCTCTTCCAACATGGCAGCCTCAATGTGCTTTCAGGCGTCTTCTCCGAGCACGAACCGCTCAAAGCGGCGCACGGTAATTTTCTCGCCGATTTTGGCGGTTATCTCGGAGACTAATTCGCCAATGGTCTGGTCGGGATTTTTGACGAAGACCTGTTCCATCAGGCAATTTTCCTGATAGAATTTCTCCAGGCGGCCCGCGACGATTTTCTCGGCAATGTGCTCGGGCTTGCCCTCGTTTTTGGCCTGTTCGAGGTAGATGGCCCGCTCCCTTTCCACGACAGCGGCGGGAATGCCCTCCCGAGAGACGGCCAACGGCTGGGAGGCGGCAATGTGCATGGCCACGTCCTTGACAAAGGCTTGGAAGTCGTCGGTGCGGGCGACGAAGTCGGTTTCGCAGTTGACCTCTAGCAGTACGCCGAGGCGGCTGCCTTGGTGAATATACGCTTGGATCAGCCCCTCGCTGGCGTCGCGGCCGGCCCGCTTCTCCACGGCGGACAGGCCCTGCTTGCGCAAGTACTCAATGGCCTTTTCGCTGTCGCCGCCGGTCTCTTGCAGGGCCTTCTTGCAATCCATCATGCCCAAGCCCGTCTTCTGCCGGAGCATTCGGACGCTTTGTGCGGTAATCTGAGTCATCGTCGCTTACTTTCAAAAGTAGTTGGTTTAGCTATGCGGTAGCTTCGGCTACATCCGCCGGGGTCTCTTCGGCTGCTTGCTTGTCGGCGCGGGCCGCTTTCTCGGCCTCGGCCTCGGCCTTGCCCTCAATCACCGCGTCGGCGATCAGGCGCGTGACGAGGCCGATTGAGCGGATGGCATCGTCGTTGCCGGGGATCGGATAGGTCACCAAGTCGGGATCGCAGTTGGTATCGACGATGGCCACCGAGGGAATGCCCAGCTTGGCCGCCTCGCGCACTGCGATGTGCTCCTTCTTGATGTCTATGATAAAGACCAAGCCGGGCAGGCCGCCCATGTTGCGGATACCGGCCAAGGTCCGCTGGAGCCGGGCGCGCGCTTTTTCGAGCAGCAGGACCTCTTTTTTCTTTAAGTTCTCGTAGGTCCCGTCGGTCGAGATGCGGTCGAGATGCTCTAGGTGCCGGATGCTCTGGCGAATGGTTTGCCAGTTGGTCAACATCCCGCCGAGCCAGCGCTCGGTGACGTGAAACATGCCGCAGCGCTCGGCTTCCTGCCGCACGAGATCAGCGGCCTGCTTCTTCGTGCCGACGAAGAACACGGCGCGCCCGGCGCGCACCGTCTGGCGCACGGCCTCGCAAGCGGCTTCGACCTTGCCGACCGTCTTTTGCAGGTCAATGATGTGGATGCCGTTGCGCTCGGTGAAGATGTAGGGCCGCATTTTGGGGTTCCAACGCCGGGTCTGGTGCCCGAAGTGGGTCCCGGCTTCCAGCAAATCGCGGATGGTGAAGTCGGCCATGATCGCTCCTAAATGTTAGTTGGGCCTCCGCCCCCCTCATCTACACACAGAAGCCCCGCAGGCGCCGAACGCCTACGGGACACTCTCTGCCGTGCATTGGGAAGCGTGTGTATTGAGATGGGACTAGCGCTTGGAGAATTGGAAGCGCTTGCGTGCGCCGGCCAAGCCGTACTTTTTGCGCTCTTTCTCGCGGGCATCGCGCGTCAGAAAGCCGCTTTTCTTTAACACTTCCCGCTTCTGCGGATCGTACTGCACCAAGGCGCGGGCAATGCCCAAGCAGGCGGCACCGGCTTGGCCGCGCAGGCCACCGCCGCGGGTGGAAATGTGGATGTCGAAGGTGTGTCGCGTCTCGGTCAACTCCAGAGGCTGCACGAGGATCATCTCCAGGGAATCCCGGCGCAGGTATTCGCCGACCGCGCGACCGTTTACGTAAATAGAGCCATTGCCGAGCTGCAGGCGCACTCGGGCTACCGAGGTCTTCCTGCGGCCGGTCGCTTCGTAGCTTTCTAAGGGCATGGGCGCGTTGCCTTTGGCTTAGAGTTCGAGAGGCTGGGGGTTTTGCGCTTGGTGCCGGTGCTCGCCGCCGACATAGACGCGGAGCTTCTTGAGCTGCATCCGGCCCAACTTGGTGTGCGGCAGCATACCCCGCACCGCCTTGCGGATGATCCGCTCGGGATGCCGCTCGGCCATGCGGCGATAGGGAGTGACCCGCAAGCCACCTGGATAGCCGGTGTGGCGATAATAGACCTTCTTTTCGGCCTTGTCGCCCGTGACTTTTACCTTGTCGGCGTGAATCACGATGACGTGGTCGCCCACGTCGGCATGGGGGGCGTATTCGGGCTTGCCCTTGCCGCGCAGCACTTGGGCGATTTCCGAAGCCAGCCGCCCCAAGACTTTGTCCGTGGCATCGACCACGAACCACTGCCGCTTAATTTCGCCCGCTTTAGGGGCGTAGGTAATGTCGTTCATCGTCTTTTCTCAGATTATATAGAAATGGATTAACGTAAGCCCTCTATCCGCGCTTGTCAAGGCTGGTCCACCCGCCGCTTGCGCCACCAGCACCACAGCAGCACCACCCCCACCAAGCACAGTATCCCCACCAATAATCTATTGTATTGCGCGAGCAGTTCGGTGACCTGCTCCCAGTTTTCGCCTACCAAAATTCCGGCGTAGAGCAGCAATCCGTTCCAAACCGCCATGCCAATCGCGCCGCACAGCGCGACGGTTGGCCAAGGCATGCGACCTAGACCAGCACCGATGGCGATGACCGACCGAATGCCGCTCAAAAATCGGTTGCCTAAAATGAGCGCAACGCCGTAGCGACTGAGCCACCGCTCGGCTTGGGCCAGCTTGGCCGCGCCCCGACGTCCTGAGAAAAAGGTGCGCCCTCGGCTATAACCTAGGTAGTACATGACTAAAAAGCCTGCCATGCCTCCGGCACAAGTAGCAAGAAAAACCGGCCATATATCCAAGAAGCCGCGCCCCACCAGATAGGCACTAAACACCACCACCGTATCGCCCGGGATGGGCGGCACGACATTTTCCAAAAAGGCACTGAGCAACAAGATGCCATACGCCCACAGCGGATCGACGCCCGACAGGGCCGCGAGCAGGGAGTCCAAATAGGCCGCCATGCTTTAGAGTGCCACAAGGGCCACGGCTTGGGCCGCCATACCCTCCTCGCGCCCCACGAACCCCAAGTGCTCGGTCGTCGTAGCCTTGAGCGAAACCTGCCCCACCGCTAGGCCCAAGGTCGCAGCTAGCGTTTGGCGCATCGCTGCTAGGTGCGGCGCGAGCTTGGGCCGCTGGGCCGCGACGACCGCGTCGATGTGCAGGACCCGCGCCCCTCGTTCCGCTATCAGGGTGCCAACCCGCTCGAGCAACACCAAGCTCGATATATCCTTGTACTGCGCGTCCGAGTCGGGAAAGAGTTGGCCGATATCTCCGGCCGCCAAGGCACCCAAGAGCGCGTCGATTATGGCATGGGTCAGCACATCCGCGTCCGAGTGCCCCGCCAACCCCCGCGCAAAGGGCACGACGACCCCGCCCAAAATTAGGGGCCGCCCTTCCTCCAAGCGATGCACGTCGTAGCCCTGTCCTATGCGCAAGCCCATAGCAGGCATCTCCTCCCTTGCGCGCACTCGCCACTCGGCCCAAGCCAGATCCTCGGGCGTGGTGATCTTGCGGTTGTCGGCCTCGCCGGGCACGACGCAGACTGGGTGGCCCAGCCGCTCAACCAGCGCAGCGTCGTCAGGGGCCACCGCGTCGGTTCCGGCCGCGTGGTAGGCCCTCAGGAGCAGCTCGCGGTCAAAGCCCTGCGGAGTCTGCGCTTGCCACAGCCTTTCGCGGCATGGCGTATCCACGACCCGACTAGCCGCCACTTCCTTGATCGTCTCCACCACCGGCAAGGCGGGCAGCGCCGCTCGGTGCTCGCGGGTGGCGGCTACCACCCGCTCCAGCAGCCCCTCGGAAACAAACGGCCGCACGGCGTCGTGGACCAAGACCATATCGGCGCGGGTCTCCCGCAGGCCCCGATACACGGATGCGCTGCGCTCAGCACCCCCGGGCACGAGGGCGGCGACTTTGGCAAAGCCTCTGCTCGCGCTCAATTGGCGGCGACAATAGTCCATGTCCTCGCGCCGCACGACCAAGACGATATCGGTCACCAGCGGGCTAGCTTCGAAGCGCGCGAGTACGTGCCAGAGTACGGGCCGACCTCCCAAAGGGAGGTACTGCTTGGGCCGATCTCCTCCCATGCGCTGCCCCCGGCCGCTGGCCGGGACGATGGCGGTTATGCGTTCCACAGACGTCACACAATCATCATGGCATCGCCATAGCTATAAAAGCGATAGCCGCGCTCTACGGCCTCGCCGTAGGCGGCCAAAAGCCGTTTCCGACCGACGAAGGCCGCCACCAGCAACAACAGGCTCGAGCGCGGCAAGTGAAAGTTCGTCACCAACCTATCGACCGCTTTGAATGCGTAGGGCGGATAAATAAACGCATCCGCAAATCCCCCGCCGGCCTGCACATGGCCCTCGGCATCGACGCTCGACTCCAAGGTCCGCACCACGGTAGTACCGACGGCGACGATGCGCCCACCGGCCGCACGGCAACGCCCGAGTGTGGCCGCCACCGACTCGTCGATTTCGCAGTATTCGGGTTCGAGCACATGCTGGCGCGGATCGGCACAGCGCACCGGCTCAAACGTGCCCGGCCCCACGTGCAAGAGCACCTTCAGGACCGCCACGCCCTTAGCCGCGATTGCCGCGATTAACTGGGGGGTAAAGTGCAGGCCGGCCGTGGGTGCGGCAACGGCTCCCGGACGCGCCGCATAGATAGTCTGATAGCGCTCCCGGTCCGCGGCCTCGGGCGGACGCCGAATATAGGGCGGCAGGGGTATTTCCCCGATCTCTTCGAGTCGCGCCAGCACGTCCTCAACGGCAAAGCGTACGCGGAACCGACCCGGCGCAACTTGCCCGACGATGTGCGCTTCCACCGCTCCGTTGCCAAACTCCAACCGCGTCTTGGGTTTTAGGCCTCGCCCGGGCCGCCCCATAGCCAGCCACTCGCCCCCAGTTAGCGGCCTGAGCAGCAGCAGTTCAACCCGACCGCCGGTAGCAGATTTACGGCCCCTGAGCCGAGCCGGCACGACCTGTGTTTGATTCAATACTAGGGCGTCGCTGGATGCGAGCTGATCGACGATGGCCCCAAAGTGCAGGTGTTGCAACGAGCCATCCGCCCGGTTCAAGACTAAAAGACGCGACTGGTCGCGCTCGGGCGACGGGCGTTGGGCGATCAGGGCCTCGGGTAGGTCAAAGTCGTAGTCCACCAGTTGCATTGAGCGGTGTCAACCTATCCCCCAGACCGCGTAGGACGCCACCGCGCATAGCGGAAAATGGTCCAGAGAATTTTGTATCCGGCCCGCAGCGTACCGCTGAGCGTACCGGTGATTTTGGAGGTGCCGATGCGGCGGCGGTAGCGCACGGGCACTTCGGCCGTGCGCAGGCCCAGCCGAGCGGCTTTGACCTGCATCTCTGCGGTCCAGCCGAAGTTGCAATCCTGCATGTCCAGCCGTATGAGCGCGTCGTAGCGCAATGCGCGGAAAGGCCCCAAATCCGTAAAAGTGACGCCGAACAACAGGCGAATTAAGCAGGTGGCCAACCAATTGCCAAAACGGGCCTGGGGCAAGAGGGCCCCCTTTTCTCGCTGGCCCAAGACCCGCGAGCCAATGACCATATCGGCGCGGCCGGCAACGAGCGGGCTTACTAAAGCTGGCATGTCCTCGGGGTAATCGCTGTAATCGCCGTCGAGGAAGACGACGATATCCGGGCAATCGAGATGGGCCATGCCCGTCAGACAGGCTTGGCCGTAGCCGCGGCGCGGCTCGCCAACGACGCAGGCCCCCAAGCGACGGGCCACCTCGGCGGTGCGGTCACCCGAGCCATTATCGACGACGATGACCTGCTGTGCGATGCTCGGGATGTCTTGCAGCACCTTGCCGATGGCTTGTTCTTCGTCGCAGGCGGGAATGACGACGGCAATGGCCGGAGGCGAGTCCATGCGACCGCAGATGGAGTGCTAGCTAGAGGTTTTCCTCCAACCAGAGGAAGAACAGATCCTGCGCCTCGGCGACATTGTCGAGCAATTCAAAGCCGTGGTCGGCCGAATCTGAAAAAATGCGCAGCCGCTTTGGCGCGGCCGTCTGCGCCTCTAGATTGCGAGCGAAATCAGCATAGCTGAGAATGACGTCCCCGCTCTCAATTTGGTCCTGATCGCCCGCCATAAAGAGCATGGACCGCGGGGCAAAGGATTCGAGGCCGGCCCCGGTGACCAACGGCTCCATCGAAGAGGCCCCCCACAGCCCGGGCGAGAGAGACACACTGGTTTTTATTTGTTCGGAAAAAATGCCCGAGCTCACGTAGGCCACATTCCCCCCCGAGCCAGTACCCACTACCGCGATGCGGCTGACATCGACCTTGGACTGGCTCGGCAGCCAGACCAGCGCGGCGTGAACATCGCGAAAGCTCAGTTCCAGATCTACTAATTCCAAGACCTGCCGGTCACCGGGCAGCGGGGTTTGGCCGTGCCCGCGCATGTCGATGGCCAAGACGGCGTAGCCGCGCTCGAGCAAGGCCACGTACGTGTTGGTGTTGTTCAACCAGTCGGCCTTGCTCCCTCCCAGATCGTGCAGGAGGATTACTACTGGCAGCGATTCGCCGTTCTGCGCCGTGCCAAAAAGTGCGCTCACCTCAACGCCGTCGTTGGACGGGAAACTAACGGCTAAAATGGGATAGACGCGGCCCGGCCCCTCGGGCAGGTTGGGGCCGACGATCTGGAGCTCCTCGTTTGAGTCGCTGCACCCCACGAACCCAACGGCGAGCACCCAAACCCACCTGCACAGTATCTTGTTCATAAAGCCATATCCGCGTTGCGAGCGCCCCAATTGACAACGCTCCTGATTTTCGTAACCCCTTGAAACTGAATAAACAACCTCGCCCTCTAGCTGTCAACTTGTCCGCCTTGACGCCAAAATTCTTTTGCCGTATGCTGCCGCGCTATGATCCGCGTCGAAAAACTCAGCCTTAGCTATCGCCGGGGCCTAGCCGCCTTGCGCTCCATCAACCTCCACATCAGCCCTGGGGAAAACATTGCCCTCATCGGTGCCAACGGCTCGGGCAAGACCACCCTCGCTCGCTGCTTAAACGGACTGCAACAGCCCCAAGCGGGCCGGGTCCTCGTCGATGGCATGGACACCAGCAACCCGGCTCAGCTTCGCTCCATCCGCCAGCGCGTCGGCATGGTTTTGCAAAACCCGGACGATCAGCTCGTCGGCACCACGGTCGCCGACGAATTGGCCTTTGGCTTGGAAAACCTAGCCCTAGCCAGCGCTGAAATTCGCCAGCGAGTCGCAGAAACGCTCGCCGCTTTCAATCTCGGGGCCTATCGCCGCTACCCGCCGCACAAGCTCTCCGGCGGCGAGAAGCAGCGCGTGGCCATTGCCGCAGTGGTGGCCATGCGACCGCGCTATCTCGTCTTAGACGAATCGACAGCCCTGCTCGACCCCGGCGAAAAACAGCAAGTGGTCGAGTTACTCCAGCGGCTGCGCACCACATACGGCATCGCGACGATACTCATCACCCAGTCCCCGGAAGAAGCCGCTCGCGCCGACCGCGTCATCGCCCTCCACGCGGGTCGGCTCCATGCGGACAGCCCCCCAGCGGCCCTCTTTGCCGACCCGCCCAAGCTCCGCGCCCTCGGCCTCGATCTCCCCTTTGCAAGCGCCCTTGCCGCTCACTTGTCCCTGACCGAGACCTACTTGGAGCTAGACGCTTTATCCGACGCGCTGGCCGCACTAAAACCCCAGACGCCCCTAGCGTCTTGGACTCCGCCCGCTCCGCTGCCCCCAACCCCGAGCAAACTAGCGGCTGAAGGGCTGACGCACTTCTACGACGAACATCTGCCCACCCGGCGTTGCGGCATCTGCGACATTACCATGGACATTCCCACCGGCTCGGTCTTGGCCCTCGTGGGCACCAACGGCTCGGGTAAGACCACCCTCGCCCAGCACTTCAATGCCCTGCTCAAACCCTCGTGCGGGCGCGTACTCCTCAACGGCTGCGACATCAGCTTCCAGCCCCCGGTGCATGTGCGCCAGCGCGTCGGCTTGGCCTTCCAGTTTCCCGAACTCCAACTCTTCGCCGAAACCGTGGCCGAGGATGTGGCCTTTGGACCGCGCAACCTCGGCTTTGCTCCCGAGCGCGTCGACGGCCTCGTGGCGTGCGCACTCGCCATGGTGGACATGCCGCTAAGAGAATTCGGGCCGCGCCAGCCCCTCTCGTTGAGCGGGGGCGAAAGGCGTCGCGTCGCACTCGCCGGCGTCCTCGCCATGGACCCAGAGGTCTTAGTGCTCGACGAGCCGACCGCCGGCCTCGATCCTCAGACTACGGCCAGCTTGTGCCGGCTCTTCGCCGAGCTAAGCAACCAAGGCCGCACCCTCGTGCTAATCAGCCACGACATGGAGCTAGTCGGCCGCCTAGCCACCCATGTAGTGGTCTTGTGCCAAGGACGCAGCGAGCTACAAGGGCCGGCTCGCGCCGTGCTCGCCCATCCCGAATTCGACGCTAGCAGCGGGCTCGCGCCCCCGCCACCCGTGCAGTTGGCTCGCCTCCTGAGAAAACGAGACCTAGCCCTAGCCGGCGACCCGTTGACCCTGCGCGAAACCATCGACTGGCTCGCTCCACTCATCGCCCTCTCTCATGTCTAAATTTTCTGCCGACTTGCTCGTCCGCCAAGGCCGCCTCATCGACCCGGCCAATGGCACCGATGCCATAGGGGATATCCTCATCCGCCAAGGTAAAATAGTCCAGTCGGCCCCCGACCTCTGGGCACCTCCCGACGTGCCTGTCCTGATGGCCACCGGCTTGGTCGTTGCCCCGGGTTTTATCGACATCCACACTCATCTCCGCGAACCGGGCTACGAACACAAGGAGACCATTCAGAGCGGCACTACAGCGGCGGCAGCCGGCGGCATCTGCGCGGTGGCCGCCATGCCCAACACCAACCCTCCCCCAGACAGTAGCGACCATTTGCAACTAGTGCTGGAGCGAGCGCAGACCGCCGCGGTGCGCTACTATCCAATCGCCTGCGTGACCACAGGTCGCCAAGGACGCGGCGCACTCGCCCCCCTCGCGGAATTGGCGGAATTAGGCGCAGTAGCCTTTTCCGACGACGGCGACCCAGTCGAAGACGAGGGTTTGATGCGCCGCGCCCTCGAAATTGCCCGCGACCTCGACCAGCCCATCTTCCCGCACACAGAGGTCAAGTCGCTTACGGCTGGCGGCTGTATGCACGCAGGAGAAGTGGCCGCGCGCCTCGGCGTCAAGGGGATGCCAGCAGCAGGCGAGGAGGAGATGGTCGCCCGCGATATAGAACTTGTCCGCCAGACCGGCGGCCCTTTGCACATCGCCCATATCAGCACGGCCGGCACCGCGCAATTGGTCCGGCGCGCCAAGGCCGACGGCCTACCCGTGACCTGCGAAGTGCTGCCCCACCACTTCGTACTCACCGACCGCGAGGTTGAGCGCCAAGGCGCGGCTGCCAAGATGAGCCCGCCGCTGCGAGAGACCGCCGATGTCGAGGCCATGCTCGCCGGGCTAGCCGATGGCACCATAGAGGTCATTGCCACCGACCACGCGCCGCATACGGCCGCGGAAAAAGCCCAATCCCTAACCCAAGCTCCCATGGGCATTGTCGGCCTAGAGACAGCTGTCGGCCTCACCTTGACCTATTTGGTGGACCGCGTTTTGCCCCTGCACGAGACCATCGCACGCTGGACCTGCCACCCAGCGCGCATCTTGCGCCTGCCCGGGGGCGCGCTCGCCCCGGGGATGCCTGGGGATCTAACCCTGCTCAACCTAACGCGCGAATGGGAGGTAGTCCCCGAGCGCTTCCGCTCCAAATCGCGGAACACCCCCTTTGCTGGTTACCGCCTGAAAGGCAAGGCCGTGGCCACCATCGTCGGCGGCCAGATCGTCTATAGCGAGTTGGCCGCTTAGTCGAGGAGCTGGAACGCGTCTGGCCAATGCTCAATCGCCGCACCGTCTGCGCGCAGCCACACGGCGATCACGTCGAAGCGGCAGGCCGTATCGGCCGCGGCGCGATATTGGATATAGTGTTGGGCGGCCCGCGTCAGACGCTGCCGCTTGGCGCGATTCACTCTTTGTTCGGGGCGGGACGCACGCTGGCTGGACTTTACTTCGACAAAGACTAACTCTTCCCTCTCTTCGGCCACCAAGTCGATCTCGCCTCCAGCAGCGCGATAGCGGTGCGCCCGGATCCGATAGCCCCGTTCTTTTAGATAGGCGGCGGCCTCCGCTTCACCTCGCCGCCCGATGTCCCCCAGCCTGTCGCGCTGCTCCCGATAGACCCCTCTCAAGGCCACTAGCTCATCGGCCGTTAAATCGTCCGCGGCCTCTTTGACTAACTGTCCCAACCGCTCTAACTCGGCGAGGTTGGCGCAGTCGTATATGCCCTCTGCAAAAGAAAGAAAAAGCTCCGAGCGCGGCTCGGCGATCCGCGCGGCCACCGGGCCAAAACTGCGGCGGTGCAGCGGGCACGGGCCATGGGCGTCAAGCGCGGCTAAGTGCGCGGCACTGCCGTAGCCCTTGTGCGCGGCAAACCCGTATTCGGGATAGCGGATGTCGCATTCGCACATCAGGCGGTCGCGGTATACTTTGGCCACGATTGAGGCAGCGGCAATCGACAGGGAGCGGGCGTCTCCGTCAATGACGGCTTGCTCGGGATAGGGGCTGTGCGCCGACAGGTGCCCGTCGATCAGCACTCGGTCGGGCGGGGGGCGCAAATTCTCCAACGCCCAGCGCATGGCCTTGAGCGAGGCCTGCAGGATGTTCAACCTGTCGATCTCGGCGGCCTCGACCTGCCCTATCCCCACGGCTAGGGCCTTGGCCGCAATCTCCTCGTACAGGGCTTCGCGCTGGGCCCGCGACAGCTTCTTGGAATCGTCGATCCCATCGATGGCACAGTCCGGCGACAAAACGACCGCGGCGGCCACCACAGGCCCGGCCAAGCAACCGCGCCCAGCCTCATCGACGCCGGCCACTCGGCGCACTCCTTGGGCCCAGAGGGACCGTTCAAAGTGCAGGAGCCGCTCGCGCCGCTGGCACTCGGCCTGCTCCCGCGCATCGCGCCGACGCCGCTCAACCACCAAGCGCCGGACGCCGACGCGGCCATCCTTTTCGAGCAAGGCCCAGCCTGGATCGCCGCTTTTCCATTCCGCCACTTGTACGCGTATCTGGGCGATCGTCATGCCGGCGAGTTCGCGGGAACGGCTCACACCAGCAGACGTCTCATCTATTGACATGGGGTATCGACCTCGTATATTTGCGAAAAGAGAGGAGCCTTAACATGAAGCGCTACACGGCGTTAGTTGCCTGCTTGTGCCTCGTTTTGCAACCCGTCTTGGCCCTCGCCGAGACGGAACCGGAACCTATCGCCGGGGCAGACACCCGACTCTATCTAGCCGATGGCAGCTTGGTGGAAGGCAATCTAGTCGAAAGGGATCAAGAGCTGGTCATCATGCGCGTCAACGACAAGATCTTCACTTTCGACAAGACCGAAATCGACAAAATCGTCACCCTCGAATCGCTGGGCGGGGGTGCCCAAACGATCTCGGTGACCGAGTTTCCCTACATCAGCTTTCTCGGGGGCGCCCTCGCCTTTAGCCTGCTCTCTTGGCTGCAATTCGACCGAGCTTCCGACAACGAAGCCGAAGCGGCCCTCAACCGCGAACACGGCCAGCTAGCTCGCGCCCAAAAGCTCGACGACAAAGCCGATCGCGCCCGCCTCTACGGCTGGTCCACAGCCGTTCTCGCGGTCGGCAGCCTCGGAGTGGCCCTGATCCCGCGCAAAAGCACCCGCCGCGTCTTTCCCGAACTCAGTTTCCGCGACGGCGAGCCGCGCATCGGCGTATCCTACGTCTATTCGTTCTGAGCACCTTCCGCACCCCGCAAGTGTTGCACCAAAGCCTCTAGCCCGAGCACATAGCTAAAACTGCCAAACCCAGCGATTTGCCCGAGGCAGACGGGCGCGATAACCGAGTGCTGGCGAAACGCCTCCCGAGCGTGGACATTGGACAGATGCACCTCAACGGTCGGCAACCCCTTGGCCGCCACGGCGTCGCGCAGGGCCAAGCTATAGTGGGTGAAAGCACCCGGATTGAACAGCAGGCCCTGCTCTTGGGCTTGGTGCAAGGCGTCGATTAGTGCGCCCTCGCAATTGGATTGGCAGCAGCGCACCTGTACTTCAAGCCGCTGTGCGCGATCGGCAATCAACGCGTCGATCGCGGCCAAGGTCTCCCGACCATATACCTCGGGCTCGCGCGTTCCCAGCAAGTTGAGATTGGGTCCGTGTAGGACTAGGATGCTAGTCAAGTTGGCCTCCACAGTTTCGCGCTACCACGCAGATCCACGCCTCTTTTGCCAAAATGGTATCGACCTCCAATGTAGCTTCTGTGATCCAGTGGCAAAAAGCCGCTTCTTCCCGCGCCAGCAAACCCGAAAACGCGACCCGCCCATCCGCCGCCAACAAACCGCGCAAAGGGGCCAAAAGGGGCCGCAGCGCATGGCTTTGGATGTTGGCCAAGACCAAGTCAAAGGACCTTTCCGCGACTGCCTCCACCCCTCCCAGCCGCACCTCAACCTGCTGCGAGCCGATGCGGTTGTGGGCCAAGTTTTCCCGCGCATTGGCCACGGCCTGCTCGTCAATGTCTAAGGCGAGCACCGACCCGGCCCCCAGCAGCGCGGCCGCAATGCTGAGAATGCCGCTGCCCGTCCCCAAGTCCAGACAGCGCGCCCCGGGGCGCAGATAACTCTCCAGAGCCTGCAAACAGAGCTGGGTTGATTCGTGCGCGCCCGTGCCAAAGGCCATTTTGGGATCTATGCGCACGGCAATTTGGCCCTCGACTATCTCGACCGGAATCCACGAAGGATGGACGACGATCCGCTCGGTGGCCCACACCGGCGCAAAGAACCGCCGCCACTCGGTCTCCCAATCCCGTTCCTCCACGCATTCGGTGCCTATCGGCGAGGCCAAGCCGAGCGCGGCGAGCCTATGCGTCAGCTCGCGCCGCACCCCAGCCAAATCGCACACCGGCTCGGCCGCAAAGTACGCGCTCAACCGAGTTCGCTCTCCCGCTTCCTCGGCCTGCAGGCCGCAGCTACCCAGCGCGTACGCCCACGCGCTCACCTCTTCGGCGCAAGCCGCCGGCACCTCTAGCCGCAAGCAGTGCCAAGCCCGTTTATTCACTGGCCTCCAAGCGGCCCAGCTCGGCGACTAAACCCTCGCCGATTGAGGCAAAAAGGGAGTCGGGCGCGGCTCGCCCCTCATCTCCGCTCTGGCGGATTGCAGCCGAGAGGGGCAGCGCCCCCAAAAAGGGCAACCCCAACCGCTCCGCGGCCTCGCGCCCCCCGCCGCACCCGAATATCTCGTGGCGTTGGCCGCATTGGCTGCACGTGTAGTAGCTCATGTTTTCGACGATCCCGAGGATATCCACCTCAACCTTGGCAAACATGGCAATGCCCCGCTCCACATCCTCTAGCGCCACGCTCTGCGGAGTGGTCACGATCAAGGCACCGGACAGGGCTACGGCTTGGCTCAAGGTAAGCGGCACATCTCCGGTGCCAGGCGGCAGATCGATCAACAAATAGTCGAGCGGACCCCACTCAACTTGGTTCAAAAACTGCTGCAAGGCCCGGGCCAAGAGCGGCCCGCGCCAGACCACGGGCGCGTCCTCGCCGGCGATAAAACCAATCGACATCAGGGCGACCCCGGCCTTGTACACCGGGCGCATAGTGCCCTCCAGCCCGGTTGCGGGCTGCTGCCTGATACCCATCATCAAGGGAATGCTCGGGCCGTAGATGTCGGCGTCGAGGAGGCCGACGCGAGCCCCTTGGGCCGCCAGACTCACGGCCAAGTTGATACTTACCGTTGATTTGCCCACGCCGCCCTTGGCGCTGGCAATGGCGATGGCATGGCGCACTTGGGCTAAGGGGCCGGTTCGGGGAACGGACAAGCGCACCTGCTTTTAGGACCGGAAGGCCTTGCGCACTTTGGCGAAGAAGCTCTCGCCCTCTTTGGCGACGCGCGCTTGTTCGAGCTGGGCTAGCTCGGCAAAAAGTTCGCGCTCTCGTCGGCTGAGGCCCTCGGGAGTCCACAAGACGACCTCGACTAGCTGGTCGCCGACGCCGCGGCCGTTGACGTCTGGGATGCCCCGGCCGCCCATGCGGAAGATGCGCCCGGATTGGGTGCCAGCGGGGATCTTCAACATGGCCTTGCCGGACAAGGTCGGGACTTCTACCTCTGTGCCTAGTGCGGCTTGGCCAAAGCCCAAGGGCAATTGGTAGATCACGTGGTTGCCGTCGCGGGTGAAATAGGCGTGCTCTTTTTCCTCTATAAAGACCAAGCAATCCCCGGCTGGCCCCCCGCGCGGCCCGACTTCGCCTTGGCCGCGCAATGGAATGTAGTTGCCTTCCTGGACGCCGGCGGGGATCCGCACCGTCAGGGTCGTTTGGCCGCGCTCGCGGCCCTCGCCCCGGCACTCTGGACAGGGATTGGACACAATGTGGCCCTCCCCTTCGCAGGTCGGACACGTCACCACGGTCATCGACGGCCCAAAGAGGGTGTGCCCCCTCTGGTGCACTTGACCCCGCCCGCCGCAAGTGCCGCAGGCCCTGCGGCCTGCTCCACCGGCCGCGCCGGTCCCCTCGCAGCTTTTGCAGCGCTGCAAGCGCGTCAGGGCGATGTTCTTTTCTACGCCTGTGGCGATCTCTTCTAAGGTCAAGGCCACCTTGATTTTCAAGTCGCGACCTTTTGGCTTCACCGATCCCCGCGACCGCCGACCCCCGCCGAAGAAACTCTCAAAAATATCGCCGAAAATGTCTTGAAAATCGCCAGCGTGCGTAAAATCCGACCACTGAAAGCCACCGCTGCTGAAATCGCTCTCAATGCCGGCGTGGCCATAGCGATCGTACGCGGCCTTCTTCTCTGGATCCGAAAGCACCTCGTATGCTTCGGAAGCCTCCTTGAATTGCTCTTCGGCCGCTGCGTCTCCGGGATTGCGATCGGGATGGTACTTCAGGGCCTTCTTGCGGTAGGCCCCTTTGATCGCGTTTTCGCTGGCGTCTCGCTCGACGCCCAGTACCTCGTAGTAGTCCCTTTTGGACATTCGGTTCCTCAACTCTCCGCGCTGGCCTTGCTGACGACGACGCGCGCGTAACGGACCACCTTGTCGTTGAGTTTGTAGCCCTTCTCCATCTCCTCAATGACCGTGCCCGGGGAGTGCTCGCCGTCCGGGACTTCGGCTAGGGCCTCGTGGACTTTGGGGTCAAAAGGCTGTCCCACCGCCTCGATCTCGGCTAGCCCATAGCCTTTGAGGACGTCGTTGAATTGGCCGCAAATCAACTCGACGCCTTGCTTGAGTAAATCGACTTCTTGGGTCTCCTGATGGAGGGCGCGGCGCAAGTTGTCCAAGATCGGCGCGACTTGCAACAAGACATCGCGCACGGTCTCATCCCGGGCTTCCGTGCGCATCCGCACCGTGCGCTTGCGGTAGTTATCCAACTCGGCGACCGCCCGCACATAGCGGTCGTAATTTGCCGCCGCCTCGGCGCGAGCAGCCTCGAGTTCGGCCCGCCCATCGGCCTCAGGCTCTGCTGCTGCTTCCTGTGATTCCGCCGCTGCTGCTGCTTCTTGGGGTTCCGCCACCGCTTCCGCCTGCGGTTCGACGACATCCTCCGCGCTCGCTTCTTCTACTGCGACGCGGTCCTGAGTTTCGCGCTCGCTCATCGACGCTCCTTACTCTTAACTTGTGAACTCGTTAGCAGACTAGACTCGCCGCTCGGGAGGCCGCGCAATTGACCAAGTTCACCAAGGACCTGTAGGGCATGCGCGTCGGGCCGATCACGCCGATCACGCCGATCACGCCTTTGGCTCCGGTGACCTCGTAGCTAGCCGTCACCATGCTGCACCGCCCCATCGCCCGCTGCCGGTGCTCGGAACCAATGGTGATAACCACGCCGCGCCGCTCGCTCATAAGCTGGGCGAGGATGTCCTTTTTCTCCACCAAATCGACCAAACTAGCCACTTGGCTCGGATCGTCAAATTCGGGCTTTAGGCAGAGATTGCGGGTCCCCGAGACGTGGAGATCGGCACCGCGCGTAGTGGCCAAGTCTTCGATCTGCCGCACGACGGCCTCCACAACCGGCCGCGAAACCGGCCCCAACTCGGCCATTCGCTCCTCGACCGCGTCTTGGATTTCAGCCATCGCCAACCCGTGCAAGCGCTCGTTAAAAAGCCGGCTCAGTGCCTCTAGGTCGCGCTGCGACACCGCACAATTTACTTCGACCATCAAGCTCTTTGTCAGGCCCCCGCGGATCGTGATGACGAGCAACAGGCGACGCTCCCCCAAGCGCCAAAGCTCCAGCTTGTGAAAGATGCCCTGCTTGAAGCGCGGCGCCAAAACCAACCCGAGTTGATTCGACAGATCGCCGATGGTCCGCGCCAGTTGATGCAGGATCTCCTCGTAATCGCCCTCTTGTTGTGCGGCCTCCATCTGCTGCCGCAGGACGACCCCGACCGAGTCCGAACCATCGTCTGCCGTTGCCATGCAGCGCTGCACGTAGAATCGGTAGCCCTTTTCAGAGGGAATGCGGCCTGCCGAGACATGGGGCTGGCAGACGTAGCCCTTTTCCTCTAGAGAGGCCAAGGTATTGCGTATGGTAGCCGAGCTAACGCCCAAGTTCTCGCGCTGGTTCAACGTCTGCGAGCCAACCGGGACGCCGAGGGCAACGTGGACTTTAACCAAGGCAAGAAGAACTTGGATTTCGCGTTTGGATAGCGGGATAGTGGCCATGGCCGGAAAGCATCTCCAGCGGCATAAACTTTAGATAAATACTGACTTTGAGAAATAATAAAAGCCGCCGATTGCTTGTCAAGGTTCGCTTACCAACTTGCTTGACAGCCAATTTACAGGATCGTACTATTGAATCTTTGTTTTGTTTAACCACCTTAAAGCATTATTCGACGCGAGAAAGGACTTCTCATGGCCAAAGCCAAAGCCAAACCGAAAGCCAAAACCAAAGCCAAGTCCTCTGGGCCCAGCGCGATTGAGTCCGCGCTGGCCTTAGGCCGCCAGCACAAAGCCCAGATGGTCGATTTCAAGTTCGTCGATCTGCCCGGCATCTGGCAGCACTTCACCATGCCCGCCGCCGACCTCACCCCCGACCTGTTCGACGACGGCCTCGGCTTCGACGGCTCCTCCATTCGCGGCTGGCAGGAAATCAACGAATCCGACATGCTGGTGATACCCGATCCAACCACGGCCGTGATGGACCCGTTCACCCAAGTGCCCACCCTGTCTTTGGTCTGCTCCATTGAAGACCCCATCACCCGCCAGCCCTATGCCCGCGATCCGCGCGGCGTTGCCCAGCGCGCCCAAGCCTACCTGCTACACACCCAGCTGGCCGACACGGCCTACTTCGGCCCCGAAGCCGAGTTTTTCGTCTTCGACAACATCCGCTTCGATCAGCAAGCCCATCAGGGCTTCTACGCGATCGACTCGGCCGAAGGCCGCTGGAACAGCGGTTCAGCCGAAGGCCCCAACTTAGGCTACAAGCCCGACTACAAGGGCGGCTACTTTCCCGTGCCGCCGACCGACTCCCTGCAAGACCTCCGCACCCAGATGGTGCAGACCATGATTGCCTGCGGCATTGACGTGGAGATTCACCACCACGAGGTGGGCACGGCCGGCCAAGGCGAAATCGACATCCGCTTTTGTCCGCTGCTGGTGTGCGCCGACCGGATGATGCTGTACAAGTACATCGTCAAGAACGTGGCGCGGCAGCACGGCAAGACGGCCACGTTCATGCCCAAGCCGCTGTTTGAGGACAACGGCACGGGCATGCACACTCACCAGAGCCTGTGGCAGGGCGACCAGCCCCTGTTTGCCGGCAACGGCTACGCCGGCCTCAGCCCGATGGCACTGCACTACATCGGCGGGCTGTTGCACCACGCGCCGGCGCTGCTGGCGTTCACCAACCCGACGACCAACTCCTACAAGCGGCTGGTGCCCGGCTACGAAGCGCCGGTGAACTTGGCGTATTCCCAGCGCAACCGCAGTGCGGCCGTGCGCATTCCAATGTATTCGCCCAGTCCCAAGAGCAAGCGGGTGGAGTTTCGCTGTCCGGATCCGTCGTGCAATCTGTACTTGGCGCTGTCGGCGATGCTGATGGCGGGGCTGGACGGGATTGAGCAGCAGCGGGATCCGGGGGCACCGCTGGACAAGAATCTGTATGATCTGTCGGCCGAGGAGCGAGCCGGGGTGCCGCAGACAGCCGGGTCGTTGGAGGATTCGTTGGATCACTTGAATCAGGATCGGGACTTTCTGTTGCAGGGGGATGTGTTCTCCGACGACCTGATCGACGCGTGGATCAACTACAAGCGCACCGAGGAGGTCGATGCCATCCGCTTGCGGCCCCATCCCTATGAGTTCGCACTCTACTACGACGTGTAAACCCTACCAACCTACGGGCACTCGCGGCAAGGGAAGATTTCCACTGGGGGAATCTTCCCTTGCTCTATATACACCCTACGGCCACACCTCGTGAAACTCGTCATCGGCAGCCGCGGCAGCCAACTCGCCCGCGTCCAAGCCCACGAGGTCCGCAACCGCTTGCTGGCGTTGCACGACGGGCTGGACATTGAGATTTCAATTATCCGCACCACCGGCGACGCGACGACGGATTCGCTGCGTAGCTTGGGAGGCACGGGCGTTTTTACCAAAGCCCTCGAATCCGCTCTACTAGCCGAGCACATTGACCTAGCGGTTCACAGCCTCAAAGACCTGCCGACCCAGATGCACCCCGACCTCGCCCTCGTCGCCACGCCCGAGCGCGAAGATGTGCGCGACGCCCTCGTCGGCCCCGGCATATTTTCGCTGGCCGACTTGCCGGATGGCGCACGGGTGGGCACGGGCAGCCTGCGCCGCCGCGCCCAACTCAAGGCCCTGCGGCCCGACCTGAACATCCTAGATATCCGCGGCAACCTAGACACCCGCATCGACAAGGCCGGGCGCGGCGAGTGCGAGGCCGTCGTCTTGGCCGTTGCCGGACTCAACCGCCTCGGCTGGCAGGAGCGCGTCGGCTGCTACCTGCCCCTGCATCAGGTCCTGCCCGCGCCCGGCCAAGGCGCTTTAGGGCTGCAAATGCGCACCGATCACCCGGCGCGTCCCACTGTCGCAGCTCTCAACCACGCCCCAACTTTAGCTGCGGTACAAGCCGAGCGCCACCTACTGCACACTCTACGCGCCGGGTGCCACGCGCCCGTCGGCACTTGGGGCCGCATCGAGGGCGACCTCCTCGCGCTCGACGGCTTGGTGGGCCATCCCGAAGGCACCCAGTTGCTGCGCACCGAACTGCGCGCTCCCCGCGCCTGTGCCGAGTCCCTAGGCGCATCTCTTGCAGACGCCCTACGCGCCCAAGGTGCCGACGACCTCTTGCAGGTGCCCTGATGTCCGCTGAATACGCCACCCCGGGCACCGTGTACATCGTCGGGGCCGGCCCTGGCGACCCCGGCCTGCTAACCCTCAAGGGCCTGCGCTACTTGCGCGAGGCCGACGTCGTCCTGTACGACGACCTTCTCGACAACCGCTTGCTCGACCTAGTGCCCAACACGTGCGAGCAAATCGCAGTCGGCAAACGCGGCGGCCGCAAAAACCCCTCCCAAGACGCGATCCATGCGCTCCTCGTCGCTCGCGCCCGCCAAGGCCATATCGTCGTCCGCCTCAAAGGCGGCGATCCCTTCATCTTCGGCCGCGGCGGCGAAGAGGCCCTGCACCTGCGCCGGGCCGGCATCCCCTTTGAAATCGTCTCGGGCGTCTCCGCAGCCTCTGGCGTCTTAGCTTACGCCGGCATCCCCCTAACTCACCGCGGCATGGCCTCGGCCGCGCTGCTGGTCACCGGCAACGAGGATCCAGCTAAGCCCGACTCGGCCATCAACTGGGACCAGCTAGCGGCCTTTGACGGCACCCTCGTCATCTTCATGGCCGTCCGCAAGATCGCCAGTATATGTCAGCATCTCGTCGCTCGGGGTCGGCCGGCCTCAACGCCGGCCGCAGCTATTGAATGGGGGACCTGGCCCGACCAGCGCACGGTCGTCGCCGAGCTCCAACACCTGCCAGCCCGCGCCATTGCCCAGCAAATCCGCTCGCCAGCCCTCATCGCAATCGGCCCAGTCGTCGCGCTGCGCCAAGAACTCAACTGGTTTGAGAGCAAACCGCTCTTTGGCCGCCGCCTGCTCGTCACCCGCAGCCGCGAACAGGCCGGCCCCCTCCAGCAACGCCTCGAAGCCGAAGGGGCGGCCGTAGCGACGCTGCCCCTCCTGCACATCGGCCCACCCGACGACTGGACGGCTGTGGATGCGGCCCAAGACCGGCTCGGGAACATTGCTTGGGTCGTCTTCACCAGCCCCAACAGCGTGGCTTTTTTCTGCAACCGGCTCTACCAGCGCGGCCTCGACGCCCGGGCCTTTGCCCACACGCGCATAGCGGCTGTCGGCTTGGCTACGGCCGCGGCCCTGCGCCAACAGGGCTTAGTCGCCGATCTCGTGCCCCCGCGCCAATCGCAGGCTGCGCTAGCGAGCGCCTTTGCCGCATTCGATGTGACCGACCAGCAGATCCTCTTGCCAGCTTCTTCCATTGGGCGCAGCGAACTCGCCGCTGCGCTCGCGGCACGCGGTGCCCAAGTTCACCACCTAACGACGTACGTAAATCGCCTGCCGGACCAAGTCGATCTCCCGGCCGTGCTGGCCGCGAACGAACTCGACCTCATCGTCTTTGCCAGCCCCTCCAGCGTCCACAATTTTCATCAAGTTCTAGGGCCAAAACGCGCGGAGGCCGTATTGGCCCGCACTCACATCGCCTGCATTGGCCCGACCACGGCCGCGGCCGTGCGCCAGCTCGGGTTTGCCGTTCACGTGCAGCCCAGCGAAAGCAGTATCCCCGCTCTCGTCCAAGCCATCGTCGCCTTCTACGCCCCGTGAAGACCTACCCTGCCGGCAAGCTCCCTCCCGCTGAACTAGCCCGTCTGCTCAATGCCTATACCCACCGCCACGAGCGCCTGCTCGTGCCGCCGGCCCTAGGCGAGGACGCCGCGGTCATTGACTGCGGCGACCGCTTGCTAGTGGCCAAGACCGACCCCATCACTTTCGCCAGCGACGAGATTGGCTGGTACGCGGTCCACGTCAATGCCAACGACATTGCCGCCATGGGAGCGACACCCCGCTTCTTCCTCAGCACCATCCTCCTCCCCGAAGAACGCGCCACGCCCGAGCTTACAAAATCCATTTTCCGCTCCATCCACCAAGCCGCCGAGGACTTGGGCATCGCCGTCTGCGGCGGCCACACCGAGGTGACCTATGGGCTCGACCGCCCCCTAGTCATCGGCCAGATGCTCGGGGAAACCACGCGCGACCGCTTGGTGCGTTCCTCGGGCTTGCGGCCCGGGCACGCCCTGCTCCTGACCAAGGGCTTGGGCATTGAAGCCACCGCCATCATCGCCCGCGAAAAACGCGCACAACTGCGCACTCGCGGCTGTACACCTGCCTTTTTGGACGCCTGTGCCGACTACCTCCACACCCCTGGCATCAGCGTCGTGCATGACGCCCAAGTCGCCGGACAAGCCGGACAAGTCACCGCCATGCACGATCCGACCGAAGGCGGGGTCGCCACGGGCCTGTGGGAATTGACCGCTGCGTCTGCGATGGGCGCAGAAATCGACTACCACGCGCTGCCCATCGATCCGGCCACAGCGCGTCTGTGCGCGGCCTTTGGGCTCGATCCCCTCGGCGTGATTTCTTCGGGTGCGCTGCTGATCGGCTGCGCGGCCGATTCCGCTGACGCCATACTCGCGGCCCTGCACGACGCCAACATAGCTGCAGCCCGCATCGGCACGGTCCGTCCCCCTTCCTTCGGACTTCAGCTACGCCGCGATGGCCATCTAGCGCCGTTGCCCACTTTCCCGGTGGACGAGATCGCCCGCCTCTTTGCCTAAACGCGGTATCGGCGGCGAAAGCGGAACGCAGTGGTTGTGCCCGGTGAGCTCAGCGGTCGTGGATGGCCTAGTGCGGGGGCGCAACGCCCCCCAGAGGCAGAGGACAAGGCGTGGGTGAAGCACTGGTGGGCGCGGGTCAGTGGCTCTCGGCGGGTGTTATTGGATGTCGGAGACCATAACCAGCCGGCCATCCCCTATCGATCCCAACGGGACAATAGGTTCTCTGCCGACGCCATGAGGCCATATTCGCGAGCATCAACGAGAGTTGCAGCTCTAACTAACCTCACTCAATCTCATACACCACAGTGACATTCACGGTGACAGTGAGTTCACCTGAGACAATGGGAGTGGAAGTACGCGCGGCATCATCGAAGGCGGCTTCTGCAGTCGCATACGGGATTGGCGAACCTCCGAAATGAGTATTTTCAGTGATGGTAATAGGTTCTCCTAGCGTTACACCACTTGCTTCCGCTAAGGTTTGTGCTTTCGCTTCAGCATCCTTTACCGCCAAACTACGTGCCTCGGTTTGTAATGGTGTAGTATCATCAATCATAAATTGAATAGAGTTAATAACAATGCTATTCCCTCCCGCGGCGGCGGCATCATCTATGACATCGCTGAGGGTTGCCAATTCTCGGACCTTTGCCCTAACAGTGTTGTTTACTCTGTAACCACGGAGTAGGCGTCCGCTTTCTGCATAGTCGTACTGGGGATGGATACTGAAATTCTCGGTTTTAATGTCTTTTTCAGCAACGTTGTTCGCTTGCAGGGAACCTATTAACGCTGTCATCGCACTCGCAGCTTCTGCACGTGCCTCTGCGACTGTCTCTTCCTCAACAGACACACCTACATCAAGCGTTGCAATATCTGGTTCACCAGTAACTGAACCGCTCCCGATTACATGGATAGTTCTGTCAATTGTTGAGGACGATAATACCTCCGAAGCAACATATAAATCACAGGCAGTGAGTACTAAAATCAGCAAGGTGCCGATCGCTAAAAACCAATAATTACATCTTTTCATTTTTCCTCCTATAAATCTCGACGAAAACTACGCCGCTTGACCTGATCCCCTAAAAGGCCCTTTATATTCCTTATACCCTTAATTTGTTTATCCCCCAGTGGTTTGTCAACAAGAGAGGAGAGCATCAGTGGCGTACAAGTTTCCGCTAGGCGCGATGTACCTCATGCCCACTCACTTTGGACCGATGACGGGCCCGCGCCGCGGCCCCGACGGCAAAAGGTATGCCTGCGTCGATACTCCCAAGGGCACCAGCTACTCGGTCAGCTTCCTGACCAACGCCGAACAGCTCGAGGCGCTGCTGCCGCAGGGGTTCGCGCTGCACGGCGAGCCAGTGGTGACGGTGTCCCAGACCCACCTGAAGGAGATCGAGTGGTTGGCCGGACGCGGCTACACCATGATGGGCGTGGCCTTTCCGGTGACCTACACCGGCAAGCGCGACCGCGCAATGGGACCGTTGCTGACTGTCCTGTGGGAGAACATGACCGAGCCGATTCTCACTGGTCGGGAACAGCTCGGGTTCTCGAAGATCTACTGCGAGATGCCGGACCCGGCAGTGTGCCGGGGCGAGACCCACGTCACAGCGCACTGGCAGGGGTTTCGCTTCCTCGACATGAAGCTGACCAACATGCGCGAAGTAGCACCCGCCGACTATCCAGCGCCGGCAGCACCGCGCACCGACGGCGTACTGACCGGGCAGCTCCATTACAAGTACATCCCCCGCACTGGCCACTGGGGCGAAGCAGACGCGGCCTACGCCTGCCTTACCCCGTCGGAGGGCAGCAACAGCCGCCTGATCGGGTTGTGGAGGGGTGACGGGACAGTCGAGTTTCACCCGGCGCGCTGGGAGGACATGCCGACCCAGTACATGATCGTCAACGCGTTCTACAACCTAGAGATCAAAGAATTCCGCGGTGGCACCATCAGCAAGACCGTGGGCAGCAAGGATCTCAGCGACCAGCGCATGCTGGTGTAGGGCCGCGGGCGGACCTGCTGTTTGCACGTCAATGCCGACAAAAAGCGGTTGCGCGGCGAACTCGTGAATCTCCGGTGGAATGTTGCAATTGCCTTAGAAGCGATCTGCTTCACCGCGCCTTTAGGCGCGACAAACCCCCGGCGGACCGCGTTGAGTAGCGGTCAAGCGGCCCTCGGATGGAGCGTTTTTCGAGGGCGAGACGCCCTCGGTCCTAGATTATGACCATGCGGCAGAAAGTGGCAATCGCCGCGATGTGTGGTATTCGGCTAATAGCGTGGGCTGGACCGAATTGCCCGATACCCCCTGGGCACCAGTAGTACCAACATACCGTACGACGCAAAGATCGGACGCGATGTTAGATTTCAAACCACCTAAACCGAGTACGACAACGATTCAAACGATACGAGCCCTAATACCGCTTGCGAATCGCTTGTATTTGAAAGGGTTGACACTGGATGTTGATGCAGAGTCCATTGCTCGATTGGAGGCGATACATGGACATTCTACGGTCTTAGTCCCCAACCATCCGGCGCACGAAGATCCTATAGTTATGTTTCTCTTGTCAAAGCGATTATCTCAACCGTACTACTATATGGCAGCGCGGGAAACCTTCGACAAGGGCAGACTCGGGGCTATCCAATGCTATCTGATGCAGCGGGTCGGTGTGTACTCGGTTGTGCGCGGCACTGTAGATAGAGATGCCTTCCGCACGACGCGGGAGCTTTTGTTTCAGGGCGACTGGCCGGTTGTAATTTTTGGCGAAGGGGAAATTTCGCGCCAAAATGACACCGTCATGCGTTTTGAGAGAGGCATTGTACAGATGTGCTTTTGGGCTTTGGACGATATGGCAAAAGCGAAAGTCAGCAAATCGCTCTATGCTGTGCCCGTCGGCATCAAATATCATTATCCGCGAGACATGTGGAATTCTATTGATGCTGCTCTCACGAGGTTAGAACGGTATATCCTCCCTCCTGGCGAACAGACGCCGGTAGAACGCTACGATCGGTTGCGCCGCATCGGCGTCGCGATATTCAGGACGCTCGCATCGGAATATCAGTATAAGATAGACGAAACTGTGTCTCTTGATGTACATATCGAAAGGTTGAAAGATGCGATCCTGTCCCATGCCGAAGGGATTATGGGTATCCACACTGAAGCCGACATACTCACGAGGACACGTGTGTTGAAAAACATAGTCGATGCCGAAATCTATAGGGACATTGAGCAGATGACGGAGTACGAGCAGAAAATACATGGAGAGCAGCTCCAGAAATTTCAACAATTCTATCCCGATCTGGAGCGGTTGATTAATTTTATAGCAATTTCTGATGGGTATGTTGCCGAAGAACCATCGCCAGAGCGGTTTCTCGATGTAATTCTCCGTCTTGAAAGAGAAGTCTTTGGCCGATCAGAAATGCGCGGACCGCGGGTGGCAGCAGTCCGCGTCGGTGAGCCGAAAAATCTTCGGGAACGTTATGATACCTACAGAACTCAGAAAAGAGAAACGGTAGAACAGATAACCCGTGAACTTGAAACATCGGTTCAGAGTTTGGTCGGTGGGTTATCCTAACCTTATGCACTCTCAGCTTAAGACATCTCCAAGGCGCGCTTGACCGCTTTGGAATCACGGGCAATTACGCGCAGGAGCGTACGGGCCGCCTGATCCGGCTGGTAGCGCCCCTGTTCCCAGTCTCGTACCGTCGCCAAAGAGAGCTGAAACGTGGTGGCGAATTCGTGCTGAGTTAAACGCAAGGCTTTGCGGATCGCCTTCGTGTCAGGAACGCGCTCGAATGCTTCAAGTTCCTCATCCGTCAAAGGCGGATTGTCGGGATCGGACAACGCGGCCTTTTCGATCTCCTCGTCGCGCATGGAATCGAGGCGTTGCACCTCGGACTTGCTCAGACGCAGTAGGTTCTTTTCGTCCAGCCTAAATTTCGTGGTATTTTCTTCGCTCATGACGCGTTGCTCTCCGGGCAGAGATGATTCGAGTTTGTGAAAAACGTGCTGTTTAGCTACAAGGCGTCGGACTACCGACCCAGCCCCCTCCGGTTATCTTGACATCAACGACGAGCGCTAGCTACTTTCCCTCCTGCACACAGAGGATTGTCCATGCCCTTCCAAACCCACTTCGACTTCCGCTACCCCACCCACATCGTCCACGGCCCCGGGTCTATCGCCTGCTTGGCGGATTGCTTCTCGCCTACCGACAAGGTGCTGATCGTCTCCGATCGGGTCTTAGGAGAAATCGGCACGGTGGCAGCAGTCGTCGCCGCCCTCGGCGACATTCCCCATGCTATCTATCTCAAGGACGGATCGAGTGAGCCGACCGCAGAATCCGTTGAGGAAGGCACCCAGACCTACCAACGAGAACGCTGCACGGCCATCATCGGCCTCGGCGGTGGCTCGCCTATGGACGTGGCCAAGATGATCGGCGTCCTCGCGTCCAACGACGGACGCATCACCCAGTATCTAGGCAGCGGAAAAGTCGCAAACGACCTGCCCTACCTCGCCTGCGTCCCCACGACCTACGGCACCGCCAGCGAAGTCACGCCCTTCGCCGTGCTGGACAATCCGGCCAGCGGCAACAAAGACCCGGTTATTAGCTGGAAGATCGCACCCCAAGTCGGCGTCCTCGACCCCGACCTGTCGGTCGCCTTGCCCGCCCCGGTGGGCGCGGCTACCGGCATGGACGCCCTGACCCACGCACTCGAATCCTATATCAATCTAGCAGCCACGCCTCTCACCGAAGGCATCGCCCTGCACGCCATCCGCCTTATCGGCGACAATCTGCGCCTCGCCTGCGCCAACGACCATGCGCTAGCCGCCACCGAAAACATGCTCATCGCCAGTATGCTGGCCGGCGTCGCCTTTTCGCAAACGCGCCTCGGCAACGTCCACGCCATGTCCCATCCGGTTGGAGCTCACTACCACGTGCATCACGGGCTGCTCAACGCCATCTTGCTGCCCTATGTCATGGAATTCAATTGGCTGGCCTGCCCCGGCAAATTTGCCGCCATCGCCGAGGCACTCGGCGCACACATCTCCGAGTTAGACCAACGCCAAGCCGCGCAGGCGGCCATCGCCGCGGTGCGACACCTCAACGCCGACTTAGGCATCCCGCCCAAGCTCGGCGATGTCGGCGTTGATACAGCCCGCATCCCCACCATGGCACACACCGCCATGCAGAGCGGCAACATCGCCGTCAACCCGCGCAAGACCAGCCAGCGCGATCTCGAAGCTCTATTCCAACAAGCCATTTAGGAGGTCCACCATGTCCCTACCCCGCATGTTCCGCGTCCGCCAGCATTTCTCGGCACCCACGGTCGCCGACATTCCCGCTACCGTGCGCGCCGAGGTCCAGCGCCTCAACTTAGGCCCCAAAGTCGCGCCCGGCCAGACCATCGCCATCTCGGTCGGCAGCCGCGGCATTGCCAATATCGCGCTGGTGATCAAAAGCCTCGTGGCCGAATTCAAGGCCCTCGGCCTCCAGCCCTTCCTCGTCCCGGCCATGGGCAGCCACGGCGGCGGCATGGCCGAGGCGCAACAGGCCATTATCGAAGGCTACGGCGTCACCGAGGCGTACACCGGCGCACCCATTAAGTCGTCCATGGAAACCGTACAGGTGGGCGCAACCGAGGACGGCGTCCCGGTCTTTTTTGACAAATACGCGTTCGAGGCGGATCACGTAGCCGTCGTCGGTCGCGTCAAGCCGCACACCGACTTTGTCGGCGAAATCGAGAGCGGCCTGCACAAGATGATGCTCATCGGCTTGGGCAAGCACAAAGGCGCGGCCCTGTACCACCAAGCCATTGTCCACTACAGCTTTGACCGCATCGTCCGCTCGGTCGGCCAAACCGTTATCGACCAGTGCGGCGTGCTCATGGGGCTGGCCTTAGTCGAAAACCAATACGACCAAACCGCGCTGATCCGCGGCGTAGGGGCCGACGAGTTCGTAGCGCGCGAAAAGGAGCTATTAGTCCTCGCCAAGCAATGGATGCCGCGCCTGCCCTTTGACGAAGTCGATCTGCTCATCGTCGATGCGATCGGCAAAAACATTTCCGGTGCCGGCATGGACACCAACGTCGTCGGCCGCAAGTTCCACGACAACCACGCCGCCGCCAAGGAGTACCCCAAAGTAACCCGCATCCTCGTCCGCAGCCTGACCGAGGAGACCCACGGCAACGCCTCGGGCATTGGCACGGCCGAATACGCCCACAAGCGCGCCATTGAGCAGATGGACCGCGAGATCACCTACATCAACTGCATGACCGGCAACCACCCCTCGGGTGCCCACATTCCCCTCTACTTCGATACGGACCGCATCTGCATCGAAAAGGCGTTAGAGACCGTCGGCCTCGTCGAACCCGAAAACGCCAAGGTCCTGCGCATCCACAACACCCTAGAGCTAGGCGAGCTCCTCATTTCAGAAACCTATCGGCCCGAGCTCGAACAGCGCGAGGATTTGGAAATCACGGCCGAGGCCGAGGACATGGCCTTCGACGAAAACGGCGATTTGCCGCTTGCGTTCTAGCACATGAGCTAAGTACACGACAGTAGGGCCTTACCCTCGGATCGAGGGCATCTTGCCCTCGATCCCGGACTCATCGCCCATCAACGACAAGTTATTGGTGTCGTGTAGTTAGCACATGAGCAAAAAATCGCGGGGTGAGAGCATATCCGTCTCCACCGCTACCCTGACCAAATACAAACAACGATCATAACGATTTCGCCACGCACCCGTCCACGCGAGGCCCAAGCACTGGACAAGAAGCGGGCGGCCCGGTTTCTTTATCCGCAAGCAATATCCACCCAACCCACAAAGCCCCGACTATGACCACCGAACACATCGGCATGACCCGCGACGCCATCGACACCCCCGTCCTCTTGGTCGATCTCGACGCGCTCGAATACAACATCGCCCGGCTCGCCGAGCACTTCCGCACAGCGGGCAAAAACCTCCGGCCGCACACCAAGTCGCACAAAACCCCGGCCATCGCCCACCTCCAGCTCGCAGCCGGTGCGCAGGGAATCACCTGCGCCAAGGTCGGGGAGGCCGAGGTCATGGCCGACGCTGGCATCCAAGACATCCTCATTGCCAACGAAGTCGTCGGCCGCCGCAAGATCGAGCGCCTCATGGCACTAGCCACTCGTTGCGACATTATGATTGCGGTTGATGACCCGCAAAACCTCGCCGACCTCAACGAGGCGGCCCACGCCTACAAAGTCTGCCCGCGCGTACTCGTAGAAGTCAACATCGGCCACAATCGCTGCGGCGTCGCGCCCGCTGCCGTCGTCGAGCTCGCCCGCACGGCCTCCCAAGCACCCCACCTTCGCTTCTGTGGCCTGATGGGCTATGAAGGCCACGTCATCGATCTCCAAGACAAAGCTACCCGCGACGACGGTGCCCGCACCTGCCTCCAACGCCTCGTCCATGCCCGCGCCACTGTGGAACGCGCTGGTCTCGACTGCTCCATTTGCAGTGCCTCGGGCACGGGCGATTACTACATCAGCACCTCCTTCGACGGCATCACCGAGGTCCAAGCTGGCTCGTACGCGCTAATGGACGCCGCGTACGCCAAGCTCGGCTTGGGCTTCAAAAACGCCCTCAGCGTACTGACCACCGTTACCAGTCGCCCCGCGCCCGAGCAGGTTATCACCGACGCTGGCCTAAAGAGCCTGACGCCCGAGCACGGCTTCCCCCTCGTCAAGGATCGCCCCGACTTGGAATGCCATGCCCTGTCCGAAGAGCACGGTCGCCTCAAGACCATAGCCGGTCCCTGCGCGGACCTCCGCCCCGGCGACCTGCTCGAATTTATCCCCGGCCACGGCTGCACCACCGTCAATCTCCACGACCGCCTCTACGCGCTGCGCACAGGTCGGCTGGAGGCGATTTGGGAGATCGCTGGCCGCGGCAAAGTTCGCTGACCGCCCGAGCAATCTGTTCGTAAAGCGCACCGCTTTGCCAAGCCCCAACTTTCTAACGGTCTCTGGATGGAAGGAGCGAGTTGCTGGAAGCGCAAAGTCAGGCCCAGTTGCCCCAAACCGATTACGTCTCTTTCGAGCAATGGCCTGAGGCTTCGCACTTCGTTAGCCACTATACAGACCTCGGTTACTCCCTCCTCGACATACGATCCATGCAGTCATACAGGATATCGAACTCCGTCTTATTGACTATGGGAACGGAGCGTCCTACGATGCGCGGCCCCAGCCGTCTTTTCCACGACTTTTCGTGTCTTTCCACGACTTTCCGTGTTGACCGCCTACGACCTCTGCGGTCGGCTCTTAATGCCTCGGGACGTCTTGCGTTCTACTTCTTGGGTCGGCGCAACCCGTATTTCCGCATGCGGTAGCGCAGCTTCTCCGGATGCATCCCCAACAAGCGCACCGCGCCCCGCTCGCCATAGATCATCCAGTTGGTCGCTTGCAGCGCCTTCACAAGCTGCTGCTTTTCGTCCAAGCCTTCGCTGGCCGCTAGTGGCACTGGTGGCATCGCATCCCCAGACCGCTGTGCAACCGACGGCAGCAGCAAATCGCCCGTGCGTATCACCCCGTCCTCGCACAGCAAGACCGCCCGATGGATCAGGTGCTCTAACTCGCGCACATTCCCCGGCCAAGCATACGCCTGTGCGCGATCACTCCGTCGGCTATCGTCGGTGCCGGCCGCCGCAGGTGCTGAGCATACCGCTCTGCAAAATGCGCCGCCAGATCTGGTATATCCTCTTGCCGCTGCCGCAGCGGCGGAAGCGGTAGCGTAAAGGTATCCAAGCGGTAGAACAGGTCTTCGCGGAACGTACGTTCCGCAATGGCCTGCCGCAGGTCGCGGTTGGTAGCCGCAATGACCCGCACGTCCACTTTTACAGGCTGCTGGCCACCGACGCGGATCAGGGTATTGTCCTCCAAGATGTTCAGCAGCACCCGCTGAGACTCCAACGGCAAATCGCCGATTTCGTCCAAAAAGAGGGTGCCGCCATCAGCCAGTTCAAAGCGGCCAAGCTGGCGAGTGCTTGCGCCGGTAAAGGCCCCTTTCTCGTGTACCCCGCAATTGACGTGGATGAAAGGCCGCTTGCGTCGAGTGCTTGTTTCGTGGATGAGCTGCGCGAGTAAGCCCTTACCCGTGCCGGTCTCGCCCAACACTAGCACGGTCATCGCGGTGTCGGCGACCCGCACGGTCTGCTCCAGCACTTGGCCCAAGTTGGATTTTACCAGACAAATATGCTTCTTTATCTGCCCTATGCAGTCTGTGCTCCCCCTCTTCCCCGGATTTGCCGAATACCGCCTCGCCCTCGCCGACCAAGTCGAAATGGCGTATATCGACAATGGCGGCGGAGACCCCCCCCCCTTAGTGCTGCTGCACGGCATCTTTGACAACAAGGCCACGTGGTTCCGCTTGGCCGCCCGCTTGCCCGGCCGCCGCCTCATCGCACCCGACTTGATCGGCCACGGGCGCAGCAGCAAGCCGACTTTTGCCGCCCGCCCGGCGCCCGAGCGCTACTCGCCGGACATGCAGGTTGCCTACTTGGCGACCTTTATCGCCGCGCTGGGCTTAGACGACGTAATCCTCTTGGGCAGCTCGCTCGGCGGGGGCTTGGCCCTGCGCCTGTACCTCGACTTTCCCGCGCTCGCGGCCAAAATGCGCGGGCTCGTGCTCATCGACGCAGCCGGCTACCCACACAAACTCCCCATGCACGTGCGCACCCTCGGCAGCTATCCGGGCAAGCTGCTAACCTACGCCCCGCTCCACGCCTTGGTCCGCGCATCCGGCCTGTTGCGCTTGGCCACTTGGCGCACCTTCCGCCGCTGCTTCCACGACCGTCGCAAAATTCCCCCGGAACTCGCAACGGTCGCCCGCGCCGCATTTGAGACGCCCAATGCCGCGTATGCTTACCACTACTCAGCGCGGAACCTCGTCCCCCCCGACATAGCAACGTTCCACCAGCGCTTTGGCGACATCACCTGCCCAGCCTTGGTTTTGTGGGGGCAGCAGGACTGCGTCCTACCTGTGCGCTCGGCCCAGCGTTTCGCGGCCGCACTTCCCCGTGCCGAGCTACACGTCTTCCCCCATTGCGGACACGCGCCCCACCTCGAATGCCCCGCCGAGACAGCCGACTGCATCGCACGGTGGATGCAAGGGTACGCGATTCTCTAACTATTTGTTTTACAGAACTAAAGAAAATTTACCCGCGCCCCATAAACATCGCTGCAACTATTCTCCGGCACCGGCGTCTAAGCTAAACGAGACCTTTTGACAAGGAGCGAAAATGCCACTGTACCGCCACGTAGAAGCCTCGGGTGCCCCAGACGAGATCACCGTGATCGAGGATCGGGGAATGCTCGGGCGCGATCAGCCCAGTTTCGAGTTTATCGACTCGCATACCATCAAGGCCCATCCCCTCATCGTCGAAGCCCTCATCATTGACGCCGAGCGATTGTGGACCCTCGAAGAGGTACTCGCCGGCGTAGAGCGACGCGCCGTTCTCCCCTAACGGCGCGTCGCCAAAGCAGGGCGACAACGCAAAAACACCTGCCAGACCAATCCCCCGTCCTCTCCCTCCCCCCAGCAAAAATCCAATCTATCCCCCTGCGAAACGCTTAGAAGCGTTAAGTCTCTCAAGCGGCTCAAAACATCTGGGAACGAGGGCGTCTCGCCCGCGAAAAACGCCTGATAGCGGGGAAACTCAACAGACCCGCGCTTCACCGCGCAAGGCGTTGAGGTCGTTTGCCCCTCGCCTGCACACCGCTTAAAATCAAGCGTCCACCTACACCCACGAGGCCCCATGAGCTCACCTACGTTGCGCTTTGAATGCCCCAAATGCCATCACACCACCTGCGAGACCGGCGAAATCCGCGCCTCCGGCGGGTTTTGGTCCAAGATATTCGACGTGCAAAACCGCAAGATGACCACCGTAACTTGCGAGCAGTGCCGCTACACCGAATTCTACGCAGCCGACAGCTCGCGCCTCGGCCACATCTTCGACCTCTTCACGGGATAGCGTAATCCGGCCCGCCAACCGGCCCCAGCAACGCGCGATTTTCCTCGGGCGTCTCCACCGCGTCGAGAAAGTCCGCTAGGGCTTGCTGCATCCGCTGGGCCACGGCCGGATGCTCGCCGATCACATTTTGCTGCTGCTGAGGGTCGGCCTCAATGTCGTACAGCTCGGGTGTGCCGCCGTGTTCGCCATGCGCTAAGTAAGTCCAGTGCTCGTCAGTCACCGTCGGCCCGCCATTGCGGATAAAGGTTGAGCTGAACGCGTACTGCCGCGGCCACGCTGACGGTCCGGTCAGCAGCGACGCGAGCGAATGCCCGTGCATCCTCAGATCACTTTTTTCTACGCCAGCTAAAGCCATCAGCGTCGGCAGCAAATCCACCGACTGTGTCAATGCGCTCACCCGCTGTCCGCCCGCAACCTCGGGAGCGGCAATCATCAGCGGGATGTGGCTGATCTCTTCGTACAGGGGCCAGACGCGCTCGTCCTCGGTGTGGATGTTGGACTTGCCCGTGCGGTTGTGCTCGCCCACGAACATGCCGTGATCCGACGTAAAAGTAACCACGCTGTTGTCGAACAGCCCGAGCTCTTCAATTTTGTCCAACACGTAGCCGACCCACTTGTTGACCAAGTAAATCTCGGCCGCGTAGTGGGCTTGGAGATTGGCCAGTTCCTCTTGGGTATAGGCGGTCGCCGGGCCGTAATTCGGGTGAATCATCGGCGGGCCATCGTATCCCGATGAGTCGTAGCGGCCCACGAGATGTTCCGGCGGGTCCCACGGCTCGTGCGCATCAAAGAAATCCACCCACAACAAGAACGGCTCGCAGCCGCGATTTTCCTCCAGCCAGCGGCTCGCCGTCTGCGCCGTGCGCACGCAAAAGCGGTCCTCCTCCCAAGCCCAGTCGCGGTTGGTCCACGCATGCAGGGTCGCCAAGTTGCCAAAGCGCGTGTTCGCCAGATGCGGATCGACGCGCGTCTTCTCCCCGGCCACCTCCATGCGCGGCCGCAGGTTGCCCTTCAGCAGCGGCTTGTCCCCTTCCTGCCCCCGAATCCAATACGCCCCGTCAAACCCCCGGTCGAAATGGTGGACGCCCTTCATTAGATGCGGCGTGTCGCAGATGAGTTGACTCTGGTAGCCGGCCGCGCCGAAAATCGTGCTCAGCACCGGGATGTCTGTGTCGAGGGGTTTCCAGCCGTGGAATGGAAAGCTGTAGCGGCCGGTAAAAAGGTCGGTGCGGTTGGGGATGGTCGGAAAGCTCGACAAGTAATGCCGGTCGAAGCACACTGCCCGCTCGGCAAAGCGATCGAGCGCGGCCGTGCCAATCCACCTATTGCCGTTGCACCCCAGATAGTCGTAGCGAAAGGTGTCGCTGACCAAGACGATGATGTTCATAGGAAATCTGCTCCTTGTATTTTTTAGGTTTCAACCGCCGCTATATCGCTATCCAAGGCATACAGGATTTGATATCCAGCCTTCTGGAACCCTAATGAGCAACCACCCGCTCCGGCAAAAAGACTAACCGCATTCGGCACCGATATTGCCATTTTATGTGTTGTGTCCATAAGGCTCACTGCGCCAACGCCCGGCGCAACGCACTCTCCAATTCGGGGTACGCGAACTCAAAACCAGCCTCTAACAGCCGCGTTGGCCGCACCCGCTGGCTGGCCAGCAACCCCTCCTCGGCCAACTCGCCCAAGAGCACCTTGGCGGCAAAGGCCGGCAGCGGCAACAGCGTCGGCCGCCGCAACACGCGCCCCAATGTCCGCGTCAACTCGGCGTTGGTCACCGGCTGTGGCGCGGTCAGGTTCACCGGCCCGCACAAGGCGTCGTTTTCCACGGCATAGATCAGTGCCGCCACCGCGTCCTCCAAGCTAATCCAGCTAACGTACTGCCGGCCATCGCCGACCTTGCCACCCACCCCGAGGCGGAAGGGCAACAGCATCTTGGCCAAGGCCCCGCCCTCGCGGCTGATTACGACGCCCAAGCGGGCGTGAACAACCCGGATGCCGGCTTCAGATGCCACCGCGCTCGCCCCTTCCCACGCTCGGCCCAACTCGGCCAAAAACCCCGCGCCAGTATCGCTTTCCTCGTCTAGCTCTTCGCCGCGCCGATTGCCGTAAATGCCGACAGCCGATGCGCAGATGAGCGCCTTCGGCGGCGCGGCCAATTCCGCCAAGCGCGTAGCGAGCAGCTGGGTCGTCTGCACCCGGCTCTGGCGCAACTGCGCCTTGACGCTTGCAGTCCAGCGCCCGGCGGCGATGTTCCGGCCCCCTAAATGCACTGCGGCCTCTATCCCCTCTAGGGCCTCTTGCGCCAGCTCGCCAGTCTCTGGATCCCAGCGCAACGCCCCTTGCGCCGGCTGTCGCCGCACCAAGCGCACCACCTCGTGTCCATCGCGCTCCAGCCGACTACAGAGCGCCGTACCGATCAACCCGCTGCTGCCCGCTACCAGTATCTTCACTAGTCAATCCTCTTGGAAAAATCGCAGAATCACTTGCTACTAAAATGCATCCCCGCGCTTGGCACAAGGCCGGCCTTTAGGGGCCGTATCGGCCCCCGCTCGTGCGCTTGACCCGGTCTTTTTGCCTTATTTTTCTAATAGAAGCGAGTAGGCTGTCCCACTGGCCGGGCCCCCAATTCAGCAAGGACGCATCATGCCTGATGATTATGGAAGCACCTCTGCAACTTGGGGCAACTCCAAAGGGCACGTCTTTACCCGACAGGGTACGCAAGCTAATGGCACAGCCTTTAACGCAACAGATTGGATCGGCCGGCTAGCCGCAGCGCTTGAAGATGTTGCCGCGCAGGCGCGACCCTCTTTCCCCTTTGCACCAGAGAATCCACACTACGGCCCGCTAGACGAATACTGGCCGAGCATCCACCGGCAATACCGAGATCTCGCCCTACGCGCAAAGCACGATCCCGCCGCCGCAAAACTCTTCGCAGAATCTCACCTCTGGCTCAAGTCCGACCCCGTAGAAGCAAGAGCAATCCTGCGCGAGCATCCCTTGCTGCGACCGGGACTGATCGGTTCGGGCAAGCGCGAAGGGGTTGGCTTCATGCTGTCTACGCACGACTGGTTCTACGTCGAGTTGAAGTCCCTCGTATCCCATCTGGCCAAACGCGCTATGAAGGACAGCGCAGAGCAGGCAGCGCACCTACTGCACCGCTACCTGACGGCCGGAGCAGATGCCGATCTCCCGGCATACGAGGTCACGCTCTTGCACGGCTTAAAACTCGACAGGCGCTTCGATCTTGGCAGCGAAGCCTATCTGGTGCCCTACGAGGACGCCAAGGCGACCTACGGCCTGCCCGACGAACCCGAGAAGTGGCTCAACGGCACTGGCCAGAACCGTTCCGCGAGCACGACCGCGCTCGTGCGTGGTCTAAGGTGGGGGCCAGGGGTCGCTCCCCCGCCGGACGATGGCGATTTTTCCAATAAGTCCCGCCGATCTGTTGCCCCGAAAGTCAAGTACCGCTTCCCCGGCGACTACGAGATCGACCTTGCAGACCGCTTTCCAGACGACAACAAAGTCCTAGTGGATTTGCTGTCGATCGCTACGAAGAGTCCGCTGATCTCGCATGTGAGCTTTGTCCGCGTCGCCAAGTGGGTAGAGGAGCTTGATCCCAACTTCGCGTTCGGTTCTCGCAGCACCTTCGCCTCCTTGTCCGACGCATGGCCCAAGGAACGCCAACTCTATCCGCATGACGCGGCTGCTTTCGCTGCATTGGCGAACCACTGGTGCACCTATCGCAGCAAGCGCGATGTTATCGACCTTGCGATCCGCCGCCTCGCCGCCTCTTTTGCCCGGGTCGGCGGCCCCTTTAGTGCGGAGGATCGAATCCTCGATGTCTCCATCGCCTTGGAGATCATGTACGGTCCGATCAAACAGAAAGTGGCCCACCAGTTATCGGCCCGCGCAGAACGACTGCTCGGCCAAGGCCCCGACAAACGCGACTGGATATCCAACACAGTAAAGTCCTTCTATGGAGTCCGTTCGGCCATCGTGCATGGAAAAAAGAAGATCAAAGGCGGACGCGACGTTATCGACAAGGCACTAGAGAACGGCCGCGACCTAGCCAGCCTCACGCTCGCGGAATTACTGCCCCGAGAGCCGATACGGGATTGGGACAATCATATATGGAGACAAGTAGATAAGCACCATACGTGCGATCACTGATGGGCAATCTGGCCCATTGGTTTCCGTTGCGGAACGCTGAACTAGGTCGGCTCCCAGCCCCTTTGCCGCAGTTCCCCTTTTAGCAATCCCAAACACTCGTCGATGATAGCCAAGGATTCGTCGAGCTGTTCTCGCGTAATGATCAGCGGCGGGTAGAAGCGCAAATCATCGCCCCCGACCCAGTCGGCGCCCCCACTCGTGCCCGCAATAGCCAGTCCCCGTTCCAAGGTGAGTTGCGGTACGCGCCGCGCCGCGCCCCACTCGGGAGGAAAAGGCGCGCGGCGGCGGCGATCCTGTACCAGTTCAATGCCCAGCATCAGGCCCTTGCCGCGCACTTGGCCAACGCAAGGATGGCGCGTCAAGCCCTCGGCCTTTTCCTGCAAATAGGCCCCGACCTGAGCGGCGTGTTCCACGATGCCTTCTTCTTTTAGCAACTCCAGTACGGCCAAGCCAGCGCGCATAGCCACTGGGTTGTTGACATAGGTAAAAACGTGCGGCAAGGCTTGGCCGCTGCGAGTGAGACCCCGCCGCATCTGTTCGCTCAGCAAGACACCCCCCAAGGGCGCATACCCACTGCTGGCCCCTTTGCCGAAAACGACCATATCGGGCACCACATCCCAGTGCTCAATGGCAAAGAGTTTGCCGGTGCGGCCAAAGCCGGTGATGATCTCGTCGGCGATAAAGAGGACGTCGTGCTCGTCGCAGATTTGGCGGATGAGGGGGTAGTAATCGGGCGGCGGAACCCCGGCGGCGATCCCGGCCATGACCACCGGTTCGGCGATAAAGGCGGCGATGTTGTCGGCTCCTACCTCGCGGATGGTCTCTTCTAACTGGCGGGCGCAGGTCAAATTGCAGCGATCTTGGCAACCGACGAAAGCGCAGCGATAGGGATAGCACGAGGCAATGTGCGGAAAAGCCGGCAGATACGGCTCAAAGGGGCCCCGCAGCCCCGGCATCCCGGTAGCTGCTAGGGCCCCCAAAGTAGCGCCGTGATAGCCGCGCCAACGACCAATGATCTGGTGCTTTTGCGCTTGCCCCCGCTGCAAATGGTACAAGCGAGCCAGTTTAATGGCCGTCTCCACGCCTTCGGAGCCGCCTGAGACAAAGTACGCGTGGTTCAAATCCCCGGGGGCCAGTTCGGCCAAGCAGCGGGCGTACTCAAGGGCCGGCTGATTGGTAAAGAACGTCGAAAAGCAATAGGCCAACTCCCGTCCTTGGGCGGCCATGGCCTCGACGATGGCATGGCGGCCGTGGCCCAAGGTGACGTTGCCGGCCCCGGCCGTGCCGTCGATATAGCGCCGACCGGCTTCGTCGTACAAGTAAATCCCTTCGCCCTTGACGAGAACCGGGTAGGCGTATTGCGGGTCGCGGTGGAGGAGGGCTGGGTCGGTGGCGGTCATCTGCATCCATCCTCATTTAATTGCGGCAACACCTCGCGCAACACCCGCGCAAAGGCTTGCCGCTCGGCTGCTGGCCCCACGGTCAGGCGGATGCAGCGGTCGAGCGGAGCCACGCCCGGCATCCGCACGAAGACTCCGTGCTGCAAAAGCACCTGCATCAGGCGCCGCGCTCGCTGGCCACTGCCCACGTCGAGCGCCACGAAATTAGTCGCCGAAGCACTGTTTTCAGCTCCAATTCCGCCGCCAGTGCCGCGTATTCCCGCCGGCCTTCCTCCACTTGCCGCACCACCTCCCGTACAAACTCGTCGTCGCCCAGCGAAGCGAGCGCCCCGGCTTGGGCAATGCGGTTGACGCCAAAGTGATTGCGGACCTTGTCGAGCGCGGCCACCATGTCGCGGTGCGCCAGCGCGTAGCCAATTCTAGCCCCGGCCATGCCGTGCGCCTTGGAAAACGTCCGCAGCCGCACCACCTGTGCCCGCTCCACTTCTAGCGGCAGGTGCGCGTCTGCGGGCGCGAAGTCGCTGTACGCCTCGTCGAGCAGCAACGCACAGCCCGGCGGCAACTCCGCGCTAAAATCCCGCAACTCGTCGGCCCGCTGATAGGTGCCCATGGGATTGTCGGGATTGGCCACGTACAGCAGCTTGGGGCGCACTTGCCGCGCCTTGGCCAACAGGGCCGGCAAATCCTCCCGATCCGCGCGATAGGGCACCTTGTGCAACACCGCCCCGTGCCCCTTGACGTGGTAGTTGAACGTGGGATAGGCCCCCAGCGAGGTCACCACTGCGTCGCCCGGCTCGGCAAACAGACGCACCAAAAGCCCCAACAACTCGTCAATGCCCGCGCCCAAGGCAACCTCTTCCCGCGCCACTTCGTGCCGCACCGCCAGCGCCGAGCGCAGCTCGTACCCCTCCGGGTCGTTGTACCAATGCACTTGCTCCACCGCCTCCACCATGGCCTGCCGCGCCCGCGGCGAGATCCCGAAATTGCTCTCATTGGCCCCAACCCGCAGGGCGAGCGGCTGTCCCTGCTGCCTTTCCAGCGCCTCGGGCGGCACAAAGGGGACGGTCGGCGGCAAGGAGCGGACGATGCGCGTAAACGGCAACACGGGTTAAGACCACACGTAGATTTCTTCGTCGTCGTCGGCATAGCCAATAAAGACGGCGAGCACCACTCGCGGATCGTCCCCCTGCACGGCTGGGACCTCGTGGATGCAGCGCGTATTGAAGAAGTACAGATCGCCCGGCTCGAGCGCGACCTCGCAGTGGTCCACGCCGTGCGCGGCCGCGTACTCGTGAAAACGGCCCTCGGCGATATGCGGCTGTATCTCCTCGCTCCACAAGCAACGGTGCAACACGGCTTGCACGCCCGCTCCCTGCGCGGCCGCGTTCTGCACACACAGCACACCGGCAAATTGATGGGTAAAGCGCACCACCTCATAGTTGAATCGCTTTTCGCGCAGGACCACGTGGTCGATGTGCGGACTATAGGCGTGGGTCTCGTAGTGGATGCGAAAGATAGCTGGGCCATACAAGCGTCCGTCGCGCTCGCGCGCTGTCTTAACCGCCTTGTCGGGTGCCAACGCCTGCAAGTGCCGATAGAGTAGCTGCACTGGATCGAGCAAGCCTGCGAAGAGGGTAGCAAAAAGCGCGTGCGTCTCCTCCGCATGAGCCAAGAATGCCGCTTGGTCGCCGCCCATGTTGCCGAGGCTAGTGCCAATGTCGATGCGCGTGCGCTCGTCGCCCGGGGCGCGCAGCAACCCGCGCTCGCCCAAGCGCTCCATCAGCCGCTGGCAATCGGCTGGCGTGCAAACTTGGGGCAGCAGGATCGCCGGTATATCCGCCCGGGCCAAGGCGCGGAGCGGGTCGGCGCACTCGTCCGAACCCACCGGCTGCCAGCTCGCGGCGTTTCCTTCGTACGTTGTTCTCGGCAAATCGAAAGCTCCTATGGATAGCGTTACGCAAAAACAGCGGCCCCTGTATGCCCATCACATTCCCCACACCGCGACCGGTGCGCCGCCTTCGGCTTCCTCGCGGCGATACACCTTGTCGTCCCACGACTTGCCCTTGGTGCGATCGAAGAGCACGAGGTGCCCTTCCGCTGCCGCGCAGCAGTCCATGTAGGCCCGCGTCTGCGCCAGTCCTTCGCGCAGCGTCCGCTCCAGCCCCCGATGCAGCACCTTGCACTCAATCACCACCTTCTGCGTCCTGCCGGTATCCCCGCCCACCGGCCACACCAGCAGCAAATCCGTGCGCCGCCGACCCAAGCCGTACTCGCGCTCAATGCGCCCGCCGCTGTTGACGATGCGCTGCAAAAACGCCTGTAGCAGCAACTGGGGACCGGCCTCTTTGTACTGGAAGCGCTCCACCCAGTGCTCGGAGTGCTCGCGGAAAAATTCTTGGAACGCCGCCAGCAACTTGTCCACCTCCAGCGCCCCGTCGTCCGCGATATACCAAGCCGGATCGTCGTGAATCACCATCTCCTGCGTGGTCCAAGTCAGGGCGCGCGGGATCACCTCGCGGTAGATCGGGTTGGCGATGGCCACTGGCTTGCCAAGGCCGACCAGACCGAGATCGCGCACGTACTGCAGATCGTCGTCGGCAATCGCGGCAGCCTCGGTGGTACCGCTCAGCAGCGGCTCAATCACCCGGCGCACCCGCTCCTCTTGGAGTTTGTCGGTGAGTTGGTCCAGATGCGTCTCCCGGCGCAGGATCAATTGCTCGTGCGCGTCTTGGATGGCGGCGACAGAAATGGGCCGGCCGCGGTCCCGCCCGGCCTTGTTTTTGAAGCAGGCTTCGTACGCCAAGGCGTTGACCAGCCACGGCTGGCCTTGAGTCAGCTCCCAAATCGCGGTACGCGCCTCGCCCGTGAAGGCCTGGCCAGTCTCCTCGGTGTGCTGCGCCAGCAGGGACTCAACCTCCTGGCGCGAAAAATCTCCGAGCCGCAGAGACTCGGCGCGGATGTTGAACGCGCTGCCCCCGGCGACGATGGCGTTTTCCACGGACGACTGAATGCGGTAGTCGCGCACGTCGCGCACCCCGCACAAGATCGCGCTCTGCGGGAAGCGACGCGGGCGCTCCGGGTAGCCGGCGCGTAGCTGCCGCAGCACCGACAACAGGCTGTCGCCGACCAGTGAGTCGATCTCGTCGAGCAGCAGCACCAGTGGCTTGGGATCGGCAGCCGCCCAGCGCGCCAGCACTACCCGGAGCGCCCCATCCGGCCCCGCCTCCTCCAGCACCCCGGGACACAGGGCCGCCAGCGACTCATCGCCCAGCGTCTCGAGCGCCACAAGCTGTAGTTCGGTGAGGATCGCCCGCATCGCCCGCGCCACGTCCTCCCGAGACGTCTGGGCAGCCTCAATGTTCGCGTACACACAGCGGAACTCGCCACCGGCGTTTAATTGATCCCTCAAGGCGAACAACGCCGAGGTCTTGCCCGTCTGCCGCGGTGCGTGCAGAACGAAGTACTTCTCCTGCCGGATGAGCAATAGCAGGTCGTCAATGTTGAGCCGCGATAGGAGCGGGACGTGGTAGTGGATGTCCGTCTTGATCGGGCCGGCCGTATTGAAGAAACGCATGGTTGTGGTCGTCATCTATTGTATCTCCTAGCGAGCGAGGCGGCGCACTCGTCCGAATACACGGGCCGCCACCATGCGCTCGCGGCGTTTTCTTCGTACGTTGTTCTCGGCAAATCGAAAGCTCCTATGGATAGCGTTACGCAAATCGCGCTCGGCGCGGCCGTCGGCGAAAAGGTCTTAGGCAAAAAGGTGGGCAACAAGGCCCCCCTGTGGGGCGCGGCCATCGGCATCCTCCCAGACCTCGACGTGTTGGGCGCGGCCTTTCTATCGGAGACCGACCTATTGGGCTTTCACCGCTGGGTGTCGCATTCCCTGCTCTTTGCCGCGGTCGGCGGCCTCGGGGTGGGCTGGGCCCTGTCTAAGCTACACCGCGCCGCGCGCTGGCGCGAGTGGTCTACACTGGCGTTCTGGGCGATTCTCACGCACGCCCTCCTCGACTGCTTCACCGGGTACGGCACCCAGCTATTCAGTCCGTTCAGCAACTACCCGGTCGCCTTCAGTTCCATCTTCGTCATAGATCTGCTCTATACCCTGCCCTTAGCGATCGGCCTCATCGCCGCCCTGTGCCAGCGGCGACTGCATTGGCGGCGGCGACTCAACGCGCTGGGCCTGTGCTTGAGCACGGCGTACTTGCTTGCCACCGCCGCGATTTGCCTGCACGTGCGCAGCACCTTTGCCCACGCCCTCGCCGCGCAAGGCATTGCCTACGAGCGCCTGCACGTCGCGCCGACCCCGTTCAACGCCGTGCTGTGGTCGGGCTTGGCCGGCGCAGACGACCACCTGTGGGCCGGACTGTACTCCCTGCTCGACGACGACTCGGCGATCCGCTTCCGCCGCATCGAGCGCAACACCCCCCTCATCGCCCCCCGGCGCGCCGACCGGCCCGTCCAGCGCCTGCTCTGGTTTTCTCGCGGGTACTATCGGGTGGAGCGCCGCGCCGACGCGCTCTACTTCTACGACCTGCGCTTTGGCCGCTCCGATTTCTACCTCGACTCCACCGGGGCCTACTTCTTCACATTCCGCCTGCTGCCAGATCCAGCCCATCCCCAGCGCATCGCCGACATCCAGCGCACCAACAACTCGCTCGACGCCCAGCGCACCGACCAAGCCCTAAAGCGCCTCTGGCACCGCTTAATCGGTATCTAGCCCCCACGCCCGGTCGACATCGCGCTGGTACGCGTCGACCTTGCCCGCCAGCACGTCGGCGACCTGCACCACCTGCCCGGAGTGGCCGGATTCGTAGATAGCCTCGCTGACGGCCTTGCTGCGCAAGCCTTCCTCCGCGTCTATTTCCACCGGCCGCCGCTTGCTCAACGCGTCGATAAAATCCCACAATTCCAGCGTTATCCCGCCGGTGATTCCATAGGGGAAAAGCGCGTCCTTTTCCGCCTCGCTCAGGGTTGCCAAATACATCGCTTGCAGCTCGGACATGCTGTGCGTGGTGCCGTCGGCGAGCTGGCACTCGCCATTGGCCTGAAAGGCGGCCGGGTGGAAGATGTCCGCGTCGATAATCGACCCCTTCTCGCCGCTCAGGGTCAGTTGGGTAAAGCCCCTGCCCGGTGCGCTGATCGTCCACGACCACGTGCCGATCAAGCCGCTTTTGAAGTTGAATATGCTGGTCCAAAAGTCCTCGCACGCGCTAGCGACAATTTCCTCGCCTTGGCGATGGGGGCGCGGGTAGATCTGCTCAACTCGGGCGTACACGCTCTCGATCTCGCCAAACCAATAGCGCATGGTGTCAACCCAGTGCGCCCCGCTGTCCATGACCATGCCGCAGCCGCCCAATTTGCGATCAATGCGCCAGTGCCAATTGGGCACTTGGGCCGGATCATTCCACCCGGCCTGCACGGCCCACCACATTTTCGGCGCGCCCAACAAGCCGTCGTTAAAGGCCCAGTGGATCGCGCGCTGGCCCAAGGAGCGGCGGCACTGCTCGGCCGTGGCGGCGACCCGGCCGCAGCGCTGGGCCGTCTGCGCAATTTTCTTCGAGGCCCGCACCGTGACCCCAATCGGCTTTTCGACCAGCACGTGGACCCCACCCTCTAGCAGCTCGCAGGCCAGCACGTGGTGCAAGCCGTGCGGGCTGCATATATCGGCCCCATCAAGCGCGTCTTCCCCGGCGAGCAGCTCGGCCACGCTGGTGTATGCGTTGACCTCCCAGCCGGCAAACCCATTGATGCGCGCGGCAAACTCCTCGGCGCGCGCGGGCACCTCATCTACGGCTGCGACAATGCGGAACCGCGGCTCGCCCTTTTCCAACAGCTCTTCGTACCCCCGCAAGTGCGCCCCGGCCATGCCGCCGCAACCCACCATCGCCAAGCGGACGACCTCGCCCTTGTTTTTTTCGCTCATGTATTCCTCCACAGGTTGGTTTGTGCGCTACATACTATTCTCAAAACCCCCTCCATCACCACCCCAGCACCTCCGTCAAGAACGCCTCTACCCCGGCTTCATACGCGGCCGCATCCTCGCTAAAGGCCGAGCCGTGCCCGCCTTGGAGTTCGATAAACGCCTTGGGCTGGCCAGCGGCCTCGTACAGCCGCTGGCCGTGCGCGAATGCAATCAGCCAGTCGTCGCGGCTGTGAGAAATCAGCACCGGGCACTCAACCTGCTTTAGGTACTCCAGCGTGGGATACTCGTAGCGGGCGAGCAGGCCGACCGGAAAGATCGGATACAGGTCTTGGCCCAGCTCGGGTATAGAGGTAAAGGTCGCCTCCAAAAACAGGGCGGCCGGCGTCTTGTCCCGCGCCAGCCGTGCGGCGATTGGCCCGCCCAGCGAGCGGCCGATAATCGCGATCTGATCCGGGGCTAGCCCGGCCTCTTGCACCAAGTAGTTCCAAGCCGCCTCTACATCGCGGTATGTACCTTCCTCAGAAAGCGTCCCCTCGCTCTGACCGTAGCCGCGGTAATCAAACAGCAAAATCCCCAAGCCCAACCGGTGCGCGTCCTCGGCCACGGCGAGCAGATGCGATATGTTGCCCGCATTGCCGTGGCAAAAAAGCACCGTGCCCCGCGCATCGGCCAACGGCAGATACCACCCGGTCAGCCGCACCCCGTCGCTGGTGACCAAGGCAACTTCCTCGTAGCGCATCCCCACCGAGGCCGGCGTAACCCCTATGCGGGCACTCGGCTTATAGACGAATTTTTCCTGAAAAAAATAGAGATAGGCCGCAGCCAAAACGTAGCCCACCGCAGCCAGTGCTGCGATTGCGAACACAATGCGCCCCATACCATAGCGTCCAAGTTGATTTACGCGGTCGGTAAAAGTACTTTGCAATATACCATGTCCATTGCCACCGCCCTCCTCGTCCTACTCGCCTGTAGCGCGAGTGCGGATCAGTTGCGCTTTGCTTCCGTGCGCGATTGGCGCGACTGGCAGGTGCCCCTCGGCGCCGTCAAAATCGCGGCCACGGGCGCGATCCAGCCGGTGCGGGTGCAAAAGGGCGTGGACGCCGTGCGCGACGCCACGGCTTTCGGCGGCGGCATCCGCCGGGCCGGCTCCAATTTTAGGGACGCCCCTGCGCTCCTCGACGGCGACCCGGCGACCGGCTGGGGCCCCAACCCGGACGACGACCCGGACGACTGGTTTGTAGAAATCGACCTCGGCCGCAGCGTCTCGGCGCACAGCATCGCGCTCATTTTTGCCGACGACGCGCCTCCTTTTGAGCTGTTCGACCTCTTGCTCTCCTCCGGCGAGCCCCAGCTCGACCAAGTTGCCAACCCGGTCGCCGGCTCCCTGATCTACCGCATTAAAGAACGCTTCAAGGAAAACGCACGCCACCGCGTCGCATTCGCCCCGGGCGACGCCCTCTACCTGACGCCGATTCGCTTCCTGCAAATCCGCAACCTCAAGCACGTCCCCGACGCCCGGCTCGTCGCGGTTGAGGTCGAGAGCATTGGCGACAATCTCACCCTCAACCTCGCGGAGCGCGGCGGGGCCATCGACGTGGTCATCGACGCCTTTGTCCGCGCCGAAGAAGTCGCCTTGGGCAACGCGCTCAACTTAGTTGATGGCTCCATCTTCGACCGCTGGCGCAACGGGCGCGAGCCGCGCAACACGTATAACACTTGGAGCCACATCACCATCGACTTAGGGGCCGTCTATCCAGTGGACTTCGTGCGCCTGATTACCGGCGTGGCCATCCGCGGCGGCTTTGGCGAACACCTGCTGCGCACCCGGGCCGGGGCCAGCGGTCCGCGTTCCTTCAGCTACAAGAACTACGAGATCCTCACCTCGGACGGCACCATCGCCCCCGACGGCACCCGCATCTGGACGCGGCACTTTGCTGGAGACTCGGTCAGCGAAAACCACCGCGCCGGGCTAGCCGACCACCAGTTCCCCACCCTGCCGGCCCGCTACGTCCGCATCGCTTGGCTAATCTGGGACGCCACCTGCGCCGCGACCCTACCCGACGATTCCTCGCGCTGGGGCTGCTACGCCAACGGCTCGGCCGAAGAAATCCAAGTGTACGGCGAGGGCTACCCCCTCGCGGTCCATCTCCGCTCGCCGCTCATCGACCTAGAAAGCGGCAAGAACCTCAATTCGCTCGAATGGCAGGCCCAGACCCCCTTGGGCACCCACATCGAAATCCGCTCGCGCACGGGCAACGAGGTAGTAGAGCAATACACTTTTTACGATAAAAACGGCAAGAACGTAAGCCAGAAGCGCTACGACAAACTGATCCCCAGTTTCAAGGGCAGAATCGACACTACGCGCATCGCCGGTGCGGACTGGAGCCCTTGGAGCAATATGTACAGTGCTTCGGGCGCGGCCTTTGAGTCGCCTTCACCGCGTCGCTTTATGGAACTCGATGTGCGCTTGGCGTCCGACAGCCCGGCGCAGGCGCCCCACTTCGACTGGCTAGCCGTCAACTTCAGCGACCCGCTGGCCTCTCAAGTCGTCGGCGAGGTGTTTCCCCTCTATGTCGCGCCCGGCCAAGAGACCCAATTTTCCTACTTCCTGCGGCCCGCGACGACCCGAGATGGCTTCGACCAGATCGCAATTGAAGCCACCACAGCCCCCCGCTTTGACGCTGCCTTGGTCGATGACGAGCTTGTCGAAGTCGCCACCGAAACCCTCGCTCAGGGCTTTCGCGCCACCTTCCCGCGCCGCATTCGCAGCCGCCAACTCGTCGAATTGCGCTTCACTGCTCCCATCTACCTACAGGCGACCCGCTTTGATGCCTTCCTCGAAGACAGCCAAAAGGCGCAGACGCGGCAACTCGTCGACATAGGCGACGCCGCACCCCAAGTCGAGAGCAGTTCCAACGTCGTGCGCCTGCCCGTAGCCGACCAGCTCTTTGCCGGCCTCTCGTTTAGTCCCGCGCTCATTACGCCCAACGGCGACGGGATCAACGACCAGCTCCGCATCTCCTTTGACCTCATCAACGTGCTCTCGGCCCGGCCCTTGCACCTGCGGCTCTACGACTTGTCCGGCCGCCCACTTTTCGCCCAAGAGCGGGCCAGCCAAGCCGGGCACATCGCATGGCACTGGAACGGCCGCGACCTGCACGGCCAGCGCGTACCGCCCGGCCTCTACATAGCCGAACTACACATCGCTGGCGATTCCGGGGATCACAGCCTACAACGAATCGTGGCCGTGGCCTACTAGATACGCCTGTGGAGCCGGAGGTTGTTTGGCCCACTTCTCATCCCCACACAACAAACGCGGCCAACAGCGCGATCCACACCGCTTCGAGGAAATGCCAATACGCAGCGCAGGCCCGCACCGAGAGCAAATGTTCGCTGTCGAGCCGATTCTTGCGCGCCTTCCACGCCAGCATCGACAACGGCACCATCCCGCCCACCACGTGCAGCGCGTGGACCACGACCAGCGCAAACGCAATGCCGTAGGTACTCATCTCCAGCGCCCGATGGCGGTCAAGTAGCTGCATCAGCCCCGGCACCTGCACCCCGATAAACAACGCGCTCGCCCCCCAAGCTCGGACCAACCACCGCCGCAGAAGCGGGAAGTGGCCGCGCCGGGCGTTCTGCGTCGCCTTGTGCATCGCCAGCCCGGCCCCCAACAGCACTGCCGTCGAAACGCCAAGCACCAGCGGCAGCTCAATGCGCTCGCTCCCCTGTAGCGCCGGGCTGGTCAGCCGCAGGTAGGCAAAAGCCGCGATGCTGGCCCCAAAGAGTATGGCCAGCGAGAGCAAAAACAGGGTCAGGCCCAACTGGCGCCGCCCCCGCAGATCGGGCGAGTTCCAACTCATCCCCAGCGATACTCCGGCGGGTCAAAGACAAACCCGTGGAAAAAGCGCCGCTGCGCTGGCGAAAGCCCCTGCAAAAAGGCTCGGTCGTAGCGCCACTGCTCGGCACACGCCAGCATCCACGGATGTTCGTATCCATAGTACAGCATCACCCGCTTGCCCCGGCGGCGCGTAAAGGGACCGGCCGTATGCCACATCGCATTGTGGAAGAGCACGGCCGTCCCCGGGCCGCCGCATATTTGCACGGCCCCCGGTATACCATCCCCGGCGTCCGGCTCTAGCAGCGCCTTGTGGCTGCCGGGCACTAAGGTCAGGTTGCCTTGGTCGGGTGCGCTCATGTCGCTCAGGTAGTAGCCTACCTTAAACTGCAACAGTGGGATGTGCGGCTTGAGGTTGCGGAAGCCATTCTGAATGCCGTCGATGTGCCAGCCCCGCCCGTGGTAGTCGGCGGGTTCGACCTCGTAGAAGGCGTCGGTCGAGTGCAGGTGCGGCATCTCGTTAAAGAGACCGTGGACGTAGGCCATCATCGGCTCGTAGGAGAGCATTTCCAAAAAGAGCGGGTCTTCGGCCAAAAGGTGCATGATCCGCACGTTGGCCGCGCTGAACCGGTCGGCAAAAGCTGGCTCGTGCTCGCGCCTGAACTGGGGGTCGCGCCGGCGCTCAATGGTGCGCTCCAGCGCCGCGTAGAGCGCCGCAACCCGATCGGGCGCGAGGAAGTCTTCTAGCACCAAGTAGCCGTTGTTGTCGAAGAAGAAGCGCTCGGCGTCTGTGGGATGGCTTTCGACCATTGTTAGCTCTTAACGCGCCCGATAGTTCTCGCCATGTACGCTACCGCCCCGGAAAGAGGATGTGCTTTTCGGCAAACTGCTCTGGGGTCTATTCGCGCTCACCCTCGATGATTTTCGCCAAGTAGTCATAAGTGCCGGTGCGCTCGGGAAAGAGGATGTGCGCTTGGGCGAAGCGTTCCCGGTCCCACGAGCCATCGTCGTAACGCTCGTATAATTCCTCGTAGGGCGTCGCTGAAATGATGAAGGAATCGAGGCGCACGTTCGGCCCCTTGGATCGCTGGGATATTTTGCGGGCTAAAGCCGGCAAGCGCTCGTGCAGTTGCGCTTTGTCGTCGTGCTGGTACGCGTTGGCCTGAAGCATCCCGTGCGGTTCGATGAACGCGATGCGCTGTGCGTCGTTGGCTTTAATCCAGAGAATGAAGTCGGGATAGAACCCGCTGCTCTCAAAGAACCCCACCCCTTGGCCTCGGCTCTGATTCCGCAAAAGGAATATCTCCGCGCCGGCCAGTGCGTTGCCCTGCTCTCTTCTCCCGTATTCTCGCAAGTCCCGCACGAATTGCTGTTCGCTTTTATTTAACCCTAGTGGGGATATTTTTACTTTGGCATCGCTTTCTAGTAGCAGCGGTTGATACAAGTGCCGGTCAAAATGGATGCGCGGCAAAGCACCCGCCGCGGCCTCGTTGTCGTACAGCTCGCGGCTGTCCGCGATGAGTTTTTCAATCTCCTGTATCAATGCGGTCTCCGACCGTGGCACACCGACCATGTACTGGCCGGCGGAGCTGTCCTCGGCATCGCTGACGTTGAACCGCAGATTGGGCTCTCGCTCGTCCAGCGTCTTATAGACCAAGTTTTCTGAATCCCACTGCTCGCGTCGGTGCCAATAGAGGGCGTCGGCGTACTTCCGCACTATGTTGGTCGCCGCCTCTTGCAGCCGCTTCAAGTCGGCGAGACTTTGCGGATTTACTACGGCATCCTCCGCTCTCAGGCTATACAGCGCGCCAGATTCACGGCGATATTCCAAAATTTTTCGCGGCGCATCCGGTTGGACGAGCAAGTTTTCCCACCCTTTTTGCATCTTGTATTCAAGTAGGTCGAGGTAGATGCTTTCGCAATCCACTAGCGCGAGCCTTGCGGGCGGTATGAGCACTTCCGCGCCGGCACTCGCCTTGGCATCCATTGGACCATCTTTGCTGCTATCCAGCCGGTGTACCTTTGCAGACATGTCAACGGACACTTGGCGCACATTTGGGTCCGGCTCCAACACAACTGCTGTATTGGCGGAGAAATCGCGCCCATCGTCCACCCGGGGAATGACCAGCCCCTTGTTCAGAAAGTCCTCGTTGGGCCGGATGAACAGGGGCAGTTCCAGCAGGCCCTCTGTGGCAACGCCTTCCCGCTCCAGATAGTCCCGGAATTGGGCCATATAGTTGGCGCGGACGGCAAAGATGTTCAGGGTCTCTAGCAATTTGATGTAATCGGGATGTTCGCCGTCCAGTGCTGAACTGCGCTTCAGCGTCATATCCCGACCGCGCAAACGCACGCCGCGCCCGAACACTTGGATTATCTGCGACCCCTCGCTCCTGCCGATGTTGAGCAGCCCCATATTGGACACGCGCCATGAATCCCAACCCTCTATGAACTTTCGCGCACCAATCAGCACCTCAACGGTCGTCCCCGGCTCGTTAATCCCGTCAAACAGGGAGCCGGCAAAAGCGTCCTCCTCAACGACCATGCCGGCGTTGTCAGCAGCGACCAGATTTTTGAATTTGGTCGTATCCCCGATGTAAATTAGGCCGAAGTAATCCTCCGCACCGCCGACTTTAAGCCCTATCTCGCCATTGCTGCCACGTATGTCGCAGAGGTGTAGCCCACCACCGGCGGAAGTGTGCAGAACCTTTGTCAGGATATCTCGATACACCTCTGCGGCCTCTGTTCGGCGAGTGTGCAGATAGTCGAATTTGTCGGCGAAAACATCCTTTCCTTCCGCGTCGCGCAGGTCTGAATTGCCCGCCAACAACTGGGCGATGGCATCTGTCGCCCAGCCGGCATTCGCCAACAGCCGATGCAGGAACCGCACCACCGTTAGAATGTCGCTCCGGGGTTGGCGGTTTTCCGTATAGACCGCGTTGACGCTGCCGCCGACGAAAACCCACAGGGGCCGGGCCAGATTGTAGGGCCGGAACGCCGCGCGCTGCTCGGCAAAGACGAGTTGCTGTTCGTAAAAGGAGAGCAGGTTGGCCAAGAGCAGTGTATCCGTCCGGTCAGCCGTTGTTTCCCGTTGCAAGTTGAGAATGTGAAAGTCCTTGCCGTAGCCATCGTCGTAGAAGTAGCGGTAGGAATAGTCAAACGCGATGGATTGCCCGTATTCAGCGATTAGGTCGGGATTTTTCGCCGCGGTAAGGGCTTGCCCGAAGGTAGCGCTGTACTCGAAGGTGAACCCGGTCTCGCCCAGCGCATCGCGGAGGTTGCGCCACGCTTCGCCGCCAGAGCCTTTATGGCCTTCATCGACAAAAATCAGATTATTGCCTTCAAACGCCTCTACGGGCACTCTCACACCGCCGCCCCTCTTTTCCTCAATCAACTTGGTAATCTCGGTGACTTGGATGGCGTTGCGCGCACCCCTCAGCAGGCCACTTTCGTTCGAGTCGAATCGCACGGCCGGGATGTTAGATGCTTGCAGTTCCACCAAATGCTGTTCGCTCAACTCTTCCTTGGGCGTAATTAACAGAATGTTGTCCAGCGGCTCGCGGTTGTACTGGAGAAACTGCCGGTAGTTGAGGTGCATGATGAGCGTCTTGCCGCTGCCTGTCGCCATCCAGAACGCCAACTTTCGCAAATCCGACGGTGAAAATTCCGTTTCCCGTGTCTCTCGGGCGTGGCGGTTGGCATTGCGTCGGCGTACCAAATCATTCAGCGATTGTAACAACGGCCTTGGTCGGTTGCAGTACCAGTCCAAGAAAATCTCGCTGTATAGCGCGGCCAAATACTGGAAGTAGCGCAGGGTGATAGGCTGGCTGCGGCCCGCGTTCATGGCCGCCAGATGATTGCGGATGTTGTCGTCGTACCGCGCCAAATCCTCTAGCGAAATATCCCGTATCTTCTCGGAACGCGACGACAGCCGGGCGTAGATAGAACTGCGGCCCTCGGTGTCAAAGCCTTCGTCGGCTTGCTTTAGGTCTGCGAGTAGTTCGCCATTGTCGGCATAGCCTAGCCGGTCGTGCAGCCAAGCCAATAGGACTAGTCGCTGTTCGAGCTTGGCGGCAGACATTGCGTCCTTTTGCGTAGGGCGGCGCGGCATCGCTAGGCTTCCAACTGACTAATGAGCGGCGGCAGGTGGTTCCGCACAATATCGCAGAGCTTGTCGAGGTCCACTTCGTCATAGGCGTGCGCCAACAGGTTGCACGCTCCGATAATTGTGCCCCACGGCACTGCGGGGTGGCGTTCCCGCGCCGTTGGCGAGACCCGGTTGGCCGCTTCGCCCACAACTTCTACTAGGCGCGTAATCATTGCTCCACTCCGGCGGACATCCGCGCCTTGAACAGCGGCTCTATGGCTTTGGCATTGGGGATGCAGGAATCGCCATTGGCATAGACTGCGTCCGCGCCTTTGACCAGCCCTTGCTCGGCCACAAATTGCCGGTCGCGCTCAAAATCGGCTTGCTCCCACCCCTCGGTTTCACGCCATACAACCGCCACGTCGCGGCCGGGCGCATCGCGGGTTTCGCCTCGATAGACCAGATAGCACCGGCCCTCGTCCTCGCACACTCGGCGCGTTTGCACGTTCAGCCCCAACAGATAATTGAGCGTCTCGGGAATGTCCGCTGTCCGCTCCTGCGTCTCCCCATGGGCTTGAACCCGCAGGCGGTAGGTGAACGGACTGGCCAACTTTGCCACGTTGAGCAGGGTGTCGCTGCTTTTGGTTTCCCATTGCAGCATATACTTGATCAGGTAGTCGTCGAATTGCTCTTCTAATTTCAACTGGACGGCATTGTCGTCAAAGGCGATGTTGTTCAGCGCGTCTTCGTAGGATTCCAAGCGGATGTACTTGACGATGCGCGGCGATCGCTCGGCTTCCTCTGGCGTCGCGTCGCGTTTGGGCTTGCCGTCTTTCCATTCGGGCGCGAATGCGATTTTCTTGATGCGCGGCAGCAACACAGTATCGAAATACTCGCCCATCTCAACGAGTATGAACTTGCGTTCGCCGCCATCCTCGCGGTTGAGGTTGATGACGGCGTGGCCGGTGGTGCCGGAGCCGGCGAAGGAGTCGAGGATACGCGCATCTCCCTGTTGACCCCCTGCGATATATATGGAATCTACCACCGCATGAATGGATTTCGGATGCGGAAAGACAGATTCCCCGAACATGTCTTTCAAAGGTGTCGTGCCGTGTTCGACAGCAGAGTACTTTGCGTCAAACCAGCACGACATTGAAACCACTCCTTCTTTATTAAAGCGTCTCTTATAATACACATAGTCTTGGCCGGATTGGTCTTTGCGTACTGAAAGATCCGCAAGGGAATTCATTACCTTCTTACACTTCCAACGCCATGTTTTCTGTACCCCATTTCCGTTGTCTGGAAATACTATCTGCTCGCCAGTTTGAGGTTTTTCTTGTACAACCCATTCCTCGGCCGCCTCATTCCACGTCATCTTGGGAACTCGTATGCCCTCGTCTCTTCCAATATATATAGGATAATAAAGAGCAGGCCGCGCGGACCGATCTGAGTTCGACCCTTCTCGCCGCAGATTCCTCCACTCGAATACCTCGCCTTTATCGCGTTTCGAGAAACGGGCCATTTGTTTTTTTGTTGGCGGCATGCGTCCAATCGCGGACTTCGGCCCTTGGCCGGCATATAGAAGGTACTCATGCGCCACGGAATATCCACTTTTGGTCGGGCGTCCTGATGGATTCGTCCGAACTAGGATTGTTCCCAGAAGTTGGTTATCGAAAGTGCCGGAAAGTAGAAAACTCAATTCTCGATGTTGTTCATCGTCAATAGCCGCGACCAGAACACCACTTTCCGTAAGGAAACGTCGGGAAATTTGAAGCCTATTATCCAAGAGAGAAACCCAAGTCGACGATTTGTATCCATTCTTATAGAGGATTGGCGACGCATCTGTGTTATACGGCGGATCAATGTAAATGCACTTTACCCGCTCTCTGTATTTTTTCGCAAGCAAATTCAACGCCTGCCAGTTTTCGCTATGCACCAGCAGTCCGTCCGTCATCCCGTCTATATCGTCAAAGCTAGCCAGTAGCTGGTCCACGAAGTCGCGCTCAAAATGCGCCGTGTCTAACACAAGCGTCGGATGTTCCTGCAAAAAGTCAATGCGTTTGTCGTGTCCGTTTTTACCTGAATTGAACAGGTGGATCTTGGTCTCATCAATGTGGAATAACGCTCGCCATTCGTCCCACTGCGCGTCGTTGGCCGCAATATCCGAATAAAAAGTGGCGTCAATGCTGCCGAGGGTGACGCAGTACTGCGTTTCGGTGACGAACTTGCGCTTTTCCCAAAGCATCTTTTGGAAGTTCTCCATCTGTGCCAGAAATTCGATCACCTGATTGCCAACGAACTTTATTAGCTTCAACTCCTGAAACCAGCCTGCGGCCACACCTTCTCCAGCCGCGGTCATCTCGTCCAAGTTCAACACTTCACTTTTTAGGTAGAAATCCAACTCGCGGGAGAGGAATTCCGCCAAGTCTTTGTGAATGAAAAAGTCGGACGTGTTGCGCCGAGTGTACTTCCGCAGGTGATGTTCCAAGTGGGAGATGGATTCGTGCCGCTCGCCGGTCAAAGCGGCCAAGGCATCGGCTACCTTGTCCAACTGCTTGGGAATGGCACCAACCGCCTCGGCGATGATTTTGTCCTGCTGCTTTTGCTTGCCATAGGTCTTGATTTCCGTCTCGGTCAGGGGCCGGTATTCAAAGGGGATGGTGATGGCGCGGGCGTCAGCGTCCCATTCCGTGTCGGCGACGCAGGGTAGGAAAAACCGCTTGTCTCCCTTGACGTTGTTCTGCTCGACATCGGCGGCCTTGAGCCGGAAATGCACCGCCACGCCATCGGGTGCTTTCCAATCGTAGTGATTAAAGTATTCCCCGGTCTTAATGTAGTATTGATCGCTATTGGCCCAATGGAGATAGACCTCCTCGCCGTTGTACGGAATGGCGTAGCGTTGGTGTTTGGAGTAGCGGCGCTTAGAAATGAAATCGCCGTCCTGATAGTAGCGGCTGAAAAAGGCGTACAGGTGATTGTAGATGTCGGTTTCAACCGCGGCGCGGGAGCGGGAGCCGGCGGCCCTCGCTCTGGCGTTCAGATAATTCCGACCAATTGGAAAATTCCGGTAAGCGGCGGCGAGTTCTCCACTGTCATCAATAGCATCAGCACCCAGATTTTTAATAATGTCTTGCCGCGCCTTCTCCAAGGCAGCGGCAGCGCGGTCTTGTTGCTCCAAACCGCCGCGTTCCAACTCGTCGGCGATGGCATCGGGCAGCTTTTCTTGGATGAATTTCTCAATGACCTCCCGCTTGTAATTCATAATGCGGTAGATGCCAAAATCGAGGTCGGCGCAGTCAAACTGGAACAACTCGCGCAGCAACTGCTGGAATTTCCCAATAGCGTCGGCCACAAGGCCCCTCCGTTCTGTAATCGCGCCAGCCTGTCTGGCGGCCTCCCGTCTCCCTTTCACTATACACAGCGCACGTGTACGCGCAAGCCACCCCCGCCTAGGGGGTCCACCCCTCCATCATCTCGGCGTACTGGCGCGCCTGAGCGGCGATGTCCACGCCAACTTCCTCAGACCACGCCGCCAGCAACTGGCCATACACCGGCCCCACCTCGCCATCGCCCACCGCCTGAAAGTTAAAGCGCGTGATTGGCACCATGCAGATCGTGGTGCTGGTAAACCACGCCTCGTCAGCCAGACGCACGTCGTACGGCTCGATGTCGGCTTCGCACAGAGGAAGGCCGAGTTTACCGGCCAGCTCCATACACGCGCCGCGCGATACGCCGCGCAGGATATTATGCCCTTTGGGCGTCATTATTTGGCCGTCGCGGACCATGAAGAAGTTGTTGCCCGTCCCCTCGGTGATAAAGCCGTGCTCGTCGGTCAGCAGCGCTTGGGCCCCGGCTTCCATCTGCGCGGCCTGCAACTCGGCGATCTTGTAGAAGATGCGACTGCGGTTTTTGGCCTTGGGGTCGATGTAGCGCGAGGGCACCGACTGCTGGGCCGGGACGACGAAGTGTGCGCCAGTCTCGTAGAGCCGCGCCATCCCCCCGATGTGCCGCACCAGCGGGAAGACGTTGATCGCGACAATGGGGGCCGTGCCCTCTTTGACGATAGCGTCGTACAGGGGCAGCGCACCGCGGGTCACGTCGTGCATGATTTGAAAGTCCAGCGCGCCGACCGCGGGCAGGTTGCGGGCAATGGTCTCGTGGGTCGCCTCCTCCATCGCGTCAATGTCTAGCCCGCAGTCGATCTGCGCGTATTTGAGCGAGCCGTAGAGCCGCTCCAAGTGCTCGCGCAGCCGGAAGGGCTTGTGCCCAAAGCTCCGCGTCATCTCAAAAACCATGTCCCCATACATCAGGGCGCAGTCGAAAATCGAGATCCGCGCCTCCGGCTCGGGGACGAACTCGTCGTTGAAATAAACCAGTCGTTTGGCCATAATGAATTTCTCCTAGCGCAATTCCGAATGACTTAAATTCTGGTTAAAGCCGAATCAGCCGGTCGTATTCGTCGTGCTTACCAATCCAAAACCAGATGAAACTTGTTCGCAAATAAGGTACTATGCAGTCAGCTAGGGCGTCGGCGCGGCCTCTGGCAACAACCCTTCGGCCTTTAGCTCCGCCCACAGGGCCGACGGAATCTCCGCCTGCATCACGCGCGCGTTGTCCTCCAGCTCGGCCACGGACGCCGCCCCGGGCACCGCCGAAATCACGGCCTCGTGCCCAAAGGGAAATTGCAAGGCCGCTGCCCGCAGCTCAACCCCGTGCCGGTCGCAGACCGCCTTGAGCGCCTTGGCTCGCTGCACCAGATGCGCGGGCGCGGGCTGGTAGTCGAAAGACACCGGCTGGCTCAAATCGCGGGCGAGGATGCCGCTGTTGTACGGCCCGCCCATGGTCAGCTTCACCCCGCGCTCTACGCACAGCGGCAAAAACTCGGGCAGCGCCGACTGGTCCAGCAGGGTGTAGCGCCCGGCCAGCAGGATGTAATCCAAGTCAAAGCGCTCGACCATCCGCCCGGTGCGCTCCCATTCGTTCATGCCCATGCCGATGGCCTTGACCGTGCCGGTCGCCCGCAATTCGACCGCAGCTTCCAGCGCCTCAATGAAGTCCTCGTCCGTGTGCTGCTCCTTGAAGTCGCTGTCGTGGACAAAGAAAATATCCACCGCCGCCAAGCCCAGCCGTTCCAAGCTCGAATCGAGCGAGGCCCGCAGGCCCGCAGCACTGAAGTCGAAATCGTAGGTATAGTGCGGGATCCCGTCCTCGCTGTAAGGTGCCAAGTCGTCCGGGTTTTTAGGCCGCAATACCCGCGATCCCTTGGTCGAGATGGCAAACGACGCACGTGGGAACTCGCCGAGCACCCGCCCGTAGCGCACCTCGCTGCGCCCGTCGCCGTACATCGGCGCGGTATCGAAATAGCGCACGCCCATCTCGTAGGCGCGGCGGATAATGGCCAATGCTTCGTCGTACCCGCTACCCACAAAAATCCCATCGGCTAGGACCATCCCGCCCAACGGCGCACCGCCCAGCCCCAGCCGCGTCACCTCCACGCCCGTAGCACCAATCGCTACTTTTGCAAAAGGGTCCATACTCACTCCAGTCCGTAGAGTCGCTCGGCATTGCCGGCGAGCAATTTGGCCTGCTCTTCCTCCGGTCGCCCGGAGACGATCTCCCGCAGCGCAGCCACCCACGCGCCCAAACTCGCCCCAAAGTTGCACACTGGCCAATCGCCGCCGAACACCACCCGGTCCGGCCCAAAGCTGTCCAAGCAGTGATCGACCGTCGGCACCAAGATATCGGCACTCCACCCTGCGGGCACTCGGGCGATGATCCCGGATATTTTGCAGACTACGTGTTCCCGTTCACCCAGCGCGGCCATGTCGCGCTGCCACTGCTCTTTGGTGTGGCTGAAGGGATTGGCTGCGCCGTTGACGATCTGCGGGTCGGCGTTGCCGCAGTGATCGACTATAAAGCGCGTATCTGGGCACTGATCCACCACGCCCACTGCATCCCCCAACTCACTCGGCCGCAGGCACAGATCGAAGCTCAAGCCGATTTCGCCCAAGTACTGCACATCGCGGACGAAACGCTCCTGCAAGCAACGGCCCGGTTCGGCTTGGGGCACGTGCAACACCTGCCGCACACCTTTGATAAAGTCATTGTCCTTAAAGCGGTCGATATAGGCGCGGAAACCCTCCTCCCCCGGGCTGCCCCCGATCACCGCCCCGGCCATTGGATTGTCGTCGGCGCCGCACAGGCCGGCCACAAACTCCGCCTCTGCAATGCGCTGCGTGGCGGCGACATCGACTTCCATATAAATGGTGCGGGCAATACCAGCACCGGCACCCGCTGCCGAGTAATCGCTCAGCAAGTGGTTTTTCCGCAGCGGCTCCATTCCCTCGCCCTCCAGCCACGGCAGCGCGAACTGGGCCAAATCCCATATATGTTGATGCGTATCGACGATGGGTAGCATGAGCTTTCCTTTTTTTAGTGATAGTGATCTATCCTTCACCCTTCAACGGAGCGAAGAACGCTTCCATCCATTCCGGCAACGCTCCGTTCTCCTCCAATGACCGGACAGCTGCGGCGACTTTCTCCTTGGGTATGGTATCGAAGAAAGCCGCCGTGGGCACTAGCGCATCATTCAAATCATTGGGTTCAAACTTGTCCAGCGCCCGGCCGTATTGGCGCATAGAGCGAGCAGTGATCTGCCTTCCCGCTTTCGACGACAAGTAGAGAAACAAGTGCTCTATGTATGCGATGCCTAACAGGTTGGGCTGAAATCCATGGTAGCAAGTCAGATTCAAGGCCTTGGTCTTGTTTAATACGACTTTGTAGCCATTGCGCGAGAACACGCCAAATAAAAGGGGCGACGGGCTTCGCGTCTCTGTTTTATACCACGGCGTTCTGTTTTTCGTCAAAAATCGCTCGTGATAGCCCTCGCTCTCCCCAAACCGGATGTAATCCTCAGCGGCCTTGGAGGGATTGCCAGAGACCGAAAATAGCAAGACGGGGTTATTCGCAAAATCCGCATCCCTAAAAACGGCCTTTTTAATCTGCGCACTCTTGGCGATGCAGGGGACGCACTCGGTCGCGCCGAGGCGTCTTGCTGCTACACTCGTAGGGTTTAGGACGAAGAACGCATTCGCGCCTGTGGCAATGCCGCGGCTAAACTTTCCAAAATGTGCGAGCACGGTCGTCTTTTGGCGATCAACGCTGAACGATGTTCCTTGCAAATGAGGCAGCCATTTGGCCTGCGGCTCCAATGCCGAGCGAGGAACTTCAGCAACGGGTTGCAGGCTCTCGAATGCGGCGAGTTAGTCCATGGATCGCAGGCGGAAAAACTGGACGGCAATGTGGTAAACTGCTTTATCGCATAAAATGATGCCCACAGACGTGGTGGCATTCGGGAAAATGTCTTTCTCGCAATCGAAGCTGATAATGCTACACAAGTGGCCAGACTCAACGAGTTTTTGCTTTACTAACGCGCCGTATCCTGCATTCAAGAACTCGAGCGGCATGATATACGCCAAGCGGCCGTGTGCAGAAAGTTCGGAAAGTGATTTGAGTAGAAAGGCCGAGGCGATATTCATGTATCCAGAGAGCTTTATGCCGAGATTTTTCTCAAACTCTCGCATGACCACATCTCTATTAAGAAACTTCTGAAAGCGCATGTACGGTGGATTGCAAACGATATTGGCGCGTTGGCCGTCCCAAGACCGCAAGTAGTCCGCCACCGTCACAAAATCCGCGCGTTCCCCAGTATGTCGCTCCCAGAACTCGATGATGGTAGCATCCACTTCACACCCGGTGAACTGAACGTCAGCGCGGTTAATCGCTGTGCGAAACGCCCCTAAACCAAACGCTGGATCAAATACCTCATTCACCCCCGACTCTAGCACCCAATCCACCATAAAAGCGGCTACTGCATCTGGAGTAAAAAATTGTCCAAACCGCTTCTGGTGCTTCTCTCCAACCATTTGAAGATAATCAGACATGATCAAAAATGTCGGGGTCAAGATAACCGCGGCCTCCATGAAACGTTACGTAAAAAAGAAGCCTGCCTCGCTCGGATAGAAATGCTTTACATTCGCACTGCCAATTGATATTCATATCGCCAACCTCAAGTTAGGGAATTCTTGGTCGAGTTTCTGTCTGAGCTCCTCGTAATACGGCTCGTGCATCTCAATGCCGATGACGTGCCGCCCTTTAGCAAGCGCAGCAAAGGCCGTCGTCCCCGAGCCAATAAACGGATCCAACACCACATCGCCGGGGTCGGTGAACAAGTCTATAAACCACTCCGGCAACCAGCGCGGAAAAGCCGCACTATGGCTGCGGTTGGCGCATTCCGTAGCGCGGTGCAGCACATTGGTAGGATATACCTTATCGCGTCCCAGCCAGTTTTCTACCTTCTTGCCAAAGCCACTGCCGACTTTGGACTCGTCGCGCTGGCGATCGGTCGCGCTCAGGTTGTGCATCCGATGCTCATACCAGTCGCCCACAGGAACCATCACGGCTTCTTGGTTCATCTTGAATTTGCGCTGCTTGTTGAACTGCAACAGCCGCTCCCAAGAATCTCGGAACCGATTCGGCCACTTGCCGGGGTAGCAGTTTTTCTTGTGCCACACAAATTCCTCGGTCCACAACCACCCCCGCTGCCGTAGCGCAAGTATCAATTCCAAAACATACGTATGTCGCTCCCCTTTGACCGCACATTCCTTGATGTTCAAGACGAAGGTGCCGCTCGGCTTGAGGACGCGCTGCAATTCGTCGGCAATCGGCAAAAACCACTCCACGTAATCGTCCGGTTTCACCCCGCCATAGGTACTGGAACGCTGATTGGCATACGGCGGCGAAGTGACGATCAAGTCAACGGATGCGGACGCGACACAGCCGAGCTCTTCGCGGCAATCGCCCAACAAAATAGTGGAAGTAGGCATCTATTTATTCCCTTCGATAAAATTTCAACGCAACTCGTCCGGCACCCCACACTCGTACCCCTGCGCCCATCCAAGGTGAGGCCGGGAATTAAGAGAGGAGCACTTGGCGCGTCAAGCTCGTTGCGTTGGGCATTGGCGCGGACTAGATTACAGTCTGAGGACGCGAAAAAGCCCGTTCCCATCCCTCACAATTCGGCACAGAGGACCGCAATGGCCAAGGTATCACCGCAGAAGCTGGCGGTCGTGGCGGCACAGTTGCAACCGCCGAATGTGTGAATGGGCCGGTTTATCGCACTGGACGATTACTACGAGAGCATCACCTTTCTGGAGGATCCGCTGCCCGGCCGGCCGGCCGGCCGCCGACCCTCGCTACGCAGTGCCGCTCAACCTCGAGCGCGATCCGCGCTAAAAAGCGGCAAAGCACCCGCAGATGAACGCAGATAAACGCCGATGCGGGATGCTCTCTAAGGAAACCCCCGGCCGCCTACGCAGCGGCTGGGGCCTAAACCCATGACCGAACCGATTACGCAAGCGCAAGACCACGACCGTCGCATTGGACGGTTAGAAGGGATTGCCGAGCAGCTTGACCGCCGCTTGGACTCCATTGAAAAGCGGATTGAGTCCGTTGAACGCGCCTTGGCCGAAGTGAGGCAAGAGATCGCCGCCCTAAATCGCCGCATTGACACACTGACGCGCTGGCTTGTCGGCATTCAGGTAGCCAGCCTAATCGCTATCGGCAGCCTACTGTTTAGCATCCTCAGCAAGCTACCCGGATAAAACGCCAAGGAAAGCCGGCCCATCACGGCCCACATCACCCACGTCGAACGCTTCACCCTACAGGTGCTGTTTGTCGAGCGCGTCCGCCGCGACATGGAACGCGCCGGCATCCACCCCTAGTCCGAGCTTGAAATGTACCAGTTGCAGGCCGGGCCACCCGTCCACCAGCGCAAGATGCTCCTCGTCAAACCGGAGTTGCCGACGCACGGCGTCCTCCAAGGCGGCGGAGAAACCCGTGTCGACATTGATGTGCGGGTGCGTCTCCGTCCTCGAGGCCATCGTGCCCTACAAATAATCCGCAATGCGCTTGGGCTGCCCATCCTCGGTCGTCTCCATCGCCGCAATCACCAGCGCAAAACTCTGCAAATTATCTTCAATCCTCGTCGCCGAGGCCTTGCCCCCCTCCAGCCAGTCCACAAACTCCTTGAACAAATAGTCGTGCCCAGCCCACTCCATGGTCGGCGCTGGATACACCTCCACCTCCTGCCCCACCCGATAAATTCGCACTTCGTCTCCCGCCCCCACCTCCACCGTTCCTTCCTCGAATTCCAAGCGATAGTACTCGCGCTGCCAACAGCTCGTAATCCCAGCCGCCGAACTGTTCCCCTCGTATGCCGCGTGTACTCCATTGTCCATCCTCATCAGATAAAACCCGCTCGAATAGTGCTTAAAACTCGACCACGCCGGGTTCCACCCAAACCCTTGCAACACCTCGCAATCCCCGCCCGACAAAAAGCGCATCATATCGAAGTGATGCACCGCGCCCTCAAAGAGCAAGCTGAAATCCATATCGTGCCGCCACGCCTTGCCCCACGACATGTATTCGCGATAGTCGCAGGCGTAGCGGCCGAAGATGTGCTGCAGCCGCCCAAGCCGCCCTTCGGCGCGAATCCGCACCAGCTCCTGCTTGTTGGGCGCGTAGCGGTAATTCTGGATAATCGCGCACGGCAGCCCGGTCTCCGCGGCCTTGGCCGCCATGGCCTTGGCCGCTGCCAACGTATCGGCAATTGGCTTCTCGCAAATGACCGGCATCCCCGCTTCCAGCGCGGCGATGGCCTGCGGGCTGTGGAACTGCGGCGGGGTGGCAATGCCGCAGAAATCGGCCTGCACTTTGGCGCAAGCCTCTTCGTAGTCAGTAAAGAGCTGATCGGCGTCCAAGCCGAGCTTGGCTCCTCCAGCGGCAAGCAGCTCCTCGTTGACATCCACCAGCCCGACGATCTGGATCCGGTCTCCTATGCGCTCGGTCATCCGTCCGATCCAACCGCCCGCCATGCCGCTGGTGCCGATCATCAAACACGTCTTAACCGCCATGATACCTGCCTTTGTTCGTTGGGGTTTGGGAGCTAATAGGCCACGGCGAGCGGCCGCAAGACCGCCGCGTTACCGCTCGCCGTCCCTAGATCAATCCGGCAAAGATACATCCCCGGCAAGGCCAACCCATTGCTCGCAGTCCGCCCCGACCAGCGAAAGTGCCAGCGTCCGGCAACCTCGCCACCAGCAGGCTGAGCCACCAACCGCCCGGCGACGTCAAAAATCTGCACTCGCGGCTGAATGTCCTGCGCCTTAAAAACGATAAAGCCGATCTCGGCCGCGTCGTTGACTCCATCGCCGTTGGGCGTAAACGCCGCGGGCGCAATCTCCACATCGCCGACGAGCGCGGACTGGTCGGGCAGGTCGGGCAACAACACGATATTGGCCCGTCGCTGGCTCGCTACTACCGACTGCCAGATCCCGGGGCGCTCGCCCGCGCCTAGATCGAGTGCAAAGAGCGCCGCGTTGTCCCACAGCCGCGCGGTAAAATCCACTTCCACCGAATCGGCGACCACTATGCGCGGCAACAAGATCAAGAGCGTATCGCCGTGCAACCTCACGGCCTCGGGCACCACCTCCTCTCCGCCGATCCGCAGGGCCACGTCGCCTGTGGTCGCGCCGGGGATGCGCAAGCGCAGGCGATCAAAGCCGCTGTCCTGCCCGTCGGTGCCCGGCCACAGCGTATAGGTAAAGCGCGTATCCTCGTTGAGCTGGGCTTCCCGCGGCCAGATTTGCCCGCGCGCCTCTTGCACTAGCGCGTCGGCAAACTCTATCGCCAGCGCCTCCACGGCCGGGGCCACGTGTGGGTCGTCGGTTGCGAGAATCATCTCCAGTTGCACGAAGCGACGCGGACTCGCCGATTGGAAAGCCTCGCCCGAAGCCTGGTACACATTGCTCCAAGCGTCCCAATCTGCGCCGACGACCAAGGTCGTATCAAGGGGACCTTTTAATACCTTGGGCAAACTGTTCCACTTCTCCTCGGTGACGACATCGCCTTTGCGGTCAAAAAAAGTGTACAGTTCCCGCAGTGCATTGCCCGAGCGCGAACGCAGCTGGATCTTGGTGCGCGGCGGCAACTCCGCTTCCCACGTAAGCCGCTCGATCACTTGGGGCCGACCGCCACCCGCCTGAGCCGCCAAGTCGATAAAGCCCGAGCGCATGTTCACCTCGGCCGGATGACCCGCGGAAAAAAGCATCGCCTCCAGACCCCAACCAAATCCCTGCGGCGTCCCGTCAATCTCGTGCCACAACAGATAGCGCACCTTGCGCGGAGCGAACAGATAGCGCTGGTGAAACAGCCGGCCGAGGCACTGCGGCCGACAGCGATCTTCGACCAGTACCTCGTAGTCAACTCGCTCGGGCACCGGCAACCCCGATCCAGTGGCCGGGCGGCCGTCGGACACCAGAAACAACCCGCCCGCGGCCGAGGGATTGCCTCCTTGGACTTGGCTGCGCAGCCCTTCGCCTAGCTGGCTGAAGTAGATGAAAAGCTCGTCGAGGAAGAACACCGCTCCCAGATCCACTCGCCACCACACCCCGGCCTCCACCCAACCTCCCTCGGCACTGGTCAACAGGGCGAAGCTGTCCATATCGCCGTCGAACATCAGGGCCGCGCCCGTAGTCCGACCGCCTTCGAGAAAGCTGCCACCGCGACCGGCCGTGCCCAAGCTCACATTGTCCCCCACTGCCAAGACCTCGACCTCGGCCAGCGCCGCGCCCGGGCTGTGTTCGTCGATTTCGATGATGATGTACTGGATCACTTGAAAGCGCTTCTCGCGCTCTAAGTCGAGCTTCAGCCCCTCGTCGAGTACATAGGTGCTGTCGGTCCTTAGATACTGCAAGGGAATCACCAGTTCGGTAGCACTATTGGGTCTGGACGTGCGATAGATCGCTTCAAACTTGAACACATCGTTGAGCGCTTGGATGCGCGCCCCCGAGGCGACAAAGACGCTGAATTGCCGCAGGGGCCGCGCTCCTGCGCGGTCGGGAAAGACCAAGCGAATCTGGCGCGCCAGCACCGGACGCCCCAAATCTATTTGCACCGACCACTGATCGAGCGCATCGTCGGGGTCGGGTTGCCAGAAGGTTGCCCGATCGCCATCGATAATCAAGCCTGCCGTCTGCGGATTGCTCTTGGCCTCCCAGATCCCGCCGCTCACCTCGCCGCGCTCCTGCGTTGGATGGCGAAAGTCCCCGGCGTTGGCCACGGCGTTGATCTCCTTGCGGAATTTCGTCAGCCGCAGCCTACCGCTGGCATCGATCTGCACCAAGTCGTTGGGCATCTGCCAAGTCCGCCACGCGGCCGCACTGTCGAAGCGGAGCTCATCGGCCCATACCGCGCCGATTCCCAAGAGGAGCGCGTAAAGCGAGCGCATCAGTAGATCACCGTTAGTGGGCGCAACCGACGGACCCCGGTCTGCTCGGCTTCAGGCACTACTTCGACGAGATAGAGACCCGGCGACAACAAAACCCCGCCCTCATCGCGCCCATCCCAGCGCACCCGCTGCGCCCCGAAGCGCTGCGAACCTAATGACCGCTTGGCCACTCGCCTTCGGTCGAGCGAATACACCTTGAACGCCACGGGCACCGCTTCGGGCAACCCCACCAGTGCATAGCTGATCTCGACCTCGTCGTGGACTCCGTCGCCATTGGGCGTCAGCACCCTAGTGGAAAAATCCAACCCCACCACCGGCCCGGTGCTTTGCCCGGCCATCCCCAAGACCCGCAGACTATTGGTCCCCAGTTCGGCGCTGGCATCGCCCGGCTCAACGGGCTGGGGCAGTGCATCGACGCCTGCATTATAGACCTCGCCCGAAAACGTCCAAGCCAGCGAGAACACATCGGCGACAAAGACGACCCGCGCCCCCTGCGCGGACCCCGGCCCGACCCGCTCCGGCAAGGCGACCGCGAGTTCCTCGTCGCCTTCGACGACTTCAACCGGCTCAATCGCCCTCGGCGGGTCTCCCATCTCTAGCCGGGTAAACGCAGCCCGCGTCCCGGTGCGAATCCTCAGCGCGTCAAAGCCGGCCCCCGCATCGGCAAATTCGCCGCGGATATCGTAGATCAGCTCGGCCGCGGTCCCCAACGGCACTTGGGTCAAGCCCCCTGCCGGCTGCACGTCGCCGGCTAGCGCCACCTCGCCCACGACCCGGCTAGCCAGTAGCGGTGCCGTCTCAATCCACAACGAGTCAAGCCGCACGAATGCGGTAAACTCCTCGCTTGTGAGCGTAATACGCAACTGGAAATGCGTTCCCCCTTTGAGGGCAATCGCCTGCCCCGGCTCAGAAAAGGGCAACGACCAAAAAGACCAATTGTCGCTGTCGTAGGTGATCGAGGCCCGCATCCCCGGTCGGGGATCGCGCAGGCGACCGGCGCGCCAGCGCGGCTGCAAGACCAAGTCGTAGCGTTCGCGCGGCACCACCTCTTCCCCCCCGCGGTCGGTGTATTCGTGGTAGATGTTCGGATCCCCGTCGCGCCCCGTGCGCACCTCCACCGCCACCCCCACCTCGGCATCGGGCGCCTCCACCAGTTTGCCATCAACTGCGCGCAGCCGCGTTGCCGCCCACGACAGACGACCTAAGTTGACGGGCTTTTCCAATGCGAAAATCCGCGAGCGGTAAACCGCCTTGCGCGGCACCCCCTCGCCAAAGAGTTCAAAGTCCCCGATGGATCCCTTGAAAGCGGTCCCGGAACCCACGCTAGTGTTGCCTCCCCTCCCCGAATCCAACAGCGACGTCTTCCGCTTATAGCGCACAAAACGCACGTATTGTCTGGGAAATTCGATCTGCACCCGGGCGGCAAAGTTTTCGGCCACATCGGCGATTAGCGGACCAATTCGCTGGTATGGCTGACTGCCTTCGAGCCAACTCGGATCGCCTTCCGCCGCAATGGAGACCTCATAGGCGGGCACGGCATCTTGGGCAAAGGGAATGCCGTCGGAGCGAAAGCCCCGCGGCGGCGTAAAAAAACCAAAGCGGTGCGCAGGCACGGGCACGGCTAGATCAATGGTGTACCAGACCGATTCGGGATTGGACGAGACCGGCGGATTAAAGGACATACTGTCGCCATCGACCATATAGGTGCCATTGTGGGCCGTCGTCTCGTTGCCCTCTGCACCCTTCCAAGCTCGCGGCGTCTCGCCTTCGACATAGGTCAACTCGCGGGGCTCTTTGAGCGGTTCCCAGTCAGTAAGGAGCGAGAACAAACTTTGGTCGGGATCGATATAGACGGGTTGAATCGCCCCGGGTGCCGAGTCGAAATCGACGAGCACCACAGCAGAATCGCCCTCACTCCAAGCCAAGCCCGCGCCGCCAATTTGCCAGCTTTGCCGCTGGGCACTGCTAGCCGTCGCCCAGCCCACCAGAAGCAGCCATGCAAAGGTCTTAACCGCCATGACACGCCCTTTCTGTTAATTGTAACCCAATAGCCATGCGAATTTAAGGGCCGACAAACGATACAAAATTCCTTATAATAAGTGTTTCTTATTTTATCCAGCCCCAAATTGGCTCGCTGGCGATTGACCGCGCTTTGGGGCATATCAAGGACCGGGCATCCCCCCGAAAGGAACCACCATGACCGAGCAACCCCTAACCCAAGCACAAGACCACGACCGCCGCATTGGACGGTTAGAAGGCATTGCCGAGCAACTCAACTACCGCTTGGACGCGATTGACCGTGCCCTTGTCGAACTGCGGCAAGGCCAACAGCAGACCAACCGCCGCATTGACGCGCTGACGCGCTGGCTTGTCGGGATGCAGATCGCCAGTCTGATCGCCATGGGCAGCCTGCTTTTTAGCATCCTCAGCAAGCTACCCGAATAACCCCAACCCGCCCCGGCTAAACGGCAACCGCATAATAAGTGTTTCTTATTTTATCCAGCCCCAAATTGGCTCGCTGGCGATTGACCGCGCTTTGGGGCATATCAAGGACCGGGCATCCCCCCGAAAGGAACCACCATGACCGAGCAACCCCTAACCCAAGCACAAGACCACGACCGCCGCATTGGACGGTTAGAAGGCATTGCCGAGCAACTCAACTACCGCTTGGACGCGATCGAGCGCGGTATGGGCGAGCTGAGCCGCCGCATCGACGCACTCAATAGCCGCATGTATTGGCTGCTGGGCATCCAGATCGCAACGCTCATCTCTATGGGCAGCCTGCTTTTTAGCATCCTCAGCAAGCTACCCGGATAACCCCAACCCGCCCCGGCTAAACGGCAACCGCATGCTTGAGCAAGGCATTTTGTTTTTTCCCGCTGGTGCTGCAACCGATGTGCAGGTCGCTGGCCGCACCCTCCTCCAACGCGGAATTCGCACCATGGCCAGCGCCGGCATCAAGCGCGTCTTAGTCGTGCTGCCCCCCGGCCACGCCTCCAGCGGCAAATCCCTAGTCCCCGATCTCGACATCCAAGTAGAGCAAACCACCCCGCAGGCCGCTCGCCTACCCGACGCGCCCTTGCTGCTGCTCAAGGGCGATTGCGTCCACCACCACTCCTCGCTACGAGCGCTCCTCAACGCGGGCCTGCAACGAGACGACCTCGTCGCGCAGACCAGCGACGGCGTCAGCAGCGGGGCCTTCCTCTGTGCGCCGGGCGCGTTGCCTGCAGACGCGCTAACTGGCGACCTGTGGAGCTCGCTCGCAGCGCGCCCGCAGCGCCGCGAAAACATTGCGCCGCACCTGTGGCAACGCGTGACCGACAAGCCCACTGCGTGCGCCGCTAAGAACATGCTCTTCGACCAAGTGAGCAAGGCCACCAGCGGCACGGTAGCGCGCCTGCTCAACGTGCGCATCTCCGTGCGCATCAGCAAACTCATCGTCGATACCGGCATCGCGCCCAACGCGGTGACCTTTTTTATGGTCCTGTGCCCGGGCCTGTTCGCCGCGTACCTAGCGACGCAGCCTGACTCCTACCTGCGGCTCGCCTGCGCTGGCGTCCTCTGGCAGCTCGCCTCCATCCTCGACGGCTGCGACGGCGAGATCGCCCGCGTCAAGCTGGCCGAGACCAAATTCGGCGCTTGGTTCGATACGGTCACCGACAACCTCGCCTATCTCTGCGGGTACGGTGCCCTGATGGCCGGTATGTGGCAGCTCTATCCCGACAATTACCTGCCCATCTACGCTGGCATCTCGGCCATCGCCTCGCTGGTCCTGACCCTAATCCTGCTCTACAGCTACGCCCTGAAAACCGGCACCGGAAGCCTACAGTACTACCTCGGCGACTTGGGCAACAAAGTCCCCGATTGCGAAAAGGACTGGACTTATCGGTTCTTGGAGCGCACCGGCTTTATTGCCAAGCGGGACTTCCTCTCATTGGTCATTGCCATCGGCTTGGTGGCCAACCTGTTGGCGATCGTGTATTGGCTCCTCGTCGGCCTGCTGCACGTGGCGGCGCTGGGCGTTTTGACCACCCATTACCGCCTGCTGGGCAACCGGCGCAGCACCGAGCCACAGGTGGCCGCGCTTCCCGCACCGGCCGTCAAGCCGGAGGAGGCCGCGTGAGAGCCCTGCAAATTTCCATGGTCGCCGTTGGCTTCCTGCTGCTGGGCTATCTCGTCGGCCAGCTCGGGGTTGACGAGGTCCTCCATCACCTAGACGCGATCAAGTGGGTGTTCCCCTTGCTGTTGCTGCCCTCGTGCGCTTGGCATCTTTCCAACACCATCGCTTGGAACTTCGCCTTCCCGCCCGACGCCTTCAAACCGCGGCTGCCCACCCTTTTTGCGGCCAAGCTGGCCGGCGAGGCCGTCAACCAACTCACGCCGCTGGCCAATCTCGGCGGCGAGCCGGTCAAGGCCTATTTGCTCACCCACCGGACGCCCGGCCCGCGCGGCATGGCCTCGGTGGTCGTCGACAAAACCGCGCAACTTGCGGTCGGCCTGTCCTTTACCATCCTCGGCCTAGGGCTGTTGTTCTACTACCACGACGTGTCCGAGCTTATCCCCTTGGAGTACCGGGCTTTTTTCGCCTGTCTGCTCACCGTCAGCTTGGCGGCCTTCTGGGTCTTCTACAAGCGCCAAGAGCGCATGTTCACGTCCCTGCTCAAACTGCTGCGCTCGGCCGGCCTGCGCACCGATGTGATCGAGCGCAATATGGGGCGTGCGGCGCGCATCGACACCAATATCGGAGCCTTTTACCGCACCCACCGCACCCGCTTCCTCCGCGCCTTGTTCTTTCAGAGCATCGGCTGGTTTATGGGCACCTGCGAGACCTACGCCATCCTCTGGGCCCTCGACGCGGGCATTGGCTTTTGGTTTTGTTTTCTGCTCAATGCCTTGGGCGCGGTCATCAACGGCCTGTTCTTCTTCATGCCCTCCAATATCGGGGTCATGGAAGGCAGCCTCGTGTTTCTGTTCTCCAGCTTGGGGTTGGACCCATCTCTCGGCCTGTCCTTGGGTCTTGTGCGCCGCATGCGCCGCGTGTTTTGGATTTTCATTGGCTGGACCTGCCTCAGCTACATGAGCCGCACCGCACTCCAGCGCCGCCCCTCAACGGCGTTAACTATGCTTCAGGAACAAGGCAACCCGCGCTGACCCACGCGAGATAGAGCCATGCGCCGACCCATACTCGCTTGTCTGGCGGGCTACTGCGTCCTCTCTCTCTACACGGCCTCTGCCCAAGACGCACCGCCGGATGAAGTCCCCCCTTACATTGTCCTCGAAGACTTTGCCACCACGCCTCTAGACAGCCTGCCCCGTGGCTGGCGCTGGCGCCGCAAGGACAACGACAAACCCAAGCTCTACGCCGTCCGCGAGGCCAACGGTCGCCGCTACCTAGCGGCACAGGACAGCGGCCACTCGGTCATTCTGATGAAGAGATTCCACTGGGATCCCCGGCAGTATCCGATTATGACTTGGTGCTGGCGCACCGACGCCCTGCCGCCGGGGGGCGACGAGCGCTATACCGAGACCAACGACAGCGCCGCCGGGGTACACGTCATTTTCTCGCGCAACTTCCTCGGCATCCCGCGACAGATCAAATACGTGTGGAGCACGACCTTGGCCCCCGGCACGGTCGCCCGCCGCAAGGGCATTGCCCGCCCCTGGTTTGTCGTGCTCGAAAGCGGGCCGGAGAAGTTGGGGCAATGGCTCCAAGCGCAGGTCGATCTAGAACGGGATCACGAGCGCATTTTGTCGCCCAAGCTGCCCAAAAAAACCATTGGCATCGCCTTGCTCACCGATGCCAATTCGACCCGGGGGCACGCCGCGGCCGCCTATGCCGACTTCCGGGTCTGGCCGCGGGCCGCGCTGGCGCACATCCCCAACTACTGCGCCGGCCTCGTCCCGTGAGGATCTGCATCGACGGCCGCTCCCTGCGCGACGTGCCCACCAGCCTCGGCCGCTACGCCGCCGACCTCGTCAGCCATATCGCCAAGCTGGACCGCGAAAACGAGTACATCATCGTCCGCCGCCCCTCGCGTCACGGCCCCATCGCCGACCAAGCCAACTTCCGGGAGATTTTCGCACCGTACGACATTTCCTCGGGGCGGAATATCCTCGCCGGTGCCCGGGTCATCAACGGGCTCGACGCCGACGTGTACCACTCCCTGTTCCACTTTCTCCCCATTGGCGTCCGCGCTCGGCGCGTCGTCATCACCTTGCACGACCTGATATGGGTGGATCACCCCCACCTCGCCGATGGCCGGCGCTGGCGGCGGTGGGTCAAGGGGTCGCTGGGGAGCTTCGGCATTCGCCGGGCCATAGCTCGCGCCGACCACATCGTTGCCGTCTCCGCCAGTACGCGCCGCGCCGCGCTCGACCACGGCGTCCCGGCTGACAAAGTAACAGCCGTCCTTAACGGCGTGGCTCCCGCTTGGCGCGTCGACAGCGCGGAACCGTCCTTTGCGTTTAGCTCGGGCAACGCCGACGACTGCGCCGTAGCCGCGACCCTTGAAGCACTTTTTGCAGAGCGGCCTTTTGCATTTGGCTTGGGCAACAGCTTGCCGTACAAAAACCTGCCGCGGCTGGTGTGCGCTTTTGCCCAAGTCGCCTCGGCCCATCCCAACCTCGCGCTCGTGTTCGCTGGCCGCGGCGAGGGCAATCCCGCGCTCGTGCGGCTGGCGCAGCAGCTCGGCCTGAGCGACCGGGTGCTCCTCGTCGGCCAGCTCAGCGACGAGCAAATCCGCGCCTGTTTTGCCCACGCGCTCTTTTTTGCGTTTCCGTCGCTGATAGAAGGGTTCGGGCTTCCCGTGCTCGAAGCCATGGCCAGCGGCTGTCCGGTGCTCACGTCGAACTGTTCTTCGCTGGCCGAAGTCGCCGGGGAAAGCGCGGTGCTCGTCGATCCGCTCGACACCGCGTCCATCGCCGCCGGGATGCAGCACCTGCTGACCGATCCCGCGCTCCGCCAACAGCTAGCGCGCCAAGGACGCCAACGGGCCGCAGCCTTCACGTGGGAAGACGCGGCCCAGCGCACCATTCAACTATATAAGCAGCTTTGATTCCCTAATACTTTTGCAAAGCCGGCTCTGTGCCGGTCGGGGGTATTTCCGCGCTCGACCGCGCCACCCGTTTTCACGGGCGCAGGCTTCTATGCTTGCCATCCAGCCCGTCCCCGCTTGCGCGAGGGTGGCGTTCTTTCGCGGGCCGCAGTCGCGCTACCGCGCCTCTATACCTCGCCCGCGATCGGCTAGCGCCTTTCGTTCACAGTGCGCCCAGCGGCACGGCATCTACCGACGCCGTCAGGGGAAAGCGCTCTCGGCAGAGGCATATCACCAACCCGTGCGCCGCACGGGCGCCAAAGAGGGCTTGGAAGCGCTCGATGGCTTGGGCGTGCTCCGGCTTGGGCGTGGCCGTGAGTTTCGCTTCGATGGGGATGAGCTGCTGGCCGTCCTCGAGGATGAAGTCCACCTCGTGGCCGCCGGCCGTGCGCCAGAAGTACAGGCGTGGCACCGTACCTCGGTGCAGGAGCAGGCGATATAGCGCACCCAAGACAGCGCTCTCGATCATGGGACCGGCGGCCATCCCCCGTAGCATCTGATCGGGTCCTGACAGTCCTAAGAGATAGCCGAGGACCCCAGTGTCTAAGAAGTATAGCTTGGGCTGCTTGACCAATCTCTTGCCCAAATTTACGTGATAGGGCTTGAGGGTTAAGAGCTGTCCGCTCGCTTCTAGGACCGAGACCCATGCTTTGACCGTCTTTGAGGTTACGCCGAGATCGCGCCCCAGATCGGAAAAATTGATCAATGCTCCCGTGCGAGCGGCTACGGCGTAGAGCATGCGTTGGAAATCGCCGAGGTCACCCACAGTGCGCAAGGTGCGGACATCGCGTTCAAGGTACGTCTGGATGTAGCTGCTCAGCCACAGGGCTGGGTCGATGCGCGGGTCGAGGGCTGGCTCGGGAAAGCCGCCGCGGAAAAGGCACCGGGCGATTTCCGTCGGGCCGCTCGCCGCGTACGCTCCCGCACCCAGCACTTCCCGCCAGCCAACGCACGGCGCGGCCCGCCCACTCATTTCCGCTAGGGACATGGACTGGAGCAGGAGCATTGCGGCGCGGCCGGCGAGGGATTCGGAGACGTCCTGCATCAGTGGGAATGCCTGCGAGCCGGTGATTATGTAGCGTCCCTTTGCCCCCCGGTGCTCGTCGATGTCGATCTTCACGCGGTGGAGCAGATCGGGGGCATACTGGATCTCGTCGACAATCACCGGCGGGGGGAAGCGTGCGAGCAAAAGTTGGGCATCGCTACGGGCCTGCTCGCGGATGGTTATATCGTCGAGGGTGCAGTAGGAATGGGTCGCACCGAAGAGATGGCGCACGAGGGTCGTCTTGCCGGATTGGCGCGGGCCGGTCAGGACGACAGCCGGAAATTGCCCGGCCGCACGGGCCAAGACGCCGGATAGGGTGCGCTCGCTGTACGGAAGTTCAGCCATGCCGAGAAATTAGGGAGTACGGCCCTCAGATTCAAGCAAACTTGGAATCCAATTCCCAATTTGCACGTACTTAGCTCGCGCCAGCACCACTAATTGCTGGGCCATGGCCCCGTTCATGGTCTTATACCGTGTGCCACGTCGTTATTGAGACGGCGGCTGTACTGGAGCGTGCTGTCCGCTAACCTCGCTGGAATTAGACACCTGCCGCCCACTCGGTTTGGGCGATGCGCATATCGCAGGTGGAGCGCGCCTTGGCACCGGGCGGCTGGGCAATGTAGGCCACGACGCGGAAGCCCACTTTGGCAAACGCGGCGCGGCTGCGGGGATTGTAGTCGGCAACGTCGCAGGCGAAAATAAAATCGGCCTTTTCCTCGGCAAAACCAAAATCGACCAAAGCGCGGATTATTTCCGTTCCCAAGCCCTTGTTCCAGTGCTGCTTCTCGCCAATGGACAGGTCAATGCGGCGGCAGTCGCAGCCGGGGTGGGCCTCGATAATGCGCGACAGATTCATGGCCTGCAACCAAGCCTCGGCAATGGGCTGGCCGTCGAGTTCGGCGAGGAAGCAGAAGGCAGCTTGCGAGATGCCGCTGTATATGCGCTTGATCTGGCTGAGCGTATAGGCTGTCACATCCGCGCCATCGGCGTAATACAACACGTCGGGGTCTTGGTTCCAGCGCAGCAAGGTGCCCCAATCGGCGTCGTTCATGGGACGCAGGTGCAAGCGGGGCGTGTGCAGGTGGACGGTGTGGCCTTTGAACCAGATCTTTGCTACCCTGTCCATCGGCCTTCACGACCCCTGTGGGGCCCCCACGAAGGGCTGGTATCGCGTAGCAAGCGGCGCACCATTCATTATCGGTAGATCGTAACGCCTGCTGTTTCAAGGGCGGGGATGTGTGTGTTGATTGACTCGTCACTGAGGGTATTGCCTTGCAGAAACAGCGTTTTCAACTTGGTCAGGCTGAGCAACGGACTCACATCCGTAATGGACGTGCTGCTCAGAGCCAGCCATTTCAGGTTGGTCAGGCTCGACAACTCAGCCACCCCTGCATCCCCAATGGACGTGCCACTCAGATGCAGCGTTTCCAATTTGGTCAGGCTCGACAACGAACTCATACCCGCATCCCCAATCGACGTGCTACTCAGATACAGCTCTTTCAAGTTGGTCAGGCCCGACAACGAAGCCGCCCCCGCATCCCCAATCGACGTGCTACTCAGATGCAGCGTTTCCAAGTTGGTCAGGCTCGACAACGAAGCCGCCCCCGCATCCCCAATCGACGTGCTACTCAGATACAGCGTTTGCAGGTTGGTCAGGCTCGACAACTCAGCCACCCCTGCATCCCCAATGGACGTGCCACTCAGATGCAGCGTTTCCAAGTTGGTCAGGCTCGACAACGAAGTCGCCCCCGCATCCCCAATGGCCGTGTTACTCAGAATCAGCGTGTCCAACTTGGTCAGGCCCGACAACGGACTCACATCCGCAAGAGCCGTGTTGTCCTCCAGGTCCAGCCAAGTCAACGCCGTAGCGTATTCGAGGCCGGCCAAGCTCTGAATGTTTTGCCCATATGCCTCGAGCCGCGTTAGGGACGCCAGATCCGCGGATGTAAGTTCGCCTTCCGCTTGCCCCAGTGCCTGCCGCACCAAACCCTCCAGATTGGCATTGGCGAACGAGACGACTACCGGGGCCGGGGGTGGAGCCGGGGCCGGGGCCGGGGCTGCCGCCGGGGGTGGAGCCGGGGCCGGTGGTGGTTGCGGGTTCGGCAGGACGACGGAGATCTTGACGCCCTGCTCTATCAAGGTGGGAACCTGTTCGGCGAGGTCCCGTTGGCGAATGAGATTGTCCACCAAGCCCAAACAGTCCAGCCGGGTCAGGCCATCTAACGGACCCACATCCGCTACCTCGTTGTGCCCCAAGTCCAGCGAGGTCAGCTTCGTCAACCCCGCCAACGCACTCACCGCTTCAATCGCGTTGCCCCACAGGTTCAGGTAGGTCAGCTTGGTCAAGCCTGCCAACGGACTCACGTCCGCCACCGCGTTGCCCCACAGACTCAGCCATTGCAAGTTGGTCAACCCCACCAACGGACCCACATCCGCCACCTGATTGTGCCCTAAGTCCAAGTAAGTTAGCTGGGTCAAACCTGCCAACGGACTCAAATCCACAATCTGGTTGCCCCACAGACTCAGCGTGTCTAGCGCCGTCGCGTGTTCGAGGCCGGCCAAGCTCTCAATGCCTGAGACGTCTTGCCGCTCTACGTCGAGCTTCGTCAGGGACGCCAGATCGTCGGCGGTCAGCGGGCCTTCCGGCTTGTTCAGCGTCCGCCGCACCGCACGCTCCAAGTTGGCATCGGCAAACGAGACGACAGCGTCCGATGGCGTACTATCGGCTTCGGCCTGCCCCAAGGCTTTGCCCGCCGGCACCGGCGCCACCGGCGGATCGGAACAGGCCACTGCGCCTAAAACGACGACCAGCAGGGCGTTTATTCGCTTCCATAACAGCATTGTTTGTCTCCTTCTATAAACGGTTTGAGGAATCAGGAACAGGAACCGGCCGCCACGGCAGACGACAGCCACGACGTACAGACGAATGCGAGATGGGTGTCAACAGGCGTGAACCTGTTTTAGCATATTTTTTTATAGGTATTAACCATATAGTGCTAGTTGTTCCATTTGTGTTCGTATATCACCCGATGGGCTTCTCAGCGGGATCGTCCAGAGACATGAAACAGCCTACTACAAGATGGTTAGAGTCTTTTAGAAAGATACCTCTACGTCCGCGCCATTCTGTCGGCATCTGCGACGGGACGACGGAGATACTTTGGATCGGCGATAGTCCTGATCAATTGCCGAGACCACGCCTTCTGCGGATCGTTTACGTACTCCCATAGGTTTCCGGGCAGCCAGCCATCTACGGTCTGGTGATCCATTTCTGCGACCATGAACCACACATCGTTAGGCAGTCGCTCGCGAAGAATCGCGCTAAGGTCCTGAGCATTAAGTCTGGAGACGAGGATAGCGGAATACGGAAACGGCGCGACCCATGTTTGAATTCCCTCAGTGTCGTTGAGAGCAGCATGCGCCTGCGCCTGTGTGCAGGGTTGGCTGAACGTAAAGAGATAGGATTTCATGAGGCGTTTTCCTTATTTGCATCGGTTGAGGTAATTACAGTTTACATCTACGCTCAATGGAGTCAATATCCCGCCGCCTAATGGGCCGTAGTCGCCGGCCACCTGCCCTCGACCGGATAGGCTTCGTCCTCGCCGGGCCACGGAGGCATGGTAACGGCGATTGCGGCCAGCGGCTCGGCGCCCAAGGCGCGGAACTGGAAGTGGGTGCCCAGCGGAATGGTCAGGCAGACGCCCGGCTCAACCGCCACGATTTCCTCGCGCTCGTCCTGCCGCCGCCACATCTGGCCGCGCCCGGCGAGGAAAAACCAGATCTCTTCGACCGTGCGGTGGGCAACGGCCTTGGATGTCTGGCCGGGCTGGAGTTCAAAATGCGCCATGCCGCCGCCTTGCAGGCCCAGCAGAACGCGCACCTCCGCGCCGTCGGGAGCGGTCACGTCAGAGGTGGCGGGCAGTTTTTGCGTGTCGAATCTCAAGGTCGGATTCTCCCGGATAGTAAGCACTGACAGGTTCTCGTCCTAAAAATACCACGCTCAACACCTGCGGGAAGGATTTCTTTCCACTATTTTCCCGCAAGAAACCATTGTGCAAATACCCGCCGACCAGCTTGACCCCCTGCCAATAATGCCCATTTATTCTCTTCGGGTTGAATACCCGGCCGCTTGCGGCGTATTCTATACCGATGAACGAATTTCCAATACCCCGCTGCTTGCGGCGGAGTAGTTTATTTTTTCGTGCGCTTCGGAGACTATTCCATGCCAAAGCTAAAAATTGTCGGTGCCGGTACGCCCACCCCCACTCCCGACCGCTGGGGCACCTGTTTCATTCTCGAAATCTGCGGCCAGCGGCTGATGATCGACTGCGGCCCGGCATCAACCTTCAAGATGCACCGCATGGGCATCCCCTGCACTTCAGTACACAATCTGTTTTTCACCCACCTGCACTCCGACCACATCTCCGACTATCTCTGCTTCCTGATGACGCGCTTCGACCAGTGCATCGGCACCGAACCCGATCTGCACGTTTACGGGCCGGCTCCCATCAAGCGCATCACCGACGGCCTCTGGAGCCCCAATGGCCTCTTCTGGTACGACGTGATCGCCCGCACCCATCATCCCATGAGCGTCCACGCCTACCGGATGCGCGGCGGCGTGGGCGATTTTAGGCCAGAACCAGTGGTTCACGCAGCCGAATACGCCGAGGGAAAAGTGGCCGCCGGAGAAGGCTGGACCTGCTATGCGCGCGAGGTCAAGCATGCCCAGCCGTACATTGAGTGCTATGGCTTCCGCTTTGAGACCGCAGAAGGCGTCGTTGCTTTCAGCGGCGATACCGCGCCGATTGAGTCCGTGGTCGAGCTAGCCCGGGACGCAGACCTGTTCGTGATGGAGGCCGTGCATCGGGAAGAAAAGATCCAAACCTTCCCCAGCGTCATCTCCGAAACTGGCACCCTCAATGCCGGGCGCATGGCCGCCGAGGCCGGTGCCAAGCGCTTGGTAATCAACCACCAGTCCCCGACCCTCGACCCCGCAGAAGAGACCACCCAAGGAATCGCCGAGGTAAAAAGCACCTTCAGCGGGCCTGTGTACTGGGCGCAGGACAGGATGGAAGTGGCCTGGTGACAGTCTGCATCCCTCCGCGGCCGGTTCCTACCGCTCCCGAGGGGGCGGGCTGGGACGAACCAATGACCACTGGCCACTAACCACTGAAATCCGTCATGGTGCCTAACACCACATCCCCCTTCCGCTTCGTCCGCCTCAACGCCACCCTGTACCCAACCAGCGCGCTGGAGCGATCGCTGTACGCCCAGTTTGGCATCGCACCCGAATACGTCGAGGAGGAGGACCCGCAGGCACTCATTCGCCGGCTGGCCGGCTGCGACGCGGTCGCCGTTGTCTCAACCGGCTTGCCAGCGGCCGTAATCGCATCGCTGGACCGCTGTCGCCTGATCTCGCGCCTCGGCAACGGCACCGATAAAATCGCCGTGGCAAAGGCTACGGAACGCGGCATCGTCGTCTCCAATGCCCCCCTCTTCTGCGCCGAGGAAATGACCGACCACATCATGGCCATGCTGCTGTCCCTCGCCCGCCAACTGCCGCGCATGGAACGGTTCATGCGCGCCGGCCGCTTCCGCCAAGCCCGCGCCGAGGCCACCCAGTTGCAGCGGCTGTCCACCTGTGTGCTGGGCATCGTGGGTTTCGGAGCCACCGGCGCGATGGTCGCCCGCCGCGTTAGGGCCTTCGGCCTTCGGGTCTTGGCCACGCGCAGAAACCTACAGGCTCCCCTGCCGGCCGACTTGGACGTCGAGATGGTGGACCTAAAAACGCTACTTGCCGAGTCCGACTTCATCTCCTTGCAGTTGCCCCTAAACGCAAACACCTACCACCTGTTCGACGAGAAGCTGCTGCGCCAAATGAAGCCGGGCTCCTACCTAATCAACACGTCTCGCGGTGCCTTGGTAGATGAAGAGGCGCTGGCGCGGGTACTGCGGGAGGGGCCACTGGCCGGCGCGGCGCTGGATACCTACGAGTGGCTCAACGTGTTCACGGACGAGGAGCAAACCCCGCAGCATCCCCTCATGGCGCTGGACAACGTCCTGATGACCTCCCACGTCTCCGCCCACTCAGTGCAGTCTGGCGAAGACGTGGCGCGCACGGGCGTCTGCAATCTGGCCTCCGTCCTCAAGGGCCACTGGCCCGCGCCGGAAAACATCGTCAACCAAGGTGTAGTACCGAGGTATCCGCTAAAACCGCACGATGCCGGGCTGTACGCCAGCGCGTGATCGCCTCAGTAGATACCACCCCTAAAGAAAGGAATCCCATGTCCCCGCGACGCCTCATCCTCTTTGTCATCGACGGGCTGCGGCCCGACGGCTTGCAACAGGCCTCCACCCCCTGCATCGACCGCTTGATCCGCGAGGGTGCCAGCACCTATGCGGCCCGCACCGTAATGCCCTCGTCCACCTTGCCCTGCCACACCTCTATGTTTCGCGGCGTGACCCCACAACGGCACGGCATTACCACCAACACTTGGGTGCCCCAAGTCAGACCAGTGCCCAGCCTAGTCGACGTGCTGCACCAAGCTGGCAAGCGCACGGCCTTCTTCTACAATTGGGAGCCATTGCGCGATCTGGCCGACCCGGGCTCGCTGGACCGCTCGTACTATGTGAACAATTGCCACGAGCCGGACGGCGACTGGCAATTGGCCGGCTTGGCCGCGGCCGCGCTGCGGGAATGGACGGCCGATTTCGCCTTTGTCTATCTAGGCTGCACCGATGTAGCCGGCCACGACCACGGCTGGATGTCGGCCGAGTATTTGGCCGCTGTTGGGCGGGCCGATGCGGCCATTGGCGCGGTGTTGGAGGCGGTCAACCGGGAAGAGACCGCGGTCGTCGTCACCAGCGACCACGGCGGGCACGAGCGCACCCACGGCACGGAAATGGACGAGGACATGACCATTCCGTGGGTGATCGCCGGTCCTGGGGTGCTGCCCGGGCGGCGTTTGCAGGAGCCGGTGAGCATCATTGACAACCCGACGACTATTGCCGCTTTGCTAGCAGTGGCACCAGCGCGGGATTGGGCCGGACGGGTGGTGCGGGAAGCCATAAACGCATAGCGAACCCGCTTCCCCCAGAATCTCAGCGGTAAAAGGGCGGCGGCCTCAGCAGGCAACTTGATGACGTGGGTACCGGCGCTCATGTAAAGCACACCGGGCCTTTCCTTCGGTCAGGGCGTAGAGTTCGGGCAGGGGCGGATCGTTGAGATAGGTGAGGACGCGGGACGAGCCGTCTAGGCGGAACAGGTCAAAGCGCGTCAGGCCGTAGATAAAGCCATCGGCGGCGCAAATCAGCGGGAACATCTCCACCCCTTCGGGCACCCCCATCAACCTAGTCCCCTCCGAGCGCAAGGGGCCCAGCACTTCTTCTATGACAAACCGCTGCGGGTCAAAAACGAACAAGCGGCGGTTGTCCGTGCTGCCAAAAACCAGCCCCGAGGGGTGGACGGCCCAAGCTAGTGACCGTGTTGGCGCCTTCCACCGGCCGCAGTTGGCAAATGCGCTGTTTAGTCTGGGGTCAAAGACGAATAGCAGGCCGTCGGCGGTGGTGATTTTCGCGCCGCGGCCCCCGTAAATGCTGGTGCCACCGTACACATAGCGTTGGTCCGCGGCTACGCATTGTACGCTTTGTTGCGGGTCGAGAAAGATTTCCCGGTGCTCGAGGCCGGTGGCGGATCGTACGAGGCGAGCCCGCCGCCGGGAATGCCATAATTGCTGCGGTTGGCCACATAAATGCGGCCGTCGGGACCGGTCACTGCTTCAAAGGGTCGGTTCTGGTTTTGGCCCAACGGACCCCAATTGCGCGGATTGCTGCCGCACGCCGCGCCGGGCTGCCACGGCCGACTCGGTCGTACACGCCAATGTTGGAGCACCGTAGCTGCCAACGTAGAGCTTGTCTTGGTGGGCGTGGACGTGGTAGAGTTCGCCGCCGCACCACGTGTAACCCAAATCGTCTATTGCATCGGTATCGGGATCTATGGCGCACAGGTGCATGCCGTAAATGTTGGTGCCGTAGATTTTGCCATCAGGCCCTTTCCCTAGGGCGCATACCGCGCTGCCGCGGCGGCCTTGATAGACTGCAAAACTGCGTTCTTCCCGGTCGCCAGTATCGGGATTACCATAGTGGCGCGGCCCTCCTCGACTTGGGCGAAGACCAAATGGCCGTCTTTGCTCAGCCCGGATATGCCGGCGAAAGGCCCCTCGCAAATGGAGCGGATGTCCAAGGTATGGGCGTCAATGGCCACCAATTGATCCCCAGCCCAAGCGTACACCCTAGCGCGGCTGTTGCGGCCCAAGGCTAAAGGCACCAGCGCCGCGCCGGCAACCGGGCTGTCGAGGCGGGCCACTTCGGCGAAATCGGCGTTGAGGACGCGCACTTGATCGCCAGCCGCCAAAAACAGGCGATCCCCTTCGCACACCGCGCCGGCAATCCCCTCGGCTGCGGGCGGTACATCGCTCAGGTGACCGCTTTCCACATCGTAGATTTTTGGCCGGGACGGCCGGATAGCCGATGAGCAGCAGCCGACCATCGGGCAGCAATTGGATGCGTACTAGGCGGTCGGTGGGCGGGGCAAACGGGCGGCAGAGCTTGTCAAAGCGCCGCTTTTGCGGGTCGTAGCAGAACAGTTCGGCCAGTTCGTGGCCGCCCATGTACAACAGGCCGTCGCGCTCCTCCATGCAGAGGAGGCGCTGATCGCCGGGGGCGGGACGCCCCAGACTGCTGAAGGTGCGGGCTTGGGCGTCAAAGACCATGAGATGGTGGCCGTGATCAACCGACAGGCCGGACATGATCCGGGCGTAAATGGTGCCGTCTTGGGCTTGGAAGACCGGGCCGTGCTCGCGGCAAGGCATGGGAAAGACTTCCAAGCCGCCGGTGTCGAGATCGTTGCAAAAGTAGTAGGCCCCGTCTTGGGAGAATTCGGCACCCCAAGCGAGGGTGTGCCCATTGGCAGGGTCGTAGGTGATTGAGAAGCCGTTCCACACAGCCCCTACAAAGGGGATGCCCAAGTCGTAATAGGCAACGCGCGGGCGCGGGGTCGGCGGGAGGGTGGGCGCGCGGGAGGTGAGAGCTTGCATAGAGGCTCCTATGGTTCTGGCGGGTGGTGGGATGGGTCGTCCCAAAAAACTGCCAAAAGCCGCCGCAAGTCCACCCCAAAGTCCGCATTGCCGCGATCGGGCCGGCGTCCACTATGCAGCAAACGAGCTTGACCCGCGACCGATAAGCTCGCCTGAAAGCGTGGAGTAGGTCCCGAGGGGCTGACGAGCTATTGCTTTCTGATCGGGATCCTGATGCTTGACTGCGTGTCCTCTTATTTGCTGAGCGACGAGCGCCTTCGCCTTCGTCGGCCGACCTTGGAGGATGCGCTGCGCCAGTATGGCATTTCGCCCGTGGGGCAGGCAGCCAAATTACACCTTGCAGGTCGACTGCAATTAACCAAGTGGGGGTTTACAAATGAACGAAGAACAGCGCTTTGCTTTTGACACGTGGGCTTCCTCGCGGTAGAGGATGCGATCACGCCCGAGCAGGTTGCCGATCTCAAGGCCACCGTCGATGCCAAAGGCCCGCAACTCCACTCGCAGCACGCCGATCGAGGCGGCTTCTGGTCGCAGGCTTTCGTCGATTTACTGGACGTTCCGGTAGTTTCGGAAGTCCTAGCAGAAATCTACGGTGGCCAACGAGCCGACGGGCGCCCGCCCTTCCGCATCGACCATATCAACGTGCACACGCACGGCACCTTCGACAAAAATCTCGCCGGAGGAACCATCCACGGCGGCAATGGGCGCTTGCTAAGTCCCAATCGGCCGCATGAGCTAATCACGCATTACTTCGCGCGCGATCCCGCAAGCGGGACTTTCTCCAATGGTCTGGTCACCGTGGCGTATGAGCCTGGAGGATACCGTTTGCAACGGGGGTGGGTTCGGCTGTTTGGCGGGATCGCACAAGGGGCATTACCCCGTCCGCAAGCGTGGGTCGATTTGTCCAAGGACGTGCATCCGATGGTCACCCGCGTGCCGGCCCGGCCCGGCAGTGCCATTATCTTCACCGAGGCCCTGTGTCACGTCACGCTGCCGTGGACAGCGCCGAGCACGCGGACCACGCTTTTTTACAAGTACATGGTGCGCGAGGAAGCCTATTCCGGCCCGAATAACTTTTTCAGCTCAACGGACGCCGACCCATGGCAAGGGGTAGATGAGCGCAAACGCGCGATCCTCACGCCCCCGCCGCCGGCGTTTGTCGAGCGCAAGGCGGCACTAGCGAAAAGAGAGGCGGACGAGCGTCACGCCACCGTTTGAAACCGCTCCCACGCCTCGCCAGCGGCAGCCGCTTGGCGCTCCAGTTCGCTGCGCCAACCCACGACTTCCCCCGCTTTGATGCGCTGAATATCAAACCCCGCGTACCGATCCTCGAGCGTATCCCCTAATTTTTGGGTCTCGGCCCAACGATCCCACGCGGTCTGCATCCACTCGTGCGGCAACGCCTCTCGCACGGCCGGATCGAGTTGCCACGCGTTGCGCGCGTCCGCTACGGACGGCTCCCCGGTGAACGGACCCGACCACTTTGACCAGCCGATGGACAAGGTGTTGCGCTCGCGCTCGGGGACGGTGTGCCCGGTGTGGATCGTGACCCCCATTGCGGATGAGCGCTTCCCCGGGCTTGAGCCGGATCGAAACCTGGCCCGGCAACGGGTCCACCCTGTTCCAACTGGGGGTGTGCGGCACCCCTTGGTCCTTCATCGCTTGCGGCAGCAGCACATCGTGCTCAAACGGCGTCCGCCAGCGCTCGTGACTGCCGGGTATGAGCTCGTGGCACTCGTCGTCAACCAGCGCCAAGAACATGCTCACGCCGTTCCGCTCAGTGAGCACCTTGGCGTTGTTGGCGCAGATTTCTGCCCAGCGGATTTTTTCGACTTCCTCGGAATAATCCTCCGGGCCTTCTCCCCGGTCGTCCCGCTGCGAAAAGTAGGGCTTGCCGCTGCCCCACCACGTCACGTCGCGGTGCCAACTGGGGCCATTCTCGTGCCGCCGGGGATTGCACCACAGCAGCAGACCGCTCAGCACCACATCTTCAGGCCCAAGCCCGTTGCACCAAGAGGCGACGAAGTTTAGGAAGTCGTCCGAGCCGTGGAACTCGGCAAAGCAAGGCTCCTCAAAAGCGGGATGGATGAGGCCCCGAATCGCCCACGGCTCATTGCCGCCCGCACGATGCACGTAGCCCTTTGAGCAGTCGATCTTGCCGTAGCCGTGCTCGGGCGCACACGCCTCGGTGACGCGGCGGCCGGCCTCGCGCAGAACGGGGATCCACGGGTTATCGACAAAGTCGGTGATGATGACGAAACCATGCTCCCGCAAGTGGTCCAACCGCTCGGGCGTAGCCCCGGGAGCGGCGAGTTCGGGCTTGGAGTCGGCAAAAGCTGTGGCGCGGTAGGTCTCCTTTGCCGGAGATTGATCGGTAGTCATTTTGCACCCTCTCTTTCGGCGGATGGGAAGGTTAGCGTTGTCGGGACTAAGCTACGTTTGGCCTCATTAGCTTGTCAATGAATTTAGATGATCATCAGGGGGTAGCCGCATTGGGGGGGTCTGGGAAGTGCTTTTGCAGGCGGCGTATCCAATAGATTTTTTTAAGAATCGGTCGTACCTTATCCCATATCGTTCACAATTCTCAACAAAAGAGAGGAGATCACCATGAGGAGTCTAATCGCAGTATTCATTCTAACGCTGGCCAGCCTCTTGCCCGCGGTGGCTCAAGACTCGGAGATAACGGCCAGTGATGTGGTGGACCGGGAAACCCTGAAAGCCTTTGTACTCGCGGCCAAGGCGTACGCAGATAACGCCACGACCCTTCCCGAGTACATAAGTGTCTTGCAGGAACTCAGAACGGAAGAAACTTGGAAGTATGGATCCATCTATCTATTCGTCCTGACCACCGAGGGCACCGCAATTTTTCACGCGGATAATCCAGACCTCGAAGGCCAAGACTTGTATGATCTCGAAGACGCCAATGGAGTCAAATTTGTCCAAGAGTTTATCGCAGCGGCGGCTGAGGGCGGCGGCTACGTCGAGTATCTTTGGCCCGATCCGCTGGTAGAAGGGGACGAAGAAATCGGCTCGCCGAAAGTGAGCTATGTCATTCCCTATGCCGCCCTCGGCCAAAATTTCATCTTGGGCTCTGGCTTTTATCCAGAATCCGCTTCTACGGCAGTTACAGGACAGTCCTGGGGACAGCTCAAAAGTCGCTTTTAGACAGAAGGGGCGCAGGGGTTTATCGATTCGCGCCGCGCGCTTCGCTACCACTAACCAAGGCATTGGCCCAATTCCATAGGAGGTCCATGCAGTGCAATTCGCTCTGTTTTTCTTGCTCACCTGCTCCTTGACCCTAGGCGCATGTTCTGAGCGCGATCCAGTCGCGGCGGCCGCCAAGCGCATAACCAGCAGCATCACTTGGACCAGCACCCCCGTCGCCGGGCTAGCTGAGCCGCGGCGCCAACCACTCGGCGCAGTTGAGGTTGGCGAGGCCGTGCAGATCCGCTCGCTGTTCTCGATCACGGGCGCGGCCTCGCTGGGTAGGGTGTTGCGGCACAGCGTTGAGTTGGCCGTGCGCGACTTCGGCAGCATCCACGGTCGCGCGATCGACCTCGGCGAGTCTATGGACAGCATGTGCTCGGCCGAGGGCGGACGTGCGGGTGCCGAGCAAATCACGGCCGATTCACAGGTGATAGGCGTCGTCGGCACGTCGTGCTCGGCCGCGGCCGTGGTAGCCTCACCGCTTATCAGCGAGGCCGGGCTGGTGATGATCTCGCCGTCCAACACGTCGCCTTTGCTCACGTCCGACCTCGCCGGCAATGCGAATCCCGCCTACCACCCCGGCTATTTCCGCACTTCTAACAACGACCTCTATCAGGCGCAAGCCGTCGCCGACTTCGCCTACAGTGAACTGGGCCTGCGGCGCATGGTGGCCGTTGACGACGGCGACCCGTACACCGCGGCCCTCGTGAGCGCGTTTGGCGATGCGTTCCGCGCCCTCGGCGGCGAGGTGGCTGCCACCGCCCGGCTCGACAAGGGCGACGCGGACATGACGGCCGTCCTCGCGGAATTCGCGGCCGCCGCGCCGGACGGCATCTTCTTTCCGCTCTTTGAATCGGAAGGCACGTCTTTCGCCGAGCAGGCGCTGGCGTTCGACGGCCTAAAAGGCGCGACGTTCATTGCGGGCGCGGCGCTCCTCGTGGCCGATTTCCTCAGCACGCCCCAGTCAGAGGGCACGTACTTTGCCGGGCCGGAGTCGGACCACGGCCCGAATGTCAATGCTGCGACCGGCAAAAACGCGGACGAAGTGCTCGCCGCGTACGAAGCCGCGTACGGCGAGTCGCCTCCCTCTCCGTACTGGGCGCACGCGTACGACGCCACAACAGTGCTGCTCAGCACCATCGAATCCGTTGCGAGGGCGCAGGGCGACAAGTTGTACGTGGACCGCGCCGCCCTGCGCGAGGCGGTCGGGGCGACGGATGGCTTTCAGGGGATTATCGGCGTACTCTCCTGCGACGATTTCGGCGACTGCGGCACCGGGCACGTGAACATCTACCACCACGCGGACTCGAGCATCGCAGACGCCGCCCAGTTGCCGGTGGTCTATCGGTTCGCGCCGTGAGTTGCTGCGCACCTAGGCGCTATCACCCCCCAGAAGTGTAGCGTCGGCCACGGATTGGGTGTTTGCAGGCCGTCAAGTCCGCGCCGGATGGGGGGATTTTCCACGACGAGCCAAGTGCTTCACTCACTCAAGTGAGAGGCCCTGAGCTTGTATTTTGAACCCTCTATCGTCCATTGCCAAAAGTGCCGTCGTTCTAGCGGTCCTCGCCGCACCGGGCCCAGCTCGGGAAATCCCGGTCGTCCAAGCCACCCGCACCCCCGCGCCCCCCAGCATCGACGGGCGCATCGACGACTCCGTCTGGCACCAAGCCCCGATCATGGCCGACTTTTTCCAGCGCGAGCCGGTCGAAGGGGCCCAGCCCACCGAGCAGACCCAAGTCCGCATTCTCTTTGACGACGATCATCTGTACTTTGCCCTGCGCTGCTTCGACAGCGAGGCCGACCGCCTAGTGGCCAACCAGATGCGGCGCGACGCCGACTTGGACGAAAACGACAACATCCAGATTATCCTCGATCCCTATAACGACCGCCGCGGCGGCTTTTACTTTAGCACCAACCCCTTGGGTGCGCGCCAAGACCTGCTGCTTACCGACGAGGGCCGCACCCGCAACCAAGCCTGGGACAGCGTCTGGCAGAGTCGCACCGAGATCGACAGCTTGGGCTGGAGTGCCGAAGTGGCCATTCCCTTTGATCAGGTGCGCTACCCCGACAGCGACCAAGCCGTGTGGGGCCTTAACATCGGCCGCGCCATTCGCCGCAAAAACGAGGAAGTCTTCTTGGTCCCCCCGCCCCAATCCTATGGTCTTAGGGGCCGCTACCGCACCTCGCGGCTGGCCGTCCTCAAGGGTTTGGGTGAGTTGCAGAGTCGCCCACCCATAGCGGTCGTCCCCTTCTTGCTGAGCGGCATCCAGCGCGATTTCGCGGACGACCGCCCCACTGAATACGGCCTAGACCCAAGCCTAGATTTCAAATACGGCCTCACGCCCTCCCTTACCTTGGACCTGTCCTACAAAACCGACTTCGCCCAAGTGGAAGCCGACCAAGAGCAGATCAACCTCACCCGCTTCAGCCTGTTCTTCCCAGAAAAGCGCGACTTCTTCCTCGAAGGGGCCGGGATTTTTGAGTTTGGCGAACGCGTCGAAAGGCAGGGCACGGGAGGTCGGCCCCCCACCCTGCTGTTCTACAGCCGTCGCATTGGCATTGAAGAAGGGCACAACCTGTCCGTATTGGCCGGCGGCAAACTCACCGGACGGGCTGGCCCCTATCAAATTGGTGTCCTGCGCATGACCACCCAGGCCGGGACTTTTTTTGCCGAAGCAGAGGAGGACCGCTTTGTCACCGCAGATGGCGACCTGCTCGACGAGGACCAAGCAGAGCTGACCGGGGACGCCATCGTCGATACCCTGCGATTGAACATCCCCGACACCCTGCGCGTGGCCCAGACCGACTTCGCGGTCCTGCGCCTCAAGCGCGACCTGCTGGGCCGCTCCAACCTCGGCTTTATCGCCATCGACAAGCAACCCGGCTCAGAGGCTTCCTACAATCGCACTGCTGGCTTCGACTTCACCCTGTCGCTGTTGCAAGCCGCCCTCAACCTGCGCGGCTTTGCCGCCAAGACTTGGACCCCCTCGGTGGAAGGCCGCGACCGGGCCGGCCTGCTGGAGCTGGACTATCGCCAGAGCCGCTTTGAGACCCGCCTGAGCTATCTCGACGTGGAGGAGGACTTTGCGCCCCAAGTGGGCTTTGTGCCGCGCAGTGACATCCGCCGCTTCAAAGGCAGCGGGCGCTACCGGCCCCGACCGGCCATCGACTGGATCCGCATGTTTTCGCTTGGGCCGCGCCTTACCTACCTGACGGATCGGGGCAATACCTTGCAGAGCCGCGATTTTGAATTCTCCGCCTTTATCAATTTGGAAATAGGCGACTGGATCGGGGTGCGCTATCGCCAGCGCTACGAGCTTTTGGACGAGGCGTTTGCCATACGCGACGACCGAGAAATTCCCCCGGGCGCGTACGAATTTGGCAGCTATCAGTTCAGTTTTTTCGCCAATTCGAGCCGCCGCTTCTCCGGCCGCGCTTCGTGCGAATACGGCGATTTTTTCAACGGCATCCGCCACCGCGCTTCCACCGAGGCCGTCTGGCGCTACAATGCCCGCCTAGAGCTAGAAGGCCGCTACGAGTTCAACAACATCGACCTGCCCGACAGTGCCTTCAACACCCACCTGTTCGGGCACCGCTTCCTCTATTCCTTCTCGCCCGACATGTTTGTGCGCGGCTTTTTGCAGTGGAACAGTACCCGGGAGCTGGTGGGCGGCAATTTCCTGTTCAACTACCACTACCTGCCCGGCAGCGATCTGTTCCTCGTGTACAATCAGGTCTGGGATACCGAGGGCGGCCTGCAACAGGCCAGCCGCTCGTTGCAGCTCAAATTGTCGTACTATTGGCAGCGCTGAGGAGGCTCAGTGCGTGGGCGGCCGCTGGCCTCTTCGAGATCGGCGGTGGTGGCGACATCAGCTACCACGGCCCACGGCACGGCGACGATCAATGCCGATGGCACGATCGCGTACACGCCAGAGCTTCTGAGCAGACTTACCCCAAGGCCGGACGGCTCGTCGCGGTCTCCTTGACAGGTCAATACCATCTCAACGACATTGATGCGAATAGAAAAACCAACCACTAAAGGGGACGCCCGTGCTGTCAAGACTCTATGTGGACAACTTCCGTTGTCTGGAGAACTTTGAACTCGATCTCGACCAGACGAACGTCTTCCTAGGGCGGAACGGCACGGGTAAGACCTCCGTCCTGAACGTGCTCAGGAACATCCAAAATTTGGTTGTGCGGGGCTCAAAAGTGGACACAGTGTTTCCTGCCCGGGACATTTCGCTTTACGGCCAACGCAACGAACAGCGATTCGAAATTGAGACCCGCATCAACGAAGAAACCTACCGTTATTCGCTCATCGTGCAGCACGATCCCTCTCGTAGCAAAATGCGAGTCGGGGAAGAAGTGCTTGAACACGACGGCAACCCGATCTTTGAATTCAAGAACGGAGACGCACAGCTATATCGCGATGACTACTCCAAAGGCCCTTCGTATCCCTTCGATTGGTCGCAGTCCGGGATCGGCTTCTTAAACGAAAGGATCGACAATAAGAAGCTAACGCAGTTCAAGAAGGAGATCGCCAACTATATAATCGTTAGCTGCTGCCCGCCTATCATGTCTGCCGAAACGAGAACCGAGGACGAGTTCTTGGAACCTTTGATGCAGAACTTCGTCGGCTGGTATCGTCGCGCTGCACAAGAGAATATGCGCTCCATCGTTTCGCTATTCGAGACCCTCCGCGAAGCACTCCCCGGTTTCGACTCGATCAATCTGACGGAATCTGGAGAGAACTCCCGCGCCCTCAAAGCAATTTTTCGCGGCTCGTCGCCCGAGCCGATCCGCTACGGTTTCGATCAACTCTCCGATGGCCAGCGAGCCCTGATTGCCATGTACAGCCTGCTCCATCTCGCCGCGGACCGCCGCGTTTCACTGTTCGTCGATGAACCCGACAACTACCTTGCCTTGGGGGAAGTACAGCCCTATCTCGCCGACGCGGTCGAGCGGGTCGGCCGGTCCTTGGGGCAAATTGTCGTCGCATCGCATCACCCCCGTGACGATTGATTACATGGCGGGCGCGAACGGTAGGTGGTTCTTCCGCGATGGAGACGGCCCGGTGCGGGTGAGCAAGGAACCGCAGCATACCGTCGATGGCCTGTCTCTGTCCGAAGTCATAGCAAGACGCTGGGAATGAGCGTCCGAATCGCGTTGCTCTGCGAGGACGCGGCCACAGACACGTTTGTACGCCGATTTCTGCGCCGACGGCAATTCAAAGCTCGCGACATCACAACGTTGCCTATTCCACATGGCACCCAATCCGGCGAGCAATGGGTTCGAGCAAGTCTGTTGGCTTGGTCCGACGCGCCCGCCGCCGGTCGGTCCCCGCCGCCCGTGTAATCCACTACCGAACGAATAAGGGGTCGTGGGTCCCTTTGAATTTTTTGGGGACGTTCTGCCTCTTTATCCGGGGACTGCAATTTCAAATATCCCTTGATTTGTTCACGTAGCGACCATAGAATACAAGGGCGTGAGATGTTGTGTTTGTCTTTTACAGCGCGTGGCGCACCGAGTACACCACCGATTCTCGACCTGCTAAAAAAATGTTACGTAAGTCATTAAAAAACAATAATTTACCCCCCCCTCGAAATTCTGCTCAAGCACTAAAGCGCTAGATTCCCTACTGCTCAAGCACCGGCGACGGATCCCAAACGACCGTTTGGCGATCCGTCCCACCCCGCGCCGCATGTTACCCGTGCGGCATTCGTCTGTACGTCGTGGCCGTCGTCCGCCATGGCGGCCGGTTCCTGTTCCTCTCTATCCACCCCTTTATTTCGTAGAAGGAGGCAAACAATGCCTTTATGGAAGCGAATAAACGCCTACTTGGTCGTCGTTTTAGGCGTAGTGGTTACTTGGATGGCCTGTTCCGATCCGCCGGTCGCGCCGGTGCCGGCGGGCAAAGCCCTCGGGCAGGCCGAAGCCGATAGTACGCCGTCGGACGCTGTCGTCTCGTTTGCCGACGCCAACCTAGAGCTTGCGGTGCGGCGGACGCTGAACAAGCCGGAAGGCCCGCTGACCGCCGACGATCTGGCGTCCCTGACGAAGCTCGACGTAGAATGGCAAGACGTCTCAGGCATTGAGAGCTTGGCCGGCCTCGAACACGCGACGGCGCTGGACACGCTGAACCTGTGGGGCAACCAGATTGCGGATTTGAGTCCGTTGGCAGGCTTGACCAGCCTGACCCACCTGAACCTTGGGCACAATCAGGTGATGGATGTGGGTGCGTTGGCGGGCTTGACCAATTTGAAATGGCTGAGTCTGTGGGGCAACGCGGTGGCGGACGTGAGTCCGTTGGCGGGGTTGACGAAGCTGACCTACCTGAACCTGTGGGGCAACCAGATTGAAGCGGTGAGTCCGTTGGCGGGATTGACGAAGCTGACCTCGCTGGATTTGGGGCACAACGCGGTGGCGGACGTGAGTGCGTTGGATGGTCTGACCCGGCTGGATTGGCTGGGCTTGGTGGACAATCTCATTCGCCAAGGGGACCTCGCCGAACAGGTGCCCACCTTGATAGAAGGGGACGTCAAGGTCTCCGTCGTCCTGCCGAACCCGCAACCACCGGCCCCGGCAGCAGCCCCGGCTCCACCCTCGGCCCCGGCTCCACCCCCGACTCCGGCTCCACCCCCGCCAGTCGGCTCGTTCGCCGACGCCAACTTAGAGGGTGCGGTGCGGCAGGCACTGGGTAAACCGACAGGTGCGCTTACATCCGACGATCTGGCGTCCCTAACGACGCTTGAAGCAAGCAGTCTAAGCATTCAGAGCTTGGCCGGCCTCGAACACGCGACGGCGCTGGTTGATCTGTACCTGGAGGACAACGCGGCTCTTGCGGATGTGAGTCCGTTGGCGAGCCTGACCAACTTGCAAGAGCTGGAGCTGTCTTTCACGTCCATTACGGATGTGAGTCCGTTGCTCAGCCTGACCAACTTGAACTGGCTGGGTCTGAGTAACACGTCCATTACGGATGCGGGGGTGGCTTCGTTGACGAGCCTGACCAAGTTGACAAATCTGCATCTGAGTAGCACGTCCATTACGGATGCGGGGGTGGCTTCGTTGACGAGCCTGACTACCTTGCAAGAGCTGAGTCTGAGTTTCACGTCCATTACGGATGCGGGGGTGGCTTCGTTGACGAGCCTGACCAACTTGCAAGAGCTGAGTCTGAATGGCACGTCTATTACGGATGTGAGTCCGTTGCTCAGCCTGACCAACTTGAACTGGCTGTTTCTGATTGGCGTTACCACCCTCAGTGCCGAGTCAATCAACACACACATCCCCGCCCTCGAAGCAGCAGGCGTTACGGTCAACCGATAATGTCTTGTAGTAGGGGTGTTTCATGTCGCTGGACGATCCGGCTGAGAAGCCCAGCGGGTGATCGACGAACACCAATGGATGGTTCATATCGGTAACGGATGTTCCGCATCCCCGGCCTTGGCCGGGGCAGGCTCTTATACAGCGTCTGCGGCTTGCGGCCACCGGTCGGGTGTCATTGCCGCGCTTGGCCGGACAAGCCGGCTTCGACGTTGAGGGCCGCTGAAACGTGAAGTAGGCAGCACGGTAGGGCATAACGATCGTTATGCCCTACTTTGCTAGACAGACGCGCAAGGAGCACCAACGCCTGAATGGCGCGTAACATCAGTTACTGAAGAGTCCTTAGAAGCGGTCTGCTTCACCGCCCTGTCGGACCGCGTTGAGTAGCGGTCCAGCGGCCCTCGGCTGGAACGTTTTTCGAGGGCGAGACGCCCGCGCTCCTAGATTGCTACACAAGGGACGGTTCGCGGAATTTTCAGACCGCTAGTACAAGTAGCGGTCGGCCACGCATTGGACGATCTCCGCCACGGTCGTCTCCGTGCCCTTCATAGCATCGTGTACCCGGTAGTGCCAAGGCTGGCTGCCCAAGCCAGTGCGCCAATCCCGAATGGCCTCGACATTGTCCTGCCCCGCCTTTTGCAACTGCTCGAGACTGCCGCGCACCAGCACTTGGTTTTCCATATCCCCTAAGTCGAGCGTAGCCACCTGTTCGGCTACCCAATAGACGCCGCACGCCAATTCCACATAGGATCGCACCACCCGCGTCTCGTGAGCCAGCTCCGCTTCCCCAAGGCCCTCGACAAGTGCCAAGGCCCGGTCGCAAATCGCAACTTTGGCGTCGAAATCCGCGGCCGTGAGATAGTAGCGGAACATCCCCTCGCCCAAATAGGGCCGCTGGCGCTGCCGCACCATGTCTGCGGCCTTGCCCCAAGAATAGCATATCGGGAAATCGGAATCGTACACGTCGAATTCCACCGGCCCCATCAAGGTGGCCCACTCGGCTACGGCCTCTGGCTGGGCGTAGCCTTCCCGCCGGGCCCATGCTAGAGCGAATTCCGCCTCGTCGCGGCCTTGCGCGTTCCAAGCCCACTCGGCCAAGGCGTGGATATTGAAACTGCATATCTGGCGCTCTGGACCGCCCCAAGCCATCATGCCATAAGCCCCGCTATAACCCCGCCGCACCAGTTGGCCGATGTAGTCGCGCATGCGGTGGGCCGAGCGCTGCGGCACCTTGAACTCGGGCGTATCCACCCGGCCGTTGGCCGCAATGGGCACATCGTAACTGGCGATCCAGCGCCCCGCGGCCGCATAGTGGTCCAGCAGGGGATTGGCCATTAAATCGCGGGGCCGGTGCAGCACCCGCTCCAACTCGGTAGCGCAGGCCCGCTCGATCTTCACCTCTGGGGGCAACTCGTCCAGCACCCGATAGTTGCGCACGGTGGTGGTGGTCGATAAAAAGATGCGTATCTGCAAGTTGGAATAGCGCTTTTGCGCCTGCCGCCAAGCCGCGACAAAAGCCCGCGCCTCCAGCACGAACTGCCCCACTGCACTGCATTCAACACAGCCGCACTGGCCCGGCCGTTCGCTCAACCAGCAGCTTATTTCCCTGGCTCCCTGCCCGGCGATATCCTCCATCCACTCTTGCAGAATTTGCACCAATAGCGGCTGCGAAGCGCAGGGAACCCGGTGCTGATTGCCGGCCTTGTGGGCGAAATAGCGCCCGGTCAAAGCCCTGTCTCCCCTGCCGGCCAGTTCGGGATAGGCCCTGAAGAGGCCGCAGTCGTGCAGGAAGTTGAGGTGCAGAATATAGGGCAGATAATTGAACGCCCGCTGCCGCGCCGCTTCGAACTGTTCGCGGTCAATAGTGGCCCGGTTGCGCCGACCGCGTTCAATGGGATGCAATTGCGTCGAGGCCATTTTGCCGTAGTTCAATTTGAGCGCGGCCAGCCACGGGATCCAAGTCGCAGGCTCGGGAAAATTCCACAGGCCGCGCTCGTCCATATCGGGCCAGTCGATCACCTGCGCCAAGGGGATGTGTACCTGCTCCTCGCTCATTTCGGGTTCGAGCAACTGGATCAGGGTCTGGCAGGCGTAGTACGCGCCGCGCTCGTCTATACCCGTCAGCACTAGGCCGTCTCGCCCCCGTGGCTCAATGAGGTACGCCTGAGCCTTATTCTTCAAGCTCTGGAGCTGTCCAATCGCCGCGCTGTTTGCCGGCGCCACGCCAATGTCGATGGTAAAAGCCCCACCATTTGGCTGTGCTTGTCCCTTTTCAATGAACAGTGCTTCCAACTCGGCCGCACCCTGACGCTCAATTGGCCCAGCTTGGGGCCGCAGCGCAATCTCCACTTCGCCCGGCCGACAGCGGATACTGTCGGCAATGCAAATCTCGTGGGGCAGGGGCAGCAGATGGGACGTCCACAATGGCATTGGGTAGTTATCTGTGTCGATTAGCTTGAGTTGCAACGATCTCGGTATAGAGGACGTTTATTGAAACTATTGAATTACGAGATCACGTCGGCTTTTTCTATCTGTCCAAAGAACTTTACACGTTCTTCTGGAGTAAGAGCTTTCGTCTGTAAAAAATGTACAAGACGTACGAAGTGTACCTCCTGCATCACCTCGTCATGCGGAAACTCTTCCCTGACTTCCTCCCAAAGCCGATCTCTTGCGTCCTTTGTCAAAGTGTTCACGGTCCATCTCCTATAATTCGGGTGGAGCAACGATCTCGATAGGATTGTAGCCTTCTAAGGCGTTGACCAAGTTGACCTCTCGGCGGGTATTGACCTTGACCAGATGGCGAAAGTTCCAGCTAGCAAGATAACCATAGGACTTACGCAGTTGAACTGAGCCTGTGCAATGGTCGTTGCAGATACCGCTGGACGGCCTGTCGGATGATGTCCCTTTTGGCTTCATACCAACTAACGCCGGTTTGGAGTCTATGCACCTCCAACCGCACGAAGGCGCGGATCGACAACGCGATATGATTTCTCTGCGCCCGGGCCGACCGAACCTGCGCCTGCTCAACGCCGCAGCACTGCTTGAGGCCTCGGTGATACGTCTCAATGGACCACGCCCGCTTGGACCATGCCTCAAACCGGCTGACTGCCATCTCTAGGTCGTTGGTTGCCCAGTAGTGCGCGTCTCCGTTTGCCGAGACCGTCCGAAATACCTTGATGAACCCATAGCCTTTGAGATGTACCCGCCGGCCCTCCGGTCCGATAGCCACCGAGCGGATCGCCACGTTGCCGCTCCCCTCCGGGTTGACCTGTCGGTTGGCCTTGAGGCGCGTCAGCCAAGCCCACTCGTAGGAGCGAATCCGCTTGAGGTTGTCCAGGGACGCATACCAGCTATCGAACACCACGCACGCCGGCTGAAAGCCGCGCGCTTGGGCGCTGGCCAGCATCGCCCGGAAGTGCTCGTTCTTATTGTGGCCCCCGATAGGCTTGTCATAGACGCGGAAGTCGCAGGGAATGCAAGCATGGCCGTCCGACCAGACCATACTTATAAGGTTGATGCCCCAGACTACCCGGTGATGGGTGCCACTCCAATGGCGCGTCACCAGTTCGATCCGCTTGGCATAGGGCTTGTCCAAGGTGGAATCGTCCAGCACTAACACGCCGCCTTGGAGGCGAACCAGCCCTTGGGTCTCTTGCCACAACGCCTCGGTATCGGGAGGCTGTCTTGTCAGCAGGCGCGTGAAAGCGTCATGGGACACAGGAGGGCCATCCTCCGGATGACAGCGGGCGGCCTCGGTACAACTGAAGACACTCTGAGCGGCGATCAGGAAGTGGATGTAGTCGTGGTCGGCACACTTGGCTGGGTTCATCGGACGGGCTCGCGGTGGAGGGGGAATAGCCTTTATCTTATCCTAAACTATCCAACTGCGTAAGTCCTAAACCAATTCCATGGACAACGGCGAGAGCTACATGGTTGGCGTCCTAAGTGTATTTGTCAGAGAAAATACCTCGTCGAACATATTCTTGGGCTAGGTTATCTGCTTCGTTAGAAAAACTTAGTACTGTGATATTTTGCAGCAAAATTTCCATCTTCTGACGCTTATTCTCATTCGGAGTATTACGGATCTCCAATAGGGTAATCGTTGAGATGACGGCATCCATTTCAAGGCATCTACTCTGCCAGAATTCTCGCGTCAGGCGTCGACGATCTGGTGCGCGATCATCGTAGTAGGCACTGGGAACCGTTGTATCTAGATAAACCCGATCTATTGCTGCCATATCATACCATCAATAGTTACTGTCGTCATGCGAACTCCTCTGCGGACGCGGTCTTTTCGGCGGCGTGGCCGACACGCCTTCCATGCCGCCGCTGACGCGGAGCACTTCGCCGGTGATCCACGCGGCCGCTGGGCTGCACAAAAAGGCCACGCCTTGGGCGATATCCTCGGGCTCGCCCCAGCGGCCCAAGGGAATGGCCGTGCGAATGCGCTCGATCATTTCTTCTTCGGATATCCCTAAGGTGACGCGGCGTTGGGCCATGTTGCGCTGGTTGAATTCCGTGTACACCGGCCCCGGACACACGGCGTTGACTCGCACGCCGTACGCAGCCAACTCCAGCGCCAGAGTCCGGGTGAGGCTAATGATGCCGGCCTTGGCCACATTGTACGCGGCCACCAAGGCGGCCGGATTCTGGCCGTTGATCGAGGAGATATTGACGATGCAGCCGGCCTCCTGTTCTTCCATGATGCGTCCGGCCGCGCGGCAGCAGTAAAAGGCCCCGGTCAAGGTCGCGTCCATCACCCGGTGCCATTCGGCGTCCTTCAGCTCAACTATCGGGGCCACCTGCTGACCAGTGCCGGCGTTGTTGATTAGGATGTCCACTCGCTCCTCTTGGGCGACTAGCGCGGCGAAAAAGGAAGTCACCGCCGCGCTGTCGGTTATATCGAGCGCCACGGCCCGCGCGGTTAGGCCCGCGCTCTGGAGCCGCACAGCTTCCTCTCGCGCCTTATCCTCCTGCCGATCGGCGATAACTACGCTGGCCCCGTCGCTGGCCAACTGCCGGGCGATCCCCAGCCCCAAGCCCTGGGCACCGCCCGTGACGACGGCGATTTGTCCGTCTAGCTGATTCATTGGGCAACCTCGTCTTTTTGGCAGAGGAAGGTAGTTCGTCCAAGACTCGTGTCAATCTCCCTCGCCCGCTCAAGTTAGTGGCGAGATCAGGGTTGCTGAGATAGGCCGTGAGCCGATATTCTCTGCATACTCGAAACTGTGCTGATTTTTGCGAAAATGTCGAGCGATGTCTGAACTCGGCTGCAACGTAGTGTCTGTTCTTGGCCTTGTAGCGGAGGTTTTACAATGAGTGTGCGCATACAATCTCTAGCCGAACTCAATCAACATGCAACTCATGTGCTGATTCGAGAAGTAGGCGTGGTTGACGCCATCCGTTTTCTGAACCAATTCAGAACCGGCCATGGCGATTATACCGAAGGGCGTGAACGGCTGTTTCAAGGCATGGGGACAAAGGATATTATCAGCGAGATCAAGGCTCGCCGTAAAACTCAATATACGCCGTCATAATCCATAATTCTTCGCGGTCGCGCCGCATATTTGCATGATGGCGTCGCGCTCGGCTGTGCTGAATGTCGCTTCGTATTGGGGCTGATACGCGACCTGCTCGGCCCAGCCCTGCACCCACGCCCCATCAGCGTCCAAGTTGCAAAACGCCAGAATATCCGCAATTTTTTGCTCGGCTGCCGCGCACAAGTGCTCAAACGGCACCACCAAACAGCGCGTCTTGAGCGCGTCGTGCTGCAGCACCTTCTCGTAGGTCCAAGCGTACAGCACATTCCAGTATTCAGCCCAGCCCTCGGCATCGCGCCCCTCGCCCCACAGCGTTTGGATGTGCCGCGTTTTCTCCGCGTCGATGGTGATGGGAATGCGCTCGTGGCCAAACTCGAAGTGGCCGGCGTTGCGCAGGTACTGGCGGTGAACCGGGGACGAGAAGTGGGCCAAGTTGCGCTGGTGCTGGCGCGCCATGGACGCGATGTGCGCGACCGGATGGCGCACGGCGATGACGAAACGCGCGTCCTCGTACAGCTTGGCCAAATACGCGATCCGCGTGATATTGTAGTTGTTTTTGCAGACGATGCGCTCGGCGTTGCGGCACAGCAGCAGCTTCGCCAAGGTCGCCGCGTAAACCGCTTCAAATTCCGGGTGGCTGATTTGCCTTTCGACCGCGTTGTTCACGGTCGGGTCGTGCAAATAATCGAAAAACTGCATCCACACGATTTCTTCCATGGCCTCCGGGCTGTACGCGTTGACCATCACGCCGTCGGCATGGGCTCGCTCTTGTTTGCGCGCCGCGCCCAATCCGGCGGCGCGGAAGAGGCGGTCGGCCGCAAAGGGCGTGAACGCGCCGTAGTAATCGCAGTATTTGAACGAGGTCAGTCGCGGGTGGGACGCCAGTATGTTTAGCAGCAGGGTCGTGCCGGCGCGCGCCAAGCCCGTGATGTAAATGGGCGCGTTTACCGCTCGGCCCGCCAGCCGGCCCTTGAGCAGCCGCGTCTCCAGCTTGCCCACGTCAATCCAAAAGTTCGGATGCGCGTGAACCAGCCAGCCGCAAAAACGCATCAGCCGCGTTTGATTAAAATCCGCTTTCATGGCTTTATTGAAAGATAAGATAGAGAATAACGATCGTTATTCCCTACTATCTTCGACGAGGGGATCATGAAAATTACCGAAGCGAATACCACGATTGGCGCACTGATTGAACGGCTTGAACAGACCGGGAAACCCTTGGCGACCAAGGTTAGGGCCTTCATTCTCATAGAAGACGATGAGCCGGATCAGCCCCGAGAAGATGTCCGCGAAGCCGTGGAGCGATTTCGCATGGGCTTTAAGGATATACCCTCCGAAGAGATCGAACAGGTGATTGTCGAATCCAGACGGGCAATGCGAAGACAGAGCCTATGACGCGGGTCGTGCTCGATACCAATGTATTCATCAGTGCCATCCTAAACCCTCATGGGAGTCCGGGAGCCATTCTCGATCAGGTCTTTGACCGGAAAGTGTTTCTTTGTTTCTCTCCGCCTCTCATAGACGAAATACAGCGCGTCATTCGGTATAAAAAGATGATCGCCTTGCTCAACAGGGGCGGAAGGAATGTTGAGCAGGCAGAAGAAATCGTAGATAAGATCGTCGCTGTGGCCGAAGTCTCCCCTGGTCTCAGAGAAGTGAACTTGATTGCTGCGGATCCAGACGACAACATGGTTTTGGCTTGCGCTCTCGAAACCGAGGTTGATTACATCGTCTCGGGAGACCGACATCTCACTGGATTGGGTGATTTTCAAGGAATTCCCATTCTTTCGCCAAGGGATTTCTTAGAAGCACTAGCATCGGAGGCGGCGGTAGAGAACGGAACCATCACGCAGGTTACAGGCGATGAGTAATTTTAGGAACCATTCCTGCATGTCGCGGCCTTCACTATTCACAGAGACCAAAGGAGTCTATTTTGACAGACACGATCAAACTATCCTTGGAATTTCCCCAGTCCTTGGTCGAGGGCCTCTGGCTAGACGAGGCCACGGCCTCTACTGAAATGAAAGAAGCCGTGGTCCTAGATCTTTTCCGCCAAAAGTGCATCTCCATTCGCAAAGGAGCCGAACTGTTGGGCCTCTCCTATCGCGCATTTCTGGCGCTCCTCTCCCGCCGCCAAGTCCAGATCGCCGACTATGACGTGGAGGAAGATAGGAGAACGCAAGTATGGCCTCTGTAACGGTTGAGCAATACGTATCCCTGATTCCCGCGGTAAAGCATTCCCCCAAGCAGTATCTATGGTCTTCCTATGACGCCGAAGCCGACGTGTTATACGTGAACTTCAAAAAGCCCAGCCACGCCGACGATAGCGAACTGACCGACGATGACGTGATCATCCGCTACGAGCAAGGCCAAGTGATTGGCCTGACGATCCTCAACGCCAGCCGGCGCGTCCCGGAAGCCAACAATTGAGTGGAAATAGCGCAACGCCCATCCGCAAAGGAACTATCCCAATGGCATTAGACGATCTAAAAGAAACCATAGAAACGCTGCGGGAGCGCATTCAGGCGCATCGCGCATACTTGGCAGGCAATGAGACGCGGACGCGGCAGGTGCTTATCGATCCCATGATTCGCACGCTGGGCTGGGATGTTGGAGACCCCGATTCCGTCGAACTCGAATACGGGATCAAGCGAAAGTGGGCTGACTACGCGCTGATGGGAAGTGGACGACCAATAGCCGTGATCGAGGCTAAATCCCTGGGCACTCCGCTGAATGACGACGTGATGATGCAGGTACTCAACTACGCTAACACGGATGGGATTGACTACATGGTCGTCACGAACGGAGACCATTGGCAGATGTTCGACGTGTTTGAGAGAGGCCAGCTCGACGATCGAATCCTGATGGACTTCCAATTGACGCGAGACGAGCCTTACGCTTGTGCGTTGCAGGCTTTACGTCTATGGCGGCCTAATTTGGCGAGTGGCGAGCCGCCGCGGGAAGCGACGACGCCCGTACTGATAGAAAAAATCGCACAAGTCGAATCATCGACGAATCAACCGGAGCCTGCGCCGCCTAAGCTATCGTCAACCAGCAGCGGACAGAAGGTCGCTGAGCTGTCCAATAACGGCGATTGGGGGCCGCTGACATCGTTAGAAGTAGGTCCCGCCGGTCAGAAGCCTCCGGCATACATCAAATTTCCGAATTCAAATAAAGAACATCTCGTGTATTGGACCGATATATTGGTCAACGCTGCTCAGCACTTGATTGAAACGGGCAAAATTTCAGCGCAAAATTGCCCAGTAAAAGCAAAAAATTTCCAAAACTACCTTTTACACACTGAACCAGTTCACTCTACCGGCAAACCGTTCAGAAAAAAGCGAAAAGTCGGGGAGCTATGGTTGCAAACCAACCACAAAAACTTAAAGAGTACTGCCTGTTGGCTCCTCGAAAATTTCGGCGTATCCCCCTCCACCGTCCTCGTCAGCACCCCCCAGCGCTAGCCCATGTCGTCCTTCCTCCACAAAGCCTACATCGCCACCCTCATCTGCTGCCTCCTATTCCTCGCCTTCATCTACGGCGTGGTGTCGGCCATCTTCCACCTCGCCCCCGCTCCCGACATCCGCATCCACGCGGTCAACGCCTACGGCCATCTCGCCTATCTGTACGAAGACCTCACCGACACCAAAAACCAATTCACCAGCACCATGTGGTTTGAAGACGCCAGCGCGCCGTCCGGGGCCATCATCCACAAGGCCGATGCCATGCAGCCCGGGCTGACGCTCGTGTCCAAAAACGCCACGGCCGCCGTGCTCATGGACTCGCTCGGCAATGTCGTCCACCAGTGGCAATGCGACTTTGTCGAAGCCTTTGACGAAGACGATTTCGCCGCCTTCCCCCAGCAGCCCGACATGCTGCACTGGCACCGCACCCACCTGTACCCCAACGGCGACCTGCTCGCCAACCACGACTACGTCAACCACTACCCCTACGGCTACGGCCTCGTCAAACTCGACAAAAACTCACAGGTCATCTGGAAATACACCGGCACCGCCCACCACGACTTCGACCTCGACGGCGAGGGCAACATCTACGCCCTCGTCCAAGAAATCGGCACCGCGCCCATCGGCAACATCCAACCTCCGTACATCGAGGATTTTGCCGTGGTCATCGACGAAGCAACCGGCCGAGAGAAGCGGCGCTTTTCCATCTTCCGCGCCCTGAAAAACTCGCCGTACCGCAGCGTGTTCGACCGCTATCAGACCACCCGCCACAGCGAAGTCACCCACACCAACGCCATTCGCCTCATCCCGCCGGCTTGGGCCGCCCGCGTTCCGCGCGTCAAAGCCGGTGACCTGCTCATCTCCCTGCGCAACCCCAACGCCCTCATCATCGTCGATCCCATTGAGCAACAAGTGATTTGGTATGGAGAAGGAATTTGGAAACAGCAGCACGACCCCGACTTCCTGCCCAACGGCCGCGTGCTGCTCTTCGACAACCAAGGTCTGCGCGGCCACCCTTTCGGCCAAAGCCGCGTACTGGAAATCGATCTATTTACGCACGAAATTTACTGGGAGTACAAGGGCACCAGCCCGGACCACCTGTTCGACAGTTGGATCCGCGGTGCCCAACAGCGGCTGCCCAACGGCAATACCCTCATCACCGAATCGCAACGCGGCCGCTTGCTCGAAGTCACGCCAGCCGGCCAAATCGCGTGGGAATACTACAATCCAGACCGCGCCGAATACCAAGGCAAGCCCCTGCGCGGCATGATGACCCAAGCCCAGAGGATACCCCAAGATGCCCTGCCATTTCTCGAAAATTAGCCTCTCCTGTGCGCTCCTGCTCCTGTGCAGCAGCGCGGCCCACGCCTACATCGGCCCCATCATCATCATCGGCGCAATCGGCAGCATGTTCGGCTGGGTCGCCGCCGTGGTCATCGCGGCTGCCCTCGTCGCCTCGTACCCCTTTTACGTGCTGTACCGCCGCAAAAACAAACGCAAGCAGAGCAAGAGTGCGCCCGCCGAGGGCCAATAGCGGTCGTCTCCGCGGCCGGCGATGACGCTTTCAAACCGGAACCCATGCCGATTTATCGCCTTAACCCCCGTGCTCCCGCAGCAGCCGGACGCCGTGCGCCAGCGCCCCAGGCGTATCCACGTCCTGCCACCAAGCCGCGCCAATGTCCAAAGCGCGCAACCGGCCGCACTCTATCAGCAGCCGCATCCCAGCGGTCAAGCTGCAATCGCCCCGACGCGCTTCCACTTCCCTGAGACGCGCCACCAGCGCGTCGCTGCAAGCGAACAGGCCGGTGTCAATGCCGTTGAAATCCCTTAGGTCCTTGCCAATCGCCGCGATGCGCTCGCCTCTGAGCCGCACCTTTGTGGCGTCGTCCATGTCGTAGATCGCGTCCAATTTGCGATCCACCGCTAAGACGACCTCGCCGGGCGCGAGGGCAACGTCGCGCATCGCAGCGATCATCGCCGGGTCGAAGAGATGATCGGCCATCAGCAATAGGTACTTCTCGGCGAGCACCTCGGTCGCTGCCAACAGCGAAATCCCGTTGGCTAGCTTCCATTGTGGATTCTCCACAAATCGCCGGCCGACCCCCAGACCGCTCGCCCCTTTCAGGGCTGCACGCACATCCGCGCCGCAATGCCCGGTGACCACCACGACCTCCCGCAGGCCGCTTTGCTCCAGCAGCCGGCAGGTGCGCACCAACAGGGGTTCGCCTTCTATTTGCACTAGAGCTTTGTGCGCTACCGGAACGTGGTCGCGCAAGCGCGAGCCGTGCCCGGCCGCCAAAATAAGCGCTTGGTCAATCACAACACCTCTCCTTTATTCAGCCGATGATAAAGACCTTGTTGCCGGTCTTGCCGGTAAAGTAGTCGATGACGACCCAGAGGCCGTTGCACAGGGTCTCGCCCATAATCAGCCCTAAGAAAAAACGCACACTCGCCGCGTAAATTGCCGGCCCGCCCAAGCGCAGCACAAATCGCTTGATCGCCCAAGCGATGAAGACGCTGAACCAGATCTTGTCCATCAGGTGATTGGCCGCGACCACAAAGCCCAGCGGGTGCAAAGGCCACCACAGCACGTGCTGCCGCGCCCACATCAGCAGGAGCATCGCGACGCCACCCCCGGCGAAAAAGCCCAACCCATCCCAAGCTACGCCGGCCGGCTCCAACCCGCGCACCGCGTAGTTGTACACGGTTGAAGGTCCGCCCTTGAAAAACCACTCCACCAAATTGATTCCGCCGTGGCGATAGGCCATTTGCAGCACCATCCAGCACGAGCCGAGCGCACCGATCAAGATCGCCAGATACACCCCCCACAGCACCAGCCGACGACTCCGGCGGTCCAAGTCCTCAACCAGCTTCAGCCCGTTGGCCAAAAGCGCCATGACGAAGATGCGGATGTCGGCGCACCAGATATAGGCCAGCGACAGATTGAACACCCCGCTGGTGCCGACCAGATTGGCTCCCAGCCCGTGGATCATCAGGTCCGGCGCGATCATGGGCGAGCGCACGGCCGCCAACCCGGCCTCGGCCACCACCCGACTGATCCCGATAAAGATCAACAGGGCCAACCCTATAAACACCGCCGCCACCCATAAAGGCACCCCCATCAGCCACAGCCATCCCACCATGACCCCGACGCCGATTAGCAAGCTACAGACCGCACCGCGATAGGTGGTGATTTCGCCGCCATCATCCACGTCGCGCCCTCCCCCAAATGCCTTGCGGAACACCCCGCCAAGGTGCTCCCGTCCCACCCACAGCCCAACCACTACCATCGCTATAAGTGCCCCACCCCCCTGATAGGCCAGATAGGGCTGCCCGGCAATCCCATAGACGAACTTCTGCTTTGAGACGATCCCCATCAGGATCAGGGCCTCGGACTCGGCCTTAGCGATTAGCTGGAACACCCACAGCCCGGCGGAAATGCTGGTGTTGATCAGATAGGAAAAGCCAATGAGGGCGAAGATGACCCGCAGTTGCAGCGTCTGGCTGCCCACGTAGGGCACACTCCAGCTCAAATTGACGCTGGACAGGGCCGGCTCGTAGTGGTGCAGGGCCTTGAGCGAACCGAAAAACATGGGGATGGCGCAGCCGTACCACATCGCCCGGCTGGTAAAAAAGCGGTTGAGCAATCCCTGGCCCTCCCCCTGCACCATGGCCCGCCCAACTTGGGTAATCGGGTAGGCCAGCCGCTCGCGGTCCATCCACTGCCGCCGCAAAATCACTGCCAGCGCGACCATCACCACGTAGAGCGCGCTGAGCAACACCGCCCACCACACGAGCGGCTCAACCCAAGCCGCGTAGGGGATCTCCCCTCCCTCGAAGAAGGCGCGGTTGTCCTCGCCGTCATCAACCAAAATGGCGCGCTCGGGAAAGAGCACCCGCAGCTTTTCCTCCCATTGGTTCTGCGGCGTGGCATAGTAGGAAAACGCGGCGATGATCGGCAGTAGCTGCTGGCTCATGCCCATGGTACACAGGGCCGAGACCATCAAGAGCATGATGTACACCAGCACCAGATCGGCGCGGTTGAGTGCCAGCGAGCCGCCGCCCATAACCGCGCCGAGGTTGAGCAGGGCCGAGGCCACCAAAAAGGAGGCCAACCACCAGCCCGGTTCGAGCGCGTCAATCTGCGCCAGCGGCAGGTAGTAGGCCAGATAGGCGACCAGCGCGGCCACAGCCACCCCCAGTGCCCAGACCCCATTCCGCGCCACCAGCTTGAAGAGGACGTTCAGCAGGCCGATGAGGACCAGAAAAAGAAAAATCGCGCCCGGGGTATTGAAGTCCCAAGCCATGAAGGTCGCGTGCATGGCCGTATTGGCATAAGGCGCGCCAATGGCCAAAAAGAAGCTCAGAAAGGCGCCGGTCCAAAAGCCGCGCCAAGTGATGCCCGTGCGCCCGGCCAAGCTCCGCGTCTCAGAGCGAGATTCAAAATGATCGGCAAATGTATCGGGGATGGACCGCTGCAAGCGTCAGTACTCCACATGGATGTCGGCCAGCACCGGCGTCTTGGCGACCAAGGCGCGTACGCGGCGCAGGTGCCGCTGACCGGCCCGACTCAGCGCGGATGCGCCCCCGGCCAGCAAATCGCGCTGCTCCAGCGCGTCGGTCGCCAAGTTGAACAGCATGGTGCCGCGCCAGCTATAGTTGATGTACTTCCAGTCGTCGGCCACGACTGCGTAGCCTTTGCGCGACCACTGCACGTGTTCGTCCGTGTTGACCACCACGATCAGGCGCTCGTTAGCGAGCGGACGCAGGAGCGAACGGCCGTCTAGGCGCTCCTGCCACGCGCCGACCAAGGAATCCGCGCACAGCCCGAGGAGGTCCAGCGCGGTCGGCACCAAGTCCGCGAGCGCGACGCGCACCCGTGCGTTCTGACGCCACTGATCGAAGCGGATCCCTAGCCGCCGCCGCTGTCGCTCGGGCACGACGGCAAAAAACGGCACGGCAATCGCGGTCTGGTAATACGAATCCGTGCGGTGGAGTTTGTGGACGCCGTCGAGATCTTCGCCGTGATCGGCTGCAAAGAGCACCATCGTATTCGCCGCTAGGTCCTGTGCGGCGAGGTGGTCGAACAGCCGTCCGAGCAGGTGATCCATATAGGCCACTGCATTGTCGTAGCTCGCGTCCGGCCACGGCTGCCAGTCCGGCGGCGCGTAGCCCGGATAATGCGTGCAGTTGAATTGCAGGGCCACCACAAACGGGCCGCGTGCGGCAAAGCGGTCGATGGTTGCGAGGGTCTCGGCCATCATCCGGCGGTCGTCCATGCCTTCGGAGTTGACGACGGGCGCGTCCGAGCGCTCCAGCGTAAACACGTGGTCCAGCGCGTCATCCACGAAAAAGCCTTCGAGATTGTTCCACGCGTAGCTCTGCGCCGAGATCAGCGCGGTCTGGTAGCCGGCCGCGTGGGCGTAGTGCCACAGCAGCGGGAAGGTGTGCTGCTCCACGGGCGGGCGCGACGGGAACAGCCCGCTCAGCATGGCCGGCAGCGCCACCTTGGTCGCCGTGGCATTGGACACGGCCTTTTCCATCTGCACCCAATCCGCTGGCCGCGCCTTGCGCAACGCCGCCAGCCGGGGCGTGGTTGGCCGCCCGTACCCGTAGAGCTCCATGCGGCCGGGCGCGACGCTTTCCCCGATCACCACGATGAGATTGGGCGCACTCGCATCCACGGGCGCACCGCTGTAGATTGCACCCGCCGCCGGGCGGCTCGCCTGCAACAAACGCCCGTGTACCCCGCCGACGAGCGCGTGGACGGCAAGGTCAATGGCCAGCTTTGCGGCCGCTGCATCCGGCACCATGATGCTCGCGTGGCGATGCACCGCGCCAAAAGCCACCACCCCGGCCAAGCACAGGGCGGCCAACATGCGGCCCCAATAGTGAGGCCGGAAGACTCGGCCGGGCGCTAACTGGCGGCCCGGGCGCAGCTTGTAGCACCACCAGCCCACGACAAAAACCACCACCGCCACCCAGACGACCGCGTCTCCCCAATCGGCCGCATTGCAGATATACCCCCAAGCCTCGCGTGGATGGCCAGCCGAATGCACGAGCGCGTAAGCTGTCGGCCAGCAGTAAAACACCTCGTGGAAGCCAAGCCACACCACGGCCAGCGCGGCGACCACCAAGCCGACGACGCCGACAAACGCGGTTTGCCAGCGCGGGCGCAACCGGCTGCTGAGCGCGAAAAGGGCCTGCCACATCGCCAGCGAAAACGCCACCGACAGCCCCCACCACGCCCACTGCGTCGGCCGCAAGTCGAGCGTCGGCCGCAGCCACAGATCGACAGCTACCCCCAGCAAGGTGATGGGGAGCAAGGGCAACGTTTGCTTTTGCACTGCGGGATCGTACAACGTTAACACCTTGTAGGGGCGTCGCTTGTGGACATTTGTTCTAACTAACTGACGTTATTCCCGCCGGGTGCGCGGGCAGCCTATCCGCCCAAGACCCCCAAGCGCTGCAGCTCCTTTTTAATGGCCTCGCGCCCCGCCGGCTGCACGTTGATGCGAGGCGGGCGCACCGCCCCGCCGGCTAGCCCCATCAGCTCCATCGTCGCCTTGAGCATGCCGGCGTCGTCAAAGCGCGAGCGCAATCGCTCCAAGGGGGCCAGCCGCTCCTGCAACTCGATCATAAGCGGCCAATCCTGCTGTTGCGCGGCCGCGAAAAGTGCCAGCTCTAGCTGGGGGGCGAAGTTGACAAAACCAGCGGTAAAGCCCTCGATCCCGGCTTGGAAGCGGAAGTGCAACACGCCCGGATCGTGGCGCTTATTGCCGATCCAGACGAAGCGGTCGCCGAGCCGCTTGATGGCGCGGAAGAGGGGGTGCGGCTCAACGCAGGGGTCCTTGATCGCGGCGATCTGCGGCACTGCGGCCAGCCGCTCGAACAGTTCGGCCGACCAGCCCTGGGTATTGTAGGGCATCAGCGCCAGCCCCGACCGCGTCCCCAGTGCCTCGTAGTATTGGTACACGCCTTCGGGATCTTCGGGCACTTGGTGGCGCGTGTAGGGCGCCATAGCCAGCGCCACGCGCAACCCCAACGCCTCGTAGCGCGGCGCTAAATCCGCGGCCTCGCCCAAGTTGCCGGGCAAGGTCGGCACCACCAGCGCCCGCTCCCCCACCGTCGCTAGGGCACACTCGGCCAGCACCACGCGCTCGGATGGGGCCAGTGCGTCGTTTTCGCCGGTGCCGCCAGCCACCACGAAAACCCGCACCCCCCGGTCGGCAGCCCACGCCATATTGCGCGCAAACCCGTCCAAATCAAGTGCGTAGAGGTCATCGCGCTGGTAAATGGTCAGAGTGTATGCGTGGACGTCCTTTAGCTGGTCGCGCAAAGCATGGTCGATCATCGCGTTCTCCTGCCTTAGAAGCGGTCTGCTTCACCGCGCCTTTAGGCGTGACAAACCCCCGGCGGACCGCGTTGAGTAGCAGTCCAGCGGCCCTCGGATGGCGCGTTTTGCGAGGGCGAGACGCCCTCGATCCTAGAATTGTTTGCTGCACACAAGGGACGGTTCCCGGAACTTTCAGACCGCTTCTAAGCGTATTCAGATATTTTCCACACCGCGGTGGCCTGCTTCGCCAACCATTTTTGATGTTCTGCTAAGCAGTCCATGTTCCATTCCGCGTACTCAGCGATGTGCCGATTAATGTGATACTCGCTAGCCTGTAGCCTCTCTCTTTTTTGCTCAAAAACCTCCTGTCCCATGTTTTGATGCCCAAGCAGCAGGGCCATGTTACCCAAGCGGTCAATCGCATTTTCATAGACCTCGCGGCCAAAATAAGCCTGCCAATCGTCTCCTGGGTTGTATGGCAACACATGTTCGAGCGTCAGATTTTGGGGGGGCTTGGCCGCTTAAATGCGTTTCAATTGATCGCAACAGAAACATAATTTTTTTGCTACTGCGGCGGCTTGGCATACTCTTGTCGCCAAAGTGCTGGCGCACCTCTGCATCGCGTGGATAGATTTGAAAGCTCTTGCCATCCTCGGTCTGCAAAACCAGATAGCCCATAAAGTGCTGAGTCTGGCCTTGCCGCATCTGCTCAATATCCGCCCACAGTTCCGCCCATTGTTCGTCTTCCCAAGAATAGTCTCGCTGAAATGGCGGTACAACGTACCTCCTATTATTGGACATAATCTCGGCAAAACACCTGTTTTCTGGATCGAGATAGATTTTCTCAAACATGAGAATATCCTAGTGCGCCACCGAGCCGTCGGCGTGGAAATTGCCCTTAATCGCCCAGCGTTCGTACGGGTATTTCGCCAGTGCGTCCTCGACTATTTCAATCCCAATCCCCGGCCGCTCGCTCAGTAGCCGATAGCCGTCCTCAACTCGTAGCTGCTCATCGACGATCTCGGCCAGCGGCCCGTTGAGGGCGTTGTGCTCGGTGTGCGTGTAGTTGGGAATGGCCGCGGCTAGCTGGGCAAAAGCTGCGTTGCTGACAGGGCTGCCCATCAGATGCGGAAAAACCCCGACAAAAGCCGCCTCGGCCAGCGCGGCAATTTTCTTCACCTGCGTGAATCCGCCGGCCAGGGATACGTCCGGCCGAATCAGGCTGACGATCTGGCGGTCGATCAGGTCCTTAAACTGGAAGGGGTTGTAGCACCGCTCGCCCGTGGCGATTGGGATGTTGATGTGCCGGGCGACGTACTCGAGGGCCTCCAAGCTCTGTGGCGGCAGCGGGTCCTCGTAGTACAGTATCTTAAAGGGCGTCAACTCCGTGGCCAGGGCAATCGCCTCCTCCGGCCGCAAGTTCCGGTGGATCTCCAACCCCAAATCCACCTCGTCCCCAATCGCCTCGCGCGCCGCGGCCACCAATTCTACGGCCGTCGCTATGTTGGCCGTACCAGTCCGCTGCTCAAACCCGCTGACAAATGGCGTCATCCGCAGCGATGTAAACCCCTCCTCCACCCGCGCCTGCGCGCTCTGCCGCACTTCCGCCGGCGTCTGTCCGCCGACGTTTTCGTACACCTTTACCTTGTCGCGGCATTTGCCTCCCAACAACTGGTACACGGGCAAATCCACCGCCTTGCCGAATATATCCCACAGCGCAATGTCTATCGCGCTCAGCGCCGCGCTCAGCGCCGCGCCCATGAAGTGCGCCGACCGCGACACCACCTGATAGTGATGCTCAATGCGGAACGGGTCTTTGCCCACGTAGTAGTGGCTCAACTCGTCCAGTGCCTCTTTCACCACCCGGTGGTGCGCCCACAGCCCGGCCTCCCCATTGCCGACGATCCCCGCATCGGTATAGACCCGCACCAACAAAAACCTGCCCACCAAAAACGTCCGAATCTCCGCGATTTTCATCTTCTTTCCCTTTCTAGTACAAACTCATCAATCCTTCTGCGCCTTTGATCTGCTTCTTTTCAAAGCTCGGACTAAGCCACCGCGCCCGCGACTCCTGCCCCGGATTGCGATACGCATACACCACGCACCACCGCGTATCGCTGTCTTCCTTGCGCGGATTGACTCCATGCGCCGCATGCGTCCACATCAACACCACCGTCCCCGGCGGCACTGCAAGCTCCTCAATTGTGAGCGGTTGACCGCTAATCGCATGTACCTTCCCCGCCATCCACCCCTGCGCCAACTCGGCATCCGATTCCGCGCTAATATCCGGATCGCGATACCAATGGCTTCCCGGCACCACCTTTAACCCACCATCGTCGGCCGCAAAGCCATTGACGTAAAAAAACACCCGCACAAAACCCAGCGTCGGATCGTCGTCCGCGTACTCGTGGCTGTGCCACCTGCTCCCCTGATTGCCCCCTGCGCGGTTCAACGCCACGCAGTGATCGTAGCGGATCGCTGGCCCCAGCACTAGGCGCACCAAGTCCAGCAGTTGCGGATGCCCGATCAGGCTCTCCAAATAGGCGTCGAATTCAGCGGCAAAACGCGGGGGGCGATATTCCTCGTCGCCGTGCGGCAGCGACTGGATCCGTGCCAGCGCCGCGGTCAACTGGGCGCAAGCCGCGGCGGTCAGGATGCCCGGCAGCGCGAAGTGCCCATCGCGGTCGAGTATGGCCCGTTCGGCAGCACCAAACGCAAAGGGGCGCAACAGTGCTTCCATACCTCAAATCTCCAATCGAATTGCATTCTCAAGCTGCGATAAATCTAGCGTGACGAGTGTATCCCTATATCTGTCGCACTACTCGGCAAAAAGCGAGGCCCGCGCGTGAAAATACGGCGGCTCAAAAAGCAACACCTGCCGCTGGGTCAAGGCGACGCCGGCCGGCGGCTCAATGTGTTTTTTGGACCACGACTGCTGCCCCGGGCTGTATTTGAACAGCAGCGAGCGCCGCTGGTGCGCGGCCCGCCACGGCGCAGTGCCGTGCGTGAGCGCCTCGGTAAAAACTACGGCCGACCCGGCCTTGGCTTCCGGCACCACTACGCACCCGGCCTCGACATGGGCTTCGCGGATTTCCTGCGGACAGGGATAATTGACCTTGTGGCTGCCCGGAATGCAGCAAAAACCGCCCTGCGTCGGCCCGGTGTCGGCCAAGTTCCAGGCGACCACCGTCAGCCCATTGTACATCTGTCCATTGCGAAAGTGGTAGTACTCCGGCGGGTCGTAGGGCGTGTTGCCTCCGTGCAATCCGAGCCGCTCGGCACCGGCCTCCAGATAGATCGCATAATAGTGGTCGAGCCGAAAGCCGTCGCCGAGAATCACCTTGAGCAGCGGCATAATGCACTCGTGGTCCAGCAAATCGACAAAGGGCTGGCCCCACGTCAAAAACCCGCCGCTGTGCAGCCGCCCCTGCGCCTGCTCTATATCCGCGCCCATCTGTTGAGCGTCAATCAGCCGGTTCAACTCGGCAACCGCTTCCGCATCCAACACGTCCTCGACGATCAAATAGCCCTGTAGGTCAAACAGATATTGCTCTACTTGGGTCATGTATAATGGCTCCTATTTGGGTAGAAAGGATCGGGCACCTTGTCTATGAAGGAATGTAGGCACGGATCCAGTACGGCGGAAGCTAAGAGTCAGTGAAAGGCGCAATCTGCTCGTCCGTCATTTCGAGCTCCCTTTCACACAGCACTTTGAGCCTTCGTCAAGGGGGCAGATGTCTGATTTACGCGTACTTACGATGCGGCGAATTCGTTCTACAAGTTCTGCGTCAGAAAACTTTTCAGCGGATCCAGCATGGCTAATGGCGAATATCGATACCCACATCTAAGGCATTTTTTAGTCCAGCGGGCGAATATCTGTAGGCTTTGATCCGGTCGTCAGCAAATTTATGCAGCCAGAAACAGGCGACTGAATCCGATTTGTCCTTCAAGGCCATACTCAAACCCTTTATGACGTCGCTGCCGTGGGTCGTCGTGAATATCTGTGTATTGTTTTGTTTAGAAGACTCCAGCACCATATCCCACATATCTTTTATAGAAGAAACATGGAGTCCGTTTTCAATTTCGTCGATCATCAAAAGCTCGTTCCTAGCCCAGTAGATAGTGGAGAGTATGTTTAGGATACGCATTGTTCCCGCTCCAAGGTGATTGAGCGGAAGGAAGTTGTCCATTCCAATATCGACCATCACAATCCCGTCCAACCCTACCCTTATATCCTGAACTTTCGGCTCTATAGCTTGAAGACAGCTCACTAGCACGTCCTTGCGCTTTTCGTTAAGCATCCTGTCAACCATATTCGCACCGTATAACCGAGTCAAAAACCAACTATGGGTAGTTTCCTTGTATTCTTCGTCCAATTGAAAACTAAACGGGGCATCCCCCGACTTTACCAAACGCATTGTAGGTTCGTATTGGCGACTTTTTTGGGCCGAATGAGTGAATCTAAATTTTAGTCCATTTAATGATTGCTCGGTTGCCGAGCTTAACATATATGTTTCGATCGTATCTCCTACTCTATCCAAACTGTTTGAGGGAGCGGAAGCTACTTGTCCAACATTGGAACTTTCATATACCGGACTAACATTGAGTTCTCTGCTTTCTGTTTTTTGCTTTCCGAATAATCTAAATCCTTCAGTATATTTTTGACGGTAAAATAAATTCCTTAGATGGGAACTTTCTTTGATATTTAGTCCTCGCAAATTTTCTATCTTGACAAGCAAGCTAGGATTTGACATTCCAGTAAGCAAAAATGCTGCCTCCAACACCGAGGTTTTGCCGCAATTATTTCTTCCGACAAACAGATTAACCCGTGCGAGGTCGTCGATTTCCAGCGACTTGATGCCGCGGAAATTCTCAATTTTTAGCGTCTCGTAAAAGTGTTTGTCCACCTTCTGTCCTGTCCGATTCCCCGCCACTCAGATATGATTTTCGTTCAGACTATTCTCGAAGTCCATAAGACGCGCCTTCATACTACTTTTTCGCCTGACACCTGTCAAGCACGTCTACTGCGAATGCCGACTAGCTTGGTTGCATCCGACCTGATTTTCGCTTTCTCGATTCCAAATAAATAGTAAATTACAGCAGCATCGCGGCTTTTCAAGCGCACGCCCTTTGCCTATCCTTCTCAAGCAATTCTAACAGGGAAAAAATGCTGACGACCAACGAAATGCGCTTCTTCAAGCGCAACGGCTACCTCATCAAGCGCGGCGTGCTCAACCTTGCGCTCATGGAGCGCGCCCGCGCCCGGCTGTGGGACGGCGCACCTCCGGGCCGCCGCCGCAATGACCCCGACACTTGGGTTGGCCCCTTTCGCCCAGACGAAGAAAACCTCGACGGTGCCAACCACCGCCGCGGCTTCCGCTGGAACTTCCGCGAGCCCGGCGGCGAGGCGTGGATGGTGCGCCTGCTGGCCACCGACCCCAAGGTGTGGGCCATGGCCGAGCAAATGCTCGGCAAGGGCCAGCTCGTCCAGCCCACGCGTATTCGCGGCATCTACTGCACCTTGCCCTACGGCGACCACCCGCCCCAAGCCCTAGGCTGCCACACCGACGGTCATCCCTTCCACCTCGGCGTAGTCGGCTACATCGACGATGTGCCGCCCAACGGCGGCAGCTTCACGGTCTGGCCCGAAAGCCATCGCGCCTTTTACCCGACCTTCACTTCCCAGTACCTCCGCGACCAAGACGAAGCCGCCTACGAAAAAGTGCGCACCGCATTCAACCAGCGCACACCCGTCGATACCCACGGCCGAGCCGGCGACATCGTCTTCTGGCACCACCGCCTCGGCCACATGGCCAGCCCGAACACCTCGCGCCAACTGCGCCAAGCCGTGCTCTACGACTTTCTCAAACAGGATATAGAACAAACCCAACAGGAACCGCCGCAAAAAGACATGTGGCGCGACTGGTCGGACGAGATGCGCGCCATCGCCCTCTAGCCGGCAAACGCATCGGAGGGCACGCCGCCCACCCCGGGCTCGAGCCGCACTAACGACCCAGCCAAAGGCTGGGCCTGCCGCGCCTCGGCGTCCAAACCCTGGCAAGCCGAGGTGACGTAGAGCTGGTCGAGATGCGCGCCGCCAAAGGCGCAGGACGTCACATTGGCCATGGGCAGGTCCAAGTGACGCAGCAACTCCCCGGAGCGAGGATCGTAGCATAAAACGCACCAGCCCCCGTACACGGCGATCCACAAGGCATCGGCCTCGTCAATGGCCATGCCGTCTAACACCCCCGGCCCCCCGTACTCTACCACCACGCGCTCGTTGCTGATGGTCCCGCTGTCGCGGCAGTAGTCGTATGCGCGCACGTTGTTCAAGCCAGAGTCAATGAAGTACATGGTCTGCTGGTCGGCGCTCCAGACGATGCCGTTGGACACGCTGACCGGCGCGATCTTTCGACTCACCGAGTGATCTAGGTCGAGGCAGTAGAGCGCACCGCGATCAGTCGCACCTCCAAACTCCATTGTCCCCGCCCACAGCCGGCCAGCCGGGTCGCACTTGCCGTCGTTGAAGCGATTGGCCGGGATCGCCCGCTCCGGGTCTTCGCCGAGGGGCACCATGCGCTCCGCCTGCAAGTCGATGTGGGCAAAGCCATTGTGCAAAGCCACGACGAGGCCGCCGCTCTGCCGCTTGACCACCGTGCCCACGGCTTGGCACGTGGGAATGGTGCGGTTGACCCCGCTCGCCGGATCGTACACATAGACCTCGTGGCCGAGGATATCGACCCAGTACAACAATTGATCGTCCGCGTCCCAAACGGCCCCTTCGCCGATGAGCGCGTCCTTTTCCACAACGAGTTCGGGTGCTATCTTTTCTCTGTTCATCTCGGATTTTCTCCTTTGGGGCAACCCTAGGTTGCCTGCCATTTTCTGTCAAACGCGCCGCACAGGAGCACCCCGCCATGACTGCTTTCACCTATCGAGACTTTGACCGCCAGATCTGGGAGCAAGAGCTTGAAGACTTCGTCCCGGCCGCGGTTTACGACATGCACACGCACCTGTGGTCTGAGGCGCACCGAGGCTCCTTGACGGGCGCACCTACCGGCCTGCGCGAGGAGATCGACTATCGCGATCATCTCGACTGGGCGGCCCAGCTCTACCCGGGCCGCGCCTTCCACATGCTGGCCTTGGGCACCCCGATGCCGGGCATGGACGCGGCCGGGCACAACGCGTGGATGGCGGCCCAGCTTGCGGCCGACCCCGAATCCGCGGTCAACATGATGGTCACCCCGGACATGACGCCCGAATACGTGGCGGCCCAAGTCGATGCGTACGGCTTCCTCGGGCTCAAGCCCTACCGCACCTTTGCCCCAGACCCAGTCGCCGCCCGCATCTGCGACTTCCTCCCGGAATCCCTCATCGAAGTCGCCCACCACAAGAAGCTGGCCATCACCATGCACCTCGCCAAACCCACCGGCCCAGCCGACCCGGACAACCAGCGCGACTTGGCGCACTACACCCGCGAATACCCTAAGGCACAGTGGATTTTGGCCCACTGCGCCCGCTCGTTCAATTCCTTTATGATGGAGGAGGCCGTCCACTTCCTGTGCGATCTGCCCAATATATGGTACGACACCTCGGCGGTGAACGACCTGTATGCTCACTATTTGCTGATGAAACACGAAGACCGCAGGAGGGTGATGTTTGGGTCGGACAACGTGGTCGCTGGCTGTGCGCGCGGCAAGTACATCACCTATGGCCGCGCCTGGCTGTTTTATCCTGGGGACGAAGCCGGCACGCCGCACTGTGACTCGCGGGCCACGCTCGTCATCTACGAGCAACTGCGCCAAGAGCGGCAAGTGGCCGAGATGCTGCAACTAACGCCTGCGGAAATCGAAGATCACTTTGCCGGGAATGCCCAGCGGTTTTTGGCGATGATGCGCGGACGGGGTGCGTAACGAGCTCGTATTCCGGGGCGCAGGCATAGCCCGCGCCAATAACGGCCTCAAGTGTTCATGCGCTCGCGCACAAAAGCCGCTGCCGCTGCCACCTGCTCCTCTTCGAGGCTGTGCAATATCAACGACCCGTCAAAGCCGATCTGCCGCAAGAGCGCCAAGTAGTGATCGTAGTCGAGCAAACCCGTGCCCGCGGCTTGGTGCCCGGCGTCGCCATCCCGCTCCAAGTCCTTGGCGTGGGCCAACCGAATCGAATCCCCGAGCAGATCGAATGCCTCGTCTAAGATCTCGCGCATCCTCGGCAACTGGCCGGCGTGGAACAGGTTGGCCCCGTCGATAACCACCTGCAAGTGCTTGGACCGCACCTCGTCAAGCAAGCGCCGCGCCTTTTGCGCCGAATCCACCACATTGTTGACCTCCGGCTCAAATACGAGGGTCGCGCCTTGCGCCTCGGCGATCGCCACGGCTTCCGCCATGGCCGCGACCATGTCGGCCCAAGCGGCCGGCGTGTGGTTGTCGGGATGGAACCCCCACATATAATCGGGGTTGCGCGTGCCGGTGCAAAAGGTGATCAACGCCGTCCCCAACTTGCGGCTTGCGGCGGCCAGCGCGGCGAGCCAGCGCATCCCGCAGCGGCGCTTTTCCAAGTCCGGGTCGATGATATTGAAGGTCCCCGACAGCGCGGCGATCTCAATGCCGCGCGTTGCACACGCAGCGCGAATGTGCTCGCAATCGGCGTCCGTCAGCGCGGCCGGATCGATACCCGCAGCCGTCAAATCGACCTGCACGGCCTCCAAGCCAGCGGCCTGTACCCCGTCCAAGCTCTCCTCCAGCGCGGGCCGCGCAAAGACTTTGTGGAAAATCCCTAGCTTCATTTTTCGTCCCTTCTCGTAGGTCCGCCGACAAAAAATAGCCCCCAGCGGCAGCCCGCTCTTATGAAGGAACAGACGCCGATGAGGGCATAAAAATCTCTTGGGATTAGCGATTAATGAGACGTTTTAGACCGCCATATATGAGGAATATGAAACCGGCACCGCCGAGTGCTTTGGCCCCCTCGGTCAGTATTTTCTCAGCCTTGCCGGCTTGGGCCTCGCTCCCGAAAAACACCATGTACAGCAGCAGTAACAGAACGATCGAAAAACCGCCGACGATTAGCTTCACCAGTCGGTACGCCCTCTTGTTTTGTTCGTCTTCTATTTCTAGCTTTTTGACGGCCAAATCGTAATGGCGTTGGTTTTCTTGTTGGCCAATTTCCAAGAAGCGGCCAGCAAGCTCGATCTTTTTGCGCTGCACAGAAACCATTTCGGCAACAAGCTCATATTGCCTGTCATCGGTAGCATCGGCCTCTTTCTGTCGGCTGTCGGTCACATCAGGTCGCGACGCCATCAGGGGGCCATCCTGTCCATCAGCGAGTGGCCCCTGAGTTCGGGAATGGTCGGCAACTCGCCCGTCAGCATATCCAAGTATAGCTCCGGGTCCATGGCCACAATATCAAACCCGGTGCCAAAGCGCGATTTGACGATTTTATAAATTAGCCCGATCCCTTCCGGCGTACTCCTGCGCCGCTGAATCTCCTCAAGAGCTTCCCTTTCGGTCTTTCCGCGAATAATCTGCATGACAGTCTCCTTTCTCCGTTAATACAAATAACCCCAATAGGGTCGTCCCGGTCAAGAAAACCCACTCCTCAACGCGAAAACTGCAATGCGTAGAGCCTCGCGGCCCGCATCTCAAAGCGCAGCCGCACCGGCGTACCCGCCAGCTTTCCAATGGGCACCTCCTTGCACACCCCATTGCCCATCACCGCCGCGGACGCTTGCACCGCTTGTCCGCTTTCGTCCAGCACTTCCACCCGCAGCCAACCCCCGGCCCCGCCGTCGAAGGCCCGATCCGGCCGCAATACCGGCTCTACATGCTGCACCGGCGTCCCCATCGCGCTCGGCAAAAAACCGCTCGTCGATAAAAAGCTGCTTCCTGTCGCCTATATCCAACATGGCGTCCGCTCCGTCACGCTCAATCCACCTGCGAAGCTCACCTCTTGAAGGTGCGCATTCACGAGTGGTGATCGGGCTGCGACGCTGCTCTGCACTTGTCAGCTATGGATGTCGCGAGATCTTTGAAGTCCTCGTAGCAATCCTGCACAGCGTGGATGTGACCACCGAGAGCACCATCGGCTGCTCTGAGATGGAACATTGGCTTGCGTACTTCCTGCGCCATGGGCATCAGACTGCGGTAGTGCTTCAGCGTAGCAAGGCAATGCACGTCGTCATCAATCGAGGAGGTGCTTGTGCCAACGTCATTGAGCGCTTCCTTGCGATAGACATCGGGAATCTGCCTTATCCATTTCTGGTATGCCTGAACGGGACGCCCCGCTCGCACAGCGTGCTGCATCACGATATAGCCCACCGGTATGATCGCGGCTGAAGGCAGTGGCAAATCCGACCCGTATGGCTTGCGGGCTACGCGCTCCTGCCACTCTTCCCGCCATGTGCGAAGAGTCGGTCCAAGGTTGCGTAACCCTTGGATCGAGAAGAGATCGGGAGCAAGAGGGAAAACAACGAAGTTCGCTGCTATAATCGCCGCCCGGTTGATCGCGCCGAGATTGGGGCCGACATCGATCAACACTAGATCGGCATCCCGCACCTCGGCGGCGCAGAGAATCGCACGATGGAACGCGGACTCGGTGCGAAATGCCGCTTCGTCGCGGTCTAGACAATCCGGCCACGCTGAAGAGAGCTTTGCCTCGAAACGGGACAAGCCGAGATCACCGACAACCAAGCCTAAGGTTTGGGTGATTTGCTCTATGTACGGCTCTGAAATATCGCCAAGACCTCGCAGGATTGGCGAGACCGTCCCCAAGATACTCTTGGGATGTTCGCTATCGCTATCAGGCCACAACTCCTCAAGCCGGTCCTCAGCGAGAAACATGGTGGTCAGGTTCGCTTGTGGGTCAAGGTCCGCAGCAACCACGGAAACACCGAGCTCCGCGTACATCCATGCGAGGTGATAGACCAGCGATGTCTTGCCGACACCACCTTTGTTGTTGAAGAAAGCGATTGTCTTCATCGCTTTCCCCAAATGGTCGCCAACACATGAGAGGACTCGAAGGTGAATCCGGCCTCAGGGTTCCCGTTCTTTTGCAACGCAGCCTGTGCACGGATGACGCCGCGACCGAAATTGTTGACATAGCCTAGCGTCGCCATGGCCTCCGCTATGACCGGATTGCGGTAATCTGTCTGCATCGGGAAGTTCTCGGGCGAGGCCATTCCGTACAGGCCTCCTGGATTCTGGATTTCGATACGGTCGTCGTACCAATAGAACCGCACAGGTGCGTTTGACTCGTAGGAGCGGTGCATGATAGCATTCAACAACAACTCTCGCACGGCCACCGTCGGGTAATCCATTTCCGTCCGCTCCCGGAGAGCCGATTCAGCCACGGGCTGGGCCTGTGTCGGGAGCGAGACAAACGCTTGGATTTCGCGCAAGACTGTCAGCAGGTCGCCGCTGAAGCGTTTCTCGTCAATCGGGTCGTCAGCCATGGTTGTCCCCGCCCAGCGGACAAATTGGATGTGGGAGCCGGGAATCCAACGTAGAGGGTCCTTGGCAAACAGCAAGGCGGCCGCATTCGTCGGGCAGTGGGCGGCCAAATCGTAAAACCGGAGGGAAGCCATCTGCTCAATAACGTTACGTCTGTTTTCATTGAGTACGTCTCGAGCCACCGCTGCTGGAAGGTAACTTATCAGGAATAGATCCAAGACCAGATCGTCAATCGTACAGCCCGAGCAAGGCCGGACATCGAATGGCCGTTGCAGGGCAGTCCGCTTCTCAATGAGAATTCGCTCCTCCTGCTGGTTTGCCCCGCGCCGGGACGGTCCCACCCGAATCCACACTCGGCCTTTGTATCGCACGGGGGGTAGATCGGATGGCACTACCTCCACTATAGCCACATCGCCCTCCGGCAACATGCACTTTTGCACGGTCATTGCTGGCAACGGTTCTAAATTGACATTCGAACGCAGTGCTGCGAGATCTCGCAGCAACTCATCGGTGATGGTCAGGCCGCTGGCCTTACCGTTGTCGTCCATTCCCACCAAGAGATAACCGGGCTGCTTGTGATTGGGAAAGTCGTTAGCAAAGGCACATATCGCCTCTCCGAACTTGTCCGTGTTCTTAGTGGAGGTAGTCAGCTCTACGCGGTCAGACTCGCCCCGTACCATCAAAGCGCGCAATTGGTCGATAGTCAGCATCACTGTGCTCGCGACAACGTCTCTCACTCGCCGATCGCCCCTTCTGCAAGCAGCGCCTTGGCCCGCGCAAACGAAGGATGAGTCGTGGTAATCGCCCCGCAACACAAGGGCACCCCGGCTGCGGCGCAGGCACCCACCATCCGATCGACCTCCTCTAAAGTATGCGCCATCGGCTTTTCGGCGACAATGCCCTTGGCCCCACACTCAACGCGATCCGGCCCGCCAGACCAGCCTAGGCCGATAACTGCGGCGCTCCAATCAATCGGCCCGCAGCACCGCATTGTGCGCGGCCAGATCCCAAGTCTCGTTGTACACCAGCGGCTGGGCCCGTGCGGGCGGATAGCCGGGGGGCGGGTTGTTGGGATCGAGCAACTGAAGCCGATCGCGGCCCCGGGGCGCATCGAGCCACACCCGCTCCTCGGGCGCGGCTTGCACCGGACGCCGCAAAATAAACTCCACCCGGTCGCGGCGCGAGAAGGCCGCATGGGCAACGAAGACCCGATGCACGTCGCGCCCATCCCAAGTCGCCAGATCCGGCAGCAGTACCGGGCCAGTACAGACTTGGTATTGGCCGTCGGCAGGGTTGAGGTTCACGACGTTGATCGGGTATTCGAGCGCGACCTCAATACCGCTCGCCGCGTCCTGGTACACCGAGCGGGCGTTTTGCGCGTCGCCGGCAAAGGTCGAGGCCACAATGGCGTCGGCTTCTTCGAGTGCCTCGGATGCGGGATAGGAGCGAATGTCAATGGTGTAACGCTGGTACGCATCCGCCAGCGCACGTGCGCTAACCGCTTCGGGCTCGGTGCTCGGCCGCTGGGCGATTGCCGGAATGGAGGAGCGGCTAAAGGCCATCCGCCACTCGCCGCTGGGGATTTGGAACAGGTTTTCGCTGGCAATGGTGTATTCGCTGCGGCAGGGCGCGCCCAAAAAAAGTTCGGCCAGCTCGGCCCCATCGCTGTCGCGCAAAACGCAACGCGCTTCTAAGGTAAAACGCACGTGATAGACCTGACCGTGCTCGCCGACGAAGCCGCCGGGCCACTTGTAATAAGGGTCTGGCTGCGCGGGATGGGCCTTCCACGTAAAGGATGAACGGGGGAAATTGATCATGGCCGCCTCCTGCCGGGCGACTTGCCCCGGCCGCTATGGATTCACATCTTACTGCGTCAGATTTTTAGTATAGTAAAAGGCACCCTTAGGTACAAAATGCCTGATCCACTCTCACACCAATAGCCCAAGGAGAATTCCATGACTCGCCCTAATGCACTCCATTTCGCATGGGTTGCCGCCCTGACGTTCGCTCTCACCGCCGAGGCGACTTTGGCGGAAACCTACGTAGTCGATGCTTCGCACTCTTCAGTCGATTTCAGCATTCGCCACCTCGTCGGCCGCACAAAGGGCCGTTTCGGGGACTTTAGCGGCACCATCGGCTACGACGCCGCCAAGCCCGAAGCCTCCAGCTTCTCCGGCACCATTCAGGTCAAGAGCATTGACACGGGCAACGAACGCCGCGATGGCCACCTGCAAAGTGACGACTTTTTTGCTGCCGAAACCTACCCCGCGATCACCTTTGAATCTACCGAGGTGACCAGCGCGGGCGAAAACGCGCTCAGCGTGAAGGGCAAGCTGACCCTGCACGGCACCACCAAAGAAGTCACCCTGCCCGTCGAAATCCTCGGCACCGGCACCAATCCGCGGAGTGGCAAGGCGCAGATCGGCCTAGAAACGAATTTTTCCATACTCTGCTCGGATTACGGAGTCAATAGCTGGGAACGCTTCAGCGCCGTGCTCGGAGACGAAGTGAAAATTCAGGTATTGATCGAGGCCAACGCAGAGTAAGTGATGTTACGCCCAAGTGCTAAGCGGAACCAGCCGGCCATTCATTCAAAGTACTCGACATTGAGCGGCCCGAGCAAACCATGATCAAATTGAGCACAATGGCCCGTCAGACGCCCACTACCACCCTTGAGCAGGTTGTCGAGCAGGCCCGCCTTTTGCAGCTAGACGGCGTCGATTTCCACTTGTCGGGCCTAGACCGCAGCGTCGAGTATATCAACCACCTCAAGAGCCTCTGTCGCAAACGCGGCTTGCACATTGGCTATGCTGGAGCCGGCAGCTTTGTGGGGCCGGCCGAGGAGCGGGCTGCGCGTTTGCAGCAGGGCCGCGCCGATGTCGATACCGCAGCTTTGTTAGGAGCACAAGTACTGCGCGTTTTTGCGCGCCACAAGTGGCCGAGCACCGTCGAGGAACAAGAGGCCCTGTGGCACCCGATGATCGAGGATTTCCAAGCCATTGCCGACTACGCGGCCCAACGCGGGGTAATGGTCGCCTTGCAGAATCACGACAACGGCAGTTTCGCCATGACTGCGAATCAAGTGTTGCGCATCCTGCGCGAGACCGAGCGCGACAATTTCAGCTTCCTGTTGGATACCGGGCAGTGGCTGGGGGCCATTGGCTCGCATCCGCGCGGCGAGTTCGATCCAAATGTCGATTTGTACAAAGACTATCTGGAGCCGACCGCGCCTTTTGCCACGTACGTGCGGGCCAAGATCTACAAGATCGACCGCGGCGTTGAGGAGTTTATCGACTACAGGCGCGTGTTAGAAATTCTGCGCGGAGTGGATTTCAACGGCGCGATCGGCCTAGTCTTTGAACTAGGCGAGTTCAACAGTTGCAGCCACGAGGAATGCATGGGCTTGGCCGTGGCTCATTTGCGCCAAGTGATCGCCGCTAGCTGATGTCCATGCGCCGCTAACCTTATCGCCTTATCTTGGTTGAGCCAACAGCCAAAGCCGAGAAAGGAACAGCCATGTCCGTTGATCCCAGCACCGCCCAGCCCCTCCTCTTTCAACAGAGTCGCGTCGGCTACGTCGATATAGACGCGGTTGACCTACCCCGAACCAACGCCGCTGGCAAGCCGGTACTTGATCCGACGCCGGAACAGAGGTACTTGTTTGATACCCAAGGTTGGCTATTGATACCCGGTCTGCTCAGCGAAGGCGAAGTGCAAAAGATGCGGGCCTTTTGCTACCGCTTGCACCAAGCACCTGAATCGCTACCGGCGCCACAGCGTAGCCCGATTGGCGGCCCCTTGGAAGAACTGACCGACCACCCCTTTATCGTCGGTTTTATGAACGAATTCCTCGCCAATCCCGACCTGTCGAGCCAAGACTGCTACGGTTTTCGCATGGAATCAACCAGCCTAAGTATGCGCCAGACCGGGGAAGGGGGCTTTGGGCCCCACAACGGCAATGGCCTGTGGCGCCTGCCCGGCGACGGGCACAACTACCGCTGCGTGCCCGGCAAGGCGCGCAGCAGCTTGACCTGCGTGGTGTGGGAATTGAACGAGGTTGATGCCAGTGGCGGCGGCACCCTGTTCATCAGCGGCAGCCACAAAGCCGCCTTCCCCCTGCCCGCCGGAGCTCAGAGCCTCAATTCGGACCTTTGGACCCAATACACGTGTCCGGCCGGCTCCCTGCTCATTTTCGCCGAGAGCACCACTCACACTGCTTCCCCGTGGGGCAGCACCAAGCACGAGCGCTGCGCCATCTTCAGCCGCTACAATTACGTCGATAGCAAATGGCACAAGTGGCAGCCCCACCCCCAAGCCCTCGAAGCCATGCCGCCCAAGCGCCGCACGCTCTTCCGGCCCGTCCACGTCGAAGGCAATCTGATATAGTACGCGAGAGGCGACGAATCCAAACTCACGCTTTTCTGGCGACGATCTCGCCCCACGCCTCTGCTGCAAACGCCTCCGACATCTCCCCCCACATGAGGAATGAGGACTTTAGTTGGTCCAAGACTCGTCTGTCCGCTAGCCCGTATTCCACAAGCTGATCAGAGAATTCAGAGTCGCCACACAACTCCGAGAGAAAGTGCGCGTTTCTCCGCGTGGAGTCCGCATCCGCCGTCCAACAGTCATACGAAGCGGAAACCTTGAGGATCTCGAATCCTGCCTCGCGGAATAGTCCCGGCTGGCGACGTCCGCAATATGGATCACCGCCATTTCGTTGCATTAGCTGGATGAACAACTGTGGGAATTTCCCAAGTGGCGTAGGCTCCAGCAGGAATCCTCCTAAGTCGGTATGTCTTGAGCCTACCAGCCCTCCCGACCTCAGTACCCGGTGAATCTCAGAGATAGCTTTCTCTGGATCGGCGATGTGCTCCAAGACTCCGTGAACGAAGACGACGTCGAATGACTCGTCATCAGCAGTCAGGCTGCAAAGATCGTCGGTTCTAAACTCGATTGTAAGCGATCCAGCGGTGAGGCGCTGGGCAAGCGCGATTTGGCTCTGCGCTCTGTCCACACCTAAGACGCGCCCAGGTGCCACAATCTCCGCGAGTCCTTCGGTTATCGTCCCAGGCCCACATCCGGCGTCCAAAAGGTCCATCCCGGGCACGAGGTAATCCAGCAGGAACCGAGCATGCGTGTCGGCTGTGCGTTCCGCCAAGAACCGGGCCGTGTGTTCATCGTATCCAACAGAATAGCGATTCATCGATCTTGTATTTCTTCCGCCACCATGCAACCGTAGTAAAAGAATCGTCCGGTTGTTTCAACTGAACCGCTCCAGCCAAGATCGCGCAATTGCCGTTCCAACTGCGCCGGATCGTGAAATACTTTTACGATGTTAAATGTCCGACCATCGTTCAGCTTCCTTTCCACTACGCCGGAATCGTCGATTGCAGCTTGATCCCGTGCGGCTGACTCTTGCGTTGCCAGACCATCGACAAAGAAAGCTCTACCTCCCGGCTTTAGGGCGGCGCGAATCACCTCCCAGAACCGATTGAATTGCTGCATTGGAACGTGCGACAGCCAGAAACCAAAAAAGACAAAATCATACGTTTCGGCTGGTCGCCACTCGAACAGATCCGCCACCACATACCGCACCGCAGCATTTCCAGTCTTGGTGCGATTGATCTCAAGCGTCTCGCAAGAGGCATCTAAGGCCGTCAGGTCAGTGGCACCTTGCGCCAGATGGGCTGTCCACAATCCCGTGCCGCAAGCAAGCTCGAGACATTTGCCGAATGGCCTCTCCCGCTCAAGTGCCGAGCGCAAAATATCCAACTCCGCACTCCATTGGAGGTTGTGCTCGTCGCCCCGGTCGTATCGCCCTTGGCGCAAATGCCACTCGTCATACTCGGCAGCGCGCGCCCGGTAATAGGCGACTTGTTCGCTCAAAATTGATCTGTCAACCACAGTTTGTACGTCAACTTTTACTTATTGCAGAAGTTCGCCGGGGATGCGCGAGCCAGGGTATTCCTTTTGCGGATCGCGCTCGGCGATGATGGCCGGCACTTCGTCGGTCCAATAGGCGGGAACGGTCTGCGGACGCCGGTGCCAAGCCAACACCAACGTGCGCCGCTGGTCGGTCTGGTTGCGATACGCCGAGTGCAGCACGCGGGCGTCGGCCAGCACCAAATCGCCAGCCTTGACGCAGACATCGACTTGGTCGGGGTGATCGCTAAACATGGTCGGGTGGTCTTCTTCTATGAAACGCGCCCCTTGCTCGTGGGCCGGCACCATTTCGTCGTGCAAGGGGATGCGCTTGTGGTGGGTGCCGGGGATGACTTTGAGGCAGCCGTTTTCCGGCGCGGTATCGCTCAAATAGTAGGACACGAAAATGATCTGCGGCCACGGCGAACAGCTCAAGGGATCGTTCCACTGCATCCAGTCTTGGTGCCAGTATAGGGCCGGCTCGCCCGGGTCTTTGGTCAGGAGGATGATGCCGCCCGTGCTGGCAAAGTCGCCTAGGCCCATTTGTTCGAGGGCGCGGCGCGTGGGGGGCCAGTCGAGCAGCTTCTGAATCGTCGGATTGTCTTCCCCGCGTGCGGTGACGTGTTGGCCCTGGTACTTGAAGTCGGGCGGCGGCACCCAGTCCTCCATCATGCGCTCGGTCTCGTCGCGCAATTCCCGCAAGAATTCGTCGCGCAGAATGTTATCGACGACGCAGAATCCGTCGCGCAATAACTGTTGGCGTTTTTCTAGGGCTTGTTCGGGAGTCATCGGGAACCTCGTCTCGTCGAAAGGTGTAGGGTCCGTGCTTCAATTGCAGTTCGGTTAAAAGGGGGCATTGACATCACGAACTCGTCCCCTCGTCAACGCCTTCAAAAAGCGAGGGGAAAAAGCGGTGCGGATCGGCCGGCTCGCCAAAGAGGAGTTGCTGCCGCCGAGTCAGATCGGCTGGCGGTTGCACGCGCCTGTTGGTCCAAGCCATTTGCGAGACGCAGTATTTGTAGAGCAAGGCGCGCCGCTGGTGCCGCCCGTGCCAAGCGGTCGTCCCGTGGGTCAGGGCTTCGGTAAACAAAGTAACCGAGCCGGCCGGGGCCGCGGGGGTTATCACGCAGGAGGCCTGTTCGGGCGCGTCGGCAATCGGCTGCGGCAGCTTGAAATGGCTCTTGTGGCTGCCGGGAATGCAGCAAAAGCCGCCGTAGTCCGGGCCGGCCTCGGTCAAGTTCCAAGTCGCCACGACAAAGCCGTTGAGGATCTGGTTGTCGCGCAGGGGATGGTACTGGCCCGGCTGGGCCCCGGACGTGGGCGCCGTGGGGCCGTAGTCGCTGTGCAAAGGTCCTCTGGACGTGCCGTAGCGCAAACACAAGCCGTAGATCCGGTCGAGGCGAAAGCAATCGCCCAAGCGGAAGCGCAGCACGGGCATGATCTGAGGGTGGTCGAGCAGGTCGATAAAGGGCTGCCCCCAGTCCAAAAAGCCCGAGCCGCTCGGTGCAGTGCCAAAGCGGTGGCCCTTTGCCGGCGGCAGGTGTGCGTCGAGCAAGTGGTTGAGGGCGGCCACTTGCTCGGGGTCGAGGACGTTTTCGAGCACCAGATAGCCCTGCACGTCGAATAGGTACTGCAGCGTTTCGAGGTCGTTCATGGCTATGCTATAATGACGAGGGTGGCGAAATCCCGGAGCTTGCAAAAGCGATTTTCAATATACCCAGACCTTCAGGCGGGGCCAAAGTACCCCGTGCGTCGAACCCGGTCAACATTGACAGCCGCCCCCCGGCGCGAAGATATTGGAAGCTGTTCATCCCAGCCGCGGAGATGCCCAATGCCCAACAAACCGCCGAATGTCGTTCTCGTCTTCGCCGACCAATGGCGTGCCCAAGCCTTCGGCTACGCCGGCGACCCCAACGTGCAAACCCCCAATTTGGACGCGCTGGCGCGCCGCAGCGTCAACTGCACCCATGCGGTGTCTGGCTGCTCGGTGTGCTCGCCGGCGCGGGCCTCGCTCCTGACCGGTCAATACCCCCTCACGCACGGGGTCTTTGTCAACGACGTGGAACTGAGCCAAGACGCCACGAGCCTCGCGCAGGCTTTTGGCGCGGGCGGCTACGACACGGCCTATATCGGCAAGTGGCACGTCAATGGCCGGGGCCGCTCCCGCTATATCCCGCCCGAGCGGCGGCAGGGCTTTGAGTACTGGAAGGTGCTCGAATGCACTCACAGCTACAACCATTCCGCGTACTATGCCGGCGACTCGGACGAGCGACTCGCGTGGGAAGGCTACGACGCCTTGGCCCAAACCCGCGACGCCCAAACGTACCTGCGCAACCGCGGCCGCAAGCCCTTCTTGCTGGTCCTGTCGTGGGGGCCGCCGCACGCCCCCTATCACACGGCCCCGCCAGCGTACCAAGCCCTGTACGATCCGGCCGCTCTCGCCCTGCGGCCCAACGTGCCAGCCGACTGGGCCGAGCGGGCGCGGCAGTGGCTCGCCGGGTACTACGCCCATTGCACGGCCCTCGACGACTGCGTCGGCATGTTGCTCCAGACCTTGCAGGCGGAGGGGCTGGAACGAGAAACGGTCTTTCTGTTCTTCTCGGATCACGGCGACATGCTCGGCTCGCAGGGCATGGACAAAAAGCAAAAGCCCTACGAAGAGTCCATCCGCGTGCCGTTCCTGCTGCGCTATCCCGGGATGGGCGCGGCCGGTCGCCAGCTCGACGCGCCCATCGACCTGCCGGACATCATGCCGACCCTGTTGGGCCTGTGCGGCCTACGGATTCCTTCCACAGTGGAAGGAATCGACTTTTCCGCGTACCTGCAAGGCGGCCCAGACCCCTCGGACGGCAGCGCACTCTTGCAGTGTCCCCATCCCTTTGGGCAGTGGTGGACCGGCGTCGGCGGTCGGTCGTACCGGGGCCTGCGCACCCGCCGCCACACGTACGCACGCGCCCTAGAGGGGCCGTGGCTGCTCTACGACAACGAGGCCGATCCCTTCCAACAGGACAACCTCGTGGGACAGCCCGGCCAGCAGGGCTTGCTCGACGAATTAGACGCGGCCCTAAGGCGCCGCCTCGCCGCAGCCGACGACCTCTTCCTCCCCGGCCCAGCTTATCTCAAACGCTGGGGCTACCAAGTAGATGCCCGAGGCACCGTTCCCTATGCGGAGTGATTGACTGACGTTCCTTGGGTTTGAGATGCGTGAAGCACTTCGCACGAAGCATCTCCTCAAGCCGCGTCCTGAGCACCGCCAAGCGACTACCTGTACCCGGATGCTATCCCCATTGTACCCCGAAAGGCGACCCCATGACCGTCAAAGAACGGTGTGACCGCCTCACGGCCCACTGTGCCCCTTACCCCTTCACCATCACGAAAGGATGGTTTTTTATGCGTTTTTCTTTGCTGTTCTCGTTTTTGTTGTTGGCTTGTAGCAATCCAGACAATCCGGTTGATTCGGGTGTCCCTGCGGCTAAGGTCGCGGTCGGCGATTGTAATGGAGATGGTCGGGTTGACTTGACGGACGCGCTGTTAGGCTGTTCGGATGGAGTGGAGTCGCCGCCTGCGGAAGAGGCACCGCCGACGGAAGAGTCGCCGCCTACAGAAGAGATGCCGCCGACGGAAGAGACACCGCCTGCAGAAGAGACCCCGCCGACGGAAGAGCCGGACGGCACGGCTCAGGCTGTGGAGGGCGATTGTAACGGAGACGGTCAGGTTGACTTGACAGATGTGCTGATAGGCTGTTCGGATGGCGTGGAGATGCCGCCTGCGGAAGAGACCCCGCCGACGGAAGAGACCCCGCCCGCGGAAGAGTCGCCGCCGACGGAAGAGCCGGACGGGACACTCCCAGATAACTTCGATCGTCTCGCTGGAACCCCTGAGGGAGACCGTGCCGTGCTTGAGGCTCTTTTCTCGGCCACAGGCGGCAACCACTGGAAAAGGAAAGACGGTTGGTTAAGCGACGCGCCGTTGTCTGCTTGGGAGGGAGTAAGAACCAATGCAAACGGGCGCGTTACCAGCCTGTCTCTCAACGATAATCGGTTGAGTGGTTCTATCCCATCTGCCTTAGGCCAACTGACCTACCTAGAAAAGCTATATCTCGGCCAGAATCGGTTGAGTGGTTCCATCCCGCCTGCCTTAGGTCAACTGACCTACCTAAAATGGCTATGGCTTGGCAATAATCGGTTGTTGAGTGGTTCTATCCCGCCCGAATTAGGCCAACTGACCTACCTAAGAGAACTAGCTCTCCACAATAATCAGTTGAGTGGTTCTATCCCATCTGCCTTAGGCCAACTGACCTACCTAGAATGGCTAGATCTCGGCATTAATCGGTTGAGTGGTTCTATCCCGCCTGAATTAGGCCAACTGACCTACCTAGAATGGCTATCTCTCAACGGTAATCAGTTGAGTGGTTCTATCCCATCTGCCTTAGGCCAACTGACCTACCTAGAATGGCTATCTCTCAACGGTAATCAGTTGAGTGGTTCTATCCCATCTGCCTTAGGCCAACTGACCTACCTAGAACGGCTATCTCTCAACAGTAATCAGTTGAGTGGTTCTATCCCGCCTGAATTAGGCCAACTGACCTACCTAGAACGGCTATCTCTCGAAAATAATCAGTTGAGTGGGTGCATACCCGCAGCGTTGAAAAACGTGCCTCAACTGAGCCGAGGGGACTTGCCCTTTTGCCAATAGCGCGGTCCGGTCTGACCCTCAAGCATAGAGAGGGCGGCGAGCTCGCTGCCCCCCCTATCGTCCCCTAGAAAGGAGATTCGTAGCGTATGACCGTCAAGCAACTGTGTGACCGCCTCACGGCCCACTGTGATCCCGAGGCCCTCGTGCTGACCGACAGCTCGGTGGGCTACTGGCGGCTGTTCGAGGACTCCGTCGTGGCCTGCGATGTCCAAGCCGACCCCAACACCCCCAACCTCTATATCCCCTACAACGCCGACGACGAAGAGACCAAGGACCAGCCGTCTGTTTCTGCTGTCATCCTAGGCGAGGATTCCTTCGGATGAGCCTCCTCCCCCTGTCGTGGTATGACGAGACCGTCTGCGGCATGCTGCGGACCCAGCAGGCGACCGTGTTCATCCTCCACGGTAACATAGGCGACTACCCCTAGAACCCCGGCGAGGACCTCCCCGCGTTCTTGATCCGGCGCACCGAGGCCGAGGCCTTGGTCATGGACCTGGCCGAGGGCGAGGACCCCCCGCTTCCCCCGCTTTCCCCGCCGGAGGTCAGCCGCGAGACCCTCGCCGAGCGGCGGCGGGTGGCCACCTTCGACCTGACGCGGGGGCTGCGCTTTAGCTCCAAGGAGGGGCAGGCCGTGTTTGACCGCTGTCAGGGCCCGCCGCCGCCGCCGCCGCTGGGGGTCAACCCCCAAGACCTGCTCCGCGACCCGGCGGTCGCCTTGGGGCAGGTGGGGCGGTACTTCGCGGCGGCCACCCAAGGGGTGCGGCCCCCCCCTCACGCTCATCGTCAAGCGGGCCGACCTGATCCTGCCGAAGGCGGACCCGCCCCTGCCAGCCGAGCGGCCCCTCCTCAACTAGCTGTGTGAGTGGGCCGGGTCCGACCTGCTGTTTGGCTTGGGCCGCGAGACCTCCCGGGTCTTCTTGCTCACCCCCGATCCCGAGCACCTCTCCGCCGCGCTGCGGCGGTCGGCCGCCATCTGCGTAGGGGTGCCCCTGCCCGACATGGCGCAGCGTCCGCGGTTCCTCGGCTCGTGGGAGACGGGGGGCCCTCCTCCGCCTCGAGGCGGGGCTTACCCCCAACCAGCTCGCCGCCCTGACGGGCTCGCTGACCCCGCGGGGGCTCGAAGAGGGTGCGTAACATTTCCTATTCCCCTCCCCAAAAAATTTGCCCCCACCCTTCCCCCTCCCCATATTCCCTTGCCACCCCAAAACGAGAGTCCACATGCCCTCATCCTTCTCCTACGCATCTCTCGCATCCTTGTCCCTCTTTCTAACGGCGAGCGCGTCGTCCAGCGACCCGGCTTGTACGAGCGACGGCCAGATGCTCCAAGTCGGGTTCTACGCCTTTTTCGCGCCGGTCAGCTACAGCGCAGACCCCGCTCCGGGGACGGCCGGATTCGACGAACATCTCGGATACGAAGCGGATCTATTGACCGCCCTAGAGGCCATGGACGGCGTGGGCCTGTCCTTTCAACGCAGCGGCATCGCCGAGTGGCCCGATATATGGCTCCAATCGGCCGGGCCGGAGTACGACCTAGTCGGCGGCGGCATCACCATCCTCGACTCCCGCACCCGCAATGCGGCCGGCGAACACCTCGTACACTTCACGTCCGGCCACATTGCCTTTCGCCAATCGCTGCTGGTGCGGGCCGAAGACGCCGAGCGCCTTGTCAGCCACAGCGACTTGACTAGCCAAGATCGGGTGGGCGCACTGAGTAGCACCACGGGCGAGTTCCGCCTGCTGGAGCTGACCGGCTTAGTCGATGCCAACGGCGTACTCGCGGCTGGTACGCGCATCGAGATGGCCGAGGGCGAGCTCGTGGCCGATGGCACAGCCGATTACACCATCACCGCAGCCGGCGCGTCGTCCAATCTCAAAGGGCGCCTGCGGCTGGAGCCACCTGACGCCAACATGCCGCAAGTGATTTACCTAGGGCAAGAGGCCGGCGAGGTGGAGCTGCTAGAAGCCCTCGGCAATGGAACCATCGACGCTCTAGCCCGCGGCGAAATCGGCAACCGCGACGCAAGCCACGCTTCCAACGGCGCGTTTGCGGTCGTGGCTCTCGACGCGGCCACCGAGCAGGGCGGGTTCACGCTCTCCGTAGGGGACGCCGACCTAGCGGCCTGCATAGACGACAAGCTCAACTATCTCACCGACGACCAACGCCTTGGCTACGGCGATTGGCGCACCGATCCAACCATTTTCATGCAGCGCGCCGCGCAGTGGACGCCTGCAACGGCCGTGGTCGAGACGACGTGGGGATGGCTCAAGGGTCATTGACCCATTCGGGGTTTACAAAATTTCTCAACGAAAGGAGCACAGCATGTATAGAGCTGGAGTCATTGGCTGCCGCGGCATTGGCGCGGCCCACGCCACCGGAATTGTCGGGTCGGACCGCGCCCGCCTCGTGGCGGCTTGCGATCTCGACGAAGCGACCCTGCGCGAGTTTGAGCAACGCTGGCCGGACCTGAGCCTTGCCTTGTACCGCGATCACCGCGAGATGCTCGCCCGCGAGTCGCTGGACATCGCCACCGTTGCCACCTCGGATCACCGCCACGCCGACTTAGTCGTGGATGCGGCCAATGCCGGGGCCAAGGGCATCTTCTGCGAAAAACCGCTGGCCACCAACCTCGCCGACGCCGACCGCATGATCGCCGCTTGCGACGCCAACAACACCACCCTGTCGGTCGATCACACCCGGCGCTTCATGCCCCTGTGGCGGTACGCCAAAGAAGAGATCGTCGATCGCGGCGTCATCGGCCCGGTGCAATACGTCGTCGGCGCACTCTCCGGCCCCCGCGCCATGCTCTTCCGCAACGGCACCCACACCCTCGACGCTATGTGCTACTACGCGGGCACACAGCCCCAGTGGGTGGTGGCCGAGCTGGAGGAAGGATACGCAGACTACGCCGAGTACCGCGGCGACGGCGGCCACGTGCCGGCCACCGAGCCGGGGGCCAACGGGTACATTCACTTCTCTGGGGGTGTGCGGGGCTTCTACATCGGCGGCTCTAAGACCACGCCGCCGCCCAAGCAGCAACTCGAAGTGGTCGGCACCACCGGGAGAGTACTGCTCGGCAGCGACAGCGGTACCCTATATCGCGGCGAAGAGCCCGAACCCCTCGCGCCGCCGACTTGGCCGGTCGAGGGCATCCCCGCCGGCATCCACGAGCTGATCTCCGCCATGGATCAAGGCGTCGAGTCGGTGTCGCCGGGCCGAGCCGGGCATACTGTAGTAGAGCTGATTATTGGGTTTTTAGAATCGCAGAAACAGGGCAACGCGCCGGTGTCCATCCCGGTGCCGAGAGCCTAACCGACGGACGAAGTCATGGCGAGGAAGTGGACGCCGATCCTCGACTATGAGAACGACCCGGCTGCCTTGGCGCAGAAGGAACTCAATTCTCTCGCTGCGGTATGGGAAACAGAGCGCAGCCGGCTAGAAGACTCGGAGGCACTGTCCGAGTTTAACCGGAAACTGCACCGGGAATGGGCGGTCGAGACCGGATTAATAGAACGGGTGTACGACTTCGACCGCGGAGTCACAGAACTCCTGATTGAGCGCGGCATTGACGCGACGTTAATCCCTCACGGTTCCGGCGACGACCCGGAACGAATTGCTTCCATGATTCAGGATCACGAGACGGCTATCGAGTATGTATTCGCCTTCGTCAAGGACGAGCGCACACTCTCCACGAGTTACATCAAGGAGCTTCACCAACTGCTGACGCAGAATCAAGAGACAGCAGAGGGAAGGGACCGTCTCGGGAAACGGGTTCGGATTCCCCTGCTACGCGGCGACTACAAGAAACGACCCAACAATCCGACCGGCCGCAGCGGTGCAATCCACGAGTACTGTCCACCAGAGCAGGTCGCTTCCGAGATGGACCGGCTGATCGAAATGCACCGAGCCCACGAAAAGATCGCTCCCGAAGTCGAGGCCGCTTGGCTCCACCATCGCTTCACGCAGATCCATCCGTTTCAGGATGGCAATGGCCGGATAGCGAGAGCACTTGCCACGCTCGTTCTCGTCAAGGCACACCGATTTCCTCTGGTCGTGCGGAGCAAGGCGAAAGGCGACTATTTGGACGCCTTGGAAGCAGCGGATCGCGGCAATCTAAACCCACTTGTCGGCTTTTTTTCCGAAATCCAGAAATACGAGTTCGTGCGGGCACTTGGTTTGTCCCGCGAAGTTGAGAAGGACTTCCGCGCCGAGGATTTGATCCGCGCCACGCGCCGAGAATTGGAGCATCGTCGCGATGCCCTCGCGGGTGAATGGAACACTGTCAAGGATCAGGCGGAACATCTGCGGCAGGGTGCCGAGACGCGGATGAACGAACTGAGGGCGGCAATCGAGACCGACATGGGAGCCGTTCTCGACCAAGTTCACGTATTTGTCGATGGAGAATCCGACCACGGCGAACGCAGCCACTATTTCCGGCAGCAAATCGCGACCGGAGCACAGGTGCTCGACTACTTCGCCAATCTGGAGTCCTACCGCGCTTGGGTGCGTCTCGTCATCCACAATGCGAACCAGAGCCAGATTCTGCTTTCCTTCCACGGAGTCGGACGCGAATTCCGTGGGGTACTCGCCTGTTCGGCGGTATTCTTTCAGCGAGTTCAGACGGACCGCGAAGAACGGGAGACGAGTCCGGCCAAGGTGCTTTCGCGCAGCCTGTTTCAGATCAACTATCGGGAAGACCTAGAGTCCGTAGAAGAGCGGTTCCGCGTTTGGCTCGAAGAGTGTTTGGTAGCCGGACTGCGCAACTGGCGCTCGGCTGATCTCTAAAAGGTAGCTTGCCAAGGTTGGCGTCCACGACGCTCGTCACCCCATCCCCGCCTAGCCCAACTCCACCACCACCCGCCCATCCTCCACCCACACCCCATAGGTCCGCACCCGCACCTTCTCGGGCTCGCACAGCGAGCGGCCCGTGCGCACGTCGTATTCCCAGCCGTGCCACGGGCAGCTCAAGATCTCGCCCGTGCGGCCCCAGACGATCTCGTCCCCCGGACGCCGCGCCAAGGCCGTACCCCCAACCCGTCCGTCCGACAGACGCGCCCCTTGGTGCGGACAGACATCGCGCAGCGCGTACCAAGCATCCCCCTGCCGCACGATGGCCAAGCCGCGTCCCGCGACCTCAACCCGGCGCACCTCGCCCTCGGCAAAGGCCGCGACCGGCCCTATGTCAACGCGCTGCAAACCCATAAAATGCCTCGGCATTATCGACCGTAATGCCCCGGCGCAGCGCGTCGTCAATCGCCGGCGGCAGGGCGCGGGCCGGCGAGTCAAAGTCCCAATGCGGATAATCCGTAGCGAACATCAGGAAATCCTCGCAGCCGATCATGTCGATGATGTGCAACAAGTGCTGGGGGTCGTCTGGCTCTTCCATGGGTTGGGTCGTGGCGCGGAAGTGCTCGCGGATGTATTCGCTGGGCCGCTTCTTCAGCCACGGCACCTCACTGCGCAAGCCCCGGTAGTTTTTGTCCAGCCGCCACATCAGCCCGGGCAACCACGCGAATCCCCCCTCGACAAGTGCGACGCGCAGCTTGGGGAACTCGCAGAACACTCCTTCGCAAACAAGGCTGATGACCTGAGCCTCAAAGGCTTGCGACATGGCCGTGTGATCTTCGATGTAATAGGAAGGCCAGCCGCAGGCCGTGATGGGCTGGCCGCTGCCGCCGAAGTGGATCCCCACCGGCCGGCCGACCTCGCAGGCCGCGGCAAAAATCGGCCGGAACTGCCGCTTGCCATACGGCGCGCTCGACCGCACCAACAGCAACACCTGCACAAAGCGCGGATCCGCCGCGGCCCGCTTGATTTCCGCGGCCGCCTGCGCCGGGTCGCTGGCATTGACCACAATTGAGCCGCGCCAGCGCGGGTCGCAGTCGAGCCAAGCGTGCGCGGTCCACTCGTTGACCGCCCGCATCAGGGCGTTGGCAAAGTCGAGGTTGTGCAGGGCCGTCATGCCGTAGAGCGGGTTGAGCACGGCCACGTCAATGCCCCAAGCGTCGAGCAACTGGGTGCGCGCAAAATCCGGATCGCCGCCCGGCTTTAGGCCCGAAGGCGGCCAAGCATCGCGCCGCGCAGCCTGGGCAAACCCCTTGGGATAGATCGGCCCGGGCGGGCCGCTAAACCCGGATTGCCGCACGTACGCCTGCCAGCGAGCCGACAAAAAGGGCATGAGGTCGTCGATGGAATTTGGGTAGTTGTGGACGTCGCAGTCGATCAGGGACGCGACTTGGACGGCGCATTCGGTTTGGGACATGGTGGCGATTGCTGGTGAAGGGTTGTAGGGGCGTCCCTCGTGGACGCCCTATTTTAGGTCAAAATCAGCATGAGCGCGAACAGAGGCTGCGTCAACCTCTCGCGCCCTGCGGCACCCGGACCCGCCGGTTGCGCTTGTGCTTTAGGCTATACATGTTTAGAGACCTAAGTCACAAGGAGGTTTTGGATGGTTGATACCCTCCCGCGAACCGAACGAGAAACTCTTTATCAGTCCTCTTTGCTTTTTCCAAGCAAGACGCCGAGGCGTTTGCAAACATTTGCCGATCTGTTCTGCGGTGTCGGTGGCTTTCATCTTGCGGCGGCAGCACATGGGCTACAATGCGTCTTTGCCTGCGATATTGATGCGCCGGCCTGTGAGGTCTACTTCAGCAACTTTGGCATCGTAGCGCAAGGCGATATTACCCGCATCGCGGCAGAGGATGTCCCAGACCACGACCTTCTCTGCGCGGGTTTTCCCTGCCAGCCCTTCAGTATCATTGGCACTCGAGCAGGTTTTGCCGATGAGCGGGGAACTTTGTTCTTCCACATCGTCCGGGTGCTCAAAGCCAGTTCAATCAGTCTAGGGTTCGTCTCATATCGGGTCGTAACTCACCGGATTATTCCTTTGGTATCTCAAACCCCCGAGCTGATATTCAAAAGACAGGCGACGCGGTCTTAGCCATCTGGAACAGTCGCCTGAACGCCAGTCGATGCACTCATGCTGATTTGCGCGTATTGGTGTTGATTCGCAATATGCAGTCAAAAGAATTTGTCTTGTTTGAAGACGAGACAAGGCAATACATCCCGGCAAATTACGCTTGGAAGCTAAACGAAAATGGCAACATACAAGGACATCAAGTGTCAGACGACAGGCATTGTTTTACGTGGCAGTTCCATGGCGGACAGTTCACCATAGTGCGCGATGTACCAGGATCGGCTCGTTGCTTTAGGATCAACAAGGATGTATCCCCTATCCCTGAAAAAGATGTTTTGCAAGCCATCAATTACCAGCAAAATTGGATTCAGTTGTATTGACGAGAGGATCATTATGCCTACGTCCCTTGCCGACCTCCAAGCGCGCTATCGCCGCGCCAGCCCGCGCTCCCGCGCCCTTTTTGACCAAGGCCGCGCCTACACGGCCGGTGCGGCCAAAGGCGCGTATTACTACTCGCCCTATCCGCTCGCCATGGCCCGCGGCAAGGGCTGCTACCTGTGGGATGTCGATGGGCACCGCTACGTCGATTGCGCCAACCACCACACGGCCCAAGTCCTCGGGCACGGGCACGAGCGCGTGGAAGCGGCCGTGCGCGAGCAGATGCAAAAGGGCATTGCCTTGGGCGCGCCCACTGGCATTGAGAGCGAAATCGCCCGCGCAATGTGCAGCCGCGTGGATGCGCTGGAGCGGATTCGCTTTGTCAACTCCGGCACCGAGGCCACGCTGCACGCGATTCGCCTAGCGCGGGGCTACACCAAGCGCGGCAAGATCGCCAAGTTCGAGGGCGGCTACCACGGCAGCCACGACGCCGTGGAAGTCAGCGTGGCCCCGCCCCTAGACCAAGCCGGCCCGGCCGACGCGCCCGTCGCGCTGCCAACAGCCGGCGGCATGTCCCCGTCGGCCGCGTCCGAGGCCGTCATCCTCCCCTATCACGACCCAGCGGCCGTCGAGCGGCTCGTGGCCGCGCACGCCAGCGAACTCGCCTGCGTCCTCTTCGATCCCAAAGCCGGCATCATGGACGTACAGCCGGATTTTGCCCGCGCCGTGCGCGACATCACCCGCCGCCACAAAGTCTTGCTCATCTTCGACGAAATCGTCGGGTTCCGCACGGGCACCGGCGGGTTGCAGGGCCTGTACGGCATCGACCCGGACCTGAGTTGCTTTGGCAAAATCATCGGCGGCGGCTTTCCGGTGGGGGCCTTTGGCGGCCGGGCCGACCTGATGGACCTGTTCGACAACTCCCAGCAATCCACCGGCTTTTTCCAGAGCGGCACCTTTAGCGCACATCCCGTGGCCATGGCCGCCGGCCTAGCCACCCTGAGCGAGCTGACGCCGCAAACCATCGCCCATCTAAACGCACTCGGAGCGCGCTTAAAGGACCAACTCAACGCGCTCTTTGCCGCCCGCGCCATCGCCGCCCAAGCGGTCTGCACCGGGTCGGTCTTCAGCATCCACTTCGCCCGCGGCCCCATCGCCAACTACCGCGACCTCGCCGCGGCTGACCAAACCCTCATTCAGCCGCTCTTTCTCTCGCTCATCGAGCAGGGGTACTTCCTCGGCCCAGGGTTGGGCATGTGCGCGCTTTCTGCGCCCATGGACGCCGGGCACATCGACGGCTTAGTCGAAGCTGTGGGGAACGCGCTGGCGGAGATAGCTTAAATTTGGAGGAACCCATGCCCGCGTTCAGTCCCGAGCAAATCGCCCAGTACCAGCAAGACGGGTACACCATCTTGCGCAACGCCCTCTCCGCAGAAGACGTGCGCGTACTCCGCACCCATATCGAGGGAATCGCCTCGGGTGCGCTGCCCTTCCCGGAGGCCAACATCGAGTTCGACCCCAACGCGCCCCGGCAACGCCACATCGATCACTTGCGCAAAATCAACGGCCCGTCCCAATGCGATCCGTTCTTCCGCGACCACGCAATGCGGGAACCCCTCCTCACCGCCGCCGCCGACTTGCTCGGCCCAGACCTCAAGCTCTTCGGCGACCAAGTTTTTATCAAGGGGCCGGGCGGCATAGAAAAGACCTACCACCAAGACTCCGCGTACTTCCACATTGAGCCGCTGGCCCTCGCCACCGCTTGGGTCGCCCTAGACGATGTAACCCTTGAAAACGGCTGCTTGTGGGTCGTGCCGGGCAGCCACCGCGAGGGGCTAGTGGACCACAGCGAGGTGTGGATGGTCGGCCTGCGGCAAGACAAAAAAGTTCCCGACGCCGCCATCGACCGCCAGCGCGAACAGCCCATCCTGCTGCAAGCCGGCGACTGCTCCTTCCACCACAGCCTGCTCCTGCATCGCTCCGGCCCCAACCAGACGACGACGCGCCGCCGCGGCATGGCCACCCACTACATGAGCGCACGCTCGCGCTGGACGGGTGCCCCCCAAGACAAGCCCGACTATCCCCTGTTGCGGGGACGGGAACACGCCGGCTGCGTCTGAGGCATCTCCTCCAACCAAGAGAATAGCCATGAGCCACTGGATTGAAGACGGACAAACCCTGCTGTTCATCGGCGACAGCATCACCGACTGCGGTCGGCGCGGGGCCGAGGCCCCGCTGGGCAACGGGTACGTGCGCCTGTTCGCCGACTTGGCCACGGCCCGCTTCCCCGAGCGGCGGGTCCGCTACATCAACAAAGGCATCGGCGGCAATCGCGTCACCGACTTAGCCGCCCGCTGGCAGGACGACGTGCTCTACCAGCGGCCGGACCGGCTGTCCATCAAGATTGGCATCAACGACCTGCACAGCCATTTGCGCGGGGCCGAAGACGGCGTCGATCCAGCCCTTTTCGCCGCTGTTTACGAACAACTACTGGAGATTACCCAAGGCGAACTGGGCTGTCCCCTCGTATTGCTCACTCCGTTTTACATTTCCACCGACCACCGCGGCCAAGTACTCGAACTATTGCCTCGGTACATTGAAGTGGTGGAGCGGCTGGCCGAGCGCTTTGACGCCCGCCTAGTGCGCCTGCACGACATCTTCCAGCGGCAGCTCCAGTACCGCGACGCCGATACCTTCTGTCCAGAACCGGTCCACCCCAACCAAGCCGGACATTTGGTAATCGCCCAAGCCCTGATGGACGCCTTGACCGCGTAGCAGGCTGGCTTGCGATTGCGTCCATTCACAATTCCCCCTCCAATCCACACCCGCTACCCCCACCCTTGATGGTGCCGGACAGGATTGAACCGCGCACTCTAAACCATATAAGGAAAACACGTACTATGCCGATTCGTTTGGCCCTACTCGCCCTCGCCGTTGGTCTATGGAGTTGTGGAGACGACGATCCGGCTCCAACGGCTGCGGCCGTCGATTCCATGATCGCCACGGCCGACTCCATGCTCGCCGCTGCTAACTCCATGCTGGCCACCGCCGATTCTATGCTGACGGCCGCCAATTCCATGCTCGCGGCGGACGCGGATTCGACCATTGCCGCCGATGCCGACTCCATGCTCGCGGCCGCTAATTCCATGCTGGCCACCGCCAATTCCATGGTCGCCGCTGCCAATGCAATGGTCGCTGCGGACGCGGATTCGACCATTGCCGCCGATGCCGATTCCATGCTCGCCGCCGCTAATTCTATGCTCGCCGCCGCTGATTCCATGCTCGCCGCCGTCGCTTCCATACTGACTCCGGCAGAAGCGGTTTTGCGGCCAACCGGGGAATTACAGCCCTATGATCTTTCGCCCATTGTCTCGGTTGACGAGGTTCGTTCCATGCCCGTGGGGACGCCCGTATTCCTGCGCACTGAATTTGCCCACGGCCAACTATCCGATCTCGAAATGACCTTCGTCCAAGTGGTCGATGATTACTTGGCCCCCATGCCGGTTTACATGGTAGAAGCCTCGGATCCCGTTTTGATCCAGCTCGGGGGCATTGCGCAGGGGATGAGTGGGTCGCCCATTTTCACGGAGCAGGGCACCTGGGGGGCCATTGCTTATGGCTTTCGTTCCCAAGACAGCCCGCCGTACTACTTTTTTGCCACGCCGATAGAATGGGTCATCGGCACTCGGGGAAGGGTGCCAGCGGCCAAACGCGCGGCCACTTGGGAAGGGAACCGCATTACTCCCTTGGATACTCCTTTGCTGAGCACGGGCCGCAACAGCGTGTATCCGCTGTCGTCCCTCCTAAGCACTGCCAGTGCCGCTGGCCTGACCCAAGAGCGCCAAGACAGCTTTGAGGCCGGCCGGCCCCTGACCGTTGGGTTGCTGCTCGGAGAGCTTACCCTAGGTGCGCTAGGAACCATATCCTACGTCAATGGCAACCGGATATATGGGTTTGGGCATCCACTGAATGGTGCTGGTCCGGTAGAGCTTCCCATAATCGAAACAAAGGTGCTCGGCGAAATTTCCAATTTGTCCGCCCCGTTTAAGTTTGCGACCCTGAATCCAACGGTGCGGGGCACCCTGACCGAAGACCGCTTGCCTGCCGTGCGCGGCGTACTCGATGAGGAGCCGACATTAGTACCCGTAAAGAGCGTCTATGCGTTTCCATCAGGGAGCGAACTCGAACTTACGCACAGGATGGCCGTCGGTATCGACCCATATACCGCGCTCGATCTCGTCTCCAGTGCCTTCTTTTTTCCCTTGGCTAACCGGGTCGACAACGACCCGGAGCACAGCGTCCGCGTTGCGACGGATATTTCTTTTGCCGGCTCCGATTCAACGCTCGCTCGTTCCCGGCTCTACTCCTCGCCAAGCGGACGGCTCTTGGCTGCAATTTTCAATGCCTACGGCGACGTGTCATCCGCACTCTCGGAACTTATGACGAGGAACGATTACACCTTGCAGATGCGCGAGGCCGCGGTGCATGTCGAACTGATCCCTGAGACTCGTTTTGCCATCGTAACGAAGGTTACTGCCGACACGGTCGTCAGTCTTGGCAATACGCTGGATATTACCACTTTGCTGCGCGTGGGACAGCGCATTGATCGGAAAGTCGAGCTGGCCCTCAGCGTGCCGGATACGCTGCCCCCTGGTTTTTACCAACTCGAAGTGGGGTCCGCCGCCGCATTAGGGAGCGATGAGCTGTTGTTCGAGCCACTGTTTGGCGATTTTGGGGACGCGGAAACGCTCGACGATGTTTTTGCACGACTGAATAAACCCGACGAGAATGTCCTCTTAAAAGCTCGCTTGACGTTTGTCGCGCCCCCCCTTCCCGAGCCGCCGCCTGAACCCGAAGGCGAAGAGGCCGGAGTTGAGTTTCCTCTTGCCCCCCCCGAGTCCATTTCTACGCAGGAGGACGTCGACTTATTGCTCGAAGGTATTCAAACCCTTGAGATAGAAGCAGTAGAAGAGGAGTAGCGACCCCCCTTAAAACGCGGGAATTTCAAACCAGCCTTAGTTCCCGCTATGCTCATCGCTGCCGCGGCCGGCGACGGTGATAGTGCCCTCCCAGAGCCGGCCCACGCTGCTGAGGTATTGGCCGGTGCGGATCTCGGCGATGGGATAGTCCGGCAGTCTGCGCACCGCCGCGCACCGCCCTTCGGCCTTCGTGGGCTCTTCCATCCGGAAATCCAGATTGTCGAAACCGTATTCCCGACGCCCACTGGGAAGGTCGCGCTCGTCGGCCGGGACCACGTGCAGGAAGAACTGTGCGTCCTTGTCGTCCCGACGGCATGGCTGCTTGAAGTAGATCAGGTGCTTCCCCAGCAGATAGACATCGAACACTGAGCGGATGGCCGCCTTCGTCCTCTTGGCTTCCTCCAGCCGGGACGGGTCGTCAGCGAGCGGCCCGATCCACCCGGAATATCTCATGACAGCGGTCCGGCACAGCCCTGCCGCGTTGATCGTCCAGCGATGAAGCGCCAGTGCGTCCACCTTTCCGTTCGACCGGGGCCAAGGCCATACCAGCAGCTCGCCCGGCGCGCAATTCCTGGCGAACACCTGCACCCAAGGGTCCCAAACGCGCATCCACGAGAACCCCAGGTCTCCCGAACGGTAGTTGAAGTCCGGCACCGCCTTCTCATAGGACAGGTCGGCGTATTGGATGCCTCGCATATGCAGGCCTCGTTCGGCAAAACGGGCGAGAACCCACTCCTCGTCCGGGGAGCCGAACGGCATCCAGAGGTCCGGGCCGACTTGCACGGCGTATCGCGCCCGAGCAAGCGCATCCGAGACTGTGCGTTTTGCGGGATATATGGCGATGTTGACGCCCTGCTCTTCGAGATATCCCGGCGGCGGTCGCCGATCATGGGCGATACGGCGTTCATGATTGGCGCGGGTGACCGGGTTGCGGGCCACGGTTGCATCGGTCAGGCCAAATGTGTCGATGACTTTGAGGTCCGGAAGGTAATAGGACCGAATGCCAAGCCCGCCGTAGGCCGCCAGAGCGTCATCGGGAATAAATCCCCGCTCCACCTTCTCGTAGGGCTTCCAATATCGAAAACGCGATTTGGCGAATTCGCGGTGCTCCGTGAAGGGCAAAGCGACGGACTCTCGGGCAGCCAAGCGCCGCAGGTCGTTGGAGATGGCGACGAGCATCGGCATCCCGGGCGCATGGAGCAGCCACCCGGCGTTTTCATCATCCAATTCTCTATGTAGCTTGGGAATGTATTCGCGTATCTCAGCGCCTTCAAACAGTTTCACGCCCTGGATCGCGCCGGCATAGAACAGCACCGGCACGAAGACGGCCACCGCGCAGGCTCGTGCGCCCATCCGGCCAAGCCCGGGAAGACGGGGGCACCAACGCCCGGCGGCCAGACGCGAGCCGAGATGCACGATCCCCGCCGCCGCAGGGAGCACCAGCAGCGGCCAGTAGAAGTCCAGCGGCCGGCACTCGAAATGGTCCCCGCCAATCCGCATCACGTAGGCCATGTGAACGCCCATCAGAAGGAGCGGCAGTGCGAACGACCCGTCCCGGTGCGCCCGCCAGCACTCGCGCGCCGCCACGGCGGCCAGGGGCAACAGCAGATACAGCCCCGTCTCCAGTGCCGCCGCCCACAGGTAGCGGAAACCCGACTCGTACCAAGGCCGCACGTGCTTGGCGTAATAGGTGTTGGGCAGCCACTCGCCGTAGTAGGTGTAGCGGAACAGGAAATGCGCCGCCACCAGCGTCGCAAACGGCGCGACCAGATACAGCACCTCCCGCCAGTCCAGCCGCAGCCGTCGGTCTTTGACCATGCGCTCCACGGCGAACCAGCCGAAACAACAGGCGGCGATCAGCGGCCCCTCGGGTCGCGTCAACGCGGCCAGCGCCAAGCTCAGCGACGACGCCAGCAAACCCCAACGGCTGTCCCGGTACAGGCTCAAGCACATCACCGCCAAGACGATGCAGAAGGTGAACTGCCGCGTCTCCAGCCCGCCGCCCGAAGTCCACACCGCAAAGGTCGCGCTGCTGCACAGCAGGCCGAAGGCCATCCACCCGACAAGACCTCGATGGGGCAGCACTGGCAGGCAGGCGATCCACCACCACAGCGCGGCGAGGGTACCCGCCGTACAGGCCACCGACAGCCACGGCGCCACCTGCTCCGGGGGAATCCCCAGCAGCCCCCACAGCGCGGCCAGTTCCAGCACCCACAGAAAGTTGGAGTAGCCCTCGACCCGCTCGCCGGGGTTGAAGACCAGCCCATGGCCTTCCAGCAGGTTGCGGGCATAGCGGAAGCTGATGAAAGCGTCGTCGCAGAGGAACCACGACACCTCGGCCAAGTAGGCCAAGAGCGCCAGCCACGGCAGACAAGCCAAGGAGGCCGCCGACAGACAACCAGCGCGTTGCACAACGGGCGGATAGAGTTCTCCCCCCCCCCCCCCCGCAAAATTTGCACTATTTTTCTATACGCCCGCAAAATTTGCATCGTTTTTACACCTGTCCCTTAGTACACGACCCCTAAAGTAGGCGACCCTTACTTTGAGTACGCCTTTTCTGCGGTTTCCGCTGGGTCCGGGATCGAGGGCGGGACGCCCTCGATCCTTGGCAGGCTGAGGGCTGGTGGCGTGTAGTAAGCACCTGTTCGCAAAATTTGTAGCCGTTTCATAAGACCACTCCGGTCTCCACCTCGGTCAAGCGCCTGCTATTCGCATGGAGATTGCGTAAGTCCTAGTTCTATAAATTTTAAATGCTCGAGGGTTTGCTGGTAATATTCGTCGATTTTGGTAATGCTGGCGTCGCCTATCTGTTCTGCGAGAGTTCGAGCCGACGAAAAGATGTATTTTTCTGTCTCTTTGTTGAGGGCAAGCAACTTGGCTCCGAAAGCCACAATGATGCACAAAGGAAGGGCTAGTTCGTTCAAGCAAACCAATATTCCCGCATCTTGTAGTTGTGAACCTGTACTGGGCCTGCCAAGGATGTTGTGGCTTTGCGGCGTGGTGCCGGGATGTACGTGAGCAGCACGTTCACTCAGACGCCTGTAACGATCCTTTCCGATGACGGGCGACATAAGGAGATTTTCGATTCGGCGCCGTACCTTCACCGGCGAAAAATCCCCGCGAATTTTCGCCGGCGAAGCGTTCTTCCATTCATCGAGTGCGTCGGCATCGCGACAGAAGAGTTGCATCAGATTCGCGATTTCTCCGAGTCCTCTACTCAAGACCAGCACTTCGTCGTAAAAGCCAAATCGGACGAGTCGCAGTGCCGCTCGGGCATTAGACGTAGCGCGGCCACACAGGTATTCGATTCGATGATCGCCCTTTCGACAAACCCACCAGCAACTAGCCATGCGATCCATTAGAGAGAGCAATGTGCCAAGTTGCTTCAAACACTCCGGTGCCTTCTTGCCGAGATCGCAAATCCGACGATCGGTCTGGGCCTGGCATTCATCTTCGAGAGACCAAACGAGCTGCAAGAAGCGATTTCCCTCGGGTACATCAGCGTCAATGTCCATGGCGATAGAATCTCCCAGAGTGTTAATGAATTCGGGCACTCGACTTCCTTCAGCCGGGACGGGTCGACGACGACCTACCTAGTCCACTTTGGATGAGTTGTGGCGGTGGCCCTGCACAGCCCCGTCTCGTTGATCGTCCAGCGATGAAGTGCCAGTGCGTCTACCTTTCCGTTCGACCGGGGGTAGAGCCATTCTTCTTTTGCGATAGCGAGGGTCCCTCGCACCAAGCTATCGTCCGTCTCTCGGTAGGAAAGCTCTAAAGAATAGCGCAAAAACGTAATACTGGCCTCGGCCTCCTGCCCCAAGTCGTCGATGGCCCGACCGGGCACGATCATCTCTGCCTCAAAGGTCATGCGCTCGGCATAGTGGTTGCCCACGCGGTGAAAAAGGTCGCGCACGGGTGCTGTGCGGCTGTCTTGATCCCGCACAGCGGCGGCGGCCTCCATGAGCGTGTGATTGGCCAGTGCGCTCAGAAAGCGAATCGCGTCGAACAAGTTCGACTTACCCACCCCATTCGGCCCGACCACACAGGTAAACGGACCGAGAGCCAAATCCACATCTACCAAATTCTTGAAGTTAGAGACTTTCAGGCGGGTCAACATAGGTCATCTCCTCATTGGGAGGGCTTACCACTATGCCAGCGGTCCAATAATAGCCAACCTCTTAAACCCCTGCTACTCATTCGACATTGGCCCTGCCGACGCCTCGTTCTTAGCTTAAACGAAGTACCCGCACCTAAAGACAGGAGACACCATGGTCCAAACCAACGACATCCAACGCCCTCCCAAAGACCTCGTCGACGCCCTCGCCTCCATCACCAGCGCAACCGCGGCCGGCGAACTGGCCCGCTTGGGCATCCGCGACCCCCACATCCAAGGCCCGGTCGCCCGCACCCCGGGCAAGCACATCGTCGGCCCGGCCCTGACCTTGCAGTTTATGCCCAAGCGCGAAGACCAATACTCGGTCGATGAATACGCCGACCCGGAAAAGCAACTCCACCGCCACGCCCTGTACCACACCCAACCCGGCGACATCATCGTCGTCGATGCGCGCGGCGACCTGCACAGCGGGGTCTTCGGCGAGATGATGCTCACCTTCTTCATGGGGCGCGGCGGCATCGGCGCGGTCATTGACGGCTGCATCCGCGACTTCCCCAAGGTGATCGAAGACCTCGACATTGGGCTTTGGCTGCGCGGCACCACCCCCAACTTCCACACCCAAACCAACATCTTCCCCTTCGCAGTCAACGTGCCCATCGCCTGCGGCGACACCCTCGTCATGCCCGGGGACATCATCGTGGCCGACGACGACGGTGCCACCGTCGTCCCGGCCCAGCTCGCCCCGGAACTGACTGAAAAGGCCCACGCCCACGCCGAGTGGGAGGACTTCAGCCGCATGAGACTGGCCGCGGGCGGGCACCTGCGCAAATACTACCCGCTCAGCGAAGAAGCCCGCGCCGAATACGAAGCGTGGCGCGCAGAACAATGAACTCGCGCCCCAACATCGTCTTCGTCCTCACCGACGACCAAGGCTACGGCGACCTCGCCTGCCACGGCAACAGCGCAATCCGCACGCCTTGCCTCGACCGCTTCCACCAAGAGGCCGTGCGCTTCACCAACTACCACGTCGGCTCCACCTGCGCCCCCACCCGCGCCGGCCTCCTCACCGGTCACTACTGCAACAGCGCCGGCGTCTGGCACACCATTGGCGGCCGCTCCCTGTTGTGCGCCGACGAGTGGACCCTCGCCGACGCGCTCACGGGTGCCGGCTACTGCACCGGGCACTTCGGCAAGTGGCACCTCGGCGACAGCCCGCCCTACCGGCCGCACGAGCGCGGCTTTGCCGAATCCGTGTATCACGCCGGCGGCGGCATCGGCAACACGGGCGACGCCTGGGGCAACGACTACTTTGACGACACCTATTTCAAAAACGGCGTCCCCACCCCGTACGAGGGCTATTGCACGGACGTGTTCTTCCGCGAGGGTCGGCGCTTTATCCAAGAAAACGCCGACCAGCCCTTCTTCTGTTACATCGCCACCAACGCGCCGCACGGGCCACTCAACGTCGAGCCACACTACGTCGAGCCATACCGCGACGCCACCCCGCACGAGGAGCGCGCCCGCTTCTACGGCATGATCGCCAACATTGACGAGAACTTCGGCCGCTTGCAAGCCCATCTCAACGAATTGGGTATCGCCGACAATACCATCCTCATCTTTATGACCGACAACGGCACGGCCACGGGCGTCGAATTGGACGCCGATCAGTTTCCCCGCGAAGGCCCGGGCAGCTACAACGCCGGAATGCGCGGCAAGAAAGGCTCGGCCTACGAAGGCGGCCACCGCGTACCCTTCCTCATCCGCTACCCCAACGGGCACATCGCCGGCGGCCGCGACATTGACGCGCTGACCAGCTACGTGGATTTCATGCCAACCCTGCTCGACTTGTGCGGAGTAGAAGTCCCAGCCGGCCGCAGCTTCCACGGCCAGAGCCTAGCGCCGCTGCTGGGCGGCGCAGACGAAGCAGCGTGGGCCGCCCGCGTCACCTTCTGCGACACCCAGCGCGTGGCCCATCCGGTCAAATGGCGCAAGAGCGCAGTAATGAAGGACAAGTGGCGGCTCATCGACGGCCACGCACTCTACGACCTCGGCGCCGATCCCGGCCAGCGGCAGGACATCGCCGCTGCACATCCCGACATCGCCGCCGAGTTGCGCGCCGCGTACAATGAGTGGTGGGATCTCGTGTCCGCGCAGTTCGACCGCGACGAGCCAATTGCCTTGGGCCGGGACGACCAACCCGTCAAACTCACTACCCACGACATCCGCAATGAGGCGTGTAGCGCCGTCTGGAATCAGCGCCAAGTCCGCGCCGGGCAGATCACGAGTGGCTTTTGGGCCGTTGATGTCAAAGAGGCGGGCCGCTACCAGATTGAGCTGCGGCGCTGGCCCGAGGAAACCGGCTATGCGCTTGCTGCGGGAATTGAAGGCGACGACAGCGGCTGGTACCGCGATGGTATCCAGCCTAAAGATGCGCCGGCCTACGAGGGCGGGGTTGCCCTCGGCCTCGGCTGGGCCCAACTAACAATCGGCGGCCAGAATCTCCAGCAAGAAGTCGATCCCACCGCGCCGAGCGTCCGCTTTGAGCTGGACCTCGCGGCTGGCCCCGACCGGCTCTACGCCTCGTTCTACGACCGCACCGAGCGGACCATCGCCCCTTATTACGCGTACGTGCGGCGGCTGTCGGCCTAGGCGAGCCCCACACGTAGAAAGCGGTCTTTTCGCGCATCAGAGCTTCGGCCTCGGCTTGGGGTCTCGACCCGCTTGCGCCAGCCGCGCTGCAAATTGCGGTGAGCCAATTAGACATGGTTCGGGTCCTTTCTCGCGCCTGAATACACGTAGCGCACTCATCGGCTGCGTCTTATCTTCCCGCGCACACCTCACTCGGAGTATTCATCATGCGCATCGGCATCATGGGCGTCCACTACGGCCACATTAGTGGCATGATCCAATCCGCCTTACAGGCATCAAACGGGCACATCGTCGGCTTGGTCGAAGACGACGACGCACTCTGTGCGCGCTACGCATCCATCCCCCGCTTTGCCACCTTAGAGGACCTGATCGCCCGCGCCCGGCCCGAGCTAATCCTCGAAGGCTTGATCCACCACGAGAAAACCGCGCTCGTGGAAACCTGCGCCCGCGCCGGCATTCACCTGCTCCTCGACAAACCCCTGTGCCGCACACTCGAGGACTGGGAGCGCATGCGCCGCGCCGTGGCCGCCAGCGCAATCCACGTGTCCATGTGGTTCACCTCGCGCAGCTATCCGCCGTTTATCGCCCTGCGCCAAGCCATCCTCAACGGCGCACTCGGGACCATCGCCAGCCTCATCTCCACCCACCCGCACAAGCTCGGCCGCGCCACCGCCCCAGCTTGGTATTTTGACCCGAATCAGTACACGGGCGCGTTCCACGACCTAGCTTGCCACGGCGTCGATCAAGTCCGCTGGCTCACCAATGCCGAATGCGTCGGCGTCCACGCCCTCGCCACCTGCAAGCGGTTCACGGCTGAGCCGCGCTTAGACGACCACATGCAGGCTTCCTTTGAGCTCTCCGACGGCGCATTGGCGACCCTCACGGCCGACTGGCTCACGCCCCAAGCCGCGCCCTCGTTTGGCGACACCCGCTTCATCATCATGGGCACGGCCGGCTCGGCGCACCTGCGCGCCTATGCCAGCGATCACTTGCTCATCGCCACCAACGAGCGCGGCCCGTACGCACCCGATTTGCCCGCCGATCAAGGCGGCGCGTTTGTCGCCAACCTGATCGACGCCCTCGAACGCGGCACCGACCTCTTCATCCCCACCCGCTCGGTGTTCGCCACCGCCCAAGCCTGCCTGCTGGCCCAAGAGTCCGCCCGGCAAGGGGGCGCGTTCCTCCGCATTCCGCCGTTTGCGCTATGAGCGACAACCATGTCCACCGCCCTCATCAATCCCCAAAAGCACCGCCAGCTCTTCCTCGACAGCCGCGCCTTAGTCTCTGAGCAAGGCACCACCCGCACCCTGCACCCGCCCAAAAGGTGCGGCCCCTGCATCACCGGCGGCATCCAGAGCCGCAGCGCACCCTTGTGGAACCCGGACGCGGCGCGCTACGAATGGTGGTACAACGGCCCGCAGGCCCGCTTGGCCATCTCTCGCGACGGCGCACACTGGGAAAAACCCTCCTTGAGGCTCTACGAGTGGAACGGCAGCAAAGACAACAACATCGCCTGCGACCCCAACGGCCCGGGCCTGTACCACATCGTCCGCGACGAGCGCGACCCAGACCCGGGCCGCCGCTACAAGGCCCTGTTCAACGGCCGCGGCCGCTGCGGCGCAGTCTCGCCCGATGGCTTTGCTTGGACCCCGCTTCCCAGCGCCTTTGTCCCCAGCCAAGACGAGTCCCAGTTCGCGCACGACCCCTATACCGAGCAATACCTCGCCTTGGTCAAGCAGCCCACCGAATGGGGCCGCTCGGTCTGGCTGGCGACCAGCCGCGATTTCGACCACTTCACCGCGCCCGAGCTCATCTTCCACGCCGACGAAACCGACTGGGAAAACTGCCGCCAGCGCGTCCGCACCATCATCGACGACCCAGCGTACATCACCCCGCCAATCGTCGATGACCAAGACTACCACGCCGAGATCTACAACATGGCGGTCATGCCCTATCAGGGGCTGTACATCGGATTCCCCACGGTTTTCAACCCCATCGGTGCCATCCCGCCGCCAGCCACCAATTTCACCCGCATCAACCAGATCGAAATGGCCGTCTCGCGCGACCTACGCACTTGGGACCGCGTGGCCGACCGCACACCTTTTATCGGCATCGAACCTTGGGACGGGGAAAACTACGGCACCAGCCAGCTCCTCATGGCCGGTGCGCCGCTGGTGCGCGAAGACAGCGAGATTTGGATTTACTACAACGCCCTGCGAATGCCAGGCAGCGTGGAAATGTACCGGCGCTTCAACCGCTGCAAGGAGCTGTTCCGGCTCGGCGTCGGCGAGCGCCACTTCGCCGATCCGGGCGCACTCTGCTTGGCCAAGCTGCCGCCCGACCGCTTCGTCTCCATTGACGGCGACCAAATCGCCACCCTCGTCACCCAACCCTTCCACTGGCGCGGCCAAGACCTCTACCTCAACGCCGACGCCCGCTGGGGCGAAATCTACGCCGAGATCCAAGACGCCGAGACCGGCAGGCCCCATCCCGGCTTCTGGGTGCCCGGGGAGGAGCCGCCGCCCTTTACCGGCGACAGCCTGCGGGCCAAATACGCGTGGAAACACCCGCACGATCTGGTATTTGAAAAACCGGTTCGCCTGAAGTTCTACCTGCATCAAGCGCGGCTATACGCCTATTGGCTGGAAGATTGCAATGATGCACGACGTGCTGAGTAGGAATCTGCCCGCGTCGAGATCTGCACATCGCCGACAGCACGACTTCCTCGCTGCTGCCACGTGCATCAACCTGATTCTGCAGTACTGGAAATTCGCAGGGGGGGTGTGGAGGTGAGGTAACACTCAACCCTGTGCGGTAACAGTTTCGGCTAGCCCGAAAAGACCTTAACCGCCACCGTCAACAGCAAGCCCATCATCGTCGCCCACATGCCGATCATCGTACCGATCAGCCAGCGAAAGTCCCGTCGGTGGCTGCGCTCCAAGCTGCTGATGCGGCTCTCTAAGTCGCTCTTCGCGCTGTTTATATGGGCCTCTAAGTCGCTCTTCACGCTGCCTAAGCGCAGTTCCAAGCTGCCGAGGCGGTCGTTGATCTGCTCGGTGATGCCTTCGAGGCGGCCAACGCGGTCACCATAGTCGAGGGGGGAACGTTCTGCCATGTCTGCCATCTCCTGCTTACTGGGGTAATGTACTCGCCGACGGGCACCCCTTCAATAGAGCACCCCGCCGTTTGACAAAAGCAAAACGCGGACCACAAGCGTTAGCTTCAGCGCACCAACGTCATCTTCCCAGTCCGCACCCCACCCACAGCGGCCAAGCGATACAGGTACGCGCCGCTGGCCACCGGCCGCCCGGCCGCGTCGCGCCCATCCCAGCGCACCACATGCCACCCCGGAGCCGCCGCGCCCTGCACCAGCGTCCGCACCTGCTGGCCGTTCAGCGCATAGACCGATAGCCGCACCGGACCGGCGGCCGGCAGCGCGTAGCGGATCGCGGTCGTCGCGTTGAACGGGTTGGGATAATTCGCGGCCAAGACCAACGCGGCTGGCTGGGACGCGGCCTCGTGGCGCACGGCCGTCAGCGCCGGCCCCACAATCCGCAGCTCGTCGAACCAGAACTGGATCCCGTCTAAGGCGTGGTGCTCGGCCACGATGTCGAAGCGGTCAATCGCCTGCCAGTCGAACGCGCCGATCGGATTGAACCACTCGTTCTCCCAAGCTCCGTGCTCGGCAAAGTCTCCAAGCGGCACCCGCACCTGGTGCCACGCGCCGTCCCACGGCACCACCTGCTCGTCTATCGTATAGCGCATGCGCCAAGGGTGGTCGTCCGGGTCTTCCGCATCCGTATCAACCCAGCGAATGTCAAACGACGACCCCGGCGTATCTCCCCGCACCCAGAACTCGACCGCATAGCCCGTCGCGGCCAACGCGGACAAATCCTTAAAAGGCTTGAAGTCGAAGCCAATGAACCCGTAGAGCGGCACTCCGGTCCAGCGCATGCAGTAGCGGCCCACCACTGGATCATCTTCGGCGTAGTAGTTGACCGTGCCCGCCCCGATGTGGTTGGACTCAACCATGTGCGGGCCGAGGAAGTCGTCGTAGAGCACAAAACCCTGTTGGTCTGGCTCGGCCACAAAATCCTGTTGCGGCGGCACGTTCAGCCCCAACGCCTCCAACAGCGGCACATTCAGGTCAAACTCGAACAACTCGTCCGACCCGCGCTCGAACAGCCCAAAACCGCCGCGATAGTCCCAAATCGTCCACGCAATGCCCCGCTCCTCCAAGTGCTGCCGCACCACCTCGTACCACAAGACGCGGTCGCTGTTGTCGCTGTTGGGACTGTACACCCCAAACTCCCCGCAAAACAGCGGCACCCCGCGATCCTTCCGAAAGGCCGCGGCCTCGTCGATCAATATACGCACCTGCGCGATGGTGCCCTCTTGGCTGTAGTTGCCCAGCGCAGTGCCGACCCAAGTCCCCAACAAGGACGGGGGCAACGCCGGCATGCGCGCCCGCTCGTAGGGAAAGGGCACACCGCGCAGCGGCACTAGGGAGGGACTGGTCCAGCTAGCGCCTTGGTGGGTAAAGACGAAAGGCTCGTAGAAGTGAAACGTGTACACGAGATTGTCGTCGGCAAAGACCGGCATCCGGTGCAGGTTGCGGAAGCTGTTCCAGTTGGCCGGGCCAACCACGATCGCGTGCTGCTGATCCACCTGCCGGATCGCGTCGATCACCTGCTGCTGAATCGCGTTCCAAGCCGCGTCGCTAATGCCGTGCGGCTCGTTGAGGATCTCGTAGTAGAGCTGGGCCGGATGCGCGGCAAAGTGCGCGGCAAGCTGGGTCCACACCGGCACCAGCACGTCGCCAATATCCGGTGACGTACTCACCGCCGGATCAAACGTGTGGTTGTCCAAAATCAGATGCAGTCCCAACTCATCGGCCCAATCCGCGATTTGATCGAGAAAGTCGTAGAGCAAGGGATCGATGCGGTAATCCGGCGGACCGCTGGTCATGGCGTGCAGATTGATCGGCAGGCGCACCACGTCGCAGCCGAGCTGTTGGATGTGCGCGAAGTCGGCGCGGCCAAACTTGGCAAAATGCACGTGCTGCACACTGGACGCTTGCAGCCAATTGGTCAGGTTGACGCCCCGCTGGAACGGGATTTCGGCGCTCCACGCGGAACCGGCGCAACACAAAAGGAGCCACAGGCAGTTTGCTTTTAATTTTAACATAAGGCGGAAAGTAGCTACGCCGCCGCCCATAGGCAATGTACAGCAGGGGTCAGCTATTGCTGCTAGATGACTTTTGACTGCCATGGCGATCCCCTTCTTTGGTCTTGACGCATACCGAAGCCTGCTGTACACAGTTCCCCGCACAGTATCGTCGGTACCTTAGTACACGACACCTTACTTTGAGTACGCATTTTCTGCTGTTTCCGATGGGTCCGGGATCGAGGGCACCAGTTCCCAAGCACGGGCTTGCGCCTGCTCTCGGGTGCGGGATCGAGGGCGTCCCGCCCTCGACGAGGGCAAGATGCCCTCGATCCTTGGCAGGCTGAGGGCTGGTGTCGTGCAGTAAGCGTCGGTACACAAGACAGGACGGAATTCTTATATGGGAGCCCCCTCAGGTTTCAATACAGCATTGCGCCGTTGTGGGACTTCTCCTGTTGAGGCACCTGCCCAAGCTGACCCGCAGATTGCCAAAAGAGCTTTGGCGGCTACGGTGGCGGATAGCACTGGTACGCCTCTCTCATATAAAGAATATGGCTCCTTATGGTTTGCGGGGCGGCTCGCGCTTGGGCCGACGCCGGGCGTCTTAGGAGATAGGTATGCTGGACGATTTTTCCCTAAAAGCGATCGTCGCCTATGCGGAGGCACACCCTGGTGGTGGCGGTGGTATTGCTAGGCGGCCTGCTGCGCAAGTTTATCAAGGTCGCGGTCGTGTGTGCGATTGTCTTGCTGATCGGCCTGTACGGCACCTATCGCGACGATTCAGACTGGTGGGAACGGGCCGCAGCGGTGGGGCGCGAGGTCGTGGGGTGGGGCGAGAAGCTGGTGGAAAAGGCCGACGAGAGCTTTGAGAAAGGGAAGCAGCAGCTAAAAGGGAATTAGGCCACCCCGGCTTCTTGTAGCTGCGCGATAAAGGCCGCTTCGTCGAGCACTGCGACGCCGAGGGCCTGCGCTTTTGTCAGTTTGGACCCCGCTTTTTCGCCGGCGATGAGCAGGTCGGTTTTCTTGCTGACGCTGGACGTGGTATTGCCGCCCAAGCGCTCAATCAGCGCGGCCGCCTCGTCGCGACTGTAGCTCGACAAGGTGCCGGTGATGACTACGGTCTTGCCGCTGAAATGCGACGCCGGCGCGGCCGCTTCTTCCGCTTCCATTGCAAACTGCAACTCGGCCTTATTCTCGAGCTTGTAGAGCACTCGATCGAGTGCGGGAAGCGCGGGGAGGCTGGCGTAGAGGCTGCGGGCGATGATCGGGCCGATCTCAGGCGTGGCTTCCAGCTCTTCGACGCTGGCTCTGCACAAGGCGTCAAGGCTGCCAAAGGTCCGCGCCAAGGTGCGGGCTACGGTCGCGCCCACATGGCGGATGCCGAGGGCAAAGAGCACCCGATCGAAGGGCTGCTTTTTGCTGCGGTCGAGGCTGTCGAGGAGGTTTTGCGCCGACTTTTCGCCCATCCGCTCTAGGGCACTAAGGGCCTCTACTTTGAGTTCGTAGAGGTCGCTCAAGTCTTTTACCAACCCCTGCTCTACCAATTGTTCGACCACGGCCGGCCCCAAGCCCTCGATGTCCATGGCGTTGCGCGAGGCAAAGTGTTCGAGGCGGCGACAAAGTTGGGCCGGGCAGGTGGGGTTATCGCAGCGGGTGACGGCTTCTTCGGGGTCGCGGGAGAGGGGGCCTTTGCACGAGGGGCATTGGTCGGGGAAGGCATAGGCTACGGAGTCGTCGGGCCGCTCGCTGCAATCTACCCCTACGACTTTGGGGATCACGTCGCCCCCCTTTTCGATGACCACAGTGTCGCCGATGCGAATATCCTTGCGGTGGATTTCGTCCGCGTTGTGCAGGCTGGCGCGGGCGATGGTCGAGCCAGCCAACAGCACGGGTTCTAAAACGGCCACCGGCGTCACAGCACCCGTGCGTCCGACTTGCAGATGAATGTCGAGCAGCCGCGTGCGGGCTTGATAGGCCGGAAACTTGTAGGCCATAGCCGAGCGCGGGCTTTTGGCGGTGTAGCCCAGCCGCTCCTGCTGGCTGAGGCTATCGACCTTGATGACCACGCCGTCGATTGCGTAGGGAAGTTCGGAACGGGCGGCGACGTAGTGGTCGTAGAGGGCGAACACGTCCGCCAGCGCGGCACAGCGCTCGTGCTCGGGGACCATCAGGCCCCAGTCGCGGAGTGTTGCAAGGCACTCGCTGTGGCGCGTCTGGCCGCCTTCTGCGCGTATCCAGTAGGCGAAAAAGCGCAGGTTGCGCTGGGCCACTAGGTGGGGGTCTTGCAGCTTGAGCGAGCCGGCCGCGGAGTTGCGCGGATTGGCGAAGAGTGGCTCGTCGTTGGCCGCACGCTGGGCGTTGAGCTGGGCGAAGTCGCGGCGTTCCATATAGACCTCGCCGCGGATTTCGCAATTGATCCCCGGCTGCCGCAGCCGGAGGGGGATGGTGGGGATGGTGCGGGCGTTGGCGGTGATTTCGTCGCCTTGGACGCCGTCGCCGCGAGTGACGGCGCGCACGAGCAGGCTGTCTCGATAGGTGAGGCTGAGGGCCACGCCGTCGATTTTTAGCTCGAAGACGTATTCAACCGCTTCGTCGGGCAAGCTCTGGCGCACCCGGCGGTCGAAATTTTCCACGTCTTGGCGCGAGTAGCTGTTGTCGAGGCTGAGCATGGGCTGGGCGTGGCGCACAGTGGGGAAGTCGCTGGTGGGTGCGCCGCCAACGCGCTGGGTGGGCGAGTCGGGCCGCACGAGCGCGGGGTGGGCCTCTTCGAGGGCTTGCAGCTCGGCGAGAAGGCGGTCGAATTCTTGGTCCGAGATGGTGGGGGCGGCGAGGACGTGGTAGCGGTGGAAGTGCTCCGAGAGTTCGGCCGACAGCGCGGCCATGCGTTGGGCAATGTCTTGGGTCATGGTACAAAGTACCATAGACCGAGCGCAAAACCGCGTCAACAGACCGAGCGCAAAACTGCGTCAACCCACTACCTGTCCGCGTATTGTCCGTCGATGGATCCAGCGTTATATTTTTGTCGCGGAACGAGATAGATATGACTGCTACTTGGCGCGACTACTGGGAACTGACTAAACCGCGAATTGCCTTTTTGGTGCTGGTTACGGCCGCCTTGGGATTCTTCTGGGGCGGCCAAGGCATTCACGCGCCCCTGCTTTTCTGCTGCTTGCTGGTCGGCACGGGTCTGACTACCTGCGGCTCGTCAGTGCTCAACCACTATCTGGAGCGCGACGTCGATGGGTTGATGAAGCGCACGCGCAATCGGCCCTTGCCCACCGGGCGCGTCAAGCCGACCACCGCGCTGTCGATGGGGTTTGCGCTGGTGTTGGGCGGCGTGTTTTTCCTGCTTTTTACCGCTGGGCTGCTCACGGCGTTTCTGGCACTGCTCACGGCGTTTCTCTACGTGGTGGTGTACACCCCGATGAAGCGGCAAAATTGGCTCAACACTTCGCTGGGGGCCGTGCCGGGGGCCCTGCCGCCCGTAGGGGGCTGGACGGCGGCGACCGGCGCGCTGGACCCGGGGGCCGTGGTCCTCTTTCTCATTCTCTTTGCTTGGCAGCACCCGCACTTCTACGCCATTGCTTGGATCTTCCGCGACGACTATCGGCGCGGCGGTTTCAAGATGTTGCCCGTGGTTGAGCCGGATGGGAACAGCACCTGCTGGCAGGTCGTGGGCTACTTGGTGCTGCTGCTGATTTTTTCGGTGCTGCCTTCGTTTATGGGTCTCACCGGGCCGTTCTATCTGGTCGGGGCGCTGGTGTTGGGTGCGCTGTTTCTCGCCTCTGGTCTCGCGCTTAGTGTCTCGCGCTCGGTGGCCAGTGCGCGGCGGCTGCTCAAGGCTTCGGTTCTGTACCTGCCGCTATTGTTGGCCTTGAGCGTGGTGGATGCCGGGTTTTGACGCTCTGCTGGCGTCGCGCGGCTGCGCTGGCCGTGGCCGGCCTTACCCTCTGTCGGTCCCATAAAATTCTCCGTTTTTGCTATTGCTTCAATCCCCCCGCTCCATCATCGCTTTTTTGCGTGCGAAATCAAGGAACCGTACCTTCCCTCCGACTTTCACAGAAGCAATCGCCCGAGGAGACGCCCGTGAAAATCACCCGCATCACCCTCCACATCGTCAACGTGCCCGAGCGCCGCTGGTGGTGGTCAGACGATGTGTACGGCCAGCCCTTGCACCAGCGCAGCGAGCACGGCGTCGCCGAAGTCGAGACCGATCAGGGCTTGACCGGCCTGACCCTGATCGGGCGTTTTACCGCCACCATGCGCCAGCAGGTCGAGACTTGGCTGGGGCAGGACGTCCTCCAAGTCAACTTGGCTCAAGGCAACGGCCCCATGCAGGGCGCATTTGAACAGGCCGTGCTCGACTTGCGCGGCCAAGCCTTGGGCGTACCTATATGGCAACTATTGGGTGGGCGGTTGCGCGACCGCATTCCGGTCACCCAATGCACCGGGTACAAAACGCCCGAACACACGGCCGTGGACGCCCAATGGGGATGGGAGCAGGGCTTCCGCGCTTATAAGATGAAGTGCATCACCAGCCGGGAGAAAACCCCCGAGGAGCGCATCCGCTACATCACCGACCGGGTGGAGGCCATTCACCGCGTGGTCCCCGACATGGTGGTGCGCCCGGATATCCGCTGGCGTCTGGAGGAAGTGTGGGTGGCTCAAGAACTGGCTCGCCGCCTACAGGGCCACCGCCTAGACTCGCTCGAAAGCCCCATTGCCAAAGGCGCACGCGCCGGCACGTTTTCCGAATGGCGTCGCCTGCGCCACACCATCTCCCTGCCCATTGGCGACCACGTCTGCGACGCAGCCGACCTGCTGCGCCGCTTCGAGGCCGAGGCCCTCGACTACGCCATTGTCGGCGGGGCCAGCCACTTTGAAACCCTGCATCGCTCGCACTTGGCGCACGCGCTGGGCCTAGGCGGCTGGTCGCAGACCGTAGCTTACGGCCCGGGCGCGGCTATGGGCCTGCACGTGGCCGCCTGCATGCCCCATTTGACCCAGCCCTACGACATGGTCGGCCCCATCGCCTGGGAGCACTCCTTAGTCAACGAGGAATTCGTCCTCGCAGACGGCAGCTTCCTAGTCTCCGACCGACCGGGTTTGGGCTACACTCTCGACCGCGACGGCGTCGAGCGCTACTTAGTCGAACGCCACATTTTCCCTTAGGCCGCTCCAACGCCATGTCCGAAGCCCCCGAATACCGCATCCGCTCCAACGCCCCCTTCGCGCTCGACAAGGCCCTGACGGTCGCCGCTTGGGTCGAAAGCCCCACCGCCCGCGCCGAAGCCATGCAGGCGCTCGTCTCGCAGTGGCAGCCCCGCGCCGCCTTCGACGCCTTCTCCGCCTATGACGCTGGCCACACCGACGGCTTGGTGACCCAAGGCTACTTCGGCGCGGTATTCGATGGCCGCTACCTCTACTTCTGCCCCATCCGCGACCAGCAGGAGCGCACTTCGGTGCATGGCCGCGTCCTCCGCCTCGACACCCAAGCCGACTTCAAAGACCCAGCCGCTTGGGACGCCCACGACGCCAGCCACACCGATGGCCTGCACACCGCGGGTTTCTACGGCGGCGCTTTTGACGGCCGCTACGCGTACTTCAACCCGCGCGACGACGGCACCGCTCACCACTCGCGCCTCTTGCGCTACGACACCCAAGCCGACTTCAAAGACCCAGCCGCTTGGGCCGCCCACGACGCCCAGTTCCCCCATTCGGGACAGGGCCTCGCCTTTGACGGCCGCTACCTCTACTTCTGCCCGGGTTACACCCGCTCGGCGACCAGCGGTTTGGACGACGAACCGAGTGGCCACATCCTCCGCTACGACACCTGTGCGCCCCTGAAGGATCCCGCGAGCTATGCCGTCTTCAACGCCCAACAACTCTGCCCGGAGGCCGCCTGTTTCGACGGTGCCGCGTTTGACGGACGCCATATCTACTTTGCGCCGCTCAGCAGCGGCCACGTCCTCCGCTATGCGGTCGCCAGGGATTTCGCCGATCCGCAAAGCTGGGACATTTACGACGCCCGTCCCTTGGGGATGCAGATGAACGTCGGTGCCGTGTTCGACGGGCGGCACATCTACTTTTGCTCTTACGGCAACAGCACAATGCTGCGCTACGACACGGCCGCTCCGTTTGACGACCCGCAAAGCTGGGACACCCACGTTCTTGGGTACAACAGCGGCTTTGACGGCGGCTTCTTCGACGGACGCTACATATACTACGTGCCCTTCACCCGCGCTGCTGCGCCCGCAGAGAGCGTCTTCCACGGCTCCTATCTGCGCTACGACCCGGCCGCGCCGTTTGACGACCCAGCCGCTTGGGACGCGCACGACGCCAGCTATACCGACGGCCTGCACACAACCGCGTACAACGCCGGCGCGTTTGATGGCCGCTATTTCTACGCTGCTCCCTGGCGCGGCGACCGCGACGGCGGCCGCGCCCACGGCCGCGTCCTCCGCTACGACACCCTCGGGGCCGACGGCGCGTTCTCCCTGCGCTACGGCGACTTGGGCCACAATGGCGGGCTGTGCGCGGCCGTGCCCGGCCCCAGCTTCATCGTCAACACCACCGGCGGCGCAGTCAGCATTGCCGCTCACCAAACCCTCGCGCCCGGCGTCCATCACCTCGCCGGGGTGTACGACGGGGCGCGTATCCAGCTCTACATCGACGGCACGCTCGCGGCCTCGCGCCCGGCCTGTGGCCATCCATTGCAACAGACGGATATTCCCGTGACCATCGGCCATATCGCCGGAGGCAGCGCCCGCTTCCAAGGCACCATTGCCGCGGTGTATCTAGCGCCTGTCGCGCAAAGTGCCGCTTGGGTCGCAGCAACCTACCGCGCGGGTGCGCCAACCTAAAGGAGCTCCTCCATGAATGAGCAATACGCGGTCGCCATCATCGGCTGCGGCCGCCTCGGCCAGCACTACGCCGAGGTCTATCAAACCCTGCCCAACACCGAGCTAGTCGCCATCGCCGAATACAACCCCGAGCGCCGCCAAGCCGTCGGCGAGCGCTTTGGCATCCGCGCACTCTACGAGGACGCGCAAGACCTCTTCCGGCACGTCGTCCCGGACATCGCGGTCGTCGTGCTGCCCGGCAAGTACATCAAAGAGGCCGTCATCGCCGCCGCTCAAGCTGGCGTCAAGGGCGTCTCCACCGATAAGCCCATTGAGGCCCGCCTGTCGGATGTCGATGCCATGATCGAGGAATGCGAAAGGCGCGGCGTGGTCTTTGCCGGCGGCAACCTGCAACGGGCCATGGGCGAGGTGCAAGAAGCGGCCGGCTGGCTGCGCACCGGCGAGTACGGCCCATTGCGCGGGGCCAGCGTCCACGGCTGGGGCGGCGAGATTTCCGGCGGGGGCTGCCAGCACATTGCCGTGTTGCGGCTCTTGGCCCAAGCCGAGGTGACCCAAGTCATCGCGTGGGGTACACCGCCGGAAGCCCTCGCACGCGACGACGACGAGGGGCTAATCATCAACGGGCAATTTTTGCTCAGCAACGGCCTCGTCTGCCCGGTCTTTGGCCAACCCACGCCCAGTCGCGGCGTAGAAGTGTGGACCGACGACGCGCTCGTGCGCTGGGACTGGGGGCCGCCCGAGATTTTCGCGGGCCGCGACGCACAGGGTGCCCGCCTAAAGATCGACCGCCCCTATACCCCGCTCGCATACCCCCGCTTCTCCTACATGGGCACTTCAGTGCTGTCATTTTTGGATGTCGTGGAAAACGGCGGCGAGCTGTACATCTCCGGCCACGACCTGCGCCAATCGCTCGAAGTGGCCATCGCCGCCAAGTTCTCGGCCGCGTGGGGCAGCGTGCCGCTCAACCTGCCACTCGCCGACCGCTCGCTCGCGCTCTATCCGAGGGCCTACCGCTGGCTCGGCGGCGACCACTCCGGACGACCGCAAACCTATGCAGAGGCACTCGAAGGGACGCTTTTTCGCTAGAAGCGTCTCCGTGTGTGCGATGCCCTCTTCCGTTATACTTCCATTTATGGACGCCTACAGATCGTACATTGAGGCTTGGCAAAAGCGTCTGCGCCACAGCCCTAGTCGAAGCATACGGAGCCGAGCGCGTGTACCTAATCGGCTCGCTGGCCAGAGGTAGCGGCTTCCATTCGCGTGTCGATAGCGATTCTACTTGAGTCGGCGACGCCGGCTTTGCTCAAGTGCGTTGCTGTATGAGCGCACAGAAATTCCTGCTGCTGCGGACTAGAGCAGGCTTCCAATAGCGGAGGAATCCAATGATTCATCTCAGCAGTTTCGAGGCAGTTCACTACCGTGGCATCAACGGCTTGTCCCTGCCAAAATTGAGCCACGCGAACCTGATCACCGGTGCAAACGGCGTTGGGAAAACGGCACTTATCGAAGCAATCTGGCTCTTTATGGGAAGACACAATACTCAATTGCTGTGGAACGCGAATGTACAACGGTCCACTAATCCAATCGTAAATCCCATATCGGACTTGTCCGACAAGTCTCTAAAACTTTGTGGAACCGAAGGCGAAGAACGCCACGAATGGAAAGCGACCTTTGAAGAGATAGAAGAGATAACATGGGAGACAGTAGCTATTACCGATGCTAGGTACAAGCTGGAACAACGCCCCGTTGTCGGTCGCCTTCGCACGTGGATTGACAATAAAGAGCTTGACGGTACGCTCCCAGCAAGGCATAACACCCCGAAAGGGCTAGTCGAACGTGGCTTTTCTGATTCGGTAACGCCTAGGATCACCTGCATAATCGAAGGTACAAGATGGCAACTTGAAATATCGGGGGAATACCTGAAACTTTATTCCGATATGGTTAGGGAAGGTCGAAAAGAGGACCTAGCGAATGCCGTAAATTTGATTCTGCCAAACGTTAAGGATGTACAGATACTTACAGACGAAAATGGGGAATCGTACCTTTCGGCAATCACAGATAACGGAGATCAACGTCGCCTAGAAAATCTAGGAGGCGGTATAGTGCGGCTTCTCAAGTTATATCTAAATTTCTTCGCTGCCCGTAACGGCCTAGTGCTTATCGACGAGATAGAAAATGGCCTTCACTATTCGGTGCTACGGAACCTCTGGGCTCGCGCCCGCGATTGGATGCACGAATGGAATGTGCAATTCATCGCGACGACCCACAGCGCCGAGTGCATTGATGCGGCAATGGAGGCTTTTGCCGACGAACCCAATGACTTGTCCATCCACAATCTCTTTGAGAACGAGTCGGGAAACATCAAAGCAGCGACCTTCACCGGCGAGGCCCTCGAAGGTGCGCGGAATCTCAACTTGGAGGTCCGATGATGATCGCAACGAGTCGAGCAGGACTTCCGAGAGTTGAGCTAACGGCAGACCGGCTATTGCTTGTCGAAGGCAAAGACGAAGTGAACCTTTTAGAGAGGCTCATCAAGGACTGTCTCGAGGACGATGGGCAGGGCATCCAGATAGTGGATGTTGGCAGCAAGAATAACTTTACAAAAAACCTGAAGGGGATAAAGGCGGCCGCCCAAGCTAGACCAACGCTCCGTTCAGTCGGCGTTGTACGAGACGCCGACGACAACCCACAGGGCAGCTTCGATAGCGTCTGCGGCAGCCTCCGCAGCGCCGGGTACGAACCACCTCCCGCTCACGCTGAATTCTCAAACGACACTCCGTCGATTGGCGTGTTCATCGTGCCCGACGGCTCCCAATCCGGTGCCATTGAGACCCTCTGTCGGCGTTCCGTAGCAGGCGAAGACGCGGCCCAATGCGTCGACGAGTACATAGAGTGCCTGAAAACCCGCAATGCCCTGTGTTCGAGAAACCACGACAAGACCTTCGCTCACGCCTACCTCGCCGCGAAGAGGAATCCCGTAGCTAGGGTCGGCGAAGGTGCTCAACAAGGAGTGTGGAACTTCCAATCCCCGGCGTTTGATGCCCTCTCTCAGTTCGTGCGCGATCTTGCTGCAAAAGGCAATGCCGAATAATTAGGGCAGCGCCACCTCGTCGCCGGTCTGCTCCTGCCAGGCGCGAATCCGCTCGCTCAGTTCGCCGATCCGCGTGCGTTGCTCGGGCCGGTAGTATAGATTCGCCAATTCGTGGGGGTCGGCGTTCAGATCGTATAGCTCGCCTTGGCCCGCGCCGTACAGGTTGAGCTTCCAGCCATTGGCCGCGACAATGGTGCGGACGGGATGGGCCAAGCTGCGGTTCGGCTCGGCTTCGCCGATCGAGGCCGGCGGATGGCCGTCGGTGCCGCTCCACTCGACAAACACATCGTTGGCCGCCAAGTCGGAGCGGCCGCACAGCACTGGCACCCGGCTCTGCCCCTGCAAATGATCCGGCGCATCTAGCCCCAGCAAGTCGAGCAGCGTGGGCACCAAGTCGATGTGGCTGAACTGGCCGCCGATCCGCCGCGGCCCCGCGCCCAGCATGGGGGCGCGCAGCAGCAACGGCACCTTGATCGATTCCTCGTACATCAGGGTCTTGCCCAAAATCCCGTGATTGCCCATGAGTTCGCCGTGATCCGACGTGAAAATTACAATGGTGTCGTCGGCCTTGCCGCTCTCGTCCAAGGCTTGGAGGATCTGGGCCACCGAGCGATCCACCAGCGTCACATTGCCCCAATAGCGGGCCATTAGCCCGCGCCAGCCAGCCTCGGTCTGCAAGTCCAACCCGTAGTTTTCCGAAGCCGAGTAAAAGGCCGCCATCAGCCGCACGATCAAGGGCGCGTCGGCCGGCGGGGGCTGCCTAAAGCTCGGTCCGGTCGGCAGGGTCGCCGGGTCGTAATAGTCGTTGAGCGGCCCGGTGTGCGGCGGGTGCGGCTCCAGATAGCTGACGCATAGCGCAAAGGGCGCGTCGCCGCGCTGGCGGATGTACTCTGCGGCCTGCTCGCCCAAAAACGCGGCCTTGGTGTATTCCTCCGGCATGGAGGCCTCGGCGTGGCGCGAGAACACGCGCTGGCCGAGGTTCTCGGCGTCGGGCACAAACCCCTGCTCAATCAAGAAGTGGTGATACGGGCTGAGCGCGGCCAGCCGCTCCGGCGCGGAATAGCCACGCCGGTACGAGTCTTCGCTGCCGACCCACGTTGCAAACCCGTGCTGGGGAAAAATTTCATCCCCCAAGTGCCATTTGCCCATAAAGGCCGTCTGGTATTCCGGCGGCAGGAGCTCGGCAAAGGTCGGCACCTCGGGGCGCAGCGGCACATTGCACGCGGGCACGCCGGCCGCGTGCGGCCACAGCCCGGTCAGCATGGTGGCCCGCGCCGGGCTGCACACCGGCTGGCTCACGTAGGCGTTTTCAAAGACAAAGCCGTCCGCGGCCAGCGCGTCGAGGGCCGGGGTCTCGATCTGCTCGTTGCCGTAGCAGCGCAGCGTATCCACGCGCTGCTGATCGGTGAAGATGTACAGCAGGTTGGGATGTCCCATAAAAATTCCTCCATTCCCTAGCCCGGCAGGTCCCCCCGCCGATTGGCCTGCGAGCGCGGCGTCAGGTCAAAATAGGTCTCGTGGCCAGCAAAAAAGCGCTCTAATTCATCGACCATGAGGCGAAAAAAATGCGGGTATTCGTCGCCCGTGCGCCCGGAAAAGTGCGGCGTCAAAAACACATTGGGCAGGCCGATGATTTCGCTGTCGGCCGGGATCGGCTCCGGGTCAAAGACATCCAAGCCCGCGGCAATGTCGCCGCGCTTGAGGCGCTCGATCAGGGCCGCGGAGTCGAAGATCGGCCCGCGCGATACGTTCACCAAAGCCGCTCCCGACGGAATGAGGTCTAACTCGCGCCGGCCAATCAGGCCCTTGGTCTGCGGCGTCAGGGGCGCGACGCAGACAATGGCATCGCACTGCGACAGCACATTGTCCAGCGACGTTTGCAAAAAACCCAAGGCCTCGGCCAGCTCCTGCGGCAGGTACGGATCGTGCACCCACAGCTCAACCTCAAAGGGCCGCAACAACTTCATCAGCCGCCGCCCCATGTGGCCGCCGCCGATCAGGCCCACCCGCTTGCCGGTAAGCATCCCGGCCATCGGCTCGAGGGTGGAGCGGTTTTGCGTATTCCCGGCGAGGATGCGGCGGAAGAGCGCGCCGGCATTGCGCATGGCGATCAGGGTCAGGGCCAAGGCCCACTCGGCCACTGGATAGGACGAGCCATTCGTCGTATCCACGGTGCGGATGCCCCGCGCCCACGCCGCGGCCAAGTCGATGCGCGTGGCAAAGCGGTCGCCTTCCAATTCGCCGATGAAGCCCAGCCGGGGGGCGGCTTCCAAGACCGCCGCATTAACCTTCGGCGCACCGTGGCAGACGACGAGCGCATCCACGGCACCCATTTCCCTTGCCAACTGGGCAATGGCCTCGGCGTCTTCGCTGGCGCGGTAGATGTTGCCGCCCTCGCAGGCAAACCACGCCCAATCGGCAACCTGCTCTAGGCGCGTTAGCTCCGCTGGCGGCAGGTAGCCATGGCGCACCCGCTCGCTACAGGCGATGAGTACTTGCGGACGATTTTCCATTGTATTCTCCCTTGGTAGATGACGGCGGTTCGAACGATCGTTATTCCCTACTTGCCGCCCCGCCCGGTGTCCTTTATCGGCGCATTTGCCGGTCCTACCCAGCCGCCGAAATCCTAAAAGAAATACCAATACACCGCGCCGTACACCAACAGCAACCCCACCGCTCCCAGCCAATAAACCCGATCCTGCTTCCGGCTCGGCATCAAGGCTGCGTCCCCTTGCTCCGAGAGCACCGACCCCTCGTCGCCAAACGCGAAGCTAAAGCCAAAGAGCAGGGCGCTGGCCACGGCAAAAATGACGAAGGCCGCGTGCAGAAAGTGCATCTCCAAGAAGGCCAGCCCCAATCCCTCTTCTCCACAGACCAGCCGGTTGAGCACTGCCGAGTCGTTGACCAGCCACAGGAAGATGCCAAAGATGGAACCAGCGATCAGGGTTGCAAAGGCCCCTTTGCGCGTGGGCCGCTTCGACACCATGCCCCACAGGAAACAGGCCACAATGGTGCCTGGTATGTAGGAGGCAAACTTGGCCAGATATTCGTAGAGAAAGCGGAACTGCGGAATGACCACAATGGCCCACAACACCCCGGTGGCGACCACCACGCCAGCCAGTATGCGCCCCGCCCATATCAAGCGCTGCTGAGTCGCCGCGGGCCGATAGGGCTGATACCAATCCATGGCAAACAGGCCCGAGGCCGCGCAGATTTCCGAGTCTAGCGAGCTCATTAGCGCCGCGATCAACCCGGCCAACACCAAGCCCACCAAGCCGGTCGGCAGCAGGGTTTGCACCATCGCCGGATAGAGCTGATCCGGGCTGGCGACTTCGATTAGCGGCTGCGACCCTTGCGCCATGACGTAGCCCATCAGCCCGGGAATCAGAATGATAAAGACCGCCACCACTTTCAACAGCCCGGCCAGCAAACCACCCATCCGCGCCTCGTGGACGCTGCGGGCCGCCAAGGCGCGCTGCACCATGACGTGGCTGGTCGCCCCAAAGGCCAAGGCATGTATCGTCAGGCCCAGCACTACGCCGCTCCAAGGCACGTTGGGGTGATCGAGCGGCTGCACCAGCGCCAGCATGTCCCAATCGTCCGCCCCTTGCAACTCTTGCATCCGAGTCTCAAAGACGCCCCAGCCCCCCAGATAGCCCAAGCCCACATAGAGCATGGCCACGCCCCCGACAACCAGCAGCAAGCACTGGACAAAGTCCGTCAAGATGACAGTGCGCAAACCGCCCACCAAGGCGTACGGGCCGGCCGCCAGCGCCAAGATCAGCACCCCCGGCACAATCGACTCAAACCCGAACAGCACCTCCATCACTCGTCCGCCGGCGTACAGGGAGCCGGGAATGCCGGCAAAGGTAATACTCACCAGGGTGATCAAAGAAAAAAAGCGGCGGCTCTCCGGCCCGTAGCGCCGCTGCAAAAACTCCGGCGTGGTATAGAGACCCAGCCGCATGTATATGGGCAGAAAAACCGCCCCCATCGCCACGAAGGCCAACACCCCGGCGAGCTGGTAATTGGCGACTGCCAAGCCGACGACAAAGGCCAAGCCCGCTTGGCCGACGAACTGCTCGGCAGAAATGTTGGTGGCAAACAGGGATGCGCCGACAAAGGGCCAGCGCATACTGCGTCCAGCGAGGAAGAAGTCGCTCGCGCTGCGGACGCGGCGGCTGCTCACAACCGCTATGGCGACGACCACGAGCAGGTAGGCCGCGATGATGGCACTATCGAGTGCGGAAATGTTCATTATTAGAAGTTATCTCATAAACCTTACTACACGCCACCAGCCCTCAGCCGGCCAAGGATCGAGGGCATCTTGCCCTCGATCCCGGACCCATCGGCAACAGCAGAAAATGCGTACTCAAAGTAAGGGTCGCCTACTTTAGGGGTCGTGTACTAAGCTCGTAAACTCTGAATAGGTCATTTGTGTAGGGGCGTCTGTTTAGACAAGCGTGGGGGATGGCCTTATGGGGTCGGTGGCATTTGATAGAAACCCCTCGCTGGAAGGGTGAAATTTTCCCCTGCAAACAGCAAAGCGGTGTCGGCACGCTCCTTCCGACACCGCTCGCGTTAGCCGTTTGACGTTTTCCCACTTCACTCCAACTGGCCTTGCAAATGGCTCTTAACCCGTCCCCACGAAGTTTCCTCCACGGCCGTCGGCTCGTCGTCGGTACCCAAGCCGATCCAGTCGGGCATCTGATCGCCCTTTTGGTCTTGCGCGGCGGCCGAGCCCAAGGGCAGCAAGTTGTGCCGGAACGGCGACGCTTCATCCGAGGCCACTGGCTCGCGGTCGTTGAACTTGGGGCCGACGTGTATCACCTGATTTTCCGCGAACACGTGGCGCACGCTCTCCTCGGGCGTCGTCGCATAGCTGTCCCACAGGGCACAGCGGAACTCCATGGTCCACGTGACATTGGTCGAGCCGTGCCCGGCCCCCGACGGCAGCAGGGTCCAGCCCACCTCAAACCAAGGCGTTGGCTCGCCGTTGAACACATCCGAGCTCCAGCCGATCTCCGGCAGGTCGATGTATTCGAGCTGGCTGTTGTACGCAACCGGCTGGCCCGGCCCCGGATTGATGCGGAGGTGGTAGCGCTGGCCATTGAGCACGTGGTCCAAGTTTTCGCCCAAGAAGTCGCCGCCGGAGTGATCGGCATCAAACGTGATCTGGATGATGTCGTCCGACCACCAGCGCTTCTGATCGGATTCGAGCAGCTTGAGCGTGTCGTCGGTCACCACCGCATAGAAGTAGAACTGATTGTCCGGCGGCGCACTCCACGCCATCCAGAAGGCTACGTCGATATCGTCGCGCGAAATCTCTTCGCCCTGCTGGCCAAACATCTGCTCGGTGGTGATGGCAAACTCCTCTTGGTCGAGCCAGCCCCAGTCGTCGGCTTTGCCGTCCATGACCATAGAGGCTGGATCGGGCACCTGCGGATAAAAATACTCAACCCCCACGTGCCCCCAAGCGGTCGCGCTGACGAGGAGCACCAAGGCTCCTCCCAAAAGCATCTGTGCATGCGTTCTCATGCAATCCTCCTCGTTTTAGAGTAAAACAACTCGACAAAAAGCACACCCGCTCGCCTCTGCTCAAGCCCCTCCTTTCTCGGCGCGCAACGGAAACAACGGTTAATGAGCGCATATCCAGCGCAAGCGGTCAAGTGCTTATTGCTAAGAGTCCAAAGGCTGGTCTTGCCATGCCAAGAACAAGGTTTTCGCGCTCATCAGACCATCTCCTTCAACTGTTCATATTGTTATCTCGCCGGTCATCAGGCGCGGGACAAGCAGGTCGCAGGCCCTTTCGACCTTGACGTGCTTATCGCCGGGGCGGCCGGGTGCAGGCCGCCAGACCGCTTCCAATCAGCGGACCCAGTTTTCCAGCATGAGCCCCGGAACTTTTTCAAACTCTTTTACATTATTGCTTACCAAAACTAGCCCGGACGCACGCGCCTGACCCGCGATCATCATATCGTAGGGGCCAATCGGAGCACCAACGCGATACAGCTCTGCACGGATTCGACCAAAATGGCTGGCTGCAACTTGGTCAAACGGCATGATCTCAAGCCTAGTGCCCAGCGATTCAATATCCGCCAGATTGCGCTCGGGTTGGGCGGAGCGTTCAACGCCATAGACAAGTTCGCCCCAAGTTACGGAAGAAATCGCCATCTGACCTTGCGACCGATTGAATTTTTGCCGCAGCGATTGGGGGCGGTTCTTGATGGCATAAATCACCACATTGGTATCTAGCAGATACCTGAGCATCACAGTTTTTCTCGCCGTGCATCGGCCGGCTGTTCCCGTACCGACATAAAATCATCCGAAACACCGGGTCCGTTGAACCACTCATCCCAACTCTCGCCAGCAGGAGTAATAACGCGCTTTGACCCTATCGCGACGATATCGACCTCGCGCACCGATTCCGGCAGTTCAACGGCCTTGGGCAGCCGCACCGCTTGGCTCTTGTTGCTCATAAAAACTTTCGTGTGTGCCGTTGCCATGCTATAACCTCGCTTTAATCAATTTGGATATACAATAAGCATATACAAAAGTGGCAAAGGCGCAAATCTCCCGCCCGAGGGCGGAGGACCTAGCTCATTTGAACTCGGTAGTGGAGCCTTCGCCGAGGAATTTCTTGCACAATTTGGGCAACGAGCTGTTGCACTATTCTACTTCTTCTCCTCGTACATCTCCGGATCCGGTTCAATCTCGATGACCTTGCCTTTTTCCATAATCACCACCCCGGTCTTATGCTGATGGGCGATTTTGTGCGCACGTCTAGCAGCGCGGTATAACGCAATGGGGACAGCCTGCATAGCGGGATCGTCAAGTTTAGAGACGGGGATTGGTTGCTTCGGCTCTTTCATGGGTTTTCTCCTTCATCAATCAATTTGGGAATGCGGCCACCATTATCAAACCACTGCCAATAATCGACGATGTGGCGATACGTATTCTGAAAATTCTGCAAACCACTCGCAAAGCGGCGGCAAATGACCTCCGGTGGAACGCGGTGGCCGCCTTGCCTTACGCGCAACTCAACCCGCTTGATCGCTTCTTCCGGCGTTGCCAGCGACAGAAATATCAGCTTGACCGCATAACCGTCGCTGCGCCAGCGCGGGATCATGCTGGCATAGCCGAGACCAGACAAGGTAGTTTCAAAGGCAAAACTTCTTCGCTGCTGCACGTGATTTTTAATTTCCTCCAACATCAACCGGCCAGCGCGAAAAAGAGCGGCTTCCGGCTGAAAAGGAGACAGACCCGCTGCGATCAGGTCGGCGTTGACAAAGGCGGGACATTCAGCTTCGTGCGGCAAATGCTCCCGTGCAAAGGTCGTTTTTCCCGCGCCATTGGGTCCGGCGATGACAATGATTTTCCGGTCGGCATTCATTCCCCATTCTCCCACCCGGACAACTCAGCCTCAATCGTTGGTGACAGCCCTGCCCTCGCGCTCGTGTAGCTTGGTCTCGATCTGCATCGCCAGCACATCCCGACTCCAACCTTCCTCACGGACTTTTTGGGCGTACCACAGGCGAGTTTGCGCGTCCGTGACCTTGTCGAGCAGGGTCACGTTGCTGCGCCAAGGAATTTGTGCAACGGTGCGTTGCACAATTGCGCGGTCCGGCCAAGCGGCGGCGAAGGCGCGCATGTACTTGAGGTTGCGCGGCGACAACCCCCGCATGTCCGGAAAGGCATCGCGTAGGTCATGGGACAGACGGTCAATCACCTTGGCACCCCACCCTTCGCGGTCCTGGCGGCCCAACCTACATCTCCACCGCAAACACCTTCGCCCGGGATAGATGCAGGCGAATGGCCACCTGCCTGCCGCGCAAGGCCGACAAATCGCTGCTTCCCCGCCACGTCGCCACCCCGGCCAACTCGTCGCCAGCCAGCGCGTCGGCTTCCTGTACCCCAAAGCCCGCTATGGCCTGCACCGGCGCGGCCGGCGAAGCGGGCGGCTCAACCAGCTCGGCTTTGATCCAACCGCCTTCCTTTTGCGTCTGAAAATTGAGCGTCAACTCGCAGCCCTCGCACGCGCGTTCAACCAGCGTTGCGCGCCCCTCCACCGGCGCTTCGAGAGCTACCAGCCGATCCCGCTTCCAAGTGGCCCAACGCCATTCCGCAGGACGGCCCGGATCGCGCCGCTCGCCCCAGTCGTGCAAGTCGTACTGCCCGATGAACATCACGCCCCACGTCTCCGGGCCGAGCGGGACCAATTCCGGGAAGGCAAACACCATGCCGTACCCCTCAGGCTCGCGGGAGATGATGGGCTTGCGCTCGGGCCGGCTCCACAAGGAGCCGTCGCGGCTGGTCGCCAATTGCACATCTATCGTGGCCGTCCAGCGGTGGTACATGGCCGGGAACATCAGGTGGAAGCCGCCGTGGGGATAGCGGCAATAGCCCGACGCGTACACGTCGTCGTCGATGGGATCTTGCGGGTCCGCGCCGAATACCGGGCGCGGCCGCGACCATTTCCCAAACTCCGCGCCCTCGGTGCGGCGCACGATGCGGCGGCGATGCTGATGGCCGCGCAAATAGGCCACGTATTGGCCGGCTTCCGCGTCGTACGCGGCGATGTTGTGGCTGTCGAGTCCGGTGCGGCCCACGTTCAAAAGCGGCTCCTGCAAAAACGTCCACTGCTTGCCGTCGGGCGACACCGCCCCTTTGAGCAAGCCGACGAAATACAAAGCGGCGGCTCGCTGCTCTGGCGTGTAGCCGGCCTCTGTCATGGCGCGGCGAATGGCCCACTTGCGCTCCCGCGTCATCGCCGGCACCGGCACGCCCTCGTGATAGGTAATGGAATCGCGCGCCATCGCTTTGTAACGAGCCTGCGGTGGGGCCGCCGGATCCACAAATGCGGATTGCAGCCCAAAGTCGCCAAAGCGAAAGAGCAGGTTGTTGGCCGTGCTGCCGCCGTACTCTTGCAAATGCAGGGCTGGTCGCTCCCAACAAAAGCCGTCCGCGCTCTCGGCGTACGCGATGAAGGGGGGGGGGTCGTCCCCTGCGCCGCGGGCGATGTACCACATCTTCAGCACACCGCCATCGCAGAGCACGGCTTGCGGCGTCAGGCCACCCGCTTCCCAAGGATGCTCCGGCTTAATAAAAACCGGGGATTTGCGCGCCTCCTGCACGGCCAAGCGCACGCCAACCGGCGGGTCTTGCACCCAAGCTTGGCCGCCGGCGATGCCGGCTTGACCGGCCCATACGCCATACCAGTCGAGAAAGGGCTGCGGCATGGCCTAGGTCGGCCAGTTCTGATGGGCCAAAAGGCGCAAGCGGTCGGCTTCGCTGAGGTGCTTTTTTATCTCCCCGGTGAATTCCGCCAAGGTCTGCTCTACTGTGGCGTCGGACGTGTCGAGGGCGAATTTCTTGCGGATGAGCGAGTCGCTAAATTCCTCCTCAAAGCGCTGCAACACGCATTCGATATCCTTTTCTTGCACCACCGGCCGCTCGTGCGGCTGCTCGCGCATGCGCTGGGCAATGACTTCGGGCCGGGCGCGCAGCAGCACGAGTACCGTATCGGGCGCGTGCTGCATGATCTCCTCGTCGAAGGCCCGAGCCAGTGCGGCGCGGTCGGCGTACTCGCCTCGGCCCCCGTAGCCGTAGTACAGGGGCGCGTACACGGCCTCTTCAAGGTGGAAACCCACCAAGTTGTGGTCCGGGTCGCTGTAAAAGGCGGGATGGAAGTGGTAGTTCATCATGTAGCGCTGGAACATTTCCTTCAGCCGCGGACTAAGTGCCAGCAGTTGCTCCTGTTCCTCTACGGGGAACTCGTTGCACGGCAGGCTGAAGTGGTCGTGGAAGGTGCGCGACGAGCCAAAGGTGCGCTCAATCCAACCGACAATTTCGCCAGCTAAGGTCGTCTTGCCGACGTATTCGCAACCTACGAGGATCAGTCTCATATTCCGTTCTCCCGCGCCTGAACGACGCTAGTGGTTTCGCGTATTAATTCCATAATATAGTGCCAAGAGCGGGTCGGGCCTAAGAAGGCTCGGCAAAGTCCGGTGGGTGGCATTTGAGCACCAGTTCCTTGCCCGCCTTAAGAAGCCATCTGAAAACTAGGGTTTCGCTCTCGGCCTTGACTCCAAGCCGCTGGGATCGAGGGCGTCTCGCCCGCGAATGCCCGTCAGGTAAAAATTTTCAAAGGCTTGGAAGTAGGTAACGAGGCGTTCTACATATAGAAAATACATCGACTTACGTCATTGATTAGCCATATTTACAGATGTTGGTTATACTAAACAGTCTCATTGACTAACTAAACATTTCCGCCGCTTTCGTCAGACGCGAACAGTGTACAGAACATAGAAGGGTGTCGTGCAGATTGTCGTAACAGGTGCCGCAGGTTTTGTGGGATCGCATCTTTGCGAACGGCTAGCGTCCCTCGAGCACAACGTAGTTGGCGTCGATGCTTTCAGCGACTACTATCCGGTCTGGATGAAGAGGCGCAACGCGTGCGAGCTGGCAGATGCCGGGGTGCGAATCGAGCAGTTGGACTTGGCCTGCGACAAGTTGGAGGGGGCACTTGCAGACGCCGAACTGGTATTCCACCTTGCAGCCCAACCCGGCCTTGCCGCTCGCGTTCCTCCAGACGCGTACGTGCGCAACAATCTAGTCGCCACCCGCGCCTTACTCGAAGCGTGCGCGAGGAGCAAGCGACGACCTTTCCTAGTCAACATCTCTACTTCGTCGGTCTATGGACGGCGTGCCACGGCCGCCGAGACTGCCGTGCCCGCGCCCATCTCCTACTACGGCGCGACCAAGCTCGCCGCCGAGCAATTGGCATTGGCGTACTGGCGCGAGCGCAAGTTGCCCGTGTGTTCCATGCGCCTATTCTCTGTTTATGGCCCGCGCGAGCGCCCAGAAAAACTCTACATGAAGCTGATAAGCAGCATCTTGCAAGGCGAGGATTTCCCTTTATACGACGGCAGTCAGGACCACAAGCGCGCCTATACATTTGTACAAGACGCCGTAGCCGGACTCCTCGCGGTCCTCGATCACCCAGACCAGTGTGCAGGTGAAATTTTCAACATTGGCTCGGATATCGAGACGACGACAAGGCGCGGGATTGAGATCGTGGAAAAAATTTTGGGCGAGAAGGCTCGCCTGAAAGTTCTTCCGCCGCGCCCTGGTGATCAGACCCATACGCGGGCCAATATCGACAAGGCGCGATCTATGCTCGGCTTCGCCCCCAACACCGCCCTGGAGTACGGCCTCAACACCCAAATCACCTGGTGTAAGAAACTGTTGGCGGACAGGCACAACTGCTAGTAGACAACGGCGACCACGCGCCGCCGACTATCGCTTTCCCCGTCCCCCTCGACGCGCAATTCCGCCGCGTACAGCCCGGGGGCAGCCCCCCGGCCGTCCCAAACCCAAACCCGCCCACCGGCCGCGCCCTCCTCTTCCCGCGCCCACACCACCCGCCCCGCAAGGTCGAAAATCCGCAGGCCGATCCACCGTGCGGCCAAGACATTGACCAAATCGAATTCCACCCGCAGCGCGTCGTTGACCCCGTCGCCGTTGGGCGTCAACGCCAGCGGCCCCATCGCCACGTTGGCCAACAGCCGCGCCCCTACGGGCAAGCGCACGGCATTTGTGCTGCTGGCGACCTCCGCGTACGCGTCGCCGGCATCCACCCGCTGCCGCAACAGGGCGTCGGCCGAGCCTTGGGCAATAAAGGCGTCAAAGCGCGTGGCATCGACAAACACGGTTCCAGCAAAGCGCAACTCCACTAGCTGACGGCTCTTGACCGGCGCAGCCAAGGCGATGGCCAACCCCCCGGCCGTCGGCTCGGCCATCGCCTCCACCACCTCGCCCGCCACCAACACCGCCACGAACTCAATCGGCGCGGAGGTCTCCACCTCCAAGTGATCAAAGCCCGAACCCGCCACCTGCTGCGGACGAATGTAATAGGCAAACTCGGTCGGCTCCCCGGGCTGCACTTCAACCGGAAAAATCTCCCCCACCACTTCTTGCGCCACCGGATCGCCGAACTCGATCTCCAGCCAATCTAAAGCCACCCCCGCATCCGACCGCTCGGACACCAAGGCGACCTCCAGCTCGGCGTATTGCCGCGGCGAAGGCGAAGAAAACGGCTCGCCCGGCTGCAAGTACAGCTTGCTCCACGGGCTCCAATTGGCCCCCGGCGACAGGGCGGTGTCGATCCGGCCCTTAAAGGACGGAATGAGCTTGTTGTACTTGCGCTCGGAGACGACCCGACCATTTTTGTCGCGATAGGTGATGTCCATTTGCAGGTCATTGCCCGTGCGGCTGCGCACCTCCACCCGCGTCCCAGCGGGTGCGTCGGCCCGCCAGTGGATCGCGTGGACCTGCTTGTCGCCGCCGAGGTCGATCAGGGGCGAGGGCAACACCACCCGCTGCGGATGGCCCTCGCCAAAGATCTGTAGCTCGCGCGTACCGCCCCAAAACTGGCAGGGCGGCACAATGCCACAGCCCACGCAAGCGGCCGCGCAGGCCGCGTCCCAAAACACCCATTCGACCCGCACGTAGCGCGTCTCAATCGGCTCAAAGTGGTGGTTGGCGATCCCGAGCTGGCGATTGGACCGCGTGGCCTTGCCGGCGAATTGCCGATGCCATATCCGCGTACCATCTGGTGCCAGCGATCCATCCGCAGTCAGCACCTCGTAGCGGTCGAAGTTGAAGCGGAATTGCCCTGGCCGCGACAAAAAATCCCCCACGATGCGCACCAAATCCACCCAAAAGACCGCGCCCAAGTCCAAGGTCATGCGCGAGATTACATCCACCGAGCGGTTGATGCGGCGGTTTTCCGTCCACAGTGAAAAGCGGCCGTCGGCCAGCGGCAGGGAGTTGGCAAACGACGCCGCGTCGCCAAAGCCGTCGATATCCACGATGATTTCCAAGTCCCCGCCCTTGGCCGCCAGATCCAAGGCGAGGTTGTCGCCGATGGCTTCGACCTCCACCTCGGCCAGCGCGGCCCCGGCACCACAGTTGAGCACTTCGACGCGAATAAATTGCACAAACGGGTCGCGTACCGGGTCCAATTCTAGCGCGACCCCCTGCCGTTGGTTTTCCTTGAAGCGCTCCTGTACGCGGTACACGAGGCTGCCTGCAATGGGGTTGCCGACCACGTCGATGGCTGGCTCCCCAGTAGAAAGCAACACGTCGAACAGCGCACACGGCCGAGCGGCATCCAAAAAGGTCAGCGCGACCCGGCGCGCGGCCACGGCTCGTCCCAAGTCGATCTCGATCCAGCGGTCGTCTAAGGCCGCGTCCGGGTCGGGTGCCCAGCCGGTCAGCGGATCCCCGTCCATGACCAAGGCCGCGTCCCGCCGATTGGAACCCGCCGCCCGAATGCCCCCGCCAAAGGCCGCGGCATTGCGCACCGGGTCGGCGTTTTTGCGAATTTCGACCGGGCGGATCACGCCGGCCGCGTCGAGTGCAACAATCCCCAGCGGCAAACGCCAAGTCCGCCACTCATTGGCCGCGTCAAAGCGGACCTGCTCGGCCGCGACCACACCCGCTAGCCAGAGCAAAGCACCGCCGCTCCACAGGGCGATTTTGAGCAGACGGTGATACATACGAGTAGAATTCAAGGCAATATACATTGATTTAGGATTGCTATATTAAAGGTATCAAGGAGTGAGCGTTGAGCTAAAAGTCGAAAAGGAAAACGGCGACCGAGAGTACATCTCGAAGAAGTACACGGCCCAAGCGGCTCAATACGCAGGCGTCGAAGCCAGACAAGTCAGCATCCTTCTCGTACTCGACTTGACGATCAAAGATAAGCCTCCCGGAGACATCCGAAATGATATTATTCTCATTGATGTCGAGACGCACGGGGGAGACAATACAGCCAAAGAATTTCTATCTAAGGCATTTGTATTTGTGATCAATGGTAATATGAAAAACCCATCGGACTACTCCCGGTGATAGCTTGGGCCAATCGCCTACTCGCCGAAGAACCGAAGTTCATCTTGAGGGGAGAAGATTATGAGCGATGAGAACGAATAGGGAACGTAAGAAGGTGCTTCGGCGCAGCAACGCTATGAATCTCTTGAACAGAAATATCCCTCTATATCTCGCCGATGGTAGAAAACAGGAGGTTTCCGAGATGAAATTCACCGCAGTTTACAGAAAAGTCCCAGAAGGATACATCGGATTTGTCGAAGAATTGCCCGGTGCCAAAACGCAAGGGGAAACGCTTGCAGAAGCCAGAGCCAATCTCCGAGAGGCGATTGAGATGACGCTTGAGGCCAACCGCATGCTCGCCGAAGAATCCATTGCGGAAATACAAGATGTGATTCGCGAGTCTGTTTTTATACAGACATGAAAAGACGAGAAATCGTCCGTCATCTTCAAAGAAATGGATGAGATGACTTCTGGGCCTTTGCGAAAGCGGGGCAAGGCTTGGCGGAAATCCACGTCGGCTGTGATCCGCTCGCGTTCAGCGAAAACCCGGACTTGCCCTCGACCAGCGCGTAGAGAAGTACAACGACACAATTCCCTTGTCAGACCGCAGCCGCGTACTGTATTGTAGAGACAACACGCACGTCGCCCACCAACCGCGCACCTATCGGAGGAAACCATGCCCGCGCTCACCCCCCGCCAACTCGACCACTTTGCCAGCGAAGGCTACGTCGTCGTCAAAGGCGTCCTCGATCCGGTCTCCACCCTCGACCCGGTCATCGACGAATACGCCACCGTCCTCGACAGCTTGGCCGACGCGCTCTACGCTCAAGGCGAAATTGCCTCGCGCTACGAAGCGCTCGAGTTTGGCGACCGCTACATCCAAATTTGCATTGAAACCGGCCGCGTCCACAGCCAGTACTTCGACTTCTCGCTGCCCTTCCAAAACGTCCAGCCCGACACCCCCTTCTGGGCCGGAGCGGCCGTCTTCCGCGCCCTCACCGATCCCGCCCTGCTCGACGTCGTCGAGTCGCTAATTGGCCCGGAAATCTACTCCAATCCCGTCCAGCACGTGCGCATCAAGCCGCCCGAGTGCCACCTACCCAAAAACCAATACGGCAACGCCATCCTCGGGGCCACCCAGTGGCACCAAGACCACGGCGTCGTGACCGAGGAGGCAGACGACACCCAGATGCTGACGGTGTGGTTTTCCCTGCAAGACACTCCCATCGAAAAGGGGCCGCTGATGGTCGCGCCCGGCTCGCACCAAGGCGGCCTTTTGCCGCACTGCCCCAACTACATGGACAACGCACCGCAATTCGCCGGCGCGGCTCAAGTCCCGGAAAAGCTCTTCGCGGCCGATCGCGCCATCCCCCTGCCGGTTGAGCGCGGCGACGTCATCTGCGTCCACAAGCAGACCGTCCACGGCTCCTATCCCAACGTCAGCGACGAGGTCCGCTGGAGTTTTGATCTGCGCTACAACCCCACCGACCAGCCCACCGGGCGCATCGCCTTCCCCGGGTTTGTCGCGCGCAGCCGCCGCAACCCAGACAGGGAACTGCGCGACCCGGCCGAGTGGCACCGGCTGTGGCTAGAGGCGCGGGCCAAAATGGCTGTCATCAACCAAGATGGCCAAATCGACGTCCCCTTCCGCCGCGCACAAATGGCGCATCCCCTATGCGCCTAAACGCCATGCAGCCATTCGACCGCTACGCCGACCTGCTCACCTGTATTCAGGACAACGGCCACACTCCCCAGATCCTCGGCCGCGCACCCGACGGACAGCCCATTGTCGCAGTCAAAAGCGGCGGCGACAAAGCACCGGCCATTTTCATCAGTGCCGGCAGCCACGCCACCGAACAAGCCGGGGTTAGCGCGGCCTGCGCCCTCATCGACGAGATCGAGACCGAGCACCAGCTCTACACCATTCCCAGCCGCGACCCCATCGGCATGAATGGCCTCGCCTACGCGCTCGGCCTGAGCTTAGATGCGGCCCCGGCGCTTGCTAGCCTCGACGACGTCGCTCCCTTGCTCAAAAAGCGCGGCGAAATCCTCTATCGCGAAGGCGATACCGTGGTCGCCCTGATCGGCGAGTGCGGCTACGCCACGAGCAACCTGTACAACCATCGAGTAGGGGACTGGCTCGAAGCACTCAAGGGCCGCCGGCTCTACTTCCCCGCTAGCAATCCCGGCATTCAGTGCGCGTACACCCTAATCATCACCCCGGCCGGCCAAGTCCTCCACCTCAACCGCTTCCACGACACCCCTTGGGCACCGGTCGAGCCGCGCTGCACCCGCGACCTGATGGCCGCCATCCGGCCCGGCTTGACGCTGGACCTCCACGAGCACGGAGGCGACTTCTTCTGGTTTTCGGCGCGGCACCAGCGCACTCCCTCCGATCAGCAGTGGGAGGAGGCCATGGCCGGCGAGATGATCGCCGCGGTCGCGGCCTCCGGCACAGCCCTCGCCCCGAGCGATTATCTGCCCGGGTCTTTTTTTACCACAGGGCCGCCCAGCGTCTTCTGGCTCAACCCCCAGCAGCGCGGCGAGGGCCTCAACCTCGCCGACTTTGCCGCGCACACCTACGGCTTGGCCTTCACCATTGAGACCGGCATGGAGCGGCCCTTTGCCGAGCGGGTCCACACTGCAAAGATCGCCGTGCAAAAGGCCGTCGAGGTCTTTGCGAGACGCCACGCCGGATGCCCATCGGCCACGCCCTAAGCCGCTTTCGGCTGCGGGAATTCAACCGCAATGTCCGGCTGTTCTTCGCTTTTGGCACCTCGATCAACGCCGGCATGGCGCTCTTTTCCCTGCTGTACAACCTCTATCTACTGCGCCTGAGCTACCAAGAGGACTTCATCGGCCAAGTCGCCAGCATGGCACCGCTGGCGACCGGCCTGTTGGCCCTGCCCACCGGCATCCTGAGCGACCGCCTCGGCCGCCGGCCCTTCCTCATAGCCTCGGGCCTGCTGCTGGCCATCTCCCAGTTGGGCCTGTGCTTAACCTCAGCACCGGGTGCGCTGCTGGCGTTCTCGTTTGTCGGCGGCGTGGCCATGGCCTTCGTGTGGGTCAACCACGTCCCCTTCCTCTCGGACAATGCCCACCCGGCGCGGCGCGCCGAAGCCCTCGCGATATGGTCGGCCCTGCAAATAATCGTCCGCATGCTCTTGAGCCTAATCGGCGGCTTCATGCCCGGAGTTATGGGCTACTTCCTCGGCCTTTCCACCGAGGCCCCGGCGCCCTTCCGCTACGCCCTGTTCCTCGGGGCGGCCTGTTCGCTCATCGCTGTCGTGCCGCTGTTGTACGCATCCGCTCCGGCCCGCCGCGAAAGAGCCCCCGCGCCAACCCGGTCGCCGGACGAGGACGAGCCGGTGGCCGCGCCGTGGCGCGTCTTTGCCGCCATTGCCGCCCTGAGCGGTACGCGCGGCTTCTCCATGGGGCTGACGTATCCGTTTTTTAACGTGTTTTTCGAAGCCGAGCTGGGCGTCGGCCCGGCCGCGATTGGGGCGATCTTCTTCCTCAGTCAACTCGCCGGCCTGCCAGCCACCTTTGCCGCGCCGACGCTGGTGCGCCGCTTCGGACCGACCCTGACCATCCTCCCGGCCCGCACCATGGGCGGCAGTGCGCTCGGGATTATGGGGACCTTTATCAGCCTGCCGTTGGCCGTGCCCATGTTCCTGCTCGTGCGCATCGGCGAAGTGATCGACAACCCGTCCGACCAGCACTTCTCCACTCAAGTGCTGCCCCGGCGCTTCTGGGCGCGGATCCAAGGCCTCCGCGTCTGCGGCTTCCAGCTTTTGAACTTCCTCGGCAGCCTCATCGGCGGTACGCTCATCCTCGACTATGGCTACGGAGCCGCCTTTGGCCTAGCCTGCGCGGCGCGGATTGCGAGCGGCCTGATTATGGCGGCTTTTTTTGGGCTGCGGCCCGCGCACCCCCTCGCCGGAGAGCGCTAGGCCAATCGTTCGCGTGATCACCCACAACCTGCTGAGTGCTTCGCGAATCCTATTGACACCGGCACTCAGCCCTTTCCCCAAAGAGGTCCCCCATGCGACATGCCTTCGCCCTTGCATTGATGCTAAGCGGTCTGTCGGTGCGCTCATGGGCGGTAGATGAGTTTCGCCTCGGCGGCATTGAGCCGTGGGCGGCGTGGACCGGGCGGCAGCGGATGATGGACGATACGACCGACCCGTCTGCACTCCAGCCGCGCGAACTCAAACCCGGCGAAAACCTGCTCCCCCAATTGGGCCCTTGGTATCGCTGGCGATCCCCCGGCGAATCCACGTATCGCTTGGGCGATGTCCGCATCTGGCGCGGGATTAACTACCTCCGTCCACGCGCCGAGCCACGCGACTTTGTCGATGGCGACCTCGCGACCTTCTTCTCGGCGCACTCCTACTACGACCCCAACGAATTCTACACCCTCGACCTCGGCGTACCGGTGCCGGTGGATCGCTTTGCCTTCTACCCGCCCGAGGGCCGCGACGCGCTCACCCAAGAGCCGTATCGCCCCAACTTCGCCTTTGCCAAATACGAACTCTCCGGCAGCCGCGACCCCGTCGGCGTCGCCAAGGAAGAAGGCACCCACTACCGGCCCTTGGACATCGCGCTAGCCAGCGTCGATCTGAACACCGAGGCCGTCGTACACATTGAGTTCCCGCTGCAATACCTGCGCTTTTTGCGCATCTACTTCTTCCCGGACGACGGCCGGTTCTACACCAAGTTCGCCTTGGCCGAGCTAGAGGTATTCGGCCGAGGCTTCCCGCCGCGAGCCGCGTGGACATCGCAAGTGATCGATTTAGGGCAAGAGGTCAACCTCGGGCGTGTGCGCTTTGGCGCGAGCAAGTGGCGGCGCACAGGCGATCAAATCGCGGCCGCGCCCGACGCGCCCACAGCCGCGCAAGTAGAAATCAAGACCGGCCTAGACCCCACTCCCACTGGCTATCACGGGTACGACGACATCGGCCGGCTCGTGGAAGTAACGCAAAGCGCATACGAACGGCTCAAGCAGCGCGTCTGGCCTTGGGATCCCCCGGCCGTAGGCTGGCGTGGCCCCATTTTCGACGATGCGGACCACTGGAGCTTTTGGTCGCCGCCGCTGCGCCGTTCTGGCGAGCGGCCCCGAGTGCCGAGCGGCCGCTACGTGCAAGTACGCCTTGCGCTAGAGACCCAAACGCTGTGGGATTTTACGCGCTTGGATTCGCTGGCGATTGAGTATTCCCCGCTGCTAGCCGAGCGAGTGGTAGGCGAGATAGCCGCGGCCGGCAACCTGCGGCCCACAGGTCATATCGCCGAGGTGCCAGCCGGGCAAAAGATCGAGTTGGTCTGCGACTTGCGGGCCGAGTTCGCGCCGCAGCAAACCGGCTTTGATGCGCTGCGCCTGACCCTGCCCGGCGCGGGTGTCCTGCTCGGCTTAGAGATGGGCAATCCCCTACAGCCGGTGGCGGCCGACAGCGTGGTCGCCGAACCCGCAGGCCTAGCGATCTACCTGCCCGAACCCATCGGCGACCAGGGTGTGCAAACGCTGCGCTTGCACTTGGAAACCATCCTGTACACGGCTGCGGGCGCGGTGCAAGCCGAGGTATTTGTGCGCTCCGGGCAGAGCCTGCCGCAGCAAGTAGAAGGGGGCGACGCCAGCACCGCCTTGGGCACGGACCAGCTGCGCATGGTCGCCACTGGGCCGGCCTTGGATGAGGTATTGGGGGATGTAGCGGTGCAGCCGACCGCGTTCACCCCGCAGGGCGACGGCATCAACGACCACGTAGCGATCGAGTACACCTTGTTCCGCTTGCTAGCGGCCGCCGAGGTAGAGTTGGAAATATACGCGCTCAATGGCCGCTCGGCGTGGCGGCAAGCCCTCGGCGCACAGCTCAGCGGCCGCCATCAAGCGAGGTGGAACGGGCGCGACGAAAAGGCGCAACTCGTCGCGCCCGGGATATACATCGTGCAGGTGCGCGCCAAAACCGCCCACGGGCACTGGGCGCAGGAACGCAGCCTCGCCGTGGTCTACTAAAAAAGCCCCTGATTGCTCAGGGGCTTGTGCGGTGGTGGGCGATCCCAGACTCGAACTGGGGACATCCTGCTTGTAAGGCAGGCGCTCTGACCAACTGAGCTAACCGCCCGGCCTTTAAGCATAGCCATTCCGGCCCTTGCACGCAAAAGGGTCGCTCCCCTTACTGCGCGCCGGCCGCGGCGACTTGTTCGTACCGGGCCATGGCCTCCTCCGCATCGGCGTGCCGGCCCTGTTTCCCGTAGGCCAGCGCAAGCCCGTAATACGCATCGGCATAGTCCGGGCGAATCCGCAGTGCGCGTTGGTAGCACTCCAGCGCTTGGTGCGCTTGGCCATTGAGTAGCTGAGCACCGCCCAAATTGTTGTAGGCCAGCGCGTACGCAGTGTCAAGGCGGACGGCGGCTTCGTACATCGCGATGGCTTCCCCGGTAGCTCCGAGGCGCAGGTACGCGTTGCCTAAATTGTTGTAGGCCGGCGCGTAATCCGGCCGCACGGCCAGACAGCTTCTCAAGGCCCTGATTGCCGCGGCGGGCCTATTCAGTTTGGCGTACATCCCGGCCAAGGCGTAATGGGCCAGCGCGTTATCTGGCTCTCGCCGCAGCCGGTCTCTGAGTTGAGCTAGCTCGTCAGCGTGGGGTGCCAGCTCTTCAAAGCGGCCCAAGTATCGTTGGGCTTCCTCCTTTCTTCCCTGTCTGACGTAGAGCGTCCCGAGCTTGAAATAGGTCCGCGCTCGCGCCGGCTCCAAGGCGATGGCGCGCAGATAATGCGCCTCGGCGAGCGTCTCGGCGCGCCGGCGCTCCTCGGCCAACCCCAAGCCTACATGGGCTTGAGCCGCACTCGGATCGAGCGCGAGGGCCGCGGCAAAAGCCATCGCGGCCGCATCTACTTGGCCGGCTTTCAGCAGGGCGTGACCTAGGCCAATCCGCGCCTTAGGCCAATCCGCTCTCAGCGCCACGGCCCGCCTAAACGCCGCGATCCCTTCTTGGTACTGGCCGAGACGCTCGGCGTAGATCTGGCCCAAGGCGTAAAATGCCAAACTGTACCCCGTATCAATGCGAGTGGCCTGCCGCAGGGCTGTAATCGCCTCGTAGTAGGCCGTGAGCTTGATGTAGGCCAAACCGAGGTTGTAGAACGCCCCGGCATTGTCTGGATCGAGTGCCAGCGCCTGTCGATACAAATCGCGGCTGCGGGCGTATTCCCCTTGGTCTAGGGCCAAATTGGCCAAGCTGCACAAAGCCCCCACGTGCTTGTCACTTAGCGACAGGGCCTTGCGGAAGTGGCTTGCGGCCTGCTCGTACAGTCCCCGTGTGGCGGCGATTTTTCCCAGCCCGACATAGGCGTCGGCGGTCAGCGGACGGATGCTCAGGGCCTTGCGGTAGTGGTGCTCGGCCCCTTGGTAGTCGCGCTCTCGCAAGAGTAGATCGGCCAGTTGCCCATGGGCTTGGGCCAGCCGCGCTTGATAGTCGGTCTTGGTCGCGGGGGGACGCTCGCACGCGACCAGCGCGACCAGCGCGATCCCCAAGAGGGTCCTGCCCATCGCCCTGTTAGCGCAGCCCGGCGAAGATGGTCACAAACGTGAGGAAATTGGTCTCATCGCCTTGCTGCAAGGCCCGGCGTTGCCAGCGCACCCCGATCTTTGTCGAAAGTGCGTACCCCTGATACTCGGAGTTATTGGTGAACTGGGTGGCCAAGGTCAAGGTAGTGAAATCCTCGACAAAAGCCGGCGGCAGCGGATCGGGCTCTTGTCGCAGATTCCTAAAGACCTCCCATTCGATCCCGGACTCCGAGACGAGCTGGCCGGGGATGAGCTCGTACGTGCCGATTAAGAAAAAGATCTCCGACAGCTCATTGCGCTGCAGCGCGAGGGGATCCGTTGGGACTTGGCGGGCGTACTGCTGCTTCCACTTGGGCGCGATGGTGATCCCGGCGAACGGCTCGTACAAGTACTCCGCTCTCAGTATGACGCCCAAGAAACTCTCGTCGCGCTTTTCCCGCGCCTGATTCCCGCGCTGAAAGTAATGGTCCCACTTGACTTTGCCGGACACGTTCAGCGGTCGCAGGCGCTGGATGGCAAAGTCGAGGTACGACGTGTTGATGATCGCGTTCTGGGCGATCAAGCGGTCCGGCACATCCTGCAGACCGCCGGCCGAAAAGGGCGACTGCACCCACTGGATCAGGGCGTCGGCAATGTCGTCGCGGGCGAAGCGCAAAAATTCCATGCAGCGAAACCTAAAGCCGCGCAACGGCCGGTCTTCCTGCCAAGTAAAAAGCCCATAGCTGGTCTGATTCCGCCGCGCACTACCGATCAACCACTCGCGTAGATGCCCGACCATGACCTTAGAACCGGGCTGCATCTCAGCCCCCAAGTAGAAGTTGTAGCCCCGGTGGTCGCGCTTGTAGGGATAATCGGGTTCGGTGTCGTTTTCGAGGCGGTCGATGACACTGTTGTTGTTCATGTCAGTGCCGAAGAGAAATTCGGGCGGATCGACATTGTAGCGCAGAAAGGGTTCGACGTAATCGGGCTGCAAATTGTCGTTTTGGTTAAAGTCGTTGACCAAGTCGTTGTTCTCGTCGAGGCCGGGAAACACCTCCACGTCGGCGGCGCGGGTCGTCTGCTGCCCCGGCACAAAACCGCCCCCGGTGACGCGCCGCCGCCAGTCGGGAAAGCGGTCTTGGTCGTCGTTGTCCTCGACAAACTCATAGGCGAAGTTGAGCTCGTCCTCGTAGTCGATAAAACCGCGCTGATCGGGAATTACCATAGAGGTGCCGTAGTTCGGATCCATGGAGAAGACCTCGCCATAGGCAAACCAAGGATAGGTCAACCGCGAGGCGGTCGCGTAAAAAGCCTCGGCGCGGTCGGACGCGAGGGCCTGCCTCTTGACGATGTTCTGGTTGGGGAACTTGCGGTGGTGGCGGTTGAGGTTGAATTCCGAGCGCAGGTTAAACCCGGCCAACTCGGAAACTTCAAACGTAAAACCCATGATTTCGTTGGCCGTAGGCAGGCCGTACTGGAAGCGCACGACCTGCTGATTGGAGCCATCGCTGATATTGCCGTTGCTCCGCTGGACCGGCAGGAAGACGGTCTCGCCCGTGAAATTGGTCTGCATATTGGAGGTCACTTCTATGCGAAAATCATTGGCCACCACCAGCTCAATGTCGATCTTGCGGGCTTCTTTGAAGTCGCTAATCTGATCCTTTACGCCCGGGATGAAGTCGCGCTCCACGTCGTAACTGAGCGTCAGCACGTCGCCGCCGTTGGCCTCGAGCAGGCCCTCGCGTCGCGTCCCGCCGTCAATCGAAGGCTTTATTTCCGCATGCTCAATGTCGTCGATGAATATCCGCTCGCGGAACAGCAGGGCACCGCCCGTGTTGTCTTCGGGCGAATCGTCGCTGAGGCGGACGACGATGCGGCGGACGTTTTCCGCGTTCAAGCGCCCCCCCAAGACGCCCTTGAGGGAATTCTCCTCAACGCTCAAGCGGCTGTTCCCGTGGTTGGCATTGACGTAGGTCAAGCCCAGCGTGGCGAAATCCCCGACTTGGGCGACTCCGCGCAAGCCATACAAATTGGTGAAGACCGTCTCCCGCGCTTCCGAGATTTCGCTGTCGAGGCGCTGGACGGCCGGATTGTCAATGCGCGAGGCAATAAAGGTCAAGGCGTATTTGTCGGACTGCATGTCCCACTGGATACCGTCGAAGAGCGGTTTCGCAAAGGTCAGCGGCGTAAGCGTGGTGCGCAGCTGTTCGCCCACGGTCAGCGCGGTGTAGAATTGCCCTTTGGAAGCCGAGGATATCAGGACGCGGTTGAACCAACTATTGAAGCGGGGATTTTTGAAAATGCTGCTGCCGAAGTCGAGCGGGTGTTCCTGACGCCAGTCGTAGATGCGCCAACCACGAGTGATATAGTTGCCGTACAGGTCGTAATAGCGATCCCCTTCCAAGAAGAGATTGACGTAGCGCTGGTAGTTGTCCCGGGCGTAGTTGGTGTACTCGTAGGTCTTCCAGCCATAGAGATAAAGCAGGGTCTGCGGCACGTACCATTTCCGCAAAACCGGACTCAGCGACTCAAAATCAATGGGCGTTCCCGTCGCTTTGTACGGATTGAAGAACCCGCTCTGCAAGTCGGCGTTGAGTTTTAGGGGCCAGAGGGCGAGAAAGGCCAAGGCCCAAATAGCTTTATTCATCGCGCTGGTTCCCGTGTCGATAGCGGCTTGGCAGGGGGCATCAACTAATAGACCACTTGGACAATGCGCTGTCGCCGCTCCGTTCTAGTATCGGTCTCTACCTTGGCGTCCAGAATGTACATACCGGGAGGCAACAAGCGCTCGTTGTCATCCCGACCATCCCACGCATAGTGCGTCTGGTCTAACGGTTCGATGCTGGCAACCAGCGCACCGCTCAAGTCGTACAGCGCGACCTTGGGCTGGGCGGTGGTTTTTACCACTAGCAGGCGCAGTTGCAGCCGGTCGTTGATGCCGTCTCCGTTGGGCGTGATAACCGCCGGGGTCACCGCCAAGGCGCGGATGAGGTGTTCCGCTTGGGCGATCTCGGGCACGAACACCGTTAGAGCCTCCGGGTCTTGCGGCTGGATCCCTTGGCGAATATCGGGCTGCGTCGTCGAGCTGACCCAAGCGTCGAAAGCCGCCGCCGCGGCCAACAGGCGCAGCGGCAGGCCAACTTCGACGCTGTCCGTGCGGACCTGTTCGGGCAAGTCGATCGCGACCGCAGCGCCTCTCGCCTCCACCTGCAACGGTTCAACGCGGCGATCCCCTATCCGCAATTGCACCGCCCCTTCGAGGGGACTCGGCAAGTCGAACACCAAGCGGTCGAAACCGCGATCGCCCGCTCTGGTGCGACCTCCGAGGCGGAAGGTAAAAACCGTCAGCGAATCGAGGGCTGCTTCGCGCGGGGAGACGCGGGCGAAAACCCCGCCGCCGATGAGCGGATCGTCGAAGTCGAGGGCAATCTCGCGCAGGGTTGGTGCCACCGCGGGATCTTCGGTCTGCAGGCGCACCTCTATTTGGACGAACTTCCTCGGCGTGGGCGAGCGAAAGACTTCCCCGGACTCCTTGTAGGCCGAGCTCCACGCGCTCCAGTCGGCCCCGGCTTTGGCCACTTTTACTTCGGGCAGTTTCTGGCTGGCCGGCAGCTTGTTCCAGCGTCCTTGGGGAATTTCGCGCCCGTTTTTGTCGTAATAGAAGATCTCTTCGTCCAGCGCATTGCCGGTGCGCGTGCGAATTTCTATGCGCGTCGCGGCCGCGGTCGCGGCCTTCCAGCGCATCCGGCGCAGGCTTTTGGCCCCTTTTAGATCGATGAAATTCGAGGTCATCACCACCGCGGCCGGATGGCCCTCGCCGTAGAGGAAAATTTCAAATAAATGGAAAACGGTTTGCCGGTTGGGCGGTGCTTCGTGGTGGTAGAACAGATAGCGCACTTTGCGGGCGGGAAAGCGAAAGTCAAAATTGCGATTTCTCGTGCCCGCGCTGCCCAGCGTTTCGTTATCCACGAAGCTGAGCAACTGGTAATCAACCGGACTCTGGAGCCGCTCTTCCCCCTCGGTGGGGATCGGCGTGCCGTCCGAGGTCAATAGTTCAAAAGCGGCCTGATTCCTGTACGAATTCACCCCCAGCGTGGCAAACCCCGGCGGCGGCTCCACCATCGTTAGCTGATCGATCCAGAAGGTGGCCCCCAGATCCCACTCAAACCAATCGCCTTTATCGCGCCAGTCGAGGTCGCCCCGCGAGGTCAAGGTCCACCACGTGGCTGCGGTTCCGTCCATGATATGGGCGATGGTGCGCGGGTCGCGCCCGGTGCGGATGCGGCCGCCGCGCTCAATCGTCCCCGGGGCAATGTTGTCGCCCAGGGCCTCAACCTCAACGGCTGCCAGCGCCGCATCCCGACTCTTGGCGTGGGCGACGACGCGGACGTACTGGATGGACCTATACTCCAAGCTATCGCTGGACACGGTCGCCAAATGCTCGCCACGGGCGTTGCCCAACTCCGGCGTCGCCAGGTCGTATTCTATCACCGTCTCCTGGCTGGGTTGGGTCGTGCCGCCCACCCGGTCGTAGCGGAAAACGTCTTGGCCGGTGAGAAAAGGCGTTCCTTCGGCAGCGAAAACGGAAAACTCCCGCAGTGGCCGCGCCCCCTCGGTGTCGGGAAAGGTCAGTCGTATTTTTTTCGCTTGGACGAGGCGGCCCAAATCGATCTCGATCCACCAATCGTCGAGCGGGGCCTCTTGGCTGGGTTGCCACCAAGTGGTGGCCGCGCCGTCGAGGATATGGGCGGCTTGCTCCAAGCGAGTGCCCGCGCTGCGGATTCCTCCCTGCACCTCTTTCCCTTTGGCATTTGGATGGAAGAATTCGGCCGCGTCGGCGACGGCGTCTATATTGCGCCGGAAGGGCCGCAGGGCCACGCTGCCGTCTGCTGCCAGCGACAACACCCCTTGCGGAAAAGTCCATTGCCGCCACTGGTCTTGGCTGTTTATGAGCAGCGTTCCAGCGCCCGTTTCCCCCAGCGGGAAGAGCGCCAACAGCGTCAGCAAGTATGTCCGTTGCAACGTGCTATCCCCGCTCTCAATACGCCACCGAGACCGAGCGAAATTGCTCTGATGCTTCCTTGTCGGCATCTACCTTTACGTGCAGGAGGTACATGCCCGGCGGGACCAACGCCCCGCGATCGTCGCGCCCGTCCCATTGCTCAGTGTACAAACCCTTGTTGAATTTCCCGCGCACCAAGGTCCTGACCCGCTGGCCGGCAAGCGCATAGACGCCAACTTCGGTGGCGGTGTCTTCGACGCCCAGTAGCGTGAAGGCAATGTCGAGTTCGTCGTTGATGCGGTCGCCGTTGGGCGTCAGGACCGACGTAGTCAACGCGAGCGCGGAGAGCGCCTCTAGGGCGGTCCCCGTGGCGAAAACGCGGATGTCGTCGCTAGTGAGCGCTGCACTCGCGTCGCCCGGATCAATTGACTGGGGCAGGTTCTCCCCGGTCAGGTCCAATACCTCGCCGAGGAAGTGGGTAGTAAAATCCAACAAGGCCGTGCGAAAGGTCAGCCGCAGATGCTCCTCGCCAGCGGCGCGCACCACCTTGTGCGAGGGAAAATACACCGCTAGAACCCCGTTGGCGAAGCGGACGCTGTCGGGGACTATTTTCTCTAGCGGCTGTCCAATCTCCAGCTTGACGAACTCGGCTGCGGCTGCGGTATTGAGTCTGATCGCATCAAAGCCTAGCTGGCCGTCGCGGCCGAAACTAGCCAAGACGTCGTAGATAAATGTCGTCTCCTCGCCAGCGGGCACTTCGGGCACCTCGCCTCCCTCCCCGGCCAAACCCACCTCGCCGACGAGGGACTCCACAAGCAGCGGCGAGTACTCAATCGCTACGGATTGTACTTGGCCGAAGGTGTGGAAATCCTCGCCTACCATATTGAACTGAAGCTGCATATAGCGCCGTGCGTCCGGCGAGCGGAGCAACTGGCCGGAACGGTCGTAGGGCGTGGACCAGAAACTCCAGTTTTGCTCGTCGAGCTTGATCGACGACTTGTCCCCGGGGCGGTCTCCTTGGACAAAGGGCGATTTCTCCAGCGCCTTATTGTAAACCGCTTCTTCTACTTTCCGCTCTGTACCGATGTCGCTGATGATGTAATGCGCCTTGGGGGTATCGTCCTTGCCGCTGCGAGTTTCCAGCACCAAGCTGATGGGCGCGTCCGGGGACGGAATAGGTTCTGGTTGGCTTGGCGTTTTGCGGAACTTTTCAAACTGCCAAAAAATGCGCCCGAAATTCACCGGCGCTCCCAAGTCGATAACCGACGTGCGGTAACTAGTCTCCGGCGCAAAACCCTCGCCATACACCTCAATCTCGCTCAGCATGTACACCTGTTCGATCAGATTGAAGGAAAGGCGCAAAAAGCGCAGAATCTGCGCGGGAAAGCGGACATCTATGACGCGGTCGGAGTTGACAAAGGTGCGGGACAGTACGTGCTCTAAGGTGCGCGGTCTATCTTCTTCGCTGAGCAGAAGAAAATCCACCGGTTCTCTGGCACTCGATATTTCATAGGCCCGGGGGAAACGCTGCTTTCTCAAGCCCCCGGCTTCGTCCAGTCCGGTAGCCGGGGGATAGAATACCACGCGGTTTATGGGAATGGGAAACGCAAAGTCGAAAGTATATATGTCTTCCCGGCGCCCCCCACCTATTCTAGACCAGCGCAGCTTGGTCACCGTAGCGAGATCGCCGTCGATGACCTGAAAGGGGGCCGTGTGGTAGAGGGGCAGGATACTGGTCCAGAAGCGCGGCGTCACCCCCAGTTCAAAATCGTCCCTTTTGGGCTGCTTGCCTAGCTGCCAAGTGCTGCCCAGAATCGTGGTGTATTCACCGCTTTCCGTGCGGGGGCCGGCGATGATATTCTGGTGCGACAAGAGTTCGAGGGGCTGTAGGGCACCATCGGCCGTCTCCAAGCCGACGACTCGCTCACCCAGCTCGTCCCAAGGGACTCCGCCCCGTCCGAAAACCAAGGTGCGGGTCTCGGCCCGCAGCGGATCGACGCCGCTCAGCAACGCCGCAGCAACGGCCATGAAAATAATGTTCAACATATCAGCGGGAGCGGCTGGAGAAGGGCTCTCTATACGTGCATTTGTTGCGCGAGTCAGCGCGGATTTTGCGCTTGTGGAGCGATAAGGTGGGGTTGGTACAGAAGAGCACGTGACCGCATCTATAAATGGTGGGCATCCTTTGGTATTGGGTCAAAGATAATCGGCTACATGGCTTATGCAAACAAAATGCGGGCCAATCGCTTAAATCATCTCGCGCCCTGAACGACGGCGCTTTGTAGGCGATGCAGTGTAGTATAGGCGAAACAGCCGTGTTGCGATTGCGCTACGGTGCGTGCCGACGACGCGGTTGGGCAGTGCTTTTTGTCGCCGCTTCGATGCGCTCGATGACCGCCGCCGTCATCTTGGTCGCCTTCGCCTTGTGGCGACGACGTGCCAACGCTTGCTGATGAGCTTGGCGGGGGCGATAGCCGCGCCGCCCTTGATTGCGCCGCAACTGACGAGAAATCGTCGAGGGCGCTGCGCTGCGGATCATGCCCGGCTTTCTTCAGGGCGTACATTTGGTATCTTTGCTACCAGTTGAATTCAAGAATGAATAAATCGGCTATTGACCACTTAAACAGGAGCCCAACATGAGACGCATTTTAATGCTGTTCGTTGTACTTCCAGTGCTGCTGTGCGCCTGCGTCAGCACGTCGCCGAAGCCCGTGCAGCAGGCCGCGCTGGAGAAAACGACCGCAGAAAAGCTGCCCATTGATTCGCTGGTGACGGTCGGCCAGCTAGACAACGGCCTGCGCTACGTCATTCGCAAAAACCAAAAGCCCGAAAACCGGGTCGAACTGCGGCTGGTGGTCAATGCCGGCTCGGTGCTGGAGGACGAAGACCAGCAGGGGCTGGCGCACTTTGCCGAGCACATGGCCTTCAACGGCACCAAAAACTTTGCCAAGCAGGAGCTAATTGACTACTTGGAGCTAATCGGCATGCGCTTTGGGCCGGACCTCAATGCGTACACCAGCTTCGACGAGACCGTGTACATGCTGACCGTGCCCACCGACAGCACCGAGGTGGTACATACAGCCTTCCAAATTTTGGAGGACTGGGCGCACCAGATCAGCTTTGAGGCCGAGGAAATCGACAAGGAACGGGGCGTGGTCGTCGAAGAGTGGCGGCTGCGGCGCGGCGCTCAGCAGCGCATGTTCGACGAGCAACTGCCCATCCTCCTCAAAAATTCGCGCTACGCCGTGCGCCTGCCCATCGGCCAGAAGGCCGTGCTCGACACCTTCCAGCACGAGGCCCTGCGCCGCTTTTACCAAACCTGGTATCGGCCCGACTTGATGGGTTTTGTGGCCGTCGGCGACATGGAGCCAGCGGCCATAGAGGCCCTGGTGCAGGAGTATTTTGCGCGCATCCCGGCGGCCGCAAGCCCCCGCGAGCGCACGGTGTTCCCCGTGCCCGACCACGAGGAGACGCTCTTCGCCATTGCCTCCGACCCAGAAGCCACGTACAACAGCGTCAGCATCTACTACAAAATGGACGTGCGGCCCCAAGGGACGGTGAGCACGTACCGCCGCTCGCTGATTGAGGCCCTATATCACCGGATGTTCAACCAGCGCCTGCACGAGCTGACCAAGCGGCCCGAGCCGCCCTTTTTGGGGGCCTATTCCGGGCAGGGGCGCTGGCTGCGCTCCAAGGAGTTTTTTATCCTCGGCGCTGCGGTGCCAAACAATGGTTTCGACGCTGGCCTTGAAGCCCTACTGATCGAAGCAGCGCGGGTGCGGGAATACGGCTTTACGGCCTCCGAGCTGGAGCGCGAGAAAAAGGAAATGCTGCGCGGCATGGAGCAGTCCTACCGCGAGCGCGACAAGCAGCAGTCGAGCGGTTTTGCCGCCGAATACGTGCGCCATCTGCTGACCGACGAGGCCATCCCCGGCATTGCTAAGGAGTACGAACTCTACCAAGAACTGGTGCCCGGCATTGCGCTGGCCGCGGTCAATGCGCTGGCCAGCGAGTGGACGAGCGAAAAAAACCGCGTGATCACTGTGGAGGCACCCGAGCAAGAGGGCATTGCCGTGCCCAGCGAGCGGGATTTGCTGGCGATCTTTGACCGGGTGGCGCAGCAGGAAATCGCGCCGTACGCCGACGAGGTGTCCGACGAGCCGCTCGTGGCGCAAGTGCCAGCTCCGGCTGAAATCGTCGCCCGCAGCCAAATCCCCGCGATCGGCGCAACGTGGTGGACCCTCGCCAACGGCCTCCGGGTCTGCCTGAAGCCAACGGACTTCAAAAACGACGAAATCCTCTTCCGGGCCTATAGCCCCGGCGGGCACTCGCTGGTCCCCGACGCCTCCTACGTGGCGGCCTCAACGGCGACCTCGGTGGTGAGCGAAGGCGGGGTGGGGCCGTTTGACAAGATCGCCCTCGAGAAGAAACTGGCCGGCAAAGTGGTGCGGGTATCGCCGTGGATCAGCAGCTTGCGGGAGGGCATTTCTGGCTCGGCCTCGCCCGAAGACATCCAAACCATGTTCGAGCTGATCTACGCCTTCTTCACCGCGCCGCGCCAAGACAGCACGGCCTTCCAAGCCTATCAGACGCGCATGAGAGGCTCCATCCAGAATCGCAGCGCGCGCCCGGAGACGGCTTTCGGCGATACCATTGCGGTCACCATGGCCCAGTATCACCACCGGGCGCGCCCTTGGTCGCTGGAATTGCTCGACGAGATGGACTTGGCCACGTCCATGGCCATCTACCAAGATCGCTTTGCCGACGCCGGCGACTTCTCGTTTTTCTTTGTCGGCAACTTCACCCTCGAAGACATGGAGCCGCTGGTATGCACCTACTTGGGCGGCTTGCCGACCACGGGACGAGAGGAGACTTGGCGCGATGTCGGCATTGAGGCCCCGCAGGGCGTGATCGACAAAGCGGTCTATCGCGGCATCGAACCCAAGAGCCAATCGCGGCTGATTTTCACCGGCCCCTTTGCATACGACGGCTGGAAAAACAACCTCGAACTCCGGGCCATGGCCTCGGTGCTGCAGATCAAGCTGCGCGAGGTGTTGCGCGAGGACTTGGGCGGCACCTATGGGGTATGGATCAACGCCAGCGGTTCGCGCTACCCAGACGAGAAGTACCGCATCTCCATCAATTTCGGCAGCGATCCCGAGCGCGTCGAGGAGCTGACGCAGGTGGTCTTTGAGCAGATCGACAGCCTAAAAACCGTCGGCACCACCGACCTCTACGTCGATAAGGTCAAGGAAATGCGCAAGCGCCAGCGCGAGACAGACCTCGAGGAAAACAGCTTCTGGGTCGGGTCTCTGGCGTCGCTCAACTTCCACGGGATCGATCCGCGGCTGCTGATTCAGTATCCAGCGTTGGTCGATTCCCTGACGGTGGAAGCAGTGCAGCAGGCCGCGCAGAACTATTTCAACATGGACCGCTACGTGCGGGTAGTGCTCTATCCAGAGGAGGGCGAGCCGGGAGAGGAGGGGGCGTACTAGCGAACTTTCGAGCGAGATGGTACATCTTCTGGGCTAGTTCCTTTGGTGGTTTTCCGCCCGGGAGTAGCCCGAAATCCGAGGGATACCTCGCATCGATGTACAGTTCATTCAATTGGTTCAGAAGCTTCGATTCTACCTCGAGCCTGATATACTTTTCAGTCTGATGGCGGAGCGTGATCAGGTCATGGACTCTTGGTGCGGTTTGCTCGTACTCTTCGAGAACAGCTTTGAACGATTTCTCGACCGCCTGCTGGCAGTGGAAGGCAACCATGTGCGTCAGGTCGTCGCGGTTGATGATTTCTTCTACAACCCCCAAGTCATCGCGAGCCGAATCCAGCCACGCCTTAGCTTGCCTTTTCATACAACGTCTTCCCTAAACGTTCTATCTCGTTCAAAAAAGAAGTGCCATGCCTCTGCAGAAGTTCGTACTCGGCTTTAGTATAGACGATGAGGTCAATAGGAATCTGTTTATTGATCTCTTGGATACTGTCCCTCACTGTAAGCCTTCTTTTCATTCTTTCCTGATAGGTCTGTGAGATGACCTCAGAATCGAGGATGACCAATAGATCAATATCGCTGCCCATCCCCTCCGTCCCCAAGGCATAGGAGCCGAAAAGCACGACCCTATAGGGATCACAAGTCAACAGACACGAGACGATAGCGCGTATGTCGTTGTCCTTGGTCGCCATCCGTCTCTGAGGGATATCTCGCATTTCGGAATCGATCTTCTGCTGAATCTGGGCGAACTCATCCTCGTCCCAGCGTCCGAACAGGATGTGATGGACCTCACGGTGCGCGACATCGCCGCGTTCCTCAAAGCCGTAGGAGTCAAGCCATGATGAACTACAAGGGATACACCGCCGAGGTCGAATTCGACGATTCCGTGGGCCGCCTTCACGGACGGGTCGTCAACAGCGGTGCTTATCCGATTGCCACCTTTGAAGCAACCGACGTCGAGGGGATTCGGCGCGAGTTCCACCGCTCCATCGACGAATATCTCAAGTCCTGTGAGGAAGACGGCATCGAGCCGCAAGCTCAACGTGCGGCTCGGACCAGACTTACATAAGCGCGTTGCGCACTCGGCGGCGGAGAGCGGCCTAAGCCTGAATAGCTGGATCGCGCAAGCACTGGAGAAAAGCCTGTCCGAGTGACATCCACTCAGGGCATTGAGCCTGTTGCAACAATTCTTTGCCGAAGATCATTGGACCACTCCAAGTGTTTAACATGTGCAAAATATGTATGTGATCCTATGTTTTTGCAGTCGGCGGGCGTCCAAATTTGTGCGACGCGCTGGCCCCACCAAAATTCTGGCCGCATAGAGAATGCCAAGCGTCTTGGCACATTTGTTCGAGCCCGAATGCGGCCTTCCACCCCAGTTCCTCCCAAGCCCGCGACGGGTCCGCATAGCACGCGGCAATATCGCCGGGGCGTCGCCCTACAACCTTGCAAGGGATGGGGCGTCCCGACGCGGCCTCAAAGGCGCGGACGACCTCTCTTACGCTATACCCCACTCCGGTGCCGAGATTGTGGATAGCCAGCTTGGGACCGGCGGCGAGGAATGCCAGCGCTTGCAGGTGCCCCTTGGCCAGATCGACCACGTGGATGTAGTCGCGTATGCAGGTCCCGTCTGGCGTGGGATAGTCGTCGCCAAAGATGGCTAAATGCGGTTGCCGCCCTAGGGCTACCTGCCCAATACACGGCATCAAATTACTGGAGACTCCGCATGGGTCCTCGCCGAGTTGGCCACTGGCGTGGCCCCCCACCGGATTGAAGTAGCGCAAAATTGAGATGCGCCAGCACCCGTCGGCGCGATGCAGGTCTTTGAGCATGTTCTCGACGATCAGCTTGCTGCGTCCGTAGGGATTGGTCGGTGCCAGCCGGCTATCCTCACCAATGGGCATCCTCTCCGGGACCCCGTACACGGTCGCTGACGAGCTAAAAACGAGGGTTTTGACGTCGTGCGCCGCCATGCATTCGAGCAGGCGCACGGTACCGCAGACGTTGTTGTCGTAGTACGCAAGGGGAAACGCGACCGACTCGCCGACCGCCTTGGCACCGGCGAGGTGCAAGACAGCATCGAAGGCGTCCGTTTCAAACGCCGCGTTCAACGCGCCAAGGTCGCGGACATCGCCGACGATGAGCGGGGTCTCGCGGTCGGCAATGGCCCCAATGGCGGCGGCGACCTGCGACGTGCTGGTTGAGAAGTTGTCAAACAGTACTACGTCGTTGCCGGCCTTCAACAATTCAACCGCTGCATGACTGCCGATATAGCCGGTACCGCCGGTGATGAGGACCTTCATGGCACTCCTTTACCCTTCCAAGTGGATTCAGCCTAAGTGAGGTGGGGCCAATTCACAACCCTCACGCTCCGCCCCGCCCACCGTACAGCTCCCGCACCCGACTCACTACCACGGCCAACAGGATGATCGACCCCAGAAACGCCTGCTCGTAGTACACATTGGCCTCCAGCATCACCAAGCCGTTCTTGATGAGGACGATGATAACCGCCCCCAGCAGCAGGCCCAGTGCCGAGATGCGCCCGCCGGCCAGCCCAGTCCCGCCGACAATAGCCACCGCAAAGCTGGTTATCAGCCAATCCTTGCCCGTCGCCGGTTGCGCCGAGCCCATCCGCGACACCCACAACACCGCAGCCAGCGCACCCACGCCGCCCGACAGCACGTGCGATAGCAAAATCATCCGCTCGGTATGGATCCCGGCCAACCTAGCGGCCTCCTGATTCCCCCCGGTCGCCAACAGCCGCCGCCCAAAGACCGTGTGCCGGAATGCGTAGTGAGTCGCCAGCAGCACCAGCCCCATCGTCCAGAACAAATTCGACAGCCCCAAAAACTTCTGCCGCCCCAAAAACGTGAATTCCCGCGGGATGTCCGTGTAGGCGTAGCCTTCGGAAAACCCATGCACCAGCCCTGTAAAGACAAAAAGCGTAGCCAGCGTGGCGATAAAGGAATTGATCTGCAACCGCGTGATGACGACCCCGTTGACCCACCCGGCCGCGCCCCCGATCCCCAGTGCCACCAGCGCCGCTAACCACCCCGGCAGGCCCAACACTTGGATGCAGTATCCAGTGGTGATGGTCGCCAAGCCGCCGATGGCCCCCACGGATAGGTTCATCCCCCCGGCGACCAGCACCACCGCCTGCGCCAGCGCCACCAACACCGAAAACGCAACGACCCGCGAGATATTGAAGAGGTTGTACGCCGACAGAAAGCTCTCCGAGCTGAGCGCACATCCCACAAACAGCAACCCCGCGGACAAGGCGATTCCGGCGTCGTTGTGCCGCATGAGTTTGCGTAGGCGTTCCATAGTCAGTTCAGATGGCGGCCGATGATCACCAAACGATCCTCAGGCCGCCCTGATGACTGCGCTTTAGTTCCCAGCAGAACTTTTCGTATTCTTTCAGAGATATAGAGCGATAGTGAGCCAATGCCGTGCGAATGCGCCACGAGCATTCCACTAGGGAATACCACCGTCGTTCTCTATGCAGTTCCGCGCAGTTTTGCAGCAAAAATTTCAGATGCCCCCACTGACAGGCAAAGGGCGTACTTTGTACCTCCTGACATTCTATATCTGTCTCCGGTTTTTGCCACTTATAGGGCCAAGCCGGTCCATAGGCTTCGTTGAGGTGAGCGCATAAAGCCAGTCGTATTTGGTTAGTTTGGGCCAAGAGAAATTCGGCCTGACCGCGCCACAGGCGATGATCTAAGGCTTCTTGTTGATCCAGTAGAGCCAAGACCGCGCTGTGGCGTTCTACACCGTGCTCTGGAGTCCAATGCACTAGCCCCCGGGCCCAAGCCCTGTATAAATGAGGCGACAACGGCCAGTCATCTGTCCAATACGTCGCCTCCCAAGGAAGTCTATGCAACTCGTCCTGATTCCAGCCGCGCCTCTCAGCAAAAGCCTGCAGTACAGCGACCAATTCCTCTCCATCGCAATAGTCTTCTTCCCACAAATAATCGGCCAACTCCAAGTCAGAACCCGCAATAGATGGAATCGTATGCTCTTTCCAACGGCTTAAAGGAGTAGTATCCTGCTCGCCGACTACTTGGCACAACAACCGCACTTCCGCAGTAGTGGGGATACCCCGCCAGACGTGAATGGACAACAAGACATTTGTTGAGGAAAGTGGGTAAGGCACTTTTGCTGCTTCAGCCAGCAGACATAGTGCCGGAGGACTCGTGTCAGCATAGTCCCCACCTTGGCACTCTCGCGCCCACCTCTCCATAAATCGCAACCACTGAACTCCGCCTTCTTCAGCCAGTTCATCAAAGCCCTCGAGGAACAATACTTCAGGCAAATCCGCTTGTTTTAAGAAATTCCTTACCGTGCGCCCCGCAGTGGGAGCACCCCAATCCACTCCCATCGCTTGGCCCAAAGCAGCTACTGGCATTTGGGCGTCTAAATTCGCTATGGCGACCTCTTGAATATGCAGATGCAAGTGCTCCAGACCATCCCATAAAACCGACCGCAGCAGACTGGCGTCAACTCCTTCGGGTAGCAAGCCCAACACACTGCGGCCAGTGCGCAGGTCGCGCAGCATAAGGCCGAGCAATTGTCGGACCGTGGGCATCTGCATGAGGGAAGTGGTCAGTCCCAAGCTCATAGAGGGTTAATTACTCGACTCAAGACGGACTCCACGCAGTATTCCCCGTTCTTCTTTTCAAGGCATTGCAGTCGGTGCAAAAACTCTACCGTCAGCCTACAGTCATCTAGCGCAAGAGAATCGTCATCTGTGGGAATGTCTTCATTAATAAAACTTATCAACGTCTCTAAATCTTCATCCGTATCTTGGACGGTGCCGAGTGCCGCCAACTTCCGCAATACGCGCGACTCCCGCTCATCCAATCCAATCTGATGCAACAACTCAGACCCCATCTCCTCGATCAAGGTATCTGCATAAGGTCGCGGATCGGTATGGTCGCCACACTGCTGCAAAAGAGCGTCCAGCAAGACGGACCATCCCCCTGTAGCTTCCAAGACTTTCTGGCAGACTTCGGGCGAATCCAGCTTCTCGGCTTGGCTCAACCGCTGCTGAATGCCCACTTCGTCCCAACGATGCAGATAAACGAGACCCGCCTTATTTTCTCGATCTGTGCGCTGGTCCGCAGCCACCTTTAGCCAAGACCGAGTGGCCGCGGGATTAAGAATAAAAACCACTTTTAGAGGCCGTCTTCGTCCTTTCTTAACGGTTTCACACATATTCCATACACGCCAGACGCACTGGGCCATGTTACCTCCTGTGCCCTTGAGTTGACCATACGCCAAGGACTGGTCGGCCCCTCGGGGTTGCCGAGCGTAGTCATCCAACCACCTACAGGTTTGTTCCACTTTAGTCAATTCTTGGTTGGGAATCTTACGCCCGCCTATGCGCTTTAAGGCCCGGTCCAACACATCCTGCCCCAATACTGGAGTGCCAAAGACTAACGTCACACCCGACTCCCCACTTTTTTGCAAATCGCTTTCCTGCGACAACGTCAAGGGACTATATAGGCGGCTCTGGGAATCTAGCAACACGTGCTGACTTTCAGGGCGACGTTGGGACGGCGGAAATTTTTCAGCTAGCTCTAGCAAACGGTACTCTATATCCTCTACGGTACCCATGAGGCGAACCAGATTGGGACTGCGGAGCAGATATTGATCTAAATTGCGTATCAATATACCCAGACCAACCATTTCTTCTAGCAATACCTCGAAAATTTGGCTATCGCATTTCTCAAAGCCTTGAGACCACCAATCTTGCACCAGTTCGAGAAGTTCGGCCGCGCTAAATGAACGGACATAGCTATCGCGTGTCTCTTTCTGGGCATAGATCATGGCCCAAGCGATGCACTGGTATCGAGCATCTAGGGCCAAAGTCCAGTCCAGTCGTTCGCGAATGACCTGCCGCACTCTAGGGATGCGATATACCGCCTCCACATCGTCTGCTAGCACTTTATAGGGCGGTCCCGATAAATACCTTTTGTCTTGCAGCCGATTGACGAGTTCGTGGCAGAAGAACTGTATCAAACCCGGGTGATAATTAGTGTAGGACAGAACTTTGAGTGCCGTGGTCTCATCGGCGAACCGATAGCCCAGTATCTCTAGCGGTTCTTGCACCAACTGCTGAGCTGGCCCAGCCTCGAGCGGCCCTACCAGCACAGTTCGACCAAAGTGGGCCAGAGGCTGGTTGGCGATATTGTTAAAACGCTGGACATCGTGCAGACCAGCAAAAACTACCATGAAGTACCCTTGGGTATTCGACATCAAGTTCCGCAAGCCCTCAACCACTTGGAAGCCGTTCTTGGCATCAGCGGAGAGAAAGTGATCGGCTTCGTCAAATAGAACCAGAACTCGCCGTTGAGGAGACTCCGCCATCGCCTTCTCGATGTATTGTCTGATTCTTTCAGGCTGGTTCGCCTCTGTGGCTCTTATTAGCGAATGATTCTTAAAGCCATCGCGCAACTTGATCCACAGCCGAGCCGGCGGCTCGCCTGTAAGTACATCTCCTACGAGCTTGATGTCTTCAACCCAAGCGTATTGCTCGCGCTCAGGTTGGTGAAATTCGCGTTCCACTTGGCGCAACAGGGAAGATTTGCCCAACTGTCTCCCGCCGAACACTATGCAAGACCCCTCCCTTAGCTGACGGATCATCTTATCGCGGCCGTAGTACATTTCGGGTGGTACATTTCCCGGTTGGAACGGCGTATAGGGATTGAGGGCAGCATAGGGCAGGCTACAACGCAGGAAGGTTGGCAGGCGAGTATCGTCAAGCCTAGCCAAAAATACCAGCAAAATTTCATCTAGCACGACCAGCGCTAATTCCCGTTTTCTGGCCTGTGCAGCTATGTCGCATCGCTGTCGATCAGTCAATCGTCCAAGAAAAAAAATAATGACCGTCTTAGTATCCAATCCCAATTCGCGCAAAAACGCTTCAATAGAGGCGGCCCTAGGTCGTGTCCAAAAACACACCACATTGTAGCAGCCGCTGGCTTGCGATCCCAACTGCGGGATGGGTCGTGCTAGGCCACTGGCCGAAGCATCCACTTGGCAGTAGAGCCAATCTTGATCGCGCTTTTTCACGCCTACGCTCACGGCCGGTTTTCCTTCCAACGGGCGGAAACCCAAGTACTGCAAAAGAACTTGGATATGCCTTTGGTTTTTATTTTGTTGTCCGCGTTTTAGCTGGTGCCAAGAGTGCAGAGCTTTAGCTGCCTCCTCCCGGCATTCTTGGGGCAATTCGCCAAACTCCATGTCTGCCCAAGTTTGGCCTTGTTCAATCACCTCGGCTAGTTGTGCGACATTACGCAAACTGCTAAGTGTTTCTTCAATGCGCGGACAAGCCTCTTGGAACTTCTTGAAGATGTCGGGCTTGTCGGGCCGGATAAACCACTCGTCCTGCCATTCGCGCTCACCGTCGCGAATTTCGCGCAAGTGGGCTAGGCTTTCTTCTATAACCCTGGTATCGCGGTGCACAAAAGCACTTTCAATAGATGCCGCCGCGGTTGTTAGGTCGGCTTGGATACTCTGCTCCAAGCCCTGCCTCATTTCCTTCCATTGAACCTCCAACTCTTGTAAACGTTCTTCGAGCCTTTGGTTCAATCGCTTTTCAATATCACTTAATTGCTGCAACAAGGGTGGGAAGTACAAAGCGTCTTCAGCTCTCGGCAATTCAGCGTTGAGAGCGGCGCGTTCTTCTTCTGCAATCAGGCCGTCCACGAGTCCCTTTTCAATAGCACCTTCCACCTTGTTGACAGTGTCCTTTAGCACCGCTTGAGCACTTTTGAGCTCCTCGTCGTTTCGCTCTTCAAGCCGTTGGCGATCCGCATCATTCTCCAATACATCCCGCAATACATCGGTAAAACGAAAATCCTGTCCTTCAATCCGCATATCCCAAGCCATAGGAAGGAAGCGTTTTTCAGCCAAAGACTGACGCAAATACCCAGCAATAGCAGCCTCTTGATCCTTTTCAGGCAAGCCATCTTCGTCGAGAGAGATTTCGGGGAGATACAACAGGCGGCGCGATAAAGCCCCTTCGAGTGAACTGCTTCCGCGCTTCATCCATGTTTCAGGGACTTCAATACCGGCTTGCTCCTCTAGGCCGAGCATACCTGCTACTTGGCCTATGGATCGCTGTAGAACACGGCCCAAAGCGACTTCTTCTTGCGGTTGCTCCGGCGCCTGCATTCGCTTGAGTTCGTCATTGATGTCGGGGAGGACATCTTGTACTAGACAGCGTAGGGCTTCCACGCGCTCGCCCCGCCAGTCGCCCTTCTGGTGTTCAGTCTTTTCCTGAGCTATCAGGGAACACCACCGTCGAGCCAGACCGACCGCTTCTTCGACACTCCGCACCAACTGATTGATGGGATCTCCTGTGATTTTGCGTTTTTTGGCCCCAGCTAGGTCTTGGTCAATCTGGTGGAGGCAACGTTTAATCTGCCTGCGCTCCCCGAAATCTTTCATGCGCTGCTGGACTTGGGCGACTTGGTCGGCCTTATTTTCGCTTATCGGAGTAAGAAGAAGGTGTAAATCCCCTTCTTGAAGCACCAAGCGATGCAACACATCGGTGGCTCGCTTAACCTTCAACTTCTTGTTAGCTCGATTGTTTTCCAAGAAGAGACGAGCCTGCTCACCTATCTCTCTAATTTGCTCCTCGTGAGTTTCCCTGCCTTCTACGGACTGCATGTCTTCGGCCCGTAAGGGGTGACCCGCTGACGCAAAAGTGCGAATAGCCTCGGCTAGCGCACCCAGCACGGAATCGACTTCTTCCCTTTGCGGAAGCCAGCTAACTAAACCGGTGTGCTGGGCAACCAAGCTGGGGCGCAAAGCCGCGGCCAAACTCAGCCGCCGCTCAGAAGTAGTACCTTGGCGCTCCCACTCCGAAACAATCTGCCGGATATCGGAGACCAAGCTGTCGGTATCGTTCTCCAACCAGCGCGAACCCTGAAGCACGGCGAGCAATTCCGGGGCGATCGCTACGTCGCGACCCGCTGCTTCCAGAGAACGAGCCAGCCAGTAGGCCCCGGCCAAGTCATCTTCAGCTAACAAGCTCCATCCCAGCGATTCCCAGTGTTCATCCGATTGGTCTTCTTGCAACACAACTGCTACCTCTTGAGCCGGGCGCAAAGACAGGGGCTTCTCATCGGGGAACTGAGGTGCAGGTGGGGGTGCTAGCTCGCCTTCTTCTTTAAGACTGGCTTCCTGTTGCAACACCTTTTCGGATGAGTCCGCGTCTTCTTCGGCTTTTGGGCCTTGCTCGGAAGCAGGGAGATCATCCAAAGGGCCTTGGACAGGGCTAGGCGGCTGCGGGGGCGGCGGATCATCCTCTTTGGCAACACCATCCAAAGGAGGGGACTCGGGGAGGGCGGCGGATAAATCTTGGTCGAGTTGCTCCACCAAGCTGCGGATACGACGCTCTACGGACTCCAATTCCGCCCATTTCTTGCGGCCTTCCAAGTAATTTTGTGGAATCTGTTGGTAGATGATTTGGCGTTGATTCAGTTGCGTCAGTAGGTCTTGCGTCTTCTTTAGCTGCTCGTCAATTCGGTCAATGGGACAGCTAGCCGCTTCCCACGTGGCTAGGCCTGAGCAAAGAAAGTAATTGACGAGAGTCGCCTCGTGCTCCTCCCGCAATTGATCGAGGACCTGCTGGATTTGGAGCCGCCCCGCCTCTTCTCGTTCTTGGCACTTCTGCTCGGCTATGAGCTGGACTTGGTCTATGAATCCTCGAACTTGAACGCTTTCCCATTCTGGAGCATCCCAAGGCCACTGATGCATGTCCTCAATCAAACGACTCCACTGGGTATCTCGGCGGTTTTCCGTACTCTGTACCTTTTCGTCGGGCATAATCACATCCTCAATTCTATATCTATATCTATCTGTTTTGGGGGTTGGAATAAAACAGAAAAGGGATTCGCCGGTCAAGACGGCTTCTCTGGTTTTCGAGGATGTTTGCTCGCCCCAGAGAACTTCCCATTGGCTCAGTTCAGATGGCGGCCGATGCGGCGGCTTATCGCGTCGTAGCTCAACCCCCGCTCGTGGATCTCGGCGATCTCGTGGACGATCTGCTTTTCCTTAAAGACGAGGATCCGCCCAGCCAAGCCGATGATCTCCGGCATGTCCGACGAAATCAAAATGATGGCCTTGCCTTCTTTGGCCGCCAAGTCCCAGAGCAAGCGGTGGATCTGTGCCTTGGCTTGGATATCCACCCCGACGGTCGGCTCATCCACGATCAGGATATCGCACTCGGCCGCCAGCCACTTGCCCAAGCTAACTTTCTGCTGATTGCCACCGCTGAGGTGAGCTACCTCCTGCTCTAGCCCGGTAGTGCGGATATCCAGCGCCGCGACCATGGCCTGCGCGGCTTTAGTCTCGGCCCGGTCGTCGATCCGGCGGGTGAACTTGCCGACGATCCGCTCCCATATCGCAATGCCGAGATTGGTGCGCACGGCTGAATCCAGCAGCAGGCCCTCTTCTTTGCGGTTTTCGGTTACGTAGCCCATGCGGTATTTGTACAGGCTGTCGGCCACCGAGCCGATCCGCGCTTTTTCTCCGTGGATATAGACGGCACCGCGCTCGGCCTGCTCGGCTCCAACCAACAGCCGCGCCAACTCGGTGCGCCCGGCCCCCACCAAGCCGTACAACCCCAAAATCTCGCCGGCGTAGAGCGAAAAGCTCACTCCGTGCGCTCGGCCCGGCGCGTACAGCCCCTCAACCCTGAGCACCGCCCGCGCCCGGTCCACGGCCGGCGCGCCAAACGAAGCTGTCGCGGCCGGCCGGCCGATCATCATCTCGATCAGTTCGGCGCGCGGCAGCCCGGCCAATTCCCTCGTGCCCACGTGTCGCCCGTCCCGCAACACGCTGACTTGGTCGGCGATCTGATAGACCTCGTCGAACTTGTGCGAGACAAAGACGATGGCCACGCCCGCCTCCTGCAACTGGCGCAAAATGCCAAAGAGCCGGGCCGCTTCGTGCTCAGTAAGCGACGACGTTGGCTCGTCTAATAGCAGGACCCGCGCCTCGGCCGACAGCACCCGAGCGATCTGCACGAGCTGCTTGTGCGCCGCGCTTAAATCGCCAATGGGTGCTTGCGGGTCCATGTCCAGCCCAACCCGCGCCATCGCAGCCCGCGCTTGGTCGTCGAGCCGCGGCCAGTCTAGGCGACCCCACCGGCTGAAGGCGTCTAACTTGTCGAGCATGATGTTCTCGGCCACGCTGGCCTCGGCTACTACCTGGATTTCCTGGTGGACCAAGCCAATGCCGCGGTTGAGGCAGTCGCGACAGTTGCGGACGCGCAGCGGCGCACCGTTGAAGCGCATCTGCCCGGCGTCGGGCTGGTATATTCCGGTGACAATTTTGAGCAGAGTGCTCTTGCCAGCGCCGTTTTCCCCGACTAGGGCGTGGATCTGGCCCGGCTGGAACGAGAGCGAGACGTCGTCTAGGGCTTGGACGCCCGGGAAGTGCTTGCTAATGGATTGCAGTTCGAGCACGAATCAGCGGGGCGGGCTGAGGTATTTGGTCTCCAACTCGCCCATAATCCGCGCGGTGATGGCCCTGACTTCGCCCTCAAAGGTATCGACGTTGTCCTTGGTCACCAGCACCGTGCCCGAGTTGACGAAGTAGTGGTCGGGATTGGCCTGCCAGCCATCGAGCAAATAGCTCAACAGGGCGCACGTGATGTAGCCGTGGCCGTAGGGGTTTTGCGAGACGGTCGCGTCGATGGCCCCTCGGCGGATCGCGTTGAGCACCACTGGGTCCGTGTCAATGCCCACGAAGTGGATGCGCTTGTTACCCGGGGCTTGGTTCCACTCGGACAGAATGGTCGCCGCGGCCACGGTCGGGGTGTACCCCGTGCAAATCACGCCGTCGATCTCCTCGATCCGCGCCGAGAGCGCGTCTTGGATTTTGGCGGTGCTAGTCTCAATCGACTCCATGCCGGCGATTTCTTGCACGATCTGGACCTCCGGGTATTGGGCCACCGCCGCCTCGACGCCTTCTTTGCGCAGAATGGTGTTGGGGTCTTCGACCAGCTCCAGCACGTTGAGGATATGGCCCTTGCCGCCCATAAAGCCGATCAGCGCCTCGGTCGCCTCCAGTGCCGCCTGCCGGACGTCGGTCGCCACGCAAAACGAAGCCGGCGTCGGCAGGGTCGTCGGCGCTCCATAGCTGACGACATAGGCCCCGTTTTGCACCAATTCCTCGTACAGTCCATTGGCGGCACTGGCGTCGGCCGGGTAGAGCGAGAAGCCTTTGTAGCCCTGGGCGGCCAGCGGCTCAACGTTGGCGTTTTCATTGTCTTGGGTCCAGTTTTGGCCGATCTGGCGCTTGATCTTGATCCCGCTGTCGCGCTCATAGCCGATCACCCCTTTTTGCACCTCTTCGACATAGGGGTGAACCATCAGGGCGTACCAGACGATTCTTTTCTCCATGGGCTCGTCGCCCGATTCGCCGCACCCGGCGGCAACGAGCGCGACGACCCAAATTAGTAGTAGGCGCATGCAGACTCTCCTTTCTGGTTTTGCAATATAACCATCCCCACCCCCCTTGAGCCAATGTCTTCTTTGGCCTACTTTGCCGTCAACCCAAAAGGTAGGAGCACCCTATACCCTAGCCTACCTTGCCGTCCAAAAAGGAGCCCTATCATCATGTATCTAATTGCTGCTGTCGGCGTTTTGTTGCTGGCCCTGCCCGCCCTCGCCCACTACCCCGCAGACACCACCTTCAAGGTCTTCCAGTTCCCCGACGACCACGTCCCGCACATGGACGGCCATGCCGCCGACTGGGCCAAAGTGCCCGCCGAGTACTTCTACGACTACACCCAATACGCGGAGCTGCACCGCGAGCGCGGTGCGCCCGACACCACGGATTTCCACGTGCGCCGCTCGGCTGTCGGCTGGAACAAAACCCACAACCGCCTGTACTTCATGGCCGAGGTGTACGACGACATCTGGCGCTTCCACAAGGACATCACCGACTCGCTCGACACCCCCCACAGCCGCCTGACCGGTGCCCACGTCCACGGCGCGGACATCTGGGAAATCGTCATCGACGCCGACCACGCCGGCGACAAGGTCATTCACTTCGCCGATCAAACAGAAGCGCCCCACGTGGAATTGCGCCACCGCAGCGCCTATACCCAAAACTACCACCTCTACATCCCGCCGCTCAACGGCCACTACTGGCACTGGCTGTGGGGCAAAGCCCTGTGGACCAAAGAGGAACGCTATTCGGCCGTGGGGTGGCAGGGCGCGGTTGAGCACCTCTCCCCGGGCACCGTCCTCTACGAATGCTATCTAACGCCCTTCGACGACCTGCACCCGGAAGGGCCGCATCTGAGCCGCCGCCACTCGCTGCAAGAAGGCGCGATCATCGGCCTCGGCTGGTCCTTCCTCGACGCGGACACCAAAGAAGACACCTTTGATGCCTTTTGGGCCCTGACGCAACACCCGAAAATGTACTGTAGCGGAGAATTTATCGGCGACTTCGAGCTGATGCCGGTGGAGGAGGGGTTGTTTGAAGGAGAATGAGGGGACGGCTCGCCAGCCTAACGGGCAGTAAGAGACGCCGCCCATCGGGTCTCGCAGTCGGCAATTTGGTCGGCTGAGAGTGCGCGGGGGAACACCTTAACTTGCCCGGGGGCGACGAGGCGGACATTGGGCTGGAAGCACTCTACATAACCAGCCGGCGGCGTGCGCTCGTGGGCCATTATGCGCTTGGCTGTCGGCTCGGGGGAAGTGCGGGCGATGACGTAGTCGTTGAGGCCGTGAACGTCGAGGATGTTGATGTGAGGCAGGTGCCAAGCCGGGATGCCGATGGCGGGAAAGAAAAAAACCGGATAGTCGACCGCGGGTAGAAACTGACCCTGAGTACGAGGAGGGAACATCTCGGCAAGGAATTGCGCGTTGGCTTTATGTTCTTGGTGGCGGATGCAGACAAAACGATCAATGAGCCAGTATTGCAGATCGTCAAAAGCAGCCGCGTACCAGCGGATCGGGGCGAAAAAGTGAGGGGCCACGGGCACTTTGAGTTGTAAGGTCTGGCCGCGGCTGGCGATGTGGTGGGTCTGGGACCAATGGATCCAAGGAATCGGCCAGGAGAGGACAACCGAGAGGCCGAGGGCCGCAAGCGCTTTTTTCGGTTGGATCCCCACGGCGTTTAGGCACCACGCAAAGGCGAGGTAGCACAAAGGCACCAAGTGCGCGTAAATCCGGTACTCAAAGTGGTCGCCACCGTGGAAAAATGTGTAATACGCAACGTGTCCACAAAGTGCGAGCACGGCGAGCAGCCCGTTCCAAGATGGCCTGAGTGCTCCCCTCTTTTTCCATAGCACATAGACCAAAAGCAGTCCCCACATCCATAGGGCGTATTCGAGAATAAAAGAGAGCGCGTAGCGGAGGCCACTGGCCGGCCAAGCCCCGACGGCTTTGGCATAGTAGGTATTGGGCAGCCATTCGCCGTAGAAGCTCTGACGCCAGAGCAGATGCAGCGGCGCGGCCAGCAAGGGCAGAGCATGGGCGAGTCGCCGAGCGGGATAGCAGCCGGTGCGCCAAGCCCACAAGAGCGCGACAGCAGTGGCACCGAGGAAAAGCAGGCCATCGGGGCGCGTCAAATAGATACCGGTGACCGAGGAGGAAATAGCTAAAGGCCATCTCTGGTGGCTAGGAGCAACAAAAGCGCAGGCATAGGTCCAAGCGAGGACCAAGCAACCAAACAGCGCTGTTTCCAAGCCCGAGCTGCTCCAAGCCAAGAAAGTGCGGTTGGTGGTCACTGCGAGCAGCAAGAGGGCGAGGAAGGCTAAACGATAGGGACGCAGCTTGGGCGACCAAGGCACGCGCAGCAGCATCTGCGAAGCAATGCACAGCGAGCATAGGGCAAAGCACAGGGTGAGGTAATTGGCCGCCTCGGGAGGGGCGACGCCTAAGACCTGCCAGACCCCATAGAGCAAGACGAGCCAGAGAAAATTGGTGTAGCCCTCAACTGGGCGAAACGGGGGCGGGTTCCACACCGGACCGTAACCCAAGGTCCAGTTGCTTATGTAGCGAAAGGAAATGTAGGCATCGTCGGTGAGAAACCAATACAGTTTCCAGCCATAGCAGAGCACGGCACCAGCCAACAGCAGGAGCAAGGCGTAGAGCAGGCGTTCGCGCTGGTTCATCGTCCGCTGCGGAGTACTTGGTCGACGGCCAAGTCGTAGTGGTCGGTCCGCGCACCATCCGGCCAGCGAATTTCGAGATGCTCAATGCGGGCGCACCCCCCCAAGCCAAAGTGGAGGCGTGGATCGTTGACCGATAGGTAGCTGCCGCCAGCAGAGACGGTCCGCGTCTGCTGGTGGTCATCGCACAGCAGGCGGACGCGGGTACCGGTCACTAGGCCTTCCACCAAGAGCCAATGAGAACGAGGTGGTAGGTCGTTGCGGTAGAGGACCACTGGACCGCTGGAGTGAGTGACTAACAAATCGAGGTCGCCATCGGCGTCGTAGTCGCCATACGCCGCGCCACGCGAGACCGCGGCCCGAGAAAAGGCTGGGCCGGCCGCCGCTGACACGTCGTGGAACTGGCCGCCACTGTTGGCGAAAAGCTGGTCGGGTTGGGCGTAGCGGAGATCTTCTTCGAGGAGCTGAATCCGGTCCATGACATGCCCGTTGGCGACGTAGAGATCGAGGTCACCGTCGTTGTCCGCGTCGAAAAACAGGGTACCAAAACCCAAGGGTCGCAGACTCGGGTCGGCGAGGCCGATAGCCGCTCCGCTATCGGTGAAGCGGTGGGCTCCGTCGTTGCGGTAGAACGTATTGCTTTCGCGCGAGAAGTTGGTGACAAAAATATCTGGGTCGCCATCCGCGTCAACGTCGCCAGCAGCCACGCCCATGCCGGCCTCGGCTCGGCCGTTGCCATTGTACGCGGCCCCAGCGGAGAGCGCGATGTCGACGAAGGTGCCGCTGTCGTTGCGGTAGAGCGCATTGCGGACCCCGTCATTGGCCACGTAGAGATCCGTATCGCCATCCGCATCAAAGTCGCTGGCCAGCACCCCCAAGCCCTTGCCAAAGCGGTTGAAGAGCCCCGCCTGTTCCGTGACATCGACAAAGGTAGTGCCATCGTTGCGGTAGAGCACATCCGGGACGCCATTGTAGCGGCGCGGGCTGCAATAGGTGCGTAGTGCGAAGGGAATTTTCAGCAACTCTTGGCGTCGGCGCTTAGGGGTAATGGTGCCGCCGCAAACGCGGTTGTTGGCCGGATAAAAGTCGAGGTAATTAGCCGCGTAAAGGTCGAGGTCACCGTCGTTATCGCAGTCGAAGAACAGGGCACTGGTGCTCCAGCGCGGATCCCCCACGCCGGCTTTTTCGGTAACATCGACAAACGCGCCCCCGTCGTTGCGATAAAGGACATTGGGGCCGTAGTTGGTGACGTAGAGGTCTGGGTCGCCATCCGCATCAAAGTCGCCGACAGCCACGCCCATGCCATAGCCGGTATCGTCCGCCCCGGCCGCACCTTCTACCTCGCAAAACGTCCCGTCTCCCTCGTTGCGGTAGAGTCTATTTCTCTTGGGTGGATGAGTGGTGGCCGGGGCAACTTGGTAGGCACTTTCGTCAACTAGGCCCTTGAAACTCAGGCTGGGCCGGTAGTCCTTTTCCACCCAGTAGTGGGTCTCGTCGCGGTAGCTGAGGTTGATCGGTGGGTACTGGCCGCGCAGATGCGACAAGTCGAACCCATCCACCAAGTAGATGTCGAGCCAGCCATCTTGGTCGTAGTCGAGAAAGGCCCCGCCAGCGCCCATGGTCTCAATAAGAAAGTAATCGCCCGCCGCGCCGCTAGTATAAGCGAAGTCAAGTCCGGCGTCTTGGGCCACCCGAAAAGGACCAGGAAGGACGGGCGGAGCAGGCTCGCAAGCAGCATAGGCTACCAGTAGCAGCAACAGGCGAGTCATTCGTGCGGCCTTCGCCGTAGGACCAAGCCGTAGAGCGAGCACAACAAGGCCGCATCGGCTAGCCACAACGCACCCACCCCGTTGTACAACCGCCAGCTTGGGAACAAGGCAAAGCAATACCCACTCGCCAGCACCGCCGAGCACACAACTGGCACCCGCCACAGCCAATGCACCCGGGCGTCACTGAGCACCACCCACAAGGACGCTTGGCAAAAGGGCAAAAAGACGAAGTAGTGGGGCCACGAGGTCTGCACCACAAACGGCAAGGCGATAAAGAGCGCCGCGGCCGATAGGGGCACCCTATGAGTGATTTTTCGCTTGTGTAACCACCACATCACGACGCTGTTGGCACAAAAGACCAGTACCCCTGCGAGCCGTAGCACATTGAGCGTTGATTCCAAAAGGCGATACCCCAGCAGCTGCCCCCAGCGGTTGAGTACATGGACAAAATACTGGGTATTAAAATCGCTGAGGAGCCGTGCCGTCTCCGGCAGCGATTGTGCGGTTGCTCGCTCGAAGTACCACCAATCCACAGGCCCCAACAACGCGGCTGGCAGCAGGCAGTAAAACCCCAACAAGCCAATTCCGAAAGCTGCGAGGAAACGCCCGTCGCGGCGGACAAAAAAATAAACGACAAACGCGACGGGATAGTACTTGATACAGGTAACCAGCGCCAAGACTATCCCTCCCAGTGCGCTTCGACCCTGCTGGTGCAGCGCAAACGCCGATGAAATGCCAAGCGTCACCAACACACTGACCTGCCCCCACTTGAAATTGTGCAACAAGGGAAAGGAAGCCAGCAACAACAACGAATAAACCAGCAGGCCCCGAGCGGAGAGTCCGAGCACATAGCGGCCAGATACGTAGCAGAACACTGCCGCCCACCCCACCTGCAAAAGCCCCCACAAAACAGTCGCCGCCGCTAGCGGCAAGAGTGCCATGAGGCTCAGCCCCAATGCAAAAAACGAGGTATAGTAGTACCCCCGAACCGGCCACTTTTCGGCAAAAAGCACCTCGCCCATCGGATAGTAGAAGCGCCGAAAATCGCCAAAGATCTGCTCGCCGTGGTCAATGGAGTTGACAAACCCAGCAACCGACCCCCAGATCAGCCAATAACCACCAAGCATCAACCCGGCTCCCAGCAGGCCCAGCCCATAACTCCGTTGCGGACCTTTGTCACAACCAAGCAAAATGTCCCCTTTTCTATCGCGTCTTAGTCCGCCTTTCCCGGCCGACGCGCCCTCAACTGACTGGCGGCCTCCAGCGGATATGGGTATTTTGGGGCACAGGACACAAAGATACAAGATACCAAATAAGTTGTACGAACATCCCTTTTCGGCGTGGCGCATTGGCCTCGCCTGTCTTTTAGTTGGCTGCGCTCCAGCAGAGCAGCGCCTGCCCCGCGTTCACTTCGTGGAAGTAGCTCAACTAGCCGGTCTGACCCTACGCAACATCTGCGGCAGCCCAGACAAGCACTACATTGTCGAGGCCAAGGGCGGCAGCCTCGCTGCCTTTGACTACGACCAAGACGGCGACCTTGACCTCTATATCGTCAACGGATCGACCCTCGAAGGCTTCCCGCCCGAGACCGCCCCCCGCAACGCCCTCTACCAAAATGTAGGTGATGCGACGTTCCAAGACGTCGCCGCCGCCACTGGCGTCAATGACATGCGCTGGGGTATGGGCGCAGTAGCCGCCGACTACGACAACGACGGCGCCCCGGACCTCTATGTCGCCAACTACGGCCCCAACCGCTTCTACCGGAACGCCGGCAACGGCACCTTCACCGACCATGCCTCGTTGGCCGGCATCGACGATGCTCGCTGGAGTACTGGTGCCGCGTGGAGCGACTACGATAACGATGGCGACCTTGACCTCTACGTGGCGAACTATATCGACTTTGATGTCAACGCCATTCCCAAGGGGGCCGACGCGGGAATGTGGCGCGGCCTGAACGTCATGTATGGCCCCCGCGGCCTAGTCGGCGCGGCCGATGCGCTCTATCGCAACGAAGGCGACGGCATCTTCACCGATGTTACCCAAGCAGTCGGCGTCACCGATCACTATAAGCGCTATGGCTTTACCCCGCTCTTTAGCGACTTCGACCGCGACGGCGACCAAGATATCTTCGTCGCCAACGACGCAGGTCCCAATATGTTCTACCGCAATCAGGGCAATGGCACCTTCGCGGAGAAAGCGTTGGAGGCAGCCGTGGCCTTGCTCGAAAGCGGCGATGCCCAAGCATGTATGGGCGCGGCGTCGGCCGATTACGACAACGACGGCGATTTCGACCTCTACGTCACCAACTTCGCTCTCGACTACAACACCCTCTACCAGAACGATGGCCGCGGCTTCTTCAAGGATGCCACTGCCACCGCCGGGCTCATCTATCCCACCTGGCCCTTCGTCGGTTGGGGCACGGGCTTTGCCGACTTTGACAACGATGGCTGGCAAGACCTATTCGTGGCCAATGGCCACGTCTATCCCCAAGTTGAGCAACTTGAGCGCGGGGCCTCCTACAGGCAAAAAAACCAACTCTTTCTCAGCAAGGGCGACGGGCGCTTCGAGGAGGCCACCGCAGTGGCCGGGCCGGGTTTTGCCATTGAAGAATTGAGCCGCGGCGCGGTCTTGGCCGACTTTGACAACGACGGCGATATCGACATTGCCGTCCATAACCTCGACTCAACGCCCTCGCTTTTGCGCAACGATTCACCGACCAGCAACCATTGGCTTATCGTCCGCGTCCAAGGCGTAGAAAGCAACCGCGACGGGATCGGCACCGTCGTCGTCGTCGAAACCAGCGTCGGTACTCAGATACGCGAAATCCGCGCCGGCAGCAGCTTTCTGGGTCAAGACGATATCCGCGCCCACTTTGGCTTGGGCGCGGAAAGTATGGTGCGACGACTCGAAGTGCATTGGCCCAGCGGTCAGATTGACCGCTTCGCCGAAATCCAAGCGGACCGCATCCTCACGGTGCGCGAAGGGCAGGGCCTTTTTCCCTGACCCTTGCTAGGAATTTTTCCGCCAATTTATTTTTAATCTACGATGTGCCGTGCCTTGCTCATCCTTTCCTTGGCCTTGCCCGCCTGCAGTCGCGGTCCCGAGTCGCTGACGGTCGAACTAGGCGATGCCGTAGTGATGGAGTTCGCCTACATCCCGCCCGGCACCTTTGCCATGGGTGCGGCCCCGGGCGAGAAGGGGCCGCTTGACGACAGCGAGGCACCCCAGCACCAAGTCGAGATCTCGCGTGGATTTTACCTCGCCAAGTACGAGCTGACTCAGGCCCAGTGGCGAGCTGTCGTCGGTACCCAACCGTGGCGGCGACGCCAGTACGCCAAAGAAGGAGCGCAATACCCAGCCACCTACATCTCGTGGATCGAAGCCGAACATTTCATCCAGCGGCTAAATAAAAAGGCCGGCAAAGCGCTCTACCGCTTTCCCACCGAAGCCGAATGGGAATACGCCTGCCGCGCCGGTACCACCACGCGCTGGTCCTCAGGCGACGACGAGCAGGTACTGGCCGACTATGCTTGGATCAGCGGCAACTCTTGGGCAGTCGGCGAGAAATATCCCCATGCCGTCGGCCAGAAGGCACCCAACGCTTGGGGACTCTACGATATGCACGGCAATGTCTGGGAATGGGTCGCCAACTGGGAGGAGCCATACGGTGCGGAGAAACAAATCGATCCCCAAGGTCCGGCCGTGGGCGAGCGCCGCGTCGGTCGCGGCGGCTCCTTCGGCACCTTGGGGCTGGGCGGACGCTCGGCCTCGCGCTTTTTCAGCCCGCCCGACGCCCGCAGCCCGGATGTAGGCGTCCGCATCGTTCGCGAGGTTTCAGCCGATTAATAGCGTCGATTTTTGAGAATCAATATCGACGGTCCCCGCCGCCAACTCGCTTCTAGCTCGGCCGACACATTAGACCAGCCCATGGCAAAGGAGCCGAGAACGATATCCTCGTCGCCATCGAGGTCAACGTCGCCCACATCCATCGTCAACCAGCGGCCCGCTAGCACCTCGTCAAATGTCGAGGGCACAAACTGCATTCCGCCCTCGTTGCGCAAGTACACGAAGGCTTCTTCGGGCGCATCGGCGTAATCGGCGAAAAAGCCAATTGCGGCTATATCGAGATCGCCATCGCCATCGAAGTCAGCGGCCTGCGCCTTATAGGCACCGTTGAGGGAAAAGAAATAGGCCTCTGCGAAGCGATTGTGGCCATCGTTGAGATAGAGCCGGACCCCGTGGTACGGTTTGAGTAGCAGCGCGTAGTCGGCGTTGTCGCCGTTGGCAGTGAGTAGATCGAGGTCGCCATCCTCGTCGAAATCCACCAGACTCAGATGTGCAGCCCCGTAGGAAGGCGGCCACTGCACTACGTAGGACTCCTCAAAGGTGCCGTCGCCGCGATTGTAGTAAATAAACACCCCCTCGCGCGCTTGGCCCATCAAGACGACGATGTCCGGGCGGCTATCGTTGTTGAAGTCGCGCACGTAGTGGCTGATGGCCCCGGGGTACTTGTTGAGCAAGCGCTCCTCGTAGCCCCCGTCTTCCCTCGCAATAAAATAGGACAGATGCCCTAGCCGATTGCCGAACTCGGAGACGACGATCTCCTCCGCCCCATCGCCATCCAGATCGGCAAACGAAGTAACAACCGGTCGCGACAGGTCTCTCAGCACCCGTTTGCCGACCGCCAGAAAGGTATCGCCTTCCTTGGCTACTGCCATCAACTGGCCCTGTGGATCATCCGAAGGGAACGGCGAGCCGATTGAGGTAACCCAGATAGTCCCTTCGCGCCAGTCGATATCAGTCGGGGTCAGGTTGAGCCTCAGCTTCTGCACGAGCTGCCCTTGACCATCGAGGATAGACACCGAGCGCTCGTGCGAGTCCCCTGCGTAAATCCGTCCCTCATTAATCGCCACGAGCGTCGTAAAGGGGCTTTCGACGCGATACTCTGGTGTCAAGACGTCAAATTGCGCCAAGTCGCGGCTGATTGGCGTCCGCGCACTTTGGGGCAAGAGTCGCTCAGGCGCAGCCTGCAAGTAGTATTCGACAATTGGCCCCCAAGCCGCTACCGGTATCAACGGCTCCTCGGGATAGAGGCTTAGAATTTCTCTCCCCCGCTCTTGCTTCTTAGGCGGCAATCCAGCCAACTCCGACGGTAGCCCCAAAATTTTGGCCAATGTCGGCAGTACCCATTCGCGCAGCGTCGTCTGGTCCAGCAGATCAGGCTCGGCGAAGACGTGACAACTCTGGCAGTACAACTTGGCCAGACGACGTCCTTCGCTGTCGGTGGAATCGGGGGGCTGGAAGTGCAGGGTGCGGATCAGCGCAGGATCGATGACAGCAGGTGGCCGTGCGGGGGCTATGTCCGACCCTTGGCAGCCGCACAGCACAAGGATCAGGCAGATCATCCGCGTCAAAGCCATGCTTCCCATCGTCAGTAGGCGATAGCAATAGTATGCAAGACCTCCCCAGCCCCGATGCGTACCCCTTGGGTGTCGGTATCCACCCGCAGGCGCACCACATATACTCCCGGTGCGACCACCGCACCCGACTCACCCCGACCATCCCACACAATTCCGTACACCCCCGTACTCACCCCGCGCTGCTCAACCAACTGCCTCACTAGTCGACCGCTCAAATCGTAGATCAGCACCTCTACCGGACTATCGTCGCCTACCTTGATTACCTTAAAGTGGAACGACGCTTGGTCGTTGACCCCATCCCCGTTTGGGGTAAAGATCTCTGGCATCACCACGTCCCCTAGCAGTGATCGGCTCTGCATTGCGCCCCTCAAGGTCATGGTGTTGCTGAGTACTGCCTCTACTGCGTCACCTGGGTCCGCCCGCTGCCAATCCCATTCCTCCGAGGTGCTATTCTGCAGCGACGCCTTCAGCACTGCTCCGGCCGAAAAAAGCGCCGTGGTGAAATCCAGTCGCAACAGCTCCACCCCCGACTCTGGGCCGATCAGCGGAAAGGCCAATCGCAGGCTATCGCCGCCCGTCGCTACAACCTCGACATCGGCCACCGCTACTCCGTCCATATCGCGGCCAGCCAGCCCCTCGTCTGCACCGGCATATAGACCGTTGAACTCAAGCGTCATATCCGCTGGTACCACCAGCAGGAACTCGTTGAAGCCGGGATCGCGGAGGTCGAAGTTCGGCCGCACGAAGAGCGAAAAGTCCTGCTCTTTCCCCAGCGTCTCTACCATCGTCGGTTCCAACTCTCCCACCAAGCTCTGCACCACGGGATGAGTGAAGTTGAGCCAGACCGAGCGCAAAGTCGCGCTCACTGAAGGATCGTCCGATAGTAGGGTCGCCCGGATCTCTAGGAACTCGCGCGGCGACGGCGAAGTAATCGGACTGCCACTAGGGTCTTCGCTAGGCTGACTCCAGTCGCTCCAATCCCCACCTACTACTTCCTCGGCGACAATATCCCCCTTGAATATCGAGAGCAGCTTGTCGTACTGATCTTTGCTCACTTCGGTGCCGTCTTTTTTGAAATAGCGCAGATGCTCCGCTAGCTCGTTGCCGGTACGCGTCTGCACCAGCACACTCGTGCCCGGCGGCACATCCGCGTCCCATTCGATTGAGACCAAGTTGCGTCTGCCGCCCAGCCGCACCAGATCCGAAGTCAGGCTTACTTCCGACATAAACCCTTCCCCGTAGAGTTGCAACTCGGACGGATCGGCCAGAATGGCCGCACCGCTATTGCCTACCCCGCGCACAATCTGATTCCACACGAAGCGAAAAAAACGTGCCCTTAGGGGGCTAAAGTTGTTGCCCATTACGCTTCGGGTGCCAATCACGCTGCGACCGAGGACTTCCGCACCACTCACCGCGGCCGCGGGAGTCCACTTGAGGCTACCGTCTGCCTCGCGCTCACCATTGGAGAAATCCAGTCTATAACCCTCGAAATTTCGCTGGCGCGCTCCCAAGGCCATGCGGAAAGCGTCGATCCAGAACGAGGCCCCCATATCGAAAAACACCTCGCCCTCTGGTTCCTTTAATTGCCCAGGAGAGAAGATAAAAATCACCTCGCTGAAACTGAGTACATCGCCATCGAACAGGCTCGCCAGCGCCAAGGACTGGGTCGAGGTGACTACGCCCCCGCGCTCAACCGTATTTATCAGGATTTCGTCGCCCTCGGCCCACACTTCCAGTTCGGCTAGGCGCGGCCTTTCGCGCACGAAATAGCGCACGGGGCCTTGCCGCGATGCTTCGAGTTGGTCATAGACCTCCTTTTTGACCGCGGCCTCATTGCCGTTTGGCAGCCGCTTGTGGTAGAGAATCGCTCCCCGGTCTGCTTCTGGCAGGGCCTCGTACTCGTCGCGGCTGATCTCCCGACCTTGGGCAAAGTCGCTGCCGGTCACGATCACCTGAACGAAGCGCAGGCCCATGCCCGCAAACTCTTCTGCGGATTCCAGTTCGATCTCAAAGAGCCGCTGTTGCTTGTTGGGCACCAAGGTGCGCGCCACCCGGCTAAATTCAGGCGTTTGCGAACGGCTGTTGCCTTTGGGCTGGCGGCCTTCCGAGACTAGTACATCAAACTGCAGGAAGGGGTCGCCCAGTGCTTCATCGACAAATTTGAGCACGATCTTGCGGGCCATGACGAAGCGGCCCAGATCGACGATAAACCACCACTGCGTCGCCAAGTCGATACCTCGGTTGAGTACGTCGGGTTCCCAATAGGTCTCCATATCGCCGTCAAAGAGGGCCAGTACGCCCGGAGCATTGGAGCCGGCGCGGATTCCGTCGCTGAGTTCGATATCTGCCGCATCTTTTTTAATGTAATTGGGAGGATTCAGGCGCAGGAATTCGAGGGCATTCTCCACGGCATTGATATTCTTGTGCAGCCGCCGTGGCCGGACTTCGCCGCTGGGTCCGATGTCTAGAGTGCCCGACCCGAAGGACCAGTTCTGCCAGTGCTGCTGACTATTGACTACGACTTGGTCAGCGGTGACGCGATGACCCACTCCCTGAGCCTCGGCGCACATCGTGCCCAGCAGCAAGGCGCAGGCAAAAGTCCAAATGGTCTTCATCGTATCTCGCCCTCTAATAAGCCAGTGCGATGACGCGCTGGAGGATTTCTCCGCCTTGGTCGCTGGTCACCTTTAGGCGCAGTAGGTAGCACCCCGGCACTACCCGCTCCCCACTCGCTAACACCCCACCCCACTCCAAGTGAAATCGGCCGCTCTGCGCCGCGCCGCGATACACTTCCCCCAAACGATGGCCCGACAAATCGTACAGATCCAGCGCGATTGGCACCGCTCCCAAGAGATTCAACAGTTCATATTCTATCTGCAATTCGTCGTTGACTCCGTCGCCATTGGGCGTGAACACTGGCGAGGCTAGCTCAAGCGCGTTGGCCGCCTTGCGTTGCAACTCAACCAAACCCACGCTCAGCGCATTGCTCTCGACCAATGGGTCGGCATCGCCCGCAGTGAGCCTCTGCCGCACTTCAAAGGGTCTTTCGCTATCCGACACTCGGCCGGCGAACATCGTGCCGAACTTGAACACTTTTACCTGAAAGTCCACCTCAACCAGCTCTTCGGTGCGCTGCAAATCCATGCGCGGGATGCGCAACGCAAAGCCCTTTGCGTCCGAGCGCAGGACGTCAAAGCCGACCTCCATCCCGCTAATGCGCGCTGCGTCAACATTCGTCACCTGCACAGGCGTCTCAATCTCAATGGTGTCAAACCCCAGATCGTCCTCTTCAAACCGGGGCAATATCGCATAGGTAAAGGAAGATACCTCACCCGCTTTAACCAGCGCCGGGGCGATCTCAGCCAGCGCTTGGGTGGCCACCGGCGGGTCCGAAACGCCGAACTGTACATAGTCCAGCCGCCCACCCGCCTCCTTGAGCGATTCAAAATCGGCACGCAGTTGCACGTAGCGCCGGGGCTGGTCCGCCTGCATCGCCCCCGCGCTAGTCGCAAAATCGTATGCTTGGCTCCAAGCTTCCCAGTGCTGGGTATCGGGCGTGATCCCGGCCCGCTCGCCCTTGTTGAGCTTGTTATAGGCTTTGTGCGTCAATGCCCGACCCTGAGTGTCGAAGCGGCTCTGCTCATCGCCGCGAAAAGTAAAGCGCCAGTAGATATTGGGCGTAGGCGTGTCGCCGCTGCGCGTAGTTAAGGCGACGCGGGCACCCGGCTCAACCGCACCCGACCAGTTCAGTTCGCCCAGAGACACCGCCCGGCCCATATCAATGACATTGCTCCGATAGCCGGCAAAGGGGGCAAAACCAGCGCCGTAGAGTTCGAGTTCGGCCAACTCCCATATGCCCCGCGTGTTCTCCGGTGCCCGGAAGAGCACCTTCTGCACGGGTTCCGCGGGCAGTTCTAGCTCAATGATGGGATCGGTATTTTCCCTGATATCGTAGAGCACGTCAAAGGCGAAGACAGACCCCCTGCCGAACCCCCCCACGCCGGCCTGCAATTCTCGATAGGGATCTTTGAGCGGATCGCCGTCGCTGGTGCCGATAGTGAAGCTTTCCACAAAGCGGTCGTGGAGGTGTCTTTCACGGGGGTAGAACTTGATTCGCTCGAGAAAAAACAGACCGCCGAGGTCGAAAATTAGACTTTTGTGTCTGGGGCCATGCTGGGCGAAGTGGCCATCGCCCAGATAGGCCGTATTGGGATCCTCGTCCCAAATAAACCAGTCATCGACATCGGGACCACCCCAGCCGATCCAAGTCAGGTAGAGAATATCGCCGAGGAAGTCAGGCTGGGGCAAAAGCGGCGTCAGGTTGACCGCCGGGTCAAGTTGACGCGGCGCGATGTAGTTGGGGGCTACTTCGATTAGGTTGGTCTGGCCGTGCCGATCTTCGTCAATGTCAGCCCACGCTAGCTGCACGAACTCTACCCCCTCAATCGCCGCTAACTCCGGGATCGGCAAATCGCTGCCCCCGAGCCGGTAGATCGTCAGTGCGTCGAGAGGACCGCTAATGAACAGCCACAATCCAAACCATACCGCTACGTGCTTCATCGCATCTTCCTTAATAGGCCACGCCGACGACCCGTTGCGCCCGATCGGCCCCCTCATCCGTCTCCACAATGAGCCGCAACAGATACGTCCCCGGCGACGCGAGTCGATCATCGGCAGCACGCCCGTCCCACGTCGCCCTAAACCGCCCGCTGACCTGCTCTCCGCTGTCGATTCGGCCGATCTCGCGCCCCGCCAAATCAAATATGTGGATTACCACGGGCGCGGCCTCTACGTTCAGCAAGTCGCACTCAATCGCGACCACATCGTTAACCCCGTCGCCGTTGGGAGTGAAGACGCTGGCCTGTACGCGCAGCCTCTTGATGCTCTTTTGTTCCAAATCCAGAATGTCCACGCTTAAGCGGTTGCCATCTAGTAGGGGATTCGCATCGCCGGCCGTCAGCGCCTGCCTCACTTCGTGCGGTTTCTCGCTATCGAAGACCCGCCCGGCAAAAAGCGTCCCGAACTGGAATATCTCGGCGCGGAAATCGACCTCGATCCGCTCGCCGGTCCGCGTCGCGTCAATCCGGGGAATCCCCAATTCAAAGCCTCGCTCGTCCAGCCGCCGGATCTCAAACCCCACCTCCTCGCCGCTGATCCGCACCGCGTCCACCCCATCGGGCAGGCTCGGGGTATCGATTTCAATCGAATCGAAGCCCAAATCCCGGAGATTAAACACCGGGGTCAACGCATAGGTAAACGCCGCCGGCTCGCCCGCCTGTACCGCATTCGGCGTGATTTCCGCTAGGACTTGGGTTGCAATAGGCGGGTCCGACACGGCAAACTGCACGTAGTCAAGCTGACTACCTTGGTCGCGGGTTGAGTGGAAGTCGGCACTAAACTGCACGTAGCGCCGCGGTTTGTCCACCTGTATATCTCCCGCCCCGGTGCTGAAGTCATAGGCGGGACTCCACGAGTCCCAGTTGCGGGTATCATAGGTAATCCCCGCCTTCTCTCCCCTGTTGAGTTTGGCATAGCTTTGCCGGGTGAGCGGCCTCCCTTGTTGGTCGAAGAGAGACTTCTCGTCGCCCCTGAACGTGAAGCGCCAGTAGTTGTTCGGGTCGGCGCTGTCGCCGCTGCGCGTCCGCAGCTCGATGGCGGCCTCTGGATCCTGCCTCCCCGACCAGGTAACGGCACCCAGTGCGACCGCTTCGCCGAGGTCGATGACGCTCGAGCGGTAGGTGGCCTCGGTGGTGAAGCCGAAGCCGTATATTTCAAACTCGGCTAGTTCCCAAATCCCACTCGAATTTTCCGGGGCGTCAAACAGCAGGCGCTGGACCGGCTCGGAGGGCATCGCCAGTTCTACCACCCCGCTCGAATTTTCCTTGACGTCATAGGCAATGTCGAAGTCGAAAAAAAAGCCCCGGTGCATGATCGTGTGCTCGCGGGTGCCATCCTTGAGGGGGTCGCCATCGCTGGTGCCGACTCTAAATCGCTGGACGAAACGCTCGTTGGCGAATTTTTCGCGAGGGAAAAAGCGGATGCGCTGGAGGGTGAATAGGCCGCCGAGGTCGAAGATCCAGACCTTGGTGTAGATCCATCGTCCCTTGCCCCAGCTCTCATCGAGGGAGCGTCCGCCAAAGAAAATGGACCCCCAAGGCCAGTGGCCATCGCCCAAATAGACGGTTTCGGGGTCGCCATCGAAGATGAAGACGTCGTCTTCCTCTAAGTTCTCGGTCCAGCCGGTGTGCGAGTGCATGACGAAGACTTTGCCACCGTCCAATTCGTAGATCTGCGGCGCGATGTTGACAGCGGGATCTAGACGCTGCGGGCGAATGAAGTCGGCCCCTACCTCGACTAACTCGATCCGGCCATCGCGAGCCTCGTCGGCATCGGCCCAAGACAACGACACGAATTCGTAGGGGGCGTCTAGCTCGGGCGGAGGCAGGCTCTGGCCACCAATCCGATAAATCGTCAGTGCCGGCGCTTGGCTCCAGAGGAAACCGAGGGCCAGTAGAACCAGCGACACTCGCATAGTACTCCCTCCGCTGGAGAAAAAGAGCTAGTAGGCAACGGCGATAGTACGTAGGATTTCGGCGTGTGCAATGTGGGCCCCCTCGATATCGGTATCGACTCGCACCCGTACCAGATAGACTCCCGGTACCACCACCGTCCCCTGCTTATCCCGACCGTCCCACTCCATCTCGTAGATCCCCGTGCTCGCCGGACGATGCTCGACTAAGCGCCGCATTCGCCGCCCCCGCACATCGTAGATCAACACCTCCACCGGACTGGCTCCGTCCACCTTGACCACCTGGAAGCGAAACCCCACCTCGTCGTTGACCCCGTCGCCATTGGGCGTAACCACTCGCGGCTCTACTTTCACCGCCTGCACCAAGGCACCCTCCTGCACCGCCCCCACCAGCGTCGTCGTGTTGCTGGCAATGGCTTCTACTGCCTCGCCCGGATCCACCCGCTGCCAGCCCCCCTCTCCCTCAACACTGTGCTGCAACGATGCCTGCAATACTGCTCCGGTCGAAAACAAGGCCGTCGAAAAATCCAGCCGCACCACCTCCACCTCCGAGGATGGGCCTATCTCCGAAAACGCCACTTGCAAACTATCGCCGGCGGTGGGGACGACTTCCGCTCCGTCCAAGGCCCAATCGGCTCCTACGTCGGTGGCCAGTGCCGCCGCCGGACCGCCATATACCCCTTCAAACGCCAAGCGCATATCCGACGGGGCTACTACTAACAACTGATCAAACCCCGGATCGCCAGTGGCAAACTCTGGGCGCACGTAGAGCGAAAATCGCTGCGGCTGCCCCAGCTGCTCCACCGCAAAGGGGGTCACTTCGCCCAATAGCCCCTGCGCGACCGGATTGGTGAAATCCAATCGCAGCGATCGCAGCGTCGCGCTGTAATCGGGCATGTCCGACCGCAACACCGCCCGCACCTCCAAGTACGCCCGCGGCGATGGCGAACTAATCGGACTGCCCGCAGCCACTTCGTAGGGCGCACTCCAGTCACTCCAGTCCCCACCGGCGACCTCCTCGCCGACAGTGTCACCGCGAAAAATCGACAACAATTTGTTGTACTCGGCCTCGGTGACTTCTGTACCGTCCTTTTTGAAGTAGCGCAGTACCTCATCAAGTTCGTTGCCGGTGCGGGTCTGCAAAACTACGCTGGTCCCCGGCGGCGTATCAGCGTCCCAAGCAATCGACAGCAGATTGCGGCTGGCCCCCAAGCGGATCAAATTGGAGATCAGCACCACCTCCGGGTGATACCCCCGACCGTAAAGCTGGATCTCCGCCGGCTGGCCGGTAGCCCCACCGCGAGCCGTGGCGCTTTCGACCTGCTCCCACACCAAGCGAAAGAAGCGCGCTTTTATCCGCTCAAAATCGTTACCCTCGTAGGCTCCGAATCTGAGATTAGTCTCGCTTTCCCACTTCGACCCCACCGCTGTAGGGGAGGAGGTCTGGCGCGTCCCCGCCGTAGTCCACTTAAGGCTGCCGTCGGCTTCGAGGCTGCCGTCGGAAAAATCGAGCCGGTAATCCCGAAACGTTGAGCCACCGTAGGCCATGCGAAAAGCATCGATCCAGTAAAACGCCCCCAAGTCAAAAAAGACGATGCCTTCCGGATCCTTGAACGAGCCGCGACCGAAAGAATAGAGAAACTGGACCTTGCTCTCGATTTGGCCATCGATCAGGTTGTTGATCGCCGCGGTTTGCGTCGCAGTGCCAAACCCACCGCGGGCCAAGGCTCCGGTGAGAATCTCGTCGCCCTCTGCCCAGACTTCCAATTCGGCCAATCGCGGGCGCTCGCGCTGGAAGTAGCGGATCGGTCCTTGCTGCTCGGCTGTTAGCAACTCGTAAATTTCCGGCGACACCACGGTCTCGCTGCCATCGGCCTGCTTTTTGTAAAACTCAATGGCCCCCTGGTCGCTCGTCGGCAGAGCCTCGTATTGTTCCAAGATCACTTCCCGCCCGCGGTCGAAGTCACTGCCGGTAATTATGATCTGCAAGAAGCGCATCCCGGTGCCGGCAAAGGTTGGCTCTGAGTTGGTGACCAGTTCGAAAACCCGCTGTTCCTTGTTGGGTTTTAACGTGCGGAGGATGGTGGTAAACTCGGGGGTGGGTGAACGCTGGTTGCCTTTAGGAATATTGCCCTGCGAGGCCAAGAGGTCGAATTGTAAGAAGGGATCGCCCAACTCTTCGGCGACGAACTTGAGCACGATCTTCTTGGCCATCACCAAGCGCCCCAAATCGACGATAAACCACCACTGAGTGCTCAGATCCAGCGCCTCGGTTGGTGGGTCAGGTTCCCAATAGGTAGTTATATCACCGTCGAAAAGGTTTTCCACGCCAGCGACATTGGAGCGGGCACCACCTAGTATGGCGTCGGCGAGGACGATGGCTTCTGGCGTTTTCTTTAGACCCTCAGGTGGACGCGCACGCAAGTTGGCGACAATGTCGCCGACAGCGTTAATATCGCGCCGCAGACTCCGGGGTTGCACCGTCCCGGTACTTCCCAGTTCCAGCACCCCTGGCGGAAAATTCCAGTTTTGCCAGTGAGCGCGACTGTCAACCACCACTTGATTCGCGGTTATCTGGTATCCCGATTGGGCTAACGCAGTGCCAGCGATCAGCACGGCCAGGGCCAAAGATCGATTCATCATTATGTTTCCTCTAGTAGGTAACGGCGACGGTGCGAAAAATTTCGGCATTGCCCATCTGGGATCCCTCGGTATCGGTGTCCACGCGCAACCGTGCTAGATAGATCCCTGGTGGAGCTACCTCGCCCTGTCCGTCGCGCCCGTCCCAAGCGATCCCATACGACCCCGTGCTCAACCCCCGCTGCTCGGCCAGTCGCCGCACCAACCGCCCTTGTAGATCGTAGATGAGTACCTCCACCGGACTGTCATCACTCACCTTGACCACCGCAAAGCGGAACGATACCTCGTCATTGATTCCGTCGCCATTGGGCGAAAACGCCACTGGTACCACCGACACCGCTTGCACTAAAGGCCCATACTTGACTTTTCCCACCAAGGTCGTCGTATTGCTGATAACCGCCGCAACCGCCTCGCCCGGATCCACCCGCTGCCAACCACCGGCCTCCAACCCGCTGTGCTGCAACGACGCCTGCACCACCGCCCCGGTCGAAAACAAGGCTGTCGAAAAGTCCAACCGCACCACCTCGACCTCCGAATCAGGCCTCAGTGGAGAGAACGCTATCTGCAAGCTGTCGCCTGAAGTAGGCACGACATCAGCACCGAGGGCCGTCCCGGTCGTCTCCCCGGCCGCCATTTCGGTCTCTGTGCCACCATAAAATCCCTCGAAGCGCAGATTCATGTCGGCGGGAGCGATCAAAAGCAACTGGTCGAAACCGGGATCGCTACGAGCGAAGTCCGGGCGCACGTAAAAGGAAAAACGCTGCTCCTTGCCGAGGCTCCCGACCTCGAAAGGGGCGACTTCGCCGACAAGCCTTTGCGCGACCGGATTGGTGAAGTTGAGCCGGATTGAGCGCAGCGTTGCACTAACCTCTGGATCGTCCGATAGCAGGCCCGCACGGATCTCGAGAAATTCGCGCGGGCTGGGTGAGGTAATCGGGCTGGTGCTGGCGTCTTCGTAGGGCTGGCTCCAGCCGCTCCAGTCCCCACCGGCGACTTCTTCGCCGATGGTATCGCCGCGAAAAATCGATAGCAGCTTGTTGTACTCAGCCTCGGTAACTTCGGTGCCGTCCTTTTTGAAGTAGCGCAGCACTTCGTCGAGCTCGTTGCCGGTGCGGGTCTGCAAAATTACACTGGTCCCCGGCGGAGTATCGGCGTCCCACTCAATGGAGGACAGGTTGCGACTACCGCCCAAGCGCACCAAGTCGGACGTCAGGGTCACTTCTGGCTGAAAACCCCGCCCGTAGAGTTGAATCTCGGCCGGCTGGCCGGAGCCGCCGCCAAAGCCGCTGCCCGACTCGAACTGCTTCCAGACGAGGTGGAAGAATCGCGCTTTAATCCGCTCAAAGTCGTTGCCCTCATAGAGGCCGAAACCTAGCCCCTGACTGCTGCCGTAGTGGCTGGTCTCCGTGCGATTGACCGCGACCGACCATTTGAGGCTGCCGTCTGCTTCGAGGCTGCCATCGGAAAAATCCAGATGGTAGGCTTGAAAGGCCCCGCCGGCGTAGGCGATGCGGAAAGCATCGATCCAGTAAAAGGCCCCTAAATCGAACAAAACCCCGCCCTCCGGGGAGTTGAGCGATCCCCGGCCGAAGCGGGTGATAAATTGGACCCTACTTTCGATCTCGCCGTCAATCATGTTGCTAATTGAGGCTGTCTGCGTCGCCGTACCGAAACCGCCGCGTTCCAGCATCCCGGAAAGGATCTCGTCGCCTTCGGTTAGAATCTCCAGCTCCGCCAGCCGCGGACGCTCCTTGCGGTAGTAACGGATCGTGCCTTGGCGGTCAGCGTCGAGACGCTCGAAAACCCTCTGTTCCACCAAGGTCTCGCGGCCTCCAGTGAGCTTTTTAAAGTAGTCAATCGCCCCCTGCTCTCCTGCCGGTAGGGCCTCGTACTCGGCTTGGCTCAGCTCCCGGCCGCGGTCAAAACCGCTGTCAGTTACCACGATCTGCACGAATCGGAGGCCGGTACCGACGAAATCATCTCCCAACTGGTCCATGTCAATCTCGAAGACGCGCTGGTCCTTGTTGGGTCGCAAGGTCCGCAACAACGGGCTAAACTCCGGTAGCGGAGAACGCTGGTTGCCCTTGGGCTTGTTGCCCTGCGAGGCCAGCACATCGAACTGCAAGAACGGGTCCCCCATATCCTCAGCGACGAATTTGAGCACGATCTTCTTAGCGATCACCAACCGGCCCAAGTCAACGACGAACCACCACTGCGAAGCGATATCGGACTCTTCGCTCGCCGCAGCCGGTTCCCAGTAGGTCGTCAAATCCCCATCAAAAATCTTGGGCACCGCGACAATATTTGCCGTGCCCCCGCCCTGTACCGCGTCAAGTGGCACGATGTCTTCGGGGTCTTTTTTGATTCTTTTCGGAGGACGTAAGCGCAAGTGCTCAACGATATCTTGCACCGCATTGATGTCGCGGCGGACGTTTTGAGGCCGCACCGAGCCATCGGCACCTAGTTCCAGCACTCCCGGTGGAAAGCTCCAGTTCTGCCAGTGAGCGCGGCTGTTGACTACTACCTGAGTCGTCGTCACCTGATGCCCAGCTTGGGCCGAGACGCCCGCTGCCCAACCAAGCACTAATACGATGCTGATACGATGCATACCCATCTTTCAGTAGGCCAAAACGACGACGCGCTGGCGTGCTTCCTTGCCTTGGTCGCTTTCTACTTCGAGCTGCAGCAGGTACAATCCCGGCGCAGCCACTGATCCGTCCGCTAACCTCCCGTCCCAACGCAGCGAGACCCGTCCGCTCGCCGCCATGCCCCGATCCACCACCCCGATCCACCGCCCTGATAAGTCGTATAGGTCCAGCATCACTGGCACCGCACCAAAAAGGTTCAACAACTCGTATTCGATCTCAAGGGCGTCGTTGATTCCATCGCCGTTGGGCGTAAACACCGGCGAAGACAGCTTGAGCGCATTGACTGCTTCCTCTCTCACCTCGACTAATCCCACGCTCAGGGTGTTGCTATCGGTCAGCGGATCGGCATCGCCCGGGGTTAATGCCTGACGAACCTCAAAGGGCTTTTCGCTATCGGAGATCCGGCCAGCGAATACCGTTCCAAACTTGAACACCTCCACGGCGAAGTCCACCTCAATCCGTTCGTTGGTTTGCTGCACGTCCATCCGTGGGATTTTGAGGACAAAGCCGGTGGCGTCCAAGAACACGACCTCAAAGCTGGCTTCCTGGCCGGCGATTCGCACACCATCAATGCTGGCTACTTCGACCGGCGTCTCAATCTCGATGGTGTCAAATCCCAAATCTTCGCGCTCGAATTGCGGCATAATCGTATAGGTGAACTGGGTGACGTCCCCGGCGCGGGCACTCGGTGGCGAAATTTCGGCCAACACTTGCGTCGCCACTGGCGGGTCCGAGACGCTAAACTGCAAAAAATCCAGCCGTCCGCCAGCCTCCTTCTGCGCGGTAAAATCGGCCTTGAGCTGTACGTAGCGACGCGGTTTGTCGGCTTGCATCGCCCCTGAACCAGCCGCAAAGGCGTAGGCCTGACTCCACGGCTCCCAGTTTTGGGTATCAGGCGTAATCCCGGCCTTTTCGCCTTTATTGAGCTTGTCGTAGGCTCGGGCCGTAAGCGGCTGGCCCTTGGCGTCAAAGCGGCTCTGCTCGTCGCCGCGGAAGGTGAAGCGCCAATAGATGCTCGGGTCTGGCACATCGCCGCTACGCATCACTAAGCTGATCTGGGCACCAGTGTCGGCTTCGCCCGACCAGCTCAAATCGCCCAAAGCCACCGGCTTGCCCAAGTCGATAATGCTGCTGGTATAATTGGAGAAGGGCGCAAAACCCGAACCATAGAGTTCCAACTCGGCCAATTCCCAAATTCCCCGCGTATTCTCCGGTGCCCGAAAGAGTAACTTGCGGATTGGCTCATCGGGCATCTTCAACTCAATGACTGGCTGCGTATTGTCGCGGACATTGTAAATCACATCGAAGGCCACATAATCGCCTCTCGCCCCGGCCCGAAGTTCCCGGTCGGGATCCTTGAGCGGGTCGCCATCGCTAGTGCCGATAACGAAGCGCTCGACGAAGCGGTCGGTCAGATGGCTGGGCCGCGGGTAGAACTTGACCCGGTCGATAAAAAACAGCCCGCCAAAATCGAAGATCAGGTTTTTGGTATTCGGCCCATGCGAGGCGAAATGACCATCTCCCAGATAGGCCGTATTGGGATCCTCGTCCCAGATAAACTCGTCGTCGTCGTTAAACCCTCCCCAGCCGATCCAAGTCAGATAGAGTATATCGCCGAGAAAATCAGCCTGCGGCAAAAGCGGCGTCAGATTGACCGTGGGGTCAAGCTGACGCGGCGCGATGTGGCCAACGGACACTTCTAGCAAGTTGATACTACCGTGCAAATCCTCGTCGATAGCGGCCCAATCAATCTGCACGAATTCCACCCCTTCAACCGACGCTAGCTCCGGCGCGGGCAGGTCGGCACCCCCGATCCGGTAGATCGTTAGAGCATCAAGATCGCCTGCGCCGACCACTAGCGACCCCAACGTCCACAATGCAATTATGTACCCCATCTGGCTCATCCTCAATAGGCCAAGGCAATGACGCGCTGACGCGCTTCCCTACCTTGGTCGCTGTCAACTTCCAATCGCAGTAAATACAGCCCCGGTGCTGTCACAGCACCATTCGCTAGCACTCCGTCCCACGTCAGTGCGAATCGGCCGCTCGCCGCCGTTCCCCGATGCACCATCCCTACCCGCTGCCCCGACAGATCGTATAGATCCAGTGCCACCGGGACCGCGCCGAAGAGATTCAACAGTTCGTATTCAATCTCGAGGGCGTCATTGATTCCGTCGCCGTTGGGCGTAAACACCGGCGAAGACAGTTTGAGGTCATTGACCGTCTTCTCCTCCACATTGACCAGCCCTACGCTCAGGGAGTTGCTCTCTACCAGTGGATCGGCGTTGCCGGCGGTCAGTGCCTGCCGCACCTCAAAGGGCTTCTCGCTGTCGGAGATCCTCCCGGTGAACACCGTCCCGAACTTGAACACTGCCACCGCAAAGTCAATTTCAATTAGTTCGCCCGTCTGTTGCGGATCCATGCGCGGGATCCGCAGCGCGAATCCTCGTGCGTCCGAGCGCACAACAACAAAGCTGGCCTCTTGGCTATCGATCCGTAGCGCATCAATACTCGCAACCTCAACTGGGGTCTCAATCTCAATAGTATCAAATCCCAAATCCTCGTCGCGCAACTGAGGCAGAATCGCATAAGTAAAAGACGTCACCTCTCCGGCACGGGCACTCGCCGGCCCGATCTCGGCCAAGGCTTGGCTAGCCACCGGCGGATTCGAGACACTGAACTGCAAAAAATCCAGACGCCCACCAGCTTCTTTCTGTGCAGTGAAATCGGCCTTGAACTGCACGTAGCGACGCGGTCTATCCGCCAGCAGCACATCCTCTCCGGCGGCGAAGTTGTATGGTGGGCTCCAGTCGGACCAGTTTTCGGTATCGGGCGTGATTCCAGCCTTCTCGCCCTTTTCCAATTTGTTGTACGTGCTGAGCGTCAAGGCGGTGCCGCTGGTGCCGAAGCGACTGCGCTCGTCGCCGCGAAAGGTCAGGCGCCAATAGGTATTGGGATCGTCGTCATCGCCGCTGCGCATCGCTATCGCCACCTTTGCCCTCCCCTCGGCTTCCCCCGACCACGTTAGGTCGCCCAAACTCACCATGCCGCCTAAGTCGATGACGTTGGTTGTGTACTGGCTCTCGGGCGCGAAGCCGATGCCGTAGAGTTCAAACTCGGCGATCTCCCAAACGCCACGGGTGTTGGGCGGTGCCTCAAACATGAGTTGGCGGATAGGCGCATCCGGGATGCTCAGCTCGATCACCGACTGCGTGTTTTCGGTGATGTTGTACACCACATCGTAATCGCGGAACTGGCCGCCCTCTCCACCAACGACGTACTCGCGCGTATTCTCCTTGAGTGGGTCGCCATCGCTGATGCCGATAACAAAGCGCTCAATGAAGCGGGTGTCGAGAAAGCGTTCGCGGGGGTAAAACTTGATGCGATCGACGATGAAGTTGCCACCCAAGTCGAAGATCAGGAGCTTGTTTTTGACCCGGCCGTAATCACCGCCCCAGTCGCCATCGCCGAGAAAGTGCGTCGTCGGATCGCCATCGAACATCGGCGCATCGCGGGCCGGAAAGCGAGCAAAACCGACTATCGTCTGCAAAGTCTCAATCCGGCCGCCGCGTTCGTCCAAAAGAGGCGTCAAGTTGACTGTCGGGTCTAGCTGCTGCGGCATGATCCCATTGGGGCCGAGCGCCATTTGTATCGCGCTGCCGTGCGCTTTGGCATCTATGGCCTCCCATTCGAGCTGAACAAATTGATAGGGTACATCCAACGCGGGCGCGGGCAAATCCGCTGCGCCGATGCGGTAAACGGTCAGCGCACCGCTACGCCCACTCCATCCTATCGCCACCCAAAGCACCCAAAGCCATAAGCCTCTCCTCATGCTCGCTATCCCCAAGGTTTGTAGAATGTACATATCATACATAAATACAAGGAGGGAGGGTAGAGCAACTCTACCCTCCCTCCTTAATTAGTAAAACTGCTAGTTGTTCGCGCCTATTGGCCGAACGAAGCCTTGATGTGGCCCCAGCTATTGCCCTCGATAGCCGACATCTGATCCGGCAGTAGATCGGTTTGGACCGGCAGCAAAATGTAGTCGCTGCCGCAGGCACCGTCGCCATTGATGCAGGGCTGACCGCCCAGCGCCCACTTGGCGGTTCGAGGATCATCCGAACTCGGGCCGTTGTCGTTATCGACGACTTGGATACCAACGCCGATGATCTCTCCCTCGACAAAATCGTGGAGGATGCTGTTTTCGGGGCTGTTGTGATCAAAATCATCCCAACCAACCGTGTACCACTCGGCTTGGAAGTTGGCCTCGGTGCCGTGGGCCCCATCGAGATTGAAGGAGGTCGGGCAACACGAATAAGGCTCTTTGTCGTGCCAAGTTGAGCTACTCAGCCAGAACCAGTAGAAGCCAAAAGGCTCGAGAGCCGGCCAGCGGTAGTGCCCCGTCTGGTTGGTGCGGCCGTTGTTGCGGGCGCGTTCCTCCGGGTCCTCGTAGTCGCCATCCCAAAAGGCGAAGCGGTCGGCGCTATGGTCGGCGTCGAGGAAAATCTCGATGCTGTCATCTTGGCCGCAGCAGCCAAAGCCGCCGGCATCGCGATCCCAAATGTCGTCGAAGCGGTCATAGACATAATAGATGCGGTCCAGTTCGTCGTTCCAACCAACAGCGACGCGGAAGTTGAGATTGGCAGTGTCGATCTCGCGACCGATATCGCCCTCGGCGACTTCCGTCTGGAAGATGTCGATCCACAGCTCATCCGGTAGCACATTCCACTCGGAGATGTCGCCATCCAAGTTAGGAAGATGGGTCGACGGCCACTGCCACGCCCCGAAGATCTGGCCTTCTGGAAAGTGGGCGAGGCTAGCCGTGCTAGTCAGCATCAACGCCGTGGCGGCGAAAGCTAACAATTTTCTCATTGTTGAGACCTCCATTATAATAAGGTTAAACGTAAAAAGCGGTGTCACACCTGCCACCGTTGGCAACCGCCTTTACTTGAGAGTATTTGCGTCGAACACTCTCTATATAAATTGCCAAATAACAAAAAAAGGATTGGTTTGTCAATGATTTTCTCAGCGGGTGTTCTCGGCTAGTGCAGTGCCCGTAGCCCACGGCATCGCGCTGCGGCTCAACTCCCTGCGTTGAGTCGCCTTTTCTAGGTCGCGGACTAGGGCGGAAATTCTGACATACTCTGCTCTATTTCCCTGTTTTCTATACACTTGAGATAGGGCTTTATATGCGCGAATATACTGGCTATCCTCTTCAATTGACCGCTTGAAAGCCCGCTCCGCCTCGATTAGCTTGCCCATTCCCCAATAATCCACGCCTAGATTGTAATGGGCCTGGGCCATTTCTGGCTCTAAGTCGATGGCCTTGAGGTGGAGTTCTATGGCTCGGTCCGAGTCGCCAGATAGCGAATAGGCGATGCCGAGATGGGTATAGGCCGGTGCGAATTCAGGCTCCAAGTCCACCGCTTTTTGGTGCTCTTCTATCGCGCGATCGTACTGGCCTTGCTGTACGTAGGCCCTGCCCAAGGCGTCGTGGATTTTGCCCACGTTCGGCGTCATTCGCGCCATGTATTCTCCTACTTCCAGATCCGACACCGAATAGGTGGCATCGCTCCAAGCCAAAAAGAGAATGGGTACGCCAAAGTAGAGCACTTGTCGCCCTGTCTCGAATGCATAGCGCAACCCCACCCAGCACCCGACGCTTTCCTGTAGCTTTTCGCGTAGCCCCTTGCGCCTCACCGAGATCGCTTCGCCCTCATCCCCGGCGACGAAGTTCTGGCGTATCTCTTTTTTTCGCACTTTCCACATAAAACCGTCGTAGTAGTAATGCAAAAAAGCTGAAGCGGCGATGATGACCTTAACCACATCGTATATTAGATAGTTCTCTGTCGCTCGGGCTAGGGCCTCAATTCCGCCATAAGCCAAAATCAGAATCACATAGAACAATACGATGCGGAAGCGGCCGTCGGAAAACAAGAAGCGGAAGAAGGACGTGCCCAACTCCTGCGAGCGCTTGAGCACCCCGTGGTTGTAAATCCAGACGATGGCAAAGTATTGAATATCGTGAGCCAAGGCCGTAATCGCGTAGCCGAGAATGATGTCTTCGAGGACAATATAGGCATAATAAACGGTGGCGAAGGTCGTAAGCGAAATTGCCAACTTCGGCCAAACTACTGGTATGCCCCGCGCCCGTTCTCCGACCATGTTTACTACGTAGAGGAAGGCTATTCCGAGGGCCAGATAGAAAACCCACTCTCTAAGCTCTAAGAGAAACTCCGGTGTAATCCAAGTGTAGAGGCCGAAGCCGTAGCGGTGGCAGCGCTCGAGGAAATTGATCAAGTAATGGGGACTGTCGATGATGATATAGCCAAACCAAAAGGCCGTCAGCCACCAGTCCAGCCGTGCGCTGAGGCGGGAGGGCTTTCGGCGTTTGACATCGTAGATCCTCATGAAGCCGTAGTGCTGCATGAAGAAATGCCACAGATCCCATAGGGCTAAGAAGATGAAGAAGCCCAGATAGCCGTTGAATACACTCCAAGCTACGAAGGCGGTTACCACTAGCGGAGAGACGAGGAAGGTTGTCTTATGGCGGTCGAAAAGCTCTCTTTCGCCGTAGGCACGCATGAAACCGGGTAAGTGGTGGCCCACCGCAAAGAACGCCAACACGAACCAAGCAATGTTGGCCGAACTGAAGTACTGTGAGGCGACGAGCAACGCGACTAGCGACAAAAACGGCGTACCAATAAAAAAAATTGCATCGTAGCCGCGATTGATGATCCAGCCTTGCACCGTAGAAACACCGCTCATGCCGTGGGTTCATCTACCTCAGACTGGCGAAAACCGAAAGGAAGGCCAGCCCCGCCGTGCGCGTCTCAGCGTCACCATCGACAACTTCGAGCGCACGTCGGTCGTAGCGCAGGCCGAGCTGGGCAGTAAGTTCGTAGCCCAAGTAATCCCTGCGATTGGTTAATTGCACGGCCAAGACCGTGCCTCTGAAGTCTCCGGTTCGCTCCCCTGCTGCCAGTTTATCCTCGTCGGCTATGAGATTGTAGAACTGGCGCTGTTCAACGCCGAGGTCAACACTGGAGCGCACTAAGAGCGGAAAGCGCACCAAGAACGACCACAAGGCGTCCCAAGAGCGCCGCTTAGCCAAGTCGCGGTTAAATGGCACTTGGCGTAGAAATTCGCTTTTGAACCTAGGTGAAAGCCACAGCCGTCGCCAGTTAAAGGCGTAGCTAATTTTGTCGATTAGCCCAATGAAGCCCGCGGTCTTACGGCCATTGCGCCCTTCGGGACCGAGCGGGTCGAAAAGCACCACCGGATCCCCCTCCACATCGAGAATCCTCTCCCCGGTCTCGTCGAGGGAGAAGACCGCGTCCGCGTTGCGCTGGTGCCACCAATCCCACTTGAAGCGGTGCCGCGTGGCCCAGCGTCGCGGGCTATTATACTCCCAGTCTGCATAGAACGTATTGATCCAAGTGTCCTCAGCGGCCAAAAGGTCGGGTACCGAGACGTTGCGCCCACTGACTTCTTCGACGACACTACCCAACTCTAGCTCGGGTAGGATCCACTGCGAGAGCGGGTCGGGGATGGTATCCTCAGCCCTTTTTAGCATGTCATAGACCCGCAAGGAGCCCCAAGTGGGCCAAGTCTGCTGATAGGTCAAAATTCCATAGGCCGTCTCATTGCGGCGATCGGTTTCGCGCTGATCCTGATAGAGGAAACCGCCCGTCAGGCGCACCTTTGGATTGACTTGGACTCGGGCGTAGGCGTTGTAGCCCCAGTGGTCCTTCTTATAGGGATAGTCGGGCAAATCGTCGTTTTCAAAGCGCTCGGCCCATCCGTTGTTGTTCAAGTCAATGCCAAAGAGGAACTCTGGTCGGTCCGAGTGATAGCGCAGGAAAGGCTCTTCGTAGTCGGGAAAAAGATTCTCCGTGTCGCCATTGCCGTTCTGGTTGAAATCAGAGATAAAATCACCGTTTTCGTCGTAGCCGGGGAAAACCGCCGGGTCGGCTACCCCCTCGGAAGTCACCGTGAAGTTGCTGATTGAGGTAGTCTGCGGCGGGATCAAACTCCCCTGAAAAATCCGCAATTGGTCCGGGTGCCGGTCGTGGTCATCGTTGTCGTCGACTAAATCGTAGAGCAGGTTGGTGGCTTGAGGCGAGTAGTCGGCCACGCCGCGGCCATCGACCGGCAGCACACTGGTAGAATACATCTCGTCCATGCCGAAGCCCTCCAGAAAGAGCAGCCACGGACCGGACTTCCGCGCCAAGTTGAACATCCAGCCGAGTGCGGCCTCGTCGTCGACGATGCCCGAGAAACTCTTGTGCTTTTTGCGGTTGATTGAGGGATATTGCCGGTACTGGTTGCTGACGTTGAACTCGCCGTAGAAGTCGAAGCCGTAAAAGTCGCGCAGCTCAGCACTAGCTCCGAAGATCTGGCTGGCCGTCGGCAGGCCGTAGTCGATGACGACTTCGCGCTGGTTGAGTTCGTTCTTGATATTGCCCGGTGCCCGCTCCATGACAATAAATTGCGGCTGGCCCGAGCGATTGGTCTGGCGATCGGACGACACCTCCACCCGGTAGTCGTTGGCCAGCACCAAGCGGAATCTCACGCTTTTGATCGCGGAGACCGCGTCGGCGGCCTCTGCCAGAGTCAGCCCTAGCCTCTGCTGCAAAAGCAAGCGCAGGGAGCCTTCCTCAGAGGCATCATCCTCGGGTGCCAGCACGTACTTGAGCACGATGCTCTCTGCGCCATCGGCGCGCAAAAAGCCGTCGCGGAGCTCGCCCCCATCGCGCACCGGGCGAAAGCCTATGCCGCTACCGACGATGGTGGTATCGCGCCCTACTAGCTGTACGCTGTCACCCACTGCGACCTCGCGGAGCAGAGTGGTGGCGATTTCCACGTCGTCGCTGAAGAGCACCGCACCGCCTTCACCATCTTCGGGCGAATCATCCGCAAGCCTGACTACCAGCAGGTTCAATTGGCGGTCGAGCTGACCCGAAGTCAACTGGCCTTTGAGTGGGTTACCCTGGAAACTTTCGCGTACGCCGTTGCCGTTGTGAACGTTGACCAACGTCAGCCCCAAGGTTGCTTGGTCGGCCACATCAAGTTCAAGACGGCCGGCTGCCAAGTTGGAAAAGTTCTCCAACGAGGCTGTCGGCACATCCGCGTCAATATGGATGATGGGCAGGGTCACCCGCGAAAACAGGCCCGTAGCCCGGATGCGACCCGCCGCGAAGTTGGTCACCACCCCGTTGAAACCAACCTTATTGAAGGTCATCGGCGTCAACGTGGTGCGAATCTCGTCGCCGACGATAATTGAGTAGCTATAGGTGCTGGTTTGGTCTGAAGTGATAATTAAACGGTTGAACCAGTTCGCGTAGCGGCCTGTCTTAGTGATAGAGCTGCTCTCGAAAGTACGCGGCTGGATCTGGCGCCAGTCGTAGATGACGTAGCCGCGGGTGATAAAATCCCCATAGGCGTCGTAAAAGTAGTTGCCATCGAGATTGCGGTCTAGGTAGCGGCGGTAGGGTTCTCTGGCGTAGTTGGTGTAGCTCCATTGGCGACGTCCGTATTCGCTGAAGAGCTCCTGCGGCATGTACCAGCGCATGACCGTTGGGTCTAACACGTCCATATCGACCGCTGCGCCGACCGAGGAGTAGCGCACTTGTTCGCCCACGCGGTGCCCCACGCGGTTGCCGTAATCCATGCGCTGAGCATTCGCTTCGCCCAGCGCCAAGGATAGAACGACGAAAATCGCCGTGCGTCTCAACATCGTTCGCCCTCGTCTCATATCACTCTAGCCCGGCGAAGACCGTAATAAAACTGGTCGTCTCGTTGCTGCTCTCATCGCCAATCACAAAGGTACCCAGACGGTCGCTGTCCTCGATCACCTGTTCGGTGAAGATCCGGCCGTAGCGCAGGCCAATCTGGGTCGTCAGCCGGTAGCCCAGATAATCCGAGGTGGTCGAGATCTGTACGGCGACATTGGTCGAACTCAGGTCGCCCGTCTCCTGCTGGCGACCAGCCGCAATAAGGGCATCCTCGTCCAAGCTCTGGTTACTGAACCACAACTGCTCCAGCCCGGCCTGAACAATCGTGTGGCGGAGTACTGGCAAGGTCGCTATTAACTGCGCCGTTGCCGTCCATTCCTTGCGATCGTCTTCTGCGACCAGAAAGGCTGTCTGGCGCAGAAGTTCGCTTTTGAGTCTCGGCTGCAAGTCCAAACGCCCCAAGCCGTAGGTGTAGTCAACCTTGTTGATCAAGCCGAAAAAGCTGGCTTCGTCCTCCATCAGGCGGCCGTTAGCATCGCGAGTCTCGGCTTGGTTCTGGCTGAAGGTCTCCCACTTGAGCTTGTTGACCACGTTCAAGCCCTCGATACCCTTGTAGTCGAACTGCACGAAGGCAGTGTTGATCCAAGTGTCCTGCGCCGGAAGAATATCGCGGACTACTGGCTGGATCGGCGCACCCTCAAAGGGCGTAGGTTCGCGGCGGGCATCAGGTATGGTGTCCTTAGCCTGCTTGATCATATCGAAGACCCGCAGGCGTCCCAAGCCCGAATAGTTCTTGTCGAAGGCGAACATCGCGTAGTTGGTCACGTTAGTCGCGTCGGTTGTCTGTGACTCCTCGTCCGTGCGGCCGACGATCAGCCGAGCCTCCGGCATCAAATGCACCCCCCCGAAGACATTAAACCCCCGCCGATCGGGTTTATAAGGGAAATCGGGCAAGTCGTCGTCCTCAAAGCGGTCGATCCAATTGTTGTTGTTGAGGTCAATGCCGAAGAGAAACTCCGGCCGATCGACGTTGTAGCGCAGAAACGGCTCCTCGTAGTCGGGGGTGATATTGCCCACGGTGGCGTTGTCATTCTGGTTGAAATCCGAGATGAAGTCGTTGTTCTGGTCCCAACCTGGGTAGATTGCCCGGTCGTTGATCGTGCCGAAGCGAACCCAGTCAGGGAAACGGTCTTGGTCGTCATTGTCATCGACGAATTCGTAGAAGTGTCGCTGACTATTGTCGTATTGCACGTCGCCGTTGGCATTGACCAGAAAGGTGGTGGTCGAATAGGCTTCATCGATGGCGTAGGCCTCGCCGTAGAGGAAGTAGGGGAACACATTGCGCGAGACATTGAAGTGCCAAGCGTCGGATGCCTCGGAGGAGATCGCGTGTTTCTTCCCCTCGTTGAAGAGCGCGGCATTGGGGTACTGAGCATAGCGCTTGTTGCGATCCCACTCGCCGTAGAAGTCGAAGCCAAATGCGTCGGCACCTTCAATAGTAAAGCCGCCGATTAGGTTGGCTGTCGGCAAGCCATAGTCGAACTTGATGCGCTGCAAGTTGGAGATGTCTTTTACATTGCCCTCGGCGCGCCGGAGTACCACAAAGGCCGGCTGGCTATTGTCGATTACTTCGCTAGTCAGCGGGGCCGCCGGGACCGCCCGCTGACCTGTCTGGCGGTCGGACCACATCTCGACCTTGAAGTCGTTGGCCAGCACGTAGTTGAAGTCCACCGCGACAATGGTCGTCGGATCCGGGCCCACGTAGGCCGGGTCGTTGAAGTCGTAGTTGACGATGATCCGCTCTGGACCGTCCGCGGCCAGAAAGCCCGGCCGCCGAAATCCCCCGAAGAGGACCGGCCACTGCGCACCGGGGCGGACCACCTCCTGCAGGGTAGAAACCGTCTCCTTGCCGGTGTCGAAGTCGCGGCTGGTGATCCGCACGTCGTGGCTAAACAGGGCTGCGCCCCCTTCGTTGTCTGCGGGCGAATCGTCGCTGAGGATCACCGCAATAGCCGTTAGGGGGGTCGTGCTTTGCCCAGCCGTGAGGCTGCCAGCGATCAGGTCGCCAGCGAAGAGATCGAGGGTGGTATTGGCGTTGCGGGCATCAACTAGCGTGGCTCCCAGCGTGATGAAGTCGCCGACCTGGAACGTCGCCCGCCCACCAAACATTGAGGTCGTGTTGGTCTGGGTCACCGGCTCGGTGCTGCCGCCGAGGCCCTGCGAGGAGCCTCGGATCGGCTCGCTGATGCGCGAGGCGAGGATCGTCGCTTGGTACTTGTCTGAGGCAAAATCCACCTGCACCCCATTGAAGTCCGGCTTGGAAAAGGTCATCGGCGTCAAGGTCGTGCGGATCCGGTCGCCGACCGTGATCGCGTAGTGGTACTGCCCTTGCGAATCACCGCTGATGGTCACTGCATTGAACCAAGTATTAAAACGCGTACCTTGGAAGATACCACTGCCCAAGGGCAACGGCTGGTCTTGACGCCAGTCGTAGATCAGCCAACCATGGGTGGTGAAGTTGCCGTACACATCGTAGAAGTAAGCACCCTCGCGGGTTGTGTTGACGTAGCGCTCATACGGGGTGCGGGCGTAGTTGGAGTATTCCCATTGACGCCAACCGTAGTCCACGTACAGCTCCTGCGGCACGTACCACTTTTTGACGGTCGGGTCGAGTGCGCCAAATAATACTCCCGGGCCGATAGGCTCAAAACTGACAGCACCACCCCGCTGTACCCCTAGCCGAGCCTGATAGTCCTCCTGCCCATGCGCCGGGGTTAGGCCTAGTAAAGCACCGATCACTGCAAGACTCCGCATCGCTTTCAACACTGCTCTCCCTCGTTCCAAAAAAGGCCCGTGCCTCAATAAGCCAAGCTGACCATGCCGATGCCGCGTTCCTGGCCAGTGCCAGCATCCAGCGTCACTCTGAACAGATAATTGCCTGGAGGCAGTGCCTCCCCGGCGTCGTTTTTGCCGTCCCAAGGATGCGCGTGGCGCCCGCTGCTGTCGAGTCCGCGGTAGAGCTTCCGCACCGGCCGCCCCGCCAAGTCGAGCACCACGATTTCTACATCGGTCGGTCGAGCAATATTGGTGATGTCGTACTGAACCGCAGCTTGGTCGTTTATGCCGTCTCCGTTGGGGCTAAAGACCCCGGGGACCGCACGCACGTTGACCAGTAGGTCGCCGACGATCGGCACGGCCACCGAGAGGTTCCCACTGAAAGGAGTACCCAAAGGCTGCAAGTCCGGATCGGCTTCCCCCAGATCGGCGGCGTTGCCCGATACCACATCTTGGGCAATCTGCACTTCCTCGCCCGAATTGAACGCCCGCGTCGTAAAGGTCGTGCCGAAGCGCAGCACTGCGTTGTCGAAGGTTACCCGCACCTCGGTACCATCCGCGGCGACCATTGGGAACTCAAAGATGAAGCTGTTGTCGGCAGCCTCAACCACTGCAAAATCGCCGCGCTGGAGCGGCAATTGGTCGAGCACCGCGCCGCTAAAGTCGGCCTCATCCGCCGTGCCGTCTGGGTGCCGAACCTCCACCAGTCCTACGTTTTCGACCTTGAGCGGGGTATCGACCTGTAGCCGATTGAAACCGCGGTCAAGGCCCGGGCGAAGTTTGCTCAACACGGCGAGGGTAAAGTCTGCCTTTTCGCCCAGCGCCGCTTGGCGCGGGACGATCTCGGCGATTAACTCCTCGGCAAAAGGCGAAGGCAGTACCTCAAAGGAAATCCCCCCAACGCCAGTGGCCGACTCAAATTCGTCGCTAAAGAACTCAATTGAGAACTGGAAATAGCGCCGCGGACTCGGCGAGACCACCGGCACCCCCAGGAATGCGTCGGCCAAGTCGGCGTCCAAGTCAACCAGCGCACTGACTGGATACGGCGGCGACCAAGCACTCCAATTGGTCACATCGTTGCGAATATTGCCCTTGTCCTCATTGCGCAACCGGCCGAAGTCGGTGGCTGTCAGCGAGATCTGCTCCTGCTGCTCCAGCGGCAGATCCTTGAATATCTGGAGCGCCTCGCGCAGGTCGACATCCTCGTTATCGAGCACCGTCTCAACCAGAGTCTGTAGCTCGGTATCCTCGATGTCGGCGGCGAATTTCCACGGCACTTCGTCGCCGCGGGCCGTGGTACCCGTCTGGCTAGCCCCACCACCCAAGCGGAAAATCTGCTCGCCTGGGCGAATTTTGTTGTACTCGACCGGCTGCGGGTCGTTGCCGGTGCGGGTGCGGATCAAGACCCGAGACCGTCCGCTATCGCCCACCTTCTGTTCGACCCAGCGCAGCGTTCCAAAGAGCGACAGGTCGCCGAAGTCAAAGACATTGGAGATATAGAGGGCCTCAGGCACAAAGCCGGTACCAAAAACTTGGAACTCGGCCAAGTCAAAGCCCGTCGCCGTCAGCGACTTGAGCCGCACGAACCGCACGTACTGAGGCGGGATATGCGCGTCAACTACTGGGTCTTCGTTCTGGTTGGCCAGCACTACGGTCTCGCGGATCGGCACCCCCTCGCGCTGAGTCTCGGGCGTACCGTCGTTGATGAATATCTCGAAGCCGCGCATAAAATCGTTCTGGTATGGGAACGCCGGAGCGGGGAACGCCGGGTCGGCGTTGCGGGGAAAAAACTTGAAGCGATTAACCCCGAAACGGGCACCTAAGTCTAGATCGATGATAATGCCCAACACGCGTGCGCTCTGGCCTCCGGCACTGGCGCGCAAATCCAGTGCTGTCTCACCATCGCCGTCGATGATATTGGGCAACTCCGGCCGAATGTTGATGGTATTGGGCGAGGTGATCGAGCCGCCGCGAGCCTCGGAATTGGCACCGATAGCGATATTGAGTGTGGTATCGGCGCGTTGCGGAAAGATCCAGTTGTTGAAGCCCTCGGCACGAAAGTCAATGACCCCACCCGGCGCGTTGGTATTTTCCACTGAAGTCGCGCTGCGGATGACCGTCGCTTGTATCTCGCCGCCGCCGCTGGCCCAATCCAAACCGCCTTCGCCGCCGACGATCACGACTTCAGCACCGGCCGGCCGGCCCCCGAGCAAGCACACTAAGAGAGCATATACACTGATGCGTTTCATAGGCAAAAGTTCGTTGACAAGTGAATTCAGATCTAAAAAAACTCAATAAGTTCATCACATCTGCGAAGCTTATCACCGCGCAATCCCCTAGCAGGCCAACTATTTATAATCAATAGCCCCTAACGCCGCAAGCACCTTTCAAGCCTTGCCCCATCGCCCCGGCGTTTTACCTTTTATTCCGCGCCTTTCTCTTTACATTCATCATTATTTTTTTCCTCAAAATTAGGAGCATCCCCGAACCATGAAGCATCTTAACGCCCTGCTCTTGCTCAGTTGGCTCTTCGCCGCCTGTGGAGATCAGTCGCCGGCCCCCTCGCCGGCCGAACTCGTTGTTGCCGAGGTCGGCGACAAGCCGATCACCGCGGCTAAGTTCGCCGAGTTCTCCGCCCTGATCCCCGAAGGTATGCACCAAGGGGCCACGCCGCTGGCCATCGCCCGCAATCTGCTCAATAGCTTGATCGACAAGGAGTTACTCCTACAAGAAGCCGAAGCGTCCAACATCGAAAATATGGTTTGGTTTATCGACGAGCTAACTAATTATGAACGCTCGCGCATCCTGCGCCTCTACGAGCAACGGGAGATCATCAGCAAGCTGAATATCACCGCGGAAATGGTCGAGGCCCACTACCGCGCAACCCGCCGCGACCGCTCAATACGTCTCGGTGGCATCATGGTCAATACCGAAGAAGAAGCCAACGCCCTTTACCAGCAGATCCAAGGCGGTGCCGATTTCCACCAACTGGCCCGCATCCATTCGACTCACCGCGAAAGTGCCGAACGCGGCGGTGATACTGGGCTGTACCAGTTGCGCGACCAACTCATGCCCGATGTCGCAGCCGAAGTCGGCGACCTAGAAATCGGCGAAATCGCCCCGCCGATGCCGCTGGCCATCGCCCGCGAGCAAAAGTTTGTCATCTTCACCGTCCTCGACGAAATCCCCGCGCCACTTGAAGCCTCCGAGTCCCGCATCCGCGAAGAATTGCTCATCGCCCAGCGCAACCAGCGCCTGCAAACCATGCTTGATTCGCTGCGGGGCGCGTACCATCCTCAACCGCAGTCGCAGAATCTCGCCCTGTTGGCCGAGCGCATCGGCCAGTTCACAGGCGAGGAGTTCGCTCTCGCCGAGGCCGACGCCGCCTTGCCCGTCTGCATCTTCGGCAAGGGAGACCCCATCGGCCTAGGAAAATTCGTCGAGACCATCCGCCAGATGAAAATAGCCCCGCAAATGCTAACCGATCCTGAGCGCGCCGCAGAATTGCTCAACCGCCGGGTTATCCCCGAACACCTGTTCATGTCTGAGATCATTAACGCCGGGCTGGACCAAGACCCCGAATTCCGCGCTAGTATAGTCGCCAAGCGCCAAGAACTCATGGTCACCGGCCTACGCAAGATCATGGTTGACCAGCATCTGTCGGTCACCCCAGAAGAGGCACGCACCTTCTACGACGAACACCCGGAGAAATTCACCAAACCCACTACTACCGTCGCCATCGAAATCCTAGTCTCCAGCGACTCGTTAGCCCAGCGGCTGCTCACCGAACTAGCGCAAGCCACGGAGGCCGAGGCCGAAACCCTCGCCGTGCGCCACAGCGAACGCGCCGAGGCCCTCCACCACAACGGACGCATCAATTTCAATATATATACCGAGCAATTCTTCCCCGGCATCTCCGACTTAGCCCAAGATCTCGCGGTCGGCCAAGTGGGCGGCCCGGTCCGCACCCAGCAAGGCTATTCGGTATTCAAAGTCGTGGATCGCCAACGAGAACACATCCCCTACGACGAGGACTCAGAGCGACGTGCCCGGGCCTACGTGCTCATCGACAAAGCCCAGCACCGCTACGTCGAATACATGCATAGTCTGCGTAAAATCTATCCGATAACCATCCACGAATCCCATTTGAAGCAGTACACCGCCGCCCAAAGCTGATGGCCACCCCCCTGCGGGCGCTTTGCTGCCTCCTCCTAATACCGCTCGGCGCACGCGCCGATCGCGCCGACACCACCATCGCCGACCAGACTTACGCCCTGCTCCCAGCGAAGGAGCTACTCTCGCGCCTACAACGGGCAAAAGGGGCCATCCACCTCCACACCACTGCGGTCGTTGGTCCCCTCTACGCCCCGACCGCCGGTCTCGACACCGTGCGCGCCGCGCTCCATCTCAACGACGTCTTCTTCTTAGACGAGGTCACCCTCAACAATGTGGTCTTCCTCGGCCCGGTGCAATGCGAGCGCACTGCATTCGCCAGTGGCCTCTCGTTGGTGAATAGCCGCTTTCACGGCGCATTCGGCCTACGCGCAAGCCGGTCTGGCAAACACCTCAACCTCAAACAGGCGGCCTTTCGCGCCGACGCCGACTTTGCCGACGGCGATTTCGCCGGCCCCAACTCGTTTATCAACGCCCACTTCGCCGGTGCCGCTCGCTTCGCCCGCACCCGCTTTGAGGCCGCCACCTACTTTGAAGGCATCCACTTCGCCGGCCAGACCGACTTTGCCGATGCTCGCTTCGCCGGCGTGGCCTCTTTCAAGGACGCCCGTTGGAATGGCCCGGCTTCCTTTATTGGTGCCCGCTTTGCCGAACGCGCCCTTTTCTGGCGGACCCAATTCCTCGCCGCGGCCGACTTTGCAGCGGCTCGTGCCGACGGGGAAGTCTCCTTTAACCGGGCCACCTTCGCCGGCCTAGCTCATTTTGCCGACTTCACCTTTGCCCAAGCCGCCCACTTCGCCAACGCGACCTTTGCCCAAGCCTACTTCGGCGGCAGCTACTTCCGCAAAGAGGCTGATTTCAGTGGCGTCCAAGCACGAATACTACGTTTCAATTCCTTTTTCAACCGCGCCCTCAACCTGCGCCGCGCCGCTATCGGCACCCTTGACCTGCGCCCAAGTGATCAAACCGATTCGACCTTCGCCGAAAACGCCCGCCTCTACATAGAGGAAGCCTATTTCGACCGCCTCCGCGTCCGCTGGGCGCACGTGCGCCGCCGGCTGGCCAGTGCCGACTCGGCGTCGTTTGCCGCGCTTGACCCGGCCTACAACAGCCTGCGACACCACTTCCTCGCCCAAGGACTAAAAGGCGACGCCGCCGACTGCGAGGTTGAGCGCCTAGACCACCAGCGGCGCACCCTTTCTTATGCTGCGCCGCGCCGCTGGGCGTTGGAGCTATGGAACCTCAGCTCCCGCTACGGCACGGCCCCGCTACAGCTCGTCCTCTGCATCCTCGGCAGCATCCTCCTTTGGGCACTGATCTATCGGCTGGTCCCTAACATCCTGCAGTCCGCCAATGGCGACGGGCACCCAACCCTCGCCGACTGTATCGGTTTCAGCATCCACACCTTCACCCGCACCGATCCCTACCCTTGGTACGCGACCGGCAAGCTCAAACTCCTCGCTAGCTTCCAAACCCTGCTGGGCTGGGTCTCGCTCGGCTTATTGCTCGCCGTGACCTTGGCCCATCTGCTGTGAGCACTCCGTGGCCGTGGCTGGCCGCTCTCGTGCTGTTGAGCGGCTGCACCGCCGAGCCTCCTGAGCCCACCACCCCGATCCACTTTGTCGATGTCGGCCAGGATGCTGGCTTGGACTTTACTCACTTCAACGGCTTTTCCGGGGAGTACTACTACGTCGAAACGTTTGGTGCCGGGGCTGCCTTCCTCGACTACGACGGCGATTGGGACCTCGACCTCTACCTAGTCAACGGCACCTACCTAAAAGGACTCCCTCCCGAACCCCTGCCGCGCAACCAACTCTACCAAAATCACGGGCAAGGAACCTTCCACAACGTCAGCGGCTCCACCGCCGCAGATGACCCAAGCTACGGCTTCGGGGTCTCGGCCGCCGACTACGATGCCGATGGCGATCAGGACCTCTTCGTCGCCAACTACGGCCCCAACGCCCTCTACCGCAACGACAGCGGCACCTTTGTCCGCAATGAGGTCGGCGTCGAAGACCCACGCTGGGGCACCAGCGCCGGCTTCTTCGACTACGACGTGGACGGCGACACCGACCTCTTCGTCGCCAACTACGTTCACTTCAGCCTCGACGCCAATATCGTCTGCAAGGTCGGCAAGACCCGCTCCTACTGCGAGCCGGCCGCCTATTCCCCGATCGGCGATATTCTCTACCGCAACGACGGCGACCGCTTCACCGACGTCAGCGAGCCAGCCGGCATCACCCTAGAGGGCCGCGGCCTCGGCGTGGCCTTTGCCGACTACGACGTGGACGGCGACACCGATATCTATGTGGCCAACGACGGGACGATGAACTTTCTCTACGAGAACCAGCGCGGTACTTTCGTCGAGATCGGGCTGGCGGCCGGAACCCGCTACGACGAGCACGGCCACGCCGAGGCCGGCATGGGCACCGACTTCGGCGACTACGACCGCGACGGCGATATGGACCTCTTCGTTACCAACTTTGCCTTTGAGACCAACACGCTCTACCAAAACGACGGGCAGGGCCAGTTCGCCATCGCCTCCGGGCGGCTCGGGCTGGGGGAGGCCTCGTTCCGACCCCTCGGCTTTGGCACCCGCTTCCTCGATTACGACAACGACCGCGATCTCGACCTGTTTGTCGCCAATGGCCATGTCATGGATGTGGTCGCCGAATGGGACTCGACCCAGACCTACCGCCAAACCAACCAGCTATTCCGCAACGAGGATGGCCAACGCTTCACCGACGTCTCTGCCAGTATGGGACCAGCCTTTGCCCAAGCCAATGTCGGGCGCGGTACGGCCGTGGCCGACTACGACGACGATGGCGACCTCGACCTGCTGGTCACCACGGTGGCCGCCTCACCGCGCCTGTTGCGCAACGATGGCGGCCACCGCCACCATTGGCTGCAAATTCTCCTCACTGGCCGGACCCACCCCGACGCCCTAGGTGCCCGCGTGGCCGTCACCGCTGGCGGCGTCCGGCAAACGCAGGAGCGCCAATCGGGCGGCAGTTATCTGGCCAGCCACGATCCGCGGCTGCATTTCGGCTTGGGACAAGCCACCCGCGCCCGCGTCGAAATCACTTGGCCTTCTGGCCAAGTACAGACCCTCGACAACGTCGCCGCCGACCAAGTCCTCCGCGTCGAGGAACCTTAGCAGTGCATTTCCTCCCATTTTTCCCTAAATTCCACGCCATGAACCGACTCGAACTCGCTCACCGCATCTATCAGACCGCTCACCTGCGCGGACAATTTACTTTGCGCTCAGGCGCGACAGCCACAGAGTATTTCGACAAATATCAGTTTGAAACCCATCCCGCGCTCCTCTATGCACTCGCCACCCACCTCCAGCCCTTAATCCCGGACGACACCGACATTCTCGCCGGCCTCGAGCTCGGTGGGGTGCCTATCGCCACCATGCTCGCGCAGCTTGCGGGACTGCCCACTTGCTTCGTGCGCAAACAGACCAAAGAATACGGCACTTGCAAATTAGCCGAAGGCCCGGACATTGCCGGCAAAAATCTGCTGATCGTCGAAGATGTCGTCACTTCCGGCGGCCAAATTGCCCTTTCCGCTCAGGACCTGCGCAATCTCGGTGCAGAAGTTTCACAGGCCATCTGCGTGATCGACCGCGAATCCGGTGGCACCGAGAGCTTAGCCCGAGCAGGCATTGAGCTCCACGCCTTGTTTCGGATGAGCGAACTTAAGAGATGAAGACGATGCGAGTCTATGAGTTTATGCGGACGCTTGCGACTGATCCCGGTAATGTGTCGTTACAATGACGGCGTGGGGACAGGCGGCCGCGCCATGTCGGCAAATTTGCGCCCGGCCTGACGGATCAAAGAACGGATGCAAATTGATCCCGCCGTGCTCGTAGCACACCTGTAAAATGATCCACGTCGCCCCGGCCAAACTCACCACCAACGCCAGCGCCATCCTCCAAAATAGCCGCCTCTTAGAGCCAACCACCGCCTCGGCCGCGGTAGCTTGACGAGCGCATTTTTGCACCTGTGCATAATGGCTATAAAATTGCCTCTAGGCGACCGCCGCATAGAGACTCGGCTTGAGCGACGCACCCCTTATGGATGCCCAGCGAAAGCCGAACATAGCGCACGGTTCGCTTGCGTTGTCTGTCGTCTATGCTTCTTATATTCAGTTGCAGAATCTAGCCCATGCAGTCGGAGGATCTATGTCATTTGCTACGCACAGTGAAAACGCCGGGTACATTGAGGCCCTCTACGCCCAGTACCAGCGCGATCCCAGCGCAATCCCAGAAGAGTGGCGGCACTTCTTCCGCGGCTTTGAGTTTGGCTTCGCACGCTCCGCACCGGCCGGCGAACCAGACCAAGAAGCCTTGCAGCAGTCCATAGAGGCCAACGATGGCCTTTTGGTCCTCGAAGGCGTCCAAGCCCTCGTACAGGCCTATCGGCAAATGGGCCACTTCGTCGCCCGGCTCAACCCGCTGGGGCACAACCGCCAGAGCCTACCGCTGTTGGATCTGGCGGAATTTGGCCTCGCCGAAGAAGATCTCGAAAAAACCGTGGGCAACGGCGGGTTCCTCGGGCGGACGGACGGGACGTTAAAGGGGCTGTTGAGCAAGCTGAAGACTACGTATTGCCGCTCCATGGGCGTCGAATACATGGACATCCCAGACAAGGCTCAGCGCGATTGGCTACAAGAGCGGATCGAACCTTGCCTCAACAACCCCAATTTGTCCGAGGATGCGGCGCGCCGGGTGCTGGCCCGGCTGATCGCGGCCGAGGAATTCGAGCAGTTTTTGCACACGCGCTACGTCGGGCAAAAGCGCTTCTCGCTCGAAGGGGGCGAGTCCATGGTACCGCTCTTGGACGCGCTGGTCAGCACCGGCTCCGAGCTGGGCGTCGAAGAGATGGTCATTGGCATGGCCCACCGCGGCCGGCTCAACGTGCTGGCGCACCTTTTGCACAAGCCCTACGAAGAGATCCTCGCCGAGTTCGAGGGCGCCGACCGCACCGACCGCGACGACGACGAGGGCGACGTCAAATACCACAAGGGCTATTCCTGCGACCACGTCACCGACGCGGGGCGCAAGGTCCACCTCTCGCTTAGTTTCAATCCCAGCCACCTAGAGCTAGTTGATCCGGTCATCGAGGGCATCGTCTATGCCAAGCAGGCCTACTTGCGCGACTCAGCAGGGGCGCGGGTGGTCCCGGTGCTCATCCACGGCGAGGCTGCCTTTACCGGCCAAGGGATCGTCTCGGAGACCCTCAATCTCTCTGAGTTGCCCGGCTACCGCACCGGCGGCACCATCCACATCATCATCAACAACCAGCTCGGCTACACAGCCCTAGCCGACGAGACGCGCTTTACCCCCTATCCGACCGACGTCGCCAAGGAGATTCAGGCCCCGGTCTTCCACGTCAATGCCGACGACCCCGAGGCCGTAGTACAAGCAGCGCAAGTGGCGATGGAGTTCAGGCACCGCTTTAAGGTGGATGTCATCATCGATTTGTGGTGTTATCGCCGCCACGGCCACAACGAGGCCGACGACCCGACCCTGACCCAGCCGCTGATGTACAAGAAGATCGCCCAGCATCCAACGATCCTCCACCTCTATTCCTTCCAGCTCATCGCGCAGAACAAAATCTCCCAACAGGAAGCCGACGCTATCCGCGCACGGATCCGCACCCGACTCGAAGAAGCCCAGCAAATCGCCCGCCGCCTACAAGTCCAGCCTCACACTTCGTCTTTCGGGGGCGTCTGGCAGGGCCTGACTTGGGCACCCGATGACTGGAGCGCACAAACGGCCGTCAATGCCAAAATCCTGAGGCAAATCGTCGAGCGGGCGACCCAAGTACCCGAAGGGTTTTCCCTACACCGCACAATCGAGAGAATGGTCGAAGCGCGTCGCGCCATGGCCGCCGGCCAAGTGCCCATCGACTGGGGGTGCAGCGAGGTGATGGCCTTTGGCTCGTTACTGCGAGAGGGAGTGCCGGTGCGCCTGACCGGCCAAGATACCCAGCGCGGCACCTTTGCCCACCGCCACGCCGTTTGGCACGACACCGAAACGGGTGCGGAGCACATCCCCTTGCAGTGCTTGGAGCGGGACCAAGCCGACTTTGTGGTGCTCAACACCATGCTGTCGGAACTGGCAGTGCTCGGTTTTGAATACGGGATCAGCGCAGCGGACCCGCGGCGCTTAGTCTTGTGGGAGGCCCAGTTCGGCGACTTCGCCAACGGTGCGCAGATGATCATCGACCAATTCCTCTCCAGCGCCGAGGCCAAGTGGCAGCGGATGAGCGGATTGGTGCTGCTGTTGCCACACGGGTACGAGGGCATGGGGCCTGAACATTCGAGCGCACGGCTGGAGCGCTTCTTGCAACTGTGCGCCAAAAACAACATGCAGGTAGCCTACCCCACCACGCCAGCGCAGCTTTTTCACCTCTTGCGGCGGCAGATCCACCGCAACTTCCGCAAGCCGCTGGTGCTGATGACTCCCAAGAGCCTCCTGCGGCACAAGCAATGCGTCTCGGAGCTGGAGGAGTTTGCCGCCGGGACGTTCCAGCGAGTCATCGACGACGCGGACGTTGCCGATCCAGCCACCGTCGGCCGAGTGGTGTTATGCACGGGCAAAGTTTACTACGACTTGGTGGCCGCTCGCGGCGAGCGGAATGGCAGCGACGAGGTGGCACTGCTGCGCGTCGAGGAGCTCTATCCGTTTCCGGCCGCCGAACTCCAGGCTGCGTTCAACCGCTATCCTGCGGCCGAGCAGTTCTACTGGGTGCAGGAGGAGTCGCAGAACATGGGTGCTTGGTCCTTTGTCCGGCCCCTTTTGGACGAACTGCTGCCCGCGCACTGTGCGCTGAAGTACGTGGGCCGCGACGAAGCGGCCAGCCCGGCCACTGGCTCGGGACACCTTCACCAAACCGAGCAACGGGAAATCGTCGAGCAAGCACTGGGCCGAGGCCGCGAAATGGTGCTGCATCAGCGGCGGCAATCCGGTTAGGAGCATTTGCATGTCAGTACAAGTCGCAATACCGAGCATGGGTGAATCGGTCAGCGAGGTGCTTCTCCTCGAGTGGCTCAAGGACGACGGCGAGCGCGTCGAGCGCGACGAGCCGCTCTGTGTGCTGGAGACCGACAAGGCCAACGTCGAGCTGCCGTCCCCAGCCAGCGGCGCACTCAAACACCTACAACCTACCGACACCACCCTAGCCATAGGAGCGGTAGTTGCGGAAATAGAACAATCCGCCGCGCCGGTCCCGGCGTCCAAACCCGAACCCGTCCTAAGCCCAGCCGTGCGCCGCTTAGTCGAAGAGCACGAGCTGGACCCGGCCGCGATTTTGGGCACGGGCAAGGACGGGCGGCTGACCAAGAAGGACGTGCTCGCTCACCTAGAGACCGCCGATCCCATGCAGCCGCCACCTGCGCCCGAATCCGCTCAACCACCTGCGCCTGAATCCATTCAACCGCCACCAGTCCCCGAACCCGCTCAGCCGCCACCTGCACCCGCTGGTCCCGATCGCATCCGTCGCGAGCCCATGAGCCGGCTCCGCCAGCGCATTGCTGAGCACTTGGTCGCCGCCCAGCACAACGCGGCCATGCTGACGACCTTTAACGAAATCGACATGAGCGGGGTGATGCAGATCAGAGCCAAATACAAGGAGCGTTTTGCCCAAGTCCACGGCGCGTCGCTGGGGCTGATGTCCTTTTTCTCGCGCGCCGCTGTCCTCGCGCTCGGCGAGTTTCCAGCGATCAACGCGCAAATCGACGGCACGCACATTGTGTATCACGACTTCGTCAATTTGGGGATCGCAGTGAGCACCGAGCGCGGGCTAGTCGTGCCGGTCTTGCGCCGCGCCGATCAGATGTCCATCGCCCAGCTCGAAAGCCACATCAAGCGGCTCGCCCTGAGTGCCCGCGACAACAAGCTGGCCATGGACGAGCTAAGCGGTGGCACCTTTACCATCACCAACGGCGGGATTTTTGGCTCGCTGCTTTCCACGCCGATTCTAAACGCACCGCAAAGCGGCATCTTGGGAATGCACGCGATCCAAGAGCGGCCCGTGGCCGTGGAGGGCCAAGTGGTGATCAGGCCAATGATGTACGTGGCGCTGTCCTACGACCATCGGCTCGTCGATGGGCAGCAGTCGGTCTCGTTTTTGGTGCGGTTGAAAGAGCTCCTCGAGGATCCAGCGCGGCTGCTGTTAGAGGTATAACCAGCACCGCACCCATTGCAAAAAGGAAACACCGTGCGCGACACTGCATTCGACTTAGTTGTCATCGGCGCCGGCCCCGGCGGCTACGTGGCCGCGAGCAAGGCGGCACAACTCGGCATGAAGGTGGCCTGTATCGACAAAAGCTATCTCGGCGGCACCTGCCTCAACGTCGGCTGCATCCCCAGCAAGGCCCTGCTGGAGTCGAGTGCTTTGTTTTACCGGGCCAAGAAGGGGTTGGGGCACCACGGGATCGGGCAGGGCGAAGTGGGCTTGGACCTGCGGGCCATGATGGCGCGGAAAGAGAAAATCGTGCAGACCATGACCAAGGGCATTGAGGGGCTGTTTAAGGGTCGGGGGGTGACGCATTTCGTCGGCAAGGGCCAAGTCCTCGCCCCGGGGAGCGTATCGGTGCAAGGAACTGACGGCGAGCAGGCGCTGTCTGCCAAGCACATTCTGTTGGCCACCGGGAGTACGCCCGTGGAACTGCCGAACCTGCCCTTTGACGGCGAACACGTAATCAGCTCGACCGAGGCCCTAACCCTAAAAAAGGTGCCTGAGCGGCTCGTCGTCATTGGCGGCGGTGCCATTGGGCTTGAACTGGGGTCCGTGTGGTCGCGGCTGGGGGGCCAAGTGCTCGTAGTGGAAGCCATGGAGCAGATTTTGCCGGGGATGGACCGCGAGATGGCCCAACAGCTAGAGCGGCTGCTCAAGCGACAGGGACTAAAGTTCTTGCTCCGGGCCAAGGCCCAAGCGGCCGCGAGCGCAGAAGGCCAAGTGACCCTGACCATAGCGGCCGGCGATCGAGAGCGCGTCGAGACGTGCGATCAGGTGCTGGTGGCCGTGGGGCGCAAACCATGTAGCACGGGGTTGGGGCTGGAAGACGTGGGCGTGGCAGTCAACGAGCAGGGACAGGTCCTCGTTGACGCGCAGGGGCGCACCAATGTCGAGGGGATCTGGGCTATCGGCGACCTCGTGCCTGGGCCGATGTTGGCCCACAAGGCCGAGGCCGAAGGAATCGCGGTTGCCGAGCGCATGGCCGGGCGCGCTGGGCAGGTCAACTACGCGGCCATACCCGCGGTCGTGTACACCCATCCAGAATTGGCCTCCGTGGGGGCGAGCGAGGAAGAAGCTATAGCGGCCGGCCGCGAGGTCGCCATCGGCAAGTACCCATTTCGCGGCAATGCCCGCGCTCACTGCATGGACGACATCGACGGCCTAGTCAAGGTCGTCGCCGATGCGCACACCGACCAGCTCTTGGGGATGCACATCCTAGGGCCGCAGGCTTCCCACTTGATTGCCGAGGGCGTCTTGGCCCTAGAGTTCGGTGCCAGTGCCGAGGATGTGGCCCGCACCGTCCACGCGCATCCGGCCCTGTCAGAGGTCGTAGGCGAGGCAGCGCGGGCCACAGCATCATGAGGCTCGCCGACAAAGTCGTCCTCATCACCGGCGCTGGCTCGGGCATCGGCCGCCAAACCGCGCTGCACTGCGCCCGCGAAGGCGCACACATCGCGGCCGTTGACATCGACGCCGCCACGGCCGAGCAAACGGCTGACGCCATCGCCGCGCACAACGGTCGGGCCATCGCCATTGCGGCCGACGTGGCTCGCGCCGCCGACTGCGAGCGCATGGTGCAGCAAGCCGAAGCCGCTTATGGTCGCCTCAACGTGCTGTTCAACAACGCCGGCATCTCCCACCACGCCGACGCCGACGCCATCGACACCGAAGAAGCGGTTTGGGACCTGACCATGGCCGTCAATCTCAAGGGCGTCTTTTTGGGCTGCAAATACGGCATTCCGGCCCTGCGCCGCGCCGGCCGCGGCGCAATCGTCAACACCGCCTCTTTCGTGGCCTTGCTCGGAGCGGCCACCCCCCAATTGGCCTATACCGCCAGCAAGGGCGGCGTCCTCGCGCTGACGCGCGAGCTAGCCGTTGTCCACGCTCGCGAAAACATCCGCGTCAACGCGCTGTGCCCCGGCCCCTTGCGCACCGAGCTGTTGATGCAATACCTCGACAGCGAGGAGAAGCGCCAGCGCCGCTTGGTCCACATTCCCATGGGCCGCTTCGGCGAAGCTGAAGAAATCGCCCGCACGGTCGTCTTCTTGGCCTCGGACGACGCCTCCTTCATCACCGGCGCGACCTTTGTCGTCGATGGCGGCATCACCGCCGCCTACGTCACTCCAGCGTGAGCTCGTCTATGCGCTTTGCGGCGCAAGACCTCGCGGATTCCACTAAACTCAGAAAGAGCAAACCATGAGCGAATTTTTTAAGGGCATCAAAAAAATTGCCTACGAAGGCCCAGATTCTAAAAATCCCTTGGCCTTCAAGCACTACGACGCCGAGGCTACGGTCGGCGATAAGACCATGGCCGAGCACCTGCGCTTCTCCGTGGCCTTTTGGCACAGCTTCAAGGGCGGGGGTATCGACCCCTTCGGCCCGACGCCGGTGTACGACCGGCCTTGGGACCGCGCCGCCGACCCCATGCAGCGCGCCGAGGACACCCTGCACGCGGCCTTTGAGTTCATCGCCAAGCTCGGCGCACCGTTCTACTGCTGGCACGACCGCGACATCGCGCCCGAAGGCGAAACCCTCAAAGAGAGCAACGACCGCCTCGACCACATCGTGGGGCTGGCCGAGCAATTGCAAGCCGACACGGGCGTCCGCTTGCTGTGGGGCACGTCCAACTGTTTCTCGCACGCACGCTTTACCCACGGGGCCGCCACCAATCCCGACGCTCACGTCTTCGCCTGGGCCGCGGCGCAGATCAAAAAGGCCATGGAATGCACCCATCGGCTCGGGGGGGCCAACTACGTGTTTTGGGGTGGGCGCGAGGGGTACTCCAGCTTGCTCAACACCAACATGGCGCACGAGCAGGACCAGCTCGCACGCTTCTTGCACATGGCCGTGGAACACAAAAAGGCGCTCGGCTTTACCGGCACCCTGCTCGTGGAGCCCAAGCCCAAAGAGCCGACCAAGCACCAATACGACTACGACGCCGCTACCGTCTTGAGCTTTCTCCGCAAATACGACCTGTTGGACGAGTTTAAGCTCAACATCGAAGCCAATCACGCCACCCTGGCCGGCCACACCTTTGAACACGACCTCCAGCTCGCTTCGGCCGAGGGCAAACTGGGCAGCATTGACGCCAACCGCGGCGATTACCTGCTCGGCTGGGACACCGACCAATTCCCCACCGACCTCTACTCCACCACCTACGCCATGCTGGTGATCCTCAAGCAAGGCGGCATCGCGCCCGGCGGCATCAACTTCGACGCCAAGGTGCGGCGCGGCTCCTGCGACTTGGAGGATCTCTTCCACGCCCACATCGGCGGCATGGACTCGTTTGCCCGCGGGCTAACGCTGGCCCAGCGCATCATCGACGACGGCGCACTCGACGCCTTTGTGGAGGCGCGCTACGCCTCGTACCGCAGCGGCATTGGCGAGAAGATCATGCGCGGCGACACCAACTTCGCCGAGCTAGAAGCTTACGTCCACCAGCACGGCGAGCCGGAACGGCGCAGTGGCCGCGAGGAAATGCTGGAAAATATCGTCAATAGCTATCTGTGAATTGGGCGAGCGGCGGGACCAGCCCACGCAAAAAAGAAAAAGGTGCGGAACATTGGGTGAAATTGCGAGAAAATCCGTGTGGACCCCAGCGCGTACAAAGGAGGCGAAGCAGCCCAATACATCGTCTCACAAGGCTATTGGCAGAAGGGGCAACTGATTCGCAGTTTGTCCCTCGTGTAGGTCACAACCCATCATAGAAGGAATAATACTATGCTGCTCGACGATTTGGTCGGCGCGATTGAGACGATCAAAGAACGCATCCGCACCCACAAACAGAATTTGCAGATCAACGAAACGCGCACACGGATGGCACTTATTGACCCGTTGCTACAAGCGCTGGAGTGGGATCCGGCCGATCCGGCGTTAGTAACCCCGGAGTACCCCTCCGGCTCTGGTCCGGTTGATTATGCTTTGCGAGGCTCTGGTGATAAGCCGGCGGCATTTATTGAGGCCAAAAAACTGGGGGAGTCGCTGGTCAAGTACCAAGAGCAGATGGTGCGCTACGCAAACATGGAAGGCATTCCTTATGCCGGTCTGACCGATGGTGATTATTGGGAGTTTTACGAAGTTTTCAAACAGGAACGGTTGGAGGACCGCCGTCTCTTACAAGTATCTATCACTCATGACCCTACCCATGAGTGCGCCCTGAAACTGCTCTTGCTTTGGCGTAGTAACATGGTATCGGGCCAGCCGACGCCGGCAAACGAGCCGATTTTTGCCGCCGAGTCGGAACCGGAGCCAGTGCCCGCTCACCCCGAACCTGTAAAAGCGACGCCGTCCACGCCGGAGTCCTACCCCGAACCCACAAAAGCAGCCCCATCATCCGCGCCAGAGCCGAAGGATACCAAGTGGGTTGCGCTTTCGGATATGTTCAGAGGAAGAAGTCCTAGTAGTTCAGGTGATCCTCCGCTGGCAATCAAGTTTCCCGACGAGAGCGAGAATGGCATCCGATTGTGGAAGGATGTTTTAGTGAATACGGCGGAGTGGCTTTATTCAAAAGGTTTGCTCTCGAAAAACGTCCCTGTGCTTACTATGAAAAAAGGGCATTATATCGTCAATATAAAGAAAGAACATCCTGACGGCTCGCCTTTTGAAAGACCGCAACGTCTCAAGGAGGGGTTGTGGGTGGAAGCGAGAGGTGGCCAAAAAGCAATAAGAAACACAAGGCACCTGCTGAGGGCCTGTGGCCAGAATCCGGCGGAGGTTTTGACACTAGTTGCGCTTAGAAGCGATAAAGGAGGTGCTGAAGTGGAGCACACTCGATAACAAGATTCAAAAGGTTCAATCCGTTGCCAAAAACGACATTCTTGAATTGGAGTCGGCATGAACGAAGCGTATTTGGACAAAATCACCCGCGGCGACTGCCGAGATCACATTTCGCGCTTGGCCGACAACAGCATAGAACTTTTCCTGTCGGACATTCCCTATGGAATCAACCTAGATGACTGGGATGTCTTACACGACAATACGAACTCAGCGCTGTTGGGGCAGTCGCCCGCGCAGGCTGGGAAATCGGCCTTTAAGAGGCGAGGCAAGCCCATCAATGGCTGGTCGCAGGCCGATAGAAACATGGGACGAGAGTATCAGCAGTGGTGTCAAAGCTGGACTGAACGGCTTTTGCCAAAAATGAAGCGCGGCGCATCGCTCTTCGTTTTCGGCGCACGCCGTACTATACACCGCGTCGTCAACGCTTTTGAAGACAGCGGTTTCCTCCTCAAGGACATGCTCGCTTGGCAGAAAGAATCGGCGCACCATCGAGCGCAAAGGGTGAGCATTGTCTTTGCGAGACGCGGGTTAGAGGCCGAGGCCAAAGCGTGGCGCGGCTGGCGTTTGGGGAACCTCGCGCCCGTATATGAGCCGATTGCTTGGTTCGTGAAGCCCTACAAGATCGGCGGCACTATTGCTGACAACATCCTCGAGCAAGGCGTAGGGGCCATGAACACAGAAGCGTGTCAGAGCCATGGCGCAACCCCAACCAATCTATTGGCGTTTGGTTTCCAAAAAGGCGAACAAAAAATTCACGAGGCCCAGAAACCGCTGAAGCTCATCAAGTTCCTGATCAAGCTCACGACGCGAGAGGGCCAAGTGGTATTGGATCCGTTCATGGGCAGCGGCACTACGGCTGTTGCTGCGCGGCGACTCAACAGGCACTTCATAGGCTTTGAGATCGTGCCCGAATTTCATCGAGCCGCACTTCAGAGGTTGGATTCGGAATGTGGAACGGGACCTACAGAAGCCGCCCAATCGATCCAGCAGATGCTCTTCGAGAAAGTACGCAATAAATACGGGAGCTAATCCCACGCCTGATTTATGATCGAGCCGCCGACCGGATCCCTTGCGGGATCGCCTGGCCGCTTCACCGCGCCGCAGGCGTGACAACGGGGCATTGACTTGATCGATCCCCATCGCAAAAAGCGGCTTCACCGCGCCCTATGGGCAAGGGCACTAACCACTAAGCCGGCACGGGCATTTTAAGAACGTTTCTGGAAGCGGTCTGAAAATTCCGCGGACCGTCCCTTGTGTGCAGCAAACAATCGAGGATCGAGGGCGTCTCGCCCTCGCAAAATGCTCCATCCAAGGGCGTCTCAACCGCTGCTCAACGCGGTCCGCCGGGCGAGCGGGCGTCCTGCCCGGGAATGCTCGCAAAGACGCGCACTCAACGTAGGTGTCGTGTACTAAGGCAGTGTGCCCGCGATGAGCAGGTACGCGTCGGCTTTGACCTCGCTGTTGATTTCCCACTCCTTGAGCTCGCCGCCGAGCTTATCGACGACCTTCTCGCTCAGTTCGTGAAAGGGCGGGCGGCCCGGATCGGCGATGATGATCTGCCCGACCCCGACCCCGACCGCCTTTTTGATCAGCTTGTAGAGCGGCTTGACCATCTCGTCCCAAAAGCAAATATCGGCCCCGATAATCAGGTTGGTTTGTCGCAGGTCTTTCTTTTTTACTTTCTCGAACTTGCAGCGCCAAGTCTCTATCTCGACTCCGTTGATCTCGGCGTGTAGCTGCAAGTAGGGAAAGACCGCTGCATCCGCGTCCATCGCCGTGACGTTGGCATCGTGATTTTTGGCGCAGTATATCCCGGCGAGGCCCCAACCGCAGCCGATATCCAAAACCCGCGTCTTTGGCGGCAGGCCCTGATGCGAGAGGAAGTCCATCACGCACCAACTCACATTCCAGAATTTGTTGCCGTGGATGCAGGGGGCGTACTGCTTTTTTTGGGCGCGCACCCGGGGATCAGCGGCTTTGAGCACTGTGATGCCATAGGCTTGGCGCGTGGTTTTCTTTTTTTTTGGGGCCATTTCGCTCTGCTATTTTCCACAGGGAAGTTAGATTTTCTCAGAAGCGGTCTGCTTCACCACGCCTTTAGGCGTGACAAACCCCCGGCGGATCGCGTTGAGTAGCGGTCAAGCGGCCCTCGGAGGGAGCGCTTTTCGAGGGCGAGACGCCCTCGATCAGATTGTTTGCTGCTTCCCGGAATTTTCAGACCGCTTCTCAGAATCCCCACACGCGCGCTGCGGTCTTTCCCATAACCCACTCGATATCATCGCCATCGGCAAAGGCCGGATGATTGAGGACGCCGCGCCGCGCATTGGCGTAGCCCTCTCTGCCAGCACTGGGCGGAAAGTCGCTGCCCCACATCATGCGTTGTACGCCGAAGGCGTCCTTGGCCATCTCGAAAAGTGGCGGGACGCAGTCGAATTCGAGTTCGGGCAGCAGGCGCGGTGGGCGGGCGCAGATTTCGCCCAAGCCGGGAACTTTGATGCTGGTGTGGTCGCGCTCGCCGTGTCGCAGGGCTTTAGCGTAATCGGCATAGGGCGGCTCGGCAATGCCCACTCCTGCGAGATGTTCGAGGACGACGTGCGTGTCCGGGCACGCATCGAGCACGCGCGAGAAGTCGTCGGCAGCGAACTGGGGCGCGTTGCCGATGCTCGAGACTACGAGGCCGAGTTCGCCGGCTCTGCGCCAGATGTCGTAAGGACCTGCGTTGGCGAACTGGCCATCCGGGGCCATGCGCACACCGGCTGCTCCTTGCTCTGCGAGCCGCGCAAGATCGCCGAGTGGATCGCGGGACTCGGGATCGACGAGGACCGCAACTTTGAACCGGTCTGGTCGCTTGGCTGCTTCTTGGAGGAGATAGGTGTTGTTGTATGTGCCGCCGTGTTGGATGAGTACGGCCTTGTCAACGCCGTTGCGGTCCATCTCGAACTCGAGGATCTCGATAGGCTCGAACCAGTTGTTGCCGGCGTGGCAATGCGCGTCGATTATCAGCATTTGGAGTTGCCTTTCAATCAGAAATGTTTGTCAAGCGCGCTCCGTTATTGCCGCGCAAAAAGTGGATCAGAACCGAAACAAACGCAGGGAGCAAAGTATTGGCAAGCGGGCCTCTTTTCAAACAGACCACTCCGCGAATGATTCCGCGCCCCTTTCCTGCTGTTTCCGCCTTATCTCTGCGATTTCTTTGTCTGTCAGACGTTCTTCGTCCGTTGCTATAGTCTGTTCGATGAGTTCGAGCTTCAACTCCCGGTTAGTCAGCCACTCCCAGCGATCGGCATTTGCCGGATGGGGATGGGGATACACATCATTGGGACCAATGTCATCGGAAACGGCATAGAGATAACCAGGCGTCACGCCGTTGTGCTTCACCCTAAGTTTGTCAGATAGGGACGCACCTTCGTCAGACATAGAAACAATTGAAGGTCTATGAGAGAACGCTTTCGCCACATTTCGGTTCTGGGTGATCGAACTTCCGACCCGAAGTTTCGTCAGCTCTTGCTGGGAACCGTGATACCACGTAAGACTGTAGTCGCAATTTGGCATCGGCTTAATGGAAATCAGATTTCCCAGTTCGATGTATATGACCGGCTCTTGAGCCGCTCCGCAAGTTCAGTCAGCACAGCTAGAGACTTGTTTAATCTCGCGGCCGTTGCGTCGTCGAGTTCGTCTTTCTCAACCCAATTGCCGTCGTGGGCATACACGTTATACGGGCTAATAATGCACTTGAAATCCAGCATGAGGGATGTTGCCAGCGGCGCAAACGCCATATAGCTGTGCGGCAACCCACCCGCATTGACAAACATCACGATCTTGTCGTAGAAAGCACCTTTGCGCGATCCGTCTGGTGGCGTAGAACCTATATACTCGACAAATTTCTTGAGTTCAGCGCAACACGCCCAATTGTACACTGGACTCGCCAAAATTACGGCATCGGAGGCCGCAATGATCCTGTGGCACGATTGGTACACCTCAGATGAATAGATCGCGCCGTTGTCGAAATTGGGCGGATCAAGTTGTCGCAGATCGATGAAGTCGCCAGAGATGCCCTTGTCCTCCAAAGCGGTACGACACATGGTAGCAAGCACCCTACTGTGACTGTCGGGATCGAGACTACTGCTGACGACTGAGATCCTCATCTGAACCTCTAAAAGGTTTCGCCCTCGGCCTTGACTCCAAGCCGCTGGGATCGAGGGCGTCTCGCCCGCGAAAAACGCCGGACGCCAAAGCAGCCCGACAGGGGTTTGTCACGCCTAAAGGCGCGGTGAAGCAGACGGCTTCTAACGTGCTGTCGGTTGCGAACTTCCCCCACGGGAAAATTTATGCAGACCAGCGGTAATTTTAGACCACGGGACTGCCATTTCAGTCCAAATCTCTCGAGTGGGTCGCAGAGCTTCAGAATGGTCTAGGGTGCCCGCCTTGATAAACACCAAGTCGGGGTACCGTGTGAACAACTGCGAACCACATTCTGGACAGAATTCGCGAATTTTTGTGCGACCTTCGTCATTCGTAGATTCGTATCCCTTGGTTTTACCACTCAGTTGAAATGTAGAAGCTGGTACGCCAACTCCTACATTGAAAGCACTGCCCGTAGCCCTACGGCAGTCGTCGCAGTGGCAATAGGTCACAGATTGAGGCTCTGAGTCGCTTGTATAGCTGACCGCTCCGCAAAGACATCGACCTGTTAGCAGCATTGGTAGTCCTTTCCAGATAAACGAGTGCGCCGATTGCGGCAAATGCGGTTTGCCAATCTACGAGCCTTCTCTTCTGACGGCAAAGAAAAATGGGTGAATTTCCTCTGGCACATCAACACTTCCGAATCCCCCTCCTACGATACCGCTCTGTTCAATCTGAAACCCAGTCTCAGTAAGCAACTTCTTGTAGGTCGAGGGGCCAAAGTTGCTCCAGTACATGGTCCCGCCGAAGAAGTCATCTTCAGTATAGCCAGGACCGTCGTCTTGCTGGGCAACTGTAATTAGAAGGAGCCCACCAAGCCGAAGCCACTGTGCGAATCGACGAAATAGGTTCAGATGCTCCCGTCTTGGGATGTGGAAGATGGCGTAAAAGCTGACAATTGCATCGAAGCTACCTACGGGGAATTCAGTCTCCATTACGTCGGCAATGGCGAATTTGGCTGTGGGAACGTTTTTCTTGGCTAGAGCTATCATGTTCGAGGAGATGTCGATTCCAGTGAGGCTAAACGTCCCTGCAAGATGTCGGGCGACTGGGATACCAGTACCACATCCAACATCAAGGACCTTTGCATTAGGGGGCAGACGTTCAGTTATCAAGTTGAGCTCCGCCTCGGCCGTGGTACGTCTTTGCCCCGCGTAATTCATCGCACAGCGGTTATAGGCGGTTCTTACCAACTCCCGATAATTGGTCTCCGGATCATCGGCGATCTTGAATGGCATAGGTCTCTTTCCTAAATCACTTTTTTAAGACGGCGTACTATACGTGATTTCCGCCATCTCCCGTTGTTGCTCCTATTACTTGCGTTTTTTGTAACTTCCCACTCAGGCCGTAACTGTGACAATAGTGTAGAGAAATTCAGATGCGAAGTCTGCTCCATTCTCCCACATATACAAATCGCGCTCCCAAGCAATCGACTGATTTTCGGCATAGTCAGATTTTACAAGGATTTATAGAACGATGCAACATCCGACTTGAGTGTGCTCTGGCGCATGAGTTCCTTTTTCCTTTTTTTGCCTCTTTCGCTCCGCTGTATAAGGTTGCTAAACAAAGGACTCACTCATGCCCGCAGACAATCGCCCGGTGCGCGTCGGCATCTATGGCACCGGCAATTTCGCCAATCGCACCCACCTGCCCAACCTGAGCAAGCTAGACGGCGTCGAGCTGGTCGCCGCCAGTGACCCCAACCCGGACCACCTCGCCGCTACCGCGCAAAAGTTCTCCATCGCCCGCACCTATGCAGACCCGCACCAAATGCTTGCGGAGGAGCGGCTGGACGCGCTCTACTCGGTCGTGCCGGCCTTTGCGCGCACTGATGTGGAAGCTGTGGCCGCAGCGCGGGGCATCCATCTCTTCAGCGAGAAGCCGCAAGCGACTAGCATGGCTGTTGCGCGGCGCATTGCCGCTGCGGTCGCTGCGGGTGGCGCGATCTCAACGGTCTGTTTCCGCGAGCGCTACCGCCCGCTCTTTCAGGAGGCCCGCCGCCTGCTCGCGGATAAGGCCATCACCCACGTCCGCTTCCAGAGCACGGCCGGCCTGCCCCTGCTCGAAGCCGAGGTCCCCGACCCGGACAGTTGGCACTATCAGATGGACAAGGCCGGCGGCTCGGCCTTTGACTGGGGGGTTCACGCCGTTGACTACGCGCGCTTTATGAGCGGCCTCGATATTACCCAAGCGCAAGCGTTTTACCACCATCCCCCTCGGTACAATATGCCGCTGTCGTGCTCGTTTAACTTTTTGTTGGCAAACGGGGCGACCATGACCTCGACGTTCCTCGCCACCACGCCCGCGACCCGAGGAGACGAGCCGCGCTTCACTGTTTTTTACGAAGGGGGATACTTGGCACTGTGGCTGTACGACCGGATCGAGGTCAATGGCGAGATAGTGTACGCGCCGGAGGAATTCGACCCGTGGTTTGAGCAAGACCGCGTCTTCATTGAGGCCGTGCGCACTGGCAACCGCGCCCTGCTCCTCAACGACTATGCCGACGGCCTCCATTCGCTAGCCCCGGTGCTGGCGGGGTGGGAGTCGGCGCGGCGCGGTGGGGAGTTGATTGCGGTGGCCGAATTTATGGCGAATTGAGCGTGGGCCGCATCGCGAGGCGGTGGGGGGCCGCAGGCGGGTATCGGGAGTTTTTGCGGCTTGCCCTGCCGCTGATTCTGAGCACGGCTAGCTGGAGCATCCAGCACTTTGTCGATCGGGTCTTTCTCTCTTGGTATTCCACCGAGGCGTTGGCGGCCGCGCTGCCGGCGGGCATGGCCAACTTCACCTTCATCAGCCTCTTCATGGGCACGGCCCAATACGCCAACACGTTTGTCGCCCAGTACATGGGTGCGCGGCGGCTGACGCGCGTGGGGCCGGCCGTGTGGCAAGGGGCGTACGTGGCCCTGTTCAGCGGCCTCTTGGCCTTGCTGCCGGCCGCCTTTGCCGGCGAACTCTTCGCGTTCATCGGCCACGACCCGGACATCCGCGCCGCTGAAACCCAGTACTTCCGCATCCTGTGCTACGGCACCGGGCCGCAGGTCTTGTCCACGGCCTTCTCGTGCTTTTTCAGCGGGCGGGGCCAGACGTGGGTGGTGTTGGCGGTCAACGCCGTGGCCATCAGCGTCAACATCGTCTGCGACTACGGCCTGATATTCGGGCACTGGGGACTGCCTGAGTTGGGGATCGTCGGGGCGGCGTGGGCTACCAATATCGGCTTGGTGGTCTCGGCCCTTTGCTTCGCGCTGCTGTTTTTGGGGCCGCGCTATCGCAGCGAATACGCCACCTTGCGCGGCTGGAAGCCCGACCTCAAACTGCTGCTGCGCCTGTTGCGCTTCGGCGGCCCCAACGGCGTCAACTTCATGCTCGACATCATGGCCTTTACCTTCTTTTTATTAGTCGTGGGCCGCTTGGGGCCGATTCCCCTAGCGGCGACGAATTTGGCCTTTCACATCAACAGCCTCGCCTTTATGCCGCTCATTGGTTGCAGCATTGCCATCTCGACGATGGTCGGCCAGCGCTTGGGGCGCGATCAGCCCGACGCCGCCGAGTACTGCACGTGGACGGGCTTGCACTTGGCCATGCTGTACATGGGGACCATGTCCTTGGGCTACGTCGTGGTGCCGGAGCTTTTCCTCGCGCCCTTTGGCCAAGACAGGGACGCCAACTTTGCGGCCGCGCATCAGATCGCCGTGGTCTTGCTGCGCTTCGTGGCCCTGTACTGCGTCTCCGACGCCGCCTACATGGTCTTCACGGCGACTCTGAAGGGCGCGGGCGACACCCGCTTCGTCATGTGGATTTCGATCTCGCTGGCTTGGGCGCTCATGGTCGTGCCGTCTTTCGTCGCCCTAACCTACTTCGACGGGGGGCTGTACCTGATATGGAGCTTTGCCTGTGCGTATGTATGCGTCTTGGGCGTGGCGTTCTACTTGCGCTTTCGCACGGGCCGCTGGAAGAGTATGCGGGTCATTGAGCGGGCCGATGAGCGTGGGTGAAGGGTCGCTTGAAGCGGGCTAATGCTGCAAATGGGATTGGGTCGTCGGTATTCATAGCGGCCAGTCAGGTGATACCAACTCGCCACCAAGTTGAATGACAGTTATCTATTTAGCACCTTCTCTTGAAACTGCTCGTACGCATCATATACGTCTTCTGGATCTGGAACAATCGGCATTGTGCGAATCCGACCGTGTGCATACCAATTCCGAAACCCGAAGTATCCCTTGGTTACCGAGCACACCCTCCGAAACGCCTCGTCGATGTCCCTGAAACAGTCTCGTAACTTGTCGAAGATCCGCTCGATGGGAATCCGCCTACATGCCTGAGTAGCCTGCTTGCCAACTTGACTCGTCTCACGGCGATATTCTGCACACAGATCGCGATACGCTCTGCTTATTCTATCGCGCTTTTTTTGTTTTAACGATTCGAGAAAATCCTCTCGGATACCTGCCTCCAAGAGCGTAAGGAGCTTGAACGCGTAGTCCTTGCGTAGCTCCTCAAGCAGGTCGGCACGTACCTCGTCGCACTCAGTCGGTGTGAAGGATTCAAAATGCTCGTCGCCAAGGTCGCGCACATTTTGTTGGAGAAAGACGTACCATTCGAGAAGCGAATCACAAGTGAACTCGCGCATTTTTACTCTTCTAGGAACTCGACCAGAAATTCCTCTAAGGTACTTCTATTGAATGCCCACCGTACAGGTTTCCCGTATCGGCCCTCTCGCCTCGCAAATTCCCACTCGTCATTTCCTCTATGCAGCAACATTGCGAGAAGGGTGCTACCCGAGACCACATCGACTCGTCCTTGAGCACCTATAATGAAACGCCCGACCGGTCTGAAGGTGAGAATCTGACTGTCTAAAAAGACAAGTCGTAGAGATCGAGTTTCGTAATCCCCAAGCTGGTCTTCCCGAATCGGAATATCCTCTGACTGAATCTCCAGCCAGTTTTTGTCTTTAAGCGGCTGTAACCACTCGGCTATCTTCGACATGAGCTTTTCGCAGTTGGCTATCCATTCCTGACGAACTGCTACATGTTCAAACTCCGACGCTTCCTGTTGCTCTTGTTTCTGCTTCAGTATCTCCTCAAGTAGTTTGGCCATTTATATCTCTCCTTTGCTGTAATCTGAACGAGATATTGTTTACCGTCGAAGGTCGAGACCGCACGATTAGCGGTAAGGCAGTAAGCTTTCTCAATATCTGAGCGATTGGATCGCTTCGCAATGGTCGTGCCCGGCTCGCGCCAAGCCTTCAACTTGCGTGGGATGCTCTTCTCTAGGTCCTGCTTTCCGTCGTGGGGCACACACTGGAATAACAATTCGGGAAATAATTTTGGCAGCAGACCTTCCAGTAGTATCCTCATTGAGTCTTCTTCTAACAAGAACACAAGGCGATTCATCGTAGCTCGGCCCCTTCGAAAAGCCTCTGCTTCCAGAGGGCACCTGGCAGGTCTCCCTCTGCAACAAGGTTGCGCAGCAGTTCGCTGTCGGACGCTCGGCGCACGATCGCGAAACCATCTTTCTTGACCAACCAGAAGATCTCGTTGATTCCCGCTCCGTTTAGGAAGTCGGGAGAGTGGGTCGAAACGAACACTTGGCCGCCGCGCCGGGCGTAGTCCCGAAATTCCTCGGCCAATTCTATTAGCAATTCGGGATAGAGCTGGTTTTCGGGTTCTTCGACCGCCAGCAATGGATGGGGCTTCGGGTCGTACAGCAAGACGAGGTAGGCAAACATCTTTATCGTGCCGTCGGAGACGTAGCGGGCAATGAATGGGTCCTTGAAGCTGCCATCCTGAAAGCGCAGGACGAGACGCCCATCTTCAGTCGGTTTGGCTTCAACGCCGCTCACGCCTGGGACGCGCTGGCTCATAGCCTTCAGCACTCGGTCGAGGCACTCGCGGTGATTCTCGTAGAGGTACTGGGCAACTTGGGCGACGTTATCGCCGCGGTTAGACAGATGCTCGGCATAGCCGGCCTCACTGCTTGGTCGGGCGTCGGCAATGTGGAAGTCCGAGACGTGCCAGTTTTCGATCAGGCTGCGGAACTCTGAGACGACCTGAAACTCGCGGAACTGCCCCAAGCCCTTGATCGCGAGGACGCTCGGGTCGTCGAGCTTGTACTCCTCTCTTTTCTCCTCAGCACCCTCCTCGCCATAGACCGATTCATTGGTGATTGCGCTTCCGACACCACGGCTGAAGTCCACAAAGTGCCAAGGCTTGCCGTACTGGCCCCGACGGTAGCGCAGAATTTCGCGTTCTACTACTATGCGCCCATGGTCCGCGGCCACTTGGAGAACATAGGTGGCCAGACGTCCGCCGCTCTCGCGAAATTTGATGGTGATCCCAATCGGTCCCTTTTCTCCCCGGCTGACCAACTCGCGGAACCCGCCGCGTCGCGCCACGGCCATGGCGACGTTCTGGGTCAGCGCGTCCTTGAGAAAGCTGAACACGTCGAATAGCGTTGACTTGCCCGTGCCGTTCGCGCCCACGACTACGACCATCGGGGGTAAGTCATCAAATACGGCGCGGCGGAAGGAACGGTAGTTCTTGATTTCAATCTGCTCAATCCGCATAGGTTGTTCCTCCGTATTGTCGAACATTACTGTTGAACTGGACCGACTGCTACGTTGGTGCTATCGCGATTCATCAAGGGACCGGCGAAGGGTGTTTGGACTTGAGCGTGAACTAGTTCTATATCTATGGTCAGAATCGACGCACTTCTGCGCGGCCGCTGAATTAGGTCCGTCCAACATATCGCCCGTCTCGCGCTCGTTCAAGAAGGAACGCCCCCATGCCTCGTCCCAATATACTCTTCATCATGGATGATCAGCACCGCCACGACTACCTCGGCGCGGCCAGTGCCGACTTCCTGCGCACGCCCCACCTCGACCGCCTCGCCGCCGCTGGCGTGCGCTTCACCCAATGCACTACCAACGCACCCGTCTGCGCGCCAGCGCGGATCGGCTTAGCCTCTGGCCTGCAACCGAGCCGCCTCGGCTGTCTGGACAATTCCGGGCGCCTGCCCTTGGGCACCACCACCTACTATCAGCGGCTGCGCGACGCCGGCTACCGCGTCGGCTGCGTCGGCAAGCTCGACCTGCGCAAATCCGACGGCTACAATGGCCGCTACGGCGACCGGCCCTACGCCTATAGCTGGGGTTTCACCCATCCAGAGGAATGCGAGGGCAAAATGCACGCCGGCTCCTCGCCCACGCCGATTGGCCCCTATACGCACTACCTAGCCGCCAAAGGGCAACTGGCGACATTTCACCAAGACTATCGGCAACGCGCCGCCGCTGGTTGGATTACCGACTGCCGCGATTCGCCGCTGGACAGCGCGGACTTTGCGGATGCCTATATCGGCCGGCGCGCCGCCGAGTGGATCGCCAAGGTGCCCGACGACTTCCCTTGGCACTACTTCGTCAGCTTCGTCGGCCCGCACGACCCCTTTGACCCGCCCACCGCATATGGCGACCGCTACCGCAACGCAGCCATGCCCCCGGCCATCAGCGGCTCTCTCGCTGGCAAACCCGAGTGGATCGAGAAACGCGCCGCCGACTTCACCTCCGACCAAATCGCCCAAACCCGCCGCCAATACTGCGCCGCCATCGAACTCATCGACGACCAGATCGGCCAGATCCTCGACGCACTCGAAAAACGCGGCCAACTCGACAACACCTATATCATCTTCTCCTCTGACCACGGCGAACTGCTCGGCGACCACGGGCTGTACACCAAGAGCGCGGCCTACGAGGCCAGCCTGCGCGTACCCTTGATCATGGCCGGGCCGAATATCGCCGGAGGCCGCGTCTGCGACGCGCTGTGCGAGCTCATCGACCTCAATGCCACGATATGCGATTTTGCCCGGCTCGCGCCGCAGCAAGACGTTGACGCCCGCTCGCTGCAACCGCTCCTCAACGGCCAGACCGACACCCACCGCCAAGAGACGGTCGCCGCCCTGCGCAACTTCCGCTGCATTCGCACGGCTACCCACAAGTACATCGAGAATTACAACGACTGCGACGAACTCTACGACCTTGAGCAAGATCCCGATGAGTTGCACAATATCGCCGCCACCGCTCCCGCTGTGGTTGGCGATCTCGCGCGTCGCTTACGTCGTCGTTTGGGCTAAAGCGGCCACAAGGGGAAACCCCACAAGAGGTGCCCCTACGCAAGGTTGCTCAACAGCGCGACGAATTGATCGCGATGATCCTACGATTGGTTTGCTTTCCAGGCTTGGTACTCGGCTAAGGTCTGCTCGTCGGGTGGATAGGTGCCGACAATGCTGGCTCCGGTGCGGATTTTCTCGGTGATGAAGCGCTCCTTTTGCTCCATGTCCGCGGCCTCAACGGCCACCTCCGCGGCCATTGCCGTCGGTATAACCACGACCCCCTCCCCGTCGCCGACGAGGATGTCGCCCGGGAATACCGCCACGCCGCCGCAGGCGATGGGCACCTGAATTTCGCTGGGGTGGTGGATGGTCTTGTTGGTGTGGGCGTTCATGGCCGCCGAGTATGCGGGCAACCCGGACGCGGCAATGGTCGGGGAGTCGCGGTAGGCTCCATCGGTGACGATCCCGGCACAGCCCCGCACTTGCAGTCGCGCCGCTAAGATAGACCCCATGGTGCCAGCGCGGGTGTCGCCGCGGGCGTCAATGACGAACGCGTCGCCTGCGGTCACCTGCTCAATGCCGATCCGCTGCACGTCCTTCAAATTGTCCAGTGGAACCTCGTCGAGGTCTTCGCGCGCGGGGATGTAGCGCAGGGTAAAGGCCCGGCCGACCATCTGCATGTCGGGCGCGAGGGGTGCGACTTGCTGCATAAACGTGTTGTGCAGCCCCTTGTTGCGGAGCACGGACGTCAGGGTGGCCGTGCTGACCGCCTTCAGCTTTTCGCTCAATTCGGCAAAATCCACAATTCGCTCCTTTCAGCGTATCTGCCCGCGGGCGTCAACCGGCCAGACAGCTTCCACTCGGTCGCCGCGCACGGCAACGATCTGGCCGTGTTCGTTGAAACAAGGGCAGGGATGAACTGGCAAGACCTGCACCTGTTCGCCGATTTGGGGTTTTTTGTCGCAAGCCGATAGATCGACCTGCCCGTGTTCTTCGGAGGCTCCAGCGAAGCGGGCCTGCGGGTACTCGACGATGTGCCCCATGATGGACGAGCCGTCCTCCTCGCGATGAACCGCTGCGCTGAGCGACTTGCTGCCCCCGTCGAGGATGGCTCGGTGCGCGGCTGGCCGGCTGACCACGGTCATCAGCACCCGGCCAGCGCACTGGCCGACGCTGTGGGTCCCTCGGCGGAGATGGCCGACGCCGCCGACTGGGTACTCGCCGGCCCGGTACTCGGTCAGTTCGGGAATCTCGTGCGCCATGAACGCGCCCGGAGTGCTGCCGCCGCTGACGATGGGATGCGGCAGTCCCTTGCGGTCGAAATGCGCGAGCGTCTCTTGGATGAGTGGCCGCATGTCTGGAGTCGCTGGCATGGACATGATGCCCCGGAGTTCAATGCTGGGGGCCTGATCGATTTTTTCGCCGAGAGCCGCTGCCGCGGCGGGCGAGCCTACGCCCGTGCGGCCGCGATCGAGTTCGACGACCACGCCCACGGCGACATCCGCTGCCGCGGCGGCCTCGGCTAGCCCCTGCACGGTGTATGCGGAATCGGCCGCCACGGTCAGCCGGGTGTCCCGCGCCAGCGCGACCAGCCGCGCCAGTTTTTGCGCACCCATGATGTTGTAGGGAATCAGGATGTCGCGATCGACGCCGCCCGCGGCCATGACCTCGGCCTCCCCTAATTTCTGGCAGGTGATGCCGATGGCCCCGCGCCGCATTTGCATATGGGCAATGGCCACGCACTTGTGGGTCTTGATGTGGGGCCGCAAGCCAATGCCGTGCGCGTCAAAGTAGCGTTGGTAGCGGTCGAGGTTGTCCTCCAAGCCATCGAGCTCGACGAGGAGCGCGGGCGTGTCTAGGTCTGCTAGGTGCATAGTGGCCTTTCCCAGTGGTAGTTTCTGGTGATCAATGTCTAGGATTTGCACTGGAAACGCAACGAGTACAAGCTAAAGAGAACGCCGGAACACGGAGACCATACAGCGATATTTGCCGACTTGCCGATGTTCAAAAGGAATTATATTACTTGACTAACGGACCAAAACTCCCTATTCAAAGGCCACTGCATCGGGCGAAACCGCCGCCCATTAACCGTCTAACCAGAGTAATCGCATTATCCAACTCTCTGGATTGGTACATGCTGGATTTGAACGAACTGAACACTGATGACATCCCCGGTATCTCACGAGCAAAGGGCAACGAGTTGGCCGAAGCCGGAGCCGTTTGCCTAGAATCTCAGGGTCATGCACCGGGTGCTCGCCTTATTGTCCGTAGTGCCGCTAACAATAGTTATCGGCTAGATTGGCTGCCGATCACTGACCAAGCCCGCCGGACTTGGAGCGACGATGAGGAAGCTACCGAAGACGGTGCTGCCGGCATTGCTGTCCTACTGGCAAGTCGGGAAATCGGTTACGTGGTTGTAGCGCGTTCACGAAAGGGTACAGGATTCGATTATTGGCTCGGGGATGGTGAACTAGACTTCAGAGCAAGGATGGAAGTATCCGGCATCCGCAAAGGTAATGATGGCCAAGTTAGGACGAGAGTGAAGCAGAAATTGCGCCAGATGAACCGGTCGAATGCTCTGGAACTACCAGCTTACGCAATCGTGGTTGAATTCGGACGGCCGCTTGCCGCAGTAAAAAAGAAATGAACTCAGTTAATGATCTCCACAAAAAAGCTATGGAATTTGCAGACCTCGGCCTTAAAAAACGGGCGCGCGGTAATGCGGAAGACTCACTAGTGTATTTTGAGCAGGCACTTCACTATGAATTGGCTGCCATTGACGAACTGGACAAAACAGACGGGTTGGCTTGGGCAGTGTTGCATCGCAGCGCTGGCACCTTGGCATTGGATTGCCAGCAGTTTCGCCAAGCCGAGCAAATAGTAGCCACTGCTCTGGCGCAGGAACCGCATCCAGAGATTGCTGAGGAGTTGCGCGACCTTTGGGATCAGATTCACTTCCAAAGGCACCTCAACCTGAAAGGCATTACTTTGCAGGAGGATGAGATTCAGTTGAGCCTCTCAGGTCAAGAAGTGGGAAATGGTCTTGTCAAGGCGGAGGAAATGTATGAGCGCATCAGTAGCTCCGCAAAACTGATTTACCGCACCGTTGAGCGAAAGCAAAACCGGCCTTTCCGGGAGAGAGGGAGTGTACAAAAAGGAATACGGGAAAATTATCAGACGCTGATTTCCGTACCTAGGAGCGGGAGTTTTGCAGTGACGCTTAAATTCGGCCGGCCACTCCAACTGTCTTTGCCGGGAATGCTTGAGATGGCTGCTATCATCGATGAGTTCATGGAGTTACTTAGGTTGATCAACAGGTCCCACATAATCGAAATACAGAAGCGTATTCCCGACCCCGCTTATCTGCGAAACTTCTTTGGTCTGGCAAGAAAAATTGCGCCCGATGGCGCACGAATCAGCCAAGTAGGTTTTACCACAATTCGCGACGGAGTACAACGTTCTGTAGGGCTTACCATGCCGGCGGCGGAACTTCCATCACCGCCGACAGAATTTTCATCGTCGCCGCGGGTTGAGTCGCAGCAAACTCTAACCGAACCTATAGAAATACGCGGGATATTACGCCACGCGGATGCGATGCGCGAAGACAGCAGTGTCATACAAGTTATTGATGGCCAGAAAATACACACCGTACAGGTGCCACAGGGCATGATGAATGACATCGTGCGCCCTATGTGGGATTCGCACGTAATAATACAAGGTGTACACACTGGCGAACGTATTATACTCGAAGACATCTGGCCAGACGACTCGGATTGAACCCCTCCACTGCCTGCCCAATCCCACCCCTTGCCCATTGATCTCCAACCCTCCACGCCCGTCGCCTTAGTTTGCGCGATATTGGCCGATTCCGCTGATGCGTTCGCCGACGCCAAAATCGGTCTCGTCGAGTGCTTCGGTCTCCCGTACGGGGCCAGTGATATCTATGATTTTGATTTTACCTCGTACTACGAAGCGGAAATGGGCGCGGGGCTGCGCAAACAGCTCGTGTGCTTTGAGCAGCAGATCGACCCGGCCGAGCTGGCGGCTGTCAAGGCGCAGACCATGGCGTTGGAACGGGCGATGAGCCGAGGACAGTGCCGCCGCGCCAACATCGACCCAGGCCTGCTCTCAATCGAGAGCTTGGTGCTGGCCACGACCAAATGCGCTGGCCACCGCATCTGCATTGCCCCGCAGCTCTACGCCGAAGTGACCCTGCTCTATCAGCGAGGACGCTATCGACCTTTAGAGTGGACGTATCCCGACTACCGGAGCGATGCAGTGCAGGGTTTCTTGCTCGCTATGCGATCTTGGTTGCTCAGAGTGCGCGACTGAGGTCAGCCCCGCTCGCCGAGCGCGACAAACGCACGATGCTCTGGCCCGGTGTAGATGTGGTTGGGGCGGATGAGCCGATTGGCGTCGTGCTGTTCGATCACGTGCGCCGCCCAGCCCACCACGCGGCTGGCCACGAAGATGGGGGTGTAGAGCGGGATCGGGATGCCCATGATGTAGTAGGTGTACGCGCAGGGGAAATCGACGTTGGGGAAGATGCCTTTTTCGCGCATCATCGTCGCTTCGACTACGTCAGCTAAGTCCGGCCACTTGGTGTCGCCGATGGCTGCGGCGATCTGGCGGCCAACCTTCTTCATCGTCGGCACCCGCGAGTCGCCGCTTTTGTACTCCCGATGGCCAAAGCCCATGATCTTCTTCTTTTGCGCCAGCGCGTCGAGGACCCACTGCTCGGCCGCTGCGGGCGAATCTACCTCCAAGAGCATGTGCATGGCGGCCTCGTTGGCACCGCCGTGCAAGGGGCCGTGGAGAGCGCCGATGGCCGCGGTTATGGCCGCGTACAGGTCGGCGAGGGTTGAGGCTACCACCCGCGCGGTAAACGTGGAGGCGTTGTATCCGTGCTCGGCGTAGAGGATCAGCGAAGTGTTCATGGCCTCTACTTCGTACGCGGGCGGTGTTTCGCCGCGCAGCATGTAGAGCAAATTGGCCGCGTGGTCTAGCTCGGCGTCGGGACCTACCGGCGCTAGGCCCTGCGAGAAGCGATAGCCGTAGGCGAGTGCGGTGGGAATTTTGGCCAGCAAGCGCACGGCCTTGCGCACGTTGGCATCGTGGCTGTTGTCGGGGGTCTCGGCGTCGAAAAACGCTAGGGACGATACGGCCGTGCGCAACAGGTCCATGGGGTGGGCGTCCGCCGGCGCGGAGCGCAACAGAGCGACGACCGGGCCGGGCAAATCGCGCTTCGAGCGCAGTTGTTGGTTAAATCCTGCCAACTCGGCGACTGTCGGCAACTCGCCGTAGAGCAGCAAGTAGGCGACTTCTTCGTAGGAGGCGTTCTCCGTCAGTTCGACTAGGTCGTAACCGTGCAGGATCAGGCGGTTGATATCGATATCGATGCGCGAAAGGGCGGACTCGCCGGCGATGACGCCTTCGAGGCCGGGGCTATAGGCTTTGGCGGTCATTTTGTATCTCTCTATGGGAAGTGTTGGTCGTGGGTTGGATGCTCAAGTAGCGAGGTTGCATTGGAGCAGCGGTCCACTATTCAAAGGCAGATCGCGGCACACCGGACTGGCGAATTATCGAACTCAGCGTACCTAGGTGCAATTCCTTGTGGTCTGGCACGGGTACTGTAATCGTGCCAGTTTTGAGTTTGCGCTGCATGATGCGGCTCTCTGCAAAACCGTGCTTGGTGGTACACACGGCCCTGCCAGAAAGAGGCTGCACTTTAGCCAACAGCTACCTCAAGTTGCAGGCGATCCTCGACTTCTTCAGGCGACGCACATTCCAAAAACAAATCCACGGCTTCTTGTAAATTACACCGCGCTTCTTCAATGGTCTTTCCTTGGCTTGCTACATCTAATTCAGGACATAGAGAGACATAGCCATTGCCCTCGCGTCTAATAAAAGCCGTTAGCTGATACTTCATTGGTTCTCTCCGTGCAATGGAAAGCGGGCGGCCAACGCCGCGTCTAGTTTGGTATACTCGTCGTAGCCAAGCAGTTCGTAGAGCTCCTCCCGCGTCTGCATCTGCCCGAGGGCACCTTCTAAAGTGCCCTTTTCCTTGAGTTCGCGGAACAGCCCTTCGACGGCCTTCATCATCGCGCGAAAGGCGCTCATAGGGAAAATCACGAGGCAATATCCCATGGCGGCGAACTCCGCGACCGATAGGTACGGCGATTTGCCGAATTCGGTCATGTTGGCGAGAAGCAGGCCTTTGACTTGCGCGGCGTAGCGGGCGAATTCCTCGGTGCTCTGCATGGCCTCGGGAAAGACGGCGTCCGCGCCGGCTGCCAAGTAGCGGCGACCGCGCTCAACGCTCTGTGCAAAGCCCTCGACAGCGCGGGCGTCGCAGCGGGCGATGATCACAAAGTCCGGGTCCTGCCGCGCCGCGCAGGCCGCAGCAATTTTGCGCTCCATTTCCTCGGCCCCGATCAGGGCCTTGCCGTCGAGGTGGCCGCAGCGCTTGGGCATGACTTGGTCCTCTAAGTGCAACCCGGCCAAGCCCTCGCGCTCGTACGCGCGCACCGTGCGCATCACCTGCCAGACCTCGCCGAACCCAGTGTCCGCATCGCAGATGCAGGGCACTTGCACCGCATTGGCAATGTAACCGGCTTGACGCGCCATTTCGTCCATGCCCAACAGGCCGACGTCCGGGTAGCCGGCCGTGCCGTTGGCCAGCCCGGCCCCGGAAATGTACACGGCCTCAAACCCGGTGCGCTCGGCTAGCATGGCCACGGGTGCGTTGAAGGCCCCGGGCAAGGTCAGGGTCTTCTCGGCCATCAGGCGGCGCAAGACGCGCGGCTTGGACTCGGCGGATGCAGGCTTGAGTAGCATGGCTCAGGCGAGGGGGATGGTGGCTTCGCGCTCCGGCCCTACGGAAATCAGGGAGACCGGCACTCGGCCCAGCTCGGCGATCCGCTCCACGTAAGCCTGCGCTTGCGGCGGCAGATCGTCGAAACAGCGGGCGGCCGTAGTCGGAGCGCACCAACCGGCCATTTCTTCGTAAATCGGCTCGCATTGGTCGAGTACCTGCGGGTCGGCGGGGAATTCCTCCAGCACTTGGTCGCCGCAGCGGTAGCCAATGCCCAATTTGAGGCGGTCGCATTGGTCGAGTACGTCGAGCCGGGTCAGGGCGATACTGGTCAGGCCGTTGATGCGGGCCGCGACTCGCAAGATGGCGGCGTCAAACCAACCGCAGCGCCGCGCCCGGCCGGTAGTGGCCCCGAACTCGCGGCCCAAGGCGCGCAAACGCTCGCCTTCTTCCCCCAACAACTCGGTGGGAAAAGGCCCGTTGCCCACTCGCGTGGTGTACGCTTTGGCCACGCCTACTACCTCGGCTATCCGCGTGGGGCCGATGCCAGTGCCGGTGCAGGCCCCGCCCGCGGTGGTGTTTGAGGAGGTGACGTAGGGATAGGTGCCGTGGTCGATGTCGAGCAAGGTCCCTTGCGCCCCTTCGCAGAGGACGGTTTGGCCTTGGTCGAGGGCTTGGTTGAGCAGGACCGAGGTGTCGGCGATGTATGGGGCGAACCGCTCGCCGTAGCTGATGTACGCGTCAATGATGGGGCCGGCCTCCAGCGGCTCTTGGCCGAAGACCTTGGTTAGGATTTCGTTTTTGGCGCGGATGCTGGCCCGGAGCTTGTCGCGCAAACGCGCCGGGTCGCACAAATCCATGACGCGCACCCCGTGGCTGCGCTCGGCTTTGTCGCGGTAAGCCGGGCCAATGCCGCGCCCGGTCGTGCCGATGGCGACGCCGTTTTCGCTCTCTTCCCCGGCCTTTTCCAAGACCTTGTGGTAGGGCATTACGACGTGGGCAACTTGGCTGACGAAGAAGCGGCCGGCCACTGAAAAGCCCTTGGCCTCCAGCGCGGCGATCTCGTCGAGCATGGTGGCTGGATCGACGACCACTCCGTTGCCCACCACGCAGATTTTGCCCTCGTGCAAGATGCCCGAAGGAATGATGTGGAAGACGAACTTGGTGGAGCCGACGACGACCGTGTGGCCGGCGTTGGCCCCGCCCTGATAGCGCACCACCACGTCGGCTGCGGACGCGAGGTAATCGACGACCTTGGCCTTGGCCTCGTCTCCCCACTGCGCTCCTAATACTATTTTCGCTGGCATTGCGTACTCCCGTGCTTAAAGACTGACTTGTTTGGCCCAGGAGATGTACTCCCGAGAGAGAATATCGTCAACTATGTCGGTGGTGATCGGGTCATCGACGTTGAGGATGGTCAGGGCTTGGCCGCCCATTTGGCGACGCCCGCACGACATTTGGGCGATGTTGACCTCGTGGCTGCCCATGACCGTGCCGATTTGGCCGATGATGCCCGGGACATCGTCGTTGATGTAAAAGAGCATGTGCCCCTCTGGAACGGCGTCGAAGCTGTACTCGTCGAGGCGCACGAGGCGCGGGTCGCTCTTGCCGAAGAGCGTCCCGGCGAGCAGGCGCTGCCCCTTGTTGGTATGGTATACCACGGTGATGAGACTGGCGTAGTCCTCGTGCTCGCTGCTGAGCCGCTCATCGACTTGTACGCCGCGCTCTTGGGCGAAAAGCAGCGCGTTGACCACATTGACGGCCGCGTCCGAGACGGTCTCCATAATGCCCTCGAGCACGGCTGAAGTCAGGGGCGAGGTCGGGTAGGCGGTGACGTCGCCTTGGTATTCGATGGTGATGCGCTCTAGCTGTCCCTCGCCGAGTTGGGCTTGCAGTCGCCCCAACCGCTCGGCCAGCACGAGATAGGGCTGTAGCTTGGCGTGGATTTCGGGATCGAGCGAGGGGGCGTTGACTGCGTTGCGAATGACGCGGCCCGTCAGGGCGTCGCCGACCTGCTCGGCTACCTGTAAGGCGACGTTGGCTTGGGCTTCCTTGGTGGAGGCCGCCAAGTGCGGCGTACAGATCACGCGGTCGTCAACCAAGAGATCCGCGAGGGTCGGTGGCTCCTCCTCAAAGACGTCTAAGGCGGCACCGGCGACCTTGCCCGAGTTCAAGCCGCGCAGGAGGGCGGCCTCGTCGATGATGCCGCCGCGGGCGCAGTTGATTAGATAGACCCCGTCTTTGCACTGGGCGATCTCGGCGTCGGAAATCAGGTGCCGGGTCTGGTCGCTGAGATGGGTGTGGACGGTAATAAAATCAGCGGTAGCGTAGAGCTCGTCGAGGGACGCCAGATGTGCGCCGCAGGCGAGGGCGACCTCTTGGCCAATGTAGGGATCGTAGCCGAGAACCTGCATGTGAAAAGCTGTCGCACGTGCGGCCACTTCCCTCCCCACTCGGCCCAAGCCGACCACGGCGAGGGTCTTGCCCGCCAGCTCAACGCCGACGAATTGGCTCCGTTCCCACAGCCCCTTTTTAAGCGAGGCTGTCGCCTGTGGGATGTGCCGCGCAAGCGAGGCTATGAGCGCGAAGGTGTGCTCGGCGGTCGATAGGGAATTGCCGCCCGGGGTGTTCATGACGATGACGCCGTGGCGCGTTGCCGCCTCTACGTCGATGTTGTCGAAGCCCGTGCCGGCGCGGCCAATGACCCGCAGACGCGGCGCGGCCGCGAGCACTTCGGCCGGCACCTTGGTCGCGCTGCGCACGACGAGTCCCTCGTAGGCGCCAATGCAGTCTAGGAGCGCGCTCGGCGACAACCCACTGCGCACGTCAACTGCAATCCCGTCGTTGGCTTCGAGGATCTCGACGCAGCGGGGGTCCATCTTGTCGCTGATCAGTACTTTCATAGGCTTCTTTAGGCTGCGGTGCTGACTAGCGACTCGGCGATCCACCCGGTAATGTCGTTCCGCCCGCGGCCGTCAACCGCCGAGAAGGACACAAAGGAAAGGCCGGCGAGCGATCCTTGGTCATTGAGCTGGTCGAATAAGCGTTGCAGCTTGTTGCGCGACAGTTTGTCCGCTTTGGTAAAGACCAAGAGGAAGGGCTTGTCGAGCGCGCGCAATTCGTCGATCATCTGCCGATCCAAATCGGTGGGGCCGCGCCGGGCATCGACGAGCTGCAACACCGCGCACAAGGCCGCGCGGTTGGTCATGTAGCTGCGGATGAGCTGGCCGAGCTGCAAGCGCAAGCCCACGCCGCCGCGCACGTACCCGTAGCCGGGCAGATCGACCAAGTAGAACCGCTCGTTGGCCAGATAGTAGTTCAACTGCTGGGTCTTGCCGGGCACGGTGCTGGTGCGCGCCAGCTTCTTGCGCTGCACCAACCTGTTGATCAGGGAAGACTTGCCGACGTTGGAGCGGCCCACTAAGGCGATTTCGGGCAAGCCATCCGTGGGCAGATCGGCCGTGCGGACAGCGCCAATTTTGAATTCGACAGAGGAAAAGCGCATGGCCGGTGCTCGGAGATTAGGCGCGTTTGCGCCGCATCTCTTCGTCTTCGCTGCTGTACTGCGCGATCCCGCGCTCGATCATCTCGCCCGTAATTTGCAGGCGCGTCACGCCCTCCTGAGAGGGAATGTCGAACATGATGTCCATCATGGCCTGCTCTAAGACGGAGCGCAGGCCGCGGGCCCCCGTGCCCTTGTGAACGGTCAGGGCCACTATCTTGCGCAGGGCTTCCTCGGTGAATTCGACCTCGACCCCGTCCATGGCGAAGAGTCGCTGCAACTGCTTGATGATGGCGTCGTGCGGCTCGGTGAGGATGCGGAACAAGTCGTCCTCGGCGAGCGCGTCCATGGTGGTGATTACCGGTACGCGGCCGACAAATTCGGGGATCATGCCGTAGGCCAGCAGATCTTCGGGCTGCACCAGCGGCAATACGTCTGGGGCGTCGGAGTGGTGCTCATCGTCGCCATCGGCCCCAAAGCCCATGGTGCGCTTGCCGACTCGTTGGCTGATGACCTTGTCTAGCCCCTCGAAGGCCCCGCCGCAGACGAAGAGGATGTTGCGGGTGTCCATCTGGATCATGGGCTGCTCGGGGTGCTTGCGGCCCCCCTTGGGCGGGATGTTGGCGGTGGTGCCCTCCAAAATTTTGAGCAGTGCTTGCTGCACGCCCTCGCCCGACACGTCGCGGCCGACCGAAGGCGTGGCACTCTTGCGGGCTATTTTGTCGACCTCGTCGAGATAGAGGATGCCCTTTTCGGCGCGGGGCACGTCGTAGTCGGCCGCTTGCAAAAGACCCACGAGGATGTTCTCCACGTCCTCGCCTACGTAGCCGGCCTCGGTGAGAATGGTGGCGTCGGCAATGGAGAAGGGGACTTGCAGGAATTTGGCGAGGGTTTTGGCCAGCTCGGTCTTGCCGGTGCCGGTGGGGCCGATGAGCATTACGTTGCTTTTCTCGAGCGCTACCTCGTCCAAGGCGACTTTGGTGCGAATGCGCTTGTAGTGGTTGTACACGGCGACCGCGAGGATTTTCTTGGCCCGCTCTTGGGCGATCACGTATTCGTCGAGAAAATCCTTGATTTGGGTCGGCTTGGGCATCTCTGCTCTCTCCCAGGGGAGGGTCTTTTGCCGCTCCTCGGCCAGTACGTCGTTGCACAGCTTGACGCACTCGTTGCAGATATAGACCTGGGGGCCGGTTATGATCTTGTCAACTTGGTGGTCACTGCGCCCGCAGAACGAGCAGCGCGGATCGCTTTTGGGGGGCCGGCGACGCAAAACAGGCTCCTATCTTGAGGAAGGGGCGACCTCGACGCGAGATGGAGCGATAATCTCGTCGATGATGCCGTATTCGACGGCATCTGCGGCCGACATGAAGAAGTCGCGCTCGGTGTCGCGCTCAATGCGCTCCAGCGGCTGCTCGGTACACTCGACTAGGACCTCGTTGATCTGCTGGCGCATGGCGATGATCTCGCGGGCGTGGATCTCCACGTCGGCCGCTTGGCCGCCGATCCCGCCCATGGGCTGGTGCAGCAAGACGCGGGCATTGGGCAGGGCTTGGCGCTTGCCCTTGGTGCCGCCGGCCAACAGCACAGCTCCCATGCTGGATGCTTGGCCGATGCAGATTGTGGCGATGTCGGAGGCCACGTATTGCATGGTGTCGTAGATAGCCATGCCCGCCGAGATCAGGCCGCCGGGGGTATTGAGATAGAGCGCGATGTCCTTTTTGGGATCTTCAGAAGCGAGAAAGAGCATCTGGGCGATGACGAGGTTGGCGATTGAGTCGTTGATGGGAGTGCCCACGAAAATGATGCGGTCCTTGAGTAGCCGCGAGTAGATATCATAAGAGCGTTCTCCGCGGCCCGTCTGTTCGATGACCATTGGAATCAGGGACATGACTTATACCTTTTCCTCTTTGATTTTGGCTTTGGCAATGAGCAACTCAAAGACCTTTTGGTCTTCCAACTCGCGCCGCAACTCCTCGTCATCCTGCAAGTCGGCAACCGGGACGCCGGCTAAGGCGGCGCGCTCGGCCGCGAATTGGGCAAACTCCGCGTCCGTCGCTTCGACCCCGGCTTGTTGGCGCACACTTTCGAGCAGCAGATAGCTCTTGAGCTGGCGCGTGGCTTGGGCGCGCTCTTCGTCGCTATGGCTGTAGTCGTGGTCGTGATCGGCCTGCTCCTGCTCGAGCGAGTCGAGGTAGCTATCGACCATGCTCTCGGGCAGCTCGAAGTCGTTTTTTTCGATGAGCTGGTCGATTAGTTCGCTGCGCAGGCGCTGCTGGGCCATGTATTCCCAGTGCTGTCGGATCTGCCCGCCGAGGTGCCGGCGCAAGTCGTCGAGGGTCTGGAACGGTTCGCCGAGGTCCTTGGCGAACTCGTCGTCGAGCTCGGGCAGGGTGCGCTCGCGCACCTCGTGGGCTGCCACTGCGAAATGCGTGGTCTGGCCGGCGAGCTGTTGGTCGGGCAGGTCCTGTCGGTAGGCGAAGCGGACCTTGCGCTCGTCGCCGGCCCCCATGCCGACGAGGGCGTCTTCAAACTCGGGACTGAGGGCGTCCTCGTCGCCGATGAGGATGTGGCGCTTCTCGTACTTGTCGCCAATGATGGGCAGGCCGCTGTCGTCGAGCCGCTGCAAATCCGCCACGAGCACGTCGCCCTTGGCCACCGGCCGCTCGACGACTCGCTCGGTGGCGTGGCGGCGGCGCAGGTTCTCTAGGTGTTCGCCGATTTCCTCGTCGGCCACCTCGTGAACCATGCGGGTGGCAGCGAGCTTTTCGTAGTGCTCGGCTTTGATTTCCGGCCAGATGTCAAGATCCGCCGTGAACGTCAGGTTTCCCCCCGGCTCGTAGTTGAGCTGGGAGATTTTGGGCTGCGAGGCCGGCCGCAGGCCCGCTTCGCGCATGGCTTCTTTTAGGAGCGAAGGGAGGAGATCGTCGAGGACTTCGCTGAGAATGGGACTGCCAAAGCGCGCCTCCACGATCCTGAGCGGCACTTTGCCCTTGCGGAAGCCCGGGATCTCCAGCCGCTTTTGGTATCGACGCAGTGCCTTATTGAAGGCGGTGTCGATGCGCGCAGCCTCGACTTCAACGGCTAGCTCGCGTACCCATTGGCCCTTCTCTGTGACATGAGTCTTCACGAAACGCAACTCTACAAGGTTAGGGCGTACCACCGGATCGCAGGCAGTGCGCTCGTTTATTCATGGTGCGAAAGGGGGGACTCGAACCCCCATGCCCTTGCGGGCACTAGATCCTAAATCTAGCGCGTCTACCAGTTCCGCCACTTTCGCATATTGGAATTTGCGCCTAGGGAAGGTTGTATCCCAAGCGCGCAGGATAATATCAGGATTTACGCTACTGGGTCAAGGGATTTGCCAAGCGTCCATGCAGCTCTCGAGGTGGGCGCGCAGCTCGGCTATGGGCACTCGCTCTTGGGCCATGGTGTCGCGAGCGCGCACGGTGACGGTCTGATCCGCTAAGGTGTCCGAATCGACCGTTAGGCAGAACGGCGTCCCCACCTCGTCCATGCGCCGATAGCGGCGGCCAATCGCGCCGCCCTCGTCGTAAAAAACCCGCATGTAAGGCCGGAGACCCGCGGCAATTTGCCGGGCGATGGCAGGCATGCCGTCGCGCTTGACGAGGGGCAATACCGCCGCTTTGATCGGCGCAATGCGCGGGTGCAAGCGCATCACCACCCGGGTCTCGCCGCGGACCTCTTCCTCGTGGTATGCCTCGACTAAGCAGGCCATTAGCGTGCGGCTAGCCCCTATTGAGGTCTCTACTACGTAGGGCACGAACTTTGTGCGTTGCTCCTCGTCGAAGTACTTGAGCTGTTTGCCCGAGAATTTTTCGTGCTGCGACAGGTCGTAGTCGCCGCGATTGTGGATGCCCTCGATCTCGCCCGGACCAAAGGGAAACTCGTACTGGATGTCGAAGGCAGCGCGAGCATAGTGGGCCAGTTCGTCGCCTTGGTGTTCGCGCCAGCTCAGCTTGCGCTCGGGCAGGCCGATGTGCGCGAACCACTTCCAGCGTTCCTCGCGCCAATAGTCGAACCACTCGTCTTGGGTGCCGGGCGCGACGAAGTACTGCATCTCCATCTGCTCGAATTCCCGAGTGCGAAAGAGGAAGTTCTTGGTGTTGATCTCGTTGCGGAATGCCTTGCCGATCTGGGCGATGCCAAAGGGCAGCTTCTGGCGCGTGGCCGCCTGCACGTTGAGGTAGTTGACGAAAATGCCCTGCGCTGTCTCCGGGCGGAGAAAGACCCGCGCACTGTCGTCTTCGAGCGGACCGACAAAGGTCTTGAACATCAGGTTGAATTGCCGCGGGTCGCTCAGTTCGTTGCCCTTGGGGCTCTTGATGTTGCGCTCGCGCAGCAGCGCACCCATCTCCGCGGCGCTCAGGCCCGCTGCGTCAATGCCGTTTTCTTCGAGGAGCTGGTCGAGCCGAAAGCGCTCGTTGGTCTTGCGATCTTCGACCATGGGGTCGGTAAAGCTATCGACGTGGCCCGATGCCTCCCACACCCGCTGATTCATGAGGATGCTGGCGTCAATGCCCTCTAGGTCCTCTCGGTAGGTCATGGCTCTCCACCAGGCATCTTTGATGTTGCGCAACAACTCAACGCCCAAAGGGCCGTAATCCCAGCAGCCGTTGAGGCCGCCGTAGATTTCTGAGCTTTGGAAGATGAAGCCTTTGCGCTTGCACAGGGATACTAGTTTTTCCATTGCGTCGTCGGACATGAAAATCTCCAATAAGTTAGGCGGGTAAGGCGGCCCGGTTGAGGCCATCGAGAAAGTCGAGCGATTTGAGCCGGCTGTGCTCGCCTCCGTGGTACTCTAGAAAGCCGCGCAAAGCCATGCGGATCTCGCCGCGCTGAGCAGGGGCTTGGGGGAGTACCTCCTTGCTGTAGGTCCTAAGACCCTGGAGGAGGGCGAGAAAGCGCAAGCTGCGCTGGGCTAAGCGCATTCCGTTTCCGGGTCCACAGGCGGCACACAGGCTGCCTCCTAGGGCCGTGCTGAACCACGACGAGGGACTGACTAGCTCGCGTTGGCAGGTAATGCAGTGGCGCAGCTCCGGGCGGTAGCCGAGGGCGGCCGCGGCGCGCAACTGGAAGTACCAAAACAGGGATTCGACCTGCTCTGGCTCTACTTCGGCAAGGCCGTGCAACACCCCGGATAGGCACTGGTAGAGCCGGGGGTTGCCCTCGCCCTCGATCGTCAGGCGGTCGACCAACTCGCAGGCCGCGCTGCCAAAGGAAAGTCGCTCTAGGCTCTGCGCTAGGTTGGGCGCTGGTTTGAGCAGGGTGCATTCGCTCAGGGTTTGCAAGTCGCGAGTTTCTTTGACGTAGCACACGGCTTGGACCTCAGTCATCAGGCCGAGCGCGGCACCGAACCGGCTCTTGGGCTTGCGGGCACCCCGGGCCATGGCCTTGAGCTTGCCGCACTCCTGAGCGTACAACGTCACTAGGCTGCTGGTCTCGCCCATGCGCATGGCGCGCAGCACGATGGCGCGCGTTTTGACGATAGTGCGCGGCACAGCGTCACTCGCCCTCTTCCACCGGCAGGGGGATGACCACTTCGCCCGGTTTGACTAAGCCGAGATCTTCGCGTGCGACCCTTTCGATGAAATCAATGTCGCCTTCGAGCAGTTTTATCACTTGGCGCAAACTGTCGTTCCCGGCCTGTAGTTGTCGCACCTGCGCTTCGAGTTCCGTTAGGGTTTTCTCTTTCTGCCACACTTTGTAGAACAATCCGTTGCCAAAGGCCACGTAAGCCACCAGGGCGAGGAAGGCGATCAGCAAAATTTTGGCCGTTTTAGGCACGTCGATTTTAGAATAAGACGAGATCGTCGCGGTGGATGACTTCGCGGGCGGGGCGGCCCAGCGCGCTTGCGACCGCGGACGAGCTCATGCCTAATATGCGGCGCAACTCAGAGGCCGAGTAGCGGCACAAGCCCCGCCCCAGCTTCTCGCCGCGCTCGCCGACCACCTGCACCACGTCGCCAGCAGCAAATTCGCCCTCGCAGGAGACGACCCCCACCGGGAGCAGGCTCTTGTCCTGCTCGGCGATGGCGCGTTGGGCACCGCGGTCGATCACCGCGCTGCCGCGGCACTGGCCGGCAAAGCCGATCCAGCGATGCCGGCTGTTGAGCTTGCGGCCGGTCGGCAGAAAGAGCGTCCCCTGCTCGCGGCCGGCGAGGATGTGGCGCAGTCGGTGTTTGCGCCCGTGCGCGATGACTGCCATTTCGCCGCAGGCCATCAAGAGCCGCGCGGCTCGCAGCTTAGTCGCCATGCCGCCGCGGCCGCGCCCGTTGAGCGAGCGACCAATCATCCCCTCTAAGTCGAGGCTGTTTTGAGTCACTTGCCCCACTAGTTTGCCTTCGGGGCCGCGTGGGCCAAAGGCGTGGTAAAGCCCCTCGACATCCGAGAAAATGACCAGCATATCCGCCCGGATCAGATTGGTCACATAAGCGGCGAGCATGTCGTTTTCCCCGAGCTGGCGCCGGAGCTCGGCAACGGCGACGCTGTCGTTTTCGTTGATTAGGGGCACGGCCCCGTAGGCAAAGAGGTTGAGGAAAGTGTTTTCGAGATTTACGTAGCGATGGCGGTCGCCGAGGATGTCCTCGGCGGTTAAGAGCACTTGGCCGATGGGCACGCCGCGGCGGTGGAACTCGTCCTTGTAGATATCCATCAACAGGACTTGGCCAATGGCCGCGAGGGCTTGTAGTTGGGCGATGTTGTCCGGGCGTTTGTCCAACGCCATCCGCCCCATGCCCGCGGCCACCGCGCCCGAGGTGACGATTGCCACCTCCAGGCCCTGTGAGCGCAGTTTTCCCACGTCTTCGACGAGCTGTGCGACGACCTCATCGTCGATCTTGTGACACCGAGTGGTCAGAGCGCTGCTGCCAATTTTGACCACCAGCCGCTGCACTTGGCTCATCAGGGCCTGTCGCGGCACTGCGCTTGCCTCGGTCACTGGCGCACCATTACCCCGCGCTCGCGCAGAAAGCTCTTAACTTGGGGAATTGAGTAATGCTGGAAGTGGAAGATGGAGGCCGCCAGCGCGGCGCTGGCCTCGCCGGCGGTTAACACCTCGTGGATGTGGTCGAGGTTGCCGGCACCGCCCGAGGCGACGATGGGCACATCCACGCGGCGCGCCACTGCTTGGTTTAGCGCGAGGTCGTACCCGGCGCGCGTCCCGTCGGCGTCGATGCTGTTGAGCACCAACTCGCCCGCCCCGCGATCGACGAGGGCCTCCACCCACTCTAGGGCGTCGATGCCAGTGGCTTTGCGCCCCCCGTTGATGTATAGCTCCCACGACAGCGGCTGGCCGGGTGCGGTCGGACGCCTAAGCGCGTCGATAGCTGCGACAATGCACTGCGAGCCAAAGCTTTCCGCGCTTTGGTTGATGATTTCCGGCGAATACACATGGGCCGAGTTGATCGAGACCTTGTCGGCACCGGTCTTGAGAATGTGGCGCACGTCCGCGAAGGTGCGAATGCCGCCGCCGACCATCAGGGGAATGAAGACCCGCTCGGAGACTTGGCGCACGAGGTCCATGACAATGGCGCGGCCATCGGCTGAAGCAGTGATGTCGTAGAAGACGAGCTCGTCTGCGCCTTCGGCGTCGTAGCGCGCAGCTAGCTCGACGGGATCGCCGGCGTCGCGATCGGCCGAAAAGCGCACCCCGCGCACGTTGCGGCCATTCTTGACATCTAGACAGGGAATGATTCGCTTGGCGAGCATATTTCTCTAGCGCAGGTGCGCGAAGTTGTCGAGGAGGCGCAAGCCATAGACTTGGCTCTTTTCTGGATGAAATTGCACGCCAAAGACGCGGCCGTTCCCGGCGACTGAGGTGTAGTCAATCCCGTAGTTGGTGGTGGCGACGCAATCGCCTTTGTTTTCGTTTACCACGTAGTACGAATGCACAAAGTAAAAAAAACTCCCTTCGGGTACGCCCTCTAAGAGCGAGACCTTGCGCTGGATGGCGATTTGGTTCCAGCCGATGTGTGGCACCCGCTCGGCAGGGGGGAAGCGCACGCATTTCCCCGGCAGGATTCCGAGGCCGCGATGCCTTCCCATTTCCTCGCTTTCCTCGAACATGAGTTGTAACCCCACGCAGATGCCCAAGAAGGGTTTGTCGGCCGCGAGGCCCTCGGCAATGGCCGCATCCCAACCGGCGGCCTGCAAGTTGTGCATGGCGTCGCCAAAGGCCGCGTCCCCGGGCAATACGAGATGCGTGGCCGCACATAGGCGGTCGGGGGCTTCGACGATCTCGGCTTCATAACCGAGGAATTCGAAGGCTTTCTGCACGCTGCGCAAATTGCCCATGCCGTAGTCGATGACCGCGATCACGACTGCCCCAACTCGGCCGAGCGCTCGGCGGCGGCCAGCACGGCGCTGATCAGGGCGTCGCGCAGGCCCTTTTCTTCTAGCTTGTGCAGCCCTGCGGCCGTCGTGCCGCCCGGCGAAGTAACTTGGTCCCTGAGCACGGCTGGATGCTCGCCACTTGCGAGCACGAGGCGCGCGGCACCGAGCAGGGTTTGCGCGGCGAGTGTCAATGCGGTTTCGCGCGGCAAGCCGGCGCGTACGCCGCCGTCGACGAGGGCCTCGACGACCGTGTAAGCCCAAGCCGGGCCGCTGCCGGAAAGCCCGGTAACGGCGTCCATGAGGTTTTCGGCGACCTCGACCGTCGCGCCGACCAAGTCGAAGAGAGATCGCACTTGCGCCACCTGCTCGGCACTGGCAGCGCGCCCGGCGCAAAGGGCGCAAGCCGCATCCCGAATCCTCACCAGCGTCTGCGGCATGACGCGCACCACGGGCATTTGCGCGGGCAGTAGCTCTTCGAGCCGGGCGGTCGATATGCCAGCCATGAGCGAGACGACGACCTGCTGGGTGCTGAAGTGCGCGACCAGCGCCTGCAATACCGGAGCGGCCACTTGCGGCTTGAGCATCAACACTACCAAGTCCTGACCGCGGACGGCATCTGCGGCGTCGGTGCTGGTGTGGACGCCCAACGCCGACAAGCCTGCGAGAGCTTCCGGCCTAATGTCGGCCGCGGTTATCTGACCCGCAGGAAGCTGGCCAACCAAACCCTCAATCAGCGCCCGCCCCATATTGCCGGTGCCCACAAACCCCAATTTGCTCTTTTCGATCATCAATTTTTAGGCTGCGAAATGCGACAAATCCCAAGCGCAAAATTAAAATGGCCGTTTTAGCAAACTATGTCAAACGCCCTTAGTGAAGGCGTTTTCTCCTATGAAAAAGCTACATTTTTGCTTGACTTATACTGCCCTCGTACTATATTGATTGTAGTTTTACAAAGCGGGTAGAATCGGCCTTAACCTGCACGAGGCCGAAGAGGCCGAGAAGCCAAATTCTCAACCCCCTTTTGCGGGTGTTACCCCTATCAGCCAAAGGAGAATTTCGCATGGCGAAGAAAAAACCTGTTGCCAAGAAGAAACCCGCCGCTAAGAAGGCTACCGCCAAGAAGGCCGTTCCTAAGAAGGCCGCCGCCAAGAAGGCTGCTCCTAAGAAGGCTACCGCCAAGAAGGCCGTTCCTAAGAAAGCCGCTGCCAAGAAACCCGCCGCCAAGAAACCCGCCGCCAAGAAGAAACCCGCTGCCAAGAAAAAGGCGAAGCGCAAGCCCAATCCCGCCTTTATGAGGCCCTTGCAGCCCGACGACGCCCTCGGGGCCATAGTCGGCAACAAGCCATTGCCGCGCACTCAGATCACCAAGAAAATCTGGGCGTACATCAAGAAGAATGGCCTGCAAGACGAGCAAAACAAGCGCATGATCAATGCCGACGACAAGCTCCAAGCCATCTTCGGCGACGCGGGGCAAGTGAGCATGTTTGAGCTGACCAAACTGGTTAGTAAGCACGTGGAATAGCTACTCCTGAGCAAGGCGTTATAGCTCAGTGCCATTGGAGAGGGATTCCCGGCGGGGAGTCCCTCTCTTTGTTAAATTGCCCTCGCGTCTATGTCTCCTGACTTTGAGTTGATTTTAGCCACTAGCGTCGGCCACCTTCCCCACCCAACATCCATAGAGGGCGATTCCTCTTACTTTGCGCTGATTCTAGCTGTCAGCATCGTCCTCGTCGTATCCTGTGTTTGTTCGCTCTTGGAAGCCGCGCTCTACTCGCTGCCAGCCAGTCAGATCGAAATGCTGGCCAGCCAAGGGCGCACTTCGGGCAAAATTCTCAAGAGCTTGTACGCGGATATCCAGCGCCCCATCTCGGCCATTCTCACGCTGAACACCTTGGCTCATACCGGCGGTGCCACCATCGCGGGTGCCGCCTTTGTCGGAGTGTTCCCGCAGACGCCGGAGACGTACTTCACTATCGCCTTCTCGCTGGCAGTACTCATCTTTACGGAGATCCTCCCCAAGACGGTGGGCGTGGTGTACGCCCGGTCCTTGGCTCGGTTGATCGCCCACCCGATCCAATGGCTGGTGTGGCTGTTTACGCCCTTTATCTGGCTCAACGAATTCATTGTGCGGATCATCACAGCCGGGGCTCCAGACGTGCCGCTGGTGGCACCGGAAGAGATTGAAATTACCGCTCAGATGAGCCGCCGCTCGGGCGCCATATCGCCCGACCAAGAGCGCGTCATCCAAAACATCCTCAAGCTCAACGAGTTGCGGGCGCGCGATATTATGACCCCGCGCACAGTAGTACACTGCCTCGACCGCGACTTGACCTTGGCCGAGGCCCGCCAGCAGTCCGGTAGCTGGTCCCACAGCCGGGTGCCCCTCTATCGGGGAAAGCGAGAAAACATCGTCGGCTTGGTGTTGCTGCGCGATGTATTCAGCGCCTTGGCCGATGGCCGCGACCAAGCCAAGCTCTTCGAGGTAGGACTCTCCATCCATTCGGTGCCCGAGTCGGCGCGGGCTAGCCGCCTGCTCGAAGAATTCATCCAGCGGCGCGCGCACCTTTTTGCCGTCGTCGATGAATACGGCGGTTTCGCCGGCATCGTCACCTTAGAGGACGTGATTGAAGAAATCGTCGGCCAAGAAATCGTCGACGAATCCGATCCGGCCATCGACATGCAGGAGCACGCGCGACAGGAGCGCCAAGATCTGACCGACTCAGCACCGGAATGAGGCCGCCTGTTCACCGCGTCTTTTTTTTTCTAAATTTTTACTCGCTATTAAACCCTCTCAAAAGGAGTACCTACGGACGATGAAAGCACTCGTTGCGCTCGCGGACGGCACCGTCTTTGAGGGCCGTGCCCTTGGCCGCGGGGGTGAGTGCCTCGGCGAAATGGTTTTCAATACCAGCATGACCGGCTATCAGGAAATTCTCACGGACCCCTCCTATGCCGGCCAGATCGTCACCATGACGTACCCCCTTATAGGCAACTACGGAGTCGCGCCCGAAGACGATGAATCGGCGAGGCCCCAAGTGCGCGGCTTCCTGATGAAGGAGTGCTGCCGCCTGCCGAGTAGCTGGCGCGCGCACCAGAGTTTGCCCGCGTACCTCGAAGAGCACGGCGTTCTCGGCATCGAGGGCATTGACACCCGCGAGCTGACCCGCAGAGTGCGCATCAAGGGCGTGATGGACGCCGCCATTTCCACCACAGATCTAGACCCGCACAGCTTAGTCGAAAAGGCGCGCGCTTGGCCCGGGCTCACTGGTGTGGACATGGTCGCCGCGGTTAGCTGCTCTGCGCCCTATGTCGCAAGCCCCAAAGCCCCGCGCTTCCACGTCGTCGCCCTAGACTACGGGATCAAGCGCAACATCGTCCGCTGCTTGGTCGCCGCAGGATGCAAGGTGACGGTCGTGCCGGCCAAGACCACGGCCGACGAGATCTTGGCCTTGGAGCCGGACGGCGTCTTTCTCTCCAACGGCCCGGGCGACCCCCGGCCCCTCGACTACGCGATCGCGACTTGTAAGGGCCTCATCGGCCAAAAGCCAATTTTCGGCATCTGCTTGGGGCACGAGATTCTCGGCTTGGCCTTTGGCGCGGAAATCTACCGCCTCAAATTCGGGCACCGTGGGGCCAATCAGCCGATCAAGGAACGCGCCAGCGACCGGATTCTGATCACTTCTGAAAACCACGGCTGGGGCATTGCAGCCGACTCGTTGCCAAGTTGCCTCGAAATCACTCGCCTCAACCTCAACGACAATTGCGTTGAGGGCCTACACCACCGAGAGTTGCCCATTTTTTCTATCCAGTGCCACCCGGAGGCCTCGCCCGGCCCGCACGATAGCTTCCACCTATTTAGCTACTTCGCCGAACTGATGGAAGCGCACACTTCCTAGCAAAAGGACTCCTCATGCCCGTAGTCCAACACGACGTCCTCAACGACCTCTGCTATCGCATTTTTGCCGCTACTGGTATTCCCGCAGATGACGCTCGCATCGTCGCCGACCACGTCGTCGAAAGCCACCTCCACGGCCACGACTCCCACGGCACTTGGCTAGTCCCCAACTACGCCCGCAGTATGCAGAACAACTACGTCCGCTGGGAAGAGACCCAAGTCGTGCGCGACACCCCAGTGCTCAGGGTCATCAACGGCAAGGGCGCCAACGGCATCGTCGCCGTCAATCGCGCCCTCGACATTGCCGTTGAAAAAGCCCAAAACTCCACCTTCGGCTTCGTCGGCCTCAACCACGTCAGCCATATCTGCCGCCTCGGCGACTATCCACCGCGGATTGCCGCAAAGGGCATGATCGGCATGGTTTGGCTCAATGGCGGTGGCCTCTTCCTCGCGCCCTTTGGCTCGGCCGATCGCCGCCTGCGTCCCGAGCCGATCGCCTTTTCCGCCCCGCGCCAACAGGGTCCGCCTTTCATGCTCGATATGACCATGACCGTCGTGGCCGGCGGCAAAATCGTGCAGAAGAACATTCGCGAGGAGCCAATGCCCGAAGGTTGGGTTATAGATCGGGAAGGCCAGCCCGTCACCGACGCCCAGCGCTATTTAGACGACGCCGAGGGCACGGGCGTCTTGCCGTTGGGCGGCCTACAGTTTGGCCACAAGGGCTGTGGATTGGCGATGATGGTGGAAATGTTGGTGGGGCCGCTCTCTCATGCTGGCTGCACCAAAGAAGGCGGCAACGGCGGTAACGGGATCATGGTTCTGGCGATCAATATCGAGGACTTTATCGACTTGGACTCGTACGAGCGCGAAGTCGAAGAGATGGCCAAGTGGGTGTGCTCGGCTCGTCCCTTGCCCGGGTTTGAGCAAGTCTATGCGCCCGGCGAACTCGAACAGAAGACTAGGGCGCGGCTGCTGGTCGAAGGCATTGATTTGCCCCACCCCACTTGGAATGAAATGGGCGCAGTGGCGGCGGAACTGGGCGTGGAGATGCCGGCGCTAGATTAGAAAAGTTTGAAATTCCCCGCATCCATGCAGCGCGCTTGGTGCGCGAGCACGGCGTTCATCAGCTCGATGGCCAGCCGCGACTCTAGGGTCGCACCAGCGCGCACTCCCACACAGGGATCGTGGCGGCCCTTGGCGAGCTGGAACTCAATTTCTCGGAGGTCCTTGCGCACGGAATTTTGCGGCCGGGCGATGGTGGCCGTGGGCTTGAAACTCAGGCGGCACACCAGCGGCATACCGGTCGTCACGCCGCCGAGCAGGCCGCCGTGGCTGTTGCTCTGGTACCCGTCTTTGCGGATCGGATCGTTGTGCTCGCTGCCTCGGTGCGCCGCGGCAGAACGACCAGTGCCTATTTCGCAGGCTTGCACGGCGTGCAGGCCGCCGAGACTGCCCATCAGGCGCAACTTCAGGCTTTGGTACAGGGGTTCGCCGACGAGGGGGGGCACGTTGACGGCCACTACTTCGAGTGCGGCGCCGATGGAGTCCTGGTCCTTGCGGGTCTTGGCAATCAGTTCGGCCGCTTGGCGAGCGAAATCCGCATCCACCGCGCGGAGCGGCCCGCGCTCCAGCTCGCCTTCGAGCGCGGCACACGCTGCGGGAGACAAGGGCTGCCCGTTGGCCTTGGCGACTAGTTCGGCGACTCGTGCCGCTAGGGAAATGCCCGTCTCCAGCGGCCCGACTTGGCAGATCGAAGAGAAAATGGCCGTGCCGAAGTGTTTGGCCAGATAGAGGCGGGCGATGGTGCCGCCGATGACATCGGAGATGGTCGAGCGATAGCTCGAACGCCCGCCGCCGCGCCCATCGACAAACCCCCGCGATTTGTAGTGCTTGACGAGGTCCGTATGCCCGGGGCGGACGTGGCCCTGCGGCCCGGCGAACTGCCTGTAATCGCCCGAGCGCTTGGCGGCCGAGAGCACGGCCGCGGCGATAGGCTCGCCCGTAGTGAAGCCGGCCTCATAGGTTCGCACCGGCGTCTCGCCCTCGCCTAGGTGCAAGTGCAGGGCCGGGCCAGATAGGAGCTGGTCGTGATCTTCTGAGTAGAGGCCGGCCAGCAGGGCGACCCGGTCGTCTTCTCGCCGGGGAGTGCCCAGCTTGTTGCCGCCGGGGCGGCGGCGGTCGAGATAGTGCTGGATCTGGGCGCGCTCCACCCACAGGCCGGGGGGACAGCCGAAGACCGTGGTGACAATGGCCGGGCCGTGCGATTCTCCTGCTCCGGCAACGCCAAAAAGCGGACCACCGAGTACTTCCATGCCAAAGGCTCCTTTGCCAAAGGGTACAAAAATCTACGGCTTTGCCCGGGGGTCGGCAATTGGTGCGTTGCGGATTGCGGACTGGACATCCGCGGTGATTTTTTCACTATTTTTCGTAAGGGAGAGAGGCTTTCCATGGCAACTAACGAATTGGAGCGCAGCGTTCCAAACGGCCGACACAAGAAGCTCGAAGCCAAGCTGCGCACGGAACTGCTCGCGGCTCAAGAGCGGTTGCAGCAAGCTCAGTTTCCAACTCTTATCGTCGTGGGTGGTTTTGCCGGCACTGGTACGAGCGAGGCGAGCAACGTGCTCAGGCAGTGGATGGACTCGCGCCGCGTCGCGGTTTGCGCCTTTGAACCGCCGTCCGCCGAGGAGCGCGAGCGCCCGGAATACTGGCGCTATTGGCTCTCCCTGCCGCCGAAGGGAACAATCGGCATCTACTTGAACGGCTGGTACGACCGCCCGCTGCGCGACCTAGCGCATGGGCGCAGCGATGAGGCGGCCTTTGACTGCGATGGCGACCGCATCGCGGCCTTTGAAAACGCGCTCGTCGTCGATGGTGCGCTGTTGATCAAGTTGTGGATTCACTTGGACAAAGAGGTGCGGCAGAAGCGCATTGCGGCCTTGGAGCAAAACCCCTTGACCCGCTGGCGGGTGACCGCGGGCGCAAGAGAGGGCTTGAAGTACTACGACGAGTTCAAACGGGCCGCCGACCGCTTACTGCACAAGACCAACGTCAACGGCGCTCATTGGCAGGTCGTCGCGGGCAGCCACCCGCACTACACGTTGGTGTTGGGCCGCGCCGTGCGCGACGCCATCCGCCAGCGCTTGGCCCAAAAGAGTCGCCCCAAGCTGGTTGCTGCGGACTGGCCGCCCGCGCCGCAAGTGCGGACCCAGTTGGACATGGAAAAGCGGGCGTCCAAGCAGGAGTACCGAGCCCTGCTAGAGCGATACCAAGGCCGGCTCTATCGCTTGACCCAGCAGGCGCGCCGCAAAGGCGTTTCGACCGTCTTGGTTTTCGAGGGAGCCGATGCAGCGGGCAAGGGCGGAATCATCCAGCGCCTGACTGCCGCCCTCAACGCCTGTACCTATCAGATCATCCCGATCGCCGCCCCCACGGACGAGGAACACGCCCAACACTATCTCTGGCGCTTCTGGCGCCACCTGCCGCGCGCAGGTCGGATGGCGATTTTCGACCGCAGTTGGTATGGCCGGGTGCTGGTCGAGCGCGTCGAGGGCTTTGCCGACGAAGCGGCTTGGCAGCGGGCGTACGGCGAGATCAACGATTTTGAAGAGCAGCTAACAGACCACGGCACGGTGGTGGCCAAATACTGGATTCACATAGACAAGGACGAGCAACTCCGGCGCTTCAAGGCGCGTCAAGCGACCCCGCACAAGCGCTGGAAGATCACCGACGAAGACTGGCGCAACCGAGAGAAATGGGACGAGTACGAGGCCGCTGTGGACGACGTGGTAGCTCGCACGAACACCCCGGCCGCGCCTTGGACCTTGGTGGAGGGCAACGACAAGCGCTTCGCCCGCCTCAAGGTCATCAAGACGCTTTGCCAGCGGCTAGAGCAGGTGCTCGCTAGTGGTTAGTTCCCTCCTCCCGCATCCGCACCGGCGACGACGCCAGCCCATCGGTTTTTATCACCTCGCCGCTTTTGTCGATCTGACCAAACTCCAGCACACCCGTCGGGCAAGACTGCACACACGCACTACAGCGCACGCACTCCGGGTCGGCCATGGGCAGCCCCTTGTTGGCAAAGTTCATAATGTCGATGCCTTGGTGGCACACTGAAGTGCAGACATTGCAGGAGATGCACTTTTTCTTGTCGGCGAGGATGCGGAAGCGGCTGAAGCGTGCGTAGATGTGCATTAGGGCCGCCAGCGGGCAGGCGAAGCGGCACCACACCCGGCCGCTGAAATGCCAGTACAGACCGACGCCTAATATGCCGGCCAGCAGCAGATCAACCGACCACACGTAGTTGAGAAAAGTCAACGGGAAGGGCAGGTTGCCCCAGTCCGTGCCCTTGCCCAGAAATAGCCCCATGTAGAACCCATTGATCCAGTGATCGTGCGGCAAAGCCCAGCCGACTAGGCGCAAAACGAGCAGCACACCAGCCAGCAGCAGCACGACTTGCCCCACTATGTTCACCTTGTTCCACACCATGCCGTGCGGCATCTTGTGCCGGTGCGCGTCGCCCATGGTTTCGGCCAGTGCGCCGCACGAGCAGATCCAGCCGCAGTACGCCCCTTTGCCCCAGAAGTAGATGATCAGCGGTATGATGACGAAGGTCTGCACTAGGCTAATCGCCAGCCACCACCACAGCGGCTCGCTGGTGAAGACGTTCCAAAAGAACAGCGGCCAAGCGAGGATCAGCCCCAGCGAGCGCCAGTATTCGCGCCCGTGTTCAGCCCATTGCGACTCGGGGAACAAGGCGTCGGCCAGCGGCTTGAGCCAAGCACCCTCGTCGAACCAGCCATTGTACCCTGCCCAAGGCAAAAACACATAGGGCAGCAGAAAGAGCGGAATGCACTGGATCGCCATTAGCGTCAACGTCTGCACCTTGATATACGGCGTGCGTCGCCGCTTTATGCGCTGTACGCCGAATAGGACGACGCACAGGCAATAGGCCAATGAGTAGTAGAAGCTCGGCTGAGTCATCGACACATGCACCGCATCCCACAAGGTATGGGCTGCTGGCGGTGCCGCTAAGTTGAAGGGGAAGAGATCGGCTTGGTCGAACCACTTCTTGACCGGGATGCCCGCATCGGTTTTCCAGTGATAGACGAAGACCGCCGCCAGCATGATCAGCCCCAAAGACAGCCAACGCCTCGGTCGCCATTCGCCGTTGATCTCTACCCCGCTGCGCCTGAAAAAGTCGAGCGGGGCCTCACGCCCAATCATGGAAAACACCGCGTCGTTGGGCAGGCTCAGTTGTTGGCCCTCGGCGTCTTTGAGCGCGACCGCGTCTTCCGCTATGCTCAGCACTTGGCTGGCCATTAGCAGGCGGATCGAACCCGCTTGCCGGCCCTCCTCCATAAAGGCCCCGCTGCTGGTCGTCACCCGCTCGGAAGAAGGGGTATCCACGGCCACGTCGGCCATGGGATCGGCTGCGAGCATGTTCAGCTTTTCGACGTTTTCGGGCTTGGGGCGGGAAAACTCGGGTTTGCGGTAGGAGACGGTCACGCGCCCTCCGCATTGGGCGATGGCAATGGCCGCCTCTAAGGCGCTGTCGCCGCCGCCAACGACCAGCACGTCTTTATCGCTGAAATCGACCGGGTCGTGCAAGCGGTTGAAGACCTTGTCCAAATTCTCGCCCGGCACCCCTAGCTTGCGAAAGTTGCCCGAGCGCCCGATCCCGACGATCACGCGGCTGGCCTTGATATTCTCTTGGCGCGGGATCTCCAATTCAAAGTGGTCTCCCCGCCTCTTTACCTGCTCGACGCGCGCCCTAGTCGGCTCAATGCCTTGGGCGAGCGTCTGCGCGTGCAGTTCCTCGATCAGCGGTTCCTTGACCTCGGCCGCAAAGCGGATCTGCCCGGCCGGCTCCATGTCGGTGGGATAGGTGTAAATGGGCTTCCCCTTGGGGAAATTGACCAGCGTGGAAAACGGCTCGGTCGCCTCCAAAAGCACAAACGACAACCCGGCTTCCCGCGCCTCCAAGGCCGCGGACATGCCGGAAACGCCCGCGCCGACAATCGCCAAGTCCAAGACATCCTCCTGCCCCTTGCCGCGCTGGAATGCCTCGTCGGCCGCGATGTGCTGCACGGCCCGCGCACCCGTGTCGGCCGAGAACTTCAACAGCGGGATCCCGGTCAAGTCGCCGACGATGTACAGCCCAGGGACGTTGCTCTGCCCGTGCTCATCCACTCGCGGCAATTTTTCCACCACGCCGGCTGGCCACCGCGTATGCAGCCAGTGGAAGTACCGCTTGAGAAAATTGATCATGGTTTCCTCCTGAATCCGCTCGGTGATATAGCCATCTTGGGAGTCCTCTACGAAGCCAAACAGCTCTTTCCACAATGAGTAGTGCCTAATTAAAGCGTCTAATCACCACGCACAAAAGGCCCCACGGCAAAAAACATCGCCGTGGGGCCTTTTCCCTACTCCATCCCCTCACGGCAGCTTCGTCGTCTTTTTAGCTTCCACCTGTCCGTCCAATTCGACCTGATAGGCGTCTTTGGCAGGGCGGCGGACAATCGCTATATTCGCCGCCATGCCTACAGCTCTGCCCGACAAGGATACCTGTCTGGCGCTCTATCGCCAGATGCTGGTCATCCGCCGCTGCGAAGAGCAACTCGCCCGCTCCTACCAAGCCGGCCTGATCCCCGGCGCTTGCCACACGTACGTCGGCGAGGAAGCTATCGCCACCGGCGTTTGCGCCCACCTCAGCGACGACGACGCGGTTTTTAGTACGCATCGCGGCCACGGCCACGCCCTCGCCAAAGGCGTACCGCCCAAGGAGCTGATCGCCGAGCTTTTTGGCAAAGCCACGGGTTGCTCGCAGGGGCGCGGTGGCTCCATGCACCTTTTCTCGCCGCAAGTGGGGATGATGGGCACCAGCGGCATCGTCGGTCCCTGCATCCTCCAAGCGGCCGGTGCCGGCTACTCCTTTAAGCTCTTGGGCGTCCCCAAAGTCGGCGTGGCCTTTTTTGGCGACGGGGCGGTCGCCAACGGCGCCTTCCACGAGGGCATCAACCTAGCGACCAACTGGCAATTGCCGGTGCTCTTCGTCTGCGAAAACAACCTCTACGCCACCGAAGTGGCCTTTGCCGCCACCACCCGCAATCCGCAGGTGGCCAACCGCGCCGCCGCCTACGGATTGCCCGGCATTGCCATTGACGGCAACGACCTAGCTGGGGTGTACGCGGCAGCCGGCGAAGCAATAACCCGCGCCCGCCAAGGCGGCGGCCCGACCCTCATCGAGTGCAAGACCTACCGCACCCGGCCCCACGCCGAGGGAATGCGCGACGGAGGCTATCGCTCCAGCGAGGAAATCGACGCGTGGAAAGAGCGCGATCCCATCCCGGCCTTCGCCCGCCGGCTGCTAGCGGCCGGCCACACCCGCCGAGAAGAACTCGACGCGATCGCGGCGGACGTCACCGCCCTGATCGCCGAGGCCCTGCAATTTGCCCACGACAGCCCGTGGCCCGACCCGGCCACCGTGGCCGACCACATCTTTAGCCAACGGGACGGCGCGTAGTGCCCGAACTCACGTATGTAGAAGCGGCGCGCCAAGCCCTAGCCGAAGAGATGGCGCGCGACGAGACCATTTTCGTCGTCGGCGAGGGCATTGGTCCGCGCGGCGGCAACTTCAACACCACCACCGGCCTCTTCAATTTGTACGGCCCGGAGCGCCTGCGCGACACCCCGATATGCGAGCGCGGCTTTGTCGGCCTGTGCGCTGGAGCGGCCATGACCGGCACGCGGCCCGTGGTGGATTTCATGTTCTTGGACTTCATCCTCGATGCGTTCGGCGAACTGGTCAACCAGATCGCCAAGATGCAGTACATGAGCAGCGGCCGCCTGAAAATGCCCATCGTCCTGCGCGGCTGCATTGGCGTCGGCGGCGCGGCCGCCACCCACCACTCGGGCAACTACTATCCGATCTTTGCGCATCTGCCCGGCTTCAAGGTCGCAGTGCCGTCCAATCCGTACGACGCCAAGGGCCTGCTCAAGACAGCCCTGCGCGGCCACGACCCGGTGCTCTTCCTCGAACACAAGTCCCTGCTCAACACCCGCGGCCAAGTTCCGGCAGAGGAGTACTGCATCCCCTTTGGCCAAGCGGCCGTGTGCCGCCGCGGCGAGCACCTGACCGTCGTGGCTTTGACGACCATGGTGCCGGCCACGCTCCAAGTCGCCGCGGCCCTAGCCGACGAGGGCATCTCGGTCGAAGTCATTGACCCCCGCACTACGTCCCCCCTCGACATCGACGCCGTGCTCAAATCCGTACACCGGACGGGCCGCCTGCTGATCGTCGATGAGACCTTTGCCCCCTGCGGCATGGGCGCAGAAATCGCCGCCGCAGTAGTGGACCGGGCCTTCGACGACCTTGACGCGCCCGTGCGCCGCCTCAATGGCGCACACGTGCCCACGCCGTACAGCGCACCCTTAGAGGCCGCCATCGCGCCCAACAGGAAGGACATAGAACGGGCCATCCGCGACCTGATGGCCGAGTAGGAGCAAGCGCATGGCCGAGGCAATCGCGATGCCCCGCTTGGGGTGGACCATGGAGGAGGGCACCCTCGTCGAGTGGCTCAAAGCCGATGGCGACGCGGTCGAGGCCGGCGAAATCCTCTTTACGGTGGAAAGCGACAAGGCCCTCAACGAGATTGAGACCTTTTCCGGCGGCATCCTGCGCATCCCCCCGCACGCCCCCCAACCCGGCGATACCGTGCCGGTGGGCACCCTGTTGGGCTATCTGTTGCAGCCCGGCGAGGAGATGCCGACTGCGCCGCCCCCAACGCCCGCCGCAGAGTCGGTTCCAACGCCTGCAAAACCAGAGCCAGCTCCAACGCCTGCGCCGGCTCGCTCCGCAGGGCCGACCATTAGCCCCCGCGCTCGGCGCGTGGCCTCGGAGCTTGGGGTGGAATGGCGCGTACTCCAAGGCAGCGGGCGCACGGGCCGGATCGTCGAGCGCGACATCCGCGCGGCGGCTGCACGGCCCCGGCCCCTAGTCCGTGCGACCCTGACGACTGAAGCAGACGCCACCGAGCTGGTGGCCCTACGCGCTCGGCTCAAGGCGGCCCGGGGCCCGGCCGCACCTACGTACAACCACCTATTCGCCAAAATGACGGCTGTCGCTCTGGTCCGCTATCCTCTCGGGCCGGGCCGGGCCGTGCATCTCGGCTTGGTCGTGGATACCCCCGACGGCTTGGTGGTGCCGGTCCTCCGCGACGCAGACGCCAAGAGCCTCGCGCAACTCGCGGCCGAAGCCCGCGACCTAACCTTTCGGGCACGTCGCCGCACCTTGCCGCCGGCCGCCACCGAGGGCGCGACCTTTGCTATTGCCAACTTGGGGTTGTATGGAATCGACGCCTTTGCGCCGATGACCTATCAGACGCAAGGGGCATTTTTGGGAATGGGTCGGATCGCAGCCAAGCCGGCCGTCTATCAAGGTCAGGTCGTGCCGAGAGCACTGATGGCCCTAAACCTGACCTTCGACGACCGAGTGCTAGACAGCGGCTTGGCCGCCCGCTTTTTGGGCCAGATGCGGGTCTTTGTCGAGCGACCAGAGCTGTGGTTGGGGGAGTAGGGATGTCTTTAATTACGGATCGTTTTTGATTCGTTCCACTATATCTGCGACGGACAACGGCTTCCGCCATGCTCGCCAAGCCTTATGGCCTGAGACGAGGAGCCAGATGCCTGCCGCTACTGCTGCTCCTCCATAGACTGGATGCCAAAACTCCTTTGGCAGCCAAAAATCATTCGGTGTGCTTGTGGTAAGAGTACCTACAAGCGTAAGAAAAATGCCCAAAGGAGCTATCCAAGATTTACTGTCGATCTGAGTATCTTTGTATTCGTTGAGAATGATTTTCAACTTGTCTTCTGTGGTGATAATAACTACTTGAGCGACACTACTGTGGATTTTCTTAATTGGTACACTATGTGCGTCAATATTCCCATCTCTTTCCGGCATTTCATCACGCCTCTTGCAAAAGAAGTTGCAGATCGAGTTTGTTGGTCCCTCCTATCGCATAATTGCTGGCCATGAAGGCGAGTTTTTGCCCGTCGTGCAGGGTGGCCAATGGTTCGGGTTCAAGTAGAGCAGTACCGAGCGAATTGTTCCACTTGCGGAATGTAATCGTCGCCCCATCGTCAGTCTTGGTAATATCCACACCTCGCTCTTCCGATGTATTATCGAACTTGATGTCCAAATCGAACTTCCATCCTTGGACATCAAGTGGGATACGGGCTGTCGAATTCTCTGGAATGAGAAGCGCGTAGTACCCCAACATATCTCCATCGCCAATTTTTACCATTTATCTTCTCCTTTATTAACTGACGTTACGCAGTTTTGAGGGTTTGCCGTTCATCGAAGGCCCATCGAATGGCCTTGAGTTTCAAAAGAGACCCGATGCTTTTTGAGGCGTCCCACTCAAACAGGACGTCTTGGAGAATCCATAGAGCCAAGGTAAGAGACCGTATATACAACGTCAATTCATGGAAAGATTGACCAGTTCCCCCTCCAGCAATACCCGGCTAGGGTTGAGTGAGCCGCGGTCCGGTTGAAAACCCGGGACTATGTTCGCTAAGTTACGGCGCAGCCGTTCATCACTTAGAAGCGGTCTGAAAATTCCGCGAACCGTCCAAACAATCTAGGAGCGAGGGCGTCTCGCCCTCGAAAAACGCTCCCTCCGAGGGCCTCTCAACCGCTACTCAACGCGGTCCGCCGGGGGTTTGTCACGCCTAAAGGCGCGGTGAAGCAGACCGCTTCTTAGAAAGTAGCCCACCGTGAACCTCAACGCCGCCCAAGTACAATCCTACCGCGACCAAGACCAGACCGCCAACCGCTGGCGGCGCAGTTTTATCTGCCACTATATCGGCAAACGCGCCGAGCACTTTGAGCCGCCCCAAGGCTTTCACGTAGCACACGTATGAGATAACGCCATGGCCTTTGCCTTTTCCGATTGCCACATCCACGAGTACCGCACTCAGGGCTACGCGGTCTTCCGCCAAATCCTACCGTTTTCCTTAGTCGCCGATCTACGCCGAGTCTGCGACGAGGCGCGGGACTTGGCTCGCCAACAGCGCGGCCCCCAAGCCCAGCGCCTCCAGCCGATGGCCGACTTCCCGCTCAACCAGCAGCCCTTTATCGACTACGCCGAACTTCCCGCACTCAACGACGCCCTGCACCGCCTGCTCTCGCCGGATTTTCGCGTCGGTGGACCGCAGGTCATGGGTGTGCTCTTCGAGCCAGCCGACTGGCCGTGGTGTACCCCCTGGCACCGCGACTGGCGCGACAATATGCCCGGCTTGGACCTAACTCGCTGGGACGAGCACTTTGCCGACGACCGCTACTTCAACCAAGTCAACTGCGCCCTATACGCAGACTCGTGTACTTGGGTCGTCCCCGGCAGCCACCTGCGCCGCGACCTGCCGTGCGAGCGCCCCATTGCCACGCCCGATCTCAAAGGACAATCCGCTACCGAGCGCGAGTGGACTTGCCTCGGGTACGCAAAAAGTATGCCCGCTGCCCGGCAGCTCTTCCTCGACGCCGGCGACTTCTGCCTCTACCGCAACACGCTATGGCACCTAGGCAACTACGTGCCCTACGCCAAAAGGGCGACTTTGCACGACGCAGTAGATACCGACGAGTTTGCAGGGTGGCGCGACGAGACCCTGCGCCTAGTTCAAGAGCGGCAAGCGGCGGGACACAGCATGGAGAATCCCAATGGCCAAAAATAGCCGCCTCGTGTATTCCTCTGATACCGGCCGCGTACCCCAGCCGAAACAGCAAGCCGCCGCCCCCACTGGCGACGGCATCGCCCGCGTGCGCCGCGAGAAAAAGGGCCGCGCCGGCAAGACCGCGACCACCATCTCGGGCCTGCGGCTGTCGGCCGCCGAACTCAAGGCCCTCGCCTCCGAACTCAAGCGCAAGTGCGGCAGCGGCGGGTCGGTCGTCGATCGCGTAATAGAAATTCAGGGGGACAAAGTGGATGTCGTGCTCGCCGAGCTAGCCAAGCGCGGCTATCAGGCCAAGCGCACCGGCGGCTGATTACTCCAGCTCGAACACAAACGGCAAGCTGACCCACACCGGGACGGCGCGGTCGTTTTGCACGGCCGGCGCGAACTCCCAAGCCTTGGCGGCCTGGGCCACCGCGCGTTGGAAGACCTGCGGCCCCTCAATGCGGTCGATGCGCTCGACCCGCCCCTCCCGATTCACTAACACCCGCACAAAGACCTTGCCCTCCACCAATGCACTCCGCGCACGGTCGGGATAGACCGGCAGAACCTTCTTGAGCACTTTCGGCGGCTGCTCCACCATCCACAACTCCGCGGCCTCCACTTCCTCCTCCAAAGGAAACTCGGTCGCCACCACGGGCGGCGGCAGTTTATGCGCACGCACGGCCGGCGCGTACGCCACCGGCTCAATGCGCCGGACCGGCGGCGGCAAGGGCAGCCGCATCTCGGTCTCGGGAACGAGTTCCAGCTCAATGGTCGCGGGCCGTTGCACGGGCCTTTTCGCGTCGAACACAATCTGCGGATCAAGCGCCACCACTGCGGCGAGTAACAGAACCACAAACCCCACCGAAGCCCATAGATCCCGCGCATAGGTTCGCTTGATATCTGCATCTTTGCTCTTCAGCCGGATCACGCTGGCCTCGGCATCAATTAGAGGGCGGGATTTGCTTGCCCTGCGGGTCTTGCGCGTCGCTGATTTCCGCGCCCAACTCGGCGGCCAGCTCGCGGCCAATGAAGTGCTCAATCGCGTCGGCCGGGTCGTGGACGTGGTCTTTGGGCAGCCCCAGATGGCTCATATAGGTCTCCCAAAGCCGGTGATGGCGCAACAGGCGCAGCGCGATTTGTTGGCCCTTGGCAGACAATTCGATCAAGCCATTCGCCTGTACCAGCAGTTGCCGCCGCCGCAGGTCGCCAAACGCCAGCCGCGCCAGTAGGCTCCAAACGGCTGCGGCCGCCACCAGCTCGGCCGGCCGCAGCCCAGCGCACTCGGCCTCCTCCGCGCGCCGCGCCAGCGCGAGCAGCATGTGATCTTGCGCCACTTGTAGCGACAGCCGCACGCGCTGATAGATCCGCGCCAACACGCCCTGATTGGGCGAAAAAAGCAGGGAAAAGAGAAATATCCCGCCAATGACCACTACCATGGCCCCAGCGATGGAGCTATTCCAGAAGCTGGCCAAAAAGTAACCCGCCACGGCCGAGGCCACCCCAAAGACCACGGCCAACCCCAGTACCGCGATGAGCCGGTCGCTCCACAAATAGGCGGCGGCCCCGGGCACGATCAGCATGGCCACGACCAAAATCGCACCGACGGACTCAAACGACGCCACCGTCGTCAGGGCGACCAACCCCATCAAGAGATAGTGCATCAGGGCGGCGTTGATCCCCACCGACATGGCCATGGCCGGATCGAACGCAGCGATCTTGAACTCCTTGTACAAGAGCGCGATCACAGTCAAATTAATCGCCAGCACCGCGCCCAATATCCACACCGGCCGCGGCCCCAGCGACTCGTCGCCCCACAGCAACAAATCCCAAGGGGTATAGGCGATCTCGCCGTAGAGCACGCACTCCTGATCGAGATCGACTTGACCGGCATACGCGGTAATGATCACCACGCCCAGCGCGAAAAGCGCGGTAAACACAATGCCGATGGCCGCGTCCTCTTGCACGCGCCACCGCCGGTGCAACGACTCAACCAATAGCGCAGTCAGCAAGCCGAAGGCGGCCGCACCCAAAAACATCGGCAGGACCGCGCGGCTGCCCGACAGCAGGAAGGCCACGGCAATCCCCGGCAGCACGGCGTGGCTCAGAGCATCGCCCAACAGCGACATTTTGCGCAGCACCAAAAAGGTGCCCAACAGGGCGCAGGACGCGGTGACCAACGCGCCGGTGAGCACGATCCAGAAGGCCCCTTCGATCATTCGCGGCCTCCCCGGCGGTAGTGACTGCCGGTGCCGTGGATATTGACGATCCGGGCCGGGTCCAGCCCTTGCTCGCGCTGGAGGATGTCCTCTAGCTGGGCGATGATTTCCGGCGTCAGCAAGTGCTCGACTTCGTCGGCCGGCCGATCCACGTGATCGGCGTCGAGTATGGCCCGATAGTACAAATAGTGTTCCCACAGGCGGTGCGATTTAACCACGAAAAGCCCTTCCTCCGCGCCTAGGGCCGTCAGGGCGAAACGCCCGTCCTGCTGGGAGACCAGCCCCTTGTTGGCGAGCCGCTGCCCGAGGCGTTTGACCCGGTCCGGCGACAGGCCCATCTCAATGGCCAGCTCCTCCACGGCCAAGGAGCGGCTCGTCGCCAGCTTCTCTTGCAGCTCGACGCAGGCGCGCAAAAAGTGCTGCTGGCTCTCGCGGCGGCTGTTGTGCCGCTGCCGGCGCCACCGCGCCAACACCCCCCGCCGAGGCGCGCAAAGGGCCGACACCACAAAGCACAAGGTGGCAATGAGCACCATCACCGGGCCGGTGGGAACCCGCGGCACCAAGGAGCTGATGAAGGTGCCGACGACCCCGGCCAAGCCCCCAAAAGCAGCGGCGAGCAGCACCATCTTGTGCAACTGCTCGGTCCAAAAGCGAGCCGCCACGGCCGGCGTGATGAGCATGGCCGCAATCAGCACCACGCCTACGGCCTGCAAGCCCACGATCACCGTCAGGGCGATCAGCCCCATCAGCAAGGCGTCGATCCAGCGGGCCGAGTACCCGAGCGTCTGCAAAAAGTCCGCGTCGAAAATCAGGGCCTTGAATTCCTTAAAAAACAAGGCCACCGCGAGGATGATGAGGCCGGCCAGTACGCTCATGACGCGCAGGTCGTCATCCACCAGCGAGGCCGCCTGACCAAAGAGGAACTTGTCCAAGCCGCTCTGATTGCCCGTGCCGACCCGCTGGACGTGGGTCAACAGCACGATCCCCACCCCGAAAAATACCGACAGGACAATGCCGATGGCCGAATCCGCCTTGACGCGGGTAAAGTTGATGATGAACTGCATCACCAACACCCCGAGCACCCCGGAAATGGCCGCGCCCGTCAGCAGCACCGGCAGGGCCTTGCTCCCGGTCCACAGATAGGCCAACGCCACCCCGGGCAGGGCCGCGTGCGCTAGCGCATCGCCGACGAGGCTCCGCCGCCGCAACACCGCAAACGACCCCAGCAGCCCGCCGGTCGCGCCAATCAGCAGGGAGCCAAAGAGCACGAAGCGCACGTTGGCGTCGGCCAAGCTCAAGAAGCGCAGGGCGTTTTCGACGAGCATCTTCAGCCCTCGCGCCGCTGCTCGGCCATGGCTTGGGCGGCCTGCGACAGCACGGTCAGCCGGCCCCCGTAGGTCTTTTGCAGATTGTCGTCGGTAAAGACCTCGCGGGTGGGGCCGGAGGCCACGACCCGCATGTTGAGCATGATGACCCAGTCGAAGTATTCGGTTACGGTCTGCAAGTCGTGATGCACGACCAAGATGGTTTTTCCCTGCTGGCGCAGGGCAACTAGGCTGGCGATGATCGCGCGCTCGGTCGCCGCATCCACCCCGGCAAACGGCTCGTCCATGATGTAGATGCGGGCCTCTTGGGCCAAGGCGCGGGCGAGAAAGACCCGCTGCTGCTGACCGCCCGATAGCTGGCTGATCTGCCGCTCGGCAAAGGGGGCCATGCCCACCTCGTCGAGGGCCGCCCAAGCCAAGCGGCGATCCGCCTTGCTCGGCCGCCGCATCCACCCCACGTGGCCGTAGCGGCCCATCAGCACCACGTCAAGCGCGCTGATCGGGAAGTCCCAATCCACGGACTCGCGCTGCGGCACATAGCCGATGATCTTGCGCATCTGGCCGTAGTCCTCGCCGTAGATCTTGACCCACCCCGACGCCTTGGGTACGAGGTCCATAATGGCCTTGATCATGGTGCTTTTGCCCGAGCCGTTGGGGCCGATGATGCCCACGAGTTGCCCTTCGGGCACATCGAGATCCACGTCCCACAGCACCGGCTTCTTGTGGTAGGCAATGGTCATGTCGTGGATCTGGATGGGATGGAGACCGCTCACCGCAAGGCTCCCACAATAGTGTTGACATTGCTTTCGACCATGCCCACATACGTGTCGGCACCGCTGCCGGCCGCCCCCATGGCATCCGAGTACAGGGTGCCGCCTATTTCCACTTGGAAGCCGCGGTCCAAGCACCCTTCGCGCACGGCCTCAATTGAGCGCACGGGCACGCTGCTCTCGACGAAGATGGCCTTGACCTCGCGCTCCACGATCAGATCGACGAGCTGGGTGACGTCGTTGACCCCGTAATCGGCCACCGTGGAAATGCCTTGCAGGCCGACGACCTCCACTCCGTAGGCTCGGCCAAAGTAGCCAAAGGCGTCGTGAGCCGTAATCAGCACGCGGCTGGCCTCCGGCAGCAGCTCGACCTGTTCAACGACCCACTGGTGCAGCGCGTCGAGGCGCTCCCGGTAGCGCGCGCCGTTCTGGCGATAGACCGCCGCCCCGTCCGGGTCCAGTGCGCTCAGGCGGGCCACGACTGGCTCTATCGTCTGCGCCCACAGCGATACGTCGAACCATATATGGGGATCGAAGTTGCCGGCAAATTCCGGGGGGCGCAGCAAGCGCTCTGCTGGTATTTGCTCGGCCACGGCCAACACCTGCTTGCGGCGGGCCATTTTGGCGAAGATGTCTTCCATCTTGCCTTCGAGAAAAAGGCCGTTGAAGAGAATCAAATCCGCCGCCGTCAGCTTGGCCAAATCGCCTTGCGACGCCTTGTAGTAATGCGGATCAACGCCCGGGCCCATCATCCCGACAACCGCGATGCGGTCGCCGCCGACATGCCGGGCGAGGTCAGCCACCATCCCGGTGGTACACACCACCTCGATCCGCCCGTCTCCGCGCTCGGGCGCGTCGCAAGCCAAAGCGCACAACAACATGAGAATATAGGGCATGGTTTCTTGCCTATGATTTTACTGATGTTACGCAGGCTCTATGTACCGTCTGCGGCTTCCCGCGTCCAAATCCAGTGCCTGCGCCGGACAGGGCGTTCGTCCTTCCCGCGTACGCAGGCTTTTAGGTGTGCCTCCAGCCTCGCGCCCGCTGCGCGAACAGAGCGGCAGGATCGCTTGGACACAAACCAAGAAATCGCAAGGCTGCGTAACGTCAGTGATTTTAGTTCAAAATCTTACTACCCGACACCAGCCCTCAGCCTGCCAAGGATCCCGGACCCATCGGTAACAGCAGAAAAGGCATACTCAAAGTAAGGGTCGCCTACTTTAGGGGTCGTGTACTAAGGTTCAAAATAAAAAATTTAGTTATGGCTAAAAAATTGTCAAGATCATTGCTAAATCTATTTTTGGTCCTATCTTAAAAAGCAAGGCACATACCTCGGAGGTAAGGGGATTGCTTACTCAGGCTATTGAGGATTATCTCAAGACCATCTACAAATTGCAGCACAGCGACGAGCTTGGCGGGCGCGTCACCACCTCGGTGATTGCCGGCCGCATGGAAGTGGCCGCGGCCTCGGCGACGAACATGATCAAGAAACTCGCCGAGCTGAATCTGCTCATTTACACGCCGTACCAAGGGGTTGAGCTAACGGCCAGCGGCGAGAAGATCGCCTTGGAGACCATTCGCCATCACCGCTTGATCGAGCTGTACCTCAGCCAAGCTTTGGGCTATTCTTGGGACCAGATCGACGCCGAGGCCGACCGCTTGGAGCACGCCATTTCCGAGGAGTTTGAAGATCGCATTGACGAGGCTTTGGGCTATCCGACCATCGGCGCCCACGGCGAGCCAATCCCCACCAAGCAAGGCCAGATCGCGCACCCGAAGTACCGCCGTCTCTCCGAGCTACAAGACGGTCAGTCGGCCGTCATCCGCCGGGTAAGCGACCGCAACCCCCAAATGCTGCGCTATATGGAAAATTTGCAATTGCTCTTGGGCACCCGGGTCGAAGTCACTGCCAAAGCGCCCTTTAACGGCCCGATGCAGTTGAAGATCGGTGCCGCCAAGGAGGTGTCGCTGGGGCTGGAAGTGGCCGGTTGTATCTTCGTCGAAGCCGACTAAGGGCCTGCTCCATGGCCCTCGGTGTGCCCGTTGGAGGACGCGAGACGATGGAGCTTGCGCTCGGTCTCCAGCTGGGGAATTATTTGCTCAAAGTACTCGCAGAGCGCGTGTAGGCGGCCATTTTCAGTCGTCATTTCGAGCAGTTGTTGCTTGATCCCTAGGTCAAGGCCTTGGGCGATTTGAAAGGCGTTTTGCAGAGGCCCTATTTCAATTCGCGCGCCGGTTACTTCCTCGAGTTGCTTCATCAAGTGCTCTAGGGTCGCAATGGCCTTGGCCAAGAGCACTGGATCCGTTGGCTCCTCAGCGTCATCTACGTACTCTACCCACGCCTCTAAGTAGGGCTTATGCTCGGCAATGCGAGCGATGCGAAAGCGCCGCACGCCGCGGACGATGACGTTGAGTCGGCCATCGTCGAACTCGTCGAGTACTTTGGCCAACAGCATCGCGCAGCCCACCTCGCCCTGCACCTCGCGGTCTTCCCCCAGAATCATGCCAATGGGCAGGGTCTCGCCGCGCTCGTCAGCCATCCGCACATCGGCGAGCATCTGCTTGTAGCGCGGCTCAAATATGTGCAGGGGTACGATTTGGCCGGGGAAGACGACTATCGGCAGGGGAAAGAGCGGGATCGGATTGCAATCTAGCATGGGCGCGTCGCGTTGGGTTGTTGATAAGAGCAAATTAAACCGCCGCCGCCGGCGCGGGCAAGCGGCGCGGCAGCGGCGGCCGCCTTGCTCTATCGGCTGCGCTGACTGTTGACATTATACTAGCGGTGCGACTCATTAAGGAGTGCCCTCAAACTGGGACTTGGCTATGGCGCGCCGCCGCAAAAGAAATGTCCGCAGCGAGATCGAGCGAGCCCACAACCGCGCCAACCTCAGAAGCCACATCCGCGCCTTGGGCCTCCAATCTGAGGATGAGTACCGGGCCTGGTGCCGCAAGCGCGGTTTGGGCGACGGACTTCACAAGAGCAATCGCCAAATCCAAAAGGAACGCCAGCTCGCCCGCCGCCAACAGGGCGAGGCCGCACTCACTCGCACCCGCCAGCAAACCCGCAGCCCAGCCAATACCATTCGCCAGATCTACGACCGTACGCTCCCCAAGGGGCGGCTCGGTGCCGACTACCTCTACAAAATTCGCGGCCTCTTCAACGCCTTTCCCTACGGCCCGGCGCGCCGCGCCTTTCTCGATATTCTGCTCCAAGCCGCCCGCCGCGCCGACCTGTTTCGCCTCGACCCGGTCATCCCGGCTTTCGCTGCCCACCCGCACAACAACTTCATCGACGGCTTGGCCGCCTTGGCTCGCCACTCAGAAGACTGGGTGCGCCCGGTGGCCGAGTGGGTGCCGCCAAGCCACAACCCCCGCAAGCAGTTTCACCACCTCGCCGGCCACCTGCTAGCCCGCTACGACGTGCCCATTTTTATGGACGCGGCCTTTTTCACCGCAGCCATGCCAGAAGCGGGTTTGCATCAGGCGTGGTTCAAACACATCGGCTCGGGGCAGAACATCCGCACGGCCGACCTCCCGGTCGCTTTGAGCAAGAAGTCGGCCCACTGCTTCCTCGCCGCCCCCGCCGACCTCTCCATAGCTCACGCCCTGCGCTGGGGCCAAGTCCTGGGCCAAGGCGGCAGTCCGGCGTTGGCGCGGGCGGTGATTGCCACCCGGTTGGGCCAGTCGTTTGCAAACGAGGACTTCTGGTCCACCGCGATCCTGTTTTTTGCCAACAATCCCATGCTTGACCCGGCCCACGTCGGCCCCATCGTCGATTTTATTCACGAGCAGAAATACGTGCCCCAGCAAATCGCCCTGCCCGGCGGTCGCGTCGAGCAGAGGCCGCCGGCGCGGCCGAACTTTTCCATGAACAGCCGCAGCATTCCCAAGCTGTTGCGCCAAGTTGACGAGTGGCACGAAGCGCTGGCGCGGCAGGTGCTGCTACCCGATGCAGAGGCCGAGCGAGGCCGCGCTGGTGGCAAAAAGGGCCGCGTCCGGCCCATGTCTTGGGGAGCTTCGAGTATTGGCGAATTCGAGATGAAGCAGGCGGACAAGCAACTCGGCGAGACCCTCACTTGGAGCATAAAGGAGTTGCTCTCCAACCGCGAACTGGGCGCCGAGGGCCGCGAAATGGGCCACTGCGTCTATACCTACGCCAAGAGCTGCCGCAACGGCAGTACCTCAATCTGGTCCCTCGGCGTACAAGACGGCAAAGGCCACCGCCACCGCATCCTCACCATCGCCGTCGATCCGCGCAGCCGCGCCATCACCCAAATCCGCGGCCGTTACAACGCCCTGCCCAACGCCAAAAATAAAAAGAACTTAGAACGCGCTTACCAAAAGATGCTGCTCCGTTCGCAGAACGTGCTCGGGCAGTGGATGAGCCGCGAATTTATCAGCAAGCACTGCTGAGTCGATCAATGGCTACCGACGGCATCAAAGTGAACATGACCCCTTCACATCCGGGGGACTTCATTCGCACGGAGATCATTGAGGAGCTGGGTCTGAACGTGACAAGGGCGGCCGAGATTCTGGGGGTTCGGCGGGCAACGCTTTCGGACTTGTTGAACGGCAACGCTGCGCTATCGCCGGAGATGGCGCTGCGCATCGAGAAGGCATTCGGCGTGGGTATGGACATGCTGCTGCGGATGCAGGCTTGGTACGATGCCTCGCAGATGCGCTCCCGTGCAAACGAGATCAGGGTCCGGCGCTATGAACCTGTCTGACAGACGTAGGCAAATCTGGTGTTTTCCGTCGGCGAGCGCCGGAGGTGCTTGATCCGGTCCTAGTCATTATTTTCAACTAAACAAAGAAGGGGGCGGACATGCCAAGACTTAAAATGTATGATCTGTTTCTAAGCCATGTATGGCGCAGTGTCGATAATTCCGAGTACTACCGCCTTGAAAATTTGCTCTACGAAGCACCGTACTTCTATTGGCGCAATTACTCAGTTCCAGAGCACGACCCGCTGGGGACAAAGACAGATGGGGAATTGCTTCAAGCACTTAACCTGCAAATTGCCCCGATAAACTGTTTTCTTGTGGTTTCTGGCATGTACGTGAATCATAGAAAGTGGATTCAGAAAGAAATTAACATCGCCGTAGCCTATAATAAGCCGATTATCGGAGTTATTCCTTGGGGTCAAGAACGTGTACCGACTGAAGTGCAAAATGTTGCAAAGGAAATGGTTGGTTGGCAGACAAGTAGCATCGTAGATGCTATTCGGAAATGGTCTTTATAAATAAAACGTTGAAAAATCTACGATAGCTTCTTGCTACGTCATAAGTCGAGGAGGAAAGAGGTGAGCAAAAACAACCTAAATTTGCTGAGACAGAGTAAAGATGCTTACGGCACTGAATTTGAGAATCACCTTTTTGACCAGTACAAGCTATACGTCAAAATGGCTGATCGAGTCAGTGCGCGGAGGATGCTCGCAAACTCGTTTTTCGTCGGTGTGCATACGACTCTGACTATCGCCTTTACTGTGCTGCTCAAAGAGGACATGCTGAAACCAGCTTGGATCATCTTTGCGCCTTTTTTCGCCTTGATGCTTCTCTGTTACGTATGGGAGCGCGTAGTAAATTCGTACCGGCAGCTAAACAGGGGTAAGTACAAGGTCGTCCTCGCGCTTGAGCAAATGCTACCTGTTGCTCCTTACGATGCTGAATGGAAAGCACTCGGCGAAGGAAAGAATAGAAAGCTATACCGGCCGCTTACGGGCGTAGAGAAGTGGGTGCCGAGATACTTTGGCCTGTTGTATATCTTATTGGCTGGTATATTTTACTTCAAGGGATAGTAGAGTGCTCTAGCGGGCAGAAAGCGCATGAAACTTTTGCTTCAGTACCCATTTCTAAAGATTTATCGTTAGCAGCAGACACGAAAGGATAGTTGGATTATGAAAGTTTTTATCAGCCATGCCTACACAGATGATCCGCTTGTCAAAAAGGTTGCGGCTGGCTTAGAGGGAGCCGGGCTCGAAGTATGGGATGCCACCCGTGACGTCCTGCCTGGGGCTAATTGGACCGAAGAAGTAGCGCGGGCGTTGAAAGAGTCAAAAGCCATGGTGGTCCTCCTGACCGCTGACGCTCTACGTTCGAGTTGGGTACGTCGGGAGATCGAGTATGCTCTCGGCGAACAAAACTATCGCAAACGTCTGATTCCTGTCCTTGTAAGTGATCGAGGGGAGTTAAAAAAAGAAGATATTCCATGGATTCTTCGGCGCTTACATATGATCGATATGGGTGAATACGCCGAGGAAGAAGGAATTAGTCAGATTGCACAGGCACTTCTAGAGGCCGCTTAACGACCTCGCCTTCTACATCTGTATCAATTCCTTGAGTTATGTTGCCAACGGAAATTTTTCTCTCGCATTCTGACTGCGATCGGCAGTTCGTAGAAGAGTTGGTTGCCGTAATGCGGCGGCATGGACTCCCCGTCTGGTACAGTCGAACCAATGTACTTGGAGGACAGCAGTGGCATGATAAAATTGGGGAGGCACTTCGCCGCTGCGATTGGTTTGTGCTTGTCTTATCGCCAAGTGCCGTGGAATCTACTTGGGTAAAGAGAGAGCTGATGTTTGCTCTTCAGCAGAACCGCTTTGAAAACGAAATTGTCCCCCTTTTATACCAACCCTGTGACTATGAGCGACTTTCTTGGACACTGCCTTCCTTTCAGATCATCGATTTTACGCAAACCTTTGAACAGGGGTGTCGCGCCCTCCTGCGTGTGTGGGGATTGGGATACCAAGCAGCGTAATTTCCGAGTTTGTGGCGATAACTTACCCGTCACACTTTTCCTGCAAAAGCCTTCCTCAGAAGGGCCGACGGCATAGCATCAATGGCGTCCAATTCTTCTTCTGCCGCGGCTCGCGCCTTCTCCACCGCCGTCATCTGCTTTTTGAGAGTTGCCGCAATCCGCCGCTGCTCTGCAAGCAGTGGAAGAGGGATTTTGCGTCAACGGCTTCCATGGGAATGAATGTCGTTGGCATCTCGTCGGACCGATCAAGAGAAGGACGTCGCGGGTTTATCTCGCACACCTCCCCCAACCTGACCCATCGCCATCCATCGGGAAGGCGTCCTGCTGCTGTAGCGTCGTTGCTCACTGATGTTACGCGCCATGCAGGCGTTGGTGCTCCTTGCGCATCTAGCAAGGTAGGGAATAACGATCGTTATTCCCTACCGTCCTGCCTACTGTCCGTTTCAGCGGCACTCAACGTCGAAGCCCGCTTGTCCGGCCAGGCGCGGCAATGACACCCGACCGGTGGCCGCAAGCCGCAGACGCGGCATAAGAGCCTGCCCCGGCCAAGGCCGGGGATGCGGAACATCCGTTACCGATATGAACCATCCATTTGTGTTCGTCGATCACCCGATGGGCTTCTCAGCCGGATCGTCCAAAGACATGAGAATGAGGGTCTTCATTATCAGAAGACCGTAACGCCTGCTTCTCTAAGGGCGGGGATGTGTGTGTTGATTGACGCGGCACTGAGGGTAATGCCAAGTCCTCACGCCGGATGTGGTCTTCTGTCCAGCCGCGCCTGTGAATGGCTGGATCGATGAGCTTGGCTCTGGTATCGGCTTCGCTGAGGTTCATTTGTGCTGCACCCGTTCTGCGCTATCTTGCTCTCGCATGGAAAGCACATACTTCATCCCAGCCGACGCCGAGCACGTCGCCCGAGAAAAAAACAAAGCCAAAGTGCTGCGCCGCTCCGAGTGGTGGAAGCGCAGACGGGCCGCTGGCCAGTGCCACTACTGCCAGCAGTCGTTTGCGCCCTATGAGCTAACCATGGATCACGTGGTGCCGCTCATCCGCGGCGGCCGCACCACCAAGTCCAACGTGGTGCCTTGCTGCAAGCACTGCAACAGCCAAAAGCAGCACCTGCTCCCGGTCGAATGGGCGGCCTATCTAGAGCGGCTGCGCCGCCAAGGCTAGTGATAGTCCACAATGTCGGCTATGGCCGCGGCCACTTCCGCGGCCACTTCCGCTGGCACCCGCGGATTGAACGGGCCGCCCTCGCCGCCATCCACATCGCTGAATCCCCCCAAGTGCATGGCCTCAACCACGGCTGAATAGTTGTACATGCGGCCGTCGCGAAAGCGAATTTCCTCTAGGGCTGCGAGCTGGTTTTCAATCTGCTGCGAGGTCGCAAAATCGCCCCGGCGCTGGGCGTTGTTGATCTCGTCTGAGGCGCGGGCAAAGGCCACGTTGATCCCCGAGGTGTGGCCTTTGGTGCCGCGCTCGGCCGGCCCGGTCGAACGGTCGCCCACGCCCCAGATCACCAGCGCGGCCCCCTCTTCCACACCCGCGACAATCGGCTCGACATCCTCGACCGTGGTGCCGATCTTCAGCCCCACGAAGTGCTCGGATTCGTTCATCAGCCGCACGGCTATGTCGCGCTCGGCTTGGTTGCGCAGATAGTAGAGCAGCTTGGCCCCGCACGAGCGCCCCAGCCGCTCGGCAAAATCCGCGTAGTACGCGAAAATGCCCTCTGGACTCGCCACGCCCGTAAGCGGCATGACGAGATAGACATCCGGGGGGTATTCGAGCGCGGCCTCCCGCTCAATCAACCGCTCGGCATCCCCAACCGGATTGGGGGCAATCCCGGCCATCAGCACCCCGCGCCCCCCCATCTGCTCGCCGGTAAAGCCCAACAGCCGCACTTGCTCGTCCGCGCTAATGTGGTGGACCAAGCTGGTGCCGGCGATGCCAATCACCCGGGGGCGGTCGCCGTCTAAGTGGTTGTTCTCCATCAAGTAGTTGATGTTTTTGGCGTGGGCCTCGTAGTCGATTTGCCCCCCGCGAAAAGGGACCACCGGGATGGAGGTGACCGAGTTTAGCGCGGCGAGCAGGGCTTCCTTTTGCAATGGCATGTTTAACCTCAACGGTGTTAGGTGGAAATGAATTCAACGCTCGGGCGCGAAGCGGCGCATGTCGCGCCCCGGGGTTCCCGCGGCGATCCAGCGGGCGACGATTTGGCCGGTAATCGGGCCTAGCAAGACGCCGTTTTTGTAGTGCCCGGAGGCCACGAAGACTCGCGGCGCATCTGTTAGCGGGCCGATGAGCGGACGCCCGCCTCGGGGCTTGGGCCGCAGACCAGCTTGCTGGCGCGACAGGGGCAAGCCCCTCCCCAGCGCGGAGCGCACCTGCGCGGCGAACTCGGCCGCGGCCGCGCGGGTCGTTTCCAGCCGAAAGCCGACCTCCTCCACCGTTGAGCCCACGACCGTTTCGCCGCCGTCTGGAATGAGATGGCGTCCGTTTATCCTCACTAGGTGGCGCAGCGGGGCACCGGCAAAACGCGCTTGTTGGCCCCGCACCGGACGCAGCGCGACTCGGGCACCGAGCTGGGCGGCCAAGCCGCTGGTCCACGCCCCAGCCGCCAAGACCGCAAAGTCGGCGCGGTGGGTTCCGCGGCTGGTGGCGACCTCGACGGACGCGCCCGCTTGGGCAATGCGCCAGACGCGCTCGCCCCAAGCGGCCACCGCACCCCGCTGGGCCGCCGCCGCCCAAAGTGCTGCGCCCAACTTGAGGGGATCCACCCGGTGATCGTCGGCAAAAAACAGGCCCTCGCAGCCGCTGTCCAATGCTGGCTCCGCACTGCCCAAGGCCCGCTCGTCAAGCCGCTCAACCCGACAGCCGCGCGCGCGATTGAAACGCCATACTTCCTCTAGCTGGGATGCGTCGGCAAAAAGCTCAATGCCGCCGAGGGGACGCCAGCCCACGTCTGCGCCCAGCTCTTCGGCTAGGTCGCAAGCCAGCCGGGCGTGCAGAGCGTGGCCGTCGCGGAAGAGCTGGGCGTAGGGATTGTCGCCGCCGTTGCAGTGGGTGAGGACGCCCAAAGAGGCCCGGCTCGTGGGCGAGCCAGCGGCACTGCCCTCGTCGAGCAGGATGACCTTCGCGCCTTGCCGGGCGAGGAAATAGGCGGTCGAGCGGCCGATGATACCGGCCCCGACCACCAACGCGCGAGTGCCCGCCAAGGCCATCTAGCGACCGACGATCGGCGGCAGGTTGGTCGCCGGGCAGGCGCGGGGGCCGTTTACCGGATAGCCCATATCCGCGAGGACGCAGTTGATTTGCGCCTCTAGCTTGAGCAGATACTCCTGCTCGGCCGCGCTGCTCAACGCACGCGCTGGGCCTACGTCAAAGCCGCGGGCTGCCACGCCGGTCTTGAAGCCCTCTGGAAAGTTGACCCCGAGGAGCATGAGATTGATTAGGTCGAGGATGCGGTACTGTAGTTCGCGGGCGCGCTCAATGTCGCCGCTTTTGGCCTTTTCGTAGAGCTCGACGATGACTTCCGGGACAATGCCCGAGGTGGCAATGGTGCCCCCACTGGCACCCATAAGCACCGCGGGGAACGCCATCTCCTCGCAGCCGGTCATCACCACGTAGTCGGGGCGTTGTTGGCGCAGGCGGTGCATGGTGTTGAGCAGTCGCGGCAAGTCGCGGCTGGAGTCCTTGGTGCCGAAGATCCGCTCGTAGGGCAAGAGCCGCTCCATCAAATCTATCGACAGCTCTTGGGTAAATTGCGGGATATTGTACAGCAGGATGTCCAGCGGCGATTCTCCGGCGATTTCGGCGAAGTACTCGAAGAGGCTCTCGGTGGAAATCTCGTAGTAATAGGGGGGCATCAGGGCAATGGCATCCACCCCGAGCGAGGCGTAGTATTCGGCCATCTCGAGCACGTCGCGCAAGTTGGCCTCGCTGGCACCGGCCAGTATGGGTACGCGCCCCGCGTTGACCTCGCAGACCAGCCGCACCACGTCTTGGCGCTCCTCCCGCGACAGGCGCGCGAACTCGCCCGTGCTGCCGTTGGGGTACAGCCCGTGGATCCCGACCTCGATCAGCCAGTTGACGTAGCGCTCCATCTCGGCGTGGTTGATCTCGTTGCGGCTGTCGAAAAGGACGACATTGGGACAGAAGATGCCAGCAAATGCCTTGCGACCTTCGGCGCGAGGAACCGCTGGTGCTGGCACTGGCGTTGGGGGGGCTTGGCCATCGGCTTCCCGGCGCACGACCTCAACGCCTTGGACGCGCAAAAAATCCTGCGCCGAGGGCGTCAGCTTGGCCCCCGGGCCGAGCTCAACCTGCCGTTCGCCAGCTAGGCGGCCCTCCAAGGTCTGAGCGGTAATTACTGCATCGTCAATCCGAATCATTTTTCGCGTCCTCCCTAAACGTGCGGCAGGCGGCCTTCGAGCCCGCCGTAGAGCTGGGGAATGGCGTAGGCCGAGACCAGTTCCCCGTGTGCGACAGCCTCCTGCCGACCCGCCTCTATGGCGACCTGCACGGCACCGACATCGCCGCGCACGACAGCGGCCGTCAAGTAGTACCCCACCTTATAGGCCCCTTCGTATTCGACGGCCGCGGCCTTGAGCATCCGATCGACAGCCCGCACCAAGGCCACGGTGCTGCGCGTCTCAATCAGCCCTATGGCCTGCCGCGCACCCGGCCCAAGGCCCTCGGCCGCGGTGGCAAAGCGGGCGACTAGCATGGGATCGGGCCGCGAGACTACGGCCGAGGCGTCGAGCTGGCCCAAGGCCGTGGCGGCCTCGGCACCGGCGCGCACCGCGGCCTGCACGTCGTCGAGTTGGCCGATGCCCAGCGCGGCAATCCGCCCGCCGCTGCCGATGCTCAAGCGCTCAATTTGGACATCCGCGGCCTTGAGCATGGCGTCGGCACTGCCCACGACCGCGGCGTAGCCAATGGTCTCTACGAGGCCCAAGGCACCCGTGGAGCGCGGCGCGGCCGCCGGCGCAGGCGGCAACAGAGGGCCTAGCCCCTCGCTGGGCTGGGGCAAAACGAGGGTCGCATACACGGTGCCGATCCGCTCGGCTGCTCGCCGGCCGGCTTCTAGCGCTGTCTGCACGGCCGCCACATCGCCAAAGATCGGCGCGTGGCACAGGGCACCGCCGATGAAAGCCCAACCCCCTAGCTCCACTTGGGCGGCCTTGAGCATGGCATCCGCACCGGCCACTAGCGGCGTCAGCCCCTGCGTTTCCAACAAGCCTATCGCCCGCGGCTGTACCTGTTCGGCACCGAGCCCGGTTGCGTGGGGCATGGCGTCCATGGCGCGTGCGTCCGGCCGCGGCACTACTCGTGCGCCAATCAGTTCGCCGGTGCGGTTCGCCTCAACCTCGCCAACGCCAATGGCCGCCTCTACATCAGCCACTTGGCCGGCAATTACTGCGGTGAGCCAACCCGCGCCAATGCCGTGCCGACCGCAGAGTTGCACTTGGGCGGCCTTGAGCATGGCGTCGGTGGAAGCCATCAGCGACGCCATGCCGCGCGTCTCCAGCATGCCGAGCGCCCCGCTAGACACCGCCACCTCCCAGCGGCACGGCGTATGCGGCCAAAATCTCTGGCCGCGGCTGGGGGATCAGTGCCGTGCCCAGCAAGCGCTCGCAGCCTGCGAGCAACTTTTGCGCGACAGCTATGGCTTCGGTGACGGCCCCTACGTCCCCCAAGACCAGCGAACACACCACGCGGTCGTGGACCGTCAGCACGTTGATTACCTCAACGGCAGCCGTCTTGACCATCTGATCGTTGGTGTAAATGTGATCCCCGTAGCCGCGCGTCTCGACCAACCCCAAGGCACCGGCGGGCAAGTCGCTGTGGGCACGGGCCGGAAAATCGACGAAATGGAGGCAGGCGGGAGCGGGTTGGTGTAGGGGCACGGCCACCACGTGTTCTATCACCCTGCGGGCCGCTTCTTGGCCGCTTTGCAGCGCAGCGGCCACATCGCTGATTGACCCGGTGAAAAAGGCCGTGGTATAACCGCCGATTGACGCCCAACCCGCAAGCTCCACGTCTGCGGCCTTGCAAGCCGCATCCGCACCCACAATGGCGGCGGCTACGCCCTCCACCTCGATCATGCCGACTGCCGGGGCCCCCGCCATAGCTCAGTCTGCCAGCCGGTGAATTACTAGCTCGGTGATCTGCTCAACTAGGGCTTCCGGGTCGGTGGCTTGGCCCTGCTCGATTTGTTGCAAAAGCGTCTTATAGCGGTTGCAGCCTGCGCAACTCGCCTCGGGGTCGCCTTCCTTCTTGCGCTGGTGGACGGCGCAATCGCCGCAGTGCGCCGGCTCGACGTACCCCGAGCCAAATTCCTCGTGCTGGCAGCCGCAGGCGCGGTCGGGATGCTCGCACCGGCCCGCGGCCGCAACGCCGTCAACGGCTGCCGCAACAGGCTCGCCGCGATTTAGCTGCAAGCGGTGCTGGCGGATGTAATCCCAAGCCGTCGGCGTCAAGATGGCACTGGGGGCCACGCGGAGTGCCCGCTCGCCCTTGTGCTCGCGCCCGAGCAAGTCGCCGGTGACGACCGGGGCGTCGATGTGCAAAGCCTTGGTCACCTAGCTAACCAAGGTGGTCTATCAGCCCCTCAGTCGGGCGGGGAATCACGTGGACGCTGCGCAGCTCGCCGATGCGCTGGGCGGCTTGCGCCCCTGCATCTACGGCCGCTTTAACGGCTGCTACGTCGCCTTCGACCAGCACGGCGATTAGGCCGCTGCCCACGCGCTTTTGGCCCGCATAGCTCACGTCGGCGGTTTTCAACATGGCGTCGAGGGCTTCGACGACGCAGACCAAACCGCGGGTCTCGACCATGCCCAATGCTTTCATTTTTTTCTCCTCTACCTACAAGTACAGAGCGACGAGATCGTCGTGGGGGCGGGGAATCACGTGCTGCGACACGAGCTCGCCCACGCGCTCGGCCGCCTCGGCACCAGCGCTGACCGAAGCCTGCACTGAGCCGACGTCGCCGCTGACCATGGCGGTGATGTACCCGCCGCCGATTTCTTGGAGCTTGACGATCTCCACATCGGCGGCCTTGCTCATGGCGTCGGCCGCTTCGATCACGCCGATGGCCCCCTTCGTCTCAATGAGGCCCAAGGCGCGGACGCGACCATCGCTGTCGCTGCGGTCGCTGCGCTCGGGCACGACGGCCGTCAACTCGCTGTGCGGGCGGGGAATCACATGCACCGAATGCACCTCCCCAACCTTGGCCGCAGCGGTTGAGCCGGCATCCACGGCCGACTTGACGGCCGCCACATCGCCCGAGCAAAACACGGTCACCAAACCGGAGCCGACCCGGTCCCAGCCCAAAAGCTGTACGCTGGCGGCCTTGGCCATGGCGTCGCCGGCCTCGACGACCCCGACCAGCCCCACGGTTTCTACCATACCTACTGCATCCGACATCCCTTACCTCCTGAAGTAATTGTGCGGATTTTTGCGTTCAACGCTCCAAATATACCTTGCGGGCATGTACCAAATCAATCGCATTGCCCTCGTCCGTGTCGATGTGAACTTCGAGGCGCTCGCGCTCGCTGACGCGGCAGATCAGCCCTTTTAGCACCCCGCCCTGATCGCCTTCTACTATGAGTCGCAGCAAGTCCCCCGGGCCGACCCCGTAGTACGCGGCTTCAGCCGGATTCAGATGTACGTGGCGGGCGGCCCGGATCACTCCGCGCTCGAGCTCCAGCCCCCCGGCCGGCCCCACCAAGTAGCAGCCCGGCGTCCCCTCGATGTTGCCACTGAGCCGCACGGGCGCGTCAATGCCCAAAAAGCGGGCGTCCGTAAAGGCCAGTTCCACTTGGTTGTAATCGCGCAATGGGCCGAGGATTCGCACCTTGGGAATCACCTGCTTGCGCGGGCCGAAAACCGACACCGTCTGCTCGGCGGCGAAAGCACCCTCTTGGTACAGGGCCTTCTGCACGGTCAGCTCGGCACTCGCGCCGAAGAGCGCGTCCAGCGCCTTTTGATTGAGGTGGACGTGGCGGGCGGACATATTGACGACCAGCCTCGGGGCTGGGGGTGCCTGCTCTAGCTGAGCGTCGGGCAGGTGACCGTACACCGCTTGGCGCACCAGTGCCTCAATCTGCTTGCGATCCAATCCAGCCGCTTCCATCGCCTATTCTCCGCGGCTCAGTTGCCGGCAGTCGAAGTCCTTGCCCATGGCCTGTAGCGAATCCACGATCCCGACGATTACTGCGTCGGCTGGCACGTCGGCCAAGTTCGGGGCGATCCGCGACGAGCTGCCCTGCACCAAAATCACCAACTCGCCCTTGCCCGCTTGCACTGCGTCGATGCACACCATATCTCGCCCAGTCAGCACCAGACCATGCTCGCGCACCGACGCGATTTCGACGACTAAGAGCTTCTTGCCGTTGAGGCTCGGGACCTTGGCCGTGGCGACCAAGTGCCCTTTGACTTGGCCCAAGAGCATCAGGTGATGCGGAAGTAATCGACGAGGGCGCAGCGGCGCTGGCGGGTAAAAGTGCGCGGCGACGTCAGGCCCTCGCCCGTAGGCCCGGCAATGGAGTACGTCCCAAAGCCCTCGCCGCCCAAGCCAACTCCGGCGTAGGAAGGACCGTTCTTGACGAAAATGGTGGTATCCACCGCGCGGGCCATGTTGTGCATGTTTTCGATGTTGCGCGAATGGATCACGGCCGTGTGCCCGTAGCCGTGCTCGGAGATGACGGCCTCGCGAATGCCTTGGTCGATATTGGGCACCCGCACGATTGGCAGAAAGGGCATCATCTGCTCCTCGCGCACAAAAACGTGGTTGGCGTCGGTCTCGCCAATGAGCATGCGCAGGGACGAGTCGAGCCGCAGGCCAATGCGCTCGCCCAGCACGGCCGCGTCGCGCCCCACCAGCTCGCGGTTGACCGCGACATGCCCGTCCGGTCCTTTGACAAAGGCCACCTGCGCGAGGGCCTCAACCTGCCGCACGTCGAGCTCGTATGCATTGTACTGGACCATCAGCCGCTTGAGCTCGTCGGCAATCGCCGCGACCGCAAAGACCTGCTTCTCGCCGATGCAAAGGATGTTGTTGTCGAAGCCCCCCCCGTCGATGATGTCGTGCGCGGCCTTGGCCAGATCGGCCGTTTCATCGACGACCACGGGCGGATTGCCCGGCCCGGCGACAATGGCCTTTTTGGGGCTGCCCAGCGCGGCCTTGGCCACGCCCGGCCCGCCGGTGACCAGCAGCAAGCGGACGTCCGGGTGGTTGAACAATTCGTTGGCCGTCTCAATGGTCGGCGTTTCGACCGCGGTCACCAGGTTGGCCGGCCCGCCGGCCGCGACGATGGCTTGATTGATCAACCCCACCGCGAACATGGAGACCTTGCGGCCCGCCGGATGGACGTTAAAGACGACCGAGTTGCCCGCGGCGACAATGCAAATGGCGTTGTTGACCATCGTCGGCACGGGATGCGTCGATGGAGTGACCGCGCCGATGACCCCGTAGGGGGCCATTTCGACTACGGTCAGCCCGTGGTCGCCGGTCCACGAAACGGCCTCTAGGTCTTCGACGCCGGGCGTTGTGTCGGCCGCGACTTGGTGCTTGATGATCTTGTCTTCTAGCCGCCCCATGCCCGTCTCGGCCAAGGCCCGCCGCGAAAATTCCTCGGCGTGGGCGTGCGCCGTCTGCCGGAGGGCCTCGACGATCTTTTTGCGCTCCTCCAGCGACAAGGCCACCAACTGCTGCTGGGCGCGGGTCGCGCCTTGGACGGCCGCATCGATCGCGGCGAAAACGCCGGTGTCCCCGCCCTCGCGGTCTCCCTCGCCGCTGACGATTCGCTGCACCACTTCTTCGACTATTTTGCGCACGCGTTCTTCGCTGACGTTTTGCGGCACGCTCTTTTCCTCGCGTTGGGTTTAATTTTGAGAAGGGGAAAATAGGCGGCCCCACCTCAAGCGTCAAGGTTATTTGACGAGCTGCCAGCCCTGCCTTAAGGTTTGTGCAAGTGCTGGAAAACAAAGGAGAAAGACATGCGCATCATCCGCTTTATCGACGCTGGCGACGCCGTCCGCTGGGGCCTCGAAGCCGAGGCCGGGCAAGCCTCCGCACTCACCGGCGATCTCTTCGGAGGACTCGTGCCCACGGGCGAACAGGTGGCCGTCAAAAAGAGGCTCGCCCCGCTCGCTCCGACCAACATTTTCTGCATTGGGCTAAACTACCGAGAGCACGCGGCCGAATCCGGGCTCGCCCCGCCCGAGCAGCCCGTCGTCTTTGCCAAGCCCACGAGCGCGGTCTGCGGCCCGGGCGACCCAATCCTGCTGCCAGCCTGCTGTCGCCGCGGCCCGGAAGTTGACTACGAGTGCGAACTTGCGGTGGTGATCGGCAAGGCCGCCCGCAATGTGGCGCGGGCCGACGCCCTCAGCTATGTGCTCGGATACACGTGCGCCAACGACGTCTCGGCCCGCAAGTGGCAGCTCCACGCCGGCGGCGGTCAGTGGATTCGCGGCAAGGGCTTTGACACCTTTTGCCCCTTGGGGCCGGTGCTGGTCACAGCCGACGAAATCCCGGACCCGCAAACCCTCGGCATCCGCACGATCCTCAACGGCGCGACCATGCAGGACCACACCACCGGCGACATGATCTTCTCGGTCGCCGAACTGATCGAATTCCTCAGCCAAGATACGACCTTGCTGCCGGGTACGGTCATCCTCACCGGCACCCCGCAGGGCGTGGGTTTTGCGCGCCAACCGCCCGTGTGGCTCGCGGCCGGCGACGAGGTAATCGTGGAAATAGACCCGATCGGCCGGCTGCAAAACCCGGTGCAAGCGGCCTAGCCCTTGAACATACCAAAGGCAAAGGCTTCGGCTAGCTCCTCGAAGATGATCTGCCCCTCGTCGTCGGTCTCCAGCAACTGGGCCATGTAGGCGTACCACTTTTCCAGAATGGGAACTTGGCGGCTCTTGATCCAGTCTTCCTCGGTGGGGGCGACCGCGTGGATGACGAGGTGTTCGCCCAAGCGATAGATGGCCATGCTGACCTCGTTGTCGGTCATGCTGTCGGCGATTTCGGGCCACAGGTCGTCGTGGGCCTGTTTGTACTCGGCGTACGCATTGGGACGCAGCCGCATGGCCAAGCCAATCGAATACATAATGGTCTCCTTCGTCGTTGAATTGATAAATATGCGGATTAATCAAGAGATATTCAAAAAATGACGTAAATATCTTTTTTTTCTGTTCTTAGGCATTTTTTCCTTGACACTGTACAACCTTGTAAGTGAAACTAAAAAGCAATCAAAAACCGTGCAAAGAAATTGCACATCACCATGGAGAGGAGGGCCTCAAGTAATGATTCTCTTCGCAATGCGATCCTCGTGTACTTTCAGGAGCCGGCTCCCGGATGGGAGCGGCCATACGGTCCCAAATATGCGGGCTACGAACAGCATCCACGCGTTGCGCGTTCGTCCCGAGCCCTAGATATACGCACGACTCTTCAGGTTGCATGCATCGGCTGGCCAAAACGCACAGCCGAATCGGGAATTCACCTCGCACTTGCAATGTAATCGTCTCAGGCGATTGACCGCGTGTGCAAGGGCTTTCCCACAGGGTTTTCGGGACAGCGCTTTCGAGAAGGAGGGCACTTTTGCGTCCCGGAAACCGGCGATACATCGAACTCGATACAGCCGCTTTCCAGCGGCTTTTTTAATGGCCGCGGCGCAAAATGCTGCGGCTTTTTTCGTTGAATTTCGTCGAACTTCGCACCAATTGAAGATCTGGAGAGAAAAAACCCATGCGCAAAATCGAGCCAGAACGCATCAAGCGCGCGGCGCGAATCTACGCAAGCAACCAAGAAGCCAGTCGCGCGCTGGGTATTGCCCCGGGCAGTTTCAGCCGGCTCTGCCGGCTCTACAACATCGAGACCCCCTATGCGCGCAAGCGCCGACGGCGCGAGGAGTTCTTCCGCCAGCGCGACGCCGATCTCTTAGACATCGACATTGACCTGCAAGAGATGGAGGCGTTAGAGGAGGTCCTCGACCTCAACTAACAGGCATCGCATACCGCGCCCGGCTAGCGGGGAGTTGGTGGACGTTTTCGTCCGCTAGCTCCCCGCTTTTTTGTTTTAATCCACGCGCCGACCTAATGGCAAACGCCAAGCAAATGGTGTGATGGTGCGGACGATGCGTCCGTTCTCATCAACCACAGGAATACTCCTCACGTCCAAGCTACAGTTGAGTTCCAAGCTATGGCCCGCAACGGGCTTACTTGCTGGTGGTGAGGGAATGGTGTACGGGTCGGCCTGACTTGCGTCAACTTGGTAGCCAAGATCGGCAAAGGACTGGATCGTGATCGCGCTCAGTGGAAATTCATAAGATGTATCCACTCTCCCGACCATAAGCTCGCTCTTGTTCCCTTCTCTGAACACGGACTCCCTCCAATGAGAATATTCTGTGCCCCAATCCGGCTTCCGTTTCCCGTCAGTTGTATAATTCTCCACGGGCACTTTATCATCCCGGCCTCCCGCGTTGTTGAACGCCCCAATTGCCCGCCGACCAATGAAACGCACGTCCCTATCTTCTTTTAGCAAGAGCCCGAAAAGCGTATCCCATACATGGCCCTGCATCAAATTTTTCTCATTCCAAACATCGGCGGTAAACCCTAAAGCGTGCGCCATCTCGTGGAGAACAATTCGTTGCAGAAAATACGACGAACTAGAACTAGATATATCCCTTTCATCGAGTATTATCACTGCGATAGCTGGCAGCAGGAGGGAATCCCTTAGCTCTAGCGGGGTTGCCTGTGCTAAAGTTCTTCTTGACCCGTCAATGCTATCGACATGAACAAATATCCGCAGGTCGTCCACGACATCGTCGACGCGAATAGGGGGGTTGGTATATTTTCTTGTTATTATTCTCATATCTATATCACACGGGTTAGATGAGTGGTCAACCTCCGGAAGATCTCCTGTAATGACTGACTCCCAGCGCGTAGCCGCCTGTTGGACGATCTGTTTCACAGAGTTCGACTGAGATGAAGTGAGGACGGAATTGAGGAAGACAAGTTCGATATTGAAGTCTGTATCATCGCTCTGAAAACTTGCGCGAACGGTATAGCTTCCAGTCGCTGACGAGTCATACCCTCGTACTCGGATGTAGTAGGTGCCCGCACTCACGGAACGTGCTATGCTGAAATTGTTATCACTTCCTCCATCGTCATCGCTTGCCAAATCGGAACCGGAACTGTTTTGCAGGGTCCCATAAGTATCGGTGTCGCCTGTGGTGTAAACTGTCAAGATCCCAGAGCTGCTGACTTGCACCCTGAAGTAATCGACATCCCCGCCGGTGTCGATCCGCCCTAAGACTGACCCACCCAAAGGAAGGAAGGTCGCGCCCGATCGGGTATCGCTGTGATCATCGTTGCCACCGCCACCGATCTCATCTCTCCTCTGAAAACGTGCGTGAACGGTATAGCTTCCAGTCTTTGACGAGTCATACCCTCGTACTCGGAGGTAGTAGGTGCCCGGAGTCACGGTACGTTCGATGCGGAAATTGTTACCATCTCCTCCATCGTCATCGTTTGCCAGATCGGAACCGGAACTGTTTTGCAGGGTACCCCAAGTATCGGTGCGGCCTGTGGTGTAAACGGTCAAGGTACCAGAGCTGCTGACTTGCACTTGGAAGTAATCGATATCCCCGCCGGTTTCGATCCGCCCTGAGCGTGAGTCATCCAAAGGAAGGTTGGTCGCGCCCGATCGGGTATTGCTATGATCATCGTTGCCACCGCCACCGCTGCCCACCATGACGCGCACCTCGGTTGAGCAGTTGTTATTGGTATCGCTTTCGTCGGGGACGCTTTCGACGCACGCGCCGTAGTAATACGTGCCCGCACGTGACGGGGCTATCAGACTGATTGATTCCGCACTCGTCGCCGAAGCCGAAAGGCCGCTCACAGTATCCGTGCCGACCTGCCTGTCGTTCGTGGAGATCGACGAATTGGACGAGCGGTAATAGCGCAAGGTCGTCGAGGCGGACCGACCATTACCCCGATTGTGGACGGTGGCACTCAGGGTGAAGGATTGTCCGGCCGCCAGCGTGTTGTCGCTGACCGAAGGCGATTCAACCACCAAGTCGGGACGACTACTGCCGCCGCCATCGCTGCTGACCGTAACGAGCACCTCGGTTGAGCAGTTGTTATTGGTATCGCTTTCGTCGGGGACGCTTTCCACACACGCGCCGTAGTAATACGTGCCCGCACGTGACGGGGCTATCAGACTGATTGATTCCGCACTCGTCGCCGAAGCCGAAAGGCCGCTCACAGTATCCGTGCCGACTATCGACGAATCGTCCGAGCGGTAGTAGTAGAGCAAGGTCGTTGAGGCGGACCGAGCATTACCCCGATTGCGGACGGTGGCCCTCAGGGTGAAGGATTGTCCGGCCGTCAGCGTGTTGTCGCTGACCGAAGGCGATTCAACCACCAAGTCGGGACGTGTGCTGCCACCCCCACCACTGCTGACCGTGAAAATCACCCCGGTTGAGCAGTTGTTGCTGGTATCACTTTCGTCGGCGACGCTTTCGACGCACGCGCCGTAGTAATACGTGCCCGCATTTGACGGCGCATTCAGACGGATTGATTCCGCACTTGTTGCCGAAGCCGAAAGGCCGCTCACATTATCCGTGCCGACTGGCCTAGAGAGCGTCGAATCGTCCGAGCGGTAGTAGTAGAGCAAGGTCGTTGAGGCGGACCGAGCATTACCCCGATTGCGGACGGTGGCCCTCAGGGTGAAGGATTGTCCGGCCGTCAGCGTGTTGTCGCTGACCGAAGGCGATTCAACCACCAAGTCGGGACGACTACTGCCGCCGCCACCGTTCCGAAAACGTGTGCGAACGGTATAGCTTCCAGTCGTTGACGAGTCATACCCTCGTACTCGGATGTAGTAGGTACCCTCACTCACGGAACGTTCGATGCGGAAGTTGTTACTTAATCCTGCCTCGTCATCGTCTTCCAAATCGGAACCGGAACTGTTTTGCAGGGTCCCATAAGTATCGGTGTCGCCTGTGGTGTAAACTGTCAAGATCCCAGAGCTGCTGACTTGCACCCTGAAGTAATCGACATCCCCGCCGGTTTCGATCCGCCCTGAGCGTGCGTCTCCCAAAGAAAGGTCGGTCGCGCCCGATCGGGTATCGCTGTGATCATCAAGGTCACCACCGCCACCGCTGCGAACTGTGACGCGCACCCCGGTTGAGCAGTTGTTATTGGTATCGCTTTCGTCGGTGACGCTTTCCACGCACGCGCCGTAGTAATACGTGCCCGCACGTGACGGGGCTGTCAGACGGATTGATTCCGAAGCCGTCGCCGAAGCCGAAAGGCCTCTCACATTATCCGTGCCGACTTGCCTATCATTCGTGGAGATCGACGAATTGGACGAGCGGTAATAGCGTAGCGTTGTAGAAGCGGACCGACCATTACCCCGATTGCGGACGGTGGCCCTCAGGGTGAAGGATTGTCCGGCCGTCAGCGTGTTGTCGCTGACCGAAGGCGATTCAACCACCAAGTCGGGACGACTACTGCCGCCGCCACCGCTGTCCACTGTGACGCGCACCCCGGTTGAGCAGTTGTTGCTGGTATCGCTTTCGTCGGCGACGCTTTCGACGCACGCGCCGTAGTAATACGTGCCCGCACGTGACGGGGCTGTCAGATAGATTGATTCCGAAGCCGTCGCCGAAGCCGAAAGGCCCCTCACAGTATCCGTGCCGACCTGCCTATCGTTCGGGGAAATCGTCGAATCGTCCGAGCGGTAATAGCGCAAGGTCGTCGAGGCGGACCGAACGTTACCTCGATTGCGGACGGTGGCACTCAGAGTGAAGGATTGCCCGGTCGTCAGCGAGTTGTCGCGGACCGAAGGATTTTCAACCACCAAGTCGGGACGACTCCTGACCGTGACGCGCACCCCGATTGAGCAGTTGTTATTGGTATCGCTTTCGTCGGTGACGCTTTCGACGCATGCGCCGTAGTAATACTCGCCCACACTTGACGGGGCTGTCAGATTGATTGATTCTGCACTTGTCGCCGAAGCCGAAAGGCCGCTGACATTACCCGTGCCGACGTGCCTATCGTTCGGGGAGATCGTCGAATCGTCCGAGCGGTAATAGCGCAAGGTCGTCGAGGCGGACCGACCATTACCTAGATTGCGGACGGTGGCACTCAGAGTGAAGGATTGTCCGGTCCGAAGCCTATCGTCGCTGAACGAAGGCTTTTCAACCACCAAGTCGGGACCGGGACGACTCCCGCCGCCGCTGACAGCACTATCGGCCAGCGCGACCAGCGCGATGGCGAGTGGGTAATAAAAACCGTGGGTGATGCGGTCTTCGACATTGGAACCATCGAGGTTAGCCCGCTGAATCTTACTCTTTAACACGTCCGCCCAGTACATCTTTCCTCGCCCCACATCCAGCGCGATGGCGATTGGGTACTCCAATCCGTTGGTGATGAGGTCTTCGACATTGGAGCCGTCGAGGTTAGCCCGCCGTATCCGCGAGCTGCTAACCTTGAGGGATGGAGTCTCCGACCAGTATATTTTGCCGTTGACCCCATCCAAAGCAATGCCTCTGCCTTTTAGTTCACCGGCGCTGGTGATGAGGTCTTCGACATTGGAACCATCAAGGTTAGCCCGCTGAATCTTACCCGGCGCACCCCACTGCGTCCAGTACATCTTTCCTCGCTCCACATCCAGCGCGATGCGGGTTGGGGATATCCCGCTGGTGATGAGGTCTTCGACATTGGAACCATCAAGGTTAGCCCGCTGAATCTTGTCCGTGCCCGCGTCCGTCCAGTACATTTTTCCTCGCCCCACATCCAGCGCGATGCCGCTTGGTCTCTCCAATCCGGTGATGAGGTCTTCGACATTGGAACCATCGAGGTTAGCCCGCTGAATCTTACCCGTATCCATGCCCCATTGCGTCCAGTACATCTTTCCTCGCCCTCCATCCAGCGCGATGCCGTCTGGCACAACCAATCCGGTGATGAGGTCTTCGACATTGGAACCATCGAGGTTAGCCCGCTGAATCTTACCCGTATCTTGGTCCGTCCAGTATATCTTATTAGGCAATTCAACGATTGGGTCGGGGCTGCCCACCGTGACGAGTACCCCGGTTGAGCAGTTGTTATTGGTATCGCTTTCGTCGCTGACGCTTTCCACGCACGCGCCGTAGTAATACGTGCCCGCACTTGACGGGGCTGTCAGATTGATTGATTCCGCACTTGTCGCCGAAGCTGAAAGGCCGCTCACAGTATCCGTGCCGACTTGCCCATCGGTCGTGGAGATCGTCGAATCGTCCGAGCGGTAATAGCGCAAGGTCGTCGAGGCTGACTGACCATTACCCCGATTGCGGACGGTGGCACTCAGAGTGAAGGATTGCCCGGTCGTCAGCGGGTTGTCGCTGACCGAAGGCGATTCAACCACCAAGTCGGGACGACTACTGCCGCCGTCGCCCCCGCTGACATCACTATCGGCCAGCGCGACCAGCGCGAGGCCAACTGGATGACTCAATCCGTGGGTGATGAGGTCTTCGACATTGGTTCCATCGAGGTTAGCCCGCTGAATCTTGTGCGTGACCCAGTCCGTCCAGTACATCTTTCCTCGCCCCACATCCAGCGCGAGGCCAACTGGATTACGATTACTCAATCCGTGGGTGATGAGGTCTTCGACATTGGAACCATCAAGGTTAGCCCGCTGAATCTTGTCCGTGCCCGCGTCCGTCCAGTACATCTTTCCTCGCCCCACATCCAGCGCGAGGCCAATTGGAGCATCCAATCCGTTGGTGATGAGGTCTTCGACATTGGTTCCATCGAGGTTAGCCCGCTGAATAGAGCCCGTGCCCGCGTCCGCCCAGTACATCTTTCCTCGCCCCACATCCAGCGCGAGGCCTTCTGGAGCATCCAATCCGGTGATGAGGTCTTCGACATTGGTTCCATCGAGGTTAGCCCGCTGAATCTTGCGCGTGCCCCAGTTGATCCAGTACATCTTTCCTCGCCCCACATCCAGCGCGAGGCCAACTGGATGACTCAATCCGTGGGTGATGAGGTCTTCGACATTGGTTCCATCGAGGTTGGCCTGCTGAATCTTGTCCGCACTCGAGGCCGTCCAGTACATCTTTCCTCGCCCCACATCCAGCGCGAGGCCTCTTAGCCTCAATCCGGTGATGAGGTCTTCGACATTGGTTCCATCGAGGTTAGCCCGCTGAATCTTATTCGTGCCCGAGTCCGCCCAGTACATCTTATTAGGCAATTCAACGATTGGGTCGGGGCTGCCCACCATGACGAGTACCCCGGTTGAGCAGTTGTTATTGGTATCGCTTTCGTCGCTGACGCTTTCCACGCACGCGCCGTAGTAATACGTGCCCGCACTTGACGGGGCTGTCAGATTGATTGATTCGGCACTTGTCGCCGAAGCTGAAAGGCCGCTCACAGTATCCGTGCCGACTTGCCCATCGGTCGTGGAGATCGTCGAATCGTCCGAGCGGTAATAGCGCAAGGTCGTCGAGGCTGACTGACCATTACCCCGATTGCGGACGGTGGCACTCAGAGTGAAGGATTGCCCGGTCGTCAGCGGGTTGTCGCTGACCGAAGGCGATTCAACCACCAAGTCGGGACGACTACTGCCGCCGTTCTCCCCGCTGACATCACTACCGGCCAGCGCGGCCAGCGCGAGGCCTGCTGGCCTATTCAATCCGTTGGTGATGAGGTCTTCGACATTGGTTCCATCGAGGTTAGCCCGCTGAATCTTACCCGTGGTCGCGTCGGTCCAGTACATCTTTCCTCGCCCCACATCCAGCGCGATGCCGTCTGGATGAACCAATCCGTTGGTGATGAGGTCTTCGACATTGGTTCCATCGAGGTTAGCCCGCTGAATCCTGCGCCTGCTCGGGTCGGTCCAGTACATCTTTCCTCGCCCCACATCCAGCGCGAGGCCTTTTATCTGACTCAATCTGTTGGTGATGAGGTCTTCGACATTGGTTCCATCGAGGTTAGCCCGCTGAATCCTGCGCCTGCTCGGGTCGGTCCAGTACATCTTTCCTCGCCCCACATCCAGCGCGAGGCCTTTTGGCAAATCCAATCCGTGGGTGATGAGGTCTTCGACATTGGTTCCATCGAGGTTAGCCCGCTGAATCTTATCCGTGCCCAAGTCCGTCCAGTACATCTTTCCTTGCCCCACATCCAGCGCGAGGCCAACTGGATGACCCAATCCGTTGGTGATGAGGTCTTCGACATTGGTTCCATCGAGGTTAGCCCGCTGAATCCTGCGCGTGTCCGAGTCGGTCGTGGTCGCGTCGGTCCAGTACATCTTTCCTCGCCCCACATCCAGCGCGATGCCGTCTGGATGAACCAATCCGTTGGTGATGAGGTCTTCGACATTGGTTCCATCGAGGTTAGCCCGCTGAATCTTATTCGTATTTTGGTCCGTCCAGTACATCTTATTAGGTGTGCCGTCGCTGGCGAAGGATACGCGCTTCCCGATCCCCGCCGGCAATACCGGATCGGAGGGATTGACGCTGTACACCCCGATTAGATAGGCGTCAACTAGGTTGACAACCCCATCGCCATTGACGTCGCCGAGGTCTATAAGGCCGAGACGGGCTCCGTTGTCCACGCCATCTAAATCGCCGCCGGTTGTCAGCCCCGTGGGCCCCACCGAGGCCGCTACTAGTAGCGCATCAACTATATCGACGCGGCCTTTGCCATCGACATCCCCTAACAGACGGTCCTCCCCCGGCAGCCGCTTGGCGCGAGCCGGCGCGGCCAGCACCACCTCCACCCACGCCCGGCCTGCTTCAACCTGAAAGGCCGGGTCCACGTAAGGGACCAAGCCCTCCCCTGAAACGGTCAACCCATAAACCGGCCCATCCGCTTCCACCAAACCCTCGACCGCTCGCACCGGCCCCGGAGCACCTCCCGCCGCTGGCATCCCCGCTTGCCCATCCACCAGCACCATCCGCCGACTCACCGATACCTCGCCGCTGCTCAGCCGATAGATATACACCCCCGCTCCCACAGCCCGCCCCGCCGCATCCGTGCCATCCCATTGCGCCGTATGCGCTCCCGCCGGCCGTTCGGCATCCACTAACGTCGCCAGCCGCTGCCCCAGCATATTGAACACTTCCAGCCGCACGTGAGCGGACGCCGGTATTTGATAGGGGATAATGGTGGAAGGATTGAACGGGTTGGGGTAATTCTGCCCGAGTGCAAAGCCGTCCGGCAGGGCCGTGCCCGCCGAAAATGATTGCAGAGACAGCGCAAAATGCCCGGCCGCATTGGTCATCGCCCGTGCCACCGCGCCTTGATGCAAATCAGCCAAGTCAAACAGCGTCACTTGAGCCCCGGCCACGGGCCGTCCATCGGCCCGCTGCACCTGCCCGGCAACAGTGGATGGCTGCGCCGTATTCGCTTGAGCAGAAAGCATCAAGCCCATCAGACATACATATAGAAACTTCATATAAAGAATCCCTTTAATGTAACGTGAGTTCGGGTTAAGCGACTTATAGTTGGAGTCATCCATCGCTTTTTAGGGCCGGTTTTTTAGGTTGGTGGGGTAATAGACAATTAATCCGGAATCCTGAGCAGGCGCACACCAATGGGATGGTGCTAGTAGATTGATGTAGAACGTTAAGTCCCGGCCAGACCTATTGCCCAGCCGGGACTTATCACAGGTTAATCGGCGAAGGTCGCCTTGATACGGCCCCAAGAGGAAGTCTCAGTGGAAGCGACCGGCTTAGCCGCCGGTTGCCAATAAAGCGGAGTATCAATCACATAAGGATTGGGGTCCATAGCCGCCGGTTGCAAAAGCCGAATACTGTCCCAGCGAAATTCCACAATACCTGTACTTGTGCCAGGTTCTTCCGGCGGCTCAGGCGTATCGGATTCTTCCGGCGGCTCAGGCGTATCGGGTTCTTCCTCCGGCTCAGGCGTATCGTTTTCATTTAGTTGCTCTACAAAAGGAGAATACCTCGCCTGAATCGTAAACGAAATAATGCGAGGAGCAGTCGCCGAATATTGGGACTCGTCGTGGATTTCAACCAAAAATCTGAATAGAGGGTAAAGCTCCCTGCGACAGTTCCTCGAACAATACCTAAATCTTTGAGTGCCATCAGCATTCAGTCCAGCAGGCTCTGCTCCGTCCATTTCGAAAAACTCTCTCAGGGTCTGTGGTTGGCCAGCCCTTGGGCCAGTATCGTACCTTGCCGCCTCAATGTTTAGAATATTCTTGAAAAGCGAGTCCTCCGTAGTAGGAGCAAAAGCTAAAGGAATCCAAGACGGATACCAAGAGCTTGTACCATCTCCTCGACTTCCCCGATCCTCCCTTAAGTAATCCTCAGCTGCTTGAATCCGCGCCGCATTTTCCCGAGCCACCTGAGCCATTTGACCTTCCCTCGCTAGAGGAAAATCACAAAAATTCAAATTGTCTATATACTCCAGCACTTCCGGCGCAAGTTGTTCATCAATAGGATCCACCATATAGACAACAACCGTCTCCCACGCATCCTGAGCGAAAGACACGTTCGGAGCGAACAACACGCAAAGCAAAAGGGCAACCATTCGGCCCCCGTTAAACGTAGCCATACGTTAGGCCACCTTTCCTTTTCCGTGTAGCCCCGTGTTAGGTTTATTGGTTGTTGACCAAACGACCCTTCCCCTAACAGACAGGTGCTACACGGTGAAACGTATGAATGGGTCGCGACCGGTGCTGTCATGGCCATAGGCGGGCAGCACCGGCGCGTAGAGTTGTTTTGGGGTGGTAGACCGACCAACTTGACCGCTGGCAGAACGCCGGATACAATTCGTCCTCAAGCCTCCGAGATGATCCCTTTTCCCCGGCTTCTAGTTGGACTCGTCCATCCTGAGCAGACGTGCGCCAATGGTATAGCTGCGGGCGTCGGGCGAGTGGAAGTGACGATACGCCGACCGCACGCCGTCGATATGGCCGAAGTGGCCGCCCCGGATGACGCGACCAAGGCCGGATGTAGGCCCCCGAGGGTCAACCCGACCCGACCTATCATAATACTCCTCGTCATACCAATCCTGAACCCACTCCCAAACATTCCCGTGCATATCATACAGGCCCCAAGGATTCGGCAACCTACCACCTACCGCTTTCGCTCCTTCAGTAGGATAATTATTACCAAAATACCACGCATGATCCGTCAGTTGGCTCTCGTCATCCCCAAACGACCACCGCGTCTGCGTCCCCGCTCGACACGCATACTCCCACTCCGCCTCCGTCGGAAGACGGTACAATTCCTCGCCCGCTTCCGCATTCAGACGATCGATAAACTCATGCACTTTATCCCAAGAAATAATCACCGCCGGATAAGATGAATCTGACGTAACTCTGTCCCGACCAGACCAAGGCTCTTCATCCATCACCGACTTCCACTGACCCTGCGTGATCTCATACTTCCCCAACCAAAAACCACGACTAATCTCCACCTCATGGATCGGCCTTTCATCTCTCCGACCCGTATCCGACCCCATCTGAAACACCCCCGGCTCGATCCACACAAACTCCATCGACGCACCCCCCAGCAGCGAAAACGTCTCCTCTTCCTCCTGCGTCGGTTCTTGTTCCTCCACCTTCATCACCACAATCGTGAAGCTCAACTCAGCCCCAGCGCCAGCCGCATCCGCCACCCGATACGTCAACCCATAGGCAGCATACAACGCATCCGCCGGCAGCGTACCCGAAAGCGTCCGATTCCCATCATCAAACGCCAGACCCGCAGGCAAGTCCCCATCCAAGCTATACGTCAACGCCCCGGTACCGCCCGAAGCCGCCGGCAGAGCTAAGATCACCTCATCACCTGCTGTGTACGTCTGGTCTCCCACGACCGGAGCACCGAAGCTGGGCCCTTCTTGTTCCCCCTCCCCAGGCGCAGGCGTATCAGAGTCGTCCACTTCCTCCACCTTCATCACCACAATCGTGAAGCTCAACTCAGCCCCAGCGCCAGCCGCATCCGCCACCCGATACGTCAACCCATAGGCAGCATACAACGCATCCGCCGGCAGCGTACCCGAAAGCGTCCGATTCCCATCATCAAACGCCAGACCCGCAGGCAAGTCCCCATCCAAGCTATACGTCAACGCCCCGGTACCGCCCGAAGCCGCCGGCAGAGCTAAGATCACCTCATCACCTGCTGTGTACGTCTGGTCTACCACGACCTGAGTGCCGAAGCTGGGCCCTTCTTGTTCCCCCTCCCCAAGCGCCATCACGTAAATCGCCTTCTCGTCGTCGCGGTTAGACGAGAAGGCGAGGTGGCGGCCATCGGGAGACCACGCAGGCTGCAAATCCGCGTACCTGTCGGTTACGGTTAGCGGGCGCACACCTGAGCCGTCCTCTGCCGCCATCACGTAAATCGCCAAATCGCCGTCGCGGTTAGACGAGAAGGCGATGTAGCGGCCATCGGGAGACCACGCAGGCTGCTTATCCTCTTCATCGTGGTTGGTTAGCCGGCGCACATCAGAGCCGTCCGCTGCCATCCTGTAAATATCAAAATCGCCGTCGTCGCGATCAGAGGAGAAGGCGATGTAGCGGCCATCGGGAGACCAAGTAGGAGTCCAATTCCGACGCCTGTGGTTGGTTAGCCGGCGCACATCAGAGCCGTCCGCTGCCATCCTGTAAATATCAAAAACATCAGGATCGCCGTCGCGGTTAGACGAGAAGGCGATGTAGCGGCCATCGGGAGACCACGCAGGCTGCTTATCCTCGTTCCCGTGGTCGGTTAGGTTGGTTAAGCTGTCCCCATTCACTTTCATCACGTAAATATCAAAATTGCCGTCGCGATAAGACGAGAAGGCGAGGTGGTCGCCATCGGGAGACCAAGTAGGAGTCTCATCCCGGCTATCGCTGTTGTTAGTTAGGTTGGTTAAGCTGTCCCCATTCACTTTCATCACGTAAATATCAAAAATGCCGTTGCGATAAGACGAGAAGGCAATGTGGCTGCCATAGGGAGACCAAATAGGAGTTTGATTATGACTATTTTCATGGTGGGTTAGCCGGCTCACACCTGAGCCGTCCGAAGCCCGTTTCCCGCTCGCCATCCTTTGACCGATCCCCGCAGGCAGTGCCCCATCCAACGGATTCGATATATACCTCATCATCACCAGCACGTCAGTCTCATTGACTTCCCCATCGGAGTTGACATCCCCCAAGCGAATACTGCCGTTGTTCGGCATTACAATAGACGGATTGGAGCGGTACATCACTACGAGCATCGCGTCTTCCAGAAGCACCTGCCCATCGTTATTCACATCCCCCAAAATCTCCCCTGCCCACACTTTGCCTGTCGTCAACGGTGCCGCATCCACTACCAACTCTACCGCTGCCATCCCCCCTCGCACGCCAAAAGCTGCATCCGCGTAGGTCGTCAAGCCCTCGCCTGAAACAACGAGACCATATTCTCGATCCGCCGCATCCGTGGATGTGGGCATAGGCGCCGCTGTCGAGGAAGCCGCCGTCGCTATCCCCGCCTGCCCGTCAATGAGCACCATCCGCTGGATCTGCTGCCCTCCACCCACCGTCAACCGATAGAAATACACCCCAGCGGCCATCGCCTGTCCCGCCGCATTGGTCGCGTCCCACTTCGCCGCGTGAAAACCGGCCTGCCGCTCCGCATCTACCAGCGTCGCAACATGCTGTCCCAACACGTTAAACACATCGAGCCGCACATGCGTAGCCGTAGGAAGCTGATAGGGGATCACGGTCGAAGGGTTGAAGGGGTTGGGGTAATTCGGTCCTAAGACAAATCCCTGCGGCAATGCCGACCCGCCCAACGACGCCAGCGGCAGCGCGAAATACCCGGACGCATCGGTCCTCGCCCGTGCCACCGCGCCTTGATGCAAATCAGCCAAGTCAAACAGCGTCACTTGGGCCCCGGCCACTGGCCGCCCATCGGCCAGCCGCACCTGCCCGGAAACAGTGAACTGCGGCGTCGTATTCGCTTGAACAGAAAGCATCAAGCCCATCAGAAATACCATTAGAAACTTCATAAAAAATCTCCCTAATTTAAGAGTTTGGGTTAACCGGCTTCTAGTTGGAGTCGTCCATCGACGATATGCCGACCGTACGCCATCGCTATGGCCGAGGTAGCCGCCCCGGATGAGGCGACCAAGGCCGGATGTAAGCCCCGAGGGGCATCCCGATCCGACCTATTTATAATGTCATACTATTAATACACTACTTATTTGGGGAAATGGTGAGGAGGAGTGGAACTGAGAAGCTGTCTCAAAACCCCTTTAGGGAGATGGTGAGGGAGAGGAATGGAGCTGAAGCTATGAGGTGTTGTAGAACGTTAAGTCCCGGCCAGACCTATTGCCCGGCCGGGACTTATCACAGGTTAATCGGCGAAGGTCGCCTTGATACGGCCCCAAGAGGAAGTCTCAGTGGAAGCGACAGACTTAGCCGCCGGCTGCCAATAAGGCGATACATCAATCACATACTCATCAGGATCCATAGCCGCCGGCTGCAAAAGTTGAATACTTTCCCAGCGAAAGTCTACGAATTCTCTAGACTCCCCCGGCTGTGCCTGTCTGAAACCTTCATTTAGTTCATCCACAAAAGGAGTACGAGAAGGTGTCGTGGGGACGCCCGAATCTTCAGAAGCCTTCGCCTGAATCGTAAACGAAATAATGGGAGAGCGAAGAGAAGTCTCCGGGTGGTGATGGTCTTCGCCTGGTTCAGAAGGAGCAACCAAGGACGCGTCGTGGATATCAACCAAATCCCTGAAATGAGCATAAAACTCCTTGCGACAGCGCGGCCTGTCATCATCACAGAACCTAAAAGCTTCCGCCGCGCGGTCAGGCTCGGCTCCGTCCTGTTCGAAAAACTCTCTCAGGGTCTGGAGGCCAGGCCTGTCAAAGTATGGAGCCCCCTCAATGTTTAGAATGTTCTTGAAAAGCGAGTCCTCCGTAGTTTCAGCAAGAGCTAAAGGAATCCAAGACGGATACCAAGAGCTCGTACCATCTCCTCGATCCCTCAGATCTTCCCTTAAGAGAGCCTCAGCTTCTCGTTTCCGAAAATCATTGTCCCGAGCCACCTGAGCCATTTGAGCGTTCCTCGCTGGAGTAAAATCACGCTCGAAAGTCTCCCAAGTTAAAGGGTCCTTCCATTTGTCTATATAATCCTCCACCTCCCGTGCGAGGCTCTCCTTAACAACAGGATCCACCATATAGACAACAACCGTTTCCCACTGATCATCTTGGGCGAAAGACACGTTCCGAGCGAACAGCACACAAAGAAAAAGGGCAACCATTCGGCCCCAGTTAAGCGTAGGCATATAGGCCTCCTCTAAATTTGCCAATAAGGTGATTTTCAAGTAACCACCCTTTGGCGGTGTGAGTGCCCATTTCAATTACTGAAACAGGCGACAAACGATGGTTGATAGAAAATTAGCAGCATGAACCGTCGGCCATGGCAGACGACAGCCACGGCGTACACACGAATGCCGCACGGCGCGGCCGGGGCCTTGATACCGTGCGGCGAAAACACAGACGCCTAGACCAGCCGGATTACCAAACGTCCGCTTGGGATCCGTCGGTCGGTGCTGAGAAGTAGAGAATTTAGCGCTTAGCGCTCGAGAGAGATCTTGAAGATGGGATAACTTACTGTTTTTTAAAGACTTACAGCATTTTTGAGGGGGGGGGGGGGGGGGGGGGTAACTTGTTGTTTTTTAACGACTTACGACAAAAAAATTCAACGGGGTTTTCAAGCGTAGAACAAGGCACAGCTATCGCAGTAAGCGCCGCTCCCTGCGGTGGCATTCTTTTTATTGAATTTGTGCCCATGTCCTGTTCGTCCTCTATCAGCAAAGATAACTGTTGATTATTTTATCACCTTCAAAACGAGATGTCAAGTGGAAAGTTAAATAAATGGCCAGCCGCCCTGCACAGCATAGGGTGGTCACCCTACATATTACATATTAATAAACGGAGGAAATCATGCCTAGCGCAAAATCATTACAACAGCTCTGTCGCCAAACCTTGCCGCTAATGTTGCAGCAGGCGAATGGACAGGAGATGATGGCGGCGGTGCGGGAAGTGGTCACTACCGATCGCTGGAACTCGTTTGACCGCTTCCACGACACGACAGCTACCCTAACGGGCCGCTACGAGGCCGCCGGCGCACGCGTGGAGGTTGAGTCCATCCAGACCGGAGGGCGGCTTGGGTCGGGCCGGTGGATCATCCGCGAGGCCGCCGATGTCGCGGGCGCGACCGTGGACGTGGTGCATCCGCTCGCCGAGCGAGTGCTAAATTGGCAGGAGAATCCCTGGCACGTCATCCAGTGGAGCGCGGCAACCCCGGCGAGCGGCTTGCGGCTGCGGCTAGTGATTCTCGACCAAGTCGAGGACATCCAACAGCAGCCAGCCGACGGACTCGCCGGTGCGATTGTGCTGACCAAGCTAGACCCGCGCGCCCAGCTCGGTCTTTTGGCCGCCAAGGGGGCCGCCGCCGTCATCACCGACCGGCCAGTGCCCAACCTGCCCAGCGCCGTGGCGTGGACCAAATTCGGCTGGGGCGCAATTCCCCTAGAACATGCTGCGGCGCGGTTGGTGGGCTTTGCGATCTCTGAGCAGCAGGGGGAGCGGCTGCGGCAGCTAGCGCGGGAGCACGGTCCCCTAACCCTGCACGCAAGAGCCGACATCCGCAAATACGTCGGCAGCCACGACGTGGTCAGCGGCGTCATCGAGGGAGCAGGGGACCCGCAGGACGAAGTGTGGGCCATCGCGCACAGCGCCGAGCCCGGGGCCATAGACAATGCTTCGGGCGTGGCCACCACCCTCGAGATCGCCCGCGTGATCGAAGGGCTTATCCGAGCGGGAAAACTCGCCCGCCCCAAGCGCACCATTCGCCTGCTCAATGCGTACGAGTGCTACGGTTTCTTCGCCTATCTAGAGAAGGTGCGGCGCTTGCAGACCCCTTTGGCCGGCGCGTGTATCGACACCCTCGGCTCCCAGCCAGCTATCTGCGATGGCCGACTGGAGTGGCACGCGACGATCCCCATGTCGGCTGGTTTCGTCGACCGGGTCGGCGCGGCCATCTTGCGGGCCGGGGTGCGGCAACACAAGCCGGGCTATCGAGTGCATCTAGCGCGATTCATGGCGACGTCTGATACCTTGATCGGCGATCCCCAATACGGATTTCCCTGCCCTTGGATCACCACGCACCACCGCAAGAGCGGGCACGGCTTTGACGCGTACCACTCTTCGGCCGACGTGGAAGCCCTGCTCAGCCCGCGGGGGCTGGAGACCTGCGCGGCCTCCATGGCGGCCTATCTGTACTACTTGGCCGACATGGGCAGCCGCGAAGTGGGGGAGCTGGTCCGCACCGAAACCCAGTACTTTCTCTCGGTTTTACAAAAGAAAAAGCGCCCCCGAGCCGAGGCCGAGTACGTGCGCGAGGCGCACAGCCGCAGTGTGCGGCGGCTCGCGCGCTGGCTCTGGGGAGGCAGTCGGCGCGAGCTCTTGGAGGCCATGGACGATAGCGAGCGGCAAGTGGCGGCCGCAGCAGCCGAGAACGCGCTGCCGGGCAAGCGAGCGCGGCGCACGGCCCAAGCGCGGCTGGTGCCGCGGCGCACGGCCGTGCTCTCGCCGACCGCCGAGAACGCGCCGGCCGCGATCAATGCGTGCATTGCGGCCGCAAAGCTTGCGCCGTGGGCGCTGTTTTGGGCCGACGGCCGCCGGAATTTGGGCGAAATCGCCGAGCGCATTGCCTGCGAGGAAGCCGACTATCGGGCCGGGCCCCGGACGGCAGGGCCCATTGCCGTCGCTCGGGTCCACGAGTACTTCGCAGCACACGCCGAATTGGGCTATGCCGAATTGACCGACCCAGCCCATATGATCGGCCGCCGGGAACTGGTGAGAGATCTGCGCCGCTTGGGCGTCGCCCCGGGCATGGATCTGATGGTACACAGCTCCCTATCGGCCATTGGTTTTGTCGAGGGCGGCGCCGAAACCGTCGTCGATGCGCTCTTGCAGGCGGTCGGCAAGCGGGGAACCCTGCTGGCACCTTCGTTTAATCACCGCGCGGCCAAAGTCTTCAACCGGCTGACCACGCCCACCACCAACGGCGCAATTCCAGACGCGCTGTGGCGGCGCACCGAGGCCGAGCGCAGCATGCATCCCACCCACGCGGTGGCGGCGATTGGACCGCGGGCCAGCGACTATTGCCGCGGGCACCTCGAAGCCGGCATCTGGGCCGCAGATAGCCCGATCGGCAAACTGGTCCACGGCGGCGGCTACATCCTCGCGCTGGGCACGACGCACGATACGAGCACGGCTTATCACGTAGCCGAGCTGTCCGTGCCCTGCGGCTGCATTGAGTCCTTTGCCCTCGAGGACCGAATCGTGCGCGAGGACGGGACCGTGGACGAGGTCTTGGGGCTGGCCTTTCGCAGCGGCCCCTGCCCGGTCCCAACCCACAAGCTGGACTCAACACTCGACCGGAGGAAGTTGCAGCGCCGGGGCAAGGTGGGGCAGGCCGAATGCGAATTAGTGAAGGCCCACGACCTGTGGCGGGTGCGGCGCGAGCACCTGCGGCGCGTCTGTCCCACCTGCACGGTTAAGCCGCAAACTGCACGGTGAATAGGTCGCTCCCTTCCCGGTATGGCCGGCACCTCCAAGGCGGCCAAGACAATGGACTCACCGATGCCGCAGGTCGCTCTCATCTGACGCTGCGCGGCTTTTGGGTCGGTGCGTTCCTCAGCTTCTTCCTGTCCATTGGCGCACCCTACGCCAACATGGCAATGCGAGCGACCAACATGGCCTTCGACTTCAATACCCCGGGGGCCATCTTTCTGTTTTTAGTGCTGGTCGGCTTGCTCAATGCGCTCTTCAAGCTCACCGCCCGCGACTTCCGCCTAGCGGTGGGGCTGGCCCTACTGGCCACGGGCGGCTTTTGCAGCTATTGGGCCAGCCGCGGCGCGGTTGATTGGTACTCGCCTGGCTTTTGGTTTGGGGCCTTCCTCGCCCTGTCTGCGCTGTGGAACGTGCCGCTGGTGCAGCGCGGGGGCACCCTCGCGCTCAACCGCGCCGAGCTAGTGTTGGTGTACGTGATGTTGCTGGTCGTCTCCGCCCTCTGCACTATGGGGCTGACACAGCAGCTTTTGCCAGCCCTCACCGGCATTTTCTACTACGCCTCCCCGGCCAACCAATGGGCCGAAAAGCTCTTTCCGCTCTTTCCCCGGCAGCGCATCCTCGTCGATGACGGCGCGGGCAACCGCGGCTTTTACGAGGGCGGCGCACTCGCCGACATTCCCTACGCGGCCTGGGTCGAACCGCTGGCTTGGTGGGCGGTGTTGCTCTTGGCGCTATACGTGGCCATGGTTTCGAGCGCAGTCATTTTGCGCCGGCAGTGGGTTGAGCGCGAGCGGCTGGCCTATCCGCTAACCCAGCTCGGGGTGGCCATAGTGCAAGGCGAGCGCGGCGAGGGGCTAGTCAACGGTTTTCTCAAGCGCAAGGCCCTGTGGTGGGGCGCAGCCGTGCCGCTGGCTTACGGCAGCCTCAAGGCCCTGCATCAGTACAATCCGTCGCTGCCTAGCATCCCCCTGATCTGGTCGCTGCCGTTTATCGGTCAGCAGACCGTGCAAATATGGATCAGCTTTGCGCTGGTCGGCTTCTCGTATCTAATCAGCACCCAAGTAGCGGCCGGGATTTGGGTTTTCTACTTGCTCTCCAAGGTCGAAGCTGAGTTTCTGGCCTTATCCGGCCTGCGCTCGACGAGCAAGTTCGTCTATGGGGTCTCCGACCAGCCACTTTTGGCCTACCAAGCCGGCGGTGCATTGATCACTATGGTGCTCCTAGGGTTGTGGGTCGGGCGGGGCCACTTACAGGACGTGTGGCGCAAGGCGCTGGGCAGGGGTGCCGGTATAGACGACGGCGACGAGATCATGTCCTACCGTGCGGCCGTAGTCGGGGCGGTGCTGGGGACGGCGGGCGTGGTCGGCTGGCTCTGGCTGATGGGCACCAAACTCTGGCTGAGTGCGCTATTTGTCGCGGTGGCGCTGCTGATATTCATCGGCATCGCACGGGTGGTGTGCGAGGCGGGCATGGCAGCGGTGCGTTCGCCGATGATCGCTCCAGACCTGATCGTCCAAGGCATCGGCTCGCAGTGGGTCGGGGCAGGGGGCGTCTTCAACCTTTCCTTTGCCTATATCTGGTCGGCGGATATCCGCATCTTCCTACTGGCGATGGTGGCCAATGGTCTGAAGCTGATTCAGGATATGGACCGCCAAAGTAGAAGGGTCGTCTTCTGGGCCACGGCGGCGGCGATCTTCATCGGGGTAGCCGGTTCCTGTTGGATGGTTTTCCATCTGGCCTATAAGTACGGGGGCATCAACCTCGATAGCTGGCGCTTTCGCGGCGGCCCGACGACCATCTACGACATGGCGCGGCGCACCCTTGAACCGGCCGGGGCCGATTGGCTGGGGCTAGCCTTTTTCGCCGGTGGTGCCGGGGCCATGGTCCTGCTGACTTGGGCGCGGCAGTACATTCTGTGGTGGCCCCTACACCCCATAGGTTTTCCCATCGGCGCGAACCTCATGATCAACAAAATCTGGTCTTGCGTGCTCTTAGCTTGGGTGCTCAAGAAGCTGATTCTGCGTTTTGGCGGGGCGGCGCACTATCGGACGAGCCAGCATTTTTTCATGGGGCTGATCATGGGCGAGGCCCTGTGCAATGGGTTGTGGCTGGTCATCGACTACTTCACCGGCAAGGTCGGCAACGCCGTCTTCATTTTGGGGTGACCCCGCGTTCCTTGACAGTGCGAGAGGGCGGGCCTATCTCTTTTGCACTATGAACCGACTCGTCTTTTGTCTCGCCGCCGCACTCGTCGCCTGCATCGGCCCCTTTGCCGGCAAAAAGGTGCCGCCTTGGCTTGCGGCCCCCCCCGTGCTCACCGCGACGTTCTCTAGCGCGGAGGCTGCCGCGCATCTGGTCTGGCACCCGGTGCCTTCAGCGGGCTTTCTCTACGGCGAAATCCAGCGCACCACAGGCGGCGAATTTGCAGCCATTGCGCGCGTGGAATCCGCAGCCGACACCACCTTTACAGACGCCGGCTTGTTGGCCAACGCGCAGTACAGCTACCGGGTCGTCAGCTTCTTCGGCGAGGACGAGACCGTCCACGAGCTGGTCAGCACAACGGCCGCGGGCGGGTTCCACCACCGCGTCGCAAGCTGGGCACTGGCCGCGGGCACGGCCCCCACGCGGCTGGCCATCAGCCGCAACGGCACGGTCTTTGTCGTCGGTGTGGGCGCGGGGCGCGTCGACCGCTTCGACCGCACGGGCCACGCCTTGGGCGCATGGGTCTATACCGCGGAGCCGCTGGCCTGCATGGAAACGAGCGCACTGGACGGTCCGGCACTGGCCCTCGACGACGACGACCACCTCTACGTGGTGTACAACCTGCACCGCTCGCGCCAGAAGCCAGAGGCCTTTTGGGCGAAATTCGCCCCGGATGGTCGGCTGCTGTGGACGCGCCCCCTATCCGGGCTGTTCGCCCGCCACATCGTCGTCGACGGCGATGCCATCTACATCGAGAGCATTAGCCAATTGCAGCTATTCGACCTAGCTGGCGAGCAGCAAGTCCAGTACGCCATCCCGGCCCTGCTGGTGGCCAGCTTGCGGCTTTGGCAAGGGCGTTTCGCCGCGCTGATCGAGCCGTTGGCCCTGCGCGCCGGCGACTGGCAGGCACCTCGGCTAGTGGTGTACGACGACCCGCAGCGCGCCGCGGCCAGTCGCGTCATTGGCCGCGATCCCAAATCGCATCAGGACCGCGGCAACGGGCTTTTGCTGCGGCCCACCGACTTTGCCGTCGATGAAGCGGCCGACCGCGCTTTCGTGGTCAATGCCGGCCACAGCCGCATCGAGGTGTTCCAGCGGGGGCACTACCTGACGCGCTGGGGCGAGGAGGGCGAGGGGGACGATCAGTTCCGCTTTGCCGGCCGCATCCAAGTCGTCGTCGATATGGCCACGGGTGAAGAGGGCGAGCGCGAGGTGGTGGCCGGCGGCATTGCCCGCGACGCCGCGGGGTTCATTTACGTGGCCGATACGTTCAACGAGCGGATTCAGAAGTTCCAACCATGAAGGCCGTACTCGCATTTCTATTGCTGGCCTTGTCGTGCAGCGAGGGCCAGGCCCAGCGCCAAGGCAAGCGGGCTTATAACCTCTGGGCCAAAGAGAAGATCCGCTACCTCAACGCCAAGGTCACCATCGAACCCTACAACCCGCAACTGCGCGTCCTCCTCGCCAACGCGTACTTTGACGACGGGCAAAAGTACGAGGCCAAAAGGCTGCTGCAAGAGGCCTTGCAGCTCGACCCCGACTACGCCGAGGCGCATTGCAACCTCGCGGTCATGCTCCACGGCCAAGGATACGACCGCGAGGCCAAGCGCCACTACGAGGAGGCCCTGCGGCTCGATTCCCTGATGGTCGAAGCCATGGCCGGGCTGGGGACCTTGCTCTGCCGCACCGAGCACCAAGCCGAGGGCCTTGAATACCTCGAAAAAGTCATCGCGGTCCAGCCCGATCACGTCGGTGCCCGCTTCAACATGGCCGTGGCGTACCACAAGGTCGGCGACTTCAAAAAGTCCATTGAGCACCTAGAGACCTTGTTGCAGGTCGATTTCAATTATCGCGGTGCGCGCCGCGCGCTGGCCCGCGCTTATTACAGCCTCGGGCTGTTGCGCCTGCAAGCCCAACAGCCCGAGCTGGCACTCGCCGTGCTGGCTAAGGCCGTCGAGTACGAGCAAGACAACGAAAGCATGTTCTTCGCCAAGGGCCTCGCCCACCTCGACAGCGGCGATCTCGCCGGGGCCGAAGCGGCCTTCAAGCAGGTCATCGCGCTGACCGGCGATCACATCCCCGCCCTGCACAACCTCGGCGTGATCTGCGAAAAAACCGAGCGCTTTGCCGAAGCTGTCCAATACTACGGCAAGGTCCAGCAGCTAGCCCCCCACCTAGCGACGATCGAAGCAGTCAAACACGCCTCGTACAACGTGAATTACCTGATCGAGTGAGTTTGACTTTTGCTCGGCTAACGCGTACACTTTGCGCTCTTTGCGAGCCGCGTTAGCGGCGGCTTTTTCCGTTCCATCCTTATTTTTTAGGCGAGAGCAATGGCCAAAGAAGAAGCAATCGAAGTCCAAGCAGTGGTCAAAGAGGCCCTGCCCAACGGCTACTTTAAGTGCGAGATGGAAAACAGCCACGAGATTATGGCCCACATCTCCGGCAAGATGCGCAAGTACTACATTCGCGTGCTTCCGGGCGACCAGGTCACCGTGGCCCTTTCGCCCTATGATTTGAGCCGCGGACGCATCACTTTCCGCAATCGCTGAGACGCCACAAGGCCGTCCACGCGCCGGCCTGACCAAGTCCATGGAGAGGAACCAAACCAGTACGCATCGGGCTTGGCCCTTCCAAGAGGCGGCGCAGATCGTCAAGCGACGCCGGCCTAGCGGGGACCGCCCGGTCCTGTTTGAGACCGGCTTTGGCCCCAGCGGCTTTCCCCATCTAGGTCACTTTTCAGAAGGCGTCCGCACCTCTTGGGTGCGCAACGCCTGCGAATACCTCTACGGACTAAAGACCCGCCTACTCTGCTTCAGCGACGACATGGATGGCCTGCGCAAGGTGCCCGGCAACTTGCCGCAGCCCGAGATGCTCGCCGCCCACCTCGGCAAACCCCTACACGCCATCCCCGATCCCTTTGGTTGCTGTGCGAGTTTCAGCGACCACATGAACGCCAAGCTGTGCGAGTTTTTCGACGCCTCTGGCTTTGACTACGAGTTCCAAAGCTCGCGTGTAGCCTACGTGCGCGGCGATTTCGACGAAGGGCTGTCGATTCTCCTAGACAAAGCCGAGGAAGTTCGCCAAATCATCGTGCCGACGCTGCGGGAACAAAACCGCCAGCACTGGTCGCCCTTCTTTCCGCTTTGTCCCAACTGTGGCTCAATCATGGCCACGCGCGTCACCGCCTACCACCCCAGCCGAGGCCGCGTGAGCTTCACCTGCGACCTCAATACCGGCCCCTACGCCGGGTGTGGCGCAAGCGGCGAGCAGTCGGTGCTCGGCGGCCACGCCAAGGTGGGCTGGAAAGTCGATTGGGCCCTGCGCTGGTACGCCTACGAGATCGATTACGAAATGTACGGCAAAGACCTCATCGACTCGGTGCGCCAGTCCTCCCGCATCGTGCGCCTGATGGGCAAGCAGCCGCCGGTCGGCTTGTGCTACGAGTTTTTTCTCGACGCGGAAGGGCGCGGGTTGGCCAGCAGCGCCGGCCGCATGGGGGTGACAGTGGATGCGTGGAAGGAGTACGCGCCGATAGAATCCCTGCTCTTTTTCCTCTTCCAAAATCCCAAGCGGGCCAAGCGTCTGCACTGGGATATCGTCCCCAAGTGCGTTGACGACTATCTCGATGCGCTGCGGCGCTATCCCGAGGTGGCAGAGGCCGAGCGCCCCGAGCAGGCCGTGTGGCACATCGGCGACCGCGGCGCGGTCGTGCCCGAGTACGCGTCCCGGATCAACTTCTCGACGGTCAACAATTTGATCACAGCCCTCGGAGTGGATTCGGTCGCAGCATTGGGCGATTATCTGGCGCGTTACGACGCGCAGGCTCCTAGTTATCCGCAGGTAACGCAGGCACTGGTGGAGAAGGGGCTTAACTACTACCGAGACGTGGTGCTTCCCACCAAGCAGTTTCGTCCGCCCACGGACGAGGAGCAGGCGCTCCTAGGGCAGTTGGCCGAGCGGCTGAGCGCGACCAACGGAGCCACCGAGGAGGAGTTACAGGCCATTCCGTTCGACTTGGCCCGCGAGGCCGGGGTGCCCCCCAAGGCCCTGTTTCGGATGTTTTACGAGGTGGTGCTGGGGCAGGAGCAAGGGCCGCGATTTGGGTCGCTCGTGCAGCTAGTGGGGCGGGAGCAGGTCGTGAAGATGGTGCGGGAAAAAACGTAGCGCCTACAGGGACATTCGTCGGTAATTGCGAGGGGGCGGTGGATGCCGCGCCCTCTTTTTTGTGGAGCGAACCATGGGAGAGCAACAGGACCTTTTTTCCGCGATCATGCCGCCGGCCAAGCCTCGGCACACCGAGCGGATGCAGCAGGTGCAAGAGGGGCTGCCCGCACAGCTTTTTTTGGGGACGACGAGTTGGTCGAATGCGGATTGGGAAGGGCTGATCTACCCGGAGGGATGCGCTGCGGCCGATTACATCGAACACTATGCAAAAGTCTTCAGGAGCGTGGAGATCGACTCAACTTGGTATCGGGTGCCAACGCCCAAGGCGATAGAGGGGTGGCTGCGGCGGACGCCGCCGCACTTTCGCTTTACCGCCAAAATTCCCCGCGCGATCAGCCACGAGAAAATGCTCATGGACTGCATGGGGGAGATGGAGGCCTTCCTCGACGCAATGGCTCCGTTGGGCGAGCGGTTGGGGCCGCTGCTGATGCAGTTTCCATACATTGCGCGGGGACAGGACGCGCACGAAAACGAGTACGGCAGCGCGTTCACCGAGCGCCTAGCGGCATTTTTGCCGCAGCTACCTACGGGCGAGTTCCGCTTTGCAGTGGAGGTGCGCAACGGGACCTGGCTGCGGGCGGAACTGTTGGACTTGCTGCGCGAACACCGAGTGGCGCTGGTGCTGAACAACTACTACACCATGCCGGGCTTAGCGGAGACCCTCAAGCGCGTCAATCCCGTAACGGCCGACTTTCTCTACGTGCGCTTTTTGGGCGACCGCAAAAAAATGGATGCCTACGTCGAGGAGCGGATTCGCCGCGGCGAGCAGGAGCGGCACTGGGAGCGCCTCGTCTGGGACCGCGCCGCCGAGACTCAGCAGTGGGCGCAGCAGGTGCGGGAATTGGCGCAAGCCGCGCCGCAGCGGCCCGTGTACGTATTTTTTAACAACCACTACGCCGGATACGCGCCCGGCTCACTCGGCATTTTTGCTCAGGCGTGGAAGGAATGAGCGGCAATTTCGACCGCCGCGAAAAGTCGCCCAGCGACAATTTGTTATTGACGGTAGGCTTCCCGACGATGTTTTATTCGATAAACATCAACGCGGTTCTTGCCGTCATCTATTTGCTAGAGGATGCGGTACTCCCCCACCCCAACCCGCCAACCAGAAGCCGTCCGACCCGAAAGTTTAACGACGCCATCTGGACGTGGAGTACTTGCCAATTGAAGTAATACAGCATCGATGCGTCTGATAGTTTCTCGTGGCAGCCTACGAAATTCTCGTTCAGCACAACGTTCCAAATGGATGGTGTAAGCCATCGCATCGGTCAAAGTTTTCCTTCTTTTTTTATTTCTTCGCGTATTGCGGTGTATTCCCGAAAGTCGGTTGCCGTTTCAACCGCTCTATCTAGGTCTAAAGCATCTTCTAAATCCTGAAATCGTTGTATCAAAGAGCGATAATCTTCCATCGACAGAACGGTTGCTGTTTTTCGTCCCTTTTCATTGACAACATATTTCGGCTTGATATTGAGCATGATAGTCTTCCTGTTGCAAGTTTTCACAAGTGAGTATGGGCAGGCTGGTCTCGCTTCTCAACGAAAGCCTGCGTCCCTATTCGGGCAGCGCGATTTGCGGCTCGTCCGGGTCGGGGCGGTAGAGGAGCAGGGTGTTGCCCAAGACCTGCACTAGGTGGGACCCGGTAGCGGCGGCAAGCTGCTCGCCGGCTTTGCGGCGGTCGAGGGGACTGTTGCGCTCGCAGCGCACCTTGACCAACTCGCTGTTGGCGTAGGCTTGGTTGAGCGAGCGGATAACGGCAGCGGAAAGGCCCTCTTTGCCCAAGTACACGGTCGGGCGCAGGGCGTTGCCCAAGCCGCGTAAGTAGCGGCGGTCCTTGCCGCGGAGCATAGGTGCGGAGTCTGTCATGCTCCATTCTCCTTTCCCTTCAAAAAGTCGCCTCAGCTTGAACGGTATATTCTCGTCAAGCAGCACGCGCATCCGCTACTTCCAGCGTCATCTCTAGATAGGCGACGGCTTGTTCACGTGATACCGTGGGAAAGTCTTCAAGGAATTTGTCGAGCGAGTCCCCCGCGACAATATGCTGAATCAAAACTTCAACGGGAACGCGGGTTCCGGCAAAAACTAAGGTGTCGCTCATAACCGCCGGATTACGAGAGACAATCGCCTTCTTCATAGTTTGAACCTCCGTCTCTAAGGCTGAGGTCAAAGTGCGATAGCCTAGGTTTTGAATATAGACGCGCCCGCCGCTTTTGTCGAAGTGGAACGATTTTTGCCGTTGGATTGGGTATGTCGGCGAGCAAAAAGACGCGCCAGCGGCCCGCGCTGTGGACGGCCCTCGGATTCGGGGTCGGCATTTTCTTGGGGCGGACCGTGGATATGGGCTTGGTTACAGCGGCGCTCCTGAGTGGCTTGGCGCTTGTCGGCGCGGCCGCCGGCTTCTATCGCAAGGCGCGTTGGACGGGTTGGATGCTGTGGGGCGTCGTCGTTCTGTTAGGCGCACTGCGTTACCACATCGACACAGCTCTGTCCCCTTTGCCACACCTAGTCGCGCTCGAGGTCTTTGGCCAGCGCGGCGTAGTCACCGGTCACATCGTCCAAGAGCCGGAGCGCAGCGACGAGCGAGTGCGCTTTATCGTAGCGCTGGAACAGGTGGTCGCCGACAGCGCCGTCTACCACTTGAGCGGGCGGGTGCTAGTCACGGTAAAAGACGTGAGCTGGCCAGCCGATTACGGCGACCGCGTATCCCTGCGCGGGAAGTTGCAACGACCCCGTGCGCTGCGGAATCCTGGCACCTTCGACTACCGGGCTTTTTTAGCCCAGCAGGATATCTACGGCACGCTTTTCGTGGGCAAACCCGAGCAGATCGCGTCCGTAGAGCGCTTGCCCGGGCACTGGCTGTACGAGGGCGTGGTGCTGCCCGTCAGACGCGCCGTGCGCCAGAGCATTGAGCGCAACCTCGCAGGAGCACCGGCCGGACTGCTGTTGGGCGTACTCTTGGGAGAGAAGCAGCGGATTCCCGAGGAAGTGCGCGCTGCATTTCGCAGCACCGGGCTGGCGCACGCCCTAGTGGTCAGCGGCCTCCACGTCGGCTTGGTGGGCGGGTTCTTCTTCTTCGGATTCCGGCTCCTGCGGCTCGCCGACCGGCCGAGTTCGGCAGCCACCATCGCCGCGCTGGCGCTCTATGCCCTTGTAACCGGGGCGCAAGTGCCGGTGGTGCGGGCGGTGCTGATGGGGACGGTGGTGCTGTTGGGGCGGGTGCTCAGGCGGCAGGGCGACATCTACAACACCTTGGGGCTGGCGGCGCTAGCGATCTTGGTACTATGGCCGGAGAGTCCGTGGAGCCTGAGCTTCCAGCTCTCCTTTGGCGCGACGTGGGCCATCGTGGCCTTGCACGGGCCGCTCGCCTCGCTTTTCCCCGCAGCCTATCAACGCGCCGATAGCCGAGTCGGCCGCTGGGTCGTCAGCCCGCTGTGCGCCTCGCTGGCGGCCCAGCTCGGCACCGGGCCTTTGATCGCCCATTCCTTTCAGCAGCTAGCGTTGGGGGCCGTAGTGGCCAATATAGTGGTAGTGCCGCTCTTGGCACTCGCCGTGGGCTTGGGTCTGCTGGCCGCGTTGACCGGTTGGATTTTGCCTTGGGTCGCCACTGCGTTCAACGCCGCCAATTACTTGGTCCTCGTGGGGCTGATCGAGCTGGTCTCGTGGTGGGCCTCGCTGCCCTTTGCGTCCGTGACCGTGCCGCGCCCGGGGGTGCTCTTCGTGGCCGTGGCCGCCGCGCTCTGTCTGCTCGGCCCGCTCCTGCCCGACAGGGCGTGGGCGCGCAAAGCCGCCATTTTCGCGGCACTTGTCTGGCTCAACGTTGCGATGTGGACTTACGCGCTCCGCGCCCGCGACCTAGAGATCGTCTTTTTAGACGTGGGCCAAGGCGACGCGGCGTTTGTGCGCTTCCCCAACGGCAAAACCATGGTCGTCGATGGCGGCGAGCGCAGCGAATACTTCGACTGCGGCGAACAGGTGCTGCTGCCTTTCTTGCGCTACATGGGCGTCCGGCAGGTCGATGTCGTCGTGGCCTCGCATCCGCACAACGACCACATCGGCGGACTGGTAGCCCTGTTGGAGCAAATGGAAGTCGGCCACTTTCTCGACAGCGGGCAAGCCTATGACTCGTGGACGGCGCGGCGGCTGCGGGAACTCATCGCCGAGCGGGGCGTGCGCTACCACCGAGTCGCGGCGGGCGACAGCTTGGCGGGCTTGGGCGGGGTCGCCGGGCTGGTCCTGCATCCGACTGCGGACTTTGTCGATGCAGATGGCAACGCCCCTTTTGGCCCCAACAACGGCTCGGTGGCCTTTAGCTTGCAGCACGGAGCAATGCGAGTGCTCTTTACCGGCGACGTAGAGCAAGAGACCGATCCAGCGATCCTCGCTTGGGGCTTGCGGCTGCAGGCACAATTGCTCAAGGTGGCTCACCACGGCTCGCGCACCTCGTCGCAGCCGCTTTTTATTCAAGCGGTCGCGCCCGCAGTGGCGGTGATGTCGCTGGGGGAGGGCAACAAGTTCAAGCACCCGGCCCCCGAAGTCGTCGTGCGCTACGCAGCGCACGGGGCGCGCGTGCTGCGCACCGACCACACCGGCGCGGTGCGAGTGCGGATTGACGGCGCGGGCATGGCCGTGCAGACGATGCTGGAGTGGTAGCTATACGGCTGCCCTAATGGGTCTGCCTCGGTAAACCCTGCTCCGCGCCGCGATTGTAATACCCTTGACCCGCTGGTATCGCGCAGCAAGCGGCGCAGCAAACGGCAATGAAGGTTTTCATTATCGGATGACCCTAACGCCTGCTGCTTCGAGGGCGGGGATGTGTGTGTTGATTGACGCGGCACTGAGGGTGGCGCCCCTCAGACCCAGCGTTTTCAAGTTGGTCAGGCTGAGCAACGGACTCACATCCGTAATGGACGTGTTACTCAGATACAGCGTTTCCAACTTGGTCAGGCTCGACAGCGAAGCCACCCCCGCATCCCCAATGGACGTGCCACTCAGGTACAGGGTTTTCAACTTGGTCAGACTCAATAGCGAAGCCACCCCCGCATCCCCAATGGACGTGTTATTTAGATACAGCACTTGCAAGTTGGTCAGGCTCGCCAACGAAGCCACCCCCGCATCCCCAATGGACGTGGAAGCCAGATGCAGCGTTTCCAACTTGGTCAGGCTCGCCAGCGAAGCCACCCCCGCATCCGTAATGGACGTGCTATTCAGACTAAGCCTTTTCAAGTTGGTCAGGCTCGCCAACTCAGCCACTCCCGCATCCGTAATGGACGTGCTATTCAGACTAAGCCTTTCCAACTTGGTCAGGCTCGCCAGCGAAGCCACCCCCGCATCCGTAATGGACGTGCCATTCAGATGCAGCGCTTGCAAGTTGGTCAGGCTCGCCAACTCAGCCACCCCCGCATCCGTAATGGACGTGCCATTCAGATGCAGCGCTTGCAAGTTGGTCAGGCTCGCCAACTCAACCCCCCCCGAATTCCCAATGGACGTGTTACTCAGATGCAGCGTTTCCAACTTGGTCAGGCTCGCCAACGGACTCACATCCGCAAGAGCCGCGTTGTGCTCTAAGTCCAGCTCAACCAGCGCCGTCGCGTGTTCGAGGCCGGCCAAGCTCTCAATGTTTAGATTGCTTGCTTCAAGCCGCGTTAGGGACGCCAGATCCTCGGATGTGAGCGCACCTGTCGGTTTATCCAGTGCCTGCCGCACCGCACCCTCTAAGTTGGCGTCGGCGAACGAGACGACTACCGGGGCCGGGGGTGGAGCCGGGGCCGGGGGTGGTTGCGGGTTCGGCAGGACGACGGAGACCTTGACGTCCTGCTCTATCAAGGTGGGCACCTGTTCGGCGAGGTCCCCTTGGCGAATGAGATTGTCCACCAAGCCCAACCAGTCCAGCCGGGTCAGGCCATCCAACGGACCCACATCCGCCACCGCGTTGTGCCCCAAGTCCAACGAGGTCAGCTTCGTCAACCCCGACAACGCACTCACCGCTTCAATCTGGTTGCCCCACAAGTTCAGGTACGTCAGCTTCGTCAACCCCGACAACGGACTCAGATCCGCCACTTCGTTGCCCCACAGACTCAGCCATTTCAAATTGGTCAAGCCCGACAACGCACCCACATCCACCACCTGATTGTGCCCAAGGTTCAGGTGGGTCAGGCTGGTCAAGCCCGACAACGGACTCAAATCCGCAATCTGGTTGCCCCACAGGTTCAGCGTGTCCAGCACTGTCGCGTGTTCGAGGCCGGCCAAGCTCTCAATGCCTGAGACGTCTTGCCATTCTACGTCGAGCTTGGTCAGGGACGCCAGATCGTCGGCGGTCAGCCGGCCTTCGGGCTTGTTCAGCGTCCGCCGCACCGCAAGCTCTAAGTTGGCATCGGCAAACGAGACGATGGCGGGCGCGGGGCTATCGGTTGCAGCGTCCGACTGCGTGCTATCGACTTCGGCCTGCCCGAGGGCTTTGCCCGCCGGTGCCGGCGCAACCGGCGGATCGGAACAGGCCACTACGCCTAAAACGACGACTAGCAGGGCGTTTATTCGCTTCCATAAAGGCATTGTTCGCCTCTTTCTATAAAAGGTTTGAGGAATCAGGTGCAGGAACCGGCCGCCATGGCAGACGATGGCCACGGCGTACAGACGAGTGCCGCACGGGCAGCATGCGGCAAGGGGTGGGACGGATCGCCAAACGGCCGCTTGGGATCCGTCGCCAGTGCTTGAGCAGTAGGGAATCTAGTGCTTCAGTGCTTGAGCAGAATTTCGAGGGGGGGGGTAAACTATTGTTTTTAATGACTTACGTAACATTTTTAGCAGGTCGAGAATCGGTGGTGTATTCGGTGCGCCATGCGCTGTAAAAGACAAACACAACATCTCACGGCCTTGTATTCTATGGTCGCTACGTGAATAAATCAAGGGATATTTGAAATTGCAGTCCCCGGATAAAGAGGCAGAACGTCCCAAAAAATTCAAAGCGACCCACGACCTATTTTTGCCATGCGCTAGCGCCCCCTAAACCACAGCTTGAGCGCCGTCCCGCCCATAATCAGCTCTTTTTCCGCTGCGGAAAGATCCGGCAGATGGCAGTCGAGCAAATCCACCAGCTTCTGATACCCCGGCTCCACTACTATCCACGGCGAATCCGTACACCACATCATGCGATCCGCGCCGTAGGCCCGATACACATCCTCGACCATCTGCTGCATGTCCCCGTAAGGCCAAGGCTGCTTGGAAAACGCGTACTCCCCTGAGATTTTGACATAGACGTTGGGGAAGCGGGATAGCGCCATCACTTGCGGATAGTTGGCCGGCGGCAGCGGCTCGGCGTCAAAGCGGGGGCGGCCCCAGCGGTCCGATCCGCCGGACGTGGTCGGCATCACCCCGAGATGGTCGAGGGAAATGCGCACGCCGGGAAAGGCCGCGGCCAGCAGCTCGATGCAAGGGAGTTGGGCTGCGCCGGTGTAGATGTTGATGTTGAGCCCCAGCTCGTCTGCACACTCGAAGAGCGCGTACGCCGACAGGTCCTCGGCCCGCTGTGCGGCCGGGTCGCCCAACGCCCCCAGCCGGATCCCCTCAATGCCGGTGGCGGCCACGAGCTCGCGCAGGCGAGCGGGCGGATCCGGGTCGTCGAGGTCGATCAAGCCGGTAGCCGTAAAGCGGTCGGGCCACGTCCGCACGCAGTGCGCGACATAGGCGTGCTGTTTGAGCTGGGTGCCGTTCATTTCGATCAGCACGGCGCGGTCAATGCCCGAAGCATCCATGTCGGCTATGAGCGCCTCTATGGGGCAGGCGCGGTCGGCGGGCGCGAGGCTGCTCAACTCGCGGGGGAACCGCTCGCTCGGCAAATCGAAGACGTGAACGTGAACATCGACTTTATCCATCGGTCGGGTCCTTTCTCTAAGCTAGGGATCGAGGTTTAGGTGCCAGCGCAAATCGGCGGGTGAGGCCGCGTGTTGGTAAATCGGGTTCATCAACTCGCTGCGGTAGCGCGCAAAGAGCACGGGGTCGACAAAGCGCTGCGCCTGCGACCAGTCCCAGTTTATATAGGTAAATGCCTTGATGTTGGAATGGTGGCGCAAGAAGCGGAGGAACGGGACGAACCAATGGGGCCACGCCTGCTCGGCTTGGCCTAGATCAGTAGTAACCGGCGTGACCACGCCGACGAGCACCGGGTAGCCGCGCTCCTGCGCCGCCTCGATAAAGGCGCGGCTGCGGCGCAGATCTTGCGGCGCGGCCACGTCAATTGACCACCAATCCACGTACTCATCCCCCGGATAGTAGGCCAAGTAATCAGAGCCGCCATCGGCCTTCTGCGTCCATACTAGCGCAACATGGTCCAAGCCCCAGCGACCCCGCAGCGTTTGCGCTATCCTCCGCCAAGCCTCGGTGTAGCTCATCGCCTCATAGGCGCGCCAAGAGCTATTGAACGCATAGCCCAACCGCAGCAGAACCGGGCGGTCTAGCTGCTGCAACCCCCAGCAGAGCCGCTCAATCGCCTCGTCGAGCTGGCCCTCGGCAATGGCCGCCTCATAGGGCTGGCCGGCAGCGCTGAAACCAAGGTCGATTTGCGGCAGACCGTAACCTGCGTACTGGTCCAGATGGGTGCGCAACGCCAGATGCCAGTCGTAGGGCAGGTCGTGGAGCTCGTAGTACACGGCATAGACGAGCGGGCGCGTGCGTTCTTCCGCGTCGAGCGGCCCAAAGCTGAGCGCGGCCCCGTGCAAGATGCGCTCGCCGAGCGGCTCTAGGCGGTGGAGGTGGTCGGTGCGCGCGGCAAAGTGGCCGAGGGGATCGGGCGCGAGCGAGGTCGCGTAGCAGCCGGCAAGGGCGAGGGCGAGGAACAACAGCAAAGAGCGCATGGTAGCAAACCTGTGAAGCGGCGGATGTTGTACAATATCGGCATTTTGCGGCGGCTCTCAAAACTGCTCGCCCGCAGCGTGGAGCACGCCGAGCGCGTCGCAGGTGACGTGGAGGTTGGGCCGGCTGCGGTTGGGCCGGCCCCAATTGACGAGCGAGTCATCGCCCTTGCCGACGCGCCCGAGTCGGTAGTGTTTGCGCTCGGCCGGGAAACTGCCGTCGGGGAGTTGCTTGGACTTGAGCAGGTCGAGCGCAGCGCGGCAACGCGCGTCGGTTAGGTGGCCGGCTTCGGCCATGACCTTGAGGGCAAAGAGGAAGTCGCAGTGCTCGTAGCAGGGATAGTGCAACGAGGCGCAGTCCGCGCTCAAGGGGCAGCCATCGGGCTTTTGGTAGAGACGGTGGGTGAGCAAGTGCTCGGCGAGGCGGGCGGCAGCCTCGCCAGAAGCGCGGGCGGCGCGGAGGCGGGTGTGCAGGGCGAGCCCGCGCAGGGCGGTGAGCGCTTGGCCGAAGGCCGCCGGACTGCGGCCCAACGCCTTGGGCAAGCGGCCCGCGAGGCGCTGGGCCAAGGCGTCGGCGCGGCCATCGTCGATCTCGAGGAAGAGCAAGTAGTACAGGGCATTGCCCTCAATTGCGCCGCTGATCGGCTCGGGGCGATTGGGAGCCCAAAGCCACTCGCCGGCTTGGTCGCGCAAGGCCCACAGGCTTTGGTCGCCGGGTGCGGAGCCTAGGTCGGCCAGCATGTAGAGCACCCAATGGGCACCGCGCCAGCGGTGGTGCGGCGAGAGGGGGATGCGGCCGGTAGCATCCAACTCGGCCAACAGGGTGCGGACCAAGACCGATTCGCGGATCTCGTCGCGGAGAATGCCAATCTCGCGCTCGCGGGGCGGGCGGGCCGAGACGTTGAGGCGGATCTTGTAGCGCACGAAAGGCTCGTCCAGTGTGGAGAGGGCGCGGGCAATGTGGGCAGTGGACATAGGCTTTTGGACTCAGGAAGATGCGTTGGCAAAGAAAAAAGGGCTTGTATATTGTTGTGCAATAGCAATCACAGAAGCAATAGTGGCATGATGGAACGGAGAACAAATGCCCAAAACAAATAGAGGCTGGTCCATGGGCAGCCAACGCAGCAAACCGGCTGCTGAATACGACGTGCGCGTCGCCCGCGGCTTGTTGCAACGAGAAAGTGCCCGCTGGCCGGCGTATGCGATTGTAACCACGCCCAGCGCGTACGCAGCCGCCAAGGGCCACCTCGTGCGCGAGCCAGCGGGCGTGGTCTTTGCCGAGTGGCTGGACTCGGCGCATCAGCAGGACCTCAGCGACCAGCTACCAGCCGGGATCGAGCTGGTCATCGGCTTGGGCGGCGGCAAGGCCCTCGACGCTTCCAAGTTCGTGGCTCTCGACAAGGACGCCGAGCTGATCTTGGTGCCGACGATCCTCTCTTCCGGGGCGATCATCCACGGGCACGTGGCGCGGTGGGACGGCTATCAGACCGTCGGGGATTTGGACGACTGGCCATGGGTGGATTGCCAATACGTGCTCGTGGATGTCGATGTGGTCCTCACCGCACCGGATCACTTGCACACGGCCGGGCTGGGCGACATCCTCTGCAGCCATGCGGGGCTGGAGGAGTGGCGGCGGCGGGCGGCGTTTGACCCGGCGCTGGCGGCCCAGCAGGTGGCCTATCACGAGTCGATCGCAACTTCTTTTGCCGCAACGCTGGATGCCACTGGACGGATGATGGCGGCGAGCGTGGCTAACATCGCGCAGCGGATTAAGGAGCGCGATAGCCAGCAGCTAAAGGCTCCCACAGAAAGCGGCGATCATCCGTTCTGGATCGCGCTGGAGGCGGCCAACCAACGGACTTGGATCCACGGCGAGCTCGTGGCCTTGGGGGCGATGATCATCACGTGGTGCTGCGCGGGGGATACCGCGGGGTTGGCCAAGCGGCTGGACCGCTGTCGGGTGCGCTGGCGCCCTAGGCAAATGGGGCTGGAGCGCACGGCACTGCAAAAGGGGCTGGCGTTTGCGCCGCGCTACATGGCGGAAAAAGGCGTCAACTCGGTGCTGCGAGAGCCGATTGTGGGGGCGCACTTTGACGCGTTGTGGCGCTTCATAGAAAAATAGGTATAGGACCACGGGCCGCCCTGCGCGACTGGCAAAAAGCCCTACCGCAGCTTGCGCGACAAGGGCCAAATGCAGCGCGCAATCCTCGCCCTAGATGTGCAGCCAATAGTTGAACTTCCCCAAGAAGGTATTGATCCCCTCGTCCACAAAGCTACGCCGCAGATTGTAAACGCGCCTAGGTCGGAGTCGTCGTGGCGGAATTGCGACCAGACGACGAAAAGGGTGCTGCCCGGCTTGTACTTCCAGCGCAGGATGGCGTTGCTGTGCAGCGAGCGGTTGCGGAAATCAGGGCGCTCGCGTCGAAGCCGCGGAACGCAGGATTGGCGCACCACCCGCTTTCGCGGGCACAGGCTTTTATTTTGTTAGGGCTTCTAAGTTGAGGGGGTTGATGTTCCTGAGGCAGCGGTCGCTGCCGCTGCCCCAGGTCGGTTTCGCAATGCCGCTGCGCGTCAAAGAGCCATTAGCTTAGGAAGCGCAGGAGCGGTATCATCGCGAATACAAATAGGCTGATGATTGCGTACATCAGTCCTTGGTTGATGATCTCGCGTCGCATAGTGTGGTTGCTCCTTGCGATGAGGTCCTTGGTTGGCTTGGTGAATGTCGCGCAGACCCGCTGCCGTCCGTCCGGGGTGGACGGCAACGCCCCGCTGTCTAAGCCGCGCCGCAAAGCCGCAAAGCGCGGTCGCGCGTCGATGACCCGGCCGGCCCTAGTCACAACGCGCATCTTGGCACCGCCCTGAGTAAAAACCGAGGGGGCGGTGTTGAAGTGTCGTGTTTGTTTGTTGGTCTTCATTTTTTGCCTTTGTTGCTCGTCTTTTTATACTGAACGCCTGTTCAGTATAATTCAACAAACCGAGGGAACAATGTCAAGCATTTGTCACAAAAAAGAGGCCGCAGCGCGTTGTCATTTTCGCGCCACGGCCTCTTGCCACGTTTAGCTCTTGCAAAGACGAGCTTCAGTCGGGGATATAGCCCCGTCCTCTCGGCGCGAATTGGGTCTTTTCGATCTGCATAGCGGCAGCTAGATAGGCGCACCCACTACATAGATTTTCTTTGGCGGCTATGTGCGGCGTCCTGCGCATGTCGAAGCGATATACACCTATCATTTGCATTCTTCCTGTGGGCGCTCTTAAAAGCGTCGTGGAGTCTATTGTTTGCCCTGTGAATCTAGTTACGAGGGGGCGTAAAACAGTGTCAAGGGATACGCAAAAAATTTTCAAAAAAGCGAAGATTAGGGACCGATACAATAGAGCAGAATCGACAGCCTGATGAGCTTCACGGGCGCAGGTCTTTAGGCGTGAAATGCCGCCGAGCAGATCGGGATGAGAAGCACAGCAGCACGTCGCGCACCGCGCCCTGTGCGCCGATAGATAGAGAAGGGGCCAAACGGGGTCAACAGATAGCCGCCCGCGAGAGGCGAAAGGCGCGGGCAGGGCCGATGTTACACCTGCTCTTCCCGGCCCGAAGCGGCCGAGCGGTACGCTGCGTCGAGCATCTCCACCCCGCGCATGGCCGCTTCGCCCGGGGTCCAGTTGACGTCGGTTTTACCCAAGATCAAGTCGGCGAAGTTGTTGGGCGGACCATCGCACTCGTAGGCCCCGGCGTCTTCGGCGACCTCCTCGACGACGTGTTCGCCATCGTGGCGGCGCAGATGCATGCGGGCGCGCTCGCAATCGACGAGCAGCATGCCCTCCGACCCGAAGAAGCGCAGATCGACCTGAAAGGTCTGGTCTGTGGGCACGGTGCCGGCACCGCTGACCGCGCCGATGGCCCCCGAAGTAAAGCGCACGGTGAGCGCGTCGTACAGATCAACCGCGGCCCCGGGTGCGCTCATGGCGGCAAAGACGCGCTCGGCGCGCAGCCCGGACAGCCAGAATAGCAGCCCTGAGGAGTGCGATATTTGCGCGTGGGCGTAGCCGCCAGCGGCCACGGCCGGATCGGCCCAAGTAGCGGGCGTAGGGCCGAAGAGGCTGGCGCTGTCCTGCCCGGAAATGTCGGACACATCCACTTCCTCCCCGGAAAGCAGGGCGCGGATTGGCGAGGCCATGTGGCAGAGCGCGAATTCGATCTCGCCGATAGCTCGGTCGTCCATCAGGGCCTTGGCCCGCTGGATAAAAGGCTTGTGGTGCCAGCCATAGGGCACGAGCAAATGGCGACCTCGCGCGGCCGCGAGGCGCACCAATTCGCGCGCGTCGGCCGCGCGGGTGGTCAGGGGTTTTTCGCACATCACGTGCAGGCCGGCCTCCAAGGCGGCGCGGGCGTGTTCGTGGTGCAAGGTGTGCGGCGAGGCTACTACTACTCCGTCGAGTTCGCAGTGGGCCAATAGCTCTCGGTAATTTTGGGTGGCAAACGAGAATCCGAAGTGGTCCCGCACCTGCTCTAGCTCGGCTTGGCCCAAGCGGCAGACGGCCGTCAGCTCGACGTCGTCGCGGGCGGCAAAAACGGGCATGTGGTTGCTGGTGGCCCACCAGCCAGCACCGATAAACCCGAGGCGCACTTTGTCTTGGGTGCTCATGCGATTGCTCCTTGGTTGGAGCGGCTAATGTAGAAGCGCGCGAGCAGCGCAGCAAGTGCAGTGTCATTACAAATTAATTTGCCCACCGGCCCATTTTTTTTATTTAATTAGCTGACTTCGCCTATCGACGCCCGACAATTCGCACATCTGCCTTAGCTATTGCTTTAAGCCTCATATCACTATTATATCTCTCATCCACAAGGAAGGAAGAAATGGCTGCCCCCATAGCGCTTCAGCTCTACACGGTCCGCGAAGCCCTCGCGCACAACTTCAAGTCCGTGGTCACCCGGATTGCCGAGATCGGGTACGTGGGAGTCGAGACGGCCGGATTCCCCGGCATCGCCGTAGATGAAGCCAGCGACCTATTTGCCGATCTGGGGTTAGACGTATGCAGCGTGCATACACAGCTACCCTTGGGCAAGCAAAAAAACCAAGTCATCGGGCTGGCCCACGAGCTGGAGGCCACCCGCGTGGTGTCCTCCACGCCGCGCGATGCCTTCGCCAGCGCAGACGCGCTCAAGGCGCTGTGCGACCGCTGGAACCAAGCCGCCCAGATCGCCGCTGAAAACGGATTGGAGCTGGGCCTGCACAACCACTGGTGGGAGTTCGAGGAAGTGGAAGGGCGTCCGGGTTTTGAGCACCTAGTCGACGCGCTCGACGAGTCCATCTTTTTTCAGGTCGATACCTATTGGGTCAATACCGGCGGCGGCGACTCAGTGCAGGTCGTCGAGGAGCTGGGCGAGCGAGCGCCGCTTTTGCACCTCAAGGACGGCCCGTGCGACCCGGCGCAGGACATGCTCGCTGTCGGCGAGGGGGCCATGGATTTCCCGCCCATTATCGAAGCCAGCCACGGCACCTGCGACTGGCTGATCGTGGAGTTGGACCGCTGTGCGACCGACATGATGGAAGCCGTGGAAAAGAGCTATCAATACCTCGTTGGCAACGAGCTGGCGCGCGGCGCCAGCTAACGCAAAAGGAGCGTCATGGCAAAGAAAGCAATCGTGGTGTGGGGCGGCTGGGAGGGGCACGAGCCCAAGCAGTGCGTCGATATTTTCGCGCCCATTTTAGAAGAAGAAGGGTTCGCAGTAACCATTTCGGATACCCTCGACGCGTACAAAGACCGCGACCTCATGGCCGAGCAGGATCTCGTGGTGCCGGCGTGGACGATGGGCCAGATCGAAGGAGAGCAGGAACAGGGGCTGCTCGCGGCCATTGAGCGCGGCGCCGGCGTGGCCGGCTGGCACGGCTGCATGGCCGATTCGTTCCGCAACAATACCACCTATCAGTTCATGGTCGGCGGCCAGTTTGTGGCCCACCCAGACGGGATCATCGACTACGCGGTGAACATCGCGGCTCCAGACGACCCCATCGTCGCCGGCCTAGACGACTTTCAAATGCACTCCGAGCAGTACTACATGCACACCGACCCGGGCAATCAAGTGCTGGCCACGACGACCCTAGAGGGCCGCCAGAGTGCGCCTTGGGTCAACGGGACGATCATGCCGGTGGTGTGGAAGCGCGCGTGGGGAGCGGGTCGGGTGTTCTACTCGTCGCTGGGCCACGTGGCTCGGGATTTCGACGTGCCCGAAGCGCGCGAAATCCAGCGGCGCGGCATGCTGTGGGCCAGCCGCTGAGGAGCGTGCGCGATGAAGCTCCGCAAAAACGGCCTCTGTCTCCCCTCGCAGGCGGGCCTCTTTTGGGGCCTTGGGCTGGCGGCGGGCCTCCTGACGTGGTGGCTCGTAAAACGGCTGTCCGAGGCGTGATGGGCCGCAAGAAAGTGCTGATTACGGGTGCGGCCGGCCGCATCGGCGCGGTGTTGCGCCAAGGGCTGAGGGAGTGCTACGACCTGCGACTGCTGTATCACCGCACAGTGCGGGAAGCCGCCGCGGACGAAGAGGTCGCCTTGGGCAGCGTCGCCGATCCAGCCGCTATGGCCGCAGCCGTCGCCAGCGTCGATGCGGTAGTCCATCTCGCTGGCGATCCAGAAGTTAGCGCTACTTGGGATTCAGTACTCGAAAAGAACATCCAAGGCGCGTACTGCACCTATGAGGCCTGCAAAAACGCGGGCGTCAAGCGGGTCGTCTTGGCCAGCACCAATCACGTGACCGGCTTTTACGAGCAAGAAGGGATGTACACCACGCCGGAGATGCCCGTGCGGCCCGACAGCCTGTACGGGGCCAGCAAGGCATTTGGGGAAAGTCTGGGACGCTACTATGTGGATCGCTACGGTTTGGAGGTCGTATGCCTGCGCATCGGCTCGTTCCAGCCGGATTCAGCGGTCGTGGAGCGCCAAAGCGACCGGATTCTCTCCACTTGGCTGAGCCACCGCGACTGCGTGCAACTCGTGCAGTGCTCCATTGAGGCCGACGTGCGCTACGGAATCTACTACGGAATCTCGGGCAATACCCGCGCCTACTGGGACATCCAAAACGCCCGCCGAGAACTAGGCTACGCCCCCCAAGACAACGCCGAGTACTTGGTTTAAGAATCTAAACAAAGGGCGGCCCCTACTCATCGCGCTTCTTCCCCCGTCCCCGCCAAAAAGCTCCCATCAGCCGCAAACATATACGGCCTACGTCCCGCAGGATATACAGCCCCAAGCAGACGCCGAAGAAGGCGGCGACTCGGGGGTCGAAGGCCAGTTCGACGATGCGGTCGAGGAGGGCGGGGATCACGCGGTATCCTTATAGAAGCGGTCTGCAAACCCTCGGCGAACCGCGTTGAGCAGCGGTTGAGAGGCCCGCGGATGGCGCGTTTTTCGAGGGCGAGACGCCCTCGATCCTCGATTGTTTTCTACACACAAGAGACGATACCCGGAATTTTCAGACCGCTTCTTAGGGGCAGGATATCGATGGTCGAATCGTCTATTCGAGCTTGACCATCTTTCGGGTGCGTAGCTGATCATCCACGCGTAGTTGATACAAATAGACCCCGGAAGAGACGAGTTGGCCCTGACCGTCTCGACCATCCCAAGTCAGCCGATGTTCGCCCGCTGCCAACGGACCCGACCACACTTGGCGCACAAGCTGTCCCAAGAGGTTGTAAATGGCTACGTCCGCAGCCTCGGCACCGGCAGGCACCGTTAGGGGGATGGTCGTGGCCGGATTAAAAGGATTGGGATAGTTCGCATCCAAGACAAAGGCCGACGGCGTGGCCGGCTCAACGGCTACGGCTGTGGGTGGGCTGTTCTGGTTGATAAAGACGAAAGCCCCGCCAGGACCGCCTTCCACATTCTGCCCCAACACGACCAGATCGGCGGCCCTATCGCCATTGAGGTCGCCGGCGAGCACCTCGCTGCCCGTGCCCGGCAGCCGGTAGCGGCCTTCGAGAACGGGCATACCATCGCTCTGGCCGATCAAGACGACCAAGGCCGGCTCAGTTTCCAAGTTGCCATCAACCAAGGCCACGTCCAGCAGACCATCGCCGTTGAGGTCGCTGACAAGGGGGCGACCCTGCACGTGTACCTGCGAGCCGAGCAACGTGTAGTGTGCCACCACGCCCGAGGTGTCCAGACGCCACAGGGCCAAGCCGCGGTAGGTGTGTACGTAGGAGGAAACGGTTGCCTCAGCGATGCCAATTAAATCCACCTGTCCATCGCTACCGGCCTGTAGCGGGGTGGAGTAACAGGGGTTGACTATGGACTCAAGAAAAAGCGGCGGCTCCGCGCTGGCCGCCCACGGCTGGGTCAGCCAAACCCCCGTCGGCCCAGCCCCTTGGAGCTGCTGATAGCACGTTCGGGTCCATAGCAGGCGCAAGGCCCCTCCCTCTCCCAATGATTGCTCGGCGGGCCAAAGCCTAGGAAGGAACCTCTCTTCGCTGTCGAGGGTGAACCGATCGCTGCGGACAAACTTCGCCTCGCCGTCGTTGAACCACAGGGTCGCTTGAGATGTCCCCTCGTGGTTGTCCAATGCCTCGTCGTCATACTCCATGACCAACAAGTCCACATCGCCGTCGCCTTCACCATCGGCTAAGCCAACTAAACCCACGTTGGGCAGTTGCAGGATGGTTGCAAAGCCGTCCTCGCCCCGGTTGTGCCACAGTTCAAGGTTCAATTCCTCCTCAAAGGCCAGATCCAAGAGTCCATCCCCGTCGAAGTCGTCCCCCCAGATATTAATGATGGGCGCGCTTCTTTCTCCTGCTTCTCTTTTTCCGTGCATGACGTCGCGGGTGGGGACCAAGCCACCCAAGCCATCGTTGGACGCCACGGTCCAGCCCCAGTGTGGAAAGTGCTCTCCCGGGGCTCCATCGTCTGCGTATACGTGTGGCGACCAACGAGTCCAACCTACCACAAGATCCACATCCCCATCGCCATCTATATCGCCCAAAACGCCGGTATCACCAATGAACCCCAGGCCGATGCCCGGGCCGAGGGTGAAAAAGTCGGCTTCTGCGAACAACTCCCCTGTTGAGGCAAGGGTCCCGTGTGGAGCCGCCAACAGCAAAATAGCTACGATAAAGCGGTGCATAGTTTATCTCCTCTCAGGTTAGTGGAGAAAGGCACGTAGGATGGCTTGCAAACCGCCCCTACGGACGAGGCGCGATTAATGAGAAAGCAGCGATTTGATCCGTCCCCACGACTGGGCTTCGACGCTCGTCCCAGTAGCCGAAGGAGAAACGGGTTGCCAAGCGGGATAATCTCCGCCCAAACCGTCGGTCAGATTGACCAAGTTGCTCCCGTCTATATCAACAACCCAAACCTCCTCTTGCCCTTGCTCGTTAGCGCCAGAGAAGGCGATTCTCATGCTGTCGGGCGACCAAGTAGGTCCAGGGGTGGCTGGTCTAAACTGGCCGGGTTCAAGTTCTGCTTGTTGATAGGGTAGATCAGAAAGAGGAATCTCCCGGAAATCTTCTACCAGATTCAGGAGATCTTCTCGGTCATAAGACTGCGGCCATTCACCGGAAGTGAAGGTAATTAGGTTTAGGTAGGCATCGCCCTCAGAGTCCTGCAACACGACTTGTGCTAGTTTGGTTCCGTCGGGAGAACGACCGCGACTATCGAGGGAACCTTTGACCATCCAAGCCGCCTCCCGCCAATCCATAAGTGAGGAGCCACTGCCGTCCAGCGCCACAACGAACACTTCATAGCGGTGCTGTATGTAGTAGTAAATGCTACTTCCGTCTTCAGCCCAAATAAGATTCTCAAATCCGGGATTTGTTAGCGAGCCCATTTGTTGCGAGTTGCCGCCGTGGGCGTCCATCACCCAGACGTCACCAATGGAATAATCGACCCGGACGGAGGCGGGATCTTTACTAAAGGCGAGATAGGCGATCTGCGTTCCATCTGAAGACCAAGCGGGGCTAATGCAACGCCCATGCCGACCTTGGGTTAAATTGACGGGGTCGCTCCCATCTGCATCCATAATCCACACGTCCCAGGCCCCCTCGCGTCGCGAGGTAAATGCGATTTTACCGTCGGCTTGCCCCCAGCCAGCAACGGCCGGGCCCAGTGTTGCCAAGCAGGCGATCAGTATCGACCGATAGTTCATAACGTGGCTCCTTTCAGAAAATTAGGCATGGGGTGTGCATTGGGCGCACAATCCAATTTCAGGCGACAATTCTACCAAGCGAGCGCCCCCTGCAACACAACCTCTTGCTCGCCAGCGACGATTTCCCCGAGCCGATAGGCCCGGCAATTTTGGGCCGCTAGGTGGGCCAGCACCTGTTCCACGGCTTCGGGCGCGACCACCAGCGCCATGCCCACGCCCATATTGAACGTGCGCAGCATGTCTGCGTCGTCTAGGTCGCCTGCGGCGCGCAAGGTGCGGAAGATCGGCGGGATCTGTAGGGCCGCCAAGTCGAGCCGGGCGTTGAGGCCCGGCCGCAAGATACGGCTGAGATTGTCGCGGAGGCCGCCGCCGGTGATGTGGGCCATGCCGTGGAGGCTGGGGTCGGCAAAAAGGCCGCGCACGGCCTGCAAGTAGCAGGTATGGGGCTTGAGCACCGCTTCGAGGAAGGGTTCGCCGGCCACGTCTGCGGCGAGTAGCTCGGGTTGCCGGTCTAAGAGAGCGCGGACTAGGGTGTAGCCGTTGGTGTGCAGGCCGTTGGAAGCGAGCGCCAAAACTTGGTCGCCGGCCGCAATGGCGCGGCCGTCGATAATGTGGTCCCTATCGACGACGCCGATGACGCTGGCAGTCAGCACGTAGAGGCCGTCGGGAATCACGCCGGGCTGCACCGAAGTCTCGCCGCCGGTCAGGGTGCAGCCCTGTTGGCGGCAGGCGTCGGCCAAGGCTTCGACAAGGTCGTTGACGATGGTTCCCTCCATCGTGCCGCATACAATGACGTCCTGGATCGAAATTGGCTCGGCCCCCATGACGATGATATCGTCGATGAGGTGGTTGACCATGTCGTAGCAGACCCCGCGATGGCGACCGTGGGCAAAGGCCAACTTCTGCTTGGACCCTGGCTCCTCGCTCTTGTGGACCAGCACTGGGTGGGCGTATTCGGGGAAGCGGGCGTCGAGCAGGGTGGCGAACGCGCCAATCCGGTTGAGCACGCGCGGGTCTGCGGTCTCCATACTCGCGGCCATGGTGCGCTTGGCCGCATCGGTCTGGTCTATATCGACGCCGGCGCTGGCGTAGGAGAGGCGTTGGCTCATGGGATTCCTTTCTGCTCCATCAGCTCGACGCCCAACCCCGGCCCTCGCGGAGCGCGCAGGCAGCCCTGCCGGTAGGTCAAGCGCGGCGCAACGACATCGCTCGCCAACAGGCCCGGACCGACCAAGTCCGAGGGGGCGCAGACGGCTTTAGTGGCCACGCCTAAATGCACGGCTGCGGCCGTGCCAATGCCGAGCTCGACCGTGCTGCCGAGCAGGACGGGTACGCCAGCGGCCGCGGCGAGCTGGATCAGCCGCTGGGCGCGGTGCAAGCTGCCGGCTTGGACGGGCGCGACGTTGAAGGCATCCACGGCCCGGTGGCGCAAGAGGGCGAGGGCAAACGAGTCGGCAAAGTCGGCGACGTGTTCGATGAGGGCGGCGGGCACGGCCGCGCGCACCCTCGCCAAGGCCAAGGCTGCCGAGTCTGGGTCGGCATTGACCTGTTCGGGGTGGTCCTTGGCCACTTTGCGCGCGACGCATTGGATCGGCGTCTCAACCGCATCTACGCCCAGCGCGGACAGTGCGTGGATCCGCTCGATGGCCTCTTCTTCTTCCCACGCGCCCGAAGCATCGGCCTTGAGGTACGCCTCCGGGCCGACAATCCGGCGGCAGACGCGGACGCGCTCGCAGTCGAGGTCAAAGTCGGCCCCCACCTTGAGCTTGAAGGCCCTAAAGCCCGCGGCGACTTTTTCCTGAATTTCCTCTGCCAGCGCATCCGCACTGCGGATGTACGCGACCCAAGAGATGGGTAGCGCGTCCCGGTACTGGCCGCCTAAGAGCGCGTGGGCCGGGGCGTTGTAATACTTGCCGGCGAGATCGATCAGGGCCATTTCCACGGCCGCACCGACGAGCCGGCGGAATTCCGGGTGGTCGCTGGCGGGCAGGGCCTCGGCCACGCGCTCCCAAGCGAGGAGGCGTTTGCGCGGGTCGGCACCAGCCAGCAGGGGCGTCAGGGTCTGGCACAGGGCCGCCGGCGCCGGCGCTTGCCACGCATCTTCTAGATCCGAGATTTCGCCGAGGCCGCGCAGGCCAGTATTGGTCTCGATTTCCAGCACGTAGTAGCGCGAGGCATTCTTGCTGTGGCCGCCCGTGGGAGCTACGTGGGTGTGGTACACGCGGGGGACAGCGACCGAGTAGATGCGGATGTGGCAAATGTGCATAAGGCTATCCAAGGAAGGGTGCTTGGCCGGATTGTACGGCTGGCCCTCGGCTGCGTCAACCGTATATTATGCCACATTTTAACAGGAGTGTCCGATGACGGCCGCGGAAGAGATCCTCGTGCTGAGCGCGACGGCTTTTGAGCAGTTTGCCCTAAGGGAGGCCGTGGCCGAGCGCGTACAGCGCAAAGTCGCCGAGCGCGAATGGGTGAGCGGGAAAATTGGCGCACAGCCAGTGACCTTGGTGGCGACCGGGATCGGCGCGGTGAATGCAGCGCACGCGCTCACCTGCTACTTGCAGGCGCAGCGGCCGCGGCGGGTCGTCCAAGTCGGCGTGGGCGGGGCGTATCCCGAGAGCGGCGCAAGCGTCGGGGAGCTGGCCTTGGCCAGCAGGGAATACTACGGGGATCTGGGGGTGCGGACGCCAGATGGCTGGCAGGGCGGCGAGCTGATTGGCATTCCAGTGCTGGAGAAAGGGTGCGCTTACTACAATTGCTTTCCCATCGACGAGCAGTGGGTGCAGCGGGCGGCGGCCGCGTTGCCGGAAGCCCGCATTGGCCCCTTCGTCACCGTGCAGGAATGCTCCGGCACCGACGAATTGGGGGTGGAAAGGGGGCGGCACTTTGGGGCCTTGTGCGAAAACATGGAGGGGGCGGCGGCCGCGCACGTATGCGCCCTGTACGAAGTGCCCTTTGCCGAGGTACGCGCCATGAGCAACATCGTCGAGCAGCGCGCGCGGGAGCAATGGGATTTGCCGCGGGCCGCGGCTAGGGCGCAGGCCGCGGCTCAGCAGCTTTTGCAGGAGGGACTATGCGCGTGACCTTGGGCTATTCGCCCTGTCCCAACGATACGTTTGTCTTTTGTGGCCTAGTCCACGGGCAGATCGCCGGTGCGCCGCTATGCGAGGAGGTGCTGGCCGACATTGAGACGCTCAATGAGATGGCGCTGCGGGGGCAGCTCGACGCGACCAAAATATCCTTCCACGCGCTGGCGCACTTGCGGGAGCAGTACTGCCTGCTGCACTCGGGTGGGGCCTTGGGGAGGGGATGCGGGCCGCTACTGGTAGCGCGGGAGAAACTGGTGCTAGAAGACCTCAAACACAAGCGGATCGCCATTCCCGGGCGGCTGACCACCGCGGCCTTGCTGCTGCGGCTGTTCGACCCCAGCATTGAGCAGCTAGCGGTTATGCCTTTCGACCAGATCGTGGACGCGACCGCCCAAGGCTCAGTCGATGCGGGCGTCATCATCCACGAGAGCCGCTTCACCTACGCCCAACGCGGGCTAGAACCTATCATCGACTTAGGCCAGTGGTGGGAGGAAAGCACCGGGCATCCCATCCCCCTCGGCGGCATCTTGGCGCGGCGCAGCCTCGGGGCCGAGTTCATCGAGCGGCTCGACCGCGCACTCAGGCAGAGCGTGGAGTACGCGTATGCCCACCCCGAGGCCGTGCGCGGCTACGTCCGCCAGTACGCCCAAGAAATGGACGAAGGCGTCGTGCAGGCGCACATCAACTTGTACGTCAACCAGCACACGCTCAACTACGGAGCCGACGGCGAAGCCGCTATATTCGACCTGATTGAGCGGGCCGAGCGGGCTGGCATCGCGCCTAAGTCCGCGGCCCCGCTCTTTATCTCCTAACGGATGTTACGCACTTTGGATCGCCGCTGTCTCGCCTTCCCGGCACGGGGTGCGGCGGCCCGAAATAACTAACCACTAACTGAGTAGGGAGTAATACGTGTGAGACTAGTGCAATTTATTGAGCCAAACGACGGCATGCGCTTGGGCCTCGTCGCCGGAGACGAGGTCTTAGACCTGACGAGCGCAGCACCGGGGCCGCGCACCGTGCATCAGCTTTACTACGACGCCGGCGGCGACAAAATTGGGCTAGTGGCGGCCGCTCAGAACCTGCAAAAACGGGCTACGCGCCGCTTGCCGCTAGACGCGCTGTTGGCCAATCGCAGCACCCGCGACCCGTATCTCACCAAGCCGGTCAGCGGCCCGCCCGATCATCCCCACGCCCTGCGCGTGTGGCTGGCCGGCGTCACTCACCAAGTCAGTGCCAAGTTGCGCGAAATCGAAGCCCAGCAGGCCACCGGAGAGGCGGTCAATGTGTACGACCAGAAGTACCGCGAGGTGTCCGGCGGCGGACGGCCCGAACTGTTCGCCAAAGGCGAGCCAGATGCCGTCGTCGGGCACGGCCAGCCCATCACCCGGCCCGCCGATACCCAGCGCTTAGTGCCCGAGACCGAGTTGGTGTCGGTCTATGGCCTGACGCGCCAAGGCCGCTTAGAGCGGCTGGGCTACACCGGCGGCAACGATGCCACGGACAACGGCATTGAGGCCGCCAATCCCCTCAACTTGCCCCAAGCCAAAAACTGGGCTGGCGGCTGCGCTTCCCTAGGGCCAGTGTTGGTTACGGCCGACGAGTACGCCGACGCCGAGGTTGAAGTCTCGTGCCGCATTCTGCGCGACGGCCAATCCATAGCCTACAAAAAGGGCGCGACCGGCCAAAACAACCTGAACATGCCCGGCCGACTCCTGCACTTAGAGCGCCACCTTTTCCGGCGGCTGCCCCTAGCGCCGCGCACCCTGCTGGCGTTTTACTGGGGGACGCCCATCGTCTTTGCCGAGGCCGACTTGCCGGCGGGGCTGTTGGTCGGGGACGTGATGCAGCTAACCTTTTCCGGCGGGATCGGGGTTTTGGAAAATCCCGTGGTGCCCCTCGCAGAGCCAACGCAGCTACAGGGGTTGGGAGGATAGCGGCGGCAAGTTCTCCGCTGCGAATAGATCCAAGTGCTCGCCCGTGCCAACGAGTTTCCCATGTAGATGCCGAACGTCAACCACCGCGCCAAAGCGGATGAATATGTTTTCAAAGCGTTCGTACTGCGGGCCCCAATAGACCATCGCGCAGGACATTGGAGCACGTTTCTCATTTGGGGTAGGCGCACACAGGATAGTCTAGTTTTGGTTCCATGAGCAAGGTCATTTGTCGTTCCGCCGCGAAATTTGGTTTTTCCGCATGGATGAATTGTTCCAATTCTTCCAGCCTTCCAAGCCGTTGTGCCACAGAAACGAATGAGATACGTCGCAATACATCGATAGTGATCGGTCGCTTAGCATCCACGAACACTAACGATCGCAGAAAGGCAAGTGCAGGATCAGATGAGAGCAAATCGCAAAGCAAACGCGCTTCAGACTCCGTATCACATGGAATCGAATAACAAGTATCGTCCACCATAACCGGGCGATTCGCCAATGGTGGAACAACTGCGAACGAGAAAGACTTGTATAAGCCCGAAGTAGCGACTTTCCACAAAGCAAAGGAATATCTACCTATACCAAATATGGAGAAGCGAGGGCGATTTTTGTAAATCGAACTTTTGCGACCGTCGAGAGTTGCTGCATGGTCTATAAGATACTGCCACGTCTTAGGAGCCTTGCCCTCGATTGTTGATGTGTCATCGCCTATATGCTGCTGCGTGACTAAAACAGACTTGCGTGGTACAGTGCGACCGTTGCCAAGGTCCGACGATTTTAGTAATGGATAAAGATAACGATCTTCCAACTCGACCGTCTCGCCCAATCCATTGCGGTATAATCCACCCTCGCGAGTAAACTCCATGACCTTGGCTGCATCGTGCTTGATTCCAGATCTCCAAGTATAAGCAAGGGATCCGCTGCCAAACTCTCTAAATTGCTTATATGCGCTGATGTCAGAAACCAAGTCGCCGTCAATAAAGCCGAACTGGCTCGTAGAAGATTTTAGACATAGACCATCATAGATTGTTGCAACTCGCTCGTCTGTTCGTACGCCACTGATAAACAAAAGACAAGCGTCAACGGCAGCAGCAAAAGATGCCTTGGCATCTATCCGAAAGAGGCAAGACCCTTTCCGTCCTCTATCTGTTTTCCAAAAATGTCGCAAGACCTTGCGCGCTGTCATTGTCTTGCACAACATAGCAACGGCACCGTTAGGTGGTATTGCTTCAATCAGTTGGATAAGCATCCATTCTGCAATGTCAAAATTAGACTTCCCCATGCGGGCATCCAAGCCACGCAACCGCTGAAAATTGGTCCTCTTGGGTCGGTTCTGACTACCTAAAAGTCCAAGTTCAGAGTTTGTAACCCAAGGTGGATTGCCAATCACCAAGACTCTGCCTGCTGCTGTTCGGTTGAGTACCTGCTTCCAGTCTAGGGTAAAAAAATCCCGCTGGAAAAGTTTAACTCCACATGTTTTTAGTGTCTCGGATGCTTGGACTACATAGTCTCGATTAATCTCGTAACCCTCATATTGACATTCTCTACCCCACTGAGCTTTTGACGCTTTGAGGAATGCACCGATCCCTGCTGTTGGTTCAACGACTAAGTCGGGGTTCCCATAAATATCAGCAACTAGGGCTGTTACCTTAGTTGCCAACTTTCTAGGAGTCTGAAAGTCGCCAAATTCTTTTCTTTTGTTCATAATGTCTCGATCCCGATAACTATTCCCGCTTGCTGAATCACACGGCTATATTGAAGTCGCCATTGAAGCGCATTAGAGATGGTCAGGTATCCGATTTGAGGGGGATTAGCCAGCACTTCCTCCGCAAGTGTCTGTGCTTGAATATCGTCGAGCGGAAGCATTCTCTCAGCAAAGAAAGCGAGCATATCGTCGAAATTTCCCTCATTCTCAAGAATTCTCAAGATGCCACTTGTCGTCTGAAAATCTGCGGTTCGCGACGTATCGACAAAAATTGTGTGGTGAATATCTAGGCATCCTGTCTTTGTCCGCTCGTCGTCAGACTTCTCATATACGAATACAAGTAGGTTGTATCCGAGACCGTAAATTTTCTGTCGTGCCGACTCGAAAGGACAAGAAGATTGAGGCTGCCTAATACTGGTGACTTTAATGTCCACATTCAACTCAGGAAAATCAATTCCCTTAGCTGAAGATCCTTCGATGTAATCATATTTTTTGTGGAGATACGCTTGAAATTTTTGCTCTAAATAAGTGCCGACTGCCTTGCCATCGGTCACGCCAAAAAGAGATGATTCCGCATGGGTAGATTCTTGGGCAGCGAACTCAGCGGCCTCTATCTTGAGACGAGGAATCGTCAGTTTTTTCACCATTATCACTCTGCAGTGAAGCTCTGAATTTGGGTTTTGTACTCTGCTGGTCCTTGCTTCGCCCCACCCATAGCTACCAACAGCTCGGGGCGCAACGCGCTTGCTTAGCGGCGATACTGGTCCAGCGCCCCTCGCCGCGGATCGAAGGTCGTATGGTGGTTCCACGAGGCGTCGTGCTTGTACATCACGTCCCGGATTAGGCGGCGGCGGTAGAGGCTGTCGAGGTTGTCGGCAGCCATTTTATCGGGGTCAAAGCGGTCGAGGATTAGCCCGCGCAGGCGCGTTTCAGTTGCGGCGTACGCGGCTGCACCGGCGAGGTTGTTCCACTCGCCGGGATCGCTTTCCAAGTCAAAAAGCTGGGGCGGGTGGCCGTGGATGTAATTGTATTTGAACTGGCCCTCGCGGATCATGATGCAGGGCGCGCCCACCGCTTCGTGGGCTTGGGCGAAGATGTGGCGGTCGGCACTGTGGCCCTCAATGATCGGCAGGAGGCTGGTGCCGTCGTGGGGCAAGCTCGCCTCTACACCGGCCAACTCGCAAAACGTCGGCAGCAGGTCGAGGAGTGAGGTCGGCGTCTCGACAGTGGTGCCGGCCTGCCATTGGTCGGGGAAGCGGACGATGAGGGGGACGCGGCAAGACCACTCGTAAAAACAGCGCTTCTGCACCATTTCCTTTTCGCACAGCATGTCGCCGTGGTCAGAGGTAAAGACCACAACCGTATTGTCGAGCAGGTCCGTTTCCTCCAGCGTCGCCAGCAGGCCGCCGACCTTGTCGTCGAGGTACGTCACCAAGCCGTAGTACGCGCGGTGCAGACGGCGCAGGCTCGCTGGATCGCGCAGGTTGAAGCGGCGGGTGCCGTGGTAGGCGTTGAGCCAGCGATCCAGTGCCGAATAGGTCTCATCGAGATGGTCGGGAAATTCGGGGATGGCGATCTCGGCGTCGGCGTAGCGGTCCCAGTACGCCTGCGGCGGGTGGAATGGCTCGTGCGGATGGTGGAAGGAGGCGCAGAGCAAGAAGGGGGTATCGCCGCGTTGGGCGCGGAGGTACTCGACGGCGCGGAAGTGCGTTTCTTCGTCGTAGCTAAGGGCATTGTGCCAGAAGTTGACCTGCACGGCTTGGCCGATGTAGCCACCGGCGTTGTACGTAGGGCGGTTGCCCATGACCTCCTCGTAGTCGTCCCCCTTCGTCTCCTTAATGCGAATCCACTCTTCCTTGACCCACGAGAAGTCGGGCGGGTAGATGTCGGTCGTCAGCCGGCGGTGGAAGCCGTGGAGCTGGTCCGGGCCGACGAAGTGCATTTTGCCCGAGAGCACAGTGTCGTAGCCTGCGTTGCTGAGGTAGTGGGCGTACGACGGCACATCCGCGGCCAAAAGCGCACCGTTGTCCCAAGCACCAATTTCAGAGGCGTGGCGTCCGCTGGTGATGCAGGCGCGGCCTGGGGCGCACAAGGGGAAAGGAGTGTAGGCAGCGTCAAAGCGGACGCCTTCGGCCGCGAGGCGATTCAGATGCGGGGTCTGGACGACTGGATGGCCGTAGGCACCGGTCAGGGCGGCGATGAGCTGGTCGGACATTATGAAAAGGATGTTGGGGCGGTCGGGCATGGTTTGAGCTTTCGGGTGAAAGGGCTTAAAGAATAGCTTACAAGGATTCCTTTACATAGGCCACCGAGCGCTCAAACTGCTCCATCTCATAAGCAACCCGCATCTTGCCACTCTCTCCGCGCTCGTGTGGCGTCTGCCAATCGTCGGGATCGCCAGCCGCCTGATGCAGAGTGCGGATGGCGTTGATGGTCTCTGGAAGCGGTCTTGGGGGAAAGGTTGCCCACCAGTCCTCTTCCAAAAGGCGGATGTGGCGGGCGACGCTCGCGCCGAGTTCAATGCAGCCTTGGACTTGCGGAGCCTCGCGGTCGAAGAGTGCCATTATCTGCGGCCAATCCACGACCCCGTCGCCAATGGCGCAACGCTTGAGGCGGTAGCCCGAGGGCGTGGGATGCACCGCGTAGTCCTTGATGTGGACGTGTTTGAGGATGGGCAAGACGCGCTCGGCAAAAGACAGGGGATGCTCGCCGACGGCAAGGGCATTGCCCACGTCCATGGTGACGCCGAGCTGGGGGCTGCCGACTTTTTCACACAGCGACAGCAATTCCCAAGAACACAGATCTTGGTGGTTTTCAATGCCCACTGGAATGCCGTATTCTTCGGCGAGTGGCATGACTTCTTTGAAGGGCTGTACCAAGGCTTCGACGTAGTCCCGCATTCCCTCCGCACCATATTCAGTGCGGTCGCCTTCGACCATGCGGCTGACGGTCGTGCGCACGGCGCGGGCCCCGGTTTGGTGCGCTGTCTCAATGGCTTGGCGCAGCGGCGCAATATCTGCGGCGTAGTTGTCGCCGCCCGTGTCCAAAAACAGATCGAGGTTGGCGCGCGTCTCGGCAAAGGCCGCCTGCTCCTCGGGCGAGCCATCGCCCAGCCATTGGGCGGCGAATTCGACGCTGTGGAGGCCGTTGTCGCGGGCCAAGTGCGTCAGGCCCTCAGGGGTGTGGGGGTCAATGGCGCGGCCGGCTTCTTTGTGAGTGCCAGTAAAGCTCCAAGCGCAGAGGCCAATTTTCATGCGCGTCTCGTTCCGGTCAACTGGTCGAGAGGGACGTTTTCCTCGACGCCGGTGGATAGGGTTTTGATCCGCACCTGACCGTTGGCCCATTCGTCGGGGGCCAGCAGGACCAGCCGAGCGGCACCGTTCTGGTCGGCGCGGCGAAAGGCCCAGCGGACTTTTTTGTCTTCGAGGATCAAGTCAACCGAGCGGCCGGCCTGCCGCAGGCGGGCCGCCACGTCCATGGCGGCCGGGCGCAGGTCGGCGTTGAAGGCAAAGACTAGGTCGTCCACGGCCTTGGGGACAGCGGGCAGCAGCCCTTTGTCCTTGAGGAATTCGACGATGACCGCGTCGCCGCAGCCAAAACCGCAGGCCGGCGCATCTTTGCCGCCAAAGGCCGAAAGCAGACGGTCGTAGCGGCCCCCGCCGCAGATGGCGCGCAGATCGCCGCCGCGGTCAAAAGCCTCAAAGACAATACCCGTATAATAGGCCAGCCCTCGCACTAGACTCGCCTCAAAAGAGAGCCAGTCGGCGTAGCCGTAATCAGCGGCTAAGTCGAAGAGCCGGCGCAATTCGGCAATACCGGGATGGTCGGTCCCGATTGCGGCGGCTATCGGGTCGAGTTCGTCCAAGGAGAGGACCTCGACAATGCGGTCAACCATGCCGCGGTCTAGGCCCAGGGCCGCCATGTCGCCCTCAATGGCCGCGCGCGGCACTTTTTCCAATTTGTCGATCAGGACGCACACCGGGGCGAAGCGGTCGTCGGGTACACCGAGGCCGTCGAGCAGCCCTTGGAGAATTTTGCGATTGGATACTTTAATGCCGATGTCTGCGGGACCGAGGCCGAGGCCCGCGAAAAAGGTGGTGAGGGCGGCGAGCAACTCGGCTTCTGCGGTCACAGCAGACACGCCGACAATGTCCATGTTCCACTGATAGTGTTCGCGTCTGCGACCGCGGGTCATGCGCTCGTAGCGCCAACACTGGGGAATGCTGAACCACTTGAGGGGCAGGGCCAAGGAGCCGCCCTTTTGCAGCACCAGCCGGGCCAGCGACGGGGTCATTTCCGGGCGCAGGGCTAGGCGGCGGCCCCCTTTGTCGGCAAAGTTGTAGAGCTGGTCCGTGATTTCCTCGCCGGCCTTGCGCGTGTAGAGCCCCTCGGATTCCACGACCGGAGCGTCGTATTCTTCAAAGGCGAACAGGGCGGCCACAGCGCGAAAATGGCCCAGTAACCAGTTCTGCTGGCGCATGTCTTCGGGAAAAAAATCGCGGGTGCCGCGGGGTGGGGATAGGTCCATAGCGGGTTTCCTACAAATTTGTCGGGGTAGTGGTGGCCAGCTCTACTACCAATTGGTAAACGAGCCGTCGGCGCGACGCAGGATCGGGCCGCCGAGCCATTTGAAGGCGTGATGTTGAGCAACTTCTTCGTCGAACTCCACGCCTAAGCCGGGGCGAGCCGGCGGCAAGAGGCAGCCGGCCTCGTAGGGCAGTTGCACTGGGAAGAGGTCCTCCATCACGGGATGGCCCACGAGGCCACCCTCCTGCACGGCGAAATTGTCGCAGGCAATGTCGAGATGGGCGCAGGCTGCGGCCGAGACCGGGCCGAGGGGATTGTGCGGAACGATCTTGATGTAGTGAGTCTCGCACCAGTTGGCCACTTTGCGCGCTTCGGTCAGCCCGCCGACGATGCACAGGTCAATCCGCGCATAGTCCATCAGTTCCTCTTCGATCATCTGCCGAAACTCCCACTTGGTCGCGTAGTGCTCGCCCACGGCCAGCGGACAGCTAACGTGCTGGCGCACTTGGCGATAGGTCTGGGGGTTTTCGCAGCGCAGCGGATCCTCGATGAAGAAGGGGTCGTATTCCTCGAGCTGGCGACCGAGGCGGATGGTGTCGGGCGGGTCGAGGCGGGTGTGGACGTCAATGCAGATTTCGACCTCCGGCCCGACGGCCTCGCGCACGGCCGCGAAGTGGGCGATGGAGTCGCGGACGGCCGTGCGCGGCTCGAGGATCCCGTCGCGGTCAAAGACCGACATCCGCAGGTACTTCCAGCCCTCAGCGACCCGCTCTTGGGCGGTGCGGGCGGTGTCTGCGGGCGTCTTGCCGCCAATGCCGGTGTAGCAGAAGACGCGCTCGCGCATCTTGCCGCCCAAGAGCATGTACACGGGTTGCCCGAGGGCCTTGCCCTTGATGTCCCACAGCGCGATGTCAATGGCCGACATGGCGGCCGCGTTGATCCGGCCGCCGGGGAAGAAATCGACGCGGAAGAGCAGTTGCCAGATGTATTCGGTATTGAGCGGGTCCAAGCCGATGATGTGGCGCTTCATGTGTTCGATGGCCCCGATGCCGGCCTGTTCCTTCCAGGTAATGCCAAACTCGCCGACGCCGTACAAGCCGGCATCCGTCTCGACTTTGACGAAGAGGTAGTTGCGCGATCCGTAGCAGATGGGAATGGGTTTGACATCGGTAATTTTCACCTTCAGCTCCTTTGATAGCGGTGCTAACCAATATCAGGCCGAGGTCCGCTCGAAGCAACTTGTTGCTCTGGCTCAGGATTGAAGTGTACCCCTGGTTGCGTCAGGTTGAAGATCGGCAAGGACGCGGTTAGCTAGCTTCGCCGACGACAATGGCCCCAAGCCCCAAGAACATGCCGACTTTGAGCAAGCGGCCGAGGCGGTCGTCGGTCAGTATCGCGCGTTGGCGATACAATTGCCAGAGGACGTAGCCGACCAAGGCATGGACCGGCAGCAATGCGAGCGCGTAAAGTGCGCCGTAGAGGCCCGTGAAAAACGGCATCCAAGTAAACCCTACCAACAGCAGATAAACGAAGGCTGCCAGCACCGCAGCTTGGGCGCGTCCCCAAGAAAGGGGCAAGGTGCGCTCGCCGCGGATTTGATCGCCGGCGACGTCTTCGAGGTCCTTGACGATTTCTCGCCCCAAGTGAAAGAGAAAAGCAAAGAGCGCCGGAATCCACGAGCGCCCTATATCGTCGGCCGCCAAGGCACCGTAGGGAAAGGCACTGGCCCCGGCCAAGGCGACGAGTACATTACCCCACAGCAGGCTGTTTTTTAAGGAGATACTATAGAAAGCAAGCAAGGCGGCAACGACGAGGGCGATTAGCCCATGCCAAGGGCTGAGCAAGAACGCGAGCGCGCAGCCGGCGAGGGCGAGGAGCAGGCTTTGCATTCGGGCCGCGCTCGGGCTGAGGCGGCCGGCCGGCAGGGGGCGCAGGGGGCGATTGATGCGGTCGATGTCTAGGTCCAGCAAATCGTTGAAGGCATTGCCGGCACCGTTGATTAACGCGGCAGAAAGGGCGGCGAGCAGAAGGGCGGGCCAAGCGGGGGCTTGGTCTGCGGTCAAAGCGCCAATGCCGACCGAGAGGGCGGTGATCAGGCCGTTGACCGGCCGGGGCAACAGAAAAAACGCGCTGAGTTGCGACAAGAGTTTTCGCTTATGGGTGCTATGCGCGACGCCAGATCGGCCCCTCTAGGCAACCCTTGCGGTTGTCCTTGTACCAGCCTAGCCGCGTACCTAAGAAGCGGTCTAAAAATTCTGGGTATCGTCCCCTGTGTGTAGAAAACCTTAGTACACGCCACCTTTGAGTACGCCTTTTCTGCGGTTTCCGCTGGGTCCGGGATCGCGGGCGTCCCGTCCTCGACGAGGGCAAGATGCCCTCGATCCTTGGCAGGCTGAGGGCTGGTGTCGTGTAGTAAGGTAGAAAACAATCGAGGATCGCGGGCGTCTCGCCCTCGAAAAACGCTCCCCCCGAGGGCCGCTCAACCGCTGCTCAACGCGGTTCGCCGAGGGTTTGCAGACCGCTTCTAACGAAAATTAGGGGTCGTACTTAGGTGGTCAAGCAAGCGAGCAAACGTTATATATTTGTTCTTGACAGGACCAGACCCGCAAAGTAGGTTCCCTAACATTTTGTTTCTCAACAAGTAAGCTAGCCATGAACTCACTTAAAGGGGCGTTGTGCGCCTCTCTTTTTTTTATTTTTAGCGGATTCGCCTCGGCCGATTGGCCCTTGGTCGGCGTGTCTTGGAACTCGCCAAACGAGCTAACTGCGATCGCCGCGCTGAGCGAGCAGGTGCGCTACGTGGCGCGGAGCGTGGCTTTTGTCGAGGCCAGCGAAGGCGCGGTCGCCGAGTTCACAAGGCGAGGGTTTGCCATCCTCTGCCTCGACAGGCCGCAGGCGGGCGATCGCTACTTTGTTGCCGATCACCTCCATCTGCCGCTGCCCCAAGGCGTTGAGCTGGTCTTTGCTGGGGGGGGTGAATGGGTGCTCTTGCGGGTGGGGCAGAACGCCCACTTGCACGAGGCCTCCCACTTCCTCTGGCCGCTGCCCAACAACTACAGCCTAGACGGGTGGTTGGGTGCGCCGCGCCGCGTACCCAAGGCCCGGCTGCAAACGGCCGCGCCGGCTGTGGCGGCCCTTATCGAGGAAGTCGCCGCCGAGCGCTTGCAGGCCCACGTCGAAGCCCTCGCTCTGAAAGACCCGGCGTTGGGCAGCGTCCCCGGCAACAGCCGCAGCCGCTTTGCCGTGCATCCAGAGATACTCGAGTCAACCGAGTACATCCGCTCGCAACTGGCCGCGGCCCTCGGCCACGAGGCGGTCGAGCTGCAGTCCTTCCCCATTGACTCGCGGCGCGTCATCTCCCACACGGCGCGGCGGGGCAACGCAGGACAAGCACCGATCGACACCACCGCGTACAACGTCATTGGTACGCTGCCGGGCACTGATCCGGCATCTGGCTACTACATTGTCTGCGCCCACTACGACGCCACGGGCACCCGCTCGTCCGGGGGGTGGGACTGGCAACGCGACCCCGCGCCTGGCGCCGACGACAATGCCACCGGCGTGGCCTTGGTCCTAGAGAGCGCGAGGCTGCTGGCCGGACAGCGCTTCCCTTGGTCCATCCTATTTATCGCTTGGTCGGGCGAGGAGCTAGGCCTGTTGGGCAGCCAAGCGTATGTCACTTTAGCTGCTGCCCGCGACGACCCGATCCTCGGCGTCCTCAACTTCGACATGATCGGCTTCAACGACTTGCAACAGCGGCTGGAGATCGTGACGAATTTAGGCTCGCGCTGGCTAGGCGATCAGATGGCGTCCGTGGCCGAACGCTATGCCATTGATCTGAACATCGACTTGCTCGAAGACGGGGGGGCGCGCCTCAGCGACCACGCGCCGTTCTGGTCGCGGGGCTACGACGCGATTCTCGGCATTGAAAACTACCTGCCCACGGACTCGACGACGTACGGGGTCCGCGAGGGCCGCTACCGCATCAACTCGCAATACCACTCGGTCGTCGACTTGCCCGATAGCATCAACTGGGAACTGGTGCGCCGCACCACCCAGCTAACCGTGGCGACGTTGGCCGAATACGGGTTGGGGGAAGGTACGCCGAACTTGGCGGTCTTCACCGGCGACCTGCGCGGCGACCGCACGGACGATCTCCGCGTCCGCGTCAGCAACATCGGGCTGGGCGCGGTCGCCAGCAGCTTCTCGGTGCGGGTCTCGCGGTGTGCGCTGGACTCCAGCCGGTGCGAGGTCATCCACCGCGCACCGACGGCCTCGGAGGGATTGGCCCCGGGCGCGAGCGCGGACGTGCACATTCCTTGGCAGCGATTTGGCGAGATGGTCTTTTTGATCGAAGTCGATGCAGAAGGACAAATCGGCGAGGTCAGCGAGGCCGACAACCGCGTCTTCCAGCATTTGCGCCTAGTGCCGCAGTCGAAAATCGCGGTCTTTCCCAACCCCTTCCGCATCGGCAACGGCAGCGTGCTCCGCTTCAGCGGTGTGCCCCTCAAGTCCGCGGTGCGGGTCTTTGGGCCAGCGGGCGATCTAGTGTGGGAAGCAATTGAGGACGACGACGCACAACGGCGCTTGGGGGCCGTGGCCAACGAGGTGCTGTGGTACGGGGTCAACCATACCGATACACTGGTCGGCAACGGCGTCTATATCTATGCGATCCACTCTCCCGAAGGCACCCTGCTAGTGAGGGACAAAATCGCGGTTGTGCGCTGACGCGAAAGAGAGTTCGCTCATGGAAACCATTAATAATCTCGTGACAGCCGACCGCCTTATGTACCTGCAAGGCGACGGCTACCGCTGTGAATTGATGCGCGGGGAGGTAGTAAGGATGAGCCCGACAGGCGGCAAACGCGGCGTCATGGGCCATCGCATAGGGCGGTTGCTGGGCAATTGGGCGGAACAGCAAGGCATTGGGCTGGTGTTTGCCGCGGAAACCGGCTTCAAACTGGCGACCCATCCCGATACCGTGCGTGCGGCCGATGTCGCCTTCGTGCTAAACGAGCGCATCCCCGCTGCGGGCGTACCCGACAGCTTCTGGGAAGGTGCTCCAGACTTGGCGGTGGAAGTGCTCTCTCCCAATGACAGCGCAAGCGACGTGTTGGACAAGGTGCGCGATTATCTCGCGGCCGGCGCGGATCAAGTGTGGATCGCAGACCCCAAAAGCAGCGCGGTTTCCGTGTACAGGTCGTTGCAGGACGTGCAGACCCTGACCGAGCGGGAGACCTTAGAAGGGGTGGGAGCAGTAGAGGGCTTTAGGTGTGGGGTTGGGGAGTTTTTCGCCTAGCTATGAACGAAGAGGAACTTGTGATTCGCGCCATTTTGTGGGACAACGATGGAGTGCTGGTCGATACCGAAGGACTGTACTTTCAGGCCGGGCGGGAGGTCATGGCAACGCAGGGTATTGAGCTGACGCAGGAGGATTTTGTCGACCAGTCGTTGCAAAAGGGGCAAAGCGTATTTGACCTATTGCCCGATCAAGATGCGGAATTAATTGATCGATTGCGCTTGCAGCGCAATGCGCGGTACAGCGCGTTGTTGCGGGAACGGGTGCGGGTTTTGGACGGAGTGGTGGAGACGCTCAGAGCATTACACGGTTGCGTGCTCATGGGGGTGGTGACCGGGTCGCGGAAGGATCACTTTGACATCATTCACGCCCAGACGAATCTGCTCCAGTTTTTCGAATTTGTGGTCACGCGGGAAGATTACAAAGAAGCAAAGCCCCATCCCGATGCGTATTTGACGGCTATGCAACTGCATGGGTTAGAGCCTGAGACCTGTGTCGTCGTGGAGGATTCTGCGCGGGGATGCGCTGCGGCCGCAAAGGCTGGGTTGCGCGTGTTGGTCGTGCCGAATGCGTTGTCGCAACACGGCGACTTTTCGCCTGCGTACAAAGTGCTGAACTCGGTGCGAGAGGTGGTGGACGAAGTGGAGAAGTTGTGCTGAAGAACGCGCCGTATTCTATACAACCGCCCTCCGAGTGTAGTACATATACCAGTCCTTCGCTCGACAAAATATGACCCAACTCAACAGTTCAAGTATGCGTACAGACTTTGGCGAACACATCGGCTTTATCTGGTCCATCGCCGAACTGCTGCGCGGCAATTACAAGCAATCGGAATACGGCAAGGTGGTGCTGCCGTTCACGGTGCTGCGCCGGCTCGACTGCGTGTTGGTGCCGACCAAAGGTGCGGTGCAAGCCCAGTTGGAAATCCTGCCCGACACCATGGACGACACCATGCGCGAAACCGCGCTCAACATGGCCAGCGGGCACAACTTTCACAACACCAGTCCCTTTACCTTTGCAACCTTGCTCGACGACCCGGACAATATCGCCGCGAACCTGAACAACCTCATCAACGGTTTTTCCCACGACGTGCGCGACATCTTCATCGACCGCTTTAAGCTGCCCGAACAAATCGCCCGCCTCGACCGCGACAACATGCTCTACCTGATCGTCAGCCGCTTTGCCCAAGCCGATCTGCATCCCGACCGCGTTTCCAATCTGCAAATGGGCTACATCTTTGAAGAACTCATTCGCCGCTTTTCGGAGCAGAGCAATGAGACCGCGGGCGAGCATTTTACCCCGCGCGAAGTCATTCGCCTGATGGTCAATCTCCTGTTCCTCGAAGATGGCGACACGCTCACCAAACGCGGCATCATTCGCACCCTGTACGATCCGGCTTGTGGCACGGGTGGGATGCTCTCGGTGGCCGAAGAGTACCTCAGGGAACTCAATCCACACGCTAGTCTCATTGTCTATGGGCAGGAACTCAACGACGAGAGCTATGCGACTTGTAAATCGGATATGATCATCAAGGGGCAAAACGCCAAAAACATCCATCCCGGCAACAGTTTCACCGACGACGGCCTTGCCAACGAAAAATTCGACTACATGCTATCCAATCCGCCCTTTGGCGTGGAATGGAAAAAGGTCGAATCCACTATTAAAGACGAGGCCCAGCACCTCGGCTATCGCGGTCGTTTTGGTGCCGGCCTCCCCCGCGTCAGCGACGGGTCGCTGCTTTTTGTGCAGCACATGATCTCAAAGTTCAATCGGGATGGCGACCTGTCCCGCTTGGCCGTCGTGCTCAATGGGTCGCCCCTGTTTACCGGCGGTGCCGGCAGTGGGGAGAGCGAAATCCGCCGCTGGATCATTGAAAACGACTATCTCGAAGCGATCATTGCGCTGCCGACCGATATGTTTTACAACACAGGCATTGCGACCTACATCTGGATCATCACCAACCAGAAGACGCCGCCGCGCAAGGGCAAAGTCCAACTGATCAACGCCACGGATTTCCACATGCCCATGCGCCAAAGTCTCGGCAGCAAGCGCAAGCAAATATCCGACGAACAGATCGCACAGATTACGCAACTGTTCGGCGATTTTGAGGATGTGGAAGGCCGCGTACAGATTTTTGACAATACCGACTTTGGCTATCAACGCATCACCATTGAGCGCCCGCTCAAGCGCAACTTTCAGGCCAGCGACGACCGCCTTGAAGTCCTCAAAGCTGGGCGAGGGTTTGCGCGGTTGCCAGAAGAACAGCAACAGCGCGTTCTCACGGCCCTTCAGACGCTCAACCGCAACCAGCGATACAAAAACCGCGATGTGTTCACGGGCATTCTCACAGACGCCTTTGCAAAGGCACGGGTGAACGTCACGGCGGCCCAACTGAAATTGATCTGGCAAGCCCTCAGCGAAGCGGACGAAAGTGCCGATGTTTGCACCAACCGCAAGGGCGAGCCAGAACCCGACCCGGAATTGCGCGACTATGAGAACGTGCCGTTGCGGGAGGACATTGACGCCTACTTCAAACGCGAAGTCCTGCCGCACGTTCCCCAAGCGTGGATCGATCACCGCAAAACAACCGTGGGCTACGAAATCCCTTTCAATCGCCATTTCTACGTGTTCAAACCGCCCCGTGCATTGGACGAGATCGACGCGGAATTGAAAGACGTGACCGATCGCATTGTCGAAATGATCGGAGGACTCTCCCATGCGTAACGACGTGATCCGTAAGCGCGACTTCGATGAGGTCGTTCAGATGATTGCCGCGGCCAAACAGCGCGCGTACTCGACGGTCAACTCGATGCTGGTCGAACTGTACTGGCAGGTCGGGGCGTATATTCATGCCAAGCTGGAGTCCGCCGCTTGGGGTGAGGGGGTCGTCAAGCAACTGGCGAACCACCTCAAAACGACGCAGCCCGGATTGCGTGGATTTACGCGGGCGAATCTGTTTCGGATGCGGCAATTTTACGCGACTTATCGGGGCGATGAAAAAGTGTCACCACTGGTGACACAATTGCCGTGGACGCACAACCTCATCATCCTGTCGCAGAGTAAAACCCCGGAAGAACGCGAGTTTTACCTGAAAACGGCGATCCGCGAAAAATGGAGCAAACGGGAACTAGAGCGCCAGTTTCGCGGAGCCTTGTTCGAGCGAACCGTGCTCAGCCCGCCAAAAGTCTCACCAGCGGTGCGACAATTGCATCCAGCAGCCCACAGAGTGCTCAAAGACACTTATTTGCTGGAGTTTCTCGACTTGCCGGGCGACCACGCCGAGGCTGATTTACAGCGGGCACTCATTGCCAAGTTGCGGGATTTTCTGGTCGAGCTGGGGCAGGATTTTTGTTTTGTGGGGGCCGAGGTTCCCGTCCAAGTCGGCGATCGCGATTTTGCGCTCGACCTGCTCTTTTTTCATCGCGAGCTCAACTGTTTGGTCGCGTTTGAACTCAAGGTGGGACGGTTCGAGCCGGAGTATTTGGGCAAGCTCAGTTTTTACTTAGAGGCTTTGGACCGCGATGTGAAGAAGCCGCACGAACACTCATCGATCGGTGTCCTGCTGTGTGCGAGCAAAGACGAAGAGGTCGTCGAGTACGCGCTCAACCGGACCCTCTCGCCGGCCTTGATTGCCGAATACCAGATGCAGTTGCCCGACAAGCAACTGCTAAAAGCCAAACTGCAAGAGTTTTACTTGCAATGCGAGTCTGCCGTGGAGGGCGACGAATGAATTTTCGGAAGTATGCGGAGTACAAGGAGAGTGGGGTTGAGTGGTTGGGGGAGGTGCCGGCGGGATGGGATTTGAAACCTCTCAAACATCTGGCGCATATCAATAGAAATGTGTTGTCCGAAAGCACAGACCCAGATTACGAATTTGATTATATTGACATTGGCAGTGTATCAGAAGGGTTGGGCATTACTAAAACAGAGAGAATGAGATTTTCAAGTGCGCCTTCTCGTGCAAGACGTCTAGTACGAAAAGGCGATGCAATCGTATCAACTGTCAGAACATACCTTCGGGCGATTGCGTCCGTAAAAGGAAGTGCCGAGGATCTGGTTGTATCAACGGGTTTCTGCGTGGTATCTCCCCGCGACGAATTGAAACCGGCATATTGCTCTTATTTGCTACAGGCATCCTTTTTTGTGGAGACAGTGGTTGCCCAATCCGTTGGCGTCAGCTATCCTGCGACCAATGCCAGTGACATTGCCAAGATCAGTATTTCCGTTCCACCACTCGAAGACCAAAAACAAATCGCCACATTCCTCGACCGAGAAACCGAGAGGATCGACGCGCTCGTTGACAAGCAAGAGCACCTGATCGCACTGCTTCGGGAAAAGCGGCAGGCGGTCATCTCGAATGCCGTCACCAAAGGATTGAATCCGAATGCGAAGATGAAGGCGAGTGGGGTTACGTGGTTGGGGGAGGTGCCGGCGGGGTGGGATTTGAAACCCCTCAAACATCTATCGCATATCAATAGAAGCGTGTTGCCCGAAAGCACAGACCCAGATTACGAATTTGATTACGTTGACATTGGCAGTGTATCAGAAGGGTCGGGCATTACTAAAACAGAGAGAATGAGATTTTCAAGTGCGCCTTCTCGTGCAAGGCGTTTGGTACGAAAAGGAGATGCAATCGTATCAACTGTCAGAACATACCTTCGGGCGATTGCGTCCGTAAAAGGAAGTGCCGAGGATCTGGTTGTATCAACGGGTTTCTGCGTGGTATCTCCCCGCGACGAATTGAAACCGGCATATTGCTCTTATTTGCTACAGGCACCCTTTTTTGTGGAGACAGTGGTTGCCCAATCCGTTGGCGTCAGCTATCCTGCGACCAATGCTAGTGACATCGCCAATATCAGTATTTCCGTGCCACCACTTGAAGAACAAAAGCAAATCGCCACATTTCTCGACCGAGAAACCGAGAAGATCGACGCGCTCATCGAAAAATGTGAAACGGCGATTGGGCTGCTCAAGGAACGCCGAACTGCTCTGATCTCCGCTGCGGTGACGGGGAAAATTGACGTGCGCCGTGCAGTATAGCCCCTTGATAGATGCACATGAGTTCACTATATTATAGGGCGAATTCGATTGACTTTGCTACCCCGGACTCAGAGAGGAAATAGCGATGCCATTGCCTGGCGGACCCGCTAACAAGTTTGGAAATCGCTACGAACAATGGTGGACGGTCTCTCAGCTTGTACGTATCATTAATGAAGAAGCCGATAATATCCGAATTGAGGACCCGACGGTCGATAAAGCCGAGTTTGTAATCACTGTTGGAGGCTATCAAGAGCTTCACCAAGTAAAGATCAGTCATCCAAGTGGCAAGTGGAATCTGTCTGCCTTTAGCGACCTGCTACGGACGATGTTCGATCAACTTTCTGCAAAAGATAGCACACAGTTTGTTTTTGTTTCGGGGAGCGATGCACCGGAGTTAAGAAAGCTAACAGAGGGGGCTGTGAAAGCAAATAATCTAGAGGAGTTTGAATCCAAGTTTGTGAACTCTGATATCCAAAAGAAAGCTCTCCAAACACTCAAAAATATCTGGCACAACACAGATACAGCCAAGACATACTCGATACTCCAACGAATCGAAGTCCGTACAATTGATGAGAGAGGCATTGAAGAACAGGTTCGGCCATCTTTGTCGGTACGGTTCCTCGCTAAACCAAATAACGTTTGTGATGCACTCCGCAGCTTTGCTGAAGATTCAATCCATAAGGACATCAGCCGCAAGGATCTGATTTCGCACCTTCAAAGCAAGGGGTTCACACTGAGGCAACTTACCAAACCAAATGACGCCCCTTCGCTCATTGACGAAGCAACTGATCGTTATCTCGAAGTCACACGACGAAATCTGATTCAAGACTCTCTTATTCCTCGCTCCTCGACTCAGGAACTCATTGCCAAGCTCAAAGAAAATAAGAGGGGTTGCAACTGCGTTCTCACCGGCAAGGCCGGGGGCGGAAAGACGGGATGCGTAATCGAATTTGTAGAAACCCTCCGTCAAAGCAGTGATACTGCTGTACTTGCCTTTCGGCTGGACCGCATAAAGCCGGTATCATCAACCAAAAAATTGGGCGAACAGCTTAACCTCGAAGAATCGCCAGTACTCGTGTTGGCGACAGCGGCTGAGGCCAGGTCAAGTGAGGCGGTTCTCGTTATCGATCAACTCGACGCCGTCAGCACAACTTCTGGCCGCAGTTCGGATTTCTTTGATGTTGTGGAAGACCTTTTAGACGAGGCAAAGGGGTTACGCAATAGAGTGAAATTTCACGTCGTGGTTGTCTGCCGAGAGTTTGATTGGGAAAACGATCATCGTTTGCGCCGCCCTTTTGCAAAAGACTCTGCCAAAGTCACCGTCACAGATTTTTCTCTGGATGAAGTAAAACCAGTGCTCAGGAATAGCCGTTTCAAATCTGAGCTATTTGATGCAAAGCAACTGGAGTTGCTCTGCCTTCCGCAGAATCTCTCCTTGTTCCTTGATACGAATTACAATCCCGACTCACAACCGCCGTTCTTCTCAACAAAAGATTTATTTGATCACTACTGGGACGAAAAACGCCGGACAGTTAAGGATCGTGCCACTTCCTCATCAGACTGTTGGATGAACATAATTCAGATGTTGTGTGATAAAATGACTACATCACAGCAACTTTCAGTGTCGAAGGAGACGCTAGATCAATTCCCGTCCTATTACCTTAACGCGATGGCGTCGGAGGGTGTGCTTTCGTTTGATGAAAAACGTTATGCTTTCGGACATGAGGCATTTTTTGATTATTGCTTTGCCCGTATTTTCATGGCACAAGATGCATCTTTGACAGAATTCCTCACAAAGTCGGAGCAACATCTATTTCGAAGAGCACAGGTTAGGCAAGTTCTCGTTTATCTTCGCGATGCTGACCCGGAACGGTATTGTAGAGAACTCAAAGAACTACTGACGGATGAGAGAATCCGTTCGCACTTAAAGGACCTTGCTATTGCCCAAGCTATTGCGATGCCAAGTCCCAAAGAAAATGAATGGAACGTGCTTGCACCGTGGATCGAATCCGAGCTTGAAGCAATCAAGAGCGGAAAACCGAATATAGACAAGTTCGCGTCCTTAGTTTGGGACCGATTTTTCTCTTCGCAGTCTTGGTTTCATATTACAGACAAAAAGGACCTCATCGCAGGTTGGCTCGCATCCGAGAATGATCGTATTGTCGATATGGGTGTGAAATATGTTCGGATTCATCAGAGATGCTCAGGCGACAGAGTGGCTGAAATCTTAGAGCCATTTGTAGGAGTGGATGGAGATTGGACTCAACGGCTTGCGCTCATTGTCCAGTGGCCCGCGCTTGAGAAAAGCCGGAGGTTTTTTGATTTGTTCCTAAAGTTAATAGATGATGGGACTTTGGATGACACACGCGGACCAATTGCTGTCGACAGTACATTCTGGAGCATGATGCACGGGGTCGCCGAAGCACAACCCGCTTGGATTCCAGAAGTAGTTTCGCATTGGTTGACGAGGCGCATTTCTATTGTCCAAAATACTAGCAGTGGCACAGGAAAACCTAACTGGCATGACCTGTTCAACCACGATGGTGCTGGTATCTATGACTCTGCAACCAAAGCTCCTGAAGAATTTGTGCAGCATGTTCTGCCAGTGGTCCTGCAAATCGCCGATGAGGCCGTCTATGGAGAAGAAAGTACTCCACCAAGACGCGATGCCGTATGGCCATGGCCATGTCTGTTTGACAGTGAACATGTCTCAATTGACAAGGCATGCAGGGATGGGCTTGCTGTCGCGGTAGAGAAACTTGCTGAGAAGAAGTCTAACAGTATTGGTGCGATCTTGGCAGCTCTTCGGAGCCGTGATACCTATATGGCGAATTTTCTTCTACTTCGGGCCTATAAAGCTGGTGCGGAACATTTTGCCGACGACGCTGTTTCCGAGCTCTGCGACAAGACTTGGCGTTTTCAATGCGGATATTCCAATAGTCCTTACTGGATAGCGATTCAATTGATTAAAGCAGTTACCCCGCTTTGTTCCGACGAAAACCGTGCAAGGCTTGAAGAGGCTATTCTGGATTACGTTTCGGATTACGAGCGGACCCATAACGGGTATAAAAAGAGAGGGAGGGCTTGTTTTGAACTGCTATCGGGCATACCGGTTGAATTGCGTAGCAACACTGCTCAGGCTCGTTATGCAGAGCTTGAACGGAAATTTGGAACACTGGTGGAATCTCCTCCGAGAGGCATACAATCATATACAGTAGGCTCTCCAATTGAAAAGACGGCAGCAGAGAAAATGACAGATGAACAATGGCTCAAAGCGATTAAAAAGTATGATTCTGAGGAGAGCAAATACTTCTGGGAGAATCCTGAAAAGGGTGGTGCTTCGCAACTTGCAGGGATGTTGCAAGAGTTTGTAAAGAAAGAACCGGAGCGATTTGCTTGCTTGAGTCTCAAGTTTCCATCGGGCACAAATCCAGTCTATATAGAACACACACTATCCGGCCTGAAAGAGACGAGCAACTTTACCGAACTTAAACTTGAAGTGTGTCGCAAAGCATACGCCGAATTCCGCGATGAGTGTGGAAGCGAAATCGCTGACTTGTTAGGTTCTATCGAAGAATCGATTCCTGATGACGCCGTACAGATGCTTGACTGGTTGGCAACAGAACATCCTGATCCAGAGAAGGAGTTATGGAATGAAAGAGCCATAGGCGGCACACTCTACTATGGAGGAGATGTACTTACACATGGCATCAACACGACACGCGGACGTGCTGCCGAAGCCATTGGTGCTCTTATTCAAAGAGATGCTTCCTACATTGAGCGATTTCGTACCACAGTCGAAAAATTGAGCGGCGACAAGAGTATTGCCGTTCGAGCTTGTGCAGCCTCAGTGCTTTTAGCCATAACAAATCACGATTGGGAATTTGCTTTAGAGCAATTTACCAAACTCACCGAACCTTGGAGCAACCAAGGTGACTACGATCACTTACTCGCGACTCCATACTTAGATCGTTTTATTTATTATGGGCTATACGAGCACTTCGAGCGCATCCAAGGCATTGTAGAAAGAATGTTGCGATCAGAGCTTCCTAAGGTAAATGAGACTGGTGCTCGGCTGGCAAGCATTGCGGTACTACTTCATCACGACGGAGCTAGAAATCTTGTGGAAGAAGCACTCCATGGCAATTCGGCACAGAGACTCGGAGTGGCTCGAGTAGCATCTGCAAACATCGGCCAACCAGCTCATCGACAATGGTCGGAGCATCAACTTCTGCGACTTTTCAATGATAGTGATAGCGAGGTTTGTCAAAAAGTTGCGACTTGTTTCCGTAACATGGAAGGACAATCTCTGGAGTCTTACGAAAACCTGATAGAAAAATTTTGCGATAGTGAGGCTTATAAAAAAAACTCGTATTCCATACTTTACGCCCTTAAAGAGTCCTCGCATCGCCTGCCCGGTATCACGTATGTTGTATGTGAGAAGTTTCTCGAACGATTTAGCGACGAGGCACGGGATATTCGCACGAGCCGAGCCGCAGATGGCACCATCGCGACAGAACTAGTGTTCAGAACATACCATCAACACCAACGCAATAAATGGGCATCTAAATGTCTCGATCTGATAGACCGGATGTGCCTTGAAAAAACTTACAGCATTAGCACCGATCTGGATAAATACGAAAGATAACTCCGAATCATTAATGGCCACTACGAGTAACTACACCCTGAGCCTTCATGCTTTGGGGACGAGATATTGCCGGATTGAGGCCCCTTGCTATTTTACGACCATTGGCCTATCATGTTATCGGCGAATGCTGCTTGAAATTACAAAGGAAAAACACTTATGCTAAACGTCAAGGTCAAATACTTCGGCCCGCTCATAGAAGCGGATATATCCTTGCGGCCATTGACGGTCTTTATCGGAGAGAACAATGCCGGTAAGTCCTATACGGCTCTGTTGCACTACGCCATTTTTGCCTCATTCACTCGTTCTCGTGGGTTCCACCGCTTTGGCCCTTCTAGGCGGATGTACCGCCCAAGTCCTTCTGAACTTGATGAGCAGGAACAAAAGGAATTAAACGCGCTGTTGGCGAAACAAAAAGAAGCGCACTTTGAGGAGCTTCCTAAAGGCATCCAGCAAGCGGTTGATACGGTCTTCAAACAGCTTTGTGAACAATTACCAGAACAACTAAGTAGCGAAATCCAGCGTTGCTTCGGAAGCAAACTTGCCGACCTGATTCGGCCAAGATGCCACAAGCGGTTTGAACTCATCATAGAAAGTAGCCAACCGGATCTACGACTCGAATTCAGATTCCAAGGTGGACGTCTCGCGCTGTGGAAGGCCACTTATTCCTTGACGGGAATCAAATTTCCTTTGGACTCTCGGCACATACCGGAAGATCATCTATACATCTTTCTGGTCAATGATCTCGTCCAACATTGTTTGCGAGACCTCTTGGAAACACCCTACTACTTTCCGGCGGCACGGTCAGGAATCCTACAGAGTCATAAAGCACTCGCAGGGATCATGATGTCCCGCCTGCCACTAATAGGCATTGAACCCATTGAGATACCTCGACTAACTGGGGTCGTGACAGACTTCATAAGCGATCTGCTCAATCTTGAAAAGGGACCTCGTAAATCGACCGCGCTTAGTGAAATAGCAGCATTCCTCGAACAAGAAATAAGTCGCGGGACGATCGACGTTGATCAACCTGTCTCCGGTGCCGACTACCCTGAGTTTGTATATGAGATAAACAGAAACCGCATTCCAATTCATCGCACTTCCTCCATGGTTTCCGAAATTGCCCCTATCGTGCTCTTTCTCAAGTACGTAATCGGCCCCAATGACATGCTCATTATCGAAGAACCGGAAGCCCATCTCCATCCAGAAAACCAGAGAATACTTGCCCGCGCCGTCAGCCAAATGGTGAATGTAGGACTGCATGTATTGGTCACGACGCACAGCGACTACTTTCTGCAGCAACTCAGCAATTGTATTCGCATGTCTTCCAAGGCCAGCGTGGTCAAAAGTCTCGGCTATACCAAAAAGGACCAACTGCCCTCGGAGTCGGTTGGGGCCTATCTTTTTTCTTCTAGGAAGGGTCGTCCTGGAACCCAAGCGATAAAACTATCCGTATCTAAAAGTGAAGGCATACCGGAAGATGACTTTGTGCGAATTGCGGAAGCCATCTATGACGAGACCGTTCAACTCGACTGAGAGGCGTCGTCCATCATGCACTCAAAGATCAAATTGACGTGGCCATCGGCAGTCAAGACGACGTGTGAATCTCCAGGCTGTCGGCTGCATGTTGATTTGGGCAGAAATGGCAAGACTTTAACAATCCTTGATGTAGATGAGTACAGCGATCTCATCAGCCATACAGGCAGTAGATGTGACTTTCTGATATTCCTGACGATCAATAAGATGATTGCAGCCGCAGTGGAGTTGAAAAGTGGTTCCTTTAAGAGCAGCCAAGTGCTCAATCAACTACAAGCTGGAGCGCAACAGATCAACGAATTGTCCAAGCATTGCAAATCCAAAGTGGAAGGATTCTGCCCAATTCTGTTGCACGGTCGCGTCCGCCATGCGTCGGACCTGAAGACGTTAAGGCAAAAGAAGGTGTCGTTCAAAGGTACGCGATATTCAGTCATTCGGGCGAAATGCGGGAGCAAACTGAGCAACATATTGGATAAAGGCCCACAAAAAAAGGAGCAAGCAGATGTTACAAGCTGAACACAAAGAAATAAGTCTTCTCTGGAGCAAGGTAAACGCACTGCAAGATCAAGTGGAGGCGTTGACGCAGGAACGTCGAGAATTGTGGGACATTATTCGGGAACTTAAACCGGAGAAATCTAAAGAAGAGGTCGTTGACTTAAACATTGACTGGGGTCATGTGCGCTCCATTGTTGAGACAGCCGCCTCCGAGTTTAAGTGGAACGTTGATGTCTCAGTTGATACCACCGAAAACCTCATTATAGTGGCCGTTCCAGAAGACCAAGACGACCAGGACGACCTGATAGCGGAGACGGAGTTTGATTTCTACTCATTGATTGCCAAGCAGTTGGGTAGAAAGGTCTTCAAGGCGATCAATTTCTTTTTTGTTTCAGATTCTGACTGACCGAAATTTAGATAAGATGAGTTTCGATCCAGCATTATTCGCCAAAGTTGGGCGATCAATAACGCGACAAGGTGGTATTGACAAAGAAGCCCGAACGAGAACTGCCATTGGGCGTGGGTATTACGCGCTTTTTCTTGCTATAAGAACTGAAATACGTACGCGGGAAGGCAAGGCGACCCATGGGCGCAATGACCGAATCGATCATGGAAACCTAAAGAATCTTTTGGATTCATCAAACAATTCCGACTTGCACAATTTAGGACAACTTCTCAGCCAGCTTTATGAAGCACGTCGCCAAGCAGATTACGTACTTGAACCGATTGGTCGTTGGGCAGGATACTTTGAAAGTCCCAAGAATGCCGAAAGGCTCTTAAAACGCACTGAGGCGGCGATCAGAAAATTACCGACTATGGATTTCACGGAAATGGTGGGAAAGGTTTGAGCAAAGTAATATATCCGCTTACTTGATCGAGGCCATTTTTTGAGCAAGTGATGTATCGGCAGCATGAGGTTCCACAATGATTGGCAACCCCACATCCGAAAAAGCCTTTGAAGACGCCATCGAAGCATGGCTGGTAGAGCACGCCGGATATACCCGCGCCGACAACCGCCAGTTCGATCCCGAACTCGCTCTCGACAAACACACCCTACTGGCGTTTCTCAGAGAAACCCAACCCAACGCGCTCGACGCCCTCAAAATCAGCTACGGCAGCCATGTGGAGGATGCAGTCGTCAAGCGCATCGCCGCTGAGTGCGACAAGCGCGGCTTGCTCGATGTGGTCCGCAACGGGGTGCGCGACCGGGGGCAATATCTTTGCTTGGCCTATTTTCGCCCGCCGACCCGCCTGAACCCAGAAACGGAAAAACGCTACCAGCAGAATCGCCTCACCGTGATGCGACAAGTGCGTTATGACTTGGACAGCAACCATTCCATCGACCTGCTCCTGTCCCTCAACGGCCTGCCCATAGCCACGGTCGAACTCAAAAACGCCTTCACCAGCCAGCGCACCAGCCACGCCATTCGCCAGTACATCAAAGATCGCGTACCCACAACGAAAACGCCCTTGATCCACTACAAGAAACGCGCCTTGGTGCATTTTGCCGTCGATACCGACGAAGCCTACATGACCACCCGGCTAGCTGGCAACAAGACCTTCTTCCTGCCCTTCAATACGGGCGACAACGGCGGCAAAGGCAATCCCGACGACCACACGTATCAGACGGGATACAAAACCGGCTACCTGTGGGAAGAGGTCTGGCAGCGCGACCGTTGGCTCGACACCATCCACCGCTTTATTCACCTGCAAGTTGAAAAAGCCACCGCTATCACCGGCAAAACCACCACCACAGAAACGCTCATCTTTCCCCGCTATCACCAACTCACGGCGGTGCGCGGCTTGGTCACAGCCACCCGAGCCAAAGGCGTGGGGCACAACTACCTGATCCAACACAGTGCCGGCTCAGGCAAAACCAATACCATCGCCTGGCTTGCCCATCAATTGGCCAGTGTCCACGACGCTTCCGACCGCCCCATTTTCAACTCGGTAGTCGTCGTTTCCGACCGCCGTAACCTCGACAAGCAGTTGCAGGACAACATCTATCAAATCGAACACAAGCAAGGCGTAGTGGTCAAAATCGACGAAGACCGCAATTCGAGTGATCTGGCCGCCGAACTCAACAAGGGCACAAAGATCATCATTACGACCTTGCAAAAGTTCTCTTTTTTAATGGGCAAAGTCAAAGACCTGTCCGAGCGAACATTCGCGGTAATCGTCGATGAAGCCCACAGCAGTCAGGGCGGCCAAAGCGCGAGCAACCTTCGCCGCGTACTCGGCCATGGAAAGCACAGCGAGAAAGCCCTGCTCGCCGCGGCAGAATCAGAGGAAGCCCATGCTCCACCCGACGTGGAAGACCTCATTCTATCAGCAGCCAAGAGCCGAGGGCCGCAGCCCAACATCAGCTTCTATGCCTTCACGGCAACCCCCAAACACAGAACGCTCGAAATGTTTGGGGTGCGCGATGCAGCGGGCAATCCGCAGCCGTTCCATCTGTACGCCATGCGTCAGGGCATTGAAGAAGGCTTCATCCACGACGTGCTCGAACACTACACCACGTACAAGACGTATTACAAACTGTCCAAAGCCATTGAAGACGATCCCGAGGTGGATGAGCACAAAGCCAAGAAGGCCATTGCGCGGTTTATGAGCCTACACCCCTACAACATCGCGCAAAAAACGGAAATCATGGTCGAGCATTTTCGCACCTTCACCCGCAAGAAGATCAATGGGGCAGGCAAGGCCATGCTCGTCACGCGCTCGCGCCTACATGCGGTGCGCTACAAACAGGCTTTTGACAAATACATCGCCGCCAAGGGATACGCCGATGTCAAAACACTCGTGGCGTTTTCGGGAACCGTTATGGACCCAGACGTCGAGGACAAGCAGTACACGGAAGCGACTATTAACGGCATCAGCGAAAGAGAACTGCCCGCCTATTTTGCCACTCCCGAATATCAGATATTGATCGTCGCCGAAAAATATCAGACGGGATTCGATCAACCTCTTTTGCACACCATGTTCGTCGATAAGCGACTGGCAGACCTCAAAGCCGTGCAAACCCTCTCGCGGCTCAACCGCACCGCCCGGGGAAAAGTGGACACCTTTGTGCTCGATTTTGCCAATGAAATCGACGAAATCAAAGAGGCGTTCAAACCCTATTGCGAACAGACGGAAATCGACGAACCCACCGATCCGAATCACCTATATACGCTCGACGCAAAACTGAAAAGCGCACCCGTGCTGCGCGACAGTGAAATCGACGAATTTGTGCGGACCTACTTCAAGCCTCGGCCCCTGCAAACCGAGCGCGATCACGGCCGGCTTAACAGATGGATCGACCCCGCCGTAGAACGGTTCAAGCGCGAATACGGCGACCCCTCTGCCGAAGAAGGCGAGACGTTCAAAAGCACCCTGCACAGCTTTGTGCGGCTGTACGGCTTTTTGAGCCAGATCATCGACTGGCAGGACCTCGGTCTGGAGAAACTCTATGCCTATGGGCGGTATCTACTCGCCAAACTGCCGCGTCGCTCAGGGGATGGCATGTTGGCACTCGACGACGAAGTTGCACTCTCCCACTACCGCAATGAACGGACCTTTTCTGGTAGCGGGGCTTTGGAGGCGTATGAAAGAAACCCGGTCTATGGTGCCAGCGATGTGGGCACGGCACAACCCAAAGAAGATCACACCACCCCGCTATCGTCCATCATCGAAGCGATCAACGAGCGCTTTGGCACCTACTGGACGGATGAGGATAAGTTGCTGTTTGAGCAAATCTCAGGCGATATGGCCCAAAATGCGCGGCTCGCCGAACAGGCGCAGGCCAACTCCATGGCGCAGTTCAAGCAGGTTTTTGAACCCGAGGTCGTGAAAGCCTTTATTCAACGACAAGGCCGAAACCAAAAGATCGTCAACGACTTCATGGCCGACGAAGCCATGCGCCACGTCATCGTGGACGCCTTGCTAGAGCAAGTATATCGCACAGTGCGCGATCGATAACGACCTACTGCGACACTATCGATACTAAAACCGCCAACTCAAAAGTTGCTCCCTCTATACGTTCTGCTATCTTGCTTATCGTTACTCTCAAGAGCGTCCTATCAGGGTCGCTGATGACGAGAACACCCTCGCTGATGAAGAGCACCGCAGCCTCTCGTTCATTCTCCTCGGATTCAAGCTCCACCGGGACGTATTCTACTCCACCGGAGGATGTTACCTTGAGATAAAGAACTTCAAAGGTTGTTGGCGTTATCCGCTCATCCCTTATAGTGATTTTACCTTCCGCGTCATAGGACGAAGCAGATACGCTCTGCTCGATGAGCACCCTTTCCGCTGGCGACTCTATCAGCACCTCTGGCCCTACCGACCCTTCGACGCTGACCTCACCGCAGGCGAGCATGCCGAAGGCTAACAGGGCGACTAAATAAAAAAGATCGGTCCGCATTGCACATTCTTCCTTTCTGATTGAAGTACAAGACAGTTCGCGTCCGCGACGAAAATCTACTCGCCCTACTGCCTACAGACATCGCCAGTTCCCACTGGACAATCCGCACACCGCTCCTCCGTCCCACAACATTCCAACTCACACGTCAGCAGGGCCTTTACGTGCCGCTTCCAGTCGGCGGGATAGCGCAGCGTCCCTTCCAAGCGGAAGCCGCTGACCAAAGAGCGCAGCAGGGCAAAGCGCGTCTCCTGGTCGGCAACGTTTGCGCGCACCCGTTGGCGAGCCTCGGCCAAGCAGTCGAGGTACGCAGCAAATTCCTCGTCAAAAATCTCTTCGAGATCTTGCCGCAAGCGGCGGGATAGCGCCGGGCTGGCGTTGGAGGTGGAGATGCTCAGCCGCAAGTGGCCCGGATGCACCAAGGCCGCCATGCCCACGTTGGAATAGGCCGGGTTGTCGTAGGAGTTGATCAGGGCCTTGTGCGCCAAAGCGAGTTCATGCACTCGCTCCGTCAGCGCGTGGTCGCGCACGGTGTTCAGCACCAGGAACACGCCGTCGAGGTCGCGCTCGGCAAAGCGGCGCGGGCGGTGCGTGAGGCGACCGGCCGCAGCCCATTCGACGAGCGCGGGCGTCGCGCTGGGGCTTACCACCGTCAAGCGCGCACCGGCAGTTAGCAGGCGACCGGCCTTGTCCTCGGCCTCGCGCCCCCCGCCGATGACTAAGCAGGGCTGGTCCATCACGTCGAGCCCCACCTGAAAATAGGGATTGAGCAACGCGCTCACGCGCCCGAATCGCCGCTTAGGGCTGCGTAGCCTTTGTCGTCGCTGGCGCCGAATTCGACTGGAAAGCCGAGCTCCAGCCAGCCGCGCTCGGTGCGCGACCCGCCAAAGCCGGCCGTGACGTTGGCCACCTCCGCAAAGCCCGCGGCGACGAGGGCCTCACAAGCGCGCATGGAGCGTGCGCCCGACTGGCAGCCGACGAGGAGCTTGGCATCCGCGGCAAAATGGGCTTGCACTACCCGGACGAAATCCGGGTTGGGAACCATGCCTACGGCGTGGCGTTGCATGATGGGGATGTTGAACGCGCCGGCCGGATGGCCGCTCTCGTATTCCGGGACGGATCGGACGTCGATATAGACCGCGCCCGCGGCGCCGGCGAGCAATTCCTTCGCCTCACTGGGACTGACGTTTTGATAGCTCACGATATCTCACCTCCATTTGACAATGTGCACTTTGCAGGGTTGAATAATTGTTAAGTAATGCACGACTTTCGTCCCCTACAAGCCCACAGACCCCGGAGAAAGACGATTTTGAACGCACGGCACAGAGCAGGCGTACTGTTGTTAGCAGCAATTTTGGGGGCTTGCGGTGCACAAGCGGGCCGGCAAGGCGAGGACGACCGCCCAGACCCAGCGGCCCAAGCCGACAGCACGGCCGCCGACAGCCTATCCAAGCCCATAGAAGCGGTGCCCGTCGAAGTCGCCCTCGCACACACGGGCGAGATTTCCGCGCATCTGCTCTTCAACTCGACAATCGAGACCGAAGCGGCCGTCGAGATTTACCCCCAAATCAGCGGCCTCGTCAAGCAGCTCAGAGTGGAGGCGGGCGACCGCGTCGAGGCGGGCGACACCCTCCTCCGCATTGAGGACAAGCAGTTGCGCATCGCCGCGGAGGAAGCCCAAGCCAACTACGACTATCAGCAGACCGGCTTCAAGCGCACCGAGGCCATGTTTGAGCGCAACCTCATCAGCGACCAAGAGTTCGAGACCAACAAATACAACTTTGAACAATCCCGCCTCCGGCTAGCGCGCGCTCGCCTAGAGCTGGAGTACGCAGAAATCATCGCGCCGTTTTCCGGCGTGATCACCGAGCGCTACGTGCAAGTCGGTGCGCGCGTGGGGCCGAGTAGCAAGCTCTACGACCTAATCAAGCTCGACGACCTAATCGCCCGCGTCTTCGCGCCCGGCCAGCACCTCACCACCATCGGCAGCGGCCAGCAGGCCCTTATCACCTCGGAGCTTTTGCCCGACAAGCAGTTCCAAGGCTGGGTCAAGCGCATCAGCCCGGTAGTCGATCCGCGCAGCGGAACCTTCAAGGTAACCGTGGGCTTGCGCGACCGCTGGGAGTACTTGCGGCCCGGCCTCTTCGTCAACGTGCGCATCGTCACCGCCACGCACACCGACGCCGTGTTGATACCCAAGCAGGCGATCGTGTACGATGGCGGCGATCGGTTCGTGTTCGCCGTTGAGGACACTACGGCCGCGCGGATCAAGCTACAGCCCGGGTTCGAGGACGCCGACTTTATCGAAGCACTCGCCGGCATCGACTCCGGCACCCCGATCATCGTCGTCGGGCAAAACGGCCTCAAGGACAGTACGCGGGTGCGCGTAGTCAACTCAGCCGACAACGCGGACCAAGGCTAGGCCCGTGAGCACATCTCGCTTCGCTATTGCAACCCGGCGGCCAGTCGCCATTCTCATGGTGGTGCTGGCCGTCTGCGTTTTCGGCTGGGTCTCCTATCAGCGGCTCTCCCTGAACCTGATGCCCGACATTTCCTACCCGACCCTGACGGTGCGCACCGAATATCCGGGTACGGCACCCGAGGAAGTCGAAACCCTGCTCTCCCGCCCTTTGGAGCAGGAACTGGGCATTGTGCCTCACCTCGTCAACATTAGCTCCATCTCCAAGGCCGGGCAGTCGGACATCATCCTCGAATTTGAATGGGACACCGACATGAACGCGATGTCTCAAGAGATCCGCGAGAAGGCCGACCGCGTCTGGTTGCCCCAAGACGCCGAGAAACCCCTCCTGCTGCGCTACGACCCCTCCCTAGACCCGATCATGCGCATCGGCCTGCACGGCCCGCAGGACCTGTACGCGCTGCGCTACCTAGCCGAAAGCGAAATCAGGCGCGAATTGGAGGCGCTGGCCGGGGTAGCGGCAGTCAAGATCAAGGGCGGCTTGGAGGAGGAGATCCACGTTGCACTCAACGAGCGCCAGATCTCGGTGATGGGCTTGGACATCAATCAGATAAACAACCGCCTCGCCCAGAACAACGTCAATTTGCCCGGCGGCAACTTGCGCGAGGGTCAAGTCGAATACCTAATCCGCACGCTCAACGAGTTTGCCACCGTCGAGGAGATCGCCGAGTTGATCGTGGCGCGGCACGGCGACGCCGATGTTTACCTGCGCGATATCGCCGAGGTAAGCCGCTCGCACAAGGACCGCGAGATCATCACCCGGGTCAACGGCCGAGAGAGCGTCGAGATCGAAATATACAAGGAAGGCGACGCCAATATCGTCGCCGTGGCCGAGCGGGTGCGCCACGCGCTCTACGGGCTGCCGCAGCAGCGTGCGTATGTGGAGCGGATGGCCCGAGAAAGGGCGCAGGGCGGCGAGGAGCAAAAAAGGCCAGAAGCTGAAAACGCTGCGGCAAAAAAGAACAAGGAAGAGCAACAAAAGGAACTACAGGCCAAGAAGGAGGAGGCCGCCCGCAAGGCCATGGAGCATTTGCGGATGACCGACTTCATCGCCCATCGCCTGCCCCCCGGAGCTAAGCTGGAGCTGTTGTCCGATCAGTCGGGCTTTATCGAGAATTCGATCACCGAGGTCCAGATCAATGCGCTCATCGGCGGGACCATGGCCGTGCTAGTGCTCTTTGTGTTTTTGCGCAACGTGGTCCACACCCTGATCGTCGGCCTGACGATCCCGGTGTCTATCATGGCGACCTTCGCGCCGATGTACATGTTCGACGTGTCGCTCAATATCATGTCGCTCGGCGGATTGGCCCTCGGAATCGGGATGCTGGTCGATAACTCGATCGTGGTGCTGGAGAGCATCTTCCGCTGTCGGGAAGAAGGGGACGATCTGGTCCAAGCCACCGTCCGCGGCACCGGCGAGGTCGGCACCGCGGTGTTTGCCTCAACCCTGACGACAATCACGGTGTTTTTCCCCATCGTCTTCGTCGAGGGCGTGGCTGGGCAAATTTTCGGCGATATGGCGCTGACGGTGGTATTCTCGCTGTTGGCCTCGTTGGGGGTGGCGCTGTTTTTCATTCCCATGCTGGCCTCGCGCCAAATTGACCGCCAAGGCGGGTTGGCCGCGCAGATCGGTCGCAGCGACTTTCTGCGCCTGCGGGCGCTGAGCCGGGCCCGTGCGATTTTCAGCGAGCCGGGGAGCCGGTGGCGCAAGGTGCTGCCGGTGGCCCTTTCGCTGCCCTACTTAATCGGCGAGGTCCTGTTGCGGGTGGGACTGGCCGCGGCGACCCTCGTGGCGGCGGTACTCAAAGGAGCCTTTCTCCTCGTCTGCGAGCTGTTGTGGTGGCTGATCAAACCCATCGAGTACTTCTGGCTCAAGCGCGAGCGGACCTTTCAGCGCTGGATCGGTGCTTGGGCCGCCGAAAGCCGCATTGGCCAGTGGACCTTCTTCGAGCGCGTCTGGCCGGGCATCTTGGGCTTTGAGTCGCCGCGCATCCTCGGCGAGGCTGTGCAGGGCTACTGGCGCTGGGTGAACCGGTCCGAGCACCTAGTGTGGAAGGCACTCAAATGCTCGTCGCTACCGCTGGCGATGGTCTATCTGGTGGCCGTGCGCTTCGTCTTTGGCATGGTGCTCAGGCTGGTGGGCATCGTCCTGCACGTGGCGCTGATGCTCGTCGGGCTGGTGCTGGTGCTGGTGTTGTTTCTGCTAGGCCTGCTGCTGCTGCCGGTCTTTTTGCCGCTGCTCTTTGCGTTTGAACGCGGCTTCGGCTTGGTGCAGCAGACCTATCCGGCCCTGTTGGGCTGGGCGCTCAGGCAGCGCTTGCTGATTATCGGCAGTGCCCTAGCCGCTCTGCTGGTCTGCTGGTACAAGCTCGTTCCCGAGCTGGGCACCGAACTGATTCCCCAAGTTCACCAAGCTGAATTCAACCTCGACCTCCGGCTGCCGGTGGGTACGCCGCTGGAAGAGACCGCCGAGATCGTGCGCCAGATCGAAGGGATCGCCGACGAGCAGCCCCAAGTCGCGCGAGTGGCAACGACGGTGGGCACTGACCGGGCGGCGAGTTCTTCGGCCGAAGAAGGCGAGCACACCGCCCAAATAACAATCCGCATGCAGGAAGGGTCCAGCGCCGCGCAAGAGACCGCGTTGATCCGGCGGCTGCGAGACGCGGTTGACGATATACCCGAAATCGAGGTCGAAGTCTCGCATCCGGCCCTGTTCAGCTTCAAGACGCCCATCGAAGTCGAAGTCCGCGGCTACAATCTGCGCCAGTTGCGTCAGGCGAGCTTGGAGGCCGAGTCGCGGATGGCCGGCTTGCCCGGGCTAGTCGACGTCAAATCGTCGCTCCAAGCGGGCAACCCCGAGCTACAGATCAGCTACAAGCGCGACCAACTCGCGGCCTACGGCCTATCGCTGCGCAATGTCGCCGAGCTGGTGCGCCACAAGGTACAGGGCAAGGTTGCCACCGACTTCCGCCAAGACGAGCGCCAGATCGACGTGCTGGTGCGGCTGCGCGAGGAGGATCGCCTCGGGCTCGACGAACTGCGGCGCCTCGTGATCAACCCCAATGCTCCTATTCCCATTCCGCTTTCTGCGGTGGCCGATATCCGGGTCAACGAGGGGCCGAGCGAGATCCGCCGCATTGACCAGCAGCGCGCCGCCGTGGTCACGGCCAACATCCAAGGCGTTGATCTGGGCACGGCCTCGGGCCTGATCCACGACGAACTGGGGAGGATGGACTTCCCGCTAGGTTTCGACTTTGTGATCAGCGGCCAGAACGAGGAGATGGAGACCTCGCTGCAGAGCCTCTACTTCGCCTTGGTGCTGGCGATCTTCCTCGTCTATGTGGTAATGGCCAGCCAGTTTGAATCGCTGGTCCATCCCTTCGTCATCATGTTCACGGTGCCCTTGGCCCTGATCGGCGTGGTGGTAGCGCTCTATCTGGCGCAGGTGTCTTTGAGCGTGGTGGTCTTTATCGGCCTGATTATGCTAGCCGGCATTGTCGTCAACAACGCCATCGTGCTCGTTGACTATATCAACACCTTGCGCCGCACCGGCTTGGACAAGACCGAGGCCATCATCCAAGCCGGTGCCGTGCGGCTGCGCCCGATCGCCATGACCACTGCGACGACGGTCCTGGGGCTGTTGCCCATGGCCTTGGGGCTGGGCGAGGGCGCCGAGATCCGTACGCCGATGGCCCTGACCGTAATCGCCGGTCTCGTCTCTTCCACCTTCCTCACCCTCGTGGTGATCCCGACTGTGTATTCGCTGGTCGATCGCCGGGCTTAGGAGGAATCCATGGAAAAGCCAACCCACTACCCCCTGCCGCGCTTTTCGGTCAACCGGCCGGTGACCGTGGTGATGTCGCTGGTCGCGCTGTTAGTGGTGGGCTACATCGCCTACACGCGGATCCCGCTGACGCTTTTCCCCGAAGGCTTTGACTATCCCCGGCTGTTCGCTTGGGCCAACTATCCCAACGCCGGAGCGGTCGAAGTGGAGCAGAAAGTGGTGCATCACCTCGAAGAGGCCGTCGCCCAAGTCAGCCGGGTCAAGCGGCTCCGCTCCAACGCCTACAGTGGCGGCGGCAATGTCCAGGTCGAATTCCAGAAGGGCACGGACCTGCAATTGGCTTTCGCCGAGATGAAGGACCGGCTCGATCGGATAATGCCCGAGCTGCCCGACGAGATCGAGCAACTGTGGGTCCGGCGCTGGGATCAAAACGACATCCCGATCATGGAGGGCGTCATCACCTTCGAGGTCCAACGCGCCGACCCGCGCCAGCTCATCGACACCTATTTGGAGCCGGCGCTGCGCCGCGTCGATGGGGTCGGCAACATTGAGTTTTGGGGCTTGCCCAGCAAACAGGTGATCGTCGAGTTGGACCAGGGCAAGGTGCGCAGCCACCGGATCAACGTCTTTGAGGCGCTCAACAGCCTGCGCAGCCAAAACCTCACGGTGCCCGGGGGCTGGGTGATCGAGGGCGGCAAGAAGATCTATGTGCGTTCGGTGGGCCGCTTCGAGGACATCGAAGCGATCGCCAACACCGTGGTCGATCCCGAGCACCAGCTGCGACTGGGCGACATTGCCGAGGTTTCCTACAAGCAGCCGACCAAGGACTGGGTCAACCGCATTGACCGCAAGGAGGCGATGGCCTTCGGCGTCACTAAGGCATCGGGGGCCAATGTCGTGGAGGTCGCCGACGGCGTGAAGGAGGCGATGGAGAAGCTGCAGGATCATCCCCAGCTCAAAGGTTTGGATTTCAAGCTGGTCTGGAACCAAGGCGACCAAGTGACCAACTCGGTCGACAATCTCAAAAACTCCGGCCTGTGGGGTGGGCTGTTTGCGGCCATAGTGCTCTTTTTCTTTTTGCGCGCAGTGCGCATCACCCTGATCATCACCTTGGCGATTCCGCTGTCGATTCTGGCGACGATTACCGCCCTGTACTTCATAGGCTGGTCGTTGAATATGGCGACGATGATGGGCCTGATGCTGAGCCTAGGACTGGTGGTTGACAACGCCATCGTCATCGTCGAAAACATCTACCGCAAGCGCCAAGAAGGCATCGCCCCGCGCACGGCTTCGGTTGAAGGGGCCGGCGAGGTGGGGCTGGCGGTGACCATGGCAACGCTGACGACGGTAGTGGTCTTCCTGCCCCTGATTCTGATGAGCGACGAGCAGATGTTTTCGTTCTGGATGCTCAGAATCGGCCTGCCGGTCATCGCAGGGCTGGTGGCCTCGCTGCTCATCGCCTTGGTCTTTATCCCCCTCGCCGCGCTCAAGCTGGCGACGAGTAAGGAAAAGGGAGAGCCGCGCGTGATCGTCTGGTGCCGCAAGCACTACGTGCGCTCGCTGGGCTGGGTGCTGAACAATCGCCTCGACGCCTTCGTCATCGCCTTGGTCCTGTTCGCCAGCATCCAGATCCCGCTGAATGGCATGGAGCGCACCGACAATCAGGAGCGCAACGAGGTGCGGATGGACTTGGCCTTTGAGATGCCTTCGGGCCAGTCGCTGGACCAAGCCGAGCAGTTTATGACCGCGGTCGAAGACACGGTGATGGCCCGCCAAGCCGCGTACAACGTCGAGATGCTGCGCACCTACTTCCGCCGTGGCTGGGGCCGGGTGACGCTGTTTTTCGCCGAAGAGGAGGACGTGGAGTGGTATGAGGTGGCTTGGGACAATTTGAGCGTCGCGCTGGGCCTGAAGGAACGAGCATACCTCTCCTACAAGGAGGTCGAAAAGGAGCTTCGCGAGCGGCTCTACTTGCCACCGGGCGTCAACTTGCGGGTCAACTGGGAAAACTCCGAACAGGATCCCCGAGTCAACGTCAGCCTGTATGGCGAGGACACCGAGGTACTGATCGAGCTGGCCGCCGAGGTTGAACGGCGGCTGGAGAGCATCCCCGGCTTGCTGTCGGTCAACACCGATATGGACCGCGGCGGCACCGAGCTACAGGTGCGCCTCAACCGCGACCAAGTGCAGCGCTTCGGCGTGGACCCCCAACAGATTTCGGGAGGCATCGCCTACGCATTGCGCGGCACGGATATCAACAAGTTCCACACCGACGATGGCCGCGAGGTCAATATCCGCGTACAGCTAGCCCAGTACGACAGCCAGAGCCTAGACGATCTGCGCAACCAGAGCTTCCCCACTGCCGATGAGCGCGAAGTGTCCCTCGAAGCGCTGGCGGACATCTACGTCGAGCGCACCTTGGGCAATATCCGGCGCGAGAACCGGCAGACCATGCTCAATGTCAGCGCCCGCGCCTCTGAGGACCGGGCCCAACATCTTTTCGCCCAAGTCGATCAGGTGATGCAGGGCTTTGAGATGCCGCGCGGCTACCGCTGGGACAAGGGGGCCCGCTTTGTGGAACTAGAAGAACAGGACCAGTCGCAGAAATTCGCCCTCATCATGTCCGTGACCTTTGTCTTTTTGCTGATGGGGGTGCTCTTCGAGTCGTTTGTGCTGCCGCTGTCGGTGATCGTGTCGATCCCATTCTCCTTCCTCGGGGTTTACTGGGTTCTATATCTGACCGACACGCCCTTTGAAATCATGTCGATGATCGGCTCGGTGATCCTGATCGGCGTGGTGGTCAACAACGCCATCGTGCTGATCGATTTGGCCAACCGGCTGCGGGCCGAGGGCAAGTCGCGCTACGACGCGCTCATGGAGGCCGGCCGCCATCGCTTCCGGCCGATCCTGATGACGACCTTCACCACCGCTTTCGGGTTGCTCCCAATGGCTGCGGGCAATTCCAAGATGGTGGGCTTGGCCTACGCGCCGCTGGGCCGGACGATGATCGGGGGGCTCTTGGCTTCCATGGTGTTGACGCTGCTATTGGTGCCCCTGTTTTACACCTTTTTCGATGATTTCCGCACGGCGATGCAGCGGATTATGGCGTCGGCGTTTGAGCGGAAAGGGGAGGGTCTGAGTAGAGCGAGCGGATCAGCGTCTCAAGCAGAAGATCCGATAGGACACTGAGGGACAGCCGTCGCGGCCGCGAGCTATTTCTGCGATCAATTCCCGCTGAGGATACGTAGTGTGCAGCGATTCGGGGACCTTGCCGCCCGTTCGCACCGCGAAGAGCACTTCTGCTGGATAGGGCTCGCAAAAATCCGTCAAACCCCGAAACCGAGGATCATCAACCGTGTAGTACTCCCGCTCGGTCCTCCCGTAATACGCCAGCGCGAACGGGATGCTGTACTGCGTGCTCAGCAGCGGCAGCGGCGGAATAACCTCCTCCACGTCGGCCGCGAAGCGGTGCCAGCCGCTGTACTCGCAGAGCCGTTCGCTCCACGAGTACGAAGGCTCGCGGACTTGGTCTTCCTGCGACACCAAACCAACATAGCTTTTGTCCAGCCCGCTGCGTGCGGCGAGGTCGCTGTAGAGGCCGGGATATTTCAGTCCCAAGCCGATGGCGAGCGCTTGCAGCAACCCGGTGGCGACGAGGGCGACGAGCAGCCAGCGTCTAGGCTGTGCAGCGAACGCCACAGGCCACAGGCTCAGCAAGCCCGGCAGGAGCCAGTTGCCTTTGATCTGACCGCGACCGAGCGCGAACAACAAAAAGACGCCGATGGTGCAGAGCGCCGGGAGCAGGGCGAGGTGGTCGCGCCGTTTGGCCGCCCGCACCAAGCCGGCATAGAGCAGGAACAGCAAAAACGGCGATATAAAAAAGAGCGGACTGACCGCAAAGAAGAGCAGGCGCGAAAGGGGATGGCCAAGATCGTCGATGCGCGAAAGAGTACTCAGCGTCTGCGGCAGGTAGAAGCTGGTGCTAAACTGGGCGTAGGTGAGCGGGGCGGCGACTGCGCAGGCGGTCAGCAGGAACGCGGCGAGCCGGTGCCAACGCTGGCCGAGCGCGATCCACAGGCCCAGTCCGGCCACGAGAAAGGCCCCCGAGTACTTGCACAGGACGGCCAAACCCGCTGCTAGGCCCGTGTATATATAGGGCCGCAGCGCGTTGGTTGCTGCGGCCTGCCGCGCCATGCACAGGGCCAGCAGCCAACAGGGGACTAAGAAGCCATCGGGATGCAGGTAGGAGCTGGTGTGCCAAGTCCAATGGTTGAGCGCGAAGGCAGCGGTGGCCCACAGCGCCAGTCGTGCGGCGAGGCCCTGCATTCTGCAAAGCCGATAGACGAGCGCGGTAGAAAACGCGCCCAACAAAGCAGAAGGCAGCCGCAGAAACCACTCTTGGTGCGGGTAGAGCGCGTGGGCTAGGTTGAAGATGGTTAGGGGCAAGAGTGCGTAGGAGGCGTCGAGGTGCTGGCCCCAATACCAGTAAACGACCTCGTCCTTGCCCAGTTCCACATCGGCGATCAGCCAGAGCTTGAGCAAGGTATATGCGCCCAGCAGGACGAGGCCCAGCAGATTGACGCTGTTGGGGCCGCCTCGTATATTGTGAAGCCCGAACACGGTACGTATTAAATTATGGAGATGTTTTAATGGCCGAAAAAGACGAAGATTTGCTCAAAGTCCTCCAAGAAAAAAACCTAGAGCAGAGCCTGTACAAAGCGCGCAAAATATTTCTCTGGTCCGACGTCAACGACGAGTCGGCCAAGGCCGTAGTTACCCGCTTGCTCTCGCTGGATGCCGACGATCCAACTAGAGAAATCGTCCTCTACATCAACAGCCCCGGCGGCTCGGTCCCCGATGGCATGGCTATCTACGACGCCATGCTGGCGATTCAGGCACCTGTTTCCACTGTGTGCATGGGCATGGCCATGAGCATGGGCTCGTTCCTGCTCGCAGCCGGCGAGCCGGGGCGTCGCTTCGCTTGGCCGCACGCCCGGATTATGATTCACCAGCCACTCCTTATGCACACCGTCACCGGCACTGCTACCGACCTCGACATCCGCGCCAAGGAGACCATTCGCCTGCGCGAAGAATTAAACGCGCTCTACGCCAAGCACACCGGCCAAGACGTCGAGAAAATCGCCAAGGACACGGACCGCGACTTTTTCATGTCGGCCGAGGAAGCCAAGGTGTATGGCCTGCTCGACGACGTAATCACCACCACGGCCCCCTCGCCCAACGGGTACGCCAAAAAGTAGTGCCGTCTCTGCGTCTTTTGCTCATCGCGCCGGTCCCAAACGGGGCTGGCGTTTTTATTGGCAACTCGGGCAATAGAAGGTGTTGCGACCACCCAAGTAGAGGCTTTCGATGGGCGCGTCGCAGACGCGGCAGCCCTCGCCGCGGCGGCCGTACACGTGGAGCCGCTGCTGAAAGCGCCCGCCCGCGCCCGAACCCCGATAATCGCTGATGGTCGTGCCGCCTTGGCCGATGGCGACGCGCAGCACCTTTTTGATCTCCTTGGCGAGCAGGGCCAAGCGCGGCGGATCAATGGCCGCAGCCGGGGTCGCCGGATGAATGCGCGCCCGGAAGAGGGCCTCGCTGGCGTAGATATTGCCCACGCCGACGACCGTGCGGCTGTCCATAATGAGGTTCTTGATCGGGCTTTTGCGCCGCTGACATTGGGCTTGGAGATAGCGGGCGTTGAAGGCGCGGGAGAGTGGCTCCGGGCCGAGGTTTTGCAAGTAGCGGCACGTGCGCTCCTCGCCCTCGTCAAGCACCAGCACCAGGCCAAAGCGCCGCGGATCGTTGAACGCCACAGCACCTCCGTCGGCAAACTCAAATCCCACGTGGTCGTGCTTAGTGCCCCACGGCCGCAGGAGCAGGTTGCCGCTCATGCCGAGATGGACTAGGAGCGTCCGGCCCGATTGCAGGTCGAGGAGGAGGAATTTGGCGCGGCGGCGAGCGGCCGCAAAGCAATCCCCGACCAAGGAGCGCAACGCGGCCTTTGGCAAAGGCTCGCGCAGGTGCTTTGTACTGACGCGGACGCGGGCGATCGGCCGGCCTAGCAGGTGGCACTCCATGGCGCTGCGGACGGTTTCTACTTCGGGCAGTTCGGGCATGGGCAGAGGCTCTTTAGCAAGCTGCGCCGCAAGTATAGAAGCCGCCTGTAGAAGCGTCAAACATGGCCGACCGGTCTGCGGTTGGTATATTGCAAACCTTCACCCCCAAACGTAGGAGCTCTCACTTATGGATCTAACGAGACAACCGCCTCGCCGGCCCTCCAACGCCTGCGTCGCCGGCATCGTCGGGCTGGCGCGCATGATGGACAAAGCGCGCGGCCACAACGCGGAGACCATCGGCGAGTTCAAGTATGGAGACGACTCCGGTCTCGACGTCGAAGTGCTCGAATTTATCAATATGAACGCCGCTGAGTTCGCCGAGGCTGTCGGCGAGTTGGACGACGAGGCGCTGGGCGAACTGGCCTTAAAAAAGGCGCAGAAAAGCCAAGCGGAGATCAAGGCCTTCAACGAGGAACACCTCACCCGCGAACCGCAAGACGAGCTACACGAGCGGCTGCTCGTCGAGCGAATCGCCCAGTACGCCCCCGGTCGCACGGACATCAAAACGGTCTTCGCCTCCATTGAATTGGACGATTGGGGGGCCTTTCGGGACTTGGACCTGACTGCCCAACCACCGCGCAGCCCGTACCTTCGCAGCGTCTTGGGCGTGGTGGGCGCAGCGCGCATGGCCGACAAGGCGCGGGCGGTCACCTGCGGCAAGTTAGGCGAGTACCGCTTTGGTGCTGACTCCAGCCAAGACGCGGCCATCTTGGATTTCTTGGGCCTTGATGAGGACGCCTTTCGCCAAGCTGCGTACGAAAATCCCAACGACGACGAGCTGAGCGAGTGGATCGCCCAATCCTGTCAGAAGTCGGCCGCGGACAAAAGCGTCTTCAACGCTTGGCGTGCCAACGTCGGCCGCTACGGCGAGATGCACGAGCGGCTCGAGATGCGCCGGGCTGAGGTCGCGCCCGAGCGCGGCGACATCGAGACCTTCTTCGACCTGCAAGACCTCGACGACGAGTTGAGCTTTGGAGTGACGGACTTGCGCCGGCACCCGCCGCGCAGCCCGTTCGATCTGAGCGTCGGCGGGCTCGCCTGTCTAGCGCGGATGATCGACAAATTCCGCGCGGCGCACTGCAATTGCCTAGGCGAGTACTGGTGCGGCGAGGATTCGGGTTTTGACCGCGCAGTACTGGACTTTCTCGGTCTCGACCAAGCAGTCTTCGCCGAGGCGATTGCGGCCAACAGAACCGATGCGGACATGGTAGCATGGCTGGGCGAGCGGCTAGCCGACAAAAGCGAGGAAGACAAGGCGCAGTTTAACCAACGGCTCCTGACTGCTAGCCCGCGCAACGACCGGCAGCAGAGCTTTTTGCGCAACGCCATCGCCCGGCTCGACGCCTCGCGCACCGACATCGACAGCTTTGCAGCCTTGGTTCTCCTCGACGACAAGGTCTCCTTCGCAAGGCTCAAGGCCGGCGTCTGATGCCCCGCCCGCTCATCGGCATCACCAGCAGCCTAAACGCCGATGGCCATCAAGTCCTCGAGCACTACTATGTGGATGCGGTCGTGCAGGCGGGAGGAGCACCGCTCGTGCTGCCCATGACCCCAGAACGCGCTGCCCTGCAAGCGGTACTCGAGCGCATCGACGGTCTGTTGATCACCGGCGGCCCGGGCATTGAGCGCGGTCTGATCGGCACCCTGCCCAGCGACCTCCCGCCGGTGGCGGCCCAGCGCGACCAAGCCGACCGCTGGAGCTTTGCGGCCGCGCAAGAGCACCAGTTGCCGGTTTTGGGCATCTGCTACGGAATGCAGTTTATCAGCGCCGAGTTGGGCGGCACCATCTGGGCGGACGTGGAGGCCCAGCTCGGCGTTGAGCCGCATGCGCGACCGCGGACCGCGGACAATTGGCTCGAGCACGATCTCCAAGTAGAGCCGGGCACGGTGCTGGCTGCGCTGGGCCTTGCTGGCCCTTCGCGGGTCAATTCCAATCACATACAGGCCATTGACCGGCCCGGCGCGGGCTTGGGCGTCAGCGGGCGCAGCGGCGATGGCGTGGTGGAGGCGGTTGAAAGCGAGGATGGCCGCTTAATCGGCGTGCAGTTTCACCCGGAGCGGATGCCTAAGACGATTTGGTCGAAGCTCTTTGCGCACCTAGTGAGCCGAGCAATGGGATAGGGGATAGGAGCGAGGGCCGCTCGCCCTCCAAAAACGCGCCAGCCGACTAGGGGCGAGGGCCGCTCGCCCTCCAAAAACGCGCCAGCCGAGGGCGCTCAACCGCTACTCAACGCGGTTCGCCGGGGGTTTGTCGCGCCTAAAGGCGCGGTGAAGCAGACCGCTTCTTAGATAACAGGAGGCCGAATGTCTGAACCAATCGTAGTCAAGCTCGATAATCTGCCTATGGAAGTCAAAAAAGATAAGGTAGGTTACGTATCCTATTGCCCTGCTCTCGATATATATAGTCAAGGCGAAAGTGAAGAGGAGGCGATCTTTATGCTTGCTGAAGCGATAAAGATGTTTGTCAAATCTTGCTTTGATAGAGGCGTCTTGTTCCAAGTACTTGAACATTGCGGATGGAGAGACGAAACCAATTATAGCATAGATTTTAAGATTTCTATGGTTTTCGACGGATCCGGGATCGAGGGCGTCCCGCCCTCGCCGAGGGCAAGATGCCCTCGATCCTTGGCAGGCTGAGGGCTGGTGGCGTGTAGTAAGATGATTTCCTATAATCGCAGGTCGAGAAGGGTATAACCGAGGTCTGCATCGTGGCGAACGAAGTGCGGAGCATGAATCCATTGCTCAAAAAAGACGCGCTCCGCTTGGGGCAACTGGGCCTGAGGTTGCGCTTCCAGCAACTCGCCTTTGACCCACGAACCACGTTAGAATGCTGGGGTTTGGAGGCATGGATAGATGATGAATAAGATGCGTTTTTTATTCGGTTTGGCCGTGCTGTGCTGCGCTCCGGCAATGGCTGGCGAGTGGGTGCAAGAGGGGGCCGACAGTTTCTCCGGCGGCCTTTTTGCCGGCGCGGAGATCGACAGCTTGGGGCAGGTGTCGCTGGCCTCCTTTCGCGGGGTCAACCTCGCCTTGGATGCAGTGGCTTCGTCCGGGCCGAACACCTTGAGCGGCCGCCGCAGCGTCACCGACGGCAATGCCGACACCGAGTGGCGTTTTGACAATGAGGTCGAAGTGTTGGGCAAGTGGATTCGCATTGACTTGGGCGGCGACCGCGGCGTGAGCCAAGTGCGCCTGCTGCCGGGCAAAACCGTGACCCAACGACCGCTGTTTTTCGTCAAAGGCTACCGCCTCGAAGTGGCGCAAGAAGCCACGCCCGACGATTGGGTGCTGGTGGCGCAACAGGCGGAAAACACCCGCCCGACGGTCGATACGTCCGCGGATGCGACGTGGATCGAGACTGGAGCCGGTGGGGTGCCGCTGCCGGTGTTGGGCCGCTTTGTGCGCTTGAGGCTGACGCGGGAAGACCCGCCCAACTGGGTCTCCATCGGCGAGGTGGAAGTATTCGGCGAGGGCTTTGCGGCCGAAGGGACGTTTGCGTCGGCCGCGTTCGACGCGGGGCAGCCAGTCAACTTTGGACGGGTGTGGTTTGCTGGCCAGACGCCGCCGGGCACGCTCTTGCGGGTGCAGTTTCGCACGTCGGCCGATGGGGAGGCGTGGCCCGAGTGGCATCGGGTGCCGGCGTGGGACTTGGCGGCCGTCGGCGAGGGCGTGGCCCTGACCGAGCCGGAGCCGGCGCGGTTTTTGCAGTATCAGGCGGTCATGGAAACGCGCGATCCCCTGCGCACCCCGCGGCTGGCGCGGGTGGCGGTCGCCTTTGGGGAACAGCTTTTTGCGCGGGCCGTGGCCGGGGCCATTGCGCCGCAGCGGCCGGTGTTGGGTGAAGAGACCGCGTTTACCTATACTTTCGACGTGGAAGTCGGCCCGCAGGATCTCGGGTTTGACCGTGTGCATATCGGCCTGCCGGGCGCAGTGCAACAGGTGCGGTTTGACGGGGTGGTGCTGCCGGAGGATGGGTATGAGGCCGGGTGGGACGACGCGGGTATCCGGTTGGCGTTGGGGGCCGAACACCGCGTGAGCCGGTCGGGGCGGCTCGAAGTGGAATTTGCGTCGGTGCTGTTGCGGCCAACGCTGGCGGTGCGAGCGGCCGTGGCTTCGGGCGATAGTGCCGATTGGCAGTACGTGCGGCCGGTGGCAGAAGACGCTTGGACCTTGGTGGGCGAGGGCGTGGTCGGCCGCGCCCTGCCGCGCACCGGCGTGTTGGTGCAGCCCAATCCCTTCAACGCGGGCTCGGGTGCGGCCCAAATTCAAATCGACTTGGCCAAGGTGCAGCACCCGCAGGCCTTGACGGTAGCTCTGTACGACTTGGCGGGCCGCAAGCAGCGGGTGCTGTGGGACGGGCAGCCGGCCGCAGCCGGCCGCAAGCGCTTGGCGTGGGATGGCCGCGACGAGGCCGGGCAGCTGGTCCCGATAGGGCATTATCTGCTGCGCGTTGAAATTAATGCCGACCGCGCCGATGTGTGGACGGGTTTGGTCGGGGTGGTGTACTGAATACGGTGGACCGCTCCGCCGCAGACATGGCAACAACCGCTGACTGCTGTCGGCTGGTAAGGAGATACTTAATGATCGCCTTCCGTTGGATTCTTCCGCTTGCCTTGCTGTTGTGCGGGCGTCCCCTGTCGGCGGATTTGCCCGACGCCGAACCAGCGCGCCACTTTTTGCGCCGCCCGCCTCTGAGCGCGTACACCAATTACGGCGAGGACCTGTACCGGCCCTATCGCCGCGAGATTCGCTTGGCCCCGCGCTACGACTTCCTCGGCCGCTTCCTCGCCGAGGGCTTCCTCGTCTACGAGTTGGACGAGCAGCGGCCCGGCGGCAGCCGCATCCTCAAGGATCGCCTCTACCGCTCGCTCAACAACCTCATCATCGCCCACGACAGCTACGGCCCGTGGCATTGGTCCTTGACCGTGGGCGACGAGGTGCGCACCGAGTTTACGCCGTTGACGTTTAGGCAGGCTGGCTTTAATGGCTTGCGCTGGGACGTGATCTTTCCGGGCAACAAGATCACCGTGCTCACCACGCGCGGCTTTGACTCGTCCCTGTTCCCCACGCTCAACAGCTTTTCCGACCCGGTTGCCCAGGGGCGGGGATCGCTCATTGACTTCTTGGAACGGACCGAGGAAAACCCGGTGTACAATCTCGCCGGCCACTGGCAGACGCGGATAGGCGATGTGCTGCGCTTTGGCGCGACCTTGGTCAACCAACACCAAGCCAATACGGCCCGGGGCAGCTCCGGCGGCTTTTTGCGCGGTAGCATTCCCTATCCGGCCATGCAGCCGCCGAGCGAGATTACCGTGCGCGTGCGCGACGACTCGCCGCAAAGCGACGAAGCCGGGGCCATTGTGTACGACATCGTCCTCGAATTGGCAGGGGAGGGGCCGGCGGGCGAGGCCACGATTAGCAGCGACCCGGCCGACGACCGCTTTGCGCCGACATTGCAAGCGCAAGTGTTGGGCGGCCGGCGCGGCGATGGCTTCCGCGAGGTGCGCGGCGAGGAGGTGGCGGAATACCTGTTTGTCGTACCAGAGGATTTTGCGCCGCGCCGGGCGCGGGTGCGGGCGCTAGTGGCCAATGACTACCGCATTGAGGTGGCGCAACAGCACCCCTTTTTCGACGCGCTGCGCAATCAGTTCACCCCGCGCAACACGCCCTTTGAGACGCGGGTGCGGGCGACTGGGGAAGTGCGGGATTTTTCCAACCGCCGGGCCGTAGAATTTGAACACGGCTTTTCCACGGGGCAGACGATTTTCGGCTTTGATGCGGAGGCCACGTTTGTCGGCCTGAAGGTGCGCGGCGAATACCAGCGCAACCTGCTCTACCGCAGCTTCCCGGTGCTGCGCGGCCGGCACGGCAGCCAAAAGGCAACCGGGTGGTACGTCAACGCGCTCAAGGATGTCGGGCGCTGGGAGGTGGGGGGGGAAGTCTTCCACATGGGGCCGCGCTACGGCGGCGGATACGACAGCCGGCGCGGCGGGGTGCGGCTCTACACGGACTTAGGCGGCGAAAGCCAAGATCAACAGATCCTGTCCGAGTTCCCCTTGGTCGATGACAACGACGACAACGACCGCTACGCGGACGACAATTTGCGCGACTATCCCAACGGCTCGGAGACCGAGTCCGGCGTCTTCCCCGGGCTGGACGAGGACAACGACAACATCCCGGACGACGACAAAAACGCCAATGGAATCCCGGACTTTGAGGAGCCGTTTTTGCTCTACTTCTCGGATCCGCAGGAGTTTGTCTATGGCATTGACTTGAACAACAACGGCGTGATTGACGAGCGCGAAAACGACAACAAGCCCGACTATCCCTACGACCGCGACCGGCGCGGCCTGCACGGCTTTGTGGCCTTGCCGCGCTGGCGCGGCCTGTCGGCCGGGGTGGGCTACTATCGCCAGGACGAGATCGCCGGGCCGGGCCGGGCGGTGTCGCGCTACGGGCGGGTGTCCTACCGCTTTGACGTGCCGCGGTGGGGGCAAGTCCAGCTCGATCACGACAGCAAGCGGGTTGAGGACACCGTGCCGGACTCGGTGTACGTTTTTCGCGCCGGCGAGAACAACAACCCGGACCAACCGCCCACGCCCGATGCCTTGCTCATGGCCGACTCGTGGGTGCATACGTCGTTTGTCGGCACCCGCTTGGCGCGGCTGGACCAGTTCCACCTTGAAAACAACGCGCAGTGGATCCTGAACCGGCAGTTGGCGGCGGCGGCCCGCGTGCAGACCTTCACGATGGTCAACAAAACGGACTACACCTACGAGTTGGCCCGCCTGCGCGTCCAAGCCATGCTCAAGCATCTGTACAAGCACGTCACCCAAAGCAACCGGCGGCGGGCCGTGGAGTCGTGGAACCAGATTGCGCCCATCCTGCGCGTGGATTGGCGGCTGACCGAGAATACCTTGGTGCAATTTGGCCAGCAGGGGATGGGGGTGCCGTTCACGCGCACGTTGTTGCCGGTGCTGGCCTTCCGCGTTATCGACCGCGTGGATCGGGAGCGCGAGCTGCGCTCGGCCAGTTCGGTGCTGATGTTCACGGTGCGCGGCACGTACATCGGCTACACTATGGTCTCCAACACCGGGATTGAGCTGCGCCACGAAGAATTTGCCGACCCGGCCGTGGCGCGGACGCGCGACGGCGGGGTGGCGCGGTTTTTCATCTCGATTATCGCGGGGTACGATCGCTGATCTCGATTGTTTGCTGCACACAAGGGACGATACCCGGAATTTTCAGACCGCTTCTGAATACCATCCGTACCTCTATTCAGAACACCAAAAATTGGCAAGTAGGGGAGGATTTGTTCTGTAAGGGCGGACCAAAGGTCCAGCCTCAACCCTCCCCCACAGGAGTGTGATCGCTAATGGCTTTTTGGCTTCCCTTGGTGCTGGCCGGCTTAGTCGCTGGCAGCCAGTTCGTGACCAATCCAGAGGATTTGGGCAAGCGCTTTGCGCGGGCGCAAAAGCTGCTGGCCACCGGCGATTTTGCCGGCGCACAGCGGATATACGAGGGCGTGTTGGCCGTGTCGGATGGAGCGCTGATGCGCGCCTCGCAGGTGCGCGTGGTGGTGGATGAGCACGCAGTGGGGGTGCAAGCGGCCGCGCGCTACCAGTTGGCCAACATGGGCCGCAAGCAGGCGCAGTTGTGGCGGCAGGAGGCGGCGTTGGCCGATTCGGCCGCGGCAGACTCGCTATCCGCGCTAGCTACGGCGTCCTTGCGGGCGGCCGCCGACCGGTTCGCCGCGCTGCGCGACGAGGCCGGCTTTGAACTGCGCGAGACTGCGGCCTACCTCGTGGTGGAGTGCTTTTTTGAGGCCGCGGAGTACGCGCAGGCGGCCGCGGCCGGTCAGGTGTTGTTGCGCCTGTTTCCCACGGGGCGCTATGCCGAGCGGACGCGCTATACGCTGGGGTGGGCGTGGTTTTATCAGGAGGAATACGCGCAGGCGGTGGCGGCCTTTCGGGGGTATGTGCAGGACGCGCCCGCGGGAATTCGGGCGGATCGGGCGCGATTGCAGGTGGGGTTGGCACTCGAAGCGTTGGGGCACTATGAGGAAGCACTAACGGCGTTTGGGGAGTTAGCCGCTACCTACGACCCGGCCGGCATGGACGACGCGGAGAAGCGGGCCGTGGCCTTGGCCGGATTGCGCGAAGGGCAGTCGCGGCGGACGCTGGCGGCCCAAGCCCATATCAAGCGCGGGGATATGCTCAAGGCGCTGGGCCGCTATGAAGAGGCGCTGGCCGCGTACAAAAAGGTCAGCCGGGACTTTCCGCAGGAGCCGCACTTGGCCGAGCAGGCCTGGGTGCGGCAGGCGCTGTTGGCCGAGGCGGCGCACGGGGTGGATGCCAGCTTGGAGGTGTATCGCTATGCGGCCGAGCAGGCCGAGCGGCCGGCGTTCCGGGCGCGGATGCAGGCCGGGTTGATGAGCTTGCTGTTTGACGAGGGCCGCTACGAGGAAGCGCTGGCGGCGCATCGGCTCTACCTGACGGCGTACCGTGCGTTTGCCGACGCGGCCGGGGTTTCCATTGACGAGGCTGTGTTCCGCCAAGCCGAGTGTCTGCGGCTGATGGGGGAGGAGAGTGCGGTCGCCGACAGTGCCGACGTGTGGTTTGCCGAGGCGCTGGCCCTGTACGGCGAAGTGGGAACGTACTTGGCAGCGGAGGCCCTGTTTTGGCAGGGGACGATCCATCAGGCTCTCGGCGATTCGGCCGCGGCCGTGGCGCAGTTTGAGCAGGTCGTGGTCGGGGAGGCCGCTCCGGAGCTGGCCTGCCGCGCCCTGTTGCAGATCGCCCGCCTGCGCCACGAGCAGAGCGACGCGCTCTACGAACAGATTTTGGCCCAATGTAGCGACGGGGACGTGCGCGGGTTGGCCGCGCTGGTGTTGGGCCGTCGCTACCGGCAGGCCGGGCGCAGCGCAAAAGCGCGCCGGGTGCTGGAGTCCATGGCCCCGACCCAGCCTCAGTACACGCATGCCCAGTTGGAACTGGCGCAACTATACGTCGAGGAGGGAAAAGCCGATGAGGCGATAGCCCTGATTGCGCGGCAGATAGCGCAGACGCCGAATGCCGAGCTTACCGCGCAGTTGGGGCTGTTGCACCAGAAGCGCGGCGAGCACGAACGGGCCCTGCCGTTGTTGCGCGAGGCCCTGCCGCAGTTGGAGGGGGCTACGGCCGCGGCCGCGCAGGTGGGGTTGGGCTGGAGCTTGTACAAGACCGAGCAGTACGAGGCCGCGTGGGAGGCCTGGGAGGCGGCTTGGCAGGCGGGCGTTTTGGCCGGCGACCAGCGGCGCTCTCTGTTGCAGGCGATGAGTGCGTGTGCCCAGACCTTGAAGGATAGCCAGCGCATGGAAGGGGTCTATCGGGCGATGGTTGCAAACGAAGCCACCCGCGTCGAGGGCTTGTTGGGGCTGGGGCAGTGGTATTTGGATCAGGGGGAGGCCGCGCAGGCCGCGGCCCAAGTTCGGCCCTTGCTGGCGCACGAGGAGCGTGCGTGGCTCCTGTTGGGCCGGGCCTTGGTCGCTCAAGACAGCTTGGCTGGGGCGCGGGCGGTCTTGGAAGAAGGGCTGGCGCGGGTAGCGGCGCCGGCTCAGGCCGCCGAATTCCATTTTGAGCTGGGCAGCGTGGCCTTGGGCGAGCGCGATTACGAGGCCGCAGAGCGGGCGTTTGGCGCGGTCTTGGAGGGAGCACCGCGTCGGGCGATGCAGGCCGCCGCCCTGTTCTACTTGGGGCACAGCCTCCAAGCGCGGGGCGAGAAGGCGGCCGCGCAGGCCGCCTTTGAGGAGTTGGTTGCAGCCTATCCCGATCAGCCGCAGGCGGCCGAGGCCGAGTTGCTGATTGGGGAACTATACTACGAGAAGGAAGAATACGAGCGGGCGCTGGCGGCCTACGAGCGCGTGTTCAACACCTACCCGGACAGCAAGGACGCGCCCGAGGCCCTGTACGGGGCGGCTTGGTGTCAGTTGGAGCTGGAGCGCATTGAGCCGATGAACGACCTCTTTTTGCGCTTGGCGCGCGAGCATCCCCAGCACGAACGCGCCCATCAGGGGCTTATGCACATCGGCGATTACTACTACAACGGCCACCATTTTCTCAAGGCGTCGCGGCTCTACGAGCAAGTGGTAGAGCGCTTCCCGGAGACGGCCGAGGCCGTGCAAGCGCGCCAATTGTTGGCCTATATGGCCGATGCGGAAGCCGACTCGCTCTACAGCGAGGGCATGGCGCTCTACGACGAGGGCGAGTTTGTACGGGCCATCGCGGTGTTGGAGGAGGTGATTGTGCGCTACCCCGACACCCCTAGCGAGGCGGCGGCGCGGTGCAACATCGGGGTTTCCTATTACCAGATGGACAACTGGCGCCTAGCCGCAATAGCCTATGATGAGGCTATCGCAGCTTTAGAGAAAAGAGAGGAAGAATGGCGCGCCTTGGAGTTTGCCCGCAGCAATCGGGCGATGATCGGCCGCACGTACTTGGGCGAGGTGGCGGCGGAGTGAACCGGCACATCCTTCTCAAGCGCATTCTCAGTGGCCACTCGGACGCCAACATCCCTTTCCAAGCTACTTGCAATCTACTCGAAAGCTTGGGCTTCAAAAAACGCGTTAAAGGATCGCATCATATATTTACCAAGACTGGCGTTGTCGAGCAGATCAATCTGCAACCCTGCGGAGGCAAAGTTACGGCCTATCAGAGTCCTCATTCGTTACAACCTCGAGGAGTAGTTATGCACAAATACGAGATCGATATTTTTTGGAGTGCCGAAGACGGCCGCTATATCGCGGTCGTGCCCGACTTGCCCGGCTGTTCGGCCCACGGAGGGACCTATCAAGAAGCCCTCGCTGAAGCAGAAATTGCCTTGGCCTTCTGGTTGGAAGTGGCCCAAGAAGAGGGGCGGCCCATCCCCAAACCGTCGGGGCGTCTTGTGCAAGCAGTGGCTGGATGATGGCTATGCGGTGGTGGGGCATACTCGCGCTGCTCGTGGCGGCCGGCTGCGTTCGGTTCCCGCCGGACTTGCGCTACGCGCTGCGCGTGGTGCCGCAGGAGGCCCTGCTGGAGGACGCTCGCTATTACTTCGACTCGGAGGATAGTACCGCGGTCTTTGAGCAGGCGGGGTTCCGCCTCAAGCTGCGCTACCTAAGCGATCAGGCCCTAAATCGGGAGTACGCCCGTTTTACCTTCCGCGAGCCGAATCTGAATCCCTTTACCTACGGACAGGACCGCGACTTGGATCGGGGCTACGCGCCACCGCGCTTTACCGTCTTTGAAATGACGGTGGTCAACCAGATCTATCCCAAGGTGATGGTCGATCCGGCGAAGATGGTGTTGCGTACAGACCGGGGCGGCGAGTACCGCTACTGGGGCGTGCTCAAGCGCGACGCGGACAACAGTTTTGAGCGCTACTACATGGAGCGGCGCGGCAAGGGCGGCAATGAAGACTACTACTATCAGGAGCGCATGGGCTTGGTGCGAGAGGCTTTGTTTAGGCGGCACACCTTTGTGTTTAAGGGGGACGACTATACCGGCAAGGTGGTTTTTGCGCCGCTGCACGCCGAGGTGCGAGCGATCACCGTCGAGGTGGAGGATATGGTCTTGCGGGTAGATGCGTTCGATCGCCCCAAGGAGGTGACGAGCGCCGCGTTTGCGTTTGCAGTGGCGCATGAAATCGCCCCGGTGCCGCCGTAGGGATGTCCCTACAATGCGTCGGTACGGACGAGTGCGTATATTTTTGTTTCCCCAAGCAAGGAGCGCACTCCAGCCGTGATCCTCGCCCTGCCAACAGACAAGCTGACGCCGCGCACGGCCGACGAATTCCTCGTAGAGTTTCTCGACTACGCGCACGGGGCCGTGCCCGGGCAGCCCTTGGAGGTCGATTTGCGCACCCTGCACTTTATTGACCCCTACGGCTTGGTGGCCTTGTGCTTGATGGCGCGCTACGGGGACGCGCTCTCGTCGCGGGTCGTCTTTCACCTGCCCTGCGCCTTTGCATTGCGCACCTATCTGGGGCGGGTGCGGTTCGCCGCGGCCGTAGATGGGGTCGAATTCGCCGGGCCGACGCCCATCGTGGATCAGGAGCGGGAAAAGGAAGAAAGCGAGGCCCTGTTGGAAATCACGCGGATTGAGGAGCGGGCGGATATCGAGACTGTGTTGAGCAAGATCGGCCAGCGCGTAGAGGCCATTTTGGCCGAGGAATTGCGCTACACCGAGGTGGAGATCAACCAGTTCAAAAACGTCGTCGCCGAGCTGTGCCACAACATTCTCGACCACAGCGAGAATTGGGGCTACCTCACGGCCCAGCGCTACTTGGATTCGCGGGTGGGAAAAAAGTACGTGGTCATTGGGGTGGGGGACCTAGGAATTGGAATCAAGCAGAGCCTGTCGGTGCGCTACGACGCGGCCGATTGGTCGCACGGCACGGCCATACTCAACTCCCTGAAGAAGCACTTTTCCTGCGATCCGACGCGCGGGCTCGGGCTGTACATCGTCAACCAGATATGCAGCCGCTACAACGGCTCGCTGCACATCCGCTCTGGGGATACCCGCGTGTACATCCGCGGCCAGCGGCACTGGGAACACGCATCCGTCCACTTCCCTGGCACCCAGATAGCCATCGCGCTCTATCAGCGGGAAGGGAGGCCCTAGCCGGTGTTTGGCGAGCGGCACACTCCGCCGAAGCCGCCGCGCCACGAGCCGTGGCTGCTGTTGGCCCTAGCGGTGGTCATCGCCGGCCTCGCCGTGGCCGCATACGTGGCCGCGAGCGTTTTATTTCCGGGGGTCTAGCCCCATCATATTGGTATCCATCGAATTCCGCATCGCTCATTTTGTGGTAGAAATTGCTTGACAGCTAGTAAATCTGCGCGTAAGTTTCTTTAATTGGATACAGTTAAGCTGTTTTTTTAATTACGGGAAAGGCGCGGCTCATGGATTCAGCCGTTGAAGAGCGCGTACAGCAGCAGGCCATACACCAAGCCCCCGCGTACCGTTTCGCCGGCGAACAGGGCATCCTCAGCGGCCGGCCCCGCGGGGCCGAGTTGCTCGAAGAGTTAATGGAGCACCTGCTCAGCGGTCCGGCCGACTCGGCCATGCCGCTCGACTTTTCCGGCGTTTCGTTCATGGATGTCTCGTGCGCCGACGAGATGCTCAACAAGCTGCTCTTGCGCCTGACCAGCGGCGAGATAGGGCACCGCTACGTCTATATCACCGGGGCCAATATCTCAGTGCGCGAGACCATCGCGGCCGTGTTGCAGCTCCGCGAGTTGGCCGCGCTGTACAAAGACGGTGCGCACGTCGAGGTGCTCGGGGTGCTCAAGACGCCGATGCGCGAGGTGCTCGACATGCTGCTAGCGCATAAGTGCGCGACCTCGGCTGCGATCTCGGACGCGCTCGGCAAAAACATCAACATCGTCTGCAACCGCCTCAACGCCCTGCAACGCCTCGGGTTGGTGTGCCGCCTGCGCGATGGGTCGGTCGCCGGCGGCGGGCGGCAATTCTACTATGTCTCGATTGTCTAAGTGTTCCCTAGGAGCGGCCTTAGCCGCGGCCTTGATCTTGGGAGTGGTGGCGGCCAAGCTGCGCAGCGACCACACCTTCGTCGTCGAGGCCAGCGTGGAAAACTTTCGCGCCGCGCCCAACGGCACCAAGCTGGGTACGCTGATGGCTGGCACGGAGATCGAATCCATCGGCGAGGAGGGCCGCTGGGTGCGCTTTCGCGTCGAAGGCTGGGTCTGGGGGCCCTCCTTGGAGGGCTACGTCTCCGCGGAGGACCGCGACGTGCCGGAGGAAGAGCCGGTCCCGCCGCTGCAAGACGAACGCCCCCGGATCAAAGAACTGATCAACGACCGCGATGGGATATTCTACGGGGTTGGGCTAGACGAGGACATCGGCCGGCTGTGGCTGCGCTTTCGCGTCCGCGACATTGAGCGCGAGGCTTGGGAGCGGCGCGCATTTGCCGTGCAGCGCGGCGCGGCCGAGCTGTTGCAGGGCCGCGTCGAGTTCGGGGAAATCCGCATCGAGACCAACCGGCCCGACGGCAGCGGCGAGGTGGGCCAGTACATCGCTGCGACCGCGGCCGCGGACTTGGCCCGCGCCGGCAGCGACTGGGCGGCTTGGCGGCAGCACACGCGCTTTTCGCTTGATGGGGGCGAAACGTGGGAAGAGGCCGAATAAATGCGCGCATCTCGACGGGGCCGGTCCAGGGCTGGCCGCAAGGCTAATGCCATGTTGGATCTGTATTCGGTAAAGACCCAAATAGACAGCATGGTGGCCGACGAGCGCCGCGTGCAAGAGGACTTTCGCGCCAAGCTCGAATTGGCTTTGGCCCAATACCGGCGCTGGCTGCCCGAGTGGGAGCGCTTGGCCCGCAAGATCGACGCGAGCCGCACCTCTTGGCTGTTGCCCGGCTTGGGCGAGGGCCTAGGCGGCGGGATTGACCCGCCCGCCCGTCCGAGCACCATCAGCATCGCCGCCACGGACGGCTCGCAAATTTTCCCCGACCGCCACGAGATCTCGGCCTGTTTTCTGATCAATATCGGCTACATCCTGCTGCACTACGGCACCGGCGAGAAGCCGCTGATGAGCAGCAAGCCGCGGCTCTACTACCGAGAAGAGGAAATCTACGAGGAATGGGGCGGGGCGCGGGTTTTCGTCAATCGCGATCTCGTGGGCTTCAAGCGCGGCCTCATGGAGTTCACCGAGTTGGCCGATTTGGCCTTGGCAGCCCACGCCGAGGGGCATCGGACGCTCGCGCTTTCCGACGGCACCCTGATTCTGTGGAACTTGGAGGGCAAGCCGCAGGACTTCCGCGCCGCGCACCTAGAGGCCACCTTGGCGGCGATGGACGAGTTGCGCGCGGCGCGAGTGCCGGTGGCTGGTTACATCAGCCAGCCGGGGAGCCAAGAATTGATCAACGCCCTCAAGCTGGGCCTGTGCCCACTCGCCGCGGCCGACTGCGACCGCTGCCCCTATCAGGAAGAAAACCAACTCCACTTCAGCCGCGAAGAGATCGACGCCCTGCAAGGGGATTTGTGGCAGGGCCGCGGCTTGCCGTGTAGCCCCCTCGAGGGGCTGAACGACGCGGTCTTGGTGCGCCGGGTGCTCGGCCCTCGGCAACGCACGCCGCTCTACCGCAGCGCGTCCAAAATTCTCGCCGAGTACGGGCCGCATCGCATCTACTACTTCTACCTGCACGTAGGGGCCGAGATCGGCCGGGTCGAAGTCCCGGAATGGGTGGCGGCCGACCGCGAGTTGCTCAGCTTGGTCCACGCCTGTCTGTGCGACCAAGCCGAAAAGGGCGAGGGCTATCCGGTCGCCTTGGCCGAGGCGCACGAGCGCGCGGTGGTGCGCAGTGCGGACCGCGAGGCGTTCTATCGCTTTTTGCGCGACACCTTTGTCAAAAACGACCTGCAAACTCGCTTGTCAACCAAGAGCTTCAAGAAGCGCTACACCGGCATTTAGGGGAGGCCCACCGTGGAGACCATCAAAGAGCGCGAGCGCAGCCCGCTGAGCCGCTTCCTGCCCGAGTCCCTGCCGCTGCCCGGCGACGTCGCGGACGAGCGGACCCACGTGGGCGAAGTGGTCGAGAGCAGCACCACCGAGTTGATCGCCCAAGCGCGCGAGCTGCACGGCGCACCCTCCTTTGGTCAGCTCGTCCGCGTGGAAGCCGAGATGCCGGTGGTGGGCATTGTGTTCAACGTCTTCACGCACTCCATTGAGCCGAACCGCCGGCCTACGGCCTACGGCAAGACCGAAGAGGAGCTGCGCCTAGAGCAGCCGCAAATTTTCGAGTTGTTGCGCACCGAATTCCAAGCCCTCGTCATCGGCTATTTGGACGGCGGCGAGTCCGTGCAAATCCTGCCACCGCAGCCGGCGCGCATCCACAGCTTTGTGTACTTGTGCTCAGACGAGCAAGTGCGGGCCTTCACCCGCACCGACGACTATCTGCGCAGCATCCTCAACACGTCTAAGATACCCACTGACGAGCTGGTGATCGCGGTGTTGCGCCACACGGTGCGCGCCCACGAGCACGCGCCGTCCTACTTAGTGCAGATGGGCAAGGAGCTGTCGCGGCTCCTCAGCGACGACTACGACCGGCTCAGCTCCATTATCCGACGGGTGGTCAACTGATGATGGCAAAATACGCGGGCAACGGAGTGCCGGTTGCGGCCGGTCGCGGCCAGCAGATCGGGGTGATTACCAAAGGTTCGCTGGTCGAGGGGCTGGAAATGAAGCTGGATTCCGAGCAGAACGTCGAGGACATGAAGGCCGGCAAGTTCGTGGTCATCGAGGGCGACAAAAACGACTTCTTCTCCATGGTCACCGACATGCGCCTCGACGCCAACAACCAAGAAGTTCTCCTGCATCCCCCGAGCCAAGAAGACGCGCTGCTGCGCCAGGTGCTCGCCGGCACCAGCACGTACAACATCGTCTCGTTGCGGCCCATGCTGATGATGCCCAAGGGCGCAGCAGCCGAAGAAGGCCCGCGCCCGGTCAAGGCCATTCCGAGTCACTTCTCCGAGGTGCAAGAGGCCATGGCCACCGACGTGGCCAAGATCTTCGGCAGCGAGGGCGACGCCGAGGGCCGCTACTTCAGCATCGGCCACCCGCTCGACATGGACACTGAGGTCTGCCTCGACATGATCCGCTTTGCCGAGCGCTCCAACGGCATCTTCGGCAAGACCGGCACGGGCAAGTCCTTCCTGACGCGGCTGGTGCTGTGCGGGCTGATTCACTTCGACAAGGCCGTCAACCTGATCTTCGACATGCACAACGAGTACGGGTTCAAGGCCATGAAGGAAAACGGCTCCACCACGACCTTCGTCAAGGGCCTCAAGCAGCTTTTCGGCGAGCGGGTGGCGATTTTTTCCCTAGACCCCCAATCAACCCGCGCCCGCGGCGTACAGCCGGACCACGAGGTCTATATCTCCTACGACCAGATTACAGTCGAAGACATTGCCCCGCTGCAAGACGAGCTCAAGCTCAACCCCACGGCCGTGGAATCGGCCTACTTAGTGTACGCGATTTACAAGGAGCGCTGGCTGAGCACGCTCTTGAAGTTGGAAGGCCCGGATGTGGAGGAATTCGCCCGCGAAATCGGCGCGCACGCCGGCTCTTTGGTGGCCCTGCATCGCAAGCTCAAACGGATCGAGAACTTTCCCTTTATGGTCTCCAAGGTCCGGGACGGCGACGTGGTGGATCGCATCATGGAATACCTCGACAAGGGCATCAACGTGGTGCTGGAGTTCGGGCAGCAGACGAGTATGCTGTGCTATTTGCTGGTCGCCAACATCATTGCGCGGCGCATCCACGAGATGTACGTCAAAAAGAGCGAGCGCTTCTACGCCACCCAGCGCACCGAAGACCAGCCGCGGCAGCTCATGATCACCATTGAGGAGGCGCACAAGTTCCTCAACCCCATGGCGGCTAAGCAGACCATCTTCGGCACGATTGCCCGCGAGATGCGCAAGTACTATGTGTCGCTGTTGGTGGTCGATCAGCGGCCGTCGAGCATTGACGACGAGGTGCTGTCGCAGATCGGTACGCGCATCACGGCTCTGCTCAACGACGAAAAGGACATCCAAGCCGTGCTTACTGGCGTCAGCGGCACCGACGGGCTGCGCAGCGTGCTGGCCAGCCTCGACTCTAAGCAGCAGGCCCTGATCATCGGCCACGCCGTGCCCATGCCGGTGGTGATCAAGACCCGCGACTACGACGCCGCGTTCTATGGCGCGATGGGCAGCATGGACGACCTGCCCGCCGAGGAGCGGCGGCAAAAGGTGGAGCGGGATGTGGCGGCCTTGTTTGGGGAATAGGGGAAGTGATGGAGACGTTTTCAAACGGACAACACACCATCTACCACGGCGATGCGCTCAGCGTTCTCGCGTCGGATCGGATTTTAGAGTCCAGCATTGACCTGATTTTTGCCGATCCGCCGTACAATATCGGCAAAAACTTCAACGGTTGGCGCGACAAATGGCCCAGTGAAGAGGCGTATTGCACGTGGGTATCCCACTGGCTCGACCTATGTGTCCGCAAGCTCAAGCCGACCGGCAGCCTGTATGTAATGTGCGCTACGCAGTGTTTTGCACCGTTTGATTTGCTCTTGCGCCAACGCCTGACCATTCTCTCGCGGATTGTCTGGCACTACGACAGCTCTGGCGTACAAGCCCAGCGATACTTTGGCTCCCTTTGGGAGCCGATATTTCACTGTGTGAAAGATCCCAAGCACTATACCTTCAATGCAGACGACATCCTCGTCGAGGCCAAAACTGGGGCGCAGCGCAAACTAATTGACTATCGCAAACCGGTTCCCACCCAATACAATGCTAGGAAAGTGCCCGGCAATGCTTGGTACTTTCCACGGGTACGCTATCGGATGCCCGAATACGAGCGGCATCCTACGCAAAAGCCGATTTCGTTACTAGAGCGCATTATTGCCGCTAGTTCAAACCCTAGAGACGTCGTTCTCGATCCGTTCGCCGGAACATTTACTTCGGCTCGCGCTGCCGCCAATCTCAACCGTAGAAGCACGAGTATTGAGATTGACGAGGAGTACCTGAAAATTGGACTTAGACGACTCGAACTGGCTGCCGAGTACAAGGGAGAGCATTTACACCGGCCGCTGAAGTCCTACGAAGACGGGTATTGAAATTGTTTAAGACGGGACGAACTAATGCCAATGACGGAGGTATTGATTTCGTCATGAGGCCGTTAGGTAAGTTTTTTCAAGTTACGGAAACTCTCGATGTAAAAAAATACTTTTTGGATATAGATAAAATCGAGAGATATCCAATCTCGTTTGTGATTAAGACTACGCTTGAGATCGATGAAATTCGCTCGCGCTTAGAAGATGGTGCTAAAGAGCAATACGGAGTGCGCGACATTGTACGGCGGTATATGGCCGCTATCGAAGATATTTTTAACATCCCACGGTTGATCGCTATTTTGGACAGCTTGGCGGGTCAGGGCCGCGTCATCGAGGTGCTAGACGAAATAATCCGCTGGAGCAAAGTGGAGTTCAATATTGAAGCCGATCTAGATTCTTTTGAAAGTGTCGCCGACGAAGACGAGGATACCGATGATTGAAAGGCTAAGCAAGGAAGACGCCGTAATGACTCTCGGCTTGTTCCCGCCGAGGAGCGGCGGCAAAAGGTGGAGCGGGATGTGGCGGCCTTGTTTGGGGAGTAGGGGAGCTTACTTGAGCAACAGCGTCCCGATGGTGGAAATCCAACTGGCCAAGACGACGCCGAGCGTCCAGTGAAATTTGGTATTCACTTCCTTGCGCAGTCCCGCAAACCCGTTGTTCACTTGTGAGGGGAGGAAGGTGGGGGGCTTACCTTTTGCGCGAACTTCCCTTTTGACAAGATGAGTCGCTGCAAAGTGGAGGGTGTGTAGGTCCATGACGTTCAGCAGGGCCATTGACCTACACACCCCACCACGCCCCTCCCCCTAGGCCGCTGGTAGGACAGGCCGTTCCACGTATTCGACGTAAAGGCGCTCCAAGTCGGCTTCTTGGAATTCGTCGCGGGTGAGCGTCTTGACCAGATGCCCCTCGACCATGATGCCCAGCCGGTCGGCGATCACGCGCGCGCGGAACACGTCGTGGGTGGTCATCCAGATCGCCTTGCCCTCGTGGCGCAACTCATCCAACAGCTCCAAGAATTCAGCCCCGGACTTGGGATCAAGCCCGGATGTCGGCTCGTCGAGCAGCACGATGCGGGCGTCCTTGGCGATGGCAATGGCAATGCCCAGCTTCTGCCGCATCCCCTTGGAAAACGTCTTGACCCGGCGGTCAAACGCCTCCGGTTGCAAGCCTACACGCGCCATGATTTGGTCGTAGTGGGCGGCGTCTTGGGACGGCTGGCCGCTCAAGCGGGTGAAGAAATCCAAGTTCTGCCGTGCGCTGAAGTTGCCGTAGAGCATGACGTTTTCCGAGACATAGGCCACGTGCTTTTTGGCCTCTAAGGGCTGCTCGGTGATGTCGATGCCGCACAGCTTGACCGTGCCTTTGGTCGGTTCGGTGAAGCCCAACGCGACCATCAAGGTGGTGGTCTTGCCCGCGCCGTTGGCCCCGAGCATGGTGAAGACCTCGCCTTCTTGGATAGTCAAGTTGAGGTCGGTGACGGCTTTGACGTCGCCGTAGTGCTTGGACAGTCCGATGATTTCCAACATGATGCGATCCTTTCGGTTGAGTTAGGAATTTACTTGTAAAACTCGCTTTGGAGCGCACGCCCCAGTAGCCGCCGCAGTTCCTCGGCTGCGAGGACGTAGGCCAAACGCTCGGTGAAATAGCTCTGCTCGGCCACGTTGACCGCCACCCGCTGGCGGCGCAGGTCGTCGAAGTTGAGGTTGCCCATGGCGTTTTCAAACAGCTCTTCGGCCGTGTCCAAGCGCTGGCGGGCGACATCGGCGCGCCGACGCAGAATTTGGGTGTTTTCCCGCCGGCTCTGCAAGGCGTAAAACGCTTCGACCACGTCCAGTTCGATCCAGTTGCGGGTCTCGTCGCGGTCTTGGCGCAGTTCGTGCAGCCGCGCCCGCTCTTCGGCCGACTGCGCCAAGCGCCGCCCGCCTTGGAACAGCGGCAGGGACACGTTGGCCATCACCCGCCAGCCCTCACCCCTGTCCCGCGCCGGCTCCAAGCCCCGGCTGGCCAGCGCGCGGCGCCCGGATCCCACCACCTTCCACGTCTGGCCGTTGCCGCTCCACTGCAAGCCGAGATCGGTGTCTTGGAAATCCTTGGTCCATTGCAGGCCGACGTGCGGCAGCCATTGCCAGAACACGCTGCGCGCTTGGTGCTGCTGTTGGCCGATTTGCCAGACCAGTTCGGCCAGATGCGGTCGGTTGGCGTGGGCTTCCTCGATGAGGGCGGGCAGGTCCGCTTCGCTGGGGTCGAGGAGTTGGAGGTGCTCGTAGGGCGGACCGACGATCTCAATGGCGCGCAGCGAGCGTTTGCCCACCAAGCCGATCGCGGTGAAAAGCTGTAGATGCAGGGCGCGCAGGGTGCGCTGGAGGGTGTTGATGCGCGCCTGCTCCTCCAACACCTCTAACTCGGCCTCATGCAACTCCACCGGCCGCGCCAAGCCGGCGTCAAGGCGCGTCTGCACCCGCTCCATTTTGGCGCGGAAGTACGCGAGCAACTCATCGCGGCTGGCGATTTCGTCGCGGGTCAGCAGCAGGCGGTAATAGGCTTGCCGCACCTCGCTATCGACAGCGATGATGGTCTCGCGGTAACGCGCCTGGGCCGCCTGCTCTTGGTGCTGGGCGGCAAAGCGCGAGGCCGTGGGGGCCCCGTAGCGCACGAGCTCTTGCTGGGCTTCTAAGAATAGCTCGCGTTGATCGGCTTCCGGCGCATTCGCGGCGGCCAATTCACTGCGCTCGTACTCGGCGTTCAGGCCGAGGGTCGGCAGCTGCTCGGCGTAGTCGAGGCGGGTGCGTGCCCGCGTCTGGTTCCAGCGGGCGTGCGCCGCCCCCAGCACCGGGCTGTGCTGGCCGGCGGCGCGCTGACACGTCGTGAGGTTCCACTCCTCGGCCGGGGCCATGCTCGCCCAGCAGCAGAGGGCGGCTAACGTCGATCGATAGGTAGTCATCGCTTGCTCCATTGCACGGTGAAGACGGCCACGCCCAGCACGATGGTCACCAGCAAGAGCACCAACCCGGTGATGCCCCAAAACGACCCATCGCTCTTGATGTTGATGTTGACGGTGCGCTCAACCGACTCAACCCACTGCCCCTTGTGCTGAGTGCTGGCGCTGGTCTTGACTTCGTAGCGGCCGATTTCCGCGCTGTGGACCGGCCGCACGGTCAGCGTGGCCTCTATTTCCTCACGCGGGGCGATCTGGGCGATTTCCGGCGGCTCAAACGCGACCTCCCAGCCCGGCGGCGACAGGGCTTGCAGGCGGATGTCGAGCAAGGCCACCGTGCCGAGGTTGCGCACCTGCCAAACGGACTGGGATTCGCCTTCGCCATTGACCGACAGGTCGAGGTTGAGGGTGGTCAGCTCCAATTCGGCGCGGCCGGTGGGCACCAGTTGCAGTTGCTCGTAGCCAATGCCGAGGGCCTGCCAGCGCGCCGGATCGGCCGCGGCCAACGCCTCGGCCTCCACGGTCTTAGGCTCGTAGGCCAGCACCGAGAACAGGATCGGCTGATCAACGGCAAAGCGCTCGGCCTGTTCGGGGACGAACACGTTGAGGATCAGCGATTCGCTGGAGTGGTCGCGGGAAAAGCGCAGCCGCGACAGGTTGCGGCCTTCGCTCTCAAACGCCCAGCGGAAGTCGTCGGGCAGGCCGTGCGCCATCAGTTGGAAGATCTTTTCGTCTTCGGCCAGCCGCTCCAAGTGCAACTCGTAGGCCACCGCATTGCCCAAAGCGCCTTCTTGGGAAAACTGGGTGGCGTACACGCGCACCACGTCGCGGGCGGACGCCTTTTCGAGGTGAATGACGTGCGCGTCGGTGCGGTTGAGGTATTGCAGTTGCACGGTGAGGTCTTCGACTTCGGGACGCTGCAAGCCGACCTCGACTTCGACGGCCTCGCCGAGCGCCAGCACCGGGATGTGGACTTGGTAGGGCTGGCCGACCATGACGTGATCGGCGAGGATGGTGACGAAGATGTTGTTGACCTGCAACAGGGAGGCCGCGTCTTGGTCGAGGCCGTTGATGGCGTAGCGCCGGCGCGCCTGATCGACCATTTGCGCCAGGTGGAGGTCAGAGTCGTTGCGCAGGGTGAGCCGCACGCGAACCTTGTCGCCTTCCACGCCGTACTTTTGGCCATTGACGACCGTCAGGTGGGTGGCGTCGCTGAGGGAGTGGAGGAAGGCGCGCTGGAGGTTTAAGTCGGCGCGTTGCCGCTCTTGGCGGGTGCGCTCAAACCGCTCGCGGGCAAGGCGCAACTCTTGGCCGGTGACCACGCCGCGTTCCTTGAGGCCGATCATCTGATCGTGTTCGATTGCGACTTCGGCTTCGCGCGCTTTGGCCTGTTCCAGCGTCAAATGGGCCTCTTCGAGGTCGAGCAAGATGCGCTGCTGTTCCTTGGTCAAGGTTTCGGCAGGGGCCGCAAGGGCGCACAGCAGCAGGCCGAAAATATAGAAGAGCGAGGACATGGCGAACTCCTTTCTAGAGGATGCTGGCGCGCAGCGAGGAACGGTAGGCCAGCACAGGTTGTGGCTTCTGCTTAGTTAATAGCAAGCATCGTGCCAAATAGTAGCCAGCGAGCGACGAGTGCGCCGATTTCTTTGCTTTTTTCAATTCATAAATTACTGTTAAATAATATCTTATAAAGAGTAAAATAAAGTTCTCGCCGATCGCTCAGACCCTTTGCGATGCCTTCTTAACGCGCTAAAAGTGCGCGGATATATCGCACAAGTGCGTCGAATCATCGCTTTTGATGCGTCTAAACATCGCAGGGGCGCACCTGTTGATTGCGGCGTAGGCCCTGTTCAGGGGAACGGTGCCGCCGCCTGCTGAGGCCGTGTTGGACGGCGTTGGTGGAAGGGGAGAGAGGTTGGTGCGGGGGTGGCGGTCTATGGGGAAGGCGTTTGGGTCAAGCGGCCATGGCCTTCATAACCGCTTAGCTCTACAGCTCCATACCGAGCTGTCTAAACAAGCGCAACGCCGCCACCCATTCGGCCGCTCGTCCTCAGCAGTTTTTCTACGAACTCAACCTTGTCGTCTAGCTGGAGTTCGCGGTATAGTCCGAGGGCTTGCCGCCACTGAAGTAAGGCATCAAAAGGAGCCTGATTCGACGCATAGACTCCCCCCAAGCTAACTCTAACGTCGGCTACGGCCTTTAAGTCCGATACTTTCTCAAGCAGTTGCACAGCCTGCCGATACGCCTCCTCAGCCGCATGAAAGTTTTCAACGTTCATGTAGGCATTCCCCAAAACAGTCGCCTGTATTGCTTGGCCTTTGTCGTCTCCAATCGCGTCAAACAGTGCCTTCGCCTGCCGGAACAACGCCGTGGCTTCTCGCGTGTCACCTTTCTCCCATAGCACCTGCCCCAGACCGCCCAAGGTGCGAGCCTCAAACTGTTTATTACCTAATTTTCGTTGGATGGCCAGCGTCCGCCGGTACATGGCTTCCGCCTCATCAAACCGACCCGTCTGGCTATAGACGCCCCCCAAGACGCCGTAATGATGCGCCACCGCGTCGCGCTGGAGCCGTTCCTCAATCGCAATGCCTTTCTTGAGGATGGCTTCGGCCTCGGCCAAACGCCGCTGTTGGAGATAGACCATACCCAAGCCCTGATAGTGGCCAGAAGTACCCGGCAGATCGCCGAGTTCTTGGCACACGTTCAGCCCCTGCTGGAAGTAGGCCTCGGCTTCCTCCGGTTTGTTTTGCTGGAGGGCCAACAGCCCCAAGTTGCCGCATTCTTCCGCCCAATAGGCCCTATTGCCCGACGCCTCGTGGAGTTGCTGAGCGCGTATGTGCAACTCTCGCGCCTCTGCAATTTTTCCTTGCAGATGAGCGACAAAGCCTCTGTTGCTATAGTTGATGGCCAGCCGCTCCTCATCGCGGCGTTCACTATTGATCGCAAAAGCTTTATTGAGATAGTCAACCGCCTCGTCCATCCGTCCCTTGACTTGGTACATAAGCCCCAAGCCGCTACACGCATCGGCTTCCATCTCCCGATCCTGAAACTGCCGTGCTTTCGCAAGGGCTCTTCTATAAAGCCCTTCGGCCTTGTCGAGTTCACCTTGTTCCTTGTAATAGCGCCCTAAAAGGAGACAAGCCTTTGTTTGGGTTTGCCCATCGCGATTTTGTGCTACCCGCGCCCACTGTATCGCTACGTCGCGCTCGGGAATTAACGGAACGATTTCCATGTGTTCAAAATACCTTCCTTGTTTATCGCATTCGACTTAACTCGGTCCACAGGTCAGGCTGTAGAGATCCTGGATCGAGAACAGGTCAATAGAGTTGAAGCTCAATCTCGTCAAGGCTCAGCCTAAAGCCCACTGGTTCGGACGATGGTCCAACAGGAATTGGTACTGCTGCCAGTCCGCATCCGTGAGGGTCCGGTAGCGTCGGTCGAACTCAACTAAGAGCCTATACGAAAATTGATTTCCTAATAATAAAAAGGTCTTGGCAATCTACGTTTTCCTTACCTATTGCGCCTCAATCAAGTCCGAATTGTCGACCGTTTGACATAATTTTCGTATAGGCTCTAAGTCCTCTACCAGAGATTCTTCGGGCAGGAACGGGTCTGGCCACAGGTGAGCGAACCAGAAGTAGAGCAAGCGGATGCGTGGCTCTTGAAATTTGTCGGCCATGTACTCGATGGCCCGGTGGCGCACGGCCGTCTCGGCGGCGTTGAAGTCGTGGAAATGGTACAGATGGTACGTGTCTGCCGACACTCCATAGAGCCGACACCCGTATTGCTGGCACCGATACGCTATCTCCCACCCCTCGCAAAAGGGAATGTTGATGTCGAACCCGCCGATGGATCGCAATACCTCGCGGGGCAGAGCACTGTTGTGGGGCGTCAGACCCAGCCAAGCCACCGCCGCGTTTGGGCACCGGCGAAAGAGATCGATTTGTTCGTCCTGCATCTGTTCCAGTTCGGGGAACGGGTAGCCGCCGGGGACAGCCCTCTCGCGGATTGCTGCGAAATCGCGGCGCACCATTGCTTCGGTCAGGATCAACGCCGCCCGATGACTCTCTAGGTAATCTTTCTGGACGCTGGGGATGACGACATCGGCGAGCGTGCCGCGTTGGGGGTCTTGGAAAAACTCCAATTCGGCCAGTGAGTATAGCTGGCCGCACAACACGCTATCTGGACCGAGTTCCCCAAAGGCGTCTAAATACGTTTGTAGCAGGTCGGGAGCCGGCAGAGCGTCTCCGTCGAGCAACACGACGAGGTCGCCCGCGGCTTGGTCAATCCCTCGGTTCCTCGCTGAGCAGCGCCCTTCGTTCGGATAGAGTCGGATCGGCTTCATATTGTCGATGGGCAACGCATCGAGCATCTCGGCCGTACCATCGGTTGAGCCGTCGTCAATCACCAACACTTCAAAGCATTCGGGCGGCAGGGTCTGGCCCTCCAAGCCGCTCAAGACCAAGCGGAGCCGTTCCCGTTGGTTATACGCAGGTATGACGACACTAACTTCCATTGTATCGCTCCATTCAGCCTTCGTCGAGAATCTCAATCTGCAAGTGGCACTCGTACGGCAATTCGGTCTGAAAGTCCCACCGATTGGGATCGTCGGCTTGAGCGTCTGGCCGCTCTACGAGGCATTGCGGGATTCTTTTGACGGAATTGGAACACCGGATGCGTTGGGTGTCCAAATGACCAAAGTAATAGGTCCAATATGGGTCGGTATTCTTCTCGATCAGGCGGCGCAGTGCAGGGTCAGCGACATTGTGGTCTGTCATGGCGGTCTGCCCGATGACAATGCCGTGGAACTCGACGGGCACCCAGCCCTTTTCCGCCAAATATACCTCAGTCCACGTGTGGCCGAAGATGGGTTCTCTATAGGTGTCAATAGCAAAGCTGTCGTCCCCGCTGGGATACCCAATCAAGGCACCGGCGACCTCGCGCACGGGGATTCCCTCTAGACGACACAGGGCCATAAACGCTCGGGAAAGCGTGATACAATGACCGCCGGTATCGCCCAAGATGGCTTGAGTGCTGTACCCAATACTTTGGCTGGGGTCTTTGGTTTTTTTGAATCGTTTGGTGTGTATCAGGGCCTCGTATAGATCACGGGCACGACACTCGTCGCTGCGCCCTCTTCGAGGGCCTAGTTCCTGCCGGAAGACCTCGATTTCGGGACAGTCCGCTAGCTCGGGGTCTAGATGCAAATACCGTTTCCGTTCAATGAAGCTTAGAGGGACCGGCTGAAATCCATTGGCCGGCGGGAATTCTTCCACGGTCAACTCGCAGACATAGCTCAGCTCCCAAGGCTCGCTCTCAGCAGAACCTTTGGTCCGCTCGTAGCCGTAGAAAAAGCCCATCGCCGGCACCAACGCGACTTCCATGTCAGCAGGCTCGCAGGTGATGTATTGGATATCCCGTTGGCCGCCTCCTTCGATGGGATAAGGCAGGAATATCTGGGTGCGCTGACCGGGCTGAAGCGGCGCTGGATGGATTCGCAATTGGTACGTCACTCGGTATCGCTGCCATTTCTTGCGGCCCCGGAGCTCCTTGTCGTCTCGGATGAAAAATCGGTTGCGCTTCTGTTCCAATGCTCGATAATCGGCCTCAAAAAAGCGCGGCTCGTGGTCGTAGAGCCAATTCCACGAATCAATGCGGTCGTAATACAACGCCCCGTGAACTTTGTGGTGCGGTAGTCCCCGGCCCGCGCCTTCGTGCAGAATCGCCTCTACGTCCTCCGTTGAAAGCGGAGTACTGGCGACCAGATAGCGGACGAATTCCCGTTTTTCCATAGCATAACGCGAGTCGAGTTGATGCGGTTTTTCTTGGGCGAGGAAGAAGCCATCTACCAGATCGGCAGCGACCTGACCTCCTTGCCATGGGGACGCCGTTTTGGCAAAAGCACGGCACGATGCCGCGAACGGGGAATCATCTCCTATCACTCGATACAGGGCCATCAAAATCTCGTCGGCCCCAAATGCCTGCCGGTCGAGCTTTATGCCCAATCCGAGTTGCTCGACGCGATTTAAGTGGTATTCCTGATCTAGGTGCTCGGGTGCCCCGATGATGGGCACCCCGCACCGCAGCGCCTGATAAATAGCACCGATGCCGACTATGCCCACCAACGCTCGCGCTTGCTGCAATACCCATTCGCCGGGGAGAAAGTCGGTCACCCGGATATTGCTATAGCAGCTCGTTCCTGCCCAGCGGCCAGCCGTGGTGATGAGCAAACGGACAGGTTCGTGCGCCACGGCCTCAATCAACCCCTCCAAGTATTCGGGAGGCCGACCGCTGCTGCCACAGGTCACATAGACTAGCGGCCAAGACAAATCCCATCCTTGATCGAGCAGGGGGACCGTACCTTTCGTCTTTGGGACGTCCAGCAGCGGGCCTACATAGTGATACCCCGAAGTCACCTGTTCTGGAGGCGGATGGAATTCGGGGATGTCCGCTAGCAGGTAGAACTTTTTCCGGGGTTTTATCTCATGTGCTTTGCTCTTGAGATACGCGCCAAACGGCCCTGGCTCAGTGCTAAACGACTCCATCAGCCATATCGGGAACGGATAGCCCGGCTGGTTATACGCTTGGCTCACGATAGCCTCGTCAATCCCTTCGAGTTGAGCCGCTATGGAGAGCGTGGGCTTCATATCTTGGATTACTAGGGCCGGCTTAATCGCTTGGATCAAGTTCTGTTCCGACTGGACGCAGCGATCAATCCACTCCAAGTCATAATAGCCGTATTCGCCCCGAGCCACGTATTCGTCCATCCGTTCTTGCGGCAAGGTCTCGACGTCGTGGACGGGGAAGCCCTCCCCGGCGATCCGCTCAATATGGGGACCACGCCCGGCGCACTCGACTGGATAGCCTCGCTCCCGCAGTGTGCGAGCGAGCACGAGCGGGCGGATGGTGTGCGCGAGGCTATACCCGTGAAAAAAGACGAGGATTTTTCGTTGGTCTCGCGTCAGTTGGTCCAGTTCCATCCACCGATGGAGCCAACGATCCCAAAGCAGCAATCGCGCAGAAAGTTTAGCTGTGATGGAATGTAGCATAGAGCCTCGATTTATTGGACGCCTACCGCGTCAGGGCGAATATGGGAATCGCTACCGGAGTATCCCCAATATGGACGACAATTTCGCAATCGGTCTGGCCGGTCGGGAAGTCACTCTCGTTGCGTACCTCGACGACCAATCGCCGATCCGTCTCCCAGCGCCAATCGAAAGCAAATGTGGGTGCTGGGCACTGCGATTGCACTCGGACCGGTGCCCGCGCCGCATCGGGTGCAACCCGCACTGTGACCGTTTTCATTTGCCGTCGGTGAGGCTTGCCCATACCAAAAGAAAGAGCGGACGGATCTACTTGGAACAGGTCTAGAACCATTCCTTCGACATGCACGGTCTGCCGCAGTGTCCGGTCGTTCCCTGCCAAGTGGACCTCGACTAGGGCGTCTATGCGACGGCCCCAAGTCAACGCCTCGTCTGTCCGCAGCAACAACCCCGTACCCTCATCGGTAGGATGTGCTACGACGCCTTCGCCCTGTACCGCTACCGAGTCGATCATGGTCGGCAATCTGGGCAAGCGACAGATGGCGCTCTAAGGGCAAGGTAGTGAAATCTATTTCTCCTAAGTCTATTTCGGCGGGAAAGGGCGACACGGCCTGTACTTGGAGATTCAGAGCCCACAGTGAATCCTCGCCGGCGATTTTGACCGCAACGTGGCTCTTAAAGGAACCGGCGATATCCGCTGTATTTACATCGACCTTCAAGTGGTATTCTTCACCGGCTTTCAGCATACCCGTGGGGAATTCGACCCCGGTGCAGCCGCAGCCCGTCCGCACGTTTTCTATCTCGATATCGGTGGTGGGTTTGAACACAATAGAGTGCATGCTGTTTTGGCCGCTATACACCGAATCCAGTACCACTTCTGAGGGCAACTGAGCTCCTGCCGGGTAGGCGATCAACAAAAGCATAAGCAGGAACATAACCAACGCCTTTCGGGTAAAGTGCCTTTAAGACGCACGACAAGTCCTAAGAAACAGAGAGCAGGTAAGCAAATATTGAGTGAGCTTACCTGCTCTCTATCTTTGCCAGATGGATGTGCTATGCACAGCCAGTTATAAAGGAGAAAGTACCATCGTTATAAAAAGTGAATATCACTATGCACTGGTCAGCAGAAGGGCATGACCACGTTATTGTTTCACCCCCCACCGCTATGCTGCAGTTGCTATGGGCCTTTGCTTGGTTCGGTAAGAGCCAAGCCATTAGGCCGACGAGGGAGACCCCTGCTCGCACGAATATCCGCTTCATGGTAAATTCCTCCTGTAAAAGGTTTACAGTAAGTTGAAGAAGTAGGCCCTTCCTACTTCTCTAGGGCTATAGAATGCTTCCAAATGACGCCACAGCTTCTTGTCTTGATCCCACATCAAACGAAAAAACGAAGATGTGCGTTTTGGGACTGGATCAGGTGTAAACGCGAATGGCTCCTCTACAATGAATAATACATCCGCACAGATGATCTTCTTTCCGACCTCCAAAAGTGCTGGGAGTTTACCATTTAGCTCTGTCGGATAATGTCTATATCCCATAGGTACCATTCCTCGATCAGATGCCAAGCCCAAGAACGTCGGATCTTCTTTCCCCAACTTAAACACCCTAAAGCTACTGTCGTGAAACGATACGTTTTCTATAAGATATTCCTCGTGGTTGCTTAGTGCATTTTTGTACATTGAGCGAAACAGCGGTAGTGCCCCTTTCTGCGAAGCGGTCTCAGCCCTCGCTCTGACACCATCAATGAACTTTTTAGTTACCTTCTCTATCTCTTCTTCGCTGGTTAGTGTGGTACCGTCTGGCCCTTTGATGGTAATGCTTGGATTTTGAGCATTTTCCCGGGCGAAATCAGCCCATCCCATACTTTGAGCTATATATCTTTCCTTGTTAAACCCTGCCCTCAGATAAAAGACCGCGGCCAAGCTATCATTGCCCGACTCGGAAAACGCAATCAGATACTGGCGCAACCAGTCTCTCAAGCCGCGCTCTTGCTCCAAGTCTATGGCCGTTTCCAAGTTAATGGGTATAGCGTCAATCGCTTGGTCCAACTCCTCGCCCGCTTGCACCTTAATCATCTCAAGGCCGTTTATGTAGTCGTTAAACTCCTGCATGTTTTCTTGAGTAAAGCCGCCATAGCCCCCTTCTCGCGCTTGGCTCGGCGAGGATAGCGAACTTAGGCCGATAACAAGCGCACTACAAAGTAGCATTAGCGTTTTCATAGCAAACCTCTCGGCATGTGCTGTTGTGGTCTTCACACTATACGACGGATGTCGGCAGAGAAAAGTTTTACAGGGAGAGAAAAAAATTAAAAAAGTAGGGCAGATTGCAGGGACAAAGGAACTCCTTGACCCGCCGATCAAACGCCTCCGGGTGCAGACCCACGTGTGCCATGATTGCATCGTAATGTTCGGCCTCTTGGGGCGGTTGGCCGCTCAAGCGGGCGAAGAAGTCCTACCGGATAGGCGACCGATAGGAGCATGAGCAGGAACATAACCAACGCCTTTCGGGTAAAGCGTCTTTAAGACGCACGACAAGCCCTAACCGACAATAGACGAACGCAACCAGACCAAGTACGCGACCAGATAGGTGAACACCGCAAAGAAGCCCAATAAAACCAAATCGACTGCGGCCGAGCTGGCTAACGACGCTGCGGAGAGGTCTTCGGCAAACACCGGCACCTGCTCCAGCTCTACCTTTTGCGTGGACAGTCCGTTCTTTACAAGCGGAATATGCAGACTGCGCGAGTCTGCCCGATCTAGGGCGAGAAGGTTCTCCTCGAAACGCTGGGCGTAATTCCTCGCTTGATCGATGAAATGCCGATACCGCGGTAGGCCAGTACCTGCTATTGCCTCCATCGCGTATTGATAGGCTCCCATGGGAGAGACCCGGACGATGTTCTGGGCTAAATTGACCTGTTGTACCCGACGCCACAGCAGGGCATTTGCTAATTCTTGGTGGTGAGTACGTTCTGACCGCAATGCGCTCGAAAGTTCTTTGATAAACGTGGGATCGAGCGGATTATTGTTCTCATCTGCCAAGCCGTGGGCATACCCCCGAATAGGATGCCAAGTGAAAGTACCGTCGCCGTGCTCGTACACGTGCTTGGTGTGTTCTAACTCATGTACCTCTTCATGGAATAGCTCGGCTATGGTCTTCCCCATCTGCGGCCACAGCAGGACCATACTCACCCAGACGAAGAGCACGGTCGTCAGACTGCCCCGCCGACTGGAACTATGTGCCGATATGAGTAGCCCTAGCGAGGTACAGCCCGCCAGATAGACCACAGAGAGCAAGACCATGACACCGATGTGCACGGCGTGCGAGAAATCCAGCGACAAATCGGCGAGCGTCAAGACGATCAACAGGTTAAGTACGACGCAGAGGAGCAGTACCCCGATCAAGACCAGCATCGCACCCCAGAACTTGCCCGATAGCAGCGTATGGCGCGGCAGGCTGTTGGCCATGACCAGCTTGAGGGTGCCGCTTTCCTTCTCGCCGACAATGGCGTCGTGAGTAAACAGGAAGGCGGCCAAGCTCAGCAGGACGCCAATGATGAATACCCAGTCAATGGTGATAAAGGTGGAGAGGAGTGGAGCATCCTTTAATTCGGTAGGAAAAGATAGAATCCAAGGCCAATAAAAACTCTTATCAATGCTCTTAACCTTGCCCCCGATATATTTATGTACCATCATATAGATCGAGTGCGTTTTAGCATCTATTTTGTCTGGTAATTTGTTGTCAGCGAAACCGGCACAAAATGCCAATTCACTCGGTTTCTTATAAAGCACCCCAGGACCTTCGAGCAGTAGCTGTCGCAGGCCGGCGGCCCCATTATCGCGCAGCCTTTGGTGTTGCTGCGAGATGTTTTCTCTATATACATCTTGCTCGAATTGATAGGTACTATGGACGAGGACGAGCGCATTGAGCACCATCAAGCCAACGCATAGCATCAGCGCAAGGCCAAATCGCAGGCTTTGGATGTGCGCGATGAATTCCCGTTTGATAATAGTCGTCAGCATGGTGCGTTCACCTCACAACATCGTAGCGAGAAAAGAGCCTTATTACGGCCAGCCAAGTTAGGCCCGCATAGATGAACAGAGACAGGAGGCCCGGCGCAATTCTACTTAGCCGTTGAGAAAGGGGCTCACGGCGCTCGGCAAAGACGGGAAGATCGCTGAGGTCGAGTGCCGATCTCTTAGCCGCTCTTTCCTTGGTGCTCATACTGGGTTGACCTATAAATTCCATGCTCCCGAACGCGTCGTGCGCCCTTAAATATCCCAAGAGTTGCTCGCGGTACTGACGAGCCTGATGGATAAAATCGTAAAAAACCCCCGCATCCGTACCGGCCAAGCCGCCGGTAACTTCTAGATAGGCCCCGGCCGGCGTAATCCTCTGTAACTGATCGTTTAGGCGGATGAGCGACCGGGGCCGGCCTTCCCAAAGAGGACTGCAAGCATGCCAAACTTTTTGGGCATACTGGAGGCGTAGATTCTCCCCGGCCCTCAGAATGTTTAAGAAGTCGGCTATACGGGCATCCTTCCGAATCCCTCCGATCTGGAAAGACGGCGTACTCCCACCGCCAGACCCAGACGCATTACTGACTAAGTATATCGGGGGGTAGGTACGGTCCATCCCCGCGGTACGCACCAAGTCGTTAGCCTGTTTTTGATGCTCGTTCCACAGTTCCTCTTCCATTGCCTTGGCTTGCTGGGCATCCGCTTGCCGATGGTACTGCTGATTGACGAAAAATGTAACACTGCTCGGCAGGACAATCACCAAAAAGGTCCAGATGAATAGACTGTATATCAGGCTCGTCGAAGTGGTGTGTGTGTAGCACGAAACGGCCATGCCAAGCAGGTAGAAGATGGCTATGTAAAACAGGGAAGCCATCCAAGTCCCGATGAGACCTATCCAGTCGGCCCCTGTAAGCCAGACATGCTCAGAAGCAATGAGAAAAATTGCCAGACCGAGAAAGCCTAAGAAGATAGGTATATTGAGGAGCGTAATACCGCCCAAGAATTTGCCTGTCACGATCTGCATTCGGGAAACGTTCGTCGTCAGCATCAGTGCTAGGGTGCCGTCTTCTTTTTCGCCTGAAATAGACTCGCAGGCAAAGAGAATGGCCAACAACGCTAAAAAGAGCTGGATGACATGAACGACATCCAATGCACCTATTATGGCGAGCAAAGGATTACCAGTGGTCGCTAGGGTGTGCTTATCGGCAAGGTAGGGTATCTGGTATATCTCAATGGGCACTACCGAACTCTTTTGATCGGTGACGCCCCGGTCAAAGACTTCGAGTGGGCTCGGTGTGCGGACGACCTTGGTCCGCAATTTGTGGTAACTATCTATCTTGCGGAGTTCATCAGCAGTTTCTGCGACGATTCGATCCTTCTCGGCCTGTGCTCTTTCGTAACTTGCTATTCGCAGCAGTCCAATGACCCATATAAGCGATACTGTAATCAGGGTACAATAGATAAAGCGCCGACTGGTTAGCTGCTCTAGTAACTCTTTTTTCCAGATGGTTTTCATCACACTGACCGCCTCTGATAAGATAGAGAGCAGGTAAGCAAATATTGAGCGTACCTGCCTGCTCTCTATCTTTGCTAGATGGATGTGCTATGTGCTATCCACAGCCGGTTTCAATGGAAACATTACCATTGCTGAAAGTGACTGTCGATTCGCACATATCATCAGAAGGGCATGACCAAGTTACTGTGTGGCCACCCGCCGTTACGCTGCAGTTCTCCTCGGCCGTTGCTTGGTTCGGTAAGAGCCAAGCTGCCATGCCGACGAGGGAGATGCCTGCTTGCACGAAAGTCTGCTTCATTGTGGATTCCTCCTGTAAATGTGAGTGAGAATCCATCTTCAACAAAGAGAAGATGGCGACGAGAGTGATACTTACTTACACGAATTTACTTTATAGCGAATTCCTCCTGTTTTACAGTAAGTTAAAGAAGTAGGCCCTTCCTACTTCTCCAGGGCTATAGAATGCCTCCAAATGACGCCACAGCTTCTTGTCTTGATCCCACATCAAACGAAAAAACGATGATGTGCGTTTTGGGACTGGATCAGGTGTAAGCGCGAGTGGCTCCTCTATAATGAATAATATATCCGCACAAATGATCTTCTCCCCGGCTTCCAAAAGTGCTGGGAGTTTACCATTTAGCTCTGTCGGATAATGTCTATATCCCATAGGTACCATTCCTCGATCAGATGCCAAGCCCAAGAACGTCGGATCCCCTTTCTCTAGCTCAAACACCCTAAAGATACTGTCGTGAAATGAGACGTTTTCTATAAGATATTCTTCATGGTTGCTTAGTGCATTTTTGTACATTGAGCGAAACAGCGGTAGTGCCCCTTCCTTCAAAGCGATCTCAGCCCTCGCCCTGACACCATCAATGAACTTTTTAATTACCTTCTCTATCTCTTCTTCGCTGGTTAATGTAGTACCGTCTGGCCCTTTGATGGTAATGCTTGGATTTTGGGCATTTTCCCGGGCGAAATCAGCCCATCCCATACTTTGAGCTATATATCTTTCCTTGTTAAATCCTGCCCTTAGATAAAAGGCCGCCGCCAAGCTATCATTGCCCGACTCGGAAAACGCAATCAGATACTGACGCAACCAGTCTCGCAAGCCGCGATCTTGCTCCAAGTCTATGGCCGTTTCCAAGTTAATGGGTATAGCGTCAATCGCTTGGTCCAACTCTTCGCCTGCTTGAACCTTAATCATCGCAAGGCCGTTTAGGTAGTTGTTAAACTCCTGCATGTTTTCGTAAGTAAAGCCGCCATATCCCCCTTCTCGCGCTTGGCTCGGCGAGGATAGCGAACTTAGGCCGATAATAAGCGCACTACACAATAGCATTAGCGTTTTCATAGCAAACCTCCTGCATGTGCTGTTGCTGTTGTAGTCTTCACATTATACGACGGATGTTGGCGGAGAAAAGTTTTACAGGGAGAGCAAAAAAATTAAAAATAGGGCAGATTGCGGAGCACGAAAGCAGGGAAGGTGGTGGGTTTGAACGCAATCGAGTGCGTACTATTTTGGCCGCTATACACCGGATCTAGTACCACTTCTGAGGGCAACTGGGCTCCTATCGGGTAGGCGATCAACAGGAGCATGAGCAGGAACATAATCAACACCTTTCAGGTAAAGCGTCTTTAAGACGCATGACAAGCCCTAACCGACAATAGACGAACGCAACCAGACCAAGTACGCGGCCAAGTAGGTGAACACCGCAAAGAAGCCCAGCAAAACCAAATCGACAACGGCCGAGCTGGCTAACGACGCCGCGGAGAGGTCTTCGGCAAACACCGGTATCTGCTCCAACTCTACCTTTTGTGCGGACAGCCCGTTCTTTACAAATGGAATATGCAGGCTGCGCGAGTCGGCACGATCTATGGCGAGGAGAACTCCCTCAAAATACTGTGCATAACGTCGGGCTTGATCGATAAAATGACGATACCGCGGTAGGCCCGTACCCGCCATGGCCTCCATCGCGTATTGATAGGCTCCCATGGGCGAGGCCCGGACGATGTTCTGGGCTAAATGGACCTGTTGTACCCGTCGCCGTAGCAGGACATTTGCTAATTCTTGGTGGTGCGTACGTTCTGACCGCAATGCGCTCGAAAATTCTTTGATAAACGTGGGATCGAGCCGATTATTGTTCTCCCGTGCCAAGCCGTAAGCATACCCCCGAATAGGATGCCAAGTGAAAGTACCGTCGCCGTGCTCGTACACATGCTTGGTGTGTTCTAACTCATGTACCTCCTCATGGAATAGCTCGGCTAGGGTCTTGCCCATCTGCGGCCACAGCAAAACCATACTCACCCAGACGAAGAGCACGGTCGTCAGACTGACCCGCCGACTGGAACTATGCGCCGATATGAGCAATCCCAGCGCGGCACAGCCCGCCAGATAGACCACAGAGAGCAAGACCATGACACCGATGCGCACCGCATGCGAGAAATCCAGCGACAGCTCGGCGAGTATCAAGACGATCAACAGATTGAGGGTAACACAGAGCAGCAGCACCCCGATCAAGACCAGCATCGCACCCCAAAACTTGCCCCACAGCAGCGTATGGCGTGGCAGGCTGTTGGCCATGACCAGCTTGAGGACGCCGCTCTCCTTTTCGCCAACAATGGCGTCGTGGGTGAACAAGAAGGCGGCCAAGCTCAGCAAGACGCCGATGATAAATACCCAGTCAAGGGTGATAACGGTGGAGAGTAGTGGAGCATCCTTTAATTCGGTAGGAAAAGATAGAATCCAAGGCCAATAAAAACCTTTATCAATAGATTTACCCCCACTATATGCCATTAGATAGATCCCGTCCGTTCCAGTATCCGCTTTGTCTGGTAATTTGTTGTCAGCGAAACCGGCACAAAACGCCAATGCACTCGGTTGCTTATAAAGCACCCCAGGACCTTCGAGCAGTAGCTGTCGCAGGCCGGCGGCACCATTATCGCGCAGCCTTTGGTGTTGCTGCGAGATGTTTTCTATATAGGCATCTTGCTCGAATTGATAGGCACTACGGACGAGGACGAGCGCATTGAGTACCATCAAGCCAACGCACAGCATCAGCCCAAGGCTAAACCGCAGGCTTTGGATATGCGCGATGAATTCCCGTTTGATAATAGTCGTTAGCATAGTCCGTTCACCGCATAATATCGTAGCGAGAAAAAAGCCTTATTACGGCCAGCCAAGTTAAGCCCGCATAGATGAACAGAGACAGGAACCCCGGCGCAATTCTACTTAGCCGTTGGGAAAGAGGCTCACGGCGCTCGGCAAAGACGGGAAGACCGCTGAGATCGAGTGCCGATCTCTTAGCCGATCTTTCCTCGCGGCTCATACTGGGTTGACCTATAAATTCCATGCTCCCGAACGCGTCGTGCGCCCTTAAATATCCCAAGAGTTGCTCGCGGTACTGACGAGCCTGATGGATAAAATCGTAAAAAACCCCTGCATCCGTACCGGCCAAGCTGCCGGTAACCTCTAGATAGGCCCCGGCCGGCGTAATCCTCTGTAACTGATCGTTTAGGCGGATGAGTGACCGAGGCCGACCTTCCCAAAGAGGACTGCAAGCATGCCAAACTTTTTGGGCATACTGGAGGCGTAGATTCTCCCCAGCCTTCAGAATGTTTAAGAAGTCGGCTATACGGGCATCCTTCCGAATCCCTCCGATCTGGAAAGACGGTGTGCTCCCGCCGCCATACCCAGACCCACTAGAGACCAAGTATATCGGGGGGTAGGTACGGTCCATCCCCGCCGTACGCACCAAGTCGTTAGCATGTTTTTGGTGCTTGCTCCACAGTTCCTCTTCCATTGCCTTGGCTTGCTGGGCATCCGCTTGCCGATGGTACTGCTGATTGACTAAAAATGTAACACTGCTCGGCAGGACAATCACCAAAAAGGTCCAGATGAATAGACTGTATATCAGGCTCGTCGAAGTGGTGTGTGTGTAGCACGAAACGGCCATGCCAAGCAGGTAGAAGATGGCTATGTAAAACAGGGAAGCCATCCAAGTCCCGATGAGACCTATCCAGTCGGCCCCTGTAAGCCAGACATGCTCAGAAGCAATGAGAAAAATTGCCAGACCGAGAAAGCCTAAGAAGATAGGTATATTGAGGAGCGTAATACCGCCCAAGAATTTGCCTGTCACGATCTGCATTCGGGAAACGTTCGTCGTCAGCATCAGTGCTAGGGTGCCGTCTTCTTTTTCGCCTGAAATAGACTCGCAGGCAAAGAGAATGGCCAACAACGCTAAAAAGAGCTGGATGACATGAACGACATCCAATGCACCTATTATGGCGAGCAAAGGATTGCCAGTGGTCGCTAGGGTATGCTTATCGGCAAGGTAGGGTATCTCGTATATCTCAATGGGCACTACCGAGCTCTTTTGCTCGGTGACGCCCCGGTCAAAGACTTCGAGTGGGCTCGGTGTGCGGACGACCCTAGTCCGCAATTTGTGGTAGCTATCTATCTTGCGGAGTTCGTCAGCAGTTTCTGCGACTATCCGATCCTTCTCTACCTGTGCTCTTTCGTAACTTGCTATTCGCAGCAGTCCGATGACCCAGATAAGCGATACTACAATCAGGGTACAGTAGATAAAGCGCCGACTGGTTAGCTGCTCTAGCAACTCTTTTTTCCAGATGATTTTTATCATTTGCCGGGCTAAAAAGGGGGGCTTTGGATGGAAAGACCAAACGCGGCTTCACCACGCCTTTAGGCGCGACCAAGATGATCGAAAATTACGGCGTTACAAAATCGAGTTGTTGGTTGCCCCCGCGTACACGGGGATTCCGCCGATTGGTCGTACGCTATGAATGGAAAAGATCGATGTTGCGGAGCGGGCCTTTGTCCATCTGGCTTATACGCTCATATAAGCCAGAAAGCAGGTACGCTCGATGTTTGCGTACCTGCTTTCTGGCTTTGTCTCTGCTATATGGACGTACTATACACAGCCGTAGTATAGCGAAAAAGAAGAACAGTCGTCTTCGTGACAAACGATATACCACGCGCACGTCTGACTGCTCGAGCAGTGCCATACTGCCACCCAGCCGTTGGGCAAGGGTACCTCGCACGTCGTAGTGGCGTTTGCTCGGTTCGGCAAGAGCCAAGTTGTCATACCGACGAGGGCGATAGCCGTTCGCACGAATAGCCGCTTCATAGAGACTTCCTCCTATAAAAAGGTTACAGTAAATTAAAGAAGTAGGTATTTCCTACTCCTAGTCCAGAAGTATAGAATACTTCCAAGTGATTCCATATCTTCTTGTCTTGGTCCCACATCAAACGAAAAAATGATGGTGTGCGTCTTGGTCCAACTGGATTAGGTGTAATAGGTGTAAACTCTGGCGGTAGTGTAGGAACTAGATTAGGTACTGGTAGTGGATCCTCTACAATGAAGAATATATCCGCACAGATGATCTTCTCCCCTGCCTCTAGAAGTGCTGGAAGTTTATCACTTAGTCCTGTCTCATAAGACATATATCCCCCAGGTAACATTCCTTGGTCAGATGCTAGGCGTAAAAACGTCGGAGTCTCTTGCCCTAACTCAAACACCCTAAAGCCACTGTCGTGGAACGATACATTTTCTATAAAATACTCCTTGTTGTGATTTCTTAGCGCATCTTTATGCATTGAACGAAATAGAGGTAATGCACCTTCCTTCAAAGCGGTCTCAGCTTTCGCTCTGACATTATCAATCCTTTTTTTTGCTGATTTCTCTATTTCTTCTTTGGTTAGTGTAGTGCCGTCTGGCCTTTGGACGATGACGTTTGCTTGGGGATTTTCCCGGACGAAATTAATGAATTTCAGATTTTGAGCTATATATCTTTCCTTGTTAAACTTGTTAAATCCTGCCCTTAGATAAAAGGCCGCCGCCAAGCTATCATTGCCCGACTCGGAAAACGCAATCAGATACTGGCGCAACCAGTCTCGCAAGCCGCGCTCTTGCTCCAAGTCTATGGCCGTTTCCAAGTTAATGGGTATAGCGTCAATCGCTTGGTCCAACTCTTCGCCTACTTGAACCTTAATCATCGCAAGGCCGTTTAGGTAGTTGTTAAACTCCTGTATGTCTTCTTGAGTAAAGCCGCCATACCCTCCTTCTCGCGCTTGGCTCGGCGAGGATAGCGAACTTAGACCGATAACAAGCGCACTACACAATAGCATTAGCGTTTTCATAGCAAACCTCCTGCATGTGCTGTTGTAGTCTTCACATTATACGACGGATGTTGGCGGAGAAAAGTTTTACAGGGAGAGCAAAAAAAGCAAAAATGGGGCAGATTGCGGAGCACGAAAGAAGGGAAGGTGGTGGGTTTGAACGCAATCGAGTGCGTGCTATTTTGGCCGCTATACACCGAATCCAGTACCACTTCTGAGGGCAACTGGGCTCCCATCGGGTAGGCGCTCAACAAAAGCATGAGCAGGAACATAACCAACGCCTTTCGTTTCGGGTAAAATACCTTTATTGATACCTGCATAGATAAAGGAATACGATCTGAGGCGAAGCAAGGTTGAAACGCCATTCCATTAGAAATGCAGAGGTCAATAAGACGTAAGCCCTAACCGACAATAGACGAACGCAACCAGACCAAGTACGCGGCCAGATAGGTGAACACTGCAAAGAAGCCCAGCAAAACCAAGTCGACCACTGCCGGGCCGGCCAACGACGCCGCGGAGAGGTCTTCTTTGAATACAGGCACTTGATTTATCTCTACCTTTTGAGCGGACAGTCCGTTGACGACCAACGGAATATGCAGGCTGCGCCAGTCGGCCCGGTCTATGGCGAGGAGGTTTTCCTCAAAACGCTGTGCATAACTCCGGGCTTGAGCGATGAAATGCTGATACCGTGCTAAGCCGGTACCCGCCATTGCTTCCATCGCGTATTGGTAAGGCCCCATGGGAGAGAGCCGGACGATGTTCTGTGCTAAACTGACCTGTTGTACCCGTCGCCGCAGCAAGGTGCTTTCTATTTCTTGATGATGAGCACGTTCTGACCGCAATATGCTCGAAAATTCTTTGATAAACACCTGATCGCGCAGATGACCCTTCTCCCGCGCTTCCTTGCTTACCAAGTCCATAGCCTCCTGTCGAAGAGGACCGTATGCGTCTCCCTCCTGTATATCTTCATAGAATAGCTCGGCAATGGCCTTTCCCATCTGCGGCCACAGCAGGACCATGCTCACCCAGACGAAGAGTACCGTAGTCAGACTACCCCTCCTACTGGAACTGCGAGCCGATATGAGCAGCCCCAGCGAGGTACAGCCCGCCAGATAGACCACAGAGATCAAAACCATGGCGGCGATGCGCACTGCGTGGGAGATATTCAACGACAGGTCGGCGAGTATCAGGACGATCAACAGGTTCAGGGTGAGGCCGAGCAGCAGCACCCCGATCAGGACCATCATGGGGCCCCAGAACTTGCCCCACAGCAGCGTATGGCGCGGCAGGCTGTTGGCCATGACCAGCTTGAGGGTGCCGCTCTCCTTTTCGCCGACAATGGCGTCGTGAGTGAACAGGAGGGCGGCCAAGCTCAACAAGACGCCGATGATGAAGACCCAGTCAATGGTGATAAAGGTGGAGCGGAGCGGAGTCGCCTCTAACTCGACAGGAAAAGATAGAATCCAAGGCCAGTAGAAACTGCAATCGAAACCAGCCCACATACCTTGGTTTTTCGCTACGGCATCTACTTTATTTGGTAGTTTCTTGTCGGCGAAACTGGCACAAAACGCCAGCTTACTAGGTTGCTTGTAGAGCATCCCAGGGCCTTGGATTAGTATCTGCTGTAGGCCTGTGGCACCATTAGAACGCAGTTTTTGGTGCTGCTGTCCGATGTTCTCTATATACACATCCCGCTCGAACTGATAGGTGCTGTGGACGAGGCCGAGCGCGTTGAGCACCATCAGGCTAACGCACAGCACCAGTGCAAGGCTGAACCGCAGGCTTTGGATATGCTCGATGAACTCTCGTTTGATGATGGTCGTTAGCATGGTCTGTTCATCTCACCTCGTAACATCGTAGCGAGAAAAGAGCCTTATTACGGCAAGCCACATCAGACCCGCATAGATAAATAAAGATAGAAAGCCCGGCGCAATTCTGCTTAGCCGACGAGCAAAGGGCTCACGGCGTTCCTCAAAGGCTGGAAGAGTGCTGGGGTCGAGTGTTCCTTTGTTATCTATAGGTTTGCCGTCTTCGCCGATTATCACCATTCTTTGTCCAGAAAAATAATCCATACTCCCAAACGCGTCGTGCGCCCTTAGATATTCCAAGAGTTGCTTGCGGTACTGGCGAGCCTGATCGAGGAAGTCGTAAAAAACACCCGCATCCGTACCGGCTAGGCCGCCAGAAACCTCTATATAGGCACCTGCCGGCGTTATTCTTTGCAACTGGTCGTTCAGGCGGATGAGCGACCGGGGCCGGCTCTCCCAAAGAGGACTGCAAGCATTCCAGATTTTCTGGGCATACTGGAGGCGTAAATTCTCACCCGTTCTCAGAAGGTTCAGAAAGTCGGCCAGAGGGGCGTCCTCATTAAGCGGTCCGATCCCAAACTGTGGGTCACTTGCAGACCCCCCAGACATAGTCATATTACTGAGCAAGTATAGTGGGAGGTAGGTGTCGCCCATTCCCGCCGTACGCACCAAGGCATTAGCTCGTCGGCTGTACTCGTGCCACAGTTCGTCTTCCACAGCCCTGGTTTTTTGGGCGTCCGCCTGCCGATGGAATTGCTGATTGACGAAAAACGTAATGCTACCCGGCAGGACAATCACCAAAAAGGCCCAAGTGAACAGACCGTATATCAGGCTCGTCGAGGTGTTGTGCGTACAGCACGAAATGGCTAGGCCAATCAGGTAGAATAGGGCGATGTAAAACAGGGATAGTACCCAAATCCCGATGAGACCTATCCAGTCTTCCCCCGTAAGCAGTACGTGCCCGGAAGCGACAAGAAAGATAGCGAGACCGAGAAATCCCAAGAGAATAGGTATGTTGAGGAGCGTAATGCCACTGAGGAGTTTACCCGTCACGATCTGCACTCTGGAGGCATTCATCGTCAGCATCAGCGATAAGGTACCTTCTTCTTTTTCGCCTGAAATAGATTCGCACGACAGAAGAATGGCCAACAGCGATAGAAAAATTTGGATGACGTGAACGACATCAAACACACCGATTGTGGCGAGTAAAGGATTGCCGGTGGTTGATAGGGTATTCATATCGGAAGCGTAGGGTATCTCAAATATCTTAATGGACACTACGGAGCTCATTTTTTCAGTGACGCCCCGGTCAAATACTTCCAGTGGACTCGGAGTGAGAACGACCTTAGTCCGCAACGCAGAGAATCCATCTATTTTGCGGAATTCGTCGGCGATTTCTGCGACGATCCGATCCTTTTCTGTCCATGCTTTTTCGTAACTTGTTATTCGCAGCAGCCCTATGACCCATATAAGTGGCACTATAATCAGGGTACAGTAGATAAAGCGCCGACTAGTTAGCTGCTCTATGAGTTCTTTTTTCCATATGGTTCTTATCATGGCTCTTTTCCAAGGTGGGAATGAGTTATATAACCAATGGTGCTCAGTAGATTGACCGTCGACTTTGCTACCTGCGTCGTTTTCAGCGAAAAGCCCATATAGCGCGGGCTTCGATAGGACGGGACACCAAGAGTAAACAGATACAGCCGATGCGCTCGCTCATCGAATGGAATGCGGAGGTGCTCCAGATAGGTTCTAGTCCACTCGCCGAAGCGATTCGAGTCGATACAGTTTACGCCAATAGTGGTAGGATGACACCGACGTCGACCCTACCAATGCCGGGTACGAAAAATAGGTCTTACTTTTCGTACCGCTATTGGCCAACACAATGAGACTGTGGGACTGATTTCAGAGAGCGATTCCAACATGGGTTAATTACCAAAAAAAGTGGGTAAGCCCAAGGCTCACCCACTTTTTAGATGGCGACGAGCAAGCTAGCTATACGCAATAAACGTCGTAGGGAGGCGTAATCTCATACTGACAAGCATCGTCGCATGTCACGGATTTCACCAACTTCCCATTCACGTACAAGTCGCACGTCACAGCCGCCTCTGCTTTAGTCGGCAAAAATTGCACTGCTAAGAGCCTATACGAAAATTGATTTTTTGTTGATACAAAGGTCTTGGCGACCTACGCTTTCCGTACCATTTGACCCTCAACCAAGAGGAAGAAAGCCATGGCCACCAAGACCGATTCGCCGGACACGATCTGGCATACCCCGGATGCCTTGTGGAATCTAATCGCCCCGATTCTGGGTCCGGAAAAACAACCCGGCACCGTCGGACGTCCGCCCACACCCCACCGTGTCCTTTTTGACGCCATGATCTTTGTGTTGCGCAGCGGCTGCCAATGGCAGGCCATTCCGCGGGCAGCCTATGCACCCGGCTCGACCGTCCACGGTCGGTTCCGCCAGTGGGTGAAACAAGGCGTGTTTCTCCGAGCTTGGCAGACGCTGCTACACTACTATGATAAGCAAGTGGGCATTGCTTGGAAATGGCAAGCCCTCGATGGGGTGATCACCAAAGCGCCGTTGGGCGGCGAAGCGACCGGTCCGTCGCCGGTCGATCGGGGTAAAAAGGGCACTAAACGGTCGGTGTTGACCGACCAGCGAGGCGCACCGCTGGCCGTGGAAGTAACCGCAGCCAATACGCATGACAAAACGGTAGCACTGGCGACGTTGGATGGCCTCGTCGTGGAAAGACCCAAGAAAGTCGTCTATCGGCTGCACCATCTGTGTCTGGACAAAGGCTATGACTACGCCGAGGTTATTGAAGGAGTCGAGGAACGCGACTATCACCTACACTTGGCGAAAAGTCAAGCCGACAAGGCCTCTATACCCGCGCAAAAGAAACATCCGGCTCGTCGATGGGTGGTTGAACGAACCCATGCTTGGCATAATCGATTCCGTCGTCTGTTGGTCCGATGGGAGAAAAAGAGTACCCATTACGAAGCATTCATTCAGGTCGCTTCGGTGCTTATCATTTTTCAAATCGTCGAACGGTTGACATGATTTCCGTATAGGCTCTAAGGCAACGAGGCCGATGGCTACTTTCGACAGTTTTCGCTTCATTGTAACATCCTTCCTTGGGGTTGGGGTGAAAACTCATTCCTATCCAATATAGGAATAAGTTGGTTATACAAGCCTAAGATAGGCTTGAACTCGATAAAACCGTTTAATATCTCTTTCTCACAAGCGGTCAAAGAGGTACTTTTCTCGTACGCTAGGACTATAGAATACTTCCAAATGGTGCCACAGCTTCTTATCCCGATTCCACATTAGGCGAAAAAAAGACGGTGTGCGTCCTGGCACTGTTGGGTTAGATGCATATTCCGACGGCTCTTCTACAATGAACATTATATCCATGCAGATAATTTTCTCCCCTGTTTCTAAAAGGGCGGAAAGTTGATCTTCTAGTGCCACAGGATACCGTTCAAATCCCTTAGGTAACATACCTCGCTTTTTTGCGAGGCTAAAGAACATCTGATCCCCTTTGTTTAGCTCGAATATCCTAAATTCGCTGTCGTGGAATGATACGTTTTCTATGAAGTACTTTTTGTTGAGAGAACTAAGTATCTTTCTATGTTCTGAACGAAATATGGACATCGGAGTCTGTTCCATTAAATCCGTCTCGACATTCGCCCTAGTCTTTTCAACTATGTTCTCTATCTCTTCGGCAGTCATTGCGCTGCCGTCATCGTTCTGAAAGACGACGTTTGAGCTTTGGGCGTATTGCTGTGCAGCCTCAGCCCATGCTATCGTTATAGTCTTATATTGTTCCTCATTAAACCCCTCTCTCAGATAGAAGACCGCCGCCAAGCTATCATTTCCCGACTCGGAAAATGCTATGAGATATTGGCGCAACCAGTTCCTCAAGCCGCGCTCTTGCTCCAAGTCTATGGCCGTTTCCAAGTTAATGGGTATAGCGTTGATCGCTTTATCTAACTCCTCGCCCGTCTGGACCTTAATCATCTCTTGGCCGTGGATGTAATCGTAAAACTCTTGTATGTTTTCGTAAGTAAAGCCGCCGTAACCCCCTTCTCGCGCTTGGCTCGGCGAGGATAGCGAACTTAGGCCGATAATAAGCGCACTACACAATAGCATTAGCGTTTTCATAGCAAACCTCTCTGCATGTGCTGTTGTAATCTTCACATTATACGACGGATGTTGGTGGAGAAAAGTTTTACAGGGAGAGCAAAAAAATTAGAAGTGGTCCCAAAACTCCGGATTCGGTTCCTTGTGTGAAGAAAAAGCGTCGGCTCAAAAGCGTCTCGCCCTATGAAAAATGCTCCATGCGAAGGCACTTGACGATCCTTGATGCGACCCGACGCTAGTTTTGAAACAGCTTCTAAAAATGGGGCAGATTGCGGAGCACGAAAGAAATTGAAGACATAGATCAATCTACTCCAAAAAGGCGCGGTAGAGATATACTTTAGCTAAGGGCATCTTTAGCTCCCGAGCTAAGTACACGATAGATGTTTTTTATGGGGATGGATTTTTTTGCGGCAGTAACCGGCGATAGTGGGCTATACCCGACAGACTACAGGCGAGTTTTTTATTTATCGCCTGACGTTACGCACCGTTCAGGTGTCGGGGCTCCTTGCCACAGTGAACCGATTTGAGATGCTTCGCCTTCCCTGCGTTGCGGCTCAGCATGGCACGGGAAAGCAGCGTGCGAGCCCTGTTCCTTCGGCTGCGCTCAGGACAAGCTATCGCGCCTTTAGGCGTGACCAGCATCTCAAACCCAAGGCTTCCGTGCGTAACGTCAGTTACCGTGTTTCCCACACCGCCTTTTTGCGGAAGGTATCAAGGTCCAAGTCGCCGCGAGAGTAGGCGTCAATGGCGGCCTTGGGGACCTGCAGAAGATGAGTCCGATCTGGGTGATATTTGACGATTTCGGGTTCGAGGTCCTGCAGAAGATAAGTCGTCCGACCAGTGCGATATTCGACGATGACGTGCTCGTCGGGTTGGACTTGGCTGAGGGTCGCGCCGTAGTCGGCGACGGCTTCGACGATGTTGGCCTTGACATCGTCGAGAAGTAGGGGTCTGAAGCGGAACACCGAATCACCAATGAGAAACAGAACACCTAAATCTGGCTGATACATCCCCAAAGTGCGTTGGGTACCAACCAAGGGATGATGATCGTGCCCCGAGACTTGGTCGAGAATGCCAGCCATGATGTCGATTTTTTTTGAGTCCATGAGTTCGGAAAAGGCGATGCGCTGGCGGAAGGTGGCCGAGTCTATACGTCCCTCGCGGAAGGCGTCAATGGCAGATTTTTTGGCGGTGGCAGTGACTAGAGAGACATCAGCGGTGGTGCGGTGGTGCCGGGGAGTAAGGCCATGGACCATAGCGACTATGGATCTGTGAGAGGACGTATCGGCCTCCACAACGTCGGCAAGCAAAGAGTCTCTGACTCCGACCACCACGGCTGCCGCCTTGACTTCACCTTCTTCCACTGCCGCTTCCTCTAAGTGCTTCCTCAATCTGGTTATCGCCGCGACTTGCTCGTCCGTGTCGAAGAAAGACACAGAATCCCCAAAGGTCAGGACTAATTTTTCAAAATCGAAGGATCCCTCCCTAGTGGGCATAATAGCTTCGATTTGCTTAGTAAGGTCGAAAGACGCGGAATTTGCACCGAATCTAAAGCCATCGGTGATATTTTTTAAGCCGCTTGCCAAGCCGCTTGGAGGACGACGCTGATAGCAGACCGTAATCCGGTCGTCTGGGTCGAGCTGGCCGATGGTGCCAGCGTAGTTGCCCAAAAATTCGGCGAGTAGGTCGTGGCTTTCTGCCGGCGATTTCTCATCCGATGAGGGATCGCTCGATGTCAACTCAATAAACTTGACGCCCTTTTCGTCCCATGCGAACCCTATGCCGGGATGCGCCTGCTTGGGCCATGATCCTTTGAGAAGAAAGAGAACCCCGTAGCCATCGAGGTACAAACCACGAGAGGAGGAGGTCGGATCAGGCGCGTCGAGATGTAAGTTGCCAAGCACCCCCTCCATAATGCGGATGTCGCGCTGCATGCGCCGGGGGTCAACGTCGGCGAAGCTGGCGGTGGCCATGAAGCCAGCGACTAGGATGGCGCGGTAGAGCGTGGTCATGGCAATCTCCTATGGGCTGGTATAGCGCACTGCCGGTAGCACTTCCAGCACGGGTGCTTCGTTGCGGCGCAAGTGGATGTAGATCTCGCGGTCGAACTGTTCAAACTGGCGGTTGATGAGCTGCAAGTCTTGGTAGCGCTGGGCCTGGATCTCGGTCAGCAAATGATCGAAGACGCGCTGCTGACGCACCTCAGAAGCCCGCAGAAGTTGGTTCATTAACGCGATGGTGCCCTCCTGTGTGGCCAGCACTTCTTCCCGGGTCAGGGGGTCGTCCGCCAGCGCCTCTCCCCACTTGAGGTCGAGTTCGCCGGCGCGATAGCTGAGTTCAAACTCCGGCCACGCCAAAAAGAGCACCACAGCGGCCACCGCAGCAGTAGCCAAACCCGCCATCAGCCGGAAGCGCCGACGCGGCACCTCGGCCTCGACAAACGTCAGGTCAAGTCGCGGAGACTCGTCCGGCCAAGCCCGCAGCAACGTCTGCGTACTGGCGAGCGCGTCAAGTTCGCGGCGACACGCCGCACAGGTGGCCACATGTTCTTTAAGGCGCTCCTGCTCGCCTTCCTCGCATTCGCCATAAAAAAAGGTGAGCAAGTCTTCTTTTTTGACGTTACAGTCCATCTCTGTCAATGTCCCATTGGTTAAAGGTTTTTCGCAGTGCCTTGAGCCCGTAGTAAAGGCGCGATTTGACCGTATTGATCGGGGCGTTGAGCACTTCGGCGATTTCGCGAAACTTCAGCCCCTCGTACTCCTTGAGCACCACCACGACGCGCTGTTCTTCGGGCAGGGTCTGCAAGGCGCGGTTGAGCAGGTCGCGTAGCTCGTCCTTGTCCACATCGGCAGCTTGCCACAGTGCCGGATGAGGCCGGGCACTTGCCTCCTCGTACGCGTCGAGCGAAACGTGCTGCGCTTGCGCTCGCTGGCGCAGGTGGTCGCGGCACAGATTGGCGGCGATCTGGTAGAGCCACGTGGAAAAACGCTCGGGATCGCGCAGCCGGTGCAACTGGCGATATGCGCGGATAAAGCTCTGCTGGCAGAGATCGCGCGCGTCTTCGGAATCGCCGCTGTAGCGGAGCGCGAAGTGGTAGAGGCGGCCCTGCCAGCGCCAGACCAAGACATTGAACGCTTGGTGCTGGCCGGCCCTGAAGCGCTGGATGAGATCGGCGTCGCTCATGTTCCTTATAAGACGAGGGCCGAGCACAAAAAGTTTTACGCGAGGAGAAATTACAAGTCAATCCAGTAGCGCAACTTTTCCATGCGCCGCACCGGTTCGCGGCCCTCGGCGCGGAATGCTTGGCTGGGCATGGCCATCGCGCTCTCGAATTGGCCGCCGTTGTGCTCGATGATCTTGCGCGAGCCAATGTTGTCCGAGTCGCAGGTGACCAGCACGCGGCGCAGCCCGATTTCCCGCGCTACCTCCAGCGTCAGAGCGAGGATGGCCTTGCCGTGGCCGCGGCACCGCCGAGAGGGTCGGATGCTGTAGCCAATGTGCCCTCCGTAGGTGAGCAAATACGGGGTGCCGAGCTCGGGTCTTATGGAGGTTTGGCCGATGTACTCGCCGTCGTGTACGAGCCACAGCACTCGGTCCGGGTAGTGAGCCCCATCGGCGAGGGCCTTGAGGTCGCGCACGAATTGCGGGAATTGGTCGGCGAGGGCCTCGCTGTCGTAGCCGAGCGATAGAGCGTACGTCGAGTCGAAACGGCCTTCGGCCAAGAACTCGGCCGCGCCCGCTAGGAAGCTATCCCGGTACAGGACGGAGGGGGTGGCGAGGGATTGCATGACCGGTTGGATAGAACGATGGTGGGGATGGGGGCAAGGTAGGGGGTGGCGGCTAGACCGTCAACTTGGCCGGGTGCGCTTGCTCATCCGCAGGCGCGTGTCTTAATTGCCTACTAGGCCAATGGGGCGCCGGCGGGGCCAAGGTACATGAGATAGCTTTATACCTTACTACACGACACCAGCCCTCAGCCTGCCAAGGATCGAGGGCAGCTTGCCCTCGGCGAGGGCGGGACGCCCTCGATCCCGGACTTATCGCTCATCAACGGCAAGTTATTGAGGTCATGTACGCAGCAACGAAACGAAACGACAGGAGGGCCTCACCCGCGGAAAGAGGGCACCTTGCCCTCGTTGAGGTCCGGTGCCGAGCCTGAGCGAGACCACGACGTAGCTTACCCTCGGATCGAGGGCATCTTGCCCTCGACCCCAGACTCACCGCTCATCAACGGCAAGTTATTGAGGTCATGTACGCAGCAACGAAACGGAAAACCATGAGCGAAATCATCCAGCTCAGCGAAATTTCGGTCGGCGCGATTCTCCGCAACATAGCACCGGCCAGGCTCTACGAAGAAGCACTGCGCCACGAGCGCGGATCCATCATTTCCGACCAAGGCGCACTCGTGGTTTCCTCGGGCAACAAGACCGGGCGCAGCCCCGGCGACAAGCGCATCGTCTTCGATCCACACAGCAGCCCCGACATCTGGTGGGGCGCGGTCAACATCAAGCTCCAAGAACACACCTTTATGATCAACCTAGAGCGGGCCATCGACTACCTCAACACCTGCGAGCAGCTATACGTGGTCGATGGATTCGCCGGCTGGGATCCCCAATATCGGCTCAAAATCCGCGTGATCTGCTCCCGCGCATACCACGCGCTCTTCATGCACAACATGCTCATCCGCCCGTCCGCGGCCGAGCTGGCCCAATTCGGGACGCCGGATTTTACCATCTACAACGCCGGCCGCTTTCCGGCCAACCGCTACACCTCGGAGATGACCTCCACAACTAGCATCGACCTGAGCTTCGAGCGCCGGGAAATGGTGATTTTGGGAACCGAGTACGCGGGCGAAATGAAAAAGGGCGTGTTCACGGTCGTGAACTTCCTCATGCCCAAAGCCGGCCTGCTGCCCATGCACTGTTCGGCCAATGCGGGAACCAGCGGCGACACCGCCCTGTTCTTTGGCTTGTCGGGCACGGGCAAGACCACGCTCTCGACCGATCCACAGCGGCGGCTGATCGGCGACGACGAGCACGTGTGGAGCGCGGAGGGAATTTTCAACATTGAGGGCGGCTGCTATGCCAAGTGCATCGACTTGACCCCAGAGCAAGAGCCGGAGATTTTTCGCGCCATCCGCTTTGGCACGGTCTTGGAAAACGTCGTCTGCGACGCGGAGAGCCGCCGAGTCGATTACGCCAACGACGCGGTCACCGAGAACACCCGCGCGGCCTATCCCATCGACTACATCCCCAACGCGGTAATCCCCTGCACAGGTCGCCATCCCCGCGACATCATCTTCCTCACCTGCGATGCCTTCGGCGTGCTGCCGCCGGTCAGCCGCCTGACGCCCGACCAAGCCATGTATCACTTTATGAGCGGGTACACGGCCAAGGTCGCCGGCACCGAGATGGGCGTCACCGAGCCACAAGCCGCGTTTTCGGCCTGCTTTGGCGCGGCTTTCATGGTCTGGCATCCGCACAAGTACGCCGCCTTGCTGGCCGACAAGATCCGCACCCACAACGCCCAAGTCTGGCTGGTCAACACGGGCTGGACGGGCGGGCCGTATGGCGTGGGAAAGCGCCTTTCGCTCCAGCACACCCGGGCGATTATCAGCGCGATCCACGCCGGCGCGCTCGCCGCCGCACCCGCGGAGCGCGATCCGCGCTTTGGCTTTGACGTGGTGTGCGCGTGTCCGGGCGTACCCAGCGCGCAGATGCTGCCGCGACAAACTTGGGCCGATGGAGCGGCCTACGACGAGTGCGCCGGTCAACTCGCCGAGCTGTTCAAGGCCAACTTCGCCGCCTTTGAGGACGGGACTTCGGCGGCCATAAAGCGGGCCGGGCCCGCGTGAGGAACTGGCCACACAACAAAACTGTTCACCACCTATAAGGAGAAATCAATGGAGATTGCGGCACAAAAGACTGTCGGCCTCGACTACAAGGTCGCCGACCTATCGCTGGCCGAATGGGGCCGGCAGGAAATCATTCTCGCCGAGCAAGAGATGCCCGGGCTGATGGCCCTGCGCACCGAGTACGGGGCCGCCCAACCGCTCGCAGGTGCGCGGATCGCCGGCTCCTTGCACGCCACGATCCAGACCGCCGTGCTCATCGAGACGCTCACCGCGCTCGGGGCGCAAGTGCGCTGGTGCTCGTGCAACATCTTCTCAACCCAAGACCACGCGGCCGCCGCCCTCGCCGTCACTGGCATCCCGATCTTCGCTTGGAAGGGCGAGACCGAGGACGAGTACTGGTGGTGTACTGAGCAAACCCTGCGCTGGCCCTGCGGCGACGGGCCCAACCTGATCCTTGACGACGGCGGCGACCTGACCAAGTGGATCCACGAGAAGCACCCAGAGCTTTTGCCGGGCCTGCGCGGCATCTCCGAGGAGACGACCACTGGCGTCCACCACCTCTACCAGATGCTCGAAGCCGGGGCGCTCGCCGTGCCGGCGATCAACGTCAACGACAGCGTCACCAAGTCAAAGTTTGACAACCTCTACGGCTGCCGCGAGTCGCTGGCCGACGGCATCAAGCGCGCCACCGACATAATGATCGCCGGCAAGGTCGTGGTGGTGGCCGGGTACGGCGACGTGGGCAAGGGATGCGCCGCCGCCATGCGGGGCTTGGGGGCGCGGGTGATCGTCACCGAGATCGACCCCATCTGCGCGTTGCAAGCGGCCATGGAAGGCTACGAGGTCGGGAAGATGGACGACGCCATGGCCGAGGGCGACATCTTCGTTACGGCCACCGGGTGCCGCGACATTATTCGCATCGACCAGATGGAGCGGATGAAGGACGGGGCCATCATTTGCAACATCGGCCACTTTGACGTCGAAATCCAAGTGGCCGAACTCGTGGGCTACCGCGGAATTGAGCGCGTTGAGATCAAGCCGCAGGTCGATAAGTTCACCTTTCCCGATGGGCACAGCATCATCCTGTTGGCCGAAGGCCGCTTGGTCAACCTTGGCTGCGCCACCGGGCACCCCTCTTTTGTCATGTCCAATTCGTTTACCAATCAGGTGCTGGCGCAAATTGAGCTGCACACCCGCCACGAGCAATATCCAGTCGGCGTGTACATGCTGCCCAAGCACCTCGACGAGAAGGTGGCGCGGCTCCACCTGCAAAAGTTAGGGGTCAAAATCGACGCACTAGACGACGACCAAGCCGCGTATTTGGGTATCCCAGTGGAAGGCCCCTACAAGCCGGAGCACTATCGCTACTAGCGAGCATCCCATGAACGTCGCTGTCCTGCTTTCCGGTGGGGTCGATAGCTCGTTGGCCCTCGCCCTGCTCCAGCGCGAAAAGCGGCTCGTCCTCAAAGCCTACTACCTCAAGATATGGCTGGAGGACGAGCTGTTCTCGCTCGGCGACTGCCCGTGGGAAACGGATTTGACCTACGCCCGCGCCACCTGCGAACAGCTCGGGGTGCCGCTCAAAGTCGTGCCGCTGCAAAGCGAGTACCGCACCCGCATCGTCGAGTACGCGTTGGCCGAGCTGCGCCTGGGGCGTACGCCCAGCCCGGACATCTGGTGCAACCAGCGCGTCAAGTTCGGGGCCTTTTATCAGCGCATAGCCCACGAGTGCGACCAAATTGCCTCCGGGCACTACGCCCGCGTCGAGGAGACCGCGGGCGGCTATCGGCTCCGGTGCGCGGCCGATCCGGTCAAGGACCAGACCTATTTCCTCTCCAACCTGAGCCAAGCCCAGCTCGCGCGGCTCTGTTTGCCCATCGGCCACCTGCACAAGCCCCAAGTGCGCGCACTCGCCGCAGAATTCGATCTGCCAGCCAAGGCCCGCCCCGACAGCCAAGGCATGTGCTTCTTGGGCAAGATCAACTACCGAGACTTCGTGCGCTTCCACTTGGGAGAGGTCCGGGGCGACATCATTGAGCAGGCGAGCGGGCAAAAAAAGGGCCAGCACCCCGGCTATTGGTTCTACACCATTGGCCAGCGGCACGGCCTGCAACTCGGCGGCGGTCCCTGGTATGTAACCGACAAGGACGTCGCCAACAACATTGTGTACATTGCCCACGGCAGCGCACCGGCGCGAGCCGGACGACGCGAGCTGATCGCCGCACAAATCCATTGGATCGCCGGCGCACCGGAGCAGGGTGCGCTCCACGTCAAGCTGCGGCACGGGCCGGCCCTGATCCCCTGTCAGGTGCAAATGCTCGCGCCAGATCGCGCCCACGTCGACTTGGCCACGCCCGACCCCGGCATTGCTGCGGGTCAGCACGCCGTGTTCTACGACGGTGACGTTTGCCTCGGCGGCGGCGTCATCGCCTAGCAGCTCGCAAGCGCACGTTATTCTTGCGCTCCTATTCCGCTGTCTATGCGCCGGCTCGACATCGCAGACGGCGATCATCCACGTCCCTCGCCACCTCAACCATCACTTTAAGCGCCTCGTGTTCATCGGGCTTCTGTTGCAGCCCCCACGATGAACCCATGATCTTGTCGCAGAAGGCACCCGCAAACATCCGCTCCTCGTTTTCCCCCAGTACCTCGCTGAAAACCGCCACCGCTTCGAGCAGGATCTCCCGCTTCTCCGCAGCAGTCTCGCCGAATCCCATCGCGTTGTTGATGAACCGACCAACGTCCAGACACGAGGCCCCGATGACGCCCTTGGGATCAATCGCCATCCAGCCGCGGTCTGCGTCAGACAGAATATTCCAGTGATGGAGGTCGCCGTGCAGCAGCATTTGGGGTTCATCCGGCTCCAGCAGAATTTCCATCATGGACTCCACGCGCGGAATCTGCTCGATATAGCCCCGTGCTCTCTCGGAATCCTCGCAGCTTTTGGCGTCCGCGAATGCACCTCGCATCCAATCCATAAAGTGCGGCAGGGCGTGGTTCGACGGCGTCGGGGTCGCGTGTAAATTCTGGAGGATGTGCGCCGCAATCTCGCTTTGCTCGCGCACGTTCCCCACAGAATCTAGCATCTTGCCGGGACGCAGTCGTTCGAGCAGCATGGCGTTGAGCGCTTGGTCGCAGTCGATGAGCCGATTGATTCCACGGCCCTCATAGATCGCCAACGCTTCCATCTCCGCGCTAAAATCGTCGTGCGGGACGCCCACCTTGAGCACGGCCTGTTCTCCATGGCCCATCTCGACGTAGGCGATATAGTTGACCTTGATCTCCGCGCTCGGTGGGCCGAGTGTCAGGCCCCACTTATCGCAGCACCGCCTGAGAATGGACGGCAGTTCCTCGAGCCATGCCTCGCCTTCTTTGCCAAACTCGCGGGTCGCGCAGCGCAGGAAGCACTCGGGAAACTTAGGGGCGTCAATGGGCATCGGCCGTTCTCTTGCTCAACGCTACTTGAGAAACATCTCGCCGGTAAAGGGCAGAGGCCCGCTCGGGCGCTCGTAGCGAATCTGCTGGGGCGTCTTTTCGAGCGCGGCCGCCCATTGGTCGCGCCAGTCTTCATAGGCGGTCTCCGAGGCGGGATCGCGCCGGCTGCGGGCGACGAGACTGGGCCACTCCGGCCGCGGGGAAGGCTCGCCCGTCTTCTGGTAGCGCAGATCCATGCTCCAACGCACGGCGTTGGTGTTGTTCGGGCCTGAGCCGTGGGGGGTCAGTTTGTGTACGAACAAGACGTCCCCCTTCTGCATGGGCAGGCTAACCCGCTCGGTCTGGGGTAGGTCTCGCCCGTACGACCAATAGACCATGCGCTGCTGGTGGACCCGAGGCTGGACCTGCAAGCAGCCGTTTTCTGCGGTCGCCTCGACGAGGGGAATCCAAACGGTCACCTGTAGGATACCTTGGGCTTGTTGGGTGGTGAACACGGCATCCTGATGAAAAATTACATCTGTTGACGGCATCTTGGGCCGGACGTGCGACACGGCATTGCAGGTGATTTCTGGGCCGATAAAAGGCTCAATCAGATCGACGAGGTTCTGGTTGCGCAAAAACTCAAAGGTGCCGCGGCCGCGGGTTTCTCCTATGTCGGGACAGCCATCGACTTCGTCGCACTCTTCTGCGAGGCAGGCCAAGCGCCGCGCAAAAGGCGCGTCTTCGCAGAGGTTGGCAATTTTGCCTTGGCTGTATAGATCGCGGGCGATTTCATCGACGATGATATTGTGATCCTCGATGAGCGGCGCGAGATCGCCATCGGTAAGCCCTCCTTTGATAAGGACGTACCCCTCTTCCGCGAAAAAGTCGAGCTGTCGTTTGGTTACTTTCACGATTGGTCTCCTTTTGTTTTTTTGCCTTGCCTTCAAGTCCTTTATAACGACTCAACCGACGGGAAACAAGACCCTCCCGCGACTTGTAAAGGGCTTGACTTGTCTCTACAATACAAAGCCGCATCCTCTCGAACAAAGAATGGCATGTTTGCACTGATTTTTCTGGGCCTACTCGGCTCGATCTACGGCTATTCGGGCTGGCGGCTCATTCCCTATCTGCCGCCGCCCGTACAGACCGGTGCCACACTGGCGCTGGTGTTCCTACTATTGACGCCCTTGTTGCTCTTTCGCCTGCGCTCCCGTCCGCATCTGGCTTGGCTGATGGATCCCCTCGCTTGGGTGGCCTATCTCGGCATGGGCTTTTTCGCCATCTGCTCAACCCTGCTGGTCCTGCGCGATATAGGAGGCCTGCTCCTCGGCCTAGTCTATCCCTTGGATGCATCGCTCCATGCCAGCATCGACTTGGCGACCTTTGCCCTAGCTGCGGTCGCGGCGGGCTATGGCTACTATCAAGCCCGCCGTACGCCAGCGGTCCGCGAGGTCGATGTCCCCATTGCGAATCTCCCGCCCGCGCTGGTCGGACTGCGCATCGTCCAGATCAGCGATCTCCACGTCGGCTCAACCATCAAAGCCCCTTTTGTGGAGCGCGTTGTCGCCCGAGTCAACGAATTGCAACCCGACCTAATCGCCTTCACCGGCGACCTCGCCGACGGGACGGTTGAACGACTCGCCCCTCACACGGCTTCCCTAGCTGAACTCACCGCCCCGCTCGGGGTCTATTTCTGCACCGGCAATCACGAATACTACTCGGGCGTGGAGCGCTGGACCGAGCAGGCGCGCCGCCTCGGCTTCGACGTCCTGATCAACGAGGGACGCCAGATCGACTGCGGCGGCGGGCGGATTGCCTTGGCCGGTACGACCGACTTCAGCGCCGGCGAGCTGGTCCCCGACCACGCATCAGACCCGGCCAAGGCCCTTGCCGCGAGCGACGGAGCCGATGTGCGCATCTTGCTGGCGCACCAGCCGCGCAGCATAGAGGCCGCCAGCCGAGCCGCTTGCCACCTGCAACTGTCGGGCCACACCCACGGCGGCCAGTTCGTGCCGTGGAAGTACGTAGTTTCCCTCCAACAGCCCTACGTCGCGGGCCTGCACAAATTTCGCGACACTTGGATTTACATCCACCGCGGCACCGGCTACTGGGGTCCCCCACTGCGGCTCGGCGCCCCTTCCGAAATCGCGCTACTTACGTTGAGTCGGGACGGGTCCTAATTTTCCGCCGACAAATGGGATATGGTGCGCCATTTCGTCGCCGCCCTCGTTACTTTGCACACCTCACTTAGGAGAATGCAGATGACCACAGCCCCGTCCGTTACCCCGCCCCACAAAGCACTGGACCAAGAGCAAATTGACCAATTCCGCCGGCGCGGCTTCATCGCTGTCGGCAAGTTGCTCAACGACGACCTCGTCGCCTTGCTGGGCGATGAATACGATCGCCTCTTTGCCGCGGCGCGCCAGAACGGGCGCTTCCGCAACCTGTCCATCAGCGACACCGACGATCTCGACGAAAAGAACAGTGCCGCCGAGCAGATGTTGCAGATCATGCAAATGTGCGAGCGCAGCATCCACTTCCGGCAACTACTCTACGACCCCCGCATCCTCGACATTGCCGAAGACCTCATCGGCCCTAATATCCAGCTCTTCCACGACCAAGCCCTATACAAACCCGCCCGCCACGGCGGCCCCGTCTTTTGGCACCAAGACAACGCCTACTGGAAATGTATGCCGGCCAACTTGGTTAGCTGCTGGATGACGCTCGACGATGTAACCGCGGAAAACGGCGCCATGCACCTGCTGCCCGGCTCGCACTTGACGCCCGTCGGGCACGACCGCTCCGCGCAGACCAGTGCCTTGCTCAACTACGGCGACCACGTGGATCAGGCGCAGGCCGCCATCGTTGATTTGCCTGCGGGCGGTGCGCTCTTCCACCACTGCCAAACCCTACACTACACCCCGCCCAACCAAACCGATCGCCAGCGCCGCGCCTTTGTCATCCACTTCATGCCCCCGGGCACGCGCTCGGCGCACACCGGAGCATTTCTCGAAGTGTCTTTTGGCCGGCCGATGCTGCGGATGCGGATGTGAGCGTTTGCAGAGGCGAGGCCGAGCCGGCAACGGCCGCACGGTTTGCTCTAAAAAGGCGAATCTACGCCTTCACCGCTAGAGGATGGCGGTTAGTCAGGCCGGTAGCGCTCGGGAGTTGCCACGACCGCGGCCAGCAGGGTATCGACATAAGTATCTATGGCAAAAAGCCGGCACGGGGACGCGCCGACGAGGCCCCGTGCCAGTGGACCAGTAGCGTCCCAATACGCTCCCAGGAGCGGGCGGTCCAAGGCGGGATAAGCGGCCTCGGGATCGGCGCGGCGCAAGCGATGCCAGTAGAGCACTTCGACCAGATGGATGTAAGTGGAAGTGCGGTAATCAACGCCCAGCATGAGGATTTTGCCGCCGCGTCGATAGGCGCGGAACATGGGAGAGTGGGTGCCGTAAGTCCGTCCCCAAGGAGCCAGATCCCACGACGAAGTATGGCCTTCCTGGCGTCGGTGATCCGCGACGAAATCCGCCGCCCCTCGCCCTCGGGCCGCCACCGAGTGGGAGTAGTGGTCGGAACGGTAGGTGTCGGGTAGGCGGCGAAAGAATTCGCTCAGCCAGCCCACGGTCGAAGGAGTAGTAGCCCAGTCCCAACGGCGCGCTCGTTCACTCCGCTCTATCAGATGAAACGAAGGCATTAGGATGAGGCCGTCGGGACCGACCGCAGCTTGGAGAGCATCAACCACAGCCTGCGCTCCTCCGGCGACAGGCCCCAGACTTTTGAACGAGGAATGGACAAAGAGCATATCCCCCGCTGCGACGCCCAAGGCTTCTAAATGGCGCTGTAGGTCGGCTTGAGTGTAGGCGTCCATCGCAGGCGCAGTTGGGCTTTGTCCAGATGTATTTGGGTCAGCATGTTGTAGCCGCTGCCGGTCACGAGCAGTCTTCTTCCAAGACGAATTGGCGATCGCCTTCCGAGTAGGCCACGATCACATCCGCGTCTTCGGGGCCGAGGCTAATTCCATTGTGGAAGACGCCGGCTGGGATGGCGAGGGTATCGCCAGCTTCCAGCGTGAAAGACTGATCGCCCAAGCTATGCTCTACGCGACCAGCGAGCACATAGAGCACTTCTTCGCAATTGGGGTGGGCGTGGCGCGGGTTGGCGTGGCCGGCTTTGAGGACGACGCGGCCCAAGGTGAGGCCCTCGACATTGCCCTGCGAACGGCCCGCCAACCAAGTTAGGTGGCCCCACGATTCGTCTAGGCGGTTCTGGCGGCTCGCGGCCGCGCTGAGAAAGGGGTTCGACATAGTGGTTTAGGCTCCAGTTGGGGGTGGAAAACGATAATGCGAAAAAGGCGCAGAGCCGTCCAGAGGCAACCTCTGACCCCATTGAATTCTAATTCACTGCGTGAATGATTATCATTAAGCAGATGATAGACACTACGCTTCCCCGCCTCGTTGCGCCGGGCCTTGACGACCGTCTCCGCGTCATGCCGGCAGTGGTCGTAACCGGTGCCCGCCAGACGGAAAGAGCACCCTCGCGCAGAAGCTCACGCCGGGCAGACGGTGCTTTCTCTCCTTCGACGACCTCGACGTAGTTGACGCGGTACGCCGCGATCCCCAAGCCCTCCTCGGCGGCTGATCGTAGTATGCTCTTCTTTGACGGCCCCCCGGTCGTTGGGCATATTACCGGCCCATGAACCCCATAAACCCCCAAGCCCTGTCGGCCCTGAGTGCGCTCCTCGGCCCGCACCTGAATACCACCTCTGAAGTGCGCCGCGCCCACGCGGCCGACGCCTCCTACCACGCGCCGCAACCGCCGCAGGCCGTGGCTTTCCCCGCAAGCGTTGCGGAAATAGCCCAGATCGCCCGGATATGCACCGCGCACCAAGTGCCGATTGTGCCCTTTGGCACCGGCACGGCCGTCGAAGGCGGTATCGTCGCCGTGCGCGGCGGCCTTTGCGTCGATCTCTCGCACATGAACCGCATCCTCCGCGTCAGTGCCGCCGACATGGACGCCACGGTCGAAGCCGGCGTCACTCGCCAGCAACTCAACGAACATCTGCGGGCGCAAGGGACCGGCCTGCACTTTCCAGTTGATCCCGGCGCCGACGCCTCCTTGGGCGGCATGGCCGCCACCCGCGCCTCCGGCAGCGCTGCGGTTGGCTATGGCACCATGCGCGACAATGTCTTGGGGCTCAAGGCCGTCTGCGCCGATGGCACTGTCGTCGAAGTGGGCGGCCGGGCGCGCAAATCGTCGGCCGGCTACGACCTGACCGCCCTGCTGGTAGGCTCCGAGGGGACGCTGGCCCTAATCGCCGAAGTGACCCTGCGCCTAGCCCGGCGGCCAGCGGCCATCTCCGCAGCCATCTGCCCCTTTGCCGACCTCGACACGGCCGTCGCCGCCGCCATTGACGTCTTGAGCGAGGGGGTCCCGGTCGCACGGCTCGAATTGCTCGACGAAGTGCAAATGCAGGCCTGCAACCAATACGCGGGCCTTGATTACGAGGTGGCACCGACGCTCTTTTTTGAATTTCACGGCTCGGAAAAAGGGGTTGTCGAACAAGCTGAAACCGCCGGTATGCACGTGGCCCGGCACGGCGGCGGTCCCTTCCGCTGGGCCACGGCCGCGGGCGAGCGCGACCGCTTGTGGCAGGCGCGCTACGATGCCTATTACGCTTCGCGTGCGCTCCGCCCCGGTTCGGTCGGCTATGTAACCGATGTCTGCGTGCCGATTACGGCCCTCGCCCGCTGCATCCACCAGACGCGGGCCGCGCTGGCCGACCTTAGCTTTCCCGCGCCGCTCTTCGGCCACGTCGGCGACGGCAACTTCCACGTCGTCTGCCTCATCGAGCCGGGCAATGCCGCGGAACTGGCGCAGGTGCAGCGGCTGGGCGAGCAGATCGTCGAGTGGGCACTCCAAGCCGGTGGAACCTGTACCGGCGAACACGGCATCGGCTTGGGCAAGATCGACGCGCTTGAAGCCGAGTGCGGCCCGGGCGTCGAGATCATGCGCCGCATCAAAAGAGCACTTGACCCGGACAACCTTATGAACCCCGGCAAAATCCTGAGTGGCTTGTAGCCTCCAAGCATGAGAGTCTATCTCGACACTTGCAGCCTTCAACTTCGCAATCGCCTCGAGGCCGCAACTGAAGCGGCCCGGGAAGAGCATCGCTCTCGCTGAGCTTATCTATGCGCTATTACCTAGGAGCCCATCCATGAAAATCACCAACGTCGAATTTTTCCACCTCAACCCGCGCCTCTGCGACCGCTACCAAGGCCACGAGGTCCGCTTCGCCGGCATCGACACCCAGACCGTCTTCCGCGTAACCCTCGACAACGGCGTCGTGGGCTATGGCGACGGGCGCGGCCACGCCTCGCTGGGCACAGGGCAGATCGCAGCCATGATCGACCAATCGCCGTTCAACTACGTCGCCGGTGCGCTCAACACCGGCCTGATGGGTGCGCTGTACGACGCCATGGGCAAGGCCATTGAAGAGCCGGCGTACAAGCTGTTGGGCCAGAAGGTCCGCGACCGCGTACCCGTGGCGGCGTGGACCCGGCCGGCCGCTCCCGAGGACTTTGCCGGCGAAATCCAGCGCGCCGCCCAAGAGGGCTACACCATCTTCAAGATGCACTCGGCCGAACACCACGACGTGATCGAGCAGACGCGCGCCGCCCAAGAAGTCGCGCCGCCCGGCTTTAAGGTCCACTGGGACTTCAACCACAATCGGCCCGCTACGGCCGTGCTGCGCATCGTCGATGAGCTGGAAAAATTTCCGGTCGTCGGCTTTTTGGAAGATCCGCTCTATCCCTACGACATCGAGGGCTGGCGCCTGTTGCGCGCCAAGACCTCCCTGCCACTTTTGATGCACGTGCCCCAGCTCGGGGGCGGCCCGGAGATGCAGCGGGATGTGGCCGACCTCTACATGATCGGCGAAATGGGCATTGGCCACTCCATGCGCCGGGGCTTGGCGGCGGCGGCCGCCGGCCTCTCGACCGTGGTCCAGCTCACCGGCGGCACCCTGTGCAAGGCCATGGCCATGCACTTGGGCGCGGTCATGCCCAATGTCTCGCATTCGACCAACTTAGACGACCAGTACGCCGAGGACGTGACCGGCGGCCGCCTCGAAGTCAGCGAGGGCAGCACGCCCGTGCCCGAAGGGCCGGGACTGGGCGTGGAGGTGGATGAGCGCATATTGGCCGAGCTAGCCGCACGGCCCAAGAGCGAGCTGCCGCGCCACGTCGGCATCTTGCACCTGCCCGGCGGCACCACGTACTACACCCCGAGCATCTCGGCGGTCGCACGGCTGACCGGCTTTGTCGAGGGCAATGTGCGCGGCGTACGGAGCGAGGTCTGGAACGACGACGGATCTGAAGAATTCGCCCGGATTTATGAGCAGGTGCAAAAGACGGGCAACGTCAAGGCTTAGAAAGGAGTACTTCATGCTCGACCAACTCGCCCATATCCGCACGGCCCAAACCGGGCGCGCCTCCTCTTGGGACGAAACCGGCCGCAACAGCGACGCTTGGTGGATCGAACCCGGCGAGAGCGCAATCCTCGCCGACCTCCAAGGCCCCGGCCGCATCACCCACCTCTGGCTGACCCAAGCCAACCACTACCGAGAGTGCTTGCTCAAGATCACCTACGACGACGCAGACTATCCCAGCGTGGTCTGCCCCTTGGGCGATTTCTTTGGCCTCGGCCACGGCATTGTCAACTCCTACCAGTCTTTGCTCTTTTCGGCTTCGACGCGCAGCAACAATCGCTTCAACGCCGGCTGCGCCCTCAACGCCTACGCGCAAATGCCCTTCCGCCAGCGAGCGGTCGTCGAGCTGGTCAACGAGAGTAGCGAACGGCACCGCCAGTACTTCTACGTCGATTACGAAACCGGCCACGTGCCGGGCGAGGCCGGGTACTTTCACGCCGAGTTCCGCCGCGAAAACCCCTTTGGCGGCTGGGGCCACGAAATCCGCGTCAACGCGCCAGAGGCCAACATCGCCAACAAGGAACAAACTGCTTGGGACAACAACTACGTCATCTTGGAGACCCAAGGGCGCGGCCACTACATCGGCTGCAACATCAGCGTCACCAACTTCCAAGGCACTTGGTGGGGCGAGGGCGACGACATGATCTGGGTCGATGGGTACAAGTGGCCCCCCGAACTGCACGGCACCGGCAGCGAGGACTACCTCAATCAGGCTTGGGGCATGCAGGACAACGCCTTTTTGCGCAACGGTTCCTCCATCCACGAAGACAACACCAACGGCTACCAGACCTCGTACGTCCACCATCTCGAAAACCCGGTTCACTTCGAGCGGGAAATCAAGGCCACCATCGAACACGGCCACGGCAATCACCTCTGCAACGAGATGAGCAGCGTCGCCTACTGGTACGCGGCCGAACCCACTCGCGTGGCCGAACCCCCGGCGGTCGCCCAGCGCATGCCCGTCTTGCGCGCCAATCAGGGCCGCTGGTTGTACGATTCGGAGAATCAAATCACCAGTGGGACAATCGCGCTGAATGGGGAGATGGAGCAGATGAAAAAGCAGTGGGCGGCACGTCGCGAACCATCCTAGCAGACGCAGACTTCGCCCCTACGGACTTGCCCTAGTTCCTCCATGTACGAGGTAGATTGCTAACAACCACGGCCAAAGTTCAGATCGTCCTCGACGTACTCCAGCGGCTCTATCCCAATCCCTCGGTCCCGCTCAAACGTCGGGATCCCTACACGCATCTCATTGCCGTGTTGCTTTCGGCGCAATGTACAGATGTGCGGGTCAACCAAGTGACGCCCGCGCTCTTTGCCCGCGCCGACCGGCCAGAGCGCATGGTCGAGCTGGCCGCGGAAGAGATCGAGCAAATCATTCGCCCCTGCGGCCTAGCCCCGCGCAAGTCCAAGGCCATCTGGTCGCTCTCGCAGATCCTGCTCGCCGAACACAACGGCCAAGTCCCGCCCGATCTGGCCGCGCTCGAACGCCTGCCCGGGGTGGGGCACAAGACCGCGCAAGTCGTTCTGGCCCAGAACTTCGGTGTGCCGACCTTCCCCGTGGATACCCATATCCAGCGGCTGATCTACCGCTGGGGCCTGTCCAGCGGCAAGAGCGTTGAGCAGACTGAGCGGGACTGCAAGCGCCTCTTCCCGGAGGCGCGGTGGAACGACCTGCACCTGCAAATCATCTACTTTGGCCGCGAGCATTGCCCGGCGCGCGGGCACCAGCCGGCCGAGTGCCCTTTGTGCAGCAGGATAGGCCGCAAGAGCCTGTTCAAATGAGTGCAACAAAACGCGAAAGGAAACGAACATGAGCGATACTCTGCGCTTGTTGTCCATCGGTGCACATCCAGCCGACATCTTCGACCAGTCGGGCGGCACTATGGCCCATCACGTCGCCCGCGGCGATTGGGTCGGCTGCGTGGTGCTGACGCATGGAGCGAGGGTCCACGACAAGGTGATCAGCGACGAGATGTTCCACCGGGCCGAAGTCCCGCAAGCCGACCAACTAACGGCGCTGATGGCCGAGCGCGCCGACGTCAAGGCCGACGAAGTGCGGCGAGCTTGTGCCCTGCTCGGGGTTGAGGAAATCCACTTTTTCGCGGCCGACGACGCCGTGTTGCAAGTTACCGAGGAGGCCGTGCGCCGCTTGGCCCGGCTGGTGCGCCAACTGCAGCCGGATGTGGTGCTGACTCACTTTCCCAAGGAAGGCGACGGGCTGACCAACGCCCATGCGGTCTGCGGTCAAATCGTCCTTCACGCGCTCGCGCTGGCCAACGGAGTGGATCCCGGCGACAGCCGCCCGCCGCACCGGGTCGCGCAAGTTTTCTATTTTGGCACCGGGGCGGCGGCCATTCCGCGCAGTGTCTGGGATTCAGAGGGCGGCTACTACAACGATGTCTTTATCGACATTACCGACGTGGTCGCCAAGAAGCTGGCGGCGCTGGATTGCCTAGCAAGCCAAGGCTACGGCGGAGCCTATGCACGCAAGCGGATCGAGACCAGCGACGGGGCCTTTGGCTCAGCCGCCGGGTGCGCTTATGCCGAGGGCTTTATCAAAGCCAACGCCGAGACCCATTACCATTTGCCCCTGACCGAACACGCCATAAAGCAAGCGCGGACATCGGATCACGAGCATATCGCCGTGCAGTCGTTCAAAATCCAGACGGATTGATCTAGGCTCCGATATGTCCACGTCTTCGACATATTCCAAAAACGCGTCGATTTTTTGGACTTTTTTCGACATATCCGCCCGACATGTCCATTTCGTGGACATGTCGGGCGGCTCATGCGGCGAGCACATCCAGCAGGGCCGCAAAAATTCTCGGTCCCGACAGCCGAACGGGTCGTGCATGTTCTTGGGAATTTGCCTTAGTACACGACACTTACTTTGAGTACGCCTTTTCTGCTGTTACCGATGGGTCCGGGATCGAGGGCGTCCCGCCCTCGACGAGGGCCAGATGCCCTCGAGCCTTGGCAGGCTGAGAGGCTGGTGTCGTGTAGTAAGGGAATTTGCTAAATACTCGAAACAACCAAGCTCCGTGCCTTGGCAGCTCTATCCAAATCGTACGTTGACTGCATATTCATCCAGAGCTTTGCCGATGTTCCGAGGGAATCGGCAAGATCGAGTGCTGCATCGGCCGTTACGTCGCGCTCGCCTCGAATGAACGCATTGAGTCGAGCTTGGGACCAGCCGATTTTCTCCGCAAATGCTGTCAAGTCCATACCCATAGGTTCGAGAAACTCCTCAAGAAGCATCTCGCCTGGGTGAAAGGGGTTCTTAGGTTGTCGCTCCATAGTTTTTATCGTACCTCCGTCAGTGATAGTCAATAATCCTTACTTCATACGCCTGCCCGTCGCTCCAGCGAAAAACCAATCGCCACTGATCGTTGATCCTGATGGAGTAAAAGTCCTCCCACTCTCCCTTGAGCTTTTCCAACCTATTCCCCGGCGGCGTTCTCAGGAATAGTCCACTGTGTGGAATCCACAAACTTTGTCAAGGCCGGCAACGTCATTCACCGAGTGCCGATGTTCATTTCGGCAAGACCTGTCTAGGTGCCGATTGCTTGCAGATGCGCCTAAACGTAGTTTGGTCAACAGAACAAGTCGCCTACTGAAACCCAATTCTATTCCTGTGACAAAGTCACTCACCCCCATGCACTCCACCATTCCTAATTCCCAATGCCCTTAGCCCTTTCCCTCCTTCTCGCCCTTGCCTCCTGTAGCCCCAAGCCGCGCCAAGACGCCACCGTCACCCTCGAGTTTTGGACCATTGCCCTCGGCGATGCGTTTGCCGACTACATCTTGGGCATGATCGCCGAGTACGAGCAGGCGCATCCGGGCGTACAAGTCAAGTGGGTCGATGTCAGCGGCGGCGAAGTGGCCGAGAAGTTCCTCGCCGCCTTAGTCGGAGACGCGCCCCCCGACTTGGCCAACATCTACGACCTGCCCCGCTTCCTGCAATACGACATCCTCGTCAACATGGACGAGGCGGTCGCGCCCGCCGAAAAGGCCAAACGGCTCGCCAACTTCTGGCGCGGCGTCGGCTACTTCCAAGGCAGCAACTACGCCATCCCCTGGTACGTTGGCGTCACCATGCTCTGGTACAACAAGGATCTCTTCGCCCAAGCCGGCCTCGACCCGCAGCACCCGCCGACCACCATCGACGAGATGATCGCCATGGGCCGCCAAATCCGCGAGCGCACCGGCAAATACGGGATCTCTTGGCGGCTGCATCCCTCGCTCATAGCCCCGCCTTGGGCCCTGTTGCGCCTAGACGGATTCTGGCCGCTCTTCGCCCCCAACGGCCGCCGCACCCGCATCAACCACCCCGCAGCGCAGGCCATCTTGCAAAAGTGGATCAACGCCTATCAGCAAGGCGTCCTCCCCCCCGAAGCCCTCGCCGCCGCCCACCGCGACGAGGTCAATTGGTTCATCGAGGGCCGCGCAGCCATGCTGCCCTTTTCCGGCGGCTGGATCACCCGTTACTTCGACGACTCCTTTGCCAAAAAGGCGGTGCCAGCCCCCATGCCGCGCGGCCGCCTCGGGCAAGTGCCGGCCACCAGCCAAGTCTTGGTCGTGCCCAAAGCCTCGCCCCACGTAGAGCAAGCCGTTGACTTTGGGCTGTTTGTCACCAACGACGCCAACCAACTCGAATTCTGCCGCCGCGTCGCAATTTTGCCCTCGACCGTGGACGCGGCCGCCGACCCCTACTTCCGCCGCCCGCCCGCCACGCTGGCCGACGCGGCCAACCAGCTTTCTGCGGCCGACATTGCCCACTCCTTTGTCATGGCCCCGCCTGACGTCAAGGGCTGGAGCCGGATGGAGGACATCCTCCACGAGGAATTCGCCAAGGCATTGGCCGGCCAGCAGAGCGCAGACGCGGCCCTGAGCCGCATCGAATCCAAGTGGAACCACCTGTCGCGTTTCCATTGAGACCAACCGCTATGTACGGACGCTACGCGCCTTATTGCTTTGTCGCCCCCGGGCTGTTGCTCCTAGCCCTGTTCTTTGCCTATCCCTTGCTCGACACGCTCTATCTCAGCCTGCACCGCTACAACATCTTCTCGCCGCCAACCTTCGTCGGCCTCGACAATTTTCGCCGCGCTTGGGGCGACGAGCTGTTTTGGCGGGTCTTGGCCAATACCTTGCTCTACTCGACCCTTGTCGTGCCCGCGCTCGTGGTGCTCTCGTTTTTCATGGCGCTCCTGCTCGACAACTCGCTGCGGCTGATCAAGGTGTTTCGCACCCTGTACTACATTCCGGTCGTCACCTCCATCGTGGTCGCCGGCATCGTCTGGAAGTGGCTCTACAATACCGACGGCCTGCTCAACGCCTTCCTCAAGGGGCTGGGCGTCAGCGGCCCGTCGTGGCTGGCCGATGTGCGCGGCGTCCCCGCGGCCCTCTTGGGCTGGTTGGGCGTGGAGACCCAATCCGCGTGGTTGACCGAGCCGGCCATCGCCCTGTTTGCAGTGGCCATGGTCACCGTGTGGAAGGCCGCGCCGTACTACATGATTATCTATCTGGCCGGCTTGCAGGGCATCCCGGCCCAGCTCAAAGAAGCCGCTCGCGTCGATGGAGCCGGTTGGTGGCAGGTCGTGCGCCACGTCACCATCCCGACGATCAAGCCCTACACGCTCGTGGTCTCCATCATCGCCACCATTGCCGCCTTGCGCACCTTCGGCGAAGTGTACGTGATGACCGGCGGCGGCCCCTTCCACCGCACCAACCTGTTGGCCTATTACATCTACACGCTCGGGTTCAAGTACCTCGAAGTAGGGTACGCCGCGGCCGTCTCGCTCTGCCTGCTGGTCGTCATATTGATCTTTGCCCTGCTCAACTTCCGCCTCGCCGGCCGAGGAGACTGAGATGGTCCAGCGCATTCTGCTCTACGCGGTCCTGTGCACGGTCGGCGCGACCTTGCTGGCCCCCTTCGCTTGGCTGCTATCCACCGCGCTCAAACCCGAGTCGGCCGATCTGTTCGCCCACCCGCCGCAGTGGATTCCCGACCCCATCGTCTGGAGCAACTTTGCCAAGGCTTGGAACATCCTCCCGTTTGCGCGCTACCTCTTCAATACCTTCTACATTGCCATCGCCACCGTCCTGCTCAACTTGGCGTGCTGCTCGCTGGCCGGCTACGCCCTCGCCCGCATGCGCTTTCGCGGACGCCAAGCCATCTTCTACTGCATATTGGCCACGACCATGGTGCCGTTCCAAGTCCTCTTAATCCCGCTCTTCATCGTCACCTTGAAGCTCGGCCTCGTGGATTCGTACGCCGGCGTCATCCTGCCGGTGGCCGTCAACGCCTTTGGCATCTTTCTCCTGCGCCAAGCCTTCACCACCATTCCCACCGACTTAGAAGACGCCGCGCGCATTGACGGCTGCGGCCCGTGGACCATCTATGTGCGCATTATGATGCCTCTGGTCAAACCGGCCCTCGCCGCGCAGGCCGCGTTCACGTTCGTGGCCCAGTGGAACGATTTTCTGTGGCCGCTGGTGGTGCTCAAAAGCCGCGAGCTGTACACCCTGCAATTGGGGTTAGCCAGCCTCCAAGGCGTCTTTGGCGTCAACTGGCGCTACATCTCGGCGGCCTCGATCATCGCCTTGGTGCCAACGGTGCTATTCTTCCTCTTCACCCAGCGATTTTTCACGCAGGGGCTGACGGCTGGTGCGGTGAAGGAATAGCGGGGCGGCATTGGCGGAGATAGCAAGGCGCATGTCATCCGTTGTCGCGGCTTCGACTTTCAGGCCGCCGAACTGGCCGCCGCCCGATCCCGCCTTAGCGCAATGGCTCGCGCTGGTGATCTGTATGCCCAAGGGGAACTTTCCAAGGTCAAGGAACGGCAGCGGAGCTTGACGGCTTCCCGCAACCAGCGCCTCGCCGAACTGCAAGCCGAACCAAACTTCATCCGGCCCGGTGCGGTTGAGTTCCTCGTTCACGCCCTCGTGGTGCCGGCCGAGGATTCCGCGCAGGCCGAGTGCTACGATGCCGAGGTCGAAGCCATCGCCGTGAAGGTCGCTATCGCTTACGAGGAGCGCTTGGGTGCTGAGGTGCAGGATGTCTCGCGGCCCGAACTGGCGCGGCGCGCCGGGCTAACCGACTGGCCGGGCTTCGATCTGCTCGCCCGCCGCGCCGGAGCGGAACGACGCGCCATAGAAGTCAAGGGACGGGCCGGTTCCGGGGGCATTGAAATGAGTGATAATGAATGGGCCAAGGCTTGCAATCTCCGCGACGGGTACTGGCTCTACGTCGTCTTCAACTGCGCCACGCCTCATCCGCGTTTGGTGCGGGTGCGCGATCCGTTTGCCAAGCTGCTCGTCAGGAGCCGCGAGTCCATCGCTTACACCATCTCCCCAAGGGCTGTTATAGAGGCCGCCGAGTGACGCAGACGCGATTGCACGAATCGAACTCATGGGGGAAATTGTGGGATGGAGGTCTTGGAAAATGGGTGCAGTAAACGCCAACGTAGTCATCAGCAATCCGGCCGATCGAAACAAAAGCTGGGAAGGGATTTTTCTAGTTGACACAGGCGCGACCGACAGCTTGGTCCCGCGACAACACCTAGAGGCCATTGGCCTCAAACCCGAAGCGCAGCGGACGTACCTATTGGCCGATGGCAGTGAAGTCGAGATGGACATTGCGATTGCACGAATCGAACTCATGGGAGAAATCGTGGGAAGCACGGTTCTTTTCGGAGAAGCAGACACCGAGCCGTTGCTCGGGGTAACGGCTCTGGAGTCCCTCGGTATAGAAGTCGATCCGCTCAACCAGCGACTGAAGAAGCTGCCGGCCGTGCGGCTCAAGAGCTTGGGGACGAGATCGAGAAAGGAGGAGCAGCATGGGAGTACGACAGCCGCGTTACAGCAAAGCAACAAAAGCGACAAGCTAAAGAACCCCCACATGGATCGTAGCGAAACCGCGTCAATGTCCGGCAGGACAGCGACGTCGATCAGGCGCTCTCGGAGCAACAGGCGGTGCTCCCCGTATCCGAGCGCATTCTGAGAGGGGACTTTGATGCGTGAGATTGCGCTCTTCGTCGAGGACTACGCGCATCAGCAAATCATCGGTGCGCTGGTACAGCGGATCGCCGAGAAATGCAATACCGCTAGCGTCGCAGTCGGCGGCCACGGCAAAGTCATCGCCGAGCTTAACTTCTATATGCGCGACCTGAGTATGAACTTGTGCATCGCAGGGCTAAGGAAAACTAATGGCGATAGATAAGAAAACAGTTTACGTAGAGACCTCGATCGTGTCATATCTAACGGCTCGACCTACGAGCGATCTGCTGGCGGCTGCCTGGCAAAAGAGCACCGTTGACTGGTGGGAAACACAGAGAAAGCGATTCGACCTCTATACCTCCGATGTTGCGATTGAAGAAGCTGGAAAGGGCACCCCCGAGGCGGCGGCGCGACGCCTTGAGGCATTATCCGTGATTCCCGTATTGCCCATCACAGAGGCCATGGTCGAGTTGTCCAAAGCCCTTATCCAAGAGAGAGCTCTTCCGACCAAGGCCTTGGATGATGCCCTTCATATTGCCGTATCCGCCGTACATGGCGTCGACTATCTCCTGACTTGGAACTGTCGGCATCTTGATAATGCCGAAACCAAACCCATCGTGCGAAGCGTTTGTACCATACACGGATATACCAGTCCGGAAATCTGCACCCCTCAAGAACTTATGGGAGTATTTGAAGATGGCTGACGAAATCATCAAGGAGCTTTGGCGGATCAAAGCCAGCATCGCGCAGGAACACGGGTATGATATCGAGGCCCTTGTTGCCCATCTCAAAACCAGAAAGCGGCCGGTAGGTCAGCGCGTTGTGGATCTACGTGCTCTGAGAGGGTCCGCTGAACAAGGCGCTCCAGCGGACGTATCCAGAAGCCACTCAGAGGTCTCGGCGGGTACCCGGAGGACCAAATAACTGCGCGGTACCTAATGGCACCCCGATATATGCCATCAAAGCTATTCGCAATGCGATCGACAAAAGCGACAAGCTAAAGAACCCCCACATGGATCGTAGCGAAACCGCGTCAATGTCCGGCAGGACAGCGACGTCGATGTGGGCTGAGAGTAGTTGATTGGAACGCAACGGCAATGGAGACGCCAACATGCTGAAGCGCATACACATCCGAGGGTACAAGTCTCTTGAAGATGTCGAAGTGCGTCTGTCCCAGCTCGTGGTTCTGTTCGGACCAAATGCCGCTGGTAAGAGCAATTTGCTCGACGCCCTGCAATTGCTGTCGAAGCTGGGGACGAGCCGGACGCTCAAAGAGGCTTTTGATCCACCCTATCGCGGCAAGCCGCTCGAGTCCTTTACCATCGGGCAAAAAGGCATCAAGGGGCTGCTCGAACAGGAGCGGCTGTCGTTTTCGATTGAAGCCGACCTGAACTTGTCGGACGCAGTCGTCGAGACCGTCAATCGCCAGATCCTAGAAATGCGTCGTCCGAGCGGCGAGGTCGAGTCTAAAGAGAGAAGCAAACTCCCCGCCCGCGTCCGCGAACGCGACTTGCGCTACCGCATCGAGGTGGAGATGCTACCCAGATCGGGTCTCCTGCGCGTGGCGGACGAATACCTAGCCGCCCTGAACAGCAAGGGCGAGCCTACGGGTAGACGCAAGCCCTTTCTCGAACGGCAAGACGAAAGAATCCACCTGCGGCACGAAGGACAAGCGCACCCCACCTATTACGACCGTTATCTCGATCATAGCATCCTCTCCATGCCGCATTATCCGCCGCACTATCCCCACTTGGCGGCGGCGCGGCGCGAATTGGAAAGCTGGCTGTTCTTTTATTTTGAGCCGCGCGAACGCATGCGCGCCGCCAATCCAGTAAAGGAAGTGCGTCATATTGGCTTGATGGGCGAAGAACTCGCCGCCTTCCTCAACACCATGAAGGCAACCGATGCCAAGCAGTTCAGGGGGGTCGAAAAGGCGTTACATGCGCTGATGCCGAACATTGACGGCATTGAGGTGGAGGTGAGCGATCTCGGCGAGGTCGAACTGCGCCTCAAGGAAGGCGGTGTTGCGATACCGGCCCGCGTGCTGTCCGAAGGTACGCTGCGGATGCTCGGGCTTCTGGCTTTGACCGGCGTTGACGACGCGCCGGCACTGGTCGGGTTCGAGGAACCAGAGAACGGCGTTCACCCGCGCCGCATCCAGTTGATCGCAGAATTGCTGAAAACGCAGGAGACCTTGCGACAGACGCAGTACATCGTCACCACGCACTCGCCGATCCTGCCCGATCTGCTCGCGGACAGCTCCCTATTTGTGACGAACCGGATCAACCGCAAGACGCGAATTGAGCCGTTTTCTACTTGGGGACCATTGGGACGGCGCAGTGATATCGATCAGGCGCTCTCGGAGCAACAGGCGGCGCTCCCCGTATCCGAGCGCATTCTGAGAGGGGACTTTGATGCGTGAGATCGCGCTCTTCGTCGAGGACTACGCGCATCAGCAAATCATCGGCGCGCTGGTACGGCGGGTCGCCGTAGAGTGCGATATCGAGGTACGACTCAAATGGCGCGTCGCAGTCGGCGGCCACGGCAAAGTCACCGCCGAGCTTAACTTCTACATGCGCGATCTGAAGCGGCAGGGTAGTCCTTGGCCCGCCCTGATCGTCGTCGCCACCGACGCCAATTGCAAAGGACTGAACGAGCGTACGCGGGAAATCGTCGGCCGAGATGAACCCGCGCCCATGATCCTTGCCATTCCCGATCCACATATTGAGCGTTGGCTGCTGCTCGATGGCGCGGCCTTCAAGGCTGTATTCGGTAAAGGCTGCGATGCACCCGATCAAAAATGCGATCGAGGGCGCTATAAACAGCGGCTAATTGAGGCCATTTATGCCACGGGAACAATACCTAGACTTGGCGGTATCGAATATGCGGAAGACATTGTAGAGCAGATAAATATCAACCGCGCCACACGATTGGATAAGTCTTTCAGGCACTTTGTAGCGGATCTCCGCACCATGTTTCAAGGCTGGCAACCATGACCCCAAACGACAAACGCCTCATCGAAGTCGCCTTCCCGCTCAAGCAGACGTCCCTCGACTCCGTCCACGAGAAGAACGTGCGGCACGGGCATATTTCGACGCTGCATATATGGCCGGCGCGGCGACCTCTCGCGGCATCCCGCGCCGCCCTGATCGCGACGCTGCTTCCCGACCCCGGTGATCCCAAAGAGCGGAAGGCGCTCCTAGAGCGCATGGCCGGCCGCGTCGTCGAGACGATTGAACGCAAGCGCGTGAACGGCCGCACGGTCGAGAAGGTGAAGGAGGAGACGGTCGGCGGCATCCTCCATTGGGGCCGCGAGAACGGCCCGGCTCTCGAATGGTTCCGCGACGAGATCCGCAGGGCGTATGGCGGCCGTGCGCCCAAAGTGCTGGACCCGTTTGCCGGCGGCGGGGCCATTCCGCTCGAAGCGATGCGCCTCGGCTGCGACGTGACCGCCATGGACATCAACCCGGTGGCTTGGTTCATCCTCAAGTGTACCCTCGAATATCCGCAGAAGCTCGCCGCTCAGACCCGCCCGCTGCCCGAGTTCGCGTTGGAGAACGGCGAATTCATGGAGGCGTTCCTGAAGGCGAAGGGGTTTAAGGGGGCCGGCCTGCGGACCTTCTTGGAGCGGCTCGGCCACGGCGATGGCGGCGAAATCCAACTCGATCTCGTGCAGCAGGACGATCCCATACTCGAGGCGGATCTCGCTTGGCACGTGCGCGCTTGGGGCCGGTGGGTGCTGGCCGAGGCGCGCAAGGAATTGGCTGCGTACTATCCGACTTATGCCGAGTTTGAGCCGCTGAAGCCGGACGAGGAGTATGAGCCGCGCCATCGACAGCTCTTGGAGGTTGATGAAGCGGGAGTTCCGCAGATTGAGCCGCCCAACATCGAAGGGGAGCATGTTGCTTGATATACGGTATTACTCGGGCCGGGCGAGCCATTCATACCGTTTGCACGACAGCTCGACCAACGCTTATCATCATTGCGATTTACGAACCCAAGTTACCCAAATGGGTTACTCCGATTCAAAGGAGGCAATCGCCATGAAATGCAGCATCGATAATGGCTCCTCCGTCCGCCTCTGCGTGATAGGACGGCTTCTTAGCACCTACCCATAAGGACTGCAAATTGGCCAAGATAGAAGGCTTCAGAGTAAGAAACTTCAAGGTGCTCAAGGATGTGACTCTGGGCCGCCTGTGGAACCAACAGCAAAACCAGCCGCTCACCCCCATGACCGCGGTAATCGGCAAAAATGGCGTCGGAAAAAGTGCCCTATTCGATGCGTTCGGTTTCCTCGCCGACGCGCTCAGGTCTGGCGTTGAGGAGGCCTGCGACGCACGGGGGCGCGGCGGCTTCGAGAAAATGCGGACGCAGGGAGCAACAGGCCCCATCGAGTTCGATGTGTACTACAGAGAACATGGAAACGCCTGGCCCATTATCTACGAGATCGCCATTGAGGCGGACGAGTTCGGGCGTCCCTATGTGTTGCGCGAAATTATGGAGGAAATCAGAGAAGATAACCAACCGCTTATGTTCCTTTTGATCAGTGGAGGCATAGGTGTGGCATGGAAGGGAAACCAAACGGGTAGTCAGGTCAATATAACAACGGAAGGCTTCGCTCTTTCCGAGTTTGCTATGTCGTTAGTAAACTCAATTATAGAAGCGAAAGAACTGGAAGCGTTCAAAGATGCCGAGATCATTGAACTGGAAGACCGGCGCAAGCTCGGCATTGCCACGCTCGGTGCCTTGAAGCAACACCCGCGCATCTCCGCTTTTCGCCGCTTCATCGAGGGCTGGTATCTCAGCTACTTCACCCCGGACGCGGCGCGCAGCCTGCCGTTGGCCGGTCCCCAGCAACATCTCAATATCCACGGCGACAACCTCGGCAATTTCGCGCAATTCATGGAGCGCGAACATCCACGGCGTTTCCGATCTATTCTAAAAAAGATCGCCGCTAAAATTCCGGGCATAGATCAGATCGACACGGAAAGAACCAGTGACGGCCGGTTGCTACTCCGGTTCAACGACAAAGGCTTTCAGGCTCCCTTTTACGCCCAGCAAGTGTCCGACGGGACGCTCAAGGTATTCGCCTATCTGTTGCTGATCGAAGACCCGACACCGCCCGCGTTCCTCTGCATCGAAGAACCGGAAAACGGCCTGTATCACAAACTCTTGGAGACTCTGGCGAGCGAATTCCGCGAACACGCCAGCCGCAGAGAGGGATCGCAGGTTTTTACTACTACGCACCAGCCGTACTTTGTCGATTCGTTAGAGCCGCAAGAAGTCTGGATTCTGGAAAAGGGCGCGGACGGCTTTTCGACCATCCGTCGGGCGAGCGACGATCCAATCGTGAACAACATGGTTGCGGAGGGGTTGCCGTTGGGCGGCCTCTGGTACAGCGACTATTTCGACGCGAGGTAATTGGATGCACTTTGAGGTACTCGTCGAAGACCAGTCCGGCAAAAAGGCACTCGACATTCTGCTCCCGAAAATCACCGGCGCTCAACATACATTCAAGGTTATTCACTACCGAGGAATCGGCCGCATTCCTAAACACCTCACGAGTAGTATCGATGCTAGCAAACGCCTTTTGCTCGACCGACTTCCCATGTTGCTCAGGGGGTATGGAAAAACCTTTGCCAACTACCCCGCCAACTATTCAGCAGCGGTGATTCTGGTTTGCGACCTCGATGACAAGTGTCTGAAAACATTGCGCCAATAACTCTCGACTGTCCTGAATGCGTGCAACCCCAAACCAAAGGTCCGGTTTTGTATAGCCATAGAAGAAGGTGAAGCTTGGCTGCTCGGCGACATACCTGCGATCAAGGCAGCTTATCCGAGGGCCAAGGAAGATGTACTGAATCGCTACGAAAACGACTCGACTTGCGGAACGTGGGAACTTCTGGCCGACGCAGTATTCGTGGGAGGCTCAAGGGCACTTAAAAACAAGGGATGGCAGGCAGTCGGCAGGGAAAAATCAGCATGGTCCGAGAAGATCGCTCCGCAAATGGATGTAGAGAGTAACGCATCGCCCAGTTTTCGCTACTTTCGTGAGAAGGTTCGAGAGCTTACTTGAGTACCTGTGATGAACCCAAATGAGGACGACATGACGCGAAAGCTCCCCTATAAACCTTGGCACGAAGTCGTGCAACTGCGCGACGATCTGAAGACCGGCGAGCTCTCGCTGGCCGTGTTCGCCGCCGACTTGTACGACGTGATCATGCAGAAGGGCCAGCGGCCCGTGTACGAACATCCCGCCGAATTCTTCGCGCTCACCTATCCCACCTACAATCTGCGGGAACTGGTTAAAGACGTGGCCCTGCGCTTAGCTGGCAAAAGCGACAAGGCGTACCGGAAGCTCGCGGTCAACTACGGCGGCGGCAAGACCCATACGCTCATCGCGCTCAGGCACCTAGTCCACGACCCCGCCGCCCTGCCCGACCTGCCGGCCGTGCGGGAGTTCGAGGCGCACATCGGCTTCAAGGCACCCAAGGCCCGGGTCGCGGCGCTGTGCTTCGACAAGATCGACCTAGAGAAGGGTGTCGAGACCCCGGGTCCCGCTGGGACCGTCCGGATGCTCAAGCAGCCGTGGAGCATTCTCGCCTTTCAACTGGCCGGGGCGGACGGCCTCCGGCTCATCCACGCCGACGGCAAAGACGCCGAGCGCGACACCCCGCCAGCGGAACCGCTCGTGGTGGAGTTGCTGTCAAAGCCGCAACAAGACGACCTTTCGACGCTGGTGCTGCTCGACGAGGTATTGATGTATATCCGCGCTCAGGTCGAAACCGCCCCGCAGTCGCGCGGACGCTTGATCAGCTTTTTCCAGTACCTCACGCAAGCGGTGGTAAAAGTGGACCGTTGCGCCATGGTGGCCTCGCTGCTCGCCTCCGATCCGCGGAAACACGACGCCTTTGGCAATGAACTGCTGCGAGACGTGTCCGAAATTTTTGGCCGCCAGATGGAAGAAGACGCCAGTCCGGTGAGCAAGGAGGACGTGGCCGAGGTGCTGCGGCGTCGCTTTTTCAAGCCCGAGTCGATTGGCGATCCGGGCGTTTTCCCTTCGGTGGTAGGCAGCATCGCCGCACTCGACGAGCAAACCCGGAAAGAGCGGGGAAAAGCGGAGAAACGCTATCTGAGCAGCTATCCCTTTCACCCGGACCTCACCGAGATCTTCTACACCCGCTGGACCCAACTCGACGGCTTCCAGCGCACCCGGGGCATCCTGCGGACGTTTGCCATTGCCCTGCGCGATGCCGAGAAGTGGGACGCGAGCCCGCTAGTGGGGCCAAATGTGCTTTTAAGCGAGCCGGGCAAAAGTGACCTAGCCGAAGCCGCAAGTGAACTCGCTTCCTTTGCCAGCGTTGACCCGGATACCGGCAAGCACCAAGAATGGCGGCCGATCCTCGAGGGCGAACTGGACAAGGGCCGTGCGATTCAGTCCGAGGCGGCTGGCCTCCACCACCGGGAAATGGAGCAGGCGGTCATTGCGGTATTCTTGAGTTCTCAGCCAATCGGGCACAAGGCATTGACGCAGGAACTGATGGTGCTGCTCGGAGCAGCCAACGTACCGCCCACTCTCGTGGAATCACAGATCATCCATGCCATCGAGAAACAGAAGACGCTCACCTCGGGCGCGTCCGCAGCCGGCGCAAAGGTCCACAACCTGCCGGAAAGACCGCGCGACATCGCGGACGACGGCGAGTTCCACTACGCCATCCTCGGCCCGCTCCCTTACTGTGATTTAGGTGGCGGCTGGACGGAGATCGCTGGAATTGCGTCGCAGTCGGCGGCCGTTGGAAATTTGGCAAGCGACAGCTAAAGAGTCGCTCTCGCAACATGTGAACCCTACGACCCGTAAGTGCCTTGCCGAGACAGCGGCAGCTTCAACTTGGATGGGTGTAATGATCGTTAGCTATCGCGACAAGCGAACCAGAAATTTCGCTGCCGGAAAGCGGGTCAGGGCCTTCTCTGGCATCGAACGCGCCGCACGGCTGAAGATTTGACCGACTGGAGGCGGCCTCTTCACTCAGGGACTTGGCTGCATTGCCGGGCAACCATTTTGAAACCTTGAAAGGGGATCGAAAAGGCCAGTACAGCATCCGCATCAACGACCAATGGCGGCTCTGCTTCGAGTGGCGACGAGAACACTCAGGGCCAACGAGCGTGGAAATCGTAGACTACCACTAAGGAGAACAGTTATGACCATACCCCCAATTCATCCAGGGGAACACCTCGCCGAGGAGTTGAGAGAACTCGACATGAGCGCAGCATCACTCGCACGACAGATTGAGGTGCCCGCCAACCGAATCACCGAAATCCTCAACGGGCGATGTGCAATCACTGGCGATACGGCCCTGAGGTTGGCTCATTTTTTCGATACCAGTGCAGAGTTCTGGCTGAATTTGCAGAAGCTCTATGAGTTGCGGATTGCTGAAGAGAAGATAGGCGAGGGCATTAGAGCCCTACCAACACTCAAGAACCGCGAGGCTGTGCAGACCTAACGCACGGAGGATAAGCGTGAACTAGAGCCTATCGAAGGCGAGTATCGAGTAAATAGTCAACCGGAGAAAGTCCGATGATTACGTCGATTCGCCTCGTGAATTTCAAGAATTTCGCCGACGAAACGCTCCGCATCGGCCCGTTCACCGTAATCGTAGGCGCAAACGCCAGCGGTAAGAGCAACATCCGCGACGCCTTCCGCTTTCTACACGGCATCGGCCGCGGCTACATGCTGGCGGAGATCACCGGCGGCAAATACGGTCCTAGTGGCCAGTCCGAATGGGCTTGCCCGGCGTCTCAAAGACGCTTTCCGTACCATATGAGGAGAATATCGCCAATTTCCTTTGCCAGCGTTGACCCGGATACCGGCAAGCACCAAGAATGGCGGCCGATCCTCGAGGGCGAACTGGACAAGGGCCGTGCGATTCAGTCCGAGGCGGCTGGCCGCCACCTCCCGGAGGCCATCAGGCAAGCGTACTCCGTGATTGTCACCGTCAACGAGAGCAACGAAATCCACGCCTTCAAGAGTGCTCAGTGCCGCCGCCATATTAAGGCCGCCACCCGAGCGGATCGACGTGGACGAGTTAATAGCCAAGTCAAAAGGAGTCGCGACCAATGACGACAACAACCATGCGTTTCTTCAACACCGCCGGTCCCATCAAGACGGAGATGCACTACCACATCCCTCCCCTAGCGCGGATCGACGCCGACGATCTCCTACAGCTCATCCGGCAGGAAAAGTACTTCGTCCTGCACGCGCCGCGCCAGACCGGCAAGACCTCCGCTCTGTTGGCACTAAGAGACGAGCTCAACGCCAGCGGCGAGTTCCGTTGCGCCTATGTCAACGTCGAGGTAGGCCAGTCGGCGCGGGAGGATGTGGCCGCGGCCATGCGGGCGATTCTCAGTGCGCTGGCTCGCGGGGCGCGCCACGCGCTCGATGACTTGTTCGTCGCTGACATCTGGCCCGGTATCCTCGACGACGCTGGCCCCAACGACGCGCTCGGGGAGACCCTTGCTCGCTGGGCCGAGTCGGACGCCAAGCCACTAGTGCTCATGATCGACGAGATCGACGCACTAATCGGCGACAGCCTGCTGGCGGTGCTGCGGCAATTGCGCGCCGGCTACCCAGACCGCCCGCGCCGCTTCCCCCAGAGCGTTATCCTGTGTGGGGTGCGCGACGTGCGCGATTACCGCATTCGGTCGTCGGCCGAAAACGCCATCATCGCCGGCGGCAGCGCCTTCAACATCCGCGCCGAGTCGCTGCGCTTGGGGGATTTCTCCCTCGACGATGTCAAATCGCTGCTGGGGCAGCACACCGCAGAGACCGGCCAAGCCTTCGCCGAGGAGGCGCGTACCGCGATATGGGAGCTGACCCAAGGCCAGCCATGGCTGGTCAACGCCCTCGCCTACGAAGCCTGCTTCAAGAACAAGGCCGGGCGCGACCGCGGCCGGGCCGTGACTGCCGACGCCATCCAAGACGCCCGCGAGCAGTTGATCCTGCGCCGCGAGACCCACCTCGATCAACTCACCGACAAGCTCCAAGAGGAACGGGTGCGAAGGGTGATCGAACCGCTGCTGAGCGGCACCGACGCCGGCTCGCTTGCCCCCGATGACCTGCAATACGTGCGCGACTTGGGCCTGTTGGCACAGGACGGCCCCGTCGCCATCGCCAACCCGATCTACCGCGAGGTGATCCCACGCGACCTCACTTGGACGACCCAGCAAATGTCGATTCATCACGACCCGGCCTGGTACGTCGATGCCGTCGGCACCCTACAGGTGGGCAAGCTGCTGGCCGCGTTCCAAGAGTTCTTCCGCGAGCACTCCGAGCACTGGGTGGAGCGCTTCCAGTACAAGGAGGCCGGTCCGCAGTTGCTGCTACAGGCGTTTTTGCAGCGCATCGTCAACAGCGGCGGGCGCATCGAGCGCGAGTACGGCTTGGGTCGCCAGCGCACGGATTTGCTGCTGGTGTGGCCGGTGGGCGGGGATACCGGCAGGACGCAGAAGGTGGTCATCGAGTGCAAGGTGCTGTATCGGGGCTTTGAGCGGACCCTGCGCGAAGGGCTCGAGCAGACGCGGGCCTACATGGACTGCTGCGCGGCAGCGGAAGGGCACCTCGTGCTCTTTGACCGCACCGAGGGCAAGTCGTGGGACGACAAGGTGTATCGCCGCGAGGAAACCGAAGGCGGCGCACCGGTCGCGGTGTGGGGAATGTGATGCGAGCGACCATATACACGTACCCTTGGGACTTGACGGACGAGGGCATTGACTCGGCCCTAGACACCATCGCCCACACAGCCGGCCTCAACAGCGTCAGCTTGGCCCAGAGCTACCACGTATCGACGTATTTTTTGCCGCACAATCCCCGGCGGCCCCTCTACTGGGGAGAAGAAGGCGCGATCTACTTTGAGCCATCCGCCGCCTTTTACGACGAGAGCCCAATCTCACCCCTGATCAGCAACGTCGTTGATGGCCCGGATTACATGCGCCGGATCGCGGATAAAATCAGGAAGCGCGGCCTCGACCTGACGAGTTGGCTGGTCTTCAACTACAACCACTACCTGCCCCAGCGCTATCCAGATGCGGCCAAACGCGATCCCTTTGGGCACGGCAACTTCGCCCAGCTATGCCCGGCCAGCCCCCTAGTCCGCGACTACGCTCGCGCACTCTGCCGCGATATAGCCGCCCAGTTCCAGCCGGACGAGTTCCACCTCGAATCGCTGGGCTACCTGCACTTCAGCTACGGGTTCCGCAATCCCAAGGTCGGCGTAAAAATCACGCCCTTTTGCGAGCTGTTGATGGGGCTGTGCTACTGTCGGCACTGCTTGCAGCGGGCCGGGGCCCTCGGTTTGGACGGGGAGTACTTTCGCGCCGATGTGGCCGAGTTCCTCGCCCGCGAACTCGCCTCTGAGCCTGCCCCGGCAGACATGCAGCCCCCGAGCGCCGAATGCCTCGCCGCCGCCTTTTCCGGCCGCTTGCAGACCTTTCTCGACGCCCGCGTCGAAACGGCGACTTCGCTGGTGGAGGAAACCGTTGCCATTGCAGGTCAAGCCGGTGCGCGCGCCTCGTTCTTCGGAGGCCGCGACCGGGCCGTCAACGGGCTTGATTCGGATCGCGTCCTCCGCAACGCGTACATGGTCAACGCCGGCGTGGGCGGCGAGCCGGACGCGCTAGCCGCTAGCGTCCGCGCTCTGCGCGGCCAATTCCCGGCCGATACCGGCCTGAGCGCCATCGTCAACCCTACGGGATTCGCCGATGGCGATGCGCTCGGTGCGCACCTGACCGCGCTCGGCCAAGCGGGCGTCGATGGGTACGCCTTCTACAACTACGGACTCATCCGCCGCGCCCACCTCGAATGGATCGGTACGCACCGCCATCTGTGGAAATAGGGACAAGCACAGAGCGTTATCCCATTTTTATTTTTGCAGCGTTGAGACAGGCGCGTCTTAGAAGCGGTCTGCTTCACCGCGCCTTTAGGCGCGACAAGCCCTCGGCGGACCGCGTTGAGCAGCGGTCAAGGGGCCCTCGGAGGGAGCGGTTATCGAGGGCGAGACGCCCTCGCTCCTAGATTGTTTTCTGCACACACGGGACCCGGAATTTCAGACCGCTTCTTAGGGTCATGCCTGCTTGCGCAGGCATCCAGAACGGCCTATTTGGGTCCCGCACGTCGGGAAAACCATTTCGCAACTCGCACTTCGCAACTCGTAATTCGCAACTCGCAACTCGTAATTCGCAACTCGCAACTCGCAACTCGCAACTCGCAACTCGCAACTCGCAACTCGCAACGCTGTAGCCAAGGAACAACCATGGACCTCCAAGCAGTCCAACGCGCCATTGACGCGCTGCCCCGCCATTGCCTGACGCATTTGCCAACGCCCTTACAGCACTGTCCGCGGCTGTCGGCCGCGCTCGGGGGGCCACAAATATGGATCAAGCGCGACGATCTGACCGGCCTCGCCTTTGGCGGCAACAAGTCCCGCTACCTCGAATTCACCCTCGCCGAGGCCACGGCCCAAGGGTGCGATGCGGCCGTGCTGAGCGCGGTCGTCCAGTCCAATCACTGCCGCCAATTCGCCGCGGCCTGCGCCCAGCTCGGCCTCAAGGGCGTCGTCGTCCTGCGCGAGGACGATTCCATCATGGGGCGCAAGTCGCCGGCCCAAGGCAACTACCTTTTAGACCAGCTATGCGGGGTGCGCATTCGCTTTGCCCGGCCCGAGCGCATTGGCGCAGCCATAGCCGAGGAAACTGAGCGACTCAAAGCAGAAGGATACAAGCCTTTCACCGGCCTGTCCGGGCTGTTGTCGCGCATCGCCTACATCCAATGTGCATTGGAAATCGAAACCCAACTGTGCGCCGCCGGCGTCCAAGCCGACGACGTGGTAGTCGGGTCAGGGGGGACCAGCTTAGCCGGGCTGGTAGCCGGCTTTTCCCTCTTGGGGCGCTCGGCCCGCTTCCTCGGCACCCCCCAGAGCAAGCTGAGCCAGCGCGAAGGAGTGTCTGAGCGCATCGCGCAAGCCGCTGTGGAAGCTGCAGCCCACCTCGGCCTCGAATGCGCGCCCGACCCGCAACGCATCGTCGTGACCGACGAGTACGTCGGCCCGGGCTTCGGCCATTTGGACCGCGCCACGCTCGACAGCATCCGCCTCCTCGCCCAAAGCGAGGGCATCTTCGTCGATCCCACCTATTCGGGCAAGGGATTGGCCTGCCTAATTGATCAGGTGCGCCAAGGGCGTTTCCGCGACAGCGCCAACATCGTCTTCGTCCACACCGGCGGAACGCCGCTTCTATTCGCCTACGGGGAGGAATTGGTGGGATAGCATTGGGCCGTGCTGACGAGGAATAAACGAAAACGCTTGAATCCGCTTTAGATGTTTGACGTATACGGGCGGATTTTCTACTTTGGCGGCGCAAAACCCACTCATCTCCAACGAGGATCCCCATGTGGCCCATGATTGCCGAACCCGGCCTGCGCTGTACGGAATGCCGGCACACCATTCACCCCGGCCGGTTGTGCCTGTCCGAGTTGCCCGAGGAAACTCCGGCCGGCGTCAGCCGCAGCGATTTCAAAAACTACTGCATCGGCTGCCCCGAATGCTGGCGGCACGGCAAACACGCCTGCTACGTTCGCCATCTCGATTCCGGCAGAAATATCGGCAACACGCCGCGCAGCCTGCCCTGCGCCCGCTGCGGCCGGCGGATTGGAGCGGGTGAAAAAGCTGGAGTGGAAATTTACTATGATTGGCCGAATCAGACTGAGGACAGCCACAGCGGGATACTGGCCAAATCCGACGTTGCCGGCCTAGCCGCTGCGGCCTCAGCTGGTACTATCATACGCGGCATACCCGATGGCTCCTTCGCTAATCTCACCGACAGCCTGCAAAGGAAGTTTCAGGATGCTGGCTTGCGCCCGGAACATGGAACCAGATCCGCTGTCGAAGCTCAGGCTCTGTATCAGGAATCGGTGCCCTCGTTCGTCCGCAACTACGGCGAAAACACCGTAGATCAGTTCCTTCAAGGCAAGGACGCCAGCCATATCCGTTCTGTAGAAAACGCTCCCCACCTAGCCACTGACACCGGCAACATCCTGTGGGAAAACGCCAGTATCAACCGTGCTCGCGGCAATGCTGACATGAATGGCTGGGAGCAGTTTACAGCCCAAGCTAACAATGCCTTCGACGCATCGACAATCGTAATGCGAGAATGCGCCACGGCCGCCGCGACATCAGGACTATTAGCCGGATTACTGGAAGCCCCTGTCGCCAGCATAGAGAACTACATCCACTACCAGAAGGGCCATAAGACCGGGGAACAAGCCGTCAAGGACGCTGCGAAGTCCATAGCCATACATGCAGGATCTGCTGCAATAGTCGGCGTCGGCGTGACCATCGCAGTTGGTGCGGGTGCCGGCCCTATCATCGCCACTCTCGCCCCAATTTTGATGCCCATAGGACTCGCCCTATATGGCTTCAACGCTCTCAAACGCATCTTGGAAGCAAGCGAATCAAGTGCATACGACCTACCCCATCCACTCAACTTGGTGGGCACTTACTTTTGCAGCCCACGCTGCCACACTAGATTCGCCTACGAAACCGGCAAATCGGCGTTGATGCGGTGGGAAGCAAACCGAATTGCAGCAGCCTAATCCCAAACAAATCAAGGAGATTACCACAATGAGTGAATATCCGTTTAACCTGTGGGGCGATCAGGGAAACTGGCACGGCACCGGCCTCACAGATAGTGAGATACAAGAAGGCATGGTTCAAGTCAGCCAAGAATTCACTTTGACCCCAGGAGTCGTAATTGCAGCAATAGAACATCACGGCCACGGCGACTTTAGACTAGAGTTTGTCTCTACCGAACATTTCATCCAAGGAGAAAATTCCACCACGGATTCTTCGATTGGCGGCGGTGCCGCTGGAGCCGCCGCTGGAGCCGCCATAGGTAGTATTATACCTGTTGTAGGTACAATAGCTGGAGCATTGATAGGAGGAGGGGCCGGACTTTTTGCGGGAGCAGCCGCATCTGATGAAGCTGAAAGCCAGCCTATCGTATGGACACCTGTCGATTACAATGGGAAACTTAACACATATAGCATCGCACAAGTCAATAAAAACAACGAAAATGCCCTTCCACCGGGCACATATATAATACAAGTAACGTCTAGGGACAGGTGGAGTTGCAGATTTATCCAGCCTAATATAGGACAGTCATTACCCTTAGTAGGTGAGGATGACACCTTCGCTCAAAGCAGCGATGCAGGACTCTATGTCGTAGGCCCCGGTGAATCCGGTTCCAGACCAGTGCTTACCAACATCCACCACAGAGGTCGTGACTGGTTTTACGCCTACGCCTACAGTACCGATGGAACCCACCAATGCACTCTATTTGAAGAAGAAGGCCAGTTCCGTGTCGAGGAATATCAAACCGAAATCAAACCCGGCAAGGAGTACTTCTTTTATATCGTAGCTGACGGTGAATGGCAGATAGCCTTCACGGAAGGGTACTAAACCAACCATTCGCTCATTATAAATAGGTCGGCCTTATAGCCTAGCTGAAAATCTTCTCGCTCGCGTCTTCTGTTCCATGCCTCAACGCCTTCTTTTAGCCATTCTAGGTGTTGGGGATTTGCCATGTCTCTCTCCTCATTTACATCCCAGAACATTCCTCAATGCCCAAGGCCCCGACGACTTCCTTGATTCGAGCGAGCCGGGCCGAGGCATAGTCCGTGGCCTCGTACCGCTGTATTTGTTGCTCCTTGAGTCCGAGGCGTTCAGCCAGCTCTTTTTGGCTCAGTCCTCGGGCGATCCGCGCCTTGATTAGAAGGGTCGGCAGCTCGGCAACGGTCTTAAGCTGATCGGGTTGAAACAGGCCGGCCTTTAGAAATTCATATTCGCGCAACTCTTCTTCTAGGTCGGCGATCTGGCTGCTTAGGGCCTCGCGCTGCGCCTTGACAAGAAGCGGATGCACTCCGTCGGCCTCGCCGAGACTTTGCAAGGTCTGCGAAAACCGGTTTGCCTGTGCTTTGGTAAGCCGATACTGTCTTTCGTTCTTTATCATTGGAAACCTCCCAAGTCTATGGCAATAATTCCTTGTGTTAGCGCGTTGTCAAGCTCCTCTTCGCCTACGGCGAAGCCCTGCTCAACTAGGGAGCTAACCCCAACGGCCCAACCAACTCATCTAGCGCGTCCGTTAGCGGCTGAGGGTCGGCGAGGTCGGCGATGACGGCTGCTAGGAAATTAACGCCGCCGCGACGGGCAAAATCCGCAATCTGCGCGTAACTCAGCTTGGGCAGGTCGGCTAGCTGCTCGCCGACTAAGTGCGCGAGTCGCTGCTCTAAGATCGGCGGCCGCTCGGCGTACGGCATGTTCTTGAGCAGCAGGATTAGGTCGTTGCGCGCTAGGACGCGCTCGCGGACTCCATAGCCCAAGCGGCCGCAATAGCCGGCAAAATCGTCCAAAGCATCCGCGCGGCCCCCTGTCAAACCCAGCACATCCTCCCGAGCAAACAGGGCCGTCATTATGGTCTGCGCGATCAGGTAGTGGCCCCAGACCGTGGGGTGCAAATACTCGGTGATGAGCGCGTCGCCGACCAAACCAGCCGGCGCATGGGCGGCAAACGCCCGCTCCACGTCGATCAAGAACGCACCCGACTCAGCGGCCAAGGCGCGAATGGCGCGGTTGAAGGGCGAGCAGGCCCGCAGGTGAATGCCGTCTAAATCGCGGGCGCGCACAAACGCGGCCAGTGCCCGCGCGGAATCCCCGGCCGCTTGGTGCGCCAAGCCCGCGGCAAAGTGCAGGGCCGCGTGCTGCGGATAATCCGCCAGCACTGCGTCCGCCGGCGGGACCGGCCCCTGCGAGCGCAAAGGATAGAATCCGGCCAAATTGGAAACCAGCGTACAGAGCGCGACCGGCACCTCGCGCTCGCTCAGCACCTCGACGATCTCGGCCATATTGCGCTGGTAATGAGCCTCGGTCTGCTGGTGCGCTTTGTCCCCCAAGTAGATCTCGCGCTGCACCAAGTGGACGCCAAAGGACTCGGCGGATGCGGCCGGGCGCAGCGCGTGCAGCAGGCTTTCGAGCACGTAGTAGGTCTTGGTCCGCTGCAAGAGCATCTGCAACTGTATGAAGGACCAGTGGCCGCTCAGGCGCGCAAACGGGGTCGCGGCCCCGTACGGCCCCACGAACTCGTTGTGGCCGGCGTAGATCACGACCAGATCCGGCTCGTGCTCGGCCACGTCCGCGACAAATTCGCGCAAGACAAAGGAATTGATGGCGGTGACGCCGCAGTTGACGACCTCGATCGCGCGCGCTGGATAGGCATCGGCGAGCATCTGCTGCAAGAAGTTGGGGAACGAGGTATAGGCCGGGTTGGGGAAGCCGAGCAGGGTTGAAGCCCCCAGCGCAAACACGCGAAACGCACGTGCGTCTTTGGCGCGGGCAAAGCGATCTTGGCCAGGGGCCAAGCGCACGTACTGGCGGGGGAAGAAGCGCCGCGCAGCCTGCGGGTTGATGCGGTAGGACGAGCCGCTGGCCGCAAAAAGAGCGTCGTCCGGGCCAACGCCCACCAGCCACAAGGCCGCCTCAAAGAGCGCGACGAGCGACAAACCAATCGCCAAGGAGACGACCCGCCCCTTTGCCCTGCTTGCCGTTTTTGCTTTGTTTGTCGCGTTCATCAATAATTATTCGTTAAGTACACGACACCAATAACTTGTCGTCAATGGGCGATGAGTCCGGGATCGAGGGCGGGACGCCCTCGACGAGGGCAAGATGCCCTCGATCCGAGGTTAAGGCCCCTACTGTCGCGTACTTAGACTATTCGTTAAAAGACATGGCTGACATCGCCCCATCTGATAATGCACCGGCCGCCATTACGGGCCGGAGCATCCTCGTCGGTGCCGCCCTGAGCTTGGTCATTGCCGTCGGCATTCCCTACGGCAGCATGGTCGTGCAAGGCTCGCGTCTCGGGCTGAGTTCGGCCACGCCAGCGGCCTTCTTCCTGCTGTTCGTCCTGCTACTGACGCTCCAAATCGCCTTGGGACGCTGGGGTTTTCGGCGCGGCGAGCTGGTCGTCATCTTCGCCATGATGGCCGTTGCCACAGCCATCCCCACGCGCGGCGTGGTGGGAATGCTGCTGCCCATGATCACCGGCACCTTCTACTACGCCACTCCCGAAAACCAATGGGCCGACTTAGTCCACCCGTTTCTCTCGGATTGGATGGTGGTGTACGACCCGGCCGCGGTAAAGGCATTTTACGAGGGCACGAAGGGCTCGGCCATTCCCTATGAGGTCTGGCTTAAGCCCCTCGGGCGCTGGTTTGCATTCTACGCCGGGTTTTACGCAGCCATTATCGCAGCCATATCCATCTTGCGCCGTCAATGGGTTGACAACGAGCGACTCGTTTTTCCGCTCGCCCAAGTCCCCCTCGCCATGATACAAGACGGCGACGGCGAGCAAAAAATCCTCAAACCCTTTTTCCGCAACCCCATCATGTGGTGCGGCTTGCTGCTGCCCTTCTTGCTCAACAGCACCAACGCCCTGCACCACTACTTCAACTTCGTCCCTTCCCTCAACCTCCAGACCAGCGTTGAGCTTTTCAACCGCACGGCCTCGCTCAACATCCGCATCAACTTCCTGATGTTCGGCTTTGCCTACTTCATCAACTCCAATATCGCCTTCAGCCTGTGGTTTTTCTACCTGCTCCACGTAATACAAGAAAGCATCTTCAGTTACATCGGCATCTTCAGCCCCGAAGAGCTGGGACCTTGGACCGGCTCTGGGCCGGTGGGCGCGATCATGGCGCATCAGATGATGGGCGCACTCATCGTCTTGGTGTTCTACGGGCTGTGGACGGCGCGGCCCCACCTCAAAAACGTCTGGCGCAAGGCCCTGTGGGGCGACGACCAGATCGACGACTCTGCGGAGATCCTCTCCTATCGGGCCGCGTTTTGGCTCTTCGGCGGCGGCGTCTGCACAATGGGCTTCTGGCTGTGGAAGAGCGGGATCCCGGCTTGGATCGTGCCCTTCTTCCTGTTCTCGTCGCTGGTCATATTCATCGGCCTAGCGCGCGTCATCGCCGAAGCGGGCATGCCCACCGTAACCCCAGAAATGGTCCCGGCCGGCTTTGTCGTCTCTGGCGTTGGGGTCCCCGCCCTCGGCGCACCGGGCATGGTCGCCACGGGCTACACCTTCGTCTGGACGGGTGACCTGCTGGTCTTTATGACTGCGCCCCTCGCCAACAGCCTGCGCTTGGGCAGCGCGATCAACGGCACCCGCCGGCCGCTCTTTTGGGCCCTTGTCGCGGCCATGCTCATCAGTCTGGTGGTCTCCTGCTGGTTCATGCTCTACCTCGCGTACCGCGACGGTGCGCTCAACCTGCATCCCCAATACTTCACCGGCTTTGCCGCCTACCCCTCGGACTTTGCCGCGCAAAAGCTGGCCAACCCCACCGGGCCGAGCCTCGCCGGGTGGCTGTGGACGGGTTTCGGTGCCCTAATCATGGGCGGCTTGATGACCGTCCGCCACTTCTTCGTGTGGTGGCCCTTTCACCCGCTCGGCTTTGCCGTGAGCACTGGCTGGGTGATGAACAGCATTTGGTTTTCGATCTTTTTGGCTTGGCTCATCAAGATCACCGTCCTCAAGTACGGCGGCCCCCGCACCTACCTCCTGACCCGCCCCTTCTTCATCGGAGTCGTGCTCGGCCAGTTCGTCGCGGCCGGCCTGTGGCTGGTGGTGGATGGTTTTACCGGCATGGTGGGGAATCGGACGCCGGTGTATTAGGAATTTAACGGGAGAGATACAATGTATATGGGAATTTTGCTGGCGTTGGCTTGGTGGGGGTGTGCCCAAGAAGGCGAGCGGCCCGTGGCGCGGGTCGATCAAGTGCCCATCTCGGCGGCGAGCCTGCGGGCCTTTGTGGAAAAGCTGCCTCCGGGCCTGCGCCACCCCGCAGGCGGCGACGCGGCCCGGCGTCAATACGTGCAATCGCTCATCGACCGCCAACTAATCCTCAAAGAGGCCGTGGCCCACGGGCTGGATACGCTGCGCTCGGTACAGCGCACTGTGGACGAAGCCGTGGATGCGCGGGTCATCGCCCTCTATCGGGCGCGCAACATAACCGCTCAGGTGCAAGTGCCCGAAGAGGATGTGCGGCGCGTCTTTGCCGCAGAGGGCTACCACCGCGAGCGCAAGCTCAGCGCGATCTTGGTAAAAACCCGCGCCGAAATCGAAGCGGCCGTGGCCGCGCTAGAAGCCGGCCAAGCTTTTGCCGAGGTGGCTCGCACACACTCGCTCGACAAGCGCTCGGCTGAACAGGGCGGCGAGTTAGGCTTTATTGGCCGCGAGGCCGCGCCCGGTCTGCACATCCCGGCCGAGGTCTTCAATGCCCTGCCCTTGGGAGAAATATCCGCCCCGTTGCGCGCCGGCCGCAGCTATCACGTCGTCCGCTTCACCGAAGACCGCGACGCGCCCTACGAGCGCTACCGGCCCCTCATCGAGGAGCAGCTATTCAGGGAGCGCTTGGCCCAAGTTGAGGCCGAGCATTTTGAATCGCTCAGCGCCGCGGCCGGTGCGGCTCTCGACCGCGACGGGCTGCAACTCATGCTCAGGGCGGCCCAGCGGGAAGACACAAGCCTGCTCGATACGTGCGCCGCACCGCTCTACACCTTTGCCGAAGGTCAAGCCACAGTCGCGGCCGCGTACAAGGCCCTGCGGCGGCTCAATGCCCAGCGCAGCCTCAAAGACAGCATGCGTATGCACACCGCGCTAGACCGGCTGGTGCTGCGGCCCCTCCTCCAGCGCCGCGCTGCCCGCGAACAGGGCCTGCACGACGACCCGGACGTCCAACGGCTGGCCACGAGGACCTACCAAGACGCGCTGCTCAATGCCGTGCGCGAGCGCTTCGCGGCCGTCGAAATGCTCTCCGACGCCGAGGTGTGGGCCTACTACGACAGCCATCCCGACATGTTTTACCACGAAGAGTCCGTCGAGGTCGAAGAGCTGCTCGCGCCCAACCCGGCCGAGGCCCAGTGGCTCAGCAGTCAGCTCGCGGCCGGCGCGAGTTTTGCCGATCTCGCCGACCGCAGCGTACGCGCCCAAGCCGTTCAGGCGCAAGCGCGCTTCCACTTCCATCCGCGCGACGAGAAGCTCTATCCGCACCTAGTCCCGGCCATGTACGCGGCCGAACCCGGCCAGCTCGTCGGGCCGATTCGGGTGCGCGACGGGTACTCCATTTTCCGCGTCCAAGGGCGCAACCCCGGCCGGGTCGAGCCGTACGAGCAGGTGCAGCGCCGCGCCCGCGCCCTGTTGCGCCGCGAGCGGGAAAACGCGGCCTTCACCAGCTTGGTCAAAGACCTGCGCCAGCGCTATCAGAATCGGGTCGAGATCGACGAGCGCGCCCTCAGAGCCGCCCTGCCGGATTCGCTGGTCCAAGGCACCTGAGCGATGACCGCACACCTGTTGCTGATGTTGGGCGCACTCGCCTGCGCCGACCCACCTTCGGCTGAGCTCAGGTCGAAGCCCGAGCCGCAAGAAGCCCGCCGCTTGCTCCAGCGCGGCACGCTCTTTTTGCAACAAGATCGACCCGCACGCGCCCTAGCGGCACTGGCGCAGGCCGTGGCGCTCGATTCCTCGTCGAGCACCGCCCATTTTCAGCAGGGGCTAGCCCACGCTCGGCTCGACCAACCCGCGGCCGCCATCGCATCTTTCAAACGCGCCTTGGCCCTCGCGCCCGACCAGCCCGGTGCGCACTTTGCCCTCGCCGCAGTGCTGCGCGACCAGCACCGCTATCTAGAGGCCACAGCCCAGCTAAAACAGGCCATCGAACGCGCGCCCGAGCGCGCCAAATATCACTTCTACCTAGGCGAGGTGCGCCGCGCCACCGGCGATTTTGCGGGCGCGCTCGCGGCCTTCAAACGCACCATCGAACTCGCGCCCGACCACCTTGAGGCCCGCTACTTTCACAGCGATCTGCTCGCGCGCAACCAGCAATTAGCCCAAGCGCGGGCGGGTTTTGCCGACCTGCTCGCCCGCGACCCCGACCACGTCCAAGGCGGCCTCGGCTTGGGCGGCTTGCTCATCCGCCTCAAAGAACCCGCAGCGGCCATTCCCGTGCTCGAGCGCACTGCAAATGCCGACTCGCCCAACCCGGCTCCCCACTACCTTTTGGCCCAAGCCTATGCCGAGTGCGGCCGCGACGACGACGCCCGCAACGCCCAAGGCCGCTTCCAGCAGTTGAGCGCGGCCGAACGCCACCTCAATCAGGGCAACATTTACATCCGCCAACGCGCGTGGGACAAGGCCATCAACTCCCTAAAGCGCGCCCGCGCCAGCGACTCTACTTCCGTCGATATTCGCCTGCGTCTGGCCACTGTGTACGCGCAGCAAAAGCGCTTTGCCGACGCCCGCGCCGCGCTGGAGCAAGTCCTCGCTCGCAATCCCGACCACCGCGACGCCTACCTCATGCTGGGCGACCTGTACTTGCACGAGGGGGTGCTCAAAGAAGCGAACGCGCACTTTGCCCGCGCCTTGGCCCTTGAGCCCGACTCCTTTGCCGCCGCCTATGGCTTGGGCCGCACGCGGTTCAAAAGCGGCGACTTTGCCGGGGCCATCGCCGCGCTGCGCCAAGCCCTCGCCCGCAAGCCCGACCACCGCGATGCCCACTACGCCCTCGGGCTGGCCTACGTCCGCCAAGCGAGCTACCGCGATGCCCGCGCCCATTTCGCCCGCAGCATTGCCCTCGACCCAGACCACGCGGAATCGCACTACGGGCTGGCCCTGATCCTCGTGCAGCAAGGGCAACGGGAACAAGCGCGGCACGCCTTGCAAAAGGTGCTCGCCCTTGCCCCGGATCACCAGCGCGCCCGGGCCAAGTTAGGCGAACTGGAGCAAGAGCCGTGAGACGGTTGCCCGTGCGGGGTTTTTCCTCTCGGAGGGCAACCACAAGGGTTGCCCCTACCAGTTGGGGACGGGCTTTTTTTGCTATGTACCTGACGGGCCTCGTCCTCGGCTGCCAAGCCCCGCCCGAGCCCGAAAGCGACCGCGTCTATGCCGAGGCCCTGAGCCTGCTGCACCAAGGGCGGTTCTCCGAGGCCGCAGCACTCTTCCAGCGCGTCGTCAGCCTAGCACCCGACAGCGCGATTGCCCAAGTCCGCCGCGGCGAAGCCCTGCTCCGCCAAGGCCGGCGGCGGAGCGCGGGCCGTCTCCTCGACGAACTGCCCGCTCCTGTGCGCCAGCGGCCAGAGGCCCGCCTCCTCCAAGCGCGTCTGCTCGCCTTTGGCGGGTTTGCCCGCGAAGCCGAACTCGCCGTCAATGAGGTTCTCGACGAATACCCCAACTCGCTCGACGGCCGCCTGCTGCTGGCCGAGCTGTACTTGCAGGCCGCCGCCACCATGAATCTCGAGCGAGCCACCGCCCTGTGCAGCCAAGCGCTGGCCGCCCAACCTCAGCGCCGCGACGCGCATTACCTGTTGCTCCAAGCCACGCTGCGCCTCGGCCACTTTTCCGCGGCCTTAGAACGCAGCCGCTCGTTGCTCAGAAGCTGTTGAGTTATTCAGATGCATTTAGCGACGGTAATCTTTATCATGGCAATCCGAATGATGTTCTCTGCGGATTGGGTGAGAATTTCGAAGTCCTTGGCCAAGCGTCGAAATCCGCCTAGCCACGCCAAGGTCCGCTCGATAATCCAGCGTTTGGGCACCACGTGGAACCCTTGGGCTGGTTTATCCGCTATATCGAGTCGCAATCCTAACAGGGTCTCGACGCATTCAACGGTGGTTCCGCGATAGCCTTGGTCGCCGGAGAAGGCTTCGACCGAAGCATACTTTTCTGCGACTGGGTCACATACGTGGAACCCTTGGCTGGTATCCGCTACATTCGCGGCATGTACTTGGACGGTCAGCATGTTCCCTAGGGTATCGGTGGCGAGGGGGCGTTTCCGTCCTTTAACCTTTTCCCCCCATCCACGCCGCGATCTTGACTGGCATATTGGGTTTTAACCGATTGCGAATCGATCAACACATAGGTAGGAGGCTCGTTTTTACCCTGCTTTTGACGGGCATGCGCATTCAGCACGTCTAGCGCCGGTTCCCAGACGCCGCGTTGATTCCAGCGCCGATAATGGTCATAGACCGTATCCCAAGGCGGCAAATCAAGGGGCAGCATCCGCCACGGAATGCCCCCTTTGACCACATATAAAATGGCATTGACCACCGCCCGTTTTTCATACTTGCCGGGGTTACTCCGGGGATCGGGACGGTCGAAAAACGCAGCCAGCAGCGCCCATTCTCGATCAGTCAAGTCACTGGGATAGCCGCCCATAGCAAAAGCCTCCTTTCGCAAAAAAGACATTACGCAATACATTATACAAGGAATCTCTGATTAAGTTTTCTTTCGAGTTCTTTTTTGCGAGTCCATATTCTAAGAAAAAAGGCGATAACTCGCGATGACTCAACTCAGTTTTTCCGATGCCGCCTACACCTACAAGAAGAAGCCCCCTCGCAAAGAACGCTTTCTGTCGGAGAGGAACGACCTGCTGCCGTGGGCCGACCTGCTCCAACCCATTGTGAGCAAGTACCCGAAACCCGGTAATGGCCGTCGTCCGATCCCGGCTGCGGTGATGGTACGGGTCTATTTCATGCAGCACTGGTATGGCTTGAGTGATCCAGCGCTGGAAGACAGCCTGTATGATGTCGAATCGATGCGCCGCTTTGCAGGCGTGCCCTTGGATAGCATTCCGGCTGAGACGACGATCTGCAAGTTCCGCCACTTCTTAGAAAAGCATTGTTTGACGGAAGCCCTGTTTCGATGCACCGCGCCGTATTTGTCGGAGCGGGGTATGCTACTCCGCGAAGGCACGATGGTGGATGCGACGATCCTTCACGCGCCGGCTTCGACGAAGAACCGGGACAAGGCACGAGACCCGCAGATGGGGCCTACGAAGAAGGGGACGACGTGGTATTTTGGCCTCAAAGCACATGGGGGCAGTGATCGTCAGGGGCGGGTGCACAGCGTCGTGGTGACCCCGGCGTCGGTGCATGATTGGGTGGTGATGGACGAGTGTTACACGGCGAGGAACAGGTCATCTATGGCGCTAAAGCCTATGCCAGGGCCGAACGCAAAGCAGACGCCGAATCGGATGGTATGGAGGGGCGGGGGCTTCGTAAAGCCAGCCGAAGCCGGAAGCTGACGGGTGCCGATCGCTCGTTCAACCAAAAGAGCAACCGTGTCCGAGCCCGGGTTGACCATGCCTTTGGGGTCATCAAACACCTGTGGGGCTATCGCAAGGTGCGTTATCGAGGCTTGGCCAAGAACGCCGCCCAAGTCGTTACCTTGTTGGCGCGGGCCAATTTCTATCTGGCGCGTAGAGCATTGGCGACGAGGTAGGGAGCAGTCCGTCCCGAGCGCAGACCGGGACGAGGAACGGGGAGAAGCACGCCTGAAAATAGAGCCATGTTCCCACTTTATAAGCAAATATAACACTCAGAGGCTTCTGTTTTGTTAAAAAAGCTGACTTGACCAGAGGTTCCACAAAATACAAAGATAGCTTTTTTAACTCAACAGCTTCTAAGTGTTAGCTTCTCCACGTACTCGGGGACCCGCATAACGCCGTGCGAGTGGGTTCCGCACAGATCCGCGTCCACGAGCGAATCGGCCAGCAGGGCGGCGTCCGCGTTCGACATGCCGCACCGCTCGAAAACGGCGATTACCAACTCTAGCAGATCTTCTGCGCCCACGCGGATTTCGCCGTCGAATTCGCTCATTCTACTCGTCCTGCGCCGCCCGCGCAATCGCCGCGATTTTGTCGGCAAAGCGCACTTGGCTGTCGTCTTGGGGCGCGTAGCCGATGACGCGGCGGGCATTGGCCAAGCTCCAGAAATTGTGTGCGTTGCCGCTGATGCCGTAGAAAATCTGGAAGGGTACGCCGTTGGCGTCGCGGATGTCTTCGGTTTCGATGCTCTTGATGACCAGTTGCACTTGGTCGCGCACGCTCAGGTAGGCCCCCAAGCCTCGGTGCATTCTCTTTAGGTCGTTGCCGCAGCTATCGATGTCGGTCTCGCGGGGGCCGCCGATTCGCAATTGCACGTTTTCGAGGGCCGGCCCTTCCGCACCGCAGGCGAACATGAAGCCCAGCAGTTCGTACGATGCCTTGGCCCAGCCGTAGAAATTGTCCGACAGCGGCAGCATATCGGGCGTGACAAAATCCATGCGCCCCGACCAGATCAAATTCTCGTAGTAATCGGCTGCGTGATTGGAGCTGACGATCACGGCTCGCCGCACACCTTCGTCTTGGCAGACCCGGTACACATTGTGGGCCATGGCGATATTGTCGGTCTCGTTCCAGAAGCGCTGTTCGCCCTGTCCGGTTCGGACAAAGCCGCAGTGAACTACCGCGTCGGCACCTCTGAAGTGTTCCCGGTACGCCTCGCGGTTCTTTTTCACCAAATCGGCGATGCGGATTCCTGCTACTTCTTCGCCTTGGCGATTGGTCGTTTTCACATCGAGCAGAACGGTTTCGTAGCGTTCTTGTAGGGCCGGCAGCATGCGGCCGGCGACGTACCCGGCGGCACCGGTGACGACGATTTTGCGTTTGGTCATGGGGTCTCCCTAAGCTGTGGTTTTTGTTGAAAATTCTAGTTAATCGACAGCCGTGCGATTGCTTGGACGATGCGGGTTTTACATCGGACGCGGCTACACTTCCAACACGGGGCGGTCCAACCGTGCGTGATAGGGCGGTTCGAGGACTTTGCGCTGCTCGTCGGTCATTAGGGCGAGCATGGCTTCGGACCAGTTGTGGGCCACGTAGGCGAGGTTGCCCGGGGAGAAGCGGAAGAGCGCGGTGCGGCGGTCGTGATCGGCGGTCCAAGGCAGGGTGCCGTGGGTAGTGGCCTCGGTGAAGAGGACGCAGTCGCCGGCGTTGCAGGTAATCTGCTTGATGAATTCGCGGTACGCCTCGCCGCGCCGGAGCGCCATCGGGCAGGGATAGTTGCCCTTGTGGCTGCCTGGGATCAGGCACAAGCCCCCGTCGCCAGCGTTCACGTCCGCGAGCTGGTACGCGGCCACGGTCAGGCCGTTGTGCATTTTGCCGTCTTTGAAGATGTAGTACTGGTGGCGGTCAAAGCTGGGGCCAGACGATCCGTGCAGGAGGTGGCCTTCGGCCCCTTTGCGCATGGTGATGATGCCGAGATTGTGGTCGAGGCGAAAGCCGGTGCCCAAAATCTCGTGCAGATAGGGCACCACCTTGGGATTGACCAGCATGTCGCGGAAAGGACGGCCGTGGGGATCAGGCCATGCGAGCGCGCCGCCGAGGTCGCCGCGTCCGGTGCTCCCTTCGAGCGCCTTGGAGCCAGCCGATAGCGACAGTTCGCCCGTGCGCTCGTGGATTTGCTCGGCATGGCGGTCAATGGCCTCGTTGGCCAGCGCGATGTCCTCGGCGGACAAGACGTTGCGCACGACGATGTAGCCGTTGAGATCGAAGAAATACTTTTCGTTTTCGTTCATCTACAATTCCTCTTTCCATAAAGGGCCGTCGGCCGTAGCCTGCCACAGTTCCTCAAAGTGCTCGGGGTCTTGGTCCGCGTCCCAGAATTCGGTGGTGAGCGGGTTGGCGTACGAAGGGGGCCGCCCGGGGATGCCTTGGCGGTGCAAGCGGTCGTGGAAGCGCAGATTGTCAGTAGAGCCGCTCGGCTCGGGATCGTGGCGCAGATACGCGGTGAGGCCGCCGGCGGAGCGGATGCGGACCAAGAAGCGGCCTTTATCGACCGGGGCCGCGCTGGCCCATTTTTCCAATTGTGCGCGATCGAGTTCGATCCCGAGGCCCGGTCCTTGGGGCACGGCCACGCTGCCGTCGATTACAGGCATGGGGTCTGCGACGACGTCCTCCCGCCACAGGTGGCAGCAATTGACGTGGTCGATGGTGGCCATTTTGAACACCGCGACTTCGTGGGCCAAGAAGGCTTGGTTGATCGCACCGCCGGTCTGTTGGTACATGAGGGGCATGTTGAGCCGCTCGGCAATGGCGGCTGCTTTGATTGCACTGCCGATGGGGGCGTGCCCGGCCATGGTCCCATCGACGTAGCGCTTGGTCATGGCTTCGGGCGGGACGTGGTGGCCGATGATGGGCAGCGGGCACTGCTCGCGCAACATGCGGTAGGCATCTTCGTCCGTGCCTTGGACTACGTCTTCAAAGCGGCCGGCGACCCGGAATTTGACCAGCTCGGCGAGAATGGGGCGCATGGTGTAGTAGTTGCTGTTGGCGTTGAAGTCGTAGTGGACCTTGAAATAGGGCGGGGCGGCCTCCTGCATGGCCTCGGTCTGGGCGATGACGTCCTGCATTTCATCGACGTGGTACTTGATCCAGTGGTAGCCGCGGGCGGCGGCTTGGCGCACTTCTTCGGCCATGGCGTCCGGGGCCTGCGCCACGGTCCAAGCGGCGACCGGGATCCACGAGCGGACCTTGGGGCCGATCAGCTTCCACGCGGGAATGCCGAGGTGCTTGCCCATTAGGTCGTAGCAGGCCATGTTCATGGCGAGGTCCTGCTCGGCGTTGATCCAGTCAAAGGGCGAGGTGCCGATGTATTTTGCGCGGAAGGCATCGCCATCGGGTGCGTCGCCGATGTTCTCGCCGAGGCCCTCTAGGCCGTTGTCCACGTGGACGACGACGATGGCGCGGCGTTGGATGTGTGCGCCGTGGTAGCGGGCCAGTGGCGGGGCGTTGAAGTCGCAATACGGCGGGCAGATGGCGTGGATTTCGATGTCGGTGATGTGCATGGGAAAGCCCGGGGAAAGGGTGGGATTCGTCCGCGAGTGGGTCTAGTATAGCAGTACGCAATTGCTTGGGCAACCGAGAAATGGAAGGTCGTATGGACGCTGAGATAAAGGAAAAAGTGGATCAATTGCGCCGCGAGGGTTGGTGCGTCTTGGAGCGGATTATTCCGGCGGACGCCATAGACCGAGTGCGGGCGCACGTGCAAGAAGCGCACGAAAAGGCGCGGCAGGACTACGAGGCCATGGGCGGGCACATCGGGCGGCAGACCGGCCCCCATGGCGAGTCGGGCGTTTGCCTGATCGCGTATTTGCCGGAGTTTGCTCCGTATCTGGGCGACGAGCGTTTGTTGGGGGTGGCGCGGGCGGTTTTTGGGGGGCACGTGCGGATCGCGCAGACCGAGTTTAAGACGCAAGTGCCCAACCGCGAGGACTTGGACTGGCGCGGCTTTCACTCGGATTGGCCGCACGACCTGACCGATAGGGACTTTGCCGGCCGGGTGGCACAGCCCTTCCCGGACGCGACCATGCAGCTATCGGTGCTGTGGATGCTGTCGCCGTTTGGCCCAGACACGGGCGGGACGTGGGTGGTGCCGCGCAGTCACCGCGACTCGCTCAACCCGCGGATGCACCAGACGCCCGAAGGACTAAAGGAGCGGATCGATCAGTTCAAGCCGATTCGCGGGGAGATCCAAGTCGTCGGCCCGGAGGGCAGTGCGCTGGTGATGGACAGTCGGATATGGCATTCGACCGCAGCCAATCCCAGCCCGGAGCCGCGAGTGGCGATCATCACGCGCTATTGTCCGTGGTGGTTGAGCGTGGAGTTTGGCGGGCGCAACAATGCGATTGTGCCGCGGGCGACCTACGAGGCCCTGCCGGAGGCGGTCAAGCTGCTCTATCGGCATCGGGCCGAGGGGGAGGGGGATGCGTTTCGGGGGTGAGGGGGTATTTCCCAATCCGGCATTAGCAATAAATCTCTATTTTCCAAAGGTATTAACCACTAATCTCAAATTTTTCTTTTATTTCAGCTCCAGGTGGCCATTTTCCTTTTCGGATTTTCCATATGTCTTTATATATCGTTTCGTCAACAATCTGAAGAGTATCTGGTGCATCAGTCTCTTGTCCTGTGCTATCAGTACCATATCCTACTATTACGCCGCAATGATCAGATAGAACATAGCGATTGTGAAAAGGATGAGCTCCTCGTGGTGGTCTGATTTTTGTTTCCCATAAGAAGACCTTTATAGATTTTCCTGTTGGTATTAAGTGAGCGTAACGTTCTTTTAGGCCATCTTCAAAGTATTCTCTTTTAGGAGCGTTGTCTGGACAACAATGTATTTTCAGTTTTTCTGGAAAAGAAGAAAATGAATTGTGGTATATGGCTAGCTCCTTGATAATCTGCTGGTAATTTCTGGTATATAAGCTGTTAGCATCTATGTTGAAAGATCGATCTACAAAATTGATCTCCTTAGCAAGTCGAAGCATTGGTAAGATGACTTTCACAAATTTTTTTGGACTTCGATTAATTTGAACACCACTAGGCGTATTCCAAGCGTTTACTTCAGAATCGAGTTCACTAGGAGGGTACTTTAGCTCCTGATCGTCAGGCTCACCGTAGTCAGGACTGATAACTAAAGAAAAAGGCTCTCTCCGATGTTCGTTCTCTGTATTAGTAAGCCAAGAGGGTTCATGAAAATTCCAATTAGTTCCCGGACGTTTCACCAGTTGTGACCGCATCTTTTCCAGCGTTCTTTTCGATCGTTTTCTTTCTTTCGGACGCTCCTTTAGTTGATTAAGATACTCCTCCGTTATTGCTAGCCAAGAGCCTAGTGGCAGATCTGCAATTAATCGTCCTTTCGATGGATGACAGTGCTCCGTACAATATCGAAACTGTTCCCTATCTCGAATTATTTTTGGATCAAGAGCAAAAACGTTAAGCATGATAAAATAATTCCGAGTCTCGTTCTTCAAAAAATCCTTCTGGCCAAGGTTCATCAAAATCACCGTCATCCGTTACAGAGACAGGGACGAATTTGGAACCTGTTGGCGTTGGCTGAACATAGACTACAGATAAGTCGTTAGGAGTCAACTTGTATTTTGTATCAACATGTGTGCTAGAGGTTTCATGCACACGTCGCAGCAATCGCAACAGCAAGTGCTCAGAATGCGTTTCAATGAGCAGCGTTCGACCGCGAAGTAAGTCATTAGAAAATTTTTCATACTTAACAGGATTACTAGGAAACATACGCAAGATAGCAACTGCTGCTTTATCAAGTCTGTTTTCTCCCGTACTTTCAATCAATTTTTTAATACGAGGATGATCTATGTTTTCTGTCATGAATTTCATCCATTTATTTGCATACTCTTCAATATTGTAGTTGTCTTGAGCACCCTCTTCTTCCGAACTTTCAAAGGCCTCTTTTAATTCTCGAACAGGATTTCTTATGCAGTCTATGAACACGTCACCCAAAGCCACCTGAGCAGCAGGATGTAAATGGAGTTCAGGCTGTTCAACCAAAAAAAATTTCCCTACTATTTGACTCCCATCGTACCGATTTGGATCTGGAACGCCGTGATGAAGAGCACCTACCAAAACCGGAATAACTTGGGAAATACCAAGACCTACGTCTACAGCATCCAAGTCAACATCATTTTTTTCATTATGGAGTTTCACTCTAATTTGGGGAGATAATTGTTTGATAGGATCATAAACTTGCTTTTTTAGATCATTAGGTTCAATTTTTTTATTTTTAGAGGTACAAATTTTTTCCAGATTTTCCATGATCTCGCCAGCTCTATCAAGAGAGATAATTTCCTTCCGACTAATACTGTATCCGAGTTTCAAAACATCTAGCATATAGTCGTTTATTCGGTTGGTTAATTGAGGATTTCTTCCGAGTGTATTCCATGCCTCTAACCCTTTGTACCACAGCGATTCATCAGGCGTCTTTTGCGGACAATAGTCACGATCTGGTAACTCCCGAATGGGTCCCAAATATCGTATGTCATACAATTCTTTTTTTGATATTTCATTCAGGATAGATAATGCTATTTCCAGCATTTCTATTTCTAAATAATCACCTGTTATTGGATGCTTACTATATGGATGCTTACTATTTAGAAACGAACCCTTACTTAAGTGATGCCATTTTGCGCCATTCGGGTCAATCGTATAGCTGGATTTTGTATCTAGCATTTTCATTGGATATATAGGATATATACGAATCCACTCTGTGCCATTAAGTCCATGACTATACAATTCGGTACAAACACTACGTCTTTTTGCATCCCAACTTGTTACCGCTTCTATCCACATGGAATTCGGCTCTGTCTCATGGTTCAAAAAATGATTCAATTTTTTCGAGTCTCTGATGGTTAGGTCAAATTCAACGCGAATACGGATTTTCCGATTCAGATCATGAAGGTGCACCAAAGAACTAAAACCACCCAAGTCAATGTAGTCTCCACCTATGGATGTACGGTCTGCATCGGCTCCTCCGTGTTCCCATACTTCGCGCATATAGTGCAGCGCCTGCAATACCGTCGACTTGCCCGAACTGTTTTTGCCAAACAGCAACGTTATCGGGCGAATGGGAATGGTCACGGCGTCGCCGATGCACTTAAAATTTTCTATGGTAATAGATGTAATAGCCATAATTTCCTCACAAGTTAGCGAAAAAACGTGAAAAGTTTACGTGTGACAAGTAGCTATGTCAAGATATTTTTTCAGGAAGCGGGAATGAACCCCGCCTCCTGAAATGTTAACTGCGCCCAAACTACTAGCGCCGCTTCGATGGCCAGTTGTCCAAAATGACAAGAGCGATCTGAAGGGCTATCGGTAGCCATTTTGTCATAGAATCACCTCCTTTCATTATAGAAATTGCGACACTTCATTTCTTCTTACCAGCCTTTTCCCAACTCTTGCGCAGGTTCCCAAGTTTCTTGTCGGAACGAGCATTTCGTCCGTTGGGATTCGTGAGGCTGTTCCCGATTCCCAGCTTTTTCTCGACAGTTCTTATTCGTGCGTCACTGCGGATTCTTCTCGCCATAACCATATCCTTTCTATTCGGCTTAGACGGGGGCTCTCTCGCTGGGCAACGAGTGGGTGCTGCCCAGCGAGAGGTTGGACGATACGCTAGAACAACTCATCGATGATTCGATCAATGATGCGTTCGCCAGCATATATCGCCAATGGGAACACTATGAATGGCCACATCTCCTCCTCCTTTCTTTTTTAGGTTAGCAATGGTCTTGGCCATATAAAAGCAAGTTTCGTGCCAACCTTACCAGAAAGCCAATTTTTTGAAAAAACTTCTATCCCTTGCACTTCTTCTTCCAGTTGTTAAACGTCTAGTAGCTTATCCTTCCAGTTGTTAAACGTCTGACGAGACAATCCCAACCGCTTCGCAGCTTCTTTTTTCTCTTTAAATTCCTCTGCGGCACGCTGAATATAGTGTCTTTTGACTTCGCCAATGAGGTCGGGCAGGCTAAAATCCCCATCTAATGGGCGATTCAGGATACCTTCGTCGCGGTTTTCAAACGCAGGTAAGAGGGCTTCTTCAATATCTAGTTGCGTAAGCGTGTCGCCATCGGCCCACACCATGGCGCGTCTAAGCGTGTTTTGCAACTCGCGTACATTGCCCGGCCAATCGTGGTTCAGGAGAACATTTTTTGCGCCAGCGCAAATTTTTTTACGTCGGTACCCGGGCTGTCCCTTGTTTTCCCGATTGATCTGCTCAAGCAAATGGTCGATCAGCAGACCCAAATCTCCCGGGCGCTCCCGCAAGGGAGGCAATTTGAGATAGGCCACTGCAATCCGATAAAACAAGTCCTCGCGAAATCGTCCTTCGCCCACTTCCTCAATGAGATTCCGGTTTGTTGCCGCCACAATGCGTACATCTACACTGATGGGTTGGGATGTACCGAGCCGGATAACCTCGCCTTCTTGGAGGACGCGCAACAATCTCACCTGCATATCTTTGGGCAACTCGCCGATTTCATCTAAAAAGAGTGTACCGCCATTGGCCGACTCAAAATGACCTTTGCGCGGGGTCTTTGCGTCGGTAAACGCGCCTTTTCCGTGCCCAAACAGTTCGGATTCCACGAGAGATTGCGGAATTGCACCGCAGTTCACCGCGATAAATGGCTCATTCTTTCGCGGGCTGTGTTGGTGAATGGCGCGGGCAAAAAGTTCTTTGCCGGTGCCAGATTCACCTTCGAGCAAAACGGGAACGTTCCGCAACGCGACGCGCTGCACTTTTTTGACCAAACGCTTCATAACTGCGCTGCGGTAGTGTATGTCTGCAAAATTCGCTGATTCTATGGGTTTCTCTGCACTGGCCGAGCGGAGCTGCTCGTCGGGTTTGCGCAGAAGGTCGGGCAAAAATTCTGCCGAAATATCGAAGGGAACAGATACCGTCTGAACGCCGTATTTTCTTGACGACTCGATCAATTCAGCGGGAAAGCGAGTTTTCGCCAAGATGATCCACACCGCGGCCATGGCCGGTGTGCCAGGACTAATATGAAAAGTCAATTCCACTTGATCGCGCTGTTTGCCCAAAGCTGCTGTGCAAACGCGCACCGCAGCCTCGTAAATTTCGCCAAAGTGGGTGGGACTTGAAAGGTCCTCCTTATGTAGTCGGTACGGCGTTGAGCTTCTTTTTTTAGCCCATTCGACGTACGCGGCTACACGGTCATCAGACTGGTAGTTTGAAATCAAAAATACCTCGTCAAACCCGAGCTTTTCCACTGCCTGTGCAATAGGACCCTCACCAACATCATCTCCTTGTGAGGCACGCAAATCTGTGGTGCCGATCCAGCACAGCAAAACTTTTTTCATCTTAGCGTACCACCTCTACACGGATATGGTTCATGTGGGCGAGAAACTGTAATTCCGACGAAATTTTCGCTTATGGCGTTGGCGTTAATTGAATCTGATCAGAGGGGCCCCACGCCGCGTATCTTAGCGATTGAAGCACGTCTTCTTCTGCGAGTTCTGGATACGCGGGATGGACTTGCCCCCGGCCAGCACTTTGATCCTCATGCCCCGAATAGTGGGTTGTCCCAAGCAGACGTTGGGATTGATCGTTATGCGGTTGAGTTCTTTCAATGGATGTCTCCTATCCATTGAAAATCATCCCCTAAGCCGATATATCGAGCAGGGCCTCTTCGTCGGCCAAGGCGTAGCCTTGTTGCAGCAGATCGGCGAGGGTTGTGCGCGATAAAATTTGATCGACGGCCTGCTGCACTTGCCCCCACAGCGCGCGCACTGAGCACGCTGTGAGCGAGTGCGTACAGCAATCCGCGCTGCCGGCAAAGTGATCGCAGAAGTCGTCGTCAAAGAGGCGACCGCCCAGCGTGGCGAGCGCGTCAGCCACGGCGATTTGCTGGGGGGGCTTGGCAAGGGCGTACCCGCCTTGCTGGCCGCGGGCACTTGCCACAAAGCCGCCTTGCCGGAGAATGCGCAACAGCTTGGCGACGTTGTGATGGGTGATCCCCTCGGCTTGGCTGATTTCCGGGATGGTCAGGCTGCCGGGGGCTTGGCGGGCCAGTTGCAAGAGGCAGCGCAAGCCGTATTCTTCGCGCGAGCTGAGTTTCATGGGCGCTTCTTTCGCTGAAGTTTCATGCACGTACTAACAGCCGGTGCGAACTCTGCGACCAGCAAAAGGTTGAGAAGCTGTGCGAACGATTGCGCCCGGGATCAATATGGGCGGCAATGGCTCGGGCCGCTTCGATCTTCCGCAGTCCGGTTTTGCAGTATCCGCGTTTCTGCAAAATTCGCTCAAACGCCGATGGCATCGGGATCGCGGAATTCTCGGCGAAACTTTCGGATAGGCGCAAAGCACGGCTTCCCATCGACTCCTCTTCAACCAGAAACTCCAAGTGCGATACTGCCATCTCCTGCCTCAGTCAACGGTTGGGGCCGAGCAGCACCTTCTGAGCTCGATTTTCCGCAAGGCGCGGAAGTTCTCTACTCTTAGAAACTCAATCCGCGGCGTTGTGATCCCTTGGTGCACTACATCATGCCTAGTTCGAGTTTGGCCCCTTCGGTCATCATGTCTATCGTCCACGGCGGATCCCACACGACCTCGACCAAGGCCGTGGCGATGCCCGGGACATGGGCCTTGATCTTGTGCTCAATTTCCGGCGGCAGGGTGCCGGCTACCGGACAGGCGGGCGAGGTCAAGGTCATGGTCACGTGGACGTCCTGCGCGTCGCTGACCTCAATGTCGTAGATCAGGCCGAGGGCAAAGATATCGACCGGAATCTCGGGGTCGTAGCAGGTCTTGAGCACGGCCACCACCTTGGCCTCGGTTGAGTCGGGGGGAAAGGTTTTTTCGTGTAATAGTTCCATGAAGAACCTCCTCTGGGATCTGCCGTCTTTAGGTCAGTGATCAGTGTGGTCGGGAAGGGACAGACCACTATTCAGTGGATGCGGGAGACGGGTCTTGTTCTATGGCCGCTTTGGCGGTGTGCCAAGCGAGGGTCGCGCACTTGACGCGCATAGGGAACTCGCGCACCCCAGCGAAGACGGCCATCTTGCCCAAGGCCCCGGTGTCGACGGGCGCGTCCGGCTCTGCGGTCACCATCTGCTGGAACTGCTCGAATAGCTCAACCGCCTCGTGGGGACGCTTGCCCTTGAGCGCACTGGTCATCAGGGAAGCCGAGGCTTTGGAAATGGCGCAGCCCGACCCCTCAAAGCTAATGTCGGCAATCCGCTCGTCGGCCACGTGGAGATAGACGTGCAGGTGATCGCCGCACAGGGGATTGTAGCCCTCTTGCATGCGATTGGCCTCGGGCAGCTTGCCGAAGTTGCGCGGATTTTTGTTGTGATCGAGGATGATCTGCTGGTACAGCTCGCGAAGCTCAGTCATGGTCGAAGTGCCTTGTTGTATGGTGTAGTCTAAACAAAGGGCGACCACAAGAGTCGCCCCTACTATCCAAACACCTTTTTGACTTGGTGCAAGGCCGAGACTAGGGCATCAATTTCCTCGCACGTGTTGTAAAAAGCCAACGAGGCGCGCACCGTAGCCGGCACTTGGTAAAACTGCATGGTCGGCTGGGCGCAGTGGTGGCCGGCGCGCACGGCAATGCCCTCGGCGTCGAGGATGGTGCCGATGTCGTGCGGATGGATGTCGCCGAGCGCGAAGGAGAGGACGGCTACGCGCTCGCGGGCCGTGCCAATCTGGCGCAGGCCCGGGATGGTGGCGAGGGCTGCGTCTGCGTATGCGAGCAAGTCGGCCTCGTACGCGGCGATCTGCTCGCGGCCTATGGAGTTGACGTAATCAATGGCGGCCTCCAAGCCCATGCCGCCGGCAATGTGCGGCGTACCAGCTTCAAAGCGAGCCGGCGGGGGAGCATAGGTGGTGCCGGCAAAGCTCACCTTTTCGATCATGGAGCCGCCGCCTTCGTAGGGCGGCATGGCGTTTAGGAGGGCCTGCTTGCCGTAGAGCACGCCGATGCCGGTGGGGCCGAAGAGCTTGTGCCCGGAAAAGGCGTAGAAGTCGCAGTTGAGGTCCTGCACGTCTACCGGCAGGTGGGGCACGCCTTGTGCCCCATCGACGACCGCGACTGCCCCGTGCTGATGGGCCAAGGCGGCGATTTCCTTTACCGGCAGGATGGTGCCGAGGGCGTTGGAAGCGTGGGCGATGGCCACGATGCGGGTGCGCTCGGACAGCAGGCGCTCGTATTCGTCGAAGAGGAACTCGCCCGTCTCGCTAATGGGCACTACCCGCAGGCGCGCGCCCTTTTCCGCGCACAGCATTTGCCACGGCACGATGTTGGAGTGGTGCTCTAGCTGGGAGACGATGATCTCGTCGTTGGGGCCTAGCTGCGGCCGGCCGTAGCTGTGGGCCACCAGATTGAGTGCCTCGGTGGTGCCGCGCACGAAGACGACCTCGCTGCTCTCGCGGGCGTTGATAAACTGGCCGACCCGGCCGCGGGCGCGCTCGTAAGAAAAGGTCGCCTGCTGGCTGAGGAAGTGGACGCCGCGGTGGATGTTGGCGTTTTCGCGGGCGTAGTAGCGCTGGAGCGCGTAGATGACCGTCAGCGGCTTTTGGGTGGTCGCGCCGTTGTCGAAATAGACGAGGTCCTTGCCGCGAATTTTCTCGCCGAGCACCGGGAAGTCGCGGCGGATCTTGGCTACGTCAAAGGAAGCGGTCACCGGGCAACTCCGGCGGCGGCTTGGTCCAGCCGGCGATCTACTAGCCGGCTGAGTTGGTCTTTAAGAGCGGGGACGCGCACGCGGTCGAGGACTTCGCCGGCAAAGGCCCGCGTCAGCACTTGGACGGCCTCGCGGTGGCTAATGCCACGGGAGCGCAAGTAAAAGAGGGCGTCTTCGTCGAGCTGGCCGATGGTGGCTCCGTGCGAACACTTGACGTCGTCGGCGTAGATTTCGAGCTGGGGCTTGGTGTTGATTTGCGCTGTCTGCGAGAGTAGGAGATTCTGATTGGCTTGGTACGCGTCGGTTTTTTGCGCGGCTTGGTGAACGTGGATTTTGCCGCGGAAGACGCCGGTGGCCCGCCCCCCGAGAATCCCCTTGTAGAATTCGTGGCTCTGGCAGTGCGGCTGGGCGTGTTCGATGAGCGTGTGGTTATCCACGTGTTGCACCCCGTCCCCGATGTAGAGGCCGTTGAGGGTGGAGTCAACGCCTTCGCCCTCTAGGGAGGTATGGACGTGGTGGCGGGTCAGATGGCCTCCCAGCGCGATGGCGGTTGAGCGGAATTGGGCGGCGCGTTCCTCGCGCACGTGGGTCGCCGCAATGTGGAAGGCGGCCGCGGACTCGCGCTGGACCCGGTAGTGGTCGAGCACGGCATTGGGGCCAATGAAGAATTCGCTGACGCTGTTGGTCAGATACGGTTCCGACCCTAAGCCGACGTAGCTTTCAACTACGGTTGCTTGGGCATTGGGTCCGGCGATCACGAGGACGCGCGGATGGGAAACGACGTTGGCGCGTTGGCCGGTAGAGACAAACAGCAAGTGGATGGGCTGCTCAACGACGGCTCCTGAGGACAGATAGACGACCGCACCGTCTTGCAAAAAGGCGGTATTGAGTGCGGTGAAGGCTTCGTCCTCGGTGGTGGCGGCTTGGCCTAGGACAGCGGCGACGATGATGGTGTCTGAGGCGATGCTCAAACGCTCGATGTACACCTCGTCGGGCAGGCCGTTGAGTTGGGAATGCGCAGGGTCGAAGTGGCCATCGACAAAGACCAGCCCGTTGAGACCGTAGCGGTAGTCGTCGAGAACGGCAGGTGCAGTCGCGGACGCGGCTAGATCGAAGTTGATCCGAGTCAGCGGGGCAATGTTGGTAAAAGCCCACTCCTCGTCTTTAGTCGTGGGAAAGCCAGCAGCGGCGAAGTGCTCAATGGCCTTCTCGCGCAGCGGCAGCAGCGCACCTGTGCCGACGAGATCGTTAAAGCACGACTGATAATGGGCAACGCCGCTCATGCCGCTTGCTCCTTAACCCAATCGTAGCCCTTTTCCTCTAGCGTCAGCGCCAGTTCCTTGCCGCCCGACTGGACGATGCGTCCCTCGTAGAGCACGTGGACGAAGTCCGGGACTATGTAGTTGAGGAGGCGCTGGTAGTGCGTGACGACGACGACGGCTTTGTCTGGGGCGTGGAGCTGATTGACGCCTTGGGCGACGATCCGCAGCGCGTCAATGTCGAGGCCGGAGTCGGTCTCGTCGAGGATCGACAGCTTGGGTTCCAACACGGCCATCTGCAAAATTTCGTGGCGCTTTTTCTCGCCGCCGGAAAAGCCTTCGTTGACTGACCGCTTGAGGAAGCTCTCGTCCATGTTGACCAAGGCCAGCTTTTCGCGGATCAGGCCGAGAAAGTCGATGGCGTCGAGCTCCTCCTCGCCGCGTTGCTTGCGGATTTCGTTGTAGCTTTGGCGGAGGAAGTACGTGGAGTTGACGCCGGGGATTTCCACCGGGTATTGGAAGGCGAGGAACAGCCCGGCACACGCCCGTTCTTCCGGCGCGAGTTCGAGCAGGTCTTGGCCGCAGTACGCGACCGCCCCTTCGGCGATGTCGTAGCCTTCGCGCCCGGCTAAGACTTGCGCGAGGGTGCTTTTGCCCGAGCCGTTGGGACCCATAATGGCGTGGATTTCGCCGGGTTCTACGGCTAGATTGACACCGCGCAGGATGGGGGTGTCTTCAACGGCGACGTGGAGGTTTTCGATGTGGAGCATAGGGTGCTTTCGGTTAGGGTTGTATGCTATGGGTTTGTTTAGCCCTTCAATGCTTGCGTCAATGGCGAGCCGCATCGCACCAGTTTAATCGGCACCGGTTTCCTGCGGAAAACGACGCGGTTGGCAGATTTTAGAAAACCGTCGCGTTCAATGCGGCGAAGCTCTCCGCCATACACTGCGACAGGGCGAAACCTGACTTGGACATCCTGCGGAAGCAGTTTATCCGCAATATCGGCACCAGCGCGGAGCTGGGGTAGGAACTTACTGACCCGCGCGGCACTTGCAGTCAATTCTACTGGTGCAACCCACGGTGCCCTGCCGCCAACGAACAAATAGTCACAATGTGTCTGGTCTGCTTTAACCGGCGCTGCTTCGTGTTCCAGGCTGATGAGGATAGACGGCTCTGGCACGTCCTCTAGCGATAAGGAGCAGCGGCCGTCGCGGCATACGGTTGTGTGGCATCGCACATCGGTTCTTTCTCGGATAGTTCTTACTATCGTCACTGATATTACCCTTCCTGAATGCGGGCGGAAATTTCCGTCCAGCGGTTGTAGAGGGATTCGGTGACCAACCCGAAGCCAGCCGGGAAGGTTGCCGACTCGACATCGAGCGAAATTTCCCGCACCACGGAACCGCTGCCTTCCGAACTCGGCTCGAAAAACCACGCACCTACTTGGTCGGGACTGAGCACTACATCTGCATCATCAAGGCCGCCGCGCCGCTCCTTGGGAAGCTCCGCTAAGCGAACCAGATTCGCCAATTCTTCCAGTACCCATTCGCTGTGGGTGGTAATAATGATGCGGATACCGGACTGCACGGCTGCCGCGAGTTGACGGGTAAACTCCACCTGCATGGCCGGGTGCAGATGGGACTCAGGCTCTTCAATAATGAGCAGGTCGCCCGGCTGAACGACATGACGCATGTACAGTACGACAGGTGCTAATTCTGAGACCATAGATGACGCATTCATCAAGGGCAAATCGCGCTTCCAGCCATTAGGCCGAAAGACAAACGAAGGATAGTTGATTGGCGACTGTTCAACGCGGACGGCTCCGCGCAGTAGTGTCTGCTCCAAGTTCTGTGCGAGGGCATCGTAATTTTCATCCTGTGCCCTTCTCGATGAACCAGCCAATGCAACAAGCTGCTCCATAAAGTCGCCGAGAACTCCAGAGAGTATCGGCATCGGCGAGTCGCGTCGCAGCCCGATGCGCGATGCACTTGCTATCAAGCCTCGCACTGCCACTTGGTGCGCGTGCATGATGCCGGCGCGGTCAGCGGGAAGGTAATGCGCGGGGCGAGCTAATGGGCCGAGGATGCTAGGGATACAAGCACTGGCGAAAGTTTTAACGAACCCAGTCATGACACGTTCTGTTATTTTCTCTGTTGTGTCCTCCGCTTGCCCCTCGGGCGAGAATATCCAGCTTGCGACAGGGAATGGGAGATTCTTCGCCTCAATCCGCACAGGCATAGTACTAGGAATCGAAGCATTTATTTTTATTTTTCGATTCACCGTAGCATTGTACTCAAAAGGATCATTACGTTCATTTTCCGTTGAGATATTACCACGCAAGGAAAAATCGGTTCTGCCACCACTTGAATAGCGAATCAGGTTTCTGGCCTTATCTGTCCCAAAACATCTTGTAATTTCGCTATCTAAAATTTTGCCCAATTGTGCGACATCGTTAAGAGATTGGCGAACTAACGCTGCAACAGGTTCCTGTAACTCAAGCGAAGGCACTGTTTCCAATTCCAAAAGCATTTCCTGCATCCGAGTCATACCAAATTTTTCTACCAAAGATCGTGCATCGTGTGCGCTATTATAATTGGCATTTACAGAGTACCCGTTGAAAGATCTATGCAGCGCGTAAACCAAGGCCGCCATATAGGACTTGCCGGTATTGCTCGGTCCCACAAACACGGACATTGGACGCAACTCAATGCTCGCCTCGGCGATTGGGCCGAAATTGGAAACCGTTAGCTCAAGGGGCTTTGCGCTGGATGTCGTAGTCATGGCTGAGTTCTGCAAATGTGATGTCATCCACTACAGCAGATTTCGGTTGGTTTCGGGTTGCCAAGCGCGGATGATGGCGGCCTCCAACTCGCGGGTTTCTTCTTCGACTTCGGTGAATGTTACCGAGAACTCTACTAGGTCGGGGAACATGCGGAGTTGGCGTCGAAGTTCGGGATTAACTTCGTTCCTCAAGTGCTCCAGCAGGCGTCGGCGGACGCAGGTTGTGGACATGCCGATGTAGAGCCGTTCATCGGGCAGCCACAGGGCATATAGGCCGCAACGGTCCTTTGGTAGCTTTTGTACCTCCTCCCGGTTGAATGGGCATAGGTTGTTTTCTAATTGGTACTTCTTGGCGAACAAATTATTGGAATAGCTGGCCTTGTGCATCTTCTTTCATCCTTGAGAGGGCAGAAAGGATGTCTTGCCACGCGGTGACGAGATTGTTGAAGATGACCGCGTTTTGTGAGTCGCCTTTGCGGTCGTAGTGATTGTAGAGAATGCGCGCCAATCGCTCGACGGATTCGACGTTGCCATCCATTTCCCGCGCAACCATACCCGCACCTTCAATACCTCTGCCTTCCTCGCGGTTCAAATGGTACGCCATGCGGAAGCACCCTTCCCACGCTGCCATGTCGCCGAGGGACAACGGGCGCTCGGCGCTGTACTCGTCTATTGACAAAAGCTGTACAACACCCCTTTCGGCAGTGAGTAGGCCGTCCAGATTTTGCAATTTGCCGATGGCTACGTTTTTGGCGCGGGCTAGCGTCTCGGCTTCGCCGTACTGGCCTTCTCCATAACCGTGCTGTTTTAGCCAGTCGAGGCAGAAGCGGCTCTCTGCATCCAAATCGCCTTCCTGTCGCTCGTCGTAATCGGCGATGGCTCGGTTAATGGCCGCTAGGGCCTCGCGCACCGGGACCGGCTCGCCACTTATGGTCTCCACGCGGCTGTAGCGCGAGTAAATCTGCATTCCGGGGCCGATGGCGGCTTGCGCCAGATCGGTCGGCGCAATGTGGCCTGCGCGGGTGAGTTGGTCGAGGGCTTCGGGCAGCTCTCTCTCCAGCGCATCAAAGAACTGGCGGCGCGTGGCAACGGGTGCATCCTTGGGGCGCGGACGGCAGACGAGGACGACAGACGAGGCGAGGGCATTTGTACTCATCGCATTTGATCGATTCCTCATCTCAGTTCGCATGGGCCAAGTGCCGACGATCTCAAAGCCCGCTGAAACGATCGCGCTCAGCATGGTTTCCCAGCCGGTGGAGGCTCTACCTGCACGCTCTTCCTCCTGCTGCTTGTAGGCATAGAAGATGGACGACGGGAACTCAGCCGAGCAGCGTTCCCGTATCAACCGCAGCGTCTTACTTAGCTGGTCCTCAAATTGTTGACTGTAATTTTCAAAGCGAAATCGGTTGGCAACCATTTCTTCGGTTTTGGGGGTCAGTATGCCAGCAAATAGGTCGGGGTAGGCGTCGCGGAGCAGAGGACGCAACCAGACATAGAAAAAGTCTGATGAATCAGCATAGTGTATGTTATCGTAGTAGGGCGGATCGGTGACGATGACGGGACCGTTATCAGCGTGGATCGTCGTGGAGGCGTCCGCTTGGTGCACTTCTCCATCATTCACATCGGCGGGCAGATGATTGACCGCTCTGGCAATCCACTCAATGTGAGACAGCCAATTGCCTGTTGAGTCGGAAAAGAGATTCGATTCAGCGAAATCCCAAACCATCCCAATCCCTTGACGTGCGAAAACGCTACGGATAGTGTCTCTACCATTATGCCAAGATGCAAAGCTGCAACCGTTGTCAGCAATTTTGCCAGTCATCAACGAAAGATATGTACAAACCGCATCGGCGTATTCCTCTTCCACCTCACCCTGTTTGATTTGATTACGAACCTCTGGCATCAGGTCGCTAAACGTGGTCAGCGCGGCTAGCTGACGTTCCGTGAAAAGTTTGTACCACTCTGTGAACCCGTAAATCTGGACACTGATGCTTCTTGCTTGTTCAGGCAGGCTGCCGCTGGGTCGCCAAGCGGGGGTAGCTTCCTGCGCGGCTTTGATGTGTTCTTCAGTAGGCGACAGAAACAGCCGCTTGCGGTCCCCCTCGGCGACAATCGCCGTCATAGCCTCGCCCATGTTGCCCGCCCGCGCCTGCTCGCGCACGTAAGGCAGTTTCACCACACCGCCACAGCTAAGACAGGTCGCGCCGTTTCTATTCACTGTGCCGCTTTTGGGAACACCGACGTTGTGGTTTTGTACCACAAAGGCGATGCGATTTTTCTCGCGATCAACAACTGGCCGCGTCCAATGTTCGTTGTTGTTCTTCTTCGACAATTGGAACGTGGCCATTAGTGGCATCGCGATGCCACAGGCCGGGTTGGGGCAGGGGACGGTTCGCGCCCACAGCCACGCGATTACGGTAGCGTCGCTACCATCGGGCAGTTTCGCCTGCGGATAGAGATGGCCGATCCGCTTAAACGCCTCCTCGCGCATCCAGCGGCCGTAGTAACGGATGTCGTCAGCCAGCCCCGCCGCACCGCGCCAAGGGAGCCGCTGTGCCTTTTTGCCCTTGCCGACGGTCATTGCCATGTGGTCGGCGTCGGGGTTAACAGGCGGTCGGCTTTTGAATTTGGGCGGGAGTTCGATCAATGCCTTGTTGATGAGCACGGCCACCGGGTTGAGATCGGAGGCGACTGCCCGCAGCCCGAGCCGTTGCGCTTCGAGCGGTATGGAGCCGCCGCCGGCGAAGGGGTCGTAAATCGGCCGGACATTGTCGTTGAGATAGCGCAGCACTTCCGCCGGATCAGTGGGCGCGGTTTCGCCGCGTGTACGCGCCACGGAGCGAGCAATTTCGCACCGCGCTGCCGCCAAGAGTTCCCTGCCTGCGGTTTTACTTTCGTCGGTGTTCTCCCATTTGACAAGCTGCCGAATGATGTTGTGGAGCCGCTCGCGCTCTTCGCGTCGGTCCGCGTCAGTAGGGAACTCGTCGGGACAGTCGGCCGGATCATCTACCATGCTGGCGAAAATGACGGCGCGACAAGCCGCCAGCGGACGACGCGCCCACCACAGATGCAGGGTCGAAGGATGGCCGTGCCGAATGGACTTTTCGCGGGCGGAGTCGCGATTGATGTCGTCGAGGGGCAAGTCAACCTCGATGAGTTTGCGGCGGTATGGGGTTTGGGTGGTCATGTTCCTACTGTTCTGTTTCGATCACGCCAGTTCTTCTTGAACTTGGGTCTCACTCCAGCGTGGTTGAATCCCCAAGGCCCGAGCTTGATTCACCACTTCCTGCTCTGTCGAGCCGGCGAGTTCTGCTGCCCGGCCAATTGATATAACCCCTCGCTTATAGAGCAACAGGGCTTCCTGAATTTTGATCTGAGACAATCCTAGCAGCAACAGGTCGCCCAAGCGGTCTTTGTAGGCTTCCAACTCTGCCATTTTGTGATCGGGAATTTCGACCATTGTCTTTGCCATTAATACGCTCCTTATTATATGCTTTTTACGCATTGTAAGTTGGCTCGATCAGTTTTTGCCAGATCATCTTGTATCTGCCGCCCATTGCGGCGTCGAGTTCCTCCCAAGTGATCTTGCCAGCTCTCAGGTCGTCCAATTGCGCCCAAGTGATCTTGCCGGCTCTTAGCGCGTTGAGTTGTGCCCAAGTGACGCCGCCACCCTTCAGAGTGTGCAGTTCCTCCCAAGTGATCTGTTCTTTCTTCAGGGCCTCAAATTCCTCTGCGGTGATGTTGCCGTCCATCAAGGCATCCTGCATGGCCCAAGTGGTATAGGACAGCTTGGCACCGGTAGCTTTGTACTCGCGACATGCCTCGATATCTTCCGAGGTGAGATGCGACGAGTAGTCGCTGAGGATGTCAGCTTCGGTGCGGCCCCGTTCGAGTTCGCTGGTTATGAATTCAACGGAGAGCCGGGTTCCCTTCACAATGGGCTTGCCACCGAGTATCAGCGGGTTTTTGACGATCCGGTCCTGCCAAAGTGGAGCGTGGGCTTGTTCAGCGGTTGTCATGGCGTGTTCCTTTCATTTGCGGGTCGAACTAGACGCTTTTTGTACAGGTTTACTGGGATTAGTATGGTCAGTCGTTATCACACTTCCCGGATATTTGGTTGCCAGGCAGTAAGGACCAAGCCTCTTATCCATCTCTTGGTGGTTTTGGTAAACCCGCATAACTTCACGGACACCTAGACGGGATAATGCCTCCTTTAACATAGCGTCATGTTCTTGCGTCCGGTTAGAACCTTGAGGCTTTATTCTGTATTTGGTCATGGTCCCTTGGGCACCCGGCCTATTTTTCCAGTTACATGGCTGTTACGCAAGTTGACGAGCTCACGGTTCTTATCTTGTAACTGAATGCGCTGGTCGTCATAGAATAAAGAGAAGGCTGGCTCCTCGATAGTCTTATCCGAGTCGTCAACTTTCCAAAGCTCTAGGTAGGTTAGGCTATCCTCACATACTTCTCTGTACCGACAAAAAGCCTCTTCCATTCTGCTACGCGCTTGATTAACCGACTCTGCTACGTACTTCCTAAACTTTACTTGAACAGTGCTGAGGGATTCCATATAGACCCTAGCAATCGACATCAACTCGACTCGGTCTTCGCTTGACATGGTATCGAGTTCCTCCGGCTTAAAACCAGTGGATAACGACGATTTTAACGATCCGAATTTTAACGAGAACTCGAACTTTGGGATTGGATCATCAAACGAGTTCGTCCGACTTGTAGAGAAGCTAAACCAGTGAGTTGCTAAGCTCGAGTGCAGTACTTCATTTCGGAGATCCCACATGAACTTATACTCCGGTTTATCGGCTTTTTCAGCATCGCAGAACGACTTAATGACGGCCTTCATTTTTTCAATGGACTGGCCTCTCATGCAGTCGCCTCCCCTCTTCTGAAGATGTTCAATATGCAGACGGGCTGTTGTCAAAAAATTCACCATTCGCCGATCTAACGAGAGTGTTACGTTAAAAAAATCATCCTCCGAAACGTTCCTTACCATGCTAAGCGTTGCCCACGCTAGCTGCTCATTTTCCAGATCGATATAGTTTGAGATCAGAATTTCATAGCTCTCCTCAAGGGACAGGCAGCTTGATAGCACCTTACTTGACTCCTTGTAGTCCTCGTATTCGTTCTCATCGATTTCAAGATCGGTCGCTCCGAGCGTCGCACGAGTTAAATAGTATTTCATAGGATCAGTCCCATTTTGCGGAGTAATTAGGGAGCAAGGGCATCTCGCTCTCGAAAAATGCTCCATTTCAAAGCCTTTAGACCGATGCTCAACACGACTCGATGTGGGTTACGGCTTCTAACATTTCAGGTCAATGCCAAGTTGGACGCTGTTCTCACGTACGGCGCGGGTCGTGCTCTCGGCGAAGCCGTCGGCCTTGTGCGCCGCGATGGTAATGGTAACGGTGACTGTGCCGCCGCCGTCGCGTAGAGTGCGGATGATCTCCTCGCGCAACTGGTTGAAGTCGTCCAGAGATACGTCGTTCTCAGCCGTCTTGCTGGCGACGATGCGCTTGGGACCATGCGGCGTTGAAGGCGGTGCAGGCTGGAGCGACTGAGTGCCGTCAGTAGGACTGGGAGGTAGCTCTTGGGCCGGCTGCTTCTCTTGTGGTCCCCCTTCCTCCATTACAAGCACCGCCATCTCGGGATTGACCAACAGCGTTGCACTGCGATCACTCGCATTGGACGCCGAGCCACGGATCGGCTCGCGGAAGCGCATCCCCTCGTACTGATCCTCATCATAGGACTCGGCATAGCCGAAAGCCCCGTCGGGCACACCTTGTTCGATACAATGTTGCAGGACAGCTCTACTGCGGAGACGGTGCATGTACATATAGCTGGTCATCATATCCCACAAGACATCTATGCCAATGTGGTCTTGGTGGTTTGGATTATCCCATACGTACTGCTTCAACATGGTAGCTAGTGCCGAAGGGCTTATGTGCTCTACGAGGGCCTCGTCTCCGATGAACTTGTCGAAGGCATTGTTAACGATCTCGCCATCTGTGGCGTCAGTTTGCGAGACGGCCAAGCGGTATTCAGCCTTCTGCGGGTCGTCTTGGACCGGGGCGATGGCCCAGCGATAGGCTCTGACTAAGGCAGTTCGCACCTCTGTTTCTGCTGCCCGGAGATTGCTCTGAGCCTGTTTGAGACGGTCCCCTGAGAGGTTTTTGATTTGGTGCTCGCCGTTGACGATGGAATGCCAAGCGAGAAACGTCTTAACCCTGTTGTTTAGATCGCGGGCCTCGTCTTTTCTCGCCGCTAGAAAGAGCAGGGTATTCCTGCGGACTCGGGGATTATCGCCGCAGTACTGTAGTATCCGCTGCACTTCTGGTTCGGCGTCGTCTTTCTCACTGGCTCGGCTCGGCAGTGACATATCAGGGTGCAAAAGCACGAGGCGCACCGCATCCGCGTCGGACACAGCCCCAGAGTTAGCTGGGCATACGATAACGTCTGGTCGTCGTCCAACCGCCTCTTGCAACTGCGCGACGATGTGGTCGTTAATGTCTCTTCTGCCCAAGGCCGCGGCGCGATCCGTGGCGATCTTGTTGAGGTTTTCCTCGGCGTGGAAGTAGTACCGTCCCTCACTACTATAAAGGTAGTAGAGATCACCGCTAATTCGGCTGAGGGCATCGTTGTACACTGAGACGCCGTGTTTAGGCTGGACCACGCCGAGGCGAATCTGACGGGCATCAATGCCTTTGACGGCACCGCTACCGGAACTGCCGAGGAAAATTGTGCGGGCTATGCGCCGAGCGGCACCGCCGACCTCGCCGAATCGCTGGGATGCCCGGTCAATGTTGTCGGTCCTGGAGTTGTTGCTATCTACCTCTGACAGAACGGGTCCCCATTGGCTACCAAGCAGCCTGACAAATTCGTTGGCCAATGCCGTATCGCTCAAGGTCAGATTGGCCGGCATGATTAGCGGGGAAGCATCGTTGTCTAAATACAGACGGCTGACGCAATTGGCCATCATCCGCAGGACGCCGCGCGTACGCTGGAACTGGGTAATAGAAGACCAATCCAAATAGAGGCGGTCGAAAATCTCCGGGTGGATGGGGTAGCAGGCTCGCAGCCGCTCAAGATAGTGCTGCTCACCGGCATCGCGGGGGTACTCATTCCTCGTTCTACTATACATAGCTGCGAAGGCTCCGCAGGTGCGATCCCTTGCGGCCTCGTCTATGTCATTGCCGAACAATCTGCGGCGCACCACTTCAAACGCTTCGTTGGTCTCAAGGGGTTCCCACACAGCCTCAATGCGCCCTAAGAGGTGCTCAAGCCGGTTGAGGGCCTCCATGCCGGCCTCGCTTCCCGCCTCGACGCTGCTTTCGGGCAGGGTTACTACAAGGGCCGCGTTGCTGTTCCTACGAACTGCTTGGGTGAGGGCCTGAACGAAGGTTAAGATGTTGTCCTGCGCGTTTCCGGCATTGCGCACATACGCCACAAGCTCGTCAATGAGGATGACGCACGGCCCGAGGTGTGCGAATAGCTGGTCGAGTTGAGCGCCGCCCGGCGCGGTTCCCTGTCGCGCTGCTTGGCCGACTAGGTCGTAGGCGTCCTGTCCGCCGAGTTGGTAAGCCATCACGCCCCACAGGGTGTTAAGCGGATCGCCGTTTGGGGTTTTGGCCGCATCGGTGGGCGAAAGATAGGTGCCGTCAAGCACGGCGATGCGGGCCTGAACGCCAATACTTGGATCCAGCCCGGCCTCTTTTATAATGCCGCGTATCTCGTTGTAGGTCTGCTCAGATTGGCCATTGCCGCTCGGATTGGTCAAGGCGTCGGTGCTATTCACTAGGTGATAGAGCGCGATGAGGCTGTGAGTCTTGCCGCCGCCAAAGCCCGTTTTGGTCTGGATAACCGGATCGCCCCCGTTGCCACTAAGCCGCTTCAAGGTGTTCACTAGCAGGGTGTATATGCCCGGGGTGATATAAGTATGATTGAAGAAACTGACCGGATTGCCGTACTGAGTTGCATCGGCGCGTCCGTCGTGAACTTGTTGGAGATCGGCGGCAAACTCGGCCTCTTGGAAGGTGCCTCGGGCCACATCGGGGTTGGGACGGATGACCGTCCGCCAAGGAGCGAGATCGCTGGTTAGACGGGATGGTGGCGTTGCGGGTCGGCTCTTGGCCGATGCGGCGGGATTGCTTTGGCCGAGTTGGTTCCTGATCGTTTCTACGGCCTGCTTCTGCTTCGGCGCATTGATTTTGCCGAGTACGTCGGCAATGTGAAACAGATGCGTTCTGGCGAACTCAAGGTCTATGTCCTGTGGGCTAGGATGAGCCGCTTTATCTCGTGCTTCCTTTATCAGCCATAATGCACTTTGGACCCCTCTCTCGTCTCTGAACGACTGTTGGAATATCCCACTCCATTTCCTGCTGATGAGGTGGGGAAAATCGCCAATATCTATTGAAGCTTCTGCATCGTGCCCGTTCTTACTCAGATTCTGGCTGAACTGCTCGGCTTGGCGGTCATTTAATGCATTGCATATCACATCTTCGACCTGCTGGCCCCGAACTCTCTTTAGAGAGCGGACAATAAACGGGCGCATGACGTCGCGGTAGATGTCCAGCGCCTTGTTGAGGGCGTCTCTGTTTGGTCGGTCTATCGTCGTATTCACGGGCTTATCCTTCGGCCATCGCCAGTAGCGTACAACCTCGTAGCCCCTCGCGCACTCACCTACCCCACGCTGCCTTCGAGGCTGATGCCGAGCAGCTTTTGCGCTTCGACGGCGAACTCCATGGGCAGCTCGGCGAGGACTTCCTTGCAGAAGCCGTTGACGATCATGGAGATGGCGTCTTCGGTGGAAATCCCGCGCTGGTTGCAGTAGAAAATTTGGTCCTCGCCGATCTTGGAGGTGGAAGCCTCGTGTTCGACGTGGGCCGTGGGATTGCGCACCTCGATGTAGGGAAAGGTGTGCGCGCCGCATTGGTCGCCGATGAGCATGGAATCGCACTGAGTGAAGTTGCGGGCAGCGGCCGCGTTTTTGAGCACTTGCACCTTGCCGCGATAGGTGTTTTGGCCGCGCTGAGCCGAAATGCCCTTGGAGACAATGGTGCTGCGGGTGTTTTGGCCGATGTGGTGCATCTTGGTGCCCGTATCGGCCTGCTGCCGCTTGGAGGTGACGGCGACCGAGTAAAATTCGCCGACCGAATGATCGCCCTGTAGGATGCAGCTAGGGTACTTCCAGGTGATGGCCGAGCCGGTCTCGACTTGGGTCCACGAAATTTTGGAGCGGTCGCCGCGACACGCCCCGCGCTTGGTGACGAAGTTGTAGATCCCGCCTTTGCCGTCGGCGTCGCCCGGATACCAGTTCTGCACGGTGGAATACTTGATCTGCGCGTCGCCGAGGGCTACGAGCTCGACGACGGCCGCGTGGAGTTGGTTTTCGTCGCGCATGGGCGCCGTACAACCTTCGAGGTAGCTGACATACGCCCCCTCGTCGGCGATGACCAAGGTGCGCTCGAATTGGCCGGTGTTCGCCGCGTTGATGCGGAAGTACGTCGATAGCTCCATGGGGCAGCGCACACCCGGCGGCACGTACACAAAGGAGCCGTCGGTAAAGACCGCGGAGTTGAGGGTGGCGAAGAAATTGTCGGAATAGGGCACGACCGAGCCGAGGTACTTTTGCACGAGCGCGGGGTGATTGTGGATGGCTTCGGACATGGAGCAGAAGACAATGCCCAGCTCGGCTAGCTTGTCCTTGAACGTGGTGGCCACGGAGACGCTGTCGAAGACGGCGTCCACGGCCACGCCGGCGAGCATTTTCTGCTCTTCGAGGGGGATGCCCAGCTTCTGGTAGGTGGCCAAAATTTCGGGATCGACCTCGTCGAGGCTGTCGAGCTGTTTCTTCTTGGGGGCCGAGTAGTAAACGATGTCTTGGTAGTTGATGTCGGGATAGTGGACCATGGCCCAGCGCTGGCTCTGTTTGCGGCGCGTTGGATCCTCCATAGTGAGCCAGCGGCGATAGGCTTTGAGCCGCCACTGGAGCATGAACTCAGGCTCGTCCTTTTTGGTGGAGATAAAGCGGATGATCTCTTCGTTGAGGCCGGGTGGGGCCGAGTCGGCTTCCACTTCGGTGACGAATCCCCACTCGTAGTCGCGGTTGGCAAACTGCTCTAGGGTTTGGGTGCTTTCGCTCATGGTGGCTCCTCGTATTTAGGCGCGGTCTCAAGAACGTAGGAATCTGTACAAAAAAGTCAAGTTTCAGGGCGGGCAGCGACTAGCCCATTTTTTTGCGCTGCGCCAAGTAGCGCGATAGGGCCACGTCAAAGGGGGTTGCCGTGTCGAGCAGGGCGTAGTCGATGCCGGCCTCGGCGCACCCGAGCCGATAGGTCTGGATCAGATCGTCCATCAGTGCGCGGTATTCGTGCTGGATGTGCCAAGGCTGGGTGGTGAGGGTTTGGTCTGGGTCTTCGAGGTCGTAGAAGCGGGTCTGGTCGCGGAAGGCGAGGTCGCGCTCGCGGGGGTCGAGCAGGTGGAAGACGATCACTTCGTGCCGCAGGTGGCGGAAGTGGCGCAGCCCTTCGAGGACTTGGTCGGGCGCGTCGAGCAGGTCGGAGAGCACGATGACGAGGCCGCGGCGGCGGATGCGCTCGGCGAGGTCGTGGAAGGCCGGGGCCATGTGCGTCTCGCTGTGCGGCTTCGCTTGGTCGATGGTTTTGAGGAGGACTTGGAGGTGGCTTTGCACCGAGCGCGGCGGTACGTACGCCTCGGTCTGGTGGTGGTAGAGCAACAAGCCGACCGCGTCGCGCTGCTTGAGCATGAGGTACGCCAGCGCGGCCGCCAAGGAGGTCGCGTAGCGAAATTTGCTCAGGGGTGCGCCGGCCGCAAAGTCCATGGAGCCAGACACGTCGAGCAGCAGATAGGCTTTGAGGTTGGTCTCCTCCTCGTACTGTTTGACGTACAGGCGGTCGGACTTGGCGTATGCCTTCCAATCGAGGTCGCGCAGGGGATCGCCCGGCAAGTAGGGACGGTGCTCGGAGAATTCGACCGAGAAGCCGTGGTACGGGCTGCGGTGCAGTCCGGTGATAAAGCCCTCGACCACGAGGCGCGCAATCAGGTCGAGGCGCGCGAGGCGCGAGATGGTTTCCGGGTGGAGGTAGGAGACGGCTTCGCTCACGTCAGGATTCTGGCTCTACGTCGGCGAGCAGGCGTTGGATCAGGCCGACCGCGCTGATGTTTTGCGCTTCGGCGTGGAAGTTGACGACCATGCGGTGGCGCATCACCGGCAGGGCCACGGCGCGGATGTCTTCGATGGCGACCGAGTGCCGACCGGCGAGGATGGCCCGCGCCTTGGCCGCTAAGACCAAGTACTGGGAGGCGCGCGGCCCGGCACCCCAACTGACCATTTCGCGGATGTAATCCGGTGCTTGGGCATCTCCGGGCCGGGAGGAGCGCACCAGTGCGACGGCGTAGCGGACGCAGTGATCGGCCACGGGCACCCGGCGCACGAGCTGTTGTAGCTCGACGATCTGCGCGGCATCTACTACTTGGCGGACGGTGGCGCGGGCGACGCTGGTGGTGGCGCGGACGATGTCCTCTTCCTCGCGATCGCTCGGATAGTCGATCCACAGCTCGAAGATAAAGCGGTCGAGCTGGGCTTCGGGTAGGGGGTAGGTCCCCTCCTGCTCGATGGGGTTTTGGGTGGCGAGCACGAAGAATGGCTCGCTGAGCCGCATGGTCTCGCCGGCCGCGGTGACTGCGTGTTCCTGCATGGCTTGGAGCAGGGCCGCTTGGGTCTTGGGGGGTGTGCGGTTGATTTCGTCGGCGAGGATGACGTTGGCAAACAGGGGCCCGCGAATGAAGCGAAATGCCTTGCGGCCGGTGTCGATGTCCTCTTCGAGCACCTCGGTGCCGGTGATGTCCGAGGGCATCAGATCCGGAGTGAACTGGATGCGGCCAAAGGAGAGATCGAGGGTGCGGGCGAGGGTTTGGATGAGCGTGGTTTTGGCCAAGCCGGGCACGCCTACGAGCAGGCAGTGGCCGCCGGCGAGCAAGGCGATGAGCAGTTCCTCGACGATCTGCTTCTGACCGATAACCACTTGGCCGATCTCGCCGTAGATGCGGTCCCTAATTTGGCCGAGCTGGGCTACGGCCTCGGTGTCTGACATATACTTCCTTTCAATGCAACAAGTGAGTGAATCGGCAAAAGTATCAACTGTAGCTATTCCTATCGCCTGTTCCAGATTTGTTCGGCCATATTCCGGTTGATACCTGCCTGACGCCAGATCGAGCTCAATGTGCCTTGGGGGATACTGCGCTTGTTTCGCGGCACGACGACCACGCGATTGCGGCCTCCGTACTCTCCCGCGAAAATATCTTCCTTGCCCCGCCTAGCGAGGTGTATGCCGATCTGGTTCAATATCCAAGCTACATCCCTGCTGGACAGGTTCTTAGGCACGTTCGAGGGCCAGCGGGATCGCCTTAAACGATTGTTCGGAAATCTCGTCCCCAGAAAATAAGAATTCTTTGAGTTCGTCTATGGGCACGGGCCGATAGATTTCGTCGCGGCGATTCTCAGCAATCATGTACTCGAGATAGGCTTCCGCCGCGTCTGTCAAGCCTTCCAATGCTTGTTTTTTATTTTTTCCACAAGAGGCGATGTCCAACTCAACGCACAGCGAGGCGTACTGATTGCCTTCTTTTTTGATTAAACAAGTAAACGGCTTCACAGTAGATCTCCTTCCAAAATACCGTCTTTGCAATGGCTACTCAAACCCTTTTTCTTGGCCGCCGGGATTAGCCGGTAGCCGGGCGAGCCGCTGCATAAAACCGGGCCTTAGAAGCGGTCTGCTTCACCGCGCCTTTAGGCGTGACAAACCCCCGGCGGACCGCGTTGCGTAGCGGTCAAGCGGCCTTCGGCTGGCGCGTTTTTCGCGGGCGAGACGCCTTCGCTCCTCGATTGTTTGCTGCACACAAGGGACGGTTCGCGGAATTTTCAGACCGCTTCTTAATAAGCTTCCACACGACGACAGCCCAGACCGCTTTGAGTGGTCTGGGCTGTCCTTGCGATGGGCCGAGCAGTTCGCGTGACCGCTGTATCTGGTTTGCAAGCGTCTCGACATCTGGCACAGACGCGAAACGAGGGAGAAGGCCTAAAGCCCCCCTCCCTCGTGATTGCGCCGCGAACTGCTACTTGAGGCGTTGGGACATGCTGTTTTTGATGTGGCCCCAAGTGTCGTTTTCCACGCTGGTCTCGGGCGCCGCCAGCGCCCAGAAGTCGGGCATCTGCGAAGCGTCGACGTCCTGCGACTGGCTGCCGTCGTTGATGTACATGGAGTGTTTGCGTCCACCGCCGGGGCGGTCGGCGTCGAGCGGGCGATAGCCGAGGTGAATCACGTCGTCCTCGGCAAACACGTGCCGCACGCTCTCGGCCTCGCTCAGGCCCCAGATGTCCCACAGGGCACCCCGCCACTCATAGGTGTACGTTACCGGCCCAACCGTCAGGTTCTCGGCACCCGCTGGCAGGACGGTCCACGCGGCCTCGAAAAACTCCGGCTCCACGCCCCACAGCAACTCTTGGGAGTCGATGAACTCTAGCTGGCTGTAGAAGAAGCAGGTCTGATTGGGCAACAGGGACTCGCCGGCCGGCGGGAAAATGCGCACGTGCCAGCGCTGGCCATTGGCGATCTGCTCGAGGTCGGAACCGAGGATATTCCCGCCGAGGTGATCGGCATCAACGGTTATCTGCAAGCAGTCGTCCTTCCACCACTCCTTGACGGGCGAATCGTACTTGAGGGTGTCGTCGACAAAACGCGCAAAGCCGTACCACTTGTTGTCCGGCGGTGCCGACCAGCCGTTGAGGATGGTGAAATCGTAGTCCGACAACTCGACGAAATCGCTGGCCCGGTCGAAGAAATCGGGCTGATTGAGGGCGAGGGCCGGGTCGTACCAACCCCAATCGTCGTCGTTGCCGTCGATGGTGATGGCCGCCGGATCGGGCACCTGCGGGTAGAACACAGTAACGCCTACGTGGGCAAAAGCGGCCGTGCTCAGCAGGCACGCCAGCCCAAAAGACGAGGCGAAAAAGCCGAACTTTCTCATTTGCTACGCTCCTTGATTGAAAGAGATGAAGTAAGAAAAAGGAATGTGGAAACTGTCGTTCAGCACGCTGTGCAACCTCCTTTCGGATAAACGATGCTGCTGAAGTGGTTTTAATTATTAACTAATAAACAAAGGCGATACAAATTTGCGGCAAGGGAATGCCGTTTTTGGCGGAGGCGACAGCGCGCTGCTGACTTGGTAGGCAGTGGGAACGGGGCGTATATTGTCAACCGATAGCGCTCGCTGCCTAGGCGGGCTTCCCCCTCATTAGGAGATGGATCATGAGGCTGACAACCCTTTGCCGCAGAGGGCCGATCTTGCTGTTGTGGTGCGCGTTTGCACTCTCGGAGTCCAAGGCTTTTGCCCAGCTATCTACCGGCTTTCGGCCGGTTGAGCAACCGGGGATTCGCGGGGTGCGCATCCATCCCGGGGCCTTGGCGCCCAACCGGCGCAAGTGGTACTTGCCGCAGAATCTGTACTACGAGTACCAGTGGCGCGGCTGGGAATACAGCAACTACGCCCGCGACAACTACGAGCGCTACGTCAACATCCTGCTCGAAGGCACCCGCAACTACAACCTCTTCGGCCAGTACATCAACCGCGGCTGGGTCATCTACGACTGGACCGAAACCAGCCCCCTGCGCCAGGGCAGTGCCCTGTTGAAGGGAACCCGCTTTGGCCGCTGGTTCGACAGCCTCGTCATCTCGTCGGCCAGCCACGGCCAGTTCCACACCTCCCTGACGGTGGGCGACGCCATCCGCACGACCCTCACCCCCCTGACCTTTTCCAAGCCCACGTTCAACGGGTTGCAGTGGGATTTTCTCGCCGACAAGTACGCGCTGACCCTCCTCGGCTCGCGGCTCAACGCGCCGGGGTTTACCGCGCTCAACGAGGCGGCCGGGTCTTCGACGCTCGAAAACACGACCCGCCTCCTCGGGGCGCGCGGCGTGGCCCAAGTGGGCGACTTCGCCAAGCTGGGCCTGACGTGGGTCAATGTGTCCAATACCAGCAGCGAACTGAGCCTCGGCGACAACTCGCTCAAGGGCCTGCTGACCGGCCCCCAAAATACGGGCAATGTCGAGCGGGTCATCATCCGCATCGCGGACGACTCGCCCGAATCCGAGCAAACCGGGGCCTCGTTTTTCGTCGATCAGGTGATCATCGACGGAGAGCTGCACCCGGAAATCGCGCCCTTGGTGCGCGGCGGCGTGCGACGCGAGGGCATTTTGGAAGTGAGCGGCTCGGACGTAATTGAGCTTATCTACGACATTCGCAACGATTTTAGCCCAACCGAAAAAGTGGGCACCTTCCGCGAGGCCAAAAAGCTCGAATTCGAGCTGGTGGTGTCCAACGACTACCGCATAGAAATCGCCTCCAATCTCCAGACCAATGCCCGGGGCGAGCAGGTCTTCTTGCCAGTGGCCGAGGCCCGCGACGAGATCACCGATGGGTCCAACCAGACCTTTGTGCGCTTTGCCTACGGCCTGCCGACCGGGCACGAGGTGATCGGCATGGACTTGGAGCTTATTAACCTCGCCCACTTCGACCTGCGGGCCGAATGGGCCGTCAACCGCCGCTTCCGCCGCTTCCCCAACCAAAACTTCCGCAAGCTGCCCGCTCACGAGGAAACGGCCGAAGCCGGCTACGTCACGGCCTCGTACCAGCGCTACCCCTTCTTTGCGTACGGCGAGGTGTTCACCATAGACCCCGATTACAGCACCACGGCCTTTATCGCCGACCCGGGCGGGGTCATCGACTACGCCAGCGAGACGCAAAACCTCTTTGAATTCGTCGATGACAACGACGACCAAGATCGCTTCACCGACTGGCAGCGCTATCGCCAGAGCCAAGGGTTTGGCGGCACGGGCGGCTCGCTGGGCCGCGACACCGAAATTTTCCCCGGGCTAGACGAGAACAACGATTTTATCTCGGACTTCAACCAAAACCAGAACAGCCGCCCGGATTACGTCGAGCCTTTTCTCCGCTATCAGGTCGATCCGCCGGAGTTTCTCTTTGGCATGGACATGAACAACAATACGATCATCGACCGCTTTGAGGACGACCGCTTGCCCGACTATCCCTACGAGCGCGACCACCGCGGCTACAACGCATACGGGGGATTAAAAATCACCGAGAGCACCCGGCTAACCGTCGGCCGGCTCGCCGAGCACCAATTGAGCAGCGACCGCGAGAGCCGCTCGTTTTACGGGCTGCTGACCTTGGAAAAATCCTATCCCGGGCTGGACATCGCCCTGTTTGAACACGCCAAACTAGTGGCCGACACCTTGCCCGAAGACCGCGTCGTCTGGCGCGATCCCATCGGCCTGACGGATTTTGCGGATCCGCTCGACAACCAAGATACCTTTGTCAACGCCCTGTACTTGCAGGCTCGCTACTTTCGCATCCGCAACCTCAACGTCGAGGGCAAGCTGAAGTACGAGCACTTCAACCAGCTCGGCGCGCAGGCCAGCCTAAAGCGCGACCGCTCGTTTTTGGGCCTGATCAACAAGGCCGATTACGCCATCCGCCCCAGCGACCGGCTCGCCCTCTATCCCAAGTGGAAGAGCATGTACCAGCGAGAAACGCCCACTGCGCTGGCCGGTTTGGAGGCCAACGAACTGACCGAGAGCTTTTTCTTTATCGGCCAGTACGCGCTCCTGCCTAAGACGCTCTTGGACTTCGGCGTTGAATTCAGCCTCTTCGAGAACCTCGCCGAGCGCCCGGCCGAGGCCTCGCCGAGCTATGTCGAGGACTTCCGCAGCCTCGTCTTTTCGGCCCTGCTGACCAATGTGTCGTCCTATCAAGGGTACGAGCTGACCATGAACGCCGGCTTCCTCCTAGAGCGCCAGTTCTTCGCCGAGCAGACCCAGAAGCAATCGGTCGTCTTCGTCCGCATCTTCGCTGCCACCGGCGGGGTGTAGTCCTTGCGCCCCCCAGCGGCCGGTGCCTTCACGCCCAAGGCCCTGATTCTCGGTTGCCTGTTTACGTTTTTCGTGGCTGCGGGCGACTCCTATGGAGTCTTCTATTTGCGCGGCTCGTACATGACGCTCGGGACCAGCACGGTCGGCGCCCTGTTCTTGCTCTTCTTCCTCGCCGGCTTGGTCAACCCGCTGCTCAAGCTGGTCCATCCGCGAGCCGGGCTAAACCGCGGCGAGCTCCTGCTCATCTATATAATGATGGTCATGGCCTCGCCCCTGCCGGTGTTTTTTGCCGGCCGCTTCATCGGCACGATCCTCACCCCCTTTTACTTTGCCACGCCGGAAAACGACTGGCACACGCTCGTCCAACCCCACCTAGCGGACTGGTTGCAGCCACGCGATCTAGGGATCATGGGGCCTTTTTACGAGGGCTTGGAACAGGGCCGCTCCATCCCCTGGCTTGACTGGCTGCCGATTTTCTTGCGCTGGGCCCCTTTTGTGTGGGCCCTGTTCTTGGCGATGATTGCCGCGATGGCCATTCTGCGCAAGCAGTGGAACGACCACGAGCGGCTGACCTATCCGCTGGTCCAGGTGCCCATGGCCCTCGCCGAGCAGGACGCTGGGGGGGAACGCATGGCCCCGTTTTTCAAAAACCCGGTGATGTGGAGCGGCTTTGCCGTGCCGGCCATCTGGGGCACCCTGCACGGGCTGCACAACTACTTCCCGGAGACCGTGCCCATTGCCACCAATGTAGATCCCATCCACTTCATCCTGCCCATCTTCGACAACCTGTCCGAACTGCAATTCAAATTCCGCTTCAACATCTTGGGCTTTTTCTACTTTCTCAAGACTGAAATCGCCTTCAGCCTGTGGTTTTTTAACCTCTTCGCCAATGCCCTGCGCACCACCTTCGCCGTACTGGGCGTCACCAGTTCGGAGATGCTGGGGGGCGGGCACTCGATCATCGACCCGATCCTCGTCCACCAGTCCATGGGCGGGATGCTGGTCCTTTTTCTTTTTGGCCTGTTCGCGGCCCGCAAGCACCTGCGGGCGGTCTTGCGCAAGGCCCTGTGGGGCGACCCGACCGTAGATGACTCCGGCGAAATCCTCTCCTACCGGACGGCCGTGCTGGTCCTGCTGGGCAGCAGCGCGGTGCTGGTTGCGTGGCTGGCGCTGGCCGGCCTGCCCGTCTGGGTCACCTTGGCCTTTCTCTTCACTGCTTTCGCGCTCTTTGTCGGATTTACTCGCCTAATCGCCGAAGGAGGGCTTTCGGATGGTTCGGTCCCGGTCGGCCCGGCCGCCATCGTGGTCTCAGCCGTCGGCTCGTCGGCCATCGGGGTCGAGGGCTTGGTGGTGCTGGCGACGACCTATTTCTGGACGAACGGGCGCAGCTTCGCCATGACTTCGGCCGCCAACAGCCTCAAATTGGGCGAGGGCTTCGGCGGGTCCAAACGGCCGCTGTTCTGGACGATGCTCTTGGCCATGGCCGTTGGGCTGGTCTCGTCAATGTGGGTGGTCGTGGAGCTGGGCTATTCGTACGGGGCGCTCAACCTAAAAATTCCCGGGGGCAAGCACGGGTTTTACGACTACGCGGCCGGCTTGATTCGCACGCCGAGCGAGCCGCATCTGTGGGGTTGGATCAACACCGGGATTGGGGCGGGCGCAATGCTGCTGTTGATGCTGGCGCGCTGGTACTATGTCTGGTGGCCCCTGCATCCCCTCGGCTACCCCATCGGCCCGACCGGGATCATGGATCACCTCTGGTTCGACATGTTTTTGGCGTGGCTGATTAAGGTGTCGGTGCTGCGCTACGGCGGCGTGGCGCTCTACCGCAAGACGCGCCCCTTTTTCATGGGCATGATCGCCGGGCACATCGTGCCAGGGGGGCTTTTTCTGTTCGTCGATCACTGTACCGGCATGGTCGGCAATGTGATTTTCTGGGGTTGAGGTTCTGGGTGAGAACGGGCTATATTTCGCCAATAAAGTGAGGGAATTGCTTTTGTGCGCGTTCAGATCGCTAGTTTGTGCTTCTATGGTGCTGGTCATGGCCACCGCGGCCGGCGGCGAGGTGCGGCAGTGGGAATTGGGCGGTGCGGGCCGCTCTTGGAAAGACGACGAGCTAAATTCCACGGCCATCAGCTTCGATGCCGCCGGGGCCATTCAATTGGTGGGTTTTAATCCCAACGACAACATCGTCCGGCAGCTAAAGTGGACCGAGGGCTTCCCCTTGGATTTCGTCACTGAGGTGGCTGCGGCGCGGGTGTGGGACAACGTGCCCTTCAAGCAGACGAATGCCCCGCTCGTCGATGGCGACGTGCAGACCTCCAGCGAAAACCGCTTCAAGGAATTTGGGGTGCTGCAAGCGGGCCGGGCCTTTTTCTTTGACTTGGGTACGCGCCTCCCCGTCAATCGCATCTCGTTTTTCCCGCGCCCGCAAGGGGCCGACAGCCGCGGGCGGCCCTTTGCCGACGACTTCATCCGCGGCTATAAAATTCAGGTCAGCGATGGCGTTAGCTTCACGCCGGAAAATCTGCCGGTGTACAACCTGCTGACCCAGGTGGATTTTACCGCGGAAAGCGTGGCGCAAATTCCCTTCCCCCTGCAATTCGTCCGCTACATCCAGCTCAACGTGACCTCGACCAACCCCTTTGAGATAGCCGAGTTCGAGGTGTACGGGGCGGGTTTTCCCCCGGGAGGGCGCTATCGCTCCAAGATCATCGACTTGGGCGAAGTGGCCAACTTCAGCCGCCTGCTGTGGACGGCCGAGACCTTGCGCCAGCAAGAGGGCCGCATCGACGTCGAGCCAACGGCCGATGCGCGCGTCTCCATTCGCATGCGCACGGGCCGCGACGATACCCCGCAAGTGTTCTACGAAATCGTCAATGTTTTCACTGGCGACGTGCAGGAAGTGTCGGAGGGCGACTACGGCCGGCTGGGCCTGAACGTGCGCGGCCCGGTCGAAGACGATCAAGTCAACTGGAGCGAGTGGTCGCCGCCCTTTGCCGAGTCCGGCCAGCAAATTGAGCTGCCTAGCCCGCGTCGTTTCTTCCAGCTCGAAATCGCCCTCGAAAGCCACTCCATCCTCGACGGCATCCGGGTCAACTCGCTGGTGGTTGAGCACTCCATCCCGCCGTTGGCCCAGCAGCTCATAGGGGAAATCTCCGCGCTGGAAACCCCCCGCCCCTTGGGCAACAAGCCCCGAGTGCCGGCCGGCGCGCTCTCGACCTTTGCGTACGACATCCGCGCCGACATCCGCGAGACGGACGTGGGCTTTGACGCTCTGGAGATTTTCACGCCCGCTAGGCCGCAGTTCAGGGAGATGTTCGCGGGCGATCCGCCCGTCGCCACCGCGCCCGACAGCGTCGTCGCGGGCGAAGAAAGCCTGACGCTATTCTTCCCCAGCCAAAGGCTGACGCACCAATCGCCGGGTGCGCTGCGCGTCGTGTTCGACGCCGAAGTTTTTGTCCAATCCACGTTCTTTCGCGCCCGCGTCTTTGACACCCAAAGCGACGAGGCCCCGCAGCAGGTCCTGCCCGGCGACGCCAACCCCACGGTCCTGACCAATGACTTGCGCGTACTGACCACGGCCGCTTCGGCGCGCAACCTGCTCCCGCTCTTTGCAGTGCAGCCAGCCGTGATGACGCCCAATGGCGACGGGGTCAACGATCGCGTGCGCATTTCCTGTACCTTGGTCCAGCTCCAGCAGCCCGTCCAGTTGGCCGTGCGGATTTTCTCGCTTGGAGGCCAGCGGGTGCGCACCTTGTTTGCCGGTGCGCGCGGCAGCGGCTCTTTTGCCTATGAATGGGACGGGCGCGACGACAGCGGCAACCCGGTTCCCGCGGGGCTCTACCTCGCCCAAGTGACCGCCGACGCCGAGCGCGAGCAATTCACCCGCCTCGGTGCGGTGGGGGTTGCGTACTAAAAAAGGAGCAGACCATGCAGCGCATTCGCTCGCACCAAACGTTCCTCCTCTTCGCGGGCTTGGCGGCCCTCGGGCTGGCGGCGTACGCCCAGACTCGGAGCGCCGACCTAGAGGTGTACCGGGTGGATCGCAAAGCCGAGTGGCAGCAATGGACCTTCCCGGCCGGCACGCTCGCATTTTCCTCATCCGGCTCGGTGACCCCGGTCGAATTCAAGGGCGTACACAACGCAGCGGCCAACGCCAGCGAATTCACCCACGAACTGGTGAGCGGCCAAGAGATGCGCGGCGGCGCGTGGAAGGCCGGCACCAACCTCGCAACGGCCGGCCGGGCCATAGACGGCCGCGTCCACACCTTCTGGCAACCCGACCCGGACGCCCCCTTAGAGGACTGGTGGATCGAGATCAACTTGGGAAGGGCCGTACTCGTGTCGGAGATTCGCCTCATTTTCCCGGATCAAGAGGGGGCGCGGCCCTTGCGCGAATTCCGCGTCTTCGGGTCCGAGGGCCGCCGCGTGACGCGCCAAGACATATTCTCTTTTCACCTGATAGGCGGCACCACCAAGCCCATTGACGAGACTGAGGTGACCTACGATGTGAAGCCGCTGGTGCGGGAGGTGACGCGGGTGCGGGAGGGCCGCGAGGCAGGCGCTGCGGATACCACCTACGACTTACTGCAATTCATAAGGATTTTGGTCGATGCCAAGACGCCGGACGCAGCCCTTGCCGAGGTGGAAGTGTACACGCTCGGGGAAAATATCGCCTTGCAGACCCTAGCGCGCGGCGGCGCGATTCAGGAGCGCGTGGGCCGGGGGTTTGCCTTCAAAATGGCCGACGGCAACGCCAATACCGATTGGGGAGCGCGGCGGGAGCGCGGCCAAGATCCCATCGCTTGGGACTGGGACTTGGGCGCATTGTTCTGGGTGGATCGGATCGTGATGCGCACTTCGGATTTTCTCCTCCGCACCCTGACGTACGGCTCCAACCTGCCTCAGATTCGCACCCACAGCTTGAGCGTTTCCAACGGTCGCCGCACCCTGACGGGCGAGGTCGATCTGGACCAGCTTTTCATCGGCGACGCAGATGCCTTGCTCGCGTCCTCGACTGAGTTCCCCGGCCAATTGACGTATCTTTTCGACCCGCGCCCGGTCCGCTTTATCGCGGCCGAATGGGTCGGCGGTGGCGGTGCCCAGTCCAGCTTTGAGTTCCAGAGCGGCTTTTTGATAGAGACGCTGGTGTTTGCGGTGGGCCACGTGGCCCAAGTGGAGATGAGTTCGGACTTCATCGACTTGGGGCAAATCGCCGGCGACAACCGGGCGAAGGTGATCAAGTCCCTGCGCTGGGAAGCCGACCTGCCCCCGGGCGCTCGCATTCAGGCGCGCACTCGCTCGGGCAACGCGCTGCAAGAAAACTTTCGCTACTTCCGCAAGGATGGCACCGAAGTAACGGCCGAGCAGTTCGACCAGATGCCAAAGGCGCTGCGGGGCGAGACCCAGAGCACTATTGGCATTGGCGAGGACTGGAGCGAGTGGAGCAACTTTTACCAGCGCCCCGGCGAGCAGTTTCTCTCCCCCAGCCCGCGCCGCTTCGTCCAAGTTCAGCTCATCCTCAGCTCAGACCGCCCGACCACCGCGCCGACCGTGCGCGCCTTGGAGATCGAATTTACCGACGCCTTCCTCGCCGGGGTCACCGGCGAGGTCTTGCCGCGCACGGCCGAGGCGGGCGTGCCCCAGCTATTCTCGTTCCACATCACGCCGGAGCTAGCGCCGCGCAACCCCGGGTTTGATCGCGTCCTCCTGCAAACTCCCTCGCCGGCCGACCCGGACGCGCTCGTCCTCAGCATAGACGGTGCCGAAGCCGAACCAGCCGCCGTGCGCATTGCCGGCGATTCCCTGCTCGTGGAACTGCCGCGCACCGTGCGGCGAGAGGACGTCGCGCTGTCGTTCAGCGCGGTTGTAGAGCGCAACGCCACCCTCTTCCGGGCCTTCGTGGGCCACGAGCGGCAGCTAGCGGTGTGGCAGCCGGTCGATCCGGTGCGGCGCGCTGCCACGACCGTCTATTTGCCCAGCGTCCCGGGCACCGACCGGCTCATCGCCAATCTCTCGGTGCAATCGTTCATCAGCCCCAACGGGGACGGAATTGGCGACGCCGCGGAAATCCGCTTCCATGTCCTCAAGACGGACGCGCCGGCCCAAGTGCGGATCTACACCCTCGCTGGCCGGCTCGTCCGCGCCCTTGCAGGCCAGCGCCAGCCCGATCAGTCCTATCTCTACATTTGGGCCGGTCAAGACCAAGACGAGCGCGTAGTCCCCCCGGGTTCGTACCTGTGCCGGGTGGAGGTGGAGGCCCAAGCCGGGGCCGCGAGCCGGCACCGCATTATCAGCGTGGCTTACTAGGCCGCGACTGGCCGGCTGTCGTATTGCGTTGAACATCATTTTGCCCTTTACATTCGGCCGCTCGTCCTCAGCAGTTGTTCTACGAACTCAACCTTGTCGTCTAGCTGAAGTTTGCGGTATAGTTCCAGTGCTTGCCGCCACTGAAGTACGGCATCAAAAGGAGCCTGATTCGACGCATAGACCTGTCCCAAGCGAACTCTTATACAGGGCTTCGGCTCTGTCGAGTTCTCCTTGTTCCTCCTAACAGGAGACAAGCCTTCGCTTGGGTGCGTACATCGCGATCTTGTGCGACCCGCGCCCGCTGAATGGCTAAGTCGCGTTCGGGAATTAACGGAATGATTTCCATACCTCGCAGTGCCCTCTTCAATTATAGTATCACGGCACAACAGCCCTCAGTCCACATCGACGAACTGTTGAGCCAATGATCCCTCCCGCGTCAACGCATACACCACGATATTGACGCCGAGGTCATAGACCGGCAACTCATCCGCACCCGTGACAAAACGACCCTCATTGTTGGTGGCCCGATCCGCCTCGCGGAGCCGCTCAACCTCGCCAGCCAATAGAGTCGCGTAGTTCTTTTGTGAGTAAACCCCTACGATGCGGCCATTGACCTCAATGCCCTCCAAGTAATTGGGCGACGACTCGAAGCGAGAGTCAAGATACCAAAACCAGATGTCCCAGAAGCCGCGCGGCAGGGAATCTATGTCGTAGAAGCAGTGGTAGAGCGGGTGTTCGGGCGGCAACCGCACGAAAGACCAATCTTTGTGTTCGGCGTAGTCCACTTGCTGAAAGGCTTGGCGAGTGAAAGCGCGCAACGCCGGCAGGTCGTGCTGATAGCCGCCCGCGAGGGCGATGGGGGCGGAGACAATCTCGGCATAGAGGAACCCACCCGACGTGAGATAGCGACCCAGATTTTTGGCTTCGGCTTGGGTGAAGGCGACTTGGCTCTGAACCGTCAGCAACAGAAACGGCACCTGCATCAGCCGGGGATCGTCCAAGGCGAGGCCGTCAAGCACTTGGGTGTGTACGCCGGTGCGCTCGCTCACTTTGTCGGCGAGTCCTTGCAGGATGCGCTGCTCGGCGATGCTGCGCGACCACCCCCCGCTGCGCTCCGACCCCGCGCTGGCCTCGGCGCGTTCGAGCGCTTCGCTGTGGATACTGGACAAATAGAGAAAGCCCTTGAGCTTGCGCCGATCTTGGGGATCGACGACGACCATCGCCCGATGCCGACCCGTGTCCAGCACCTGCACGTCCATCAGTTCCAACGCCAAGTCAATCTCGTCGGCCCCTTGCCGCGTCCCTTCCAATGCCCCCGCCTGCAGGGATGGACCAATCTGCCGAGCGGGGAAATCCGGCACGGGCAGCACCAGTCGCGCTGGCAGTGCCGCCGTTGGCAGTCGGAGAGCCGACGACTTGAACACCGGTAGCGGGCGCGTCGCCGAGGGAGCCGGCCGCATCGCTACGACCGGGGCGGCTTGCAGGGCGGGGCGGCGCACCAACGGGCGCTGCTGGGGCCGTTGGCGGCGGGCGAGGGTGCGCGGCAGCGGGCGCTTCTTGGTAAACTTCACCATGATCGGTGGTTGCAAGGGAAAGTGAGTGACCCGCTCGTGGCGCGGGAGTCCGAAGATCACCAGCAGATGCAAGGCCAGCGACACCGCCAAGCAGCTTTGCAGTTTTCTATTTTTTCGGAACGGGACTTTCCATGGCCGTCTCATCGTCTTATGCCCTCTCTTTTCGGCAGGACCTAATCCACATCCCCACGCCACTCCCATTCAATCGTTCGTTCCATGAAACGCTTCCAGCCGCTATGTATTGGCGCAATGTCTCCAGCATGTCCGTTCCCAGTTCGTGCGTCTATTCGAGTTTGACCATCTTGCGGATGCGCACCTGGTCTTCCACCTGCAACCGATACAAATAGACCCCGGCGGCGACGGGTTGGCCTTGGGCATCCCGGCCATCCCAAGTCAGCCTGTGCTCGCCCGCCGCCAGCGGACCGTTCCACACCTGCCGCACCGGCTGCCCCAAGACGTTGTAGATGGTTAAGTCTACATCGCCCGTTTCGGCAGGCACCGTCAAGGGGATGCTCGTAGCCGGATTGAATGGATTGGGATAGTTCGCACCGAGGGCAAAGGTTGAGGACGTGGCCGCTGTCTCGGCCGCGATAGCTGTGGCCGGGACGCCTTGGTTGAGAAAGACGAAGGCGCCGCCGTCATCCCCTGCCGCACTGCGCCCCAGCACCACCAGATCGGTCGCCCCATCGCCGTTGACATCGCCCGCGAGCACCTGCCGGCCCGTGCCCGGCAGGGGATAGCGCCCTTCGACGATGGGCACCCCAGCGCGCTGGCCGACCAGCACCACCAGCGCCGGCCCGGTGGCCAAGTTGCCATCGACCACGGCCAAGTCCAAAAGGCCATCGCCGGTCAGGTCACGGGCAATGGTCCTAGCCTCATGCGGAGCCGGCACGAGCACCTGCGGACCGAGCAGGGTGTGGCGTTCTACCCCGCCCGCGCCATCCACCCGCCACAGCGCCAAACCGTGGTAGGTGGAGCCCACATAAAAATCGAAGAATAGATTCCGCTCAGGAATCCCGACGAACTCCACCGCCTCAGCCCCATCCAGATCGCTAAACAGATGCAGGTCACAGGGATTGACCTCGGCCTCAAAAAACAGCGGCGGCGGCTCGCTGGCGGCCCACGGCTGGGTCAGCCGCCAAGGCCCCACTGGCTGGTAGCAGGGTCGGTTCCACAACACGCGCACGGCCTCGCCCAGCGGTTGCCCGGCCAGCAGGTACGGAGCGAGTTCCTCTTCGCTATCGAGGACGAACCGATCGCGGTGGGCAAACGCGCCCGCGCCGTCATTGAGCCACATCACCACTTCGGACCATCGTACGCCGTCCCGTAGGGTGTCGTACTCCATGACCAACAGGTCTACATCGCCGTCGCCGTCGCCATCGGCGAGGCCCCTGAAATAGACGCCGGATAGCTGGAGGATGGCTTCAAAGCCATTCGCGCCCCGGTTGATCCACAATTCGAGGTCCAGACCTTCCATAAAGGCCAGATCGAGCAGCCCATCCCCGTTGAAATCGCTCCCCGCAATCCCCAAAATGGACCCGTCTTGGCCGGATGAGAGGAGCACCTCTCGGGCCGGGACCAAGCCGCCCAACCCGTCGCTAGCCGCTATAGTCCAGCCCTCATGGACCGTCGTCTCAGTCTCCCTTTCGGTCACCCAGACGAACGTGTCGTATCTCCATACCCCCACCAGATCGGCATCCCCATCGCCGTCCACATCGCCCAAAGTACCTTGCGATGATACGGCACCGAAACCTGGGCCGAGCACAGAAAAACGCGGCTCGGTGAACAACGCCCCGGGTGGCCTCGCCGCCACGGCGACCACCCGGGGCGGCAATTCCCCAAACAGCAGCTCTTCAGCCCCTGTCAGTTGAATCCAGTCCACTTCTAAAAACTCAGGATAGTCAGCCGGACTCTGCGGGTCCGTGTTTAAGTTTAGTTGTAGTAGAAAGTGGAAGAGCGTGTCCTGCCAGACGATCTCCTTTATCCCCCCAAGGGGATCAAACCCCGTGGTTAGATTCGCTTCCGCCGCGGCTTCCAAGTCGCGTATATCTATCGTGATGTTTTCCCATTCGGTGGGATAGAATTGACCACGGCCTATAAAAAACCCCAACCTAGAATCTGGTCCCCCGTGGGGTGCTGCCTTCTGGCGGCGTCTGGACTCGCCATTGGACCAGTCCATCAGGAGGTCTCCCTCGGTGGGGCGCTCGTGGATGATGCGCAGCCGGAGGGTGACCCGGTCAAAAAGGGCGGAGTCTTCCCCAATCAGCGGCGAAAGCAAGCTAATGGCCGGTTGTTGCCCGCCCGGCACCGGCGCAATGCGCCAGACGCCGCCTTCGACTTCGCTGTACACTGTGGTGGGAGTAACGTCACTGTCATTGCCTAAGAAGCTCTCTTGGGCCGTCCAGCCATAGGTAGTGCCCTCGTCAAAATCCCACGTTATGGCCAAGGCGCCCAGCGGAGCCGCCAACGACAAAATGACTAAGAGCAAGTAGCGCATAGAGTACCTCTAGCGTTAGTGGGAGGAGTGTTAGCCGACCGAACCTTTCCCTTATTCAAGTCCGCACGTGCCCCTTCGTCAACGGCCGGCCGGGATAACACAGCACGTCTTGCCCTTGCCCGGCCGCTCCGCCACCATCCGCCGCATAGATCGCTACACGCGGCACCATGCCTTCGCGCAACGCCTGAATGGGCAGCACCTGTACGAAGGAGCGAGGAGCTAGGGTGCCCAGAATCCATAGATATAGAGTCCGTAACTAACGGCAAAGCCGACTTACGGCCCCCGAGGCGCGGCCCGCTTGCTCGGCGTCCATCCCAACACGCTGCGTAGCCGCCTGCGGAAACTCGGCATTCCATTCCGCAAAAAAAGAGAAAAGGCGGCCTTGATTAAATGTTGAAAGCAACAGGTAAAAAAAGCACCGAAGCTGCTCTATATTGCTTGGGGTCGTACTGGTCAAAGCACCCTCTAAGCTGCATGTCAAATGTGGATTGGACGGAACCTCACATTTTTAGCATGTTATGCCCACTAATTGTGGACATTGATGTACATTATTGCGATACAAAATGCTTAAAACGAACCCATTGCGGCAGCAGATCATCCGGCAAGCACCCATCAGCCGGGAACTGCTGGCCAATCTAATCCACGGGCCTTCCTATATGCTGGCTAGCGACATGTACGCGCATTGCTGCACTCGGTTCAGGGCATTTCTTGCGAGCCTCGCCCTATCCCTCCTCTTCACCAGCCTCGCGTCCGCCCATGTGGGCGTCACAGTCCCCTTCGTCGAGGTGCCCGATCTCGCGGCGATAACTATAGATGGCGACGACCGGGACTGGGCCTTTTTCGACCCCCGTCTGGCGCTGGAGCGGGAAGGATTCTTCGACCGCGAATCAGACCACGTCGATGCGGCCGACTTCGACTTTACCATCTACACTGCTTGGAGTCCGCCCCCCGACAATAGCTGGTACTGCTTCGCCCGGATCAGCGACGATACGCTCAAGATCGAAAACCAAGATCCCCTCAAGTGGTGGCGGGACGATACGCTGTCGATTACCGTGGATGCCGACCACTCCGGCGGCAGTATCTACGGGCACACCCGCGAGGAGCTGGTCAACGGCCAACGCTACTACGCCCGGGTGCTGCCGTTGCGACACTCGCGTCTCCCTCACGGCCAAGCTGGCTTTCTCGACCAGCACCACGACCCGTTCTTGGCGGAGTTCCTGTGGGCGATGCACAAACCCCACTTCGACATCGCTTGGACGATGCACCCGCCCAATGCGGCCAACGGCACTTTGCACGTCGAATATACCTTCGAGTGGAAAGCGGCTTTGTGGGACGTGTTGGGGCCGAGCCCCGAGGAGAGCAAGCGGCACGTTTTCGCGCCGGGGAAGGTCCTGCATATGGGATTCCGGCTGCTCGACGCCGATCGCCCGGGGTCGGGGCGCAAGCACTCGATGTACATCCTAGGCGGCCATCAGCACCAGGACCGGGATGCGGACCGGATGCCCGATTTTCGCACCATGACTTTAGATGAGGCGCAAAACTGGCGCATGCCTGCGGAGCAGGACGCGGTGCCAGCGCCCTCCGCAGGCGGCAAATGAGTTGCGCGGCATAAAAACGCCAGACGGGGTGGAGGCCCAAGCCGGGGCCGCATCAGTCCGTAGTGATATAGATTGGAGAGAATTCACATTTTTAGCATACTATGCCTACTAATTGTGGACATTGATGTATATTATTGCGGTACGAGATGGTTGAAATGACCCCATTGCGGCAACAGATTGTTCGGGATGTCTTCGATTACCAGCAGTTGGTCGCCTGTTTGTCCCAATTTAGCAAGCCCCGCGACAAAGTCCGCAGGTTATTGGCTGCCGGAGAAATTGTGCGCATTAGGAAGGGCTTGTACACCTTTGGCGAGCCCCTCCGGCAAGCACCTATCAGCCGGGAACTGCTGGCCAATCTGATCTATGGGCCTTCCTATATAAGTCTGGACTACGCACTGAACTACCACGAGCTCATACCCGAACGCGTCGAGATGGTCACCTCAATGACATTGGGGCGATCGCGCTCCTTTACTACGCCCTGCGGAACTTTCTCCTACCGCCACTTGAGCCAGAGCCGCTACGCCGTTGGCGTCATCCTAGAAGAGCACGGCGTTCTGTCCTTCCTGATTGCTTCCCCAGAAAAGGCACTGGCGGACAAGGTGTGGGCCGACAAGCGCTTCGACGGGATTCGCTTGGGGGACTATGGACCGTATTTGCTGGACGACCTGCGGCTGGATCCCGCCCGATTGGCCGTCCTCGATGGCGACCGCCTCAATGCGATAGCGAGAGCCTACGATTCGCGGAAGCTCCATCGGCTCATGCGCTATCTGCAGACGCTAAGGGAGCAGAGCCATGCATGAGGCCATTCGCTCCATGCTTGACCGCTACGCGCCCCAAACGCGCGACGATTACGTCAATGTGCTGCGGGAAATAGTGCAGGAATTGGCGTTGCTCGGCCTCTGGCGCAGCAAGTTTTTTGAGCATGCCGCCTTCTACGGGGGCACGGCCCTGCGCGTACTCTACGGCTTGGATCGCTATTCCGAGGACATCGACTTCTCGCTGTTGGCACCCGATCCGGGGTTTTCGCTTGGGCAATATGGCGAAGCACTCTTGCGCGAGATCAGCAGTTTTGGTTTTCGCGTCGAGTTTGAGCAAAGAGAGCAGGCCCGGCAGACGGCCATTGAGTCGGCCTTTCTCAAGGCCCATACGCTCAAACAGTTGCTCGTCATCGAAGCAGACGCCGAGCTGCTCCCCGGCCTGCATCCCGGATCGGTCCTGAGGATCAAACTCGAAGTGGACACCGATCCACCCGGCGGCTTTGAGACCGAGAGCCGCTATCTGCTGCAACCTATTCCCTTTGCGGTGCGCGTTTATAGTCTGCCCGATCTGCTCGCCGGCAAGCTACACGCCATCCTGTGCCGGAGGTGGCAGACGCGCGTCAAGGGCCGGGACTGGTACGATCTAGTCTGGTACGCCGGCCGTCATCCACAAGTGCATCTGAGCCATCTAGAGGCACGCATGAGGCAGTCGGGCGATTATCGGGACGAGACGCCTTTAACGCGGGACCGCCTCATGGAACTCTTGCGACAAGCGGTTGACCGACTCGATGTTGGTCGCGCCCGGGACGATGTGGTCCGATTCGTGCGCGACCCGCGCACCATCGACATTTGGTCACGGGATTTCTTTTACGAGGTCGTCCAACGCATTGAAAACGGAACCAATTTAACGCGAGGAGCGATAGGGCGATGATCATCGATACCCACACTCATTTCTACGATCCGTTCAGGCCCGAGGGCGTACCTTGGCCGGAAAAAGACGACGAAGTTCTCTATCGGCGCGCGCTGCCCGCAGACTACAAGGCCCTCGCCGTGCCCGAGGGCGTAACGGGCACAGTCATGGTCGAGTGCAGTCCTTGGGTTGAGGACAACCAGTGGGTTCTCGATTTGGCCGCCGCCGACCCCTTCATCGTGGGATTGGTCGGCCACCTCGAGCCTAACGACCCGGACTTTGCCGCTTACTTGGAGCGCTTTGCCGCCGATCCGGTCTTCCTCGGCATCCGCGCCCGCGTACATGCCGCGGAAAGCCACGGCTTGGCCGCCGCCGAAATGCTAGTAGCCCACGATCTGGAACTGGATACGGGTTTACACGAGGGTGTGCCCGCGCTGGCCGAGTGCTTCCCCGAGTTGCGCATCGTCATCAACCACATCGGCGGCATCCCCATTGACGGCCGCCCGCCCGATCCGGCGCGGCTGGAATTGATGCGTCAGGCTGCGGCCCAGCCGCAGGTCTATTGCAAGGTGTCGGGGCTGATGGATTTGCGCAGCCAAGTCAAGCCAGCGCCGACGGATGTGGACTTTTACGCCCCGGTGCTCGACGCGCTGTGGGATTTGTTCGGGGAGGATCGGCTGATTTACGGCAGCGACTGGCCGGTATCCGACCGCAGTGGCCGCGAGTACGCAGACATACAGTGCTTGGTGATGACGTATTTTACCGCACGGGGCAAAGAGGCGACGGAGAAGTACTTCTGGCGCAACGCCAAAGCCGCCTATAAGTGGATCGACCGCGCTGACGCATAGCAATTCTAGAATTTATTGAAGTGATCGAGTAGTTCATTAAAGCTATAGATTACCGTACTCTCACCTTCACCGCGATACCCTTCCGCACTGTTATTTATTTTGCAAAGTACAGTTTGTATTCCGAACTCATTTGCTTTTGCTATATTTTTTTCTCTATCGTCAACAAACAGCATCTGCGTTGGCTTTACATTTGCTTCTCTAATCAGGACATCGTAGATACCAGCAGAAGGTTTTCTAATTTTTAGATCGCCGCTTATAAACCATCTCTCAATATATTGATTTAACTGAAATTTCTTTCGCAATTTAATGGACCATTCTGATACATCATTAGACAAGCAATAAATAGGTGCTTTAACTCGATACTTGAAGGCAGATAAAAAATCTAATAGACCAACAGATAGTTGGTGTCTATCAAGGTACTCATCTTCAAGGTTGTAATCGACGCCTACTTTGGTCCAAAATTCTTCAGAAGAAAATTCACCTAAGCTAGTCCGCGTATAATGGTCTTCGATGATTTTTTTGTCTATATTTGATCCTTTATCTCGAATAAATGGCACTAGTAATTCTTCTACATCATCACAGCTCTGATATATAACTCCCATAGCGTCTAGAACGAGAATTTTGTTAATGTTCATCACCTCACTCATCCTACTGTTGAATGTATCCACCAGATAGATATGGCCGTAGCGTAGCCTGCTAGCCCGCGATGTGCCCATAATACCGCGTAAAGATGTTTTCGAGGTTTTCCACGAGCTGGGTGGCCGACAGCTCGCGCGCCACCATGAACTGGTTCCACTCGTTCCAGTACTGGCGATACAAGAACGGGTGCGCCCCTTCTAGCCCAAAGGAAAACGAGTAGAACTGCTCGGTCTGGGCGAGGATCTGATCTAAGCCTTGTTGGATGCCGGGCAGCGGCATCCCAACGAGCGGACTGATCATCTGGGCCTGTTGCACCATCTGCTCTTGGAACCAGCGGCTGTTGACCAAGCGCAGAAATTCGGCCGCCCGCTCGGGCTGGCGGGCCAGAGTGGGGATGCTCTGGGTGTTGACCGTGCCGATCAAGTCGCGCGGATTCCCGCGCCCGCCTTGGACAGCGGGAAAGCGAAAGGCGTACAAGGGAAAGTCCTTCCCGCTTACTGCGGTGCGACCGCTGGTAAACCAACTGCCGACAAACACGGTCGCCGCTCGTCCCTGCCAAAACAAAAGCTCGGACTCGATGTGATTGAGGCCGGCAAATCCCTCGGCGAAATACCCCCGATCCAGCATCTGTTCAACCATGCGGGCAGCTTGGAGAAACCCGGGTTCGGTCCATGGGGTGCGGCGCTGGGGATCGCGGAAGGCTTGGCGCACCTTGTCGGCGCCGAGAATGCGCTGGGCTAGGTGGTCGAACCACCAGCTCGTGTACCAGTGGATGCCGTCTTGGGTAATGGGAACGATACCGGCGCGCTTGAGGCGTTCGCAGTTGTCGAGAAACTGGTCCCAAGTCTGTGGATTGAGGTCGGCACCGGCGCGTTGGTACAGCTCGGCGTTGCAATACACTTGGAGGGAAATCACGTTTTGGGGGATGGCGTAAAAGCGGCCTTTGTACGTCAGCGGCCCCCGGTAGAGCGGGTCAATGGTCTCCAGCCACGTCTTGCCCGGGGTATCCCAAGAGGGCCGCTGGAGGTACTCGGTCATATCGAGGACGTGCCCCTGTTCGACGTAAGCGTAGGTCAGGCCGGTCTCGGCCGTGGCAAAGGACATGATGTCCGGCGGGTGCCCCTCCATGACGCGGATCATCAATTCTTGGTAGCCACCGCCGCCGCCGCTGGCCGGCTCAACTTGGACCTCTGGATGCGTCTCGCGGAAGCGCTCCACGGCCCGCCACATGAGCTGGTTGATCGGCACTTGGGCCGCGGGCGGCTGGAGGTTGGCGATCTCCAGCGCGTTTTCCCCGGGCAGATAGCGGCCACACCCGCTGGCGCAAGCGGCGGCAAGATATTTGAGAACGTCGCGGCGTTTCATGTTATCAATTGCGAGTTGCGAATGAATTATTAACGGACGTTACGCATCGTTCAGTAGGGCATAACGTCCGTTATTAAATTCGCAATTATCCTTTCAGTGCGCCGACGGTCAGGCCCTCTGTTATGCGGTTTTGCAGCAGAATGAATACCGCGATCAGGGGCAGCATGACGATTACCAGACCGGCGAATAATTCGGTCCAGCGCGATTCGGTTGACATGTTCCAGAACAGGGTTTGCAGGCCGCGAGCCAGCGTGTAGAGCTTGCCGGTGCGGAGGAGGATGAGCGACCAGAAAAACTCGTTCCAGCAGTTGATGCAGTTGAAGATGGAAACCGCGATGAGCCCGGGCTTGGCGAGGGGTAGGGCAATCGTCCAGAAGGTGCGCCACGGCGAGGCCCCGTCAATCAGCGCGGCCTCTTCTATTTGGGTCGGCAGGGTGCGAAAAAAACCCGTCAGGACAAAGATCGAAAAGGGCAACCCAGTGGCGATGTAGAGCGCGATCAGACCAAAGTGGCTGTTGGTTAGGTGCAAGTGCCGCATCTGCACAAAGAGCGGGAAGAGGTATAGCATGGGCGGCACCATCATGGCCGACAGGAAGAGATAGAAGGTGAAGTGCCGAAACGCGAAGGTCACCCGCGATAGGACATACGCGGCCATGGCCGACGCCAATAAGGTGCCGCTCGTGGCGAGCGCGGTGATATAGGCCGTGTTAAAAAAGTAGCGACCAATTTCGGCGTTGTCCCAAGCGTACGCGTAATTGCGCCAGCGCAATTCGGCCGGCAAGGCCCAAGTGCTGGCGAAGAACTCGGGATTGGTCTTAAAGGAGGTATAGGCCACCCAGAAGAGGGCGATTAGGGAACTCAGGCAATAGCCCCCCATGAACAGGATGGCCAGCAGCTTGGGCAAGCGGCGCATCTTTAGTACTCCACGCGCTCGCGGCGCATCAGGCGATTGACCGCGAGGCTAAACGCCAATACTAAGAAAAACATGACGACCCCCATGGCCGAGGCATAGCCAATGCTCTGCCCCTGAAAGCCGGCCCAGTAGATATAGGTTCCCAGCACCTCAATGACGTTGGGATAGCCGCGCGTGATGACGAAGATGAGGGCAAAAGCCTGAAAGGCGCCGATGATCCAGAAAATCACCAAAATCTGCACGACGTCCCACAAAAGCGGCAGGGTCACGTGCCAAAATTGCTGCCAAGCATTGGCCCCGTCTAGCGCGGCGGACTCGTAAAAACTGAGCGGTATCTTTTGCAGGCCCGCCAAAAATAGGATTACGTAGGTGCCCAACCCCTGCCAGATCATGGCGACGGCAATGGCCGGCAGGGCATTGTGGCGGCTGCCCAGCCAGGGCCGGGCGAGCGCGTCTAGCCCGACGCTGCGCAGGGTTTCGTTGAGCAGGCCGATGACCGGGTTGTAGATGCTGCCCCACAGCACGGCCGTGACCACGACCGAGAGCAGGGTGGGGGCAAAGACGACGAATTTGAGAAAGCCGGCAAAGGGCGGCTTTTTGGCGAGAACCACCGCGAACAGCAGGCTCAGCGGAAAGACGATCAAGAACCCGAGGACGCCGAACAAAAAGACGTTCTCTAGGGCCGTGAGAAAGGTGGGATCGGCAAAGGCGCGTGCAAAATTGGCGAGGCCGATGTACTCCTTTTGTGGCGAGACGCCCGACCAAGAAGTCAGGGAATAGTAGAACGCGTTGCACACCGGCAGCACAAAGAACGCGATGTGCAGCACGAGCGCCGGCCCGAGCAGAGGCGCGATTAGCTTGCGGAGCTGGCGTTGGATCACGGCGCGTCCTGCCCCAGTGCTTTGATGTTGTCGTCGAAGAAGATCACTTCGTCCGCGGCTGCGGTGCGCAGCGCTTGCAGCCACTGCTCGAACAATTCGCTTTCGCGGCTGCGCCGCAAGGTGTGCTCAATGCGCTTCTGCACTTGGGCAAAGGGCTGCCGCCCGGATTCGGCGCGTCTCACGACTTTGGCAATCGAGTACAAGCCGTGGTGTTCTACCGGACCGATGAGCGCACCTACCTCGGCCTCCATAGCCGCTTTGACTAGCGGCCCAAAGCGCGGCGTTTCGTGCCAATAGAGCGGGTAGCGGCCCACGGCCTCGCGGCTGCCGTGGCGCACGCTGTACAAGGCCGCGAGCTGGCGCACGATATAGGTCTCGGCGAGGTCGGCCGGCCCGGCCGCGTTTGCAATCTCTGCGGCGATTTGCGCTGCGCCCAGCGGGTCGCTTAGACGCTGCTTGAGATAGGCATATACCGCGAGTTCATCGTTGAGGTTTTGCAACGCGCTCACCTCGCGGCCGTTCTTTTTTATCTCGGCGAGGAGGGCAATCAGGGGCGCGGCCCGCTGGTAGTCGGCGCGTATCCGGGCTAGCAATTCCCGCGCTTGGTCCTCTTCTTCGACCTGTATTTCCACAACTTCTACCATGGACGAAGTCTGGTAACGCCCCGGGTAAGCCCCGTAGTGGGCGCGCATCTCTTGCTCGGTCACCGGCTGCTTGTGAGCCGTGGCGCGTCGCCGCATTTCGCGGATGAGGATTTCCTCCTCTTTGCGCACGAGCCAGTCGGCGATCGCCGGCTCGCGGTCGATCCCCAAGGCGCGGCCCTGCAGCAGGAGAAGTTGCGGAACCTTCACGTCGCGTTCCAAGTAGGACGCCACCTTGAGGCTGTCTTGTACGTACCGCCCTTGGCGGATGAACTGCGAGCGGCTCACTGCTTCTCCCAAGGTGATCGCGCCGCCCTCGTAGGTGTACAGCGCGGCCGCGGCGTCTGCCTCCGCGAGGTGAAACACCTTCTTGTCGCCCTCTTGCTCGCCGCTGTGCAAAACGTGCGTGAGCCGGTCCATGCCCTCTGCGACTTCCTGCCATTGGAACTGCGCGGCCAGCGAGTCGATGTACGCACGCCGCCGCGCCTGTAACCGCTCTCTCATAAGGGCCTTGAGAATTTGCGGTCGCATTTGCTCGTAGGAGGCCGTGCGCTCGTCGAGGATTTTGAAAATCTCGTACCCCTTGGGAACGGGGAGGATCGCCGAGATTGCGCCCTTGGGCAAGCTAAACAAGGCGTCGCGCACGGCCGGGATGGCATTGCTGCGGCTGTAATAGTAGGGCTTTTCCCCGCCATGGGCCGCGGTAGTGCGGTTTTGCGAAAACTCGTGCGCCACTTCTGCAAAGGACCGGCCCGCTCGCAGGGCGGCTAGGGCCGCTTCGGCCCGCGCCGGTGTCCGCGCGAAAATGTGGGCGATTTTGAGCTGCCGCTCCCACTGCTGAGCGGCGAATGCGCGCCGCAGTTCTGCTTCGCTGACCGCGACGGCGGGCCGAATGTAGTGCTGCTCCATCGCCTGCCCCACTTTCAGCCGCAGGGCCGCTGCCATGTTTTTTTGCACGGTCGCGCTTTGCTCCACCTTTTGCGCCCGCGCGGTGCGCAAGATGAGGGCGCGATCGACGAGGGTTTGCAAATAGTCGCGCACTTGGTCGCTGCCTTTGGCCGCGCTCTTGGTCCACTCGGGCAGGCCGGCGACAAAACGGCGATAGTCGCCCTCGGTAATCAGGTCCGCGCCCACTTGGGCCAGCGGCCTGTCAGCTAACTCTTGCGCTGCACAGGCAAGAGCGAGGAACGGGACATATATCAACAGGTACAAAGCGGACATTACTCTCTCGCGGGCGACTAACGCGGCGGCAGGGACCTGACGTTACGCATCTGTGCGCCCATGCCGCGAGTGGGTTAATTCAGCTTCAACAGGATGGACACTAATAAACCCACTATGCCGAACTGAATGCCGATAAGCCAGCGGACGCTTGTGCGTAGCTCGCGGATATCTTGCCGCAGTTGGCGGCCTTGCTCGGCAAGGGCGCGTTCAAGGGCGTCCATGCGGGCGTTGACTTGGCGGAATTGCTCGCTCATGGTGCGTTGTATATCGTCCAAGCGGCGGTCAAGCTGCTCGGCTATGCCTTCTAATCGTCCTATACGACGGTCGTGGTCTTGAGCTTGGGTAATGGGTTCGCTCATGGTCGTTCCTCCTTTGGTTATGGATTTATGGCCCAGTGGGGCGGGTTCGTGGGTTAGCGGCGCAGTCGCTCGGCGGTCCCAAGCTACCGCAAAAATTCAGAGAGCCCACTACTAAAAATCGCCCAAATTTTTGCATATTTTATTTATTGAACGGACAAGGTTTTTATTTTTTTGACAAATGAGAAACAGATTCCGTACACTGTAAAGCGAAACGCAAAACACGTGCAGAGAAGGTATTGTTTTTCCAACCTCTTTCCAATGGAGTAAAGCAATGAAAAAGCTCGTCCTGATTTTCGCCATCGCGCTCGTGGCTACCCCCGGTTGGGCACACCTGCCGGCAGATGTGGTGTTCGTGGCGGTTCAGTTTCCAGACGCCAACATTCCCACCATTGACGGCAATCTCATTGAGTGGGACGTCATTCCCGATGGCTACTGGATCAACCACGAGCAATTGACCGAGACCGTGCGAGGCGTAGGCACTGCGTGGGACGCCACCGACTTGGCACTGCGGGCCATTGTCGGCTGGAACCCCAACACCAACAAGCTCTACGTCATGGAGGATCGCTTCGACGACGCCATCTGGGTCATCACCGGCTGGGAGCCTATGGAGATGGTGTTCGACGCGGACCACAGCGGCGGCATGTTCAACGTGTGGCCCGATGTGGAAGACCAAGATCAAAAGGACCTGCTGCACGGTGCCCACGCCCAGAACTACGGTTTCAACCAAGGCGGTCCGGGCCTCAACCACTGGGGCAAAGCCCAGTGGATCACCGAGCCGCCTTACGGTCAGTTCGCCTCTACCCAGACGGCTGAAGAAGGCGGGGAGGGCTTCTTCCGCGCCGAGTACATGCTGACCCCGTTCGACAACCTGAATTGGAACGGGATTGACCAGAGCACCATCGGCTCCTTGGTCGAGGGCAATATCACGGGCTTCCACTTCACGATCATCGACGACGACGATCTGGAAAGCGGCGGCTACGAGGGCTACTGGACCCTGAGCGGAGCCACGGACAGCTACTTCCAAGGCGATTTGCTCTCCGACTTTCTGCTGGCCCCCATTGACCCGGAGATCGATTGGGCTTCCCAAGCCACGGCCGAACCCACAGCCGTAGAGGAAGTGGGCTGGGGCCGGCTCAAATCCACGTTTGCCGAGTAGTTGTTTCAGGCGTACAGACCGAGTGCCGCCATGCCGGGCTTCCGACCTGGCATGGCGGTTTTTTATTTGCTAGCCTCAAACTCGTAAAGAGCTATTCCGGCAGTAGCAACCCTAACCGATAGGAACAACGACTATGAGCGAACCGATTACCCAGGCTCAAGACCATGACCGGCGCATTGGGCGGCTGGAAGGCATCGCCGAGCAGCTTGACCGCCGCTTGGACGATATACAACGCACCATGAGCGAGCAATTCCGCCAAGTCAACGCCCGCATGGACGGCATCGACCGCGCCCTTGCCGAGCTTCGCGCTACCAACCGCTGGATTATTGGCATTCTGTTCGGCGTTGTAGGGCTACAACTGACGATCCTGTTGAAGATCCTGAACTGATTGACCTGTCCTAACCGGATAAGACCGGCCGGGGCGCAACTCATCCTAACACGACCATGAGCGAACCGATTACCCAGGCTCAAGATCACGACCGGCGCATTGGGCAGCTGGAAGGCATCGCCGAGCAGCTTGACCGCCGCTTGGACGGCATTGACCGCGCCCAAGCGGATATGCGAGCATCGCTCCGCTGGATTATTGGCATCCTGTTCGGCGTTGTAGGGCTACAACTGACCATCCTGTTGAAGATCCTGAACTGATTGACCTGTCCTAGCCGGACAAGACCGGCCGGGGCGCAACGCATGCAGAATCTATGAACAGACAGCGCAATGCCTTGGCCTTAGTGGGGTTGCTCGCGGCGGCGGCCCCCGCGACGGAAAACATCGTGGTCGGGGGCAGCGGAAGCGGCGCGACTTGGCAAGCGGCGGCCGCATCCGCGCCGGTCATCGACTTCAGCGCCCGCGCCGGCTGGATCCAGCCGCGCAGCGTGGCGGAAAACACCAATATCGCCGCCGGGATCCTCGAGCGCGGTGGCCGGGTGACTTCGCCCAACGCCCAGGCCGTTTTGCGCCTGACCTCAGATGTGCTCAAAGAGCGGTTGCACAGCATGGTGGATGGCGATCCAAGCACGGCTTTTGAGGCTAAAGACGTGGTGGCCACCGGAATCCTCCTAGTCTTCGACTTAGGCGCTCGGTTTGGCGTCAATCACATTCGCTTCTTTCCCCGCCAAGCCTTCAAGAGCGACTTTATGAAAGGCTACGTGCTCTCCATCAACGATGGCGCATTCGGCGCAGACATCATAGCCGCCTCGGTCGATAAGCTGCCGGACAAGACCTTGCTCACGGTCATGGCCCAAGATGGCAGCAATAGCCGCGACACCATTGACGTGCGATTTCCCCTGCAATACGTGCGCTATCTCCGCTTGGAATCCACCCAGCGGTTCAACTGGGAAATCGACGAATTGGAAATTTTTGGCAGCGGGTTCGTGCCCGAGGCCGATTACCTGTCCGAGGTCTTCGACATGGAGCAGGATGCGCTGTGGGGCCGGCTGCAATGGGCCACCGAGCAACAGGGCTTGCCCCAGCGGTCGCGGCTCGTCGTGCGCACCCGCAGCGGCAGCAGCCCCGCGCCGGACGACGAGCCGGCTAGCTGGAGCCCGTGGTCCACGCCCTATCGCAACAGCGGCGATCCAATCCTCTCGCCGGCCCCGCGCCGCTACTTCCAGTTCAGCATGGCGTTTGAGAGCGATGGACTCGAAGATGGCATGGCCGTGGATTCGCTCGCTTTCGAGATCTTTCGCCCGGCCTTGGCCCAGGCGATCGTCGGTGAGATATGGCCACAGGAGGTCCCCGTAGGCGTGGATACGAGTTTCGTCTATGCCATTGAGGTGACGGACGCCCGGGGATTCGACCGCTTGGAAATCGACACCCCGGCCCCGGTGCGCACCCTGCGCGCGCTGCGCGTAGATGGCCAAGCGATCGAGTTCAGGGAGGAATTAGGGGCCAACGGTCTGCGGGCCAGCTTTGGCCGTCAGACCGGCAATCGCGCCCTGCAAGTGGTGTTCGACACGGCCGTGCTGCGCTATGAGACCGTGTTTACCGGACGCCTGCTCGACACCACGCGAGAAGGCGCACTGCCGCAAGCGATCGAGAGCGGCAATGCGGCCCCCCGCTTTGCCGGAGACGACCTGAGTGTGCGGGTGCCCTTGCAGGGCCAGCCCTTGGTGCATCGGGTGTCTGCAGTGCCAGCCATGTTTACGCCCAACGGCGACGGAATCAACGATTACACGACGATTAGCTACGACCTGCTCTATCTGACGGGACGAGCGCCGGTTGCGCTACAGATCTACGACTTGGCGCACAATCAGGTCGCCGAGCTGCCGGGCGAGGGCCGGTCGAGCGGGCGGTTCCAGCTTCCTTGGGATGGCCGAGATGCACAGGGCGAGCTATTGCTGCCAGGGGTTTACATCCTGCAAGTTGAAGTGGAGACCGATAGCGGTGCCGAGCGCAGCAGCAGCGCGGTGGCCATCGCCTATTGAAAAGGAGTATTGTGTGCCCAGACGGAATTTGCTTTTGCTCACAGCCCTGATGGCCGCGGCGACGGGCGGCGATATTGGCGCGCAGGGAAGGGAAGACTACGGCAGTAGGTTGGGGGTGCAGCGGGGCGGCGAGGTCTCGTATGAACCCATCGGGCCGGGGGTGCTCTTCGACGCCTTAGACCCGGCCGTGCGGCGTTGGTACGCGCCCCAAGAGCTATACCAGCTCTACGGCTGGAAGCAGTGGGAATACACCAACTACGCTCGCGACCTGTACCAGCGCTACGTCTCCAGCGACATAGAGGGCGATTATTTTTACGATCTCTATGGCTCTTTTATTAACCGCGGCTGGCTCATCTACGACTGGAGCCAAAACCAGCCCCAGCAATTTGGCAGCACGGTATTCAAGACCTCTAGGTTCAGCGCGTGGTTCAACGAGCTGGTCATTGCCTCCGACCAAAAGGGGCAAAACAACTTGGCCCTGACCATCGGCAGCAAAATCCGCACTACCCTGACGCCGATGACGTTTTCCAAGCCGGCCTTCGACGGCATCCAAGCCGATTTCCAGTCCGACAAATACAGCCTGACCTTCTTGATGTCGCGGATTAGCTCCCCGGGGCTGGCGCGGAGCGTGTCGGTTGAAACCACCAATAGCACCAATTTGTTGGGCTTCTACGGCACGACCCAGATCGGCGACTTTGTCGAGGTGGGCGGCCTCTACATCAACGCGCACAACTCGCAAACCCTGCTGGAGAGCTTTGAGGGCAACCCGTGGACCGGCTCCCTGACGGTGGGGCAAAATCTAGAGCACGTCGGGCAAATTTTCGTCCGCCTGAGCGATGATTCGCCCGAAGACCGAGAGGGCGGGGCGGCCCTGTTTTCGTGGGACATCATCATTGAATCCGAGACCGAGGTGGCGCGCGAAACAGAAGCCGGCGAGCGCGTCGTCGAGGTCGAGAAGGAGACGGTGCGGGGCAGCCAAATCGGCTTTGAGCCGATCATCGATGGCGGCTTACAACGCCTCGGATTCCTCGCGGCCGATGGCGACGAGCGCATCGAAATGACCTACGACTTTCGCTCCCCGTCGTACACCGGCCCGGAGCTTTCGACCATTCGCCGTGCCCAGATCGAGTTGGTGGTAGCCAACGACTACCACATTGAGATGAGCTCGGACCGCCAGCTCAACATACCCGAAGGCCAGCCCGTTTTTCTGACGATGAAGCGGGCGGCTGGCAACGTACAGGACGGGTCCAACTTGGGATTGTTGCGCCTCGACTACGGCCTGCCCACCGGGAACGACATCTATGGATTTACCTTGGAGGCGCGGGGCGTGTTGGGTTTTGATCTGTACGCGGAATTCGACCGCAGCCGGCACTATCGCAAGTACCCGAACCGCGCATTTGCAACCCACCACACGGCTGCGGATCAAGCCAATGCCTATATGGTCAATCTATCGAAGAAGAGCTATCCCTATTTCCTCTTTGCCGAGACCTATAGCATGGATTACAACTACGGCACCACCAGCCTGATTGCCTCGCCTTCGGGCGACATCGACTACACCGATCCAACGACCAATTTCTACGAGTTTGTCGACGACAACGACGATCAAGACCGCATCCCCGACTGGCTGCGCCTCAACCAGTTCGGGCCGGATTTGCGGATTTTCCCCGGGTGGGACGAAAACCTCGACTTCATCTCTGATTTCAACCAAAACGACAACGAGTTCCGGCCGAACTTCGTCCCGGACTACGAGGAGCCTTTTCTGCGCTATCACGTAGATCGCCCGGAGTTTTTGTTTGGCATGGACATGAACAACAACTTCTGGATCGATCGCTTTGAAAACGACGAAGACCCGGATTATCCGTATGACCGCAACCGCCGCGGGTACAATGCTTATGTCGGGATGCACCTCGCGCCCGCGATGCGGCTGACCGCCGGCTACAAACAGGAGCGGATGCTCTCGGCCAAGAAGCGCGAAAAAACCGCGTACGGCGTTGTCACTTGGGACAAGGACATAGCCGGCGTGGGTCGGCTCCGCGTCTTCGACATGTTCAAGCGCGTCGAGGACGAGATCGCCGACAACGTCGTCCAGTGGGTGCAGCCGACCGGTGCCCCGGGCGCGTTGCAGCGCATAGAAGACCCCTTGGCCGCGCTCAATACCTATATCAATTCGGCCTTTGTCCGTTTCGATTACACCGCTATACCCGGCCTGACCTTTACCAACAAGCTGAAATACGACATCTGGCACCAAAACGACCGGCAGCCGGACGTGCGCGAAAACTTCCAGTTCTTCGGCCTGATCAACAAGGCCGAGTACCGGCGCACACTCGGCCGCGTGGTGCTGGCCCCCAAGATCAAGAACGAACACCGCCGCGAAGCGCCGCTGCTGAGCAACGATCCCGTGCGCAAGGAAAACGCCCTGCTCTTGTTCTTGATCGGCGAGGTCGCAATTTTGACCCGCTCCGAGCTGAGGGCCGGGTTGGAGTACACCCTATTCAGCCAGCTCGAAGACGCAAAAAAAGTGCGCGTCTTGGGCCTGCCGCCAGATTACCGAGAGACGGTTCTCGCCGTCCAATACTCCAATACCGGCGCGTATTTAGGGTACAGCTTGACCACCCAGATGGGCCTGCGCGTCAGCCGCATCGACCGCAAGGGCGAGGATGCTTTTACCGGCGCATCCCAGTTTGTGACGGTCTATGCCGGGCTCGACTAAGGGGCCGACGCCATGAGAAAAAGGACGCTACTGGTCCTCGTGCTCGCAGCACTCGCCCTAGAAAGGGGCGGGGCCGTGGAGATTTACCGCATCGGCGGCGAGGATGTGCCCCGCCCGAGCGAGGCCGGGGTGAACTTCCATCAACTGTCTTGGAGCGACTTTGAGGAGGAGCAAAGTCTCGACGCCGAGGCCCTCGCCAGCGGAACGCTGCGGCCGATCTTTTTGACGCCAGCGACCAATATCGCCCTCACCAGCGCCGATCGGCGCGGGGGACCTTACGTGCGGGTGAGCGGGGTAGCGAGCTATTCCATCACGGATCTCTCCAAGAACATGATCGACGCCGATCCCGCGACGTTCTGGGAATGGGTGGAGGGCATTCAGAGCCGGTTCACCGGCCAGCGCTACTTGGAGACGCGGCGCGTCACCATGGACCTCGGCGGCCTGTTTTTTGTGAACAGGGTGCGGATCGTCGCGGCCGAGAGCGGCCTGTATCCCGACAAGCTGGACGTCACCGCCGACCTAGGCGTGCAGAAGAAGGACAACGTATCCGGGTATGGCGCCGCCCGCATCGGCGGCCAGCTCGTCTTTGAGCTACCCGAAAACGTGCAGGACACCATAGACGTGCGCTTTCCCCCGGCCCTCGCTCGCAGCGTGGGCCTGTTGCTCTACCGCGCATCGCCCAAGGCCCTGCGCATCGGCGAAGTAGAGGTCTATGGCGTAGGGTACGCGCACCAAGCATCGTACGTCGGCCCGTTTATCGACCTCGGCGAGCCGGCCGTGTGGGGCAACATGCGCTGGCGCGGCCGCCAAGATCCCCGCGCCCGCGTCTGGATCCAATCGCGCGCCGGGCAGGATCTCGATCCAAACGTGTATTGGCGCTTCACCGGCCGGGGCGATGAAGTAACATCGCTCGACGAAGCCGGCCAGCCCCTCGACGCGGCGGACTACCTCTTTCTCAAACCGGGCGAGGCCGGCGAAATCACCTACGACCTTGACAACTGGAGCTTCTGGTCGTCGCCATACACTTTCGCCGACAGCAGCGGCACCCCCATAGTCTCGCCCGGCCCCAATTCGGTTTTTCAAGTGCGGGTCGATTTTTTGCCCGTAGGCAGCGAGGGCGGCGCGCTAGAGTTCATTGAATTCTCGGCCACCAAGCCACCCCTCGCCGAGGAGGTGCTGGGCGAAATACATCCCCCGGAGGTCGCCTTGGGCGAGATCGCGTCGTTCAGGTATGCCCTCCAGCCCATCATCCGCGCCCAGCATTCGGGTTTTGACGCGGTGGAAATCGCCGCGCCCTTTGGCGTGGCCAGCGTGGATTCGGTGCAGGCCACCGGCTTGGACAGCTTCGCCGTTCACATTGAGCCGGATTCGCTGCGCTTTTCGGTCGCCTTGTTTCCCCCGCGCACCTCTGGGGATTCCGGCGGGGTGATCGAGGTGTTTTTTCGCGCTCCAGTGCTGCGCTACGGCACGACCTTCCGCGGCTGGGTGCGGGACTCGCAGCGCCCCTTAGAGCTGGCGCAACCCATCAATCGCGGCAATGCGGCCACTGAGATAGCGAGCGAGGTGCTCACGGTGCGCACCTCAATTTCTCGTCGCCTGCTGGACGATCTAGCGGTGCAGCCGAGGATTGCTACCCCCAATGGCGACGGAGTAAACGAGCAGATCCACTTCTCTTTTAAGCTGTTGCAGGTGACCCAAGAAGTGCCCTTGCGCCTTGCGGTCTTCGACCTGTCTGGCCGCTCGCTGCGGGTGATCCACGACGGGCAGCAGCACAGCGGCGGCCTGCGCTTTGCTTGGGATGGCCGCGACGAAAGCGGCGAGCGGGTGCCCCCGGGCCTATACGTTTATCGCATATCAGTGGAGTCAGAAAAAGGCGGCGATCAGCTAGCGGGGACCATCGCCGTGGTCTATTAAAAAGGAGGCTTCTATGGCCAACATTCAAATTCCCATTCGCTATTACAAGGATTATCCCGGCGGGTACGACTACGGGTACGAGACCCTGACCTTGAAGTTCGCCGAGTGCGCCTTTCTCTTGGTGGATGTGGATGGGCGCTCGCCCAATCCAACGACCAAGGACTTTATCGCGCCGGCTTTGCAAGCCGCCCGCAGCAGCCGGATGCTGGTCAACTACGTCCACAACGACCTGCGCCTAGTGGCCGACCCGGGCAACATCGTGGGCGAGATCTGGGGCAAGACCAAGGGCGGCAGCGGCGGCAACGGCATTGCGAGCTGGGCGCGGCAGGAATACAAACCCGAATACCTCGACTGCGTGGCCCCCGGCGAGGGCGAGCGCAATTTCCCCAAGTGGATCTGGAGCGGCTTCCACGACACCTTCTTGGACCAGCACTTGCGCAGCTACGGCATTAAGACGCTGTTCGTGGTGGGCTACAGCCGGCGGGCCTGCTTGCACTACACTTGCGCCGAAGCCGTAGGGAGGAATTACCGCGTCATTCTCTTGCGCGACTGTTCAAATGCGCCGGGCACGATCGAGATGCCAGACACGCTAGACGACAGCCTGCCGGAAGGCGGTTGGATCAACCGAATCACCCTGCGCAACTTTGAACATTTGATCGGTTATACGACCACGGCCGAGGAATTCATGGCGGCGTGCCAGCAGGTAAGGGAGGAAAAGCGCGCGTGACGCGGTTGTGGCTCGTTGCTTGCGCCCTGCTGATCGCGGCTGCGGCGCGGCCCCAAGGATACCGCCTCGAATCGGATCGAGTCGCCGTTGACGAGGGCGACTGGGCGGAATGGGAGGTGGCCGCGGGCACGGTGCAATTCGGCCCGCAAGGGGTGCGGCCGCACCGCATCCGCGCGCAAATCAACGCCGCGCTAGACGCCCCAAACTTTGCGTACGGCGAAGACGTGCCGGGCGGGGTGCGGGCGGCGGGCGTCAACTGGGCCGAAGCCGCGCACGTTATAGACGGCCAAGAGGATACCTTCTGGGAGCCGGACTTGGACGCGCCCCTGCGCGATTGGTGGGTTGAGATCGACTTGGGCCGCTTGGTGTGGGCGCGCAAAATCGTGGTGAAATTCGCCCCGGAAGGCATGGGCGACCCCTTCCTCCAGTTCAAGGTGCTCACGTCCAACGGGCTCCCGGCTTTCTCCCAGAGCAAGGCGCTCCGCTTCGCCCAAGCCGGCCGCAGCGAGGGCTTGAACAAAACCCAGCGCGTCTTTGAGTTTGATCTGAAGCCCTCGCAGGAAGCGGACGCCGGGTTTGTCGGCGACATGTTCCAGTTCGTCCAGATCGTGGCTACGGCCAGTGCGCGCGGCCAAGGGCACCAAGTCAGCGAAGCCCGCTGGAACAGCTTGCCAGAGGAAGAGCGCGGCGATGTGCTCTACTTCTTGCGCGAGTCCTCGGGCGTTTTGCGGCAGATCGACCAAGCCCAACACGCCGCGCTGGGCGAGTCGCGCGCCGGCCCGGTTGAGTACTATCGACGGGAGCGGCCGCGGCTGGCCGAGGTGGAGGTGTGGACTGAGGGCGACAACATCAGCTTGGGCGCGCTGAGCCGGGGCGGGTTGATCGGGGGCACGAGCAACACCGGGACCGAACGCTTGGCCATTGACGGCGACTACAAGACCGTGTGGACCGAGCAAGTGGGCGTCAGCGGCGGCGAGCACATTGACGTGGAGTTCGACCGCGAACTTCTCTTCGACTTGGGGACTTGGTTCTGGATCAGCCGAGTGGTCATCGGCTTTGACCGCGAAAACATCGCCCACGGCTTTACCGGCGCGTTTCCCAACTACGCCATCAACCTGTCGAATGGGCAGCGCAACCCAGACGGCAGCTTGGCATACATTGCCTTGGCCGCGCGGGAAACCGCCGACCAAGAGCCGGGCCGCTTTAGCGGGCTGTTCCCCCACATTTTTTATCAAGACAATGCCTTTGCGCTCACCAAGGCGCGCTACTTCAAGATGGATTACCGTGTGCTCATCGTCCCCAACTGGGCCAACTCCGGCATTCGCGAGCTCCAGCTCTACGGGCGCGGCTTTCTCCCGCAGGTGACGCTCCAATCAGCACCTATGGAGCTGGGCAGCAACCCGCGCATTCTGTCGTCCATTCACTGGGTAGCCGACGCCCCCCCGGGCACCCAAGTGCAATTTCGTACGCGCACCGGCAATCAGCTCAACGAAGAAATCCACTACTTCACCACGGCCGGAAAAGAGGTGACCGAGGCCAGATATCGCAAGCTGCTCAGCTTTCAGCGCGGCGATTCGACCGTTACCATCATTCCCGGCCCGGATTGGAGTCCTTGGAGTCCGTTCTACGCGGCCACGGACGCGCCGATTGCCTCGCCCAGCCCGCGCCGCTACGCCATAGTGGAAGCCACGCTGCGCTCGGGCGACCCCGGCCAAGCGGCCCTGTTGCGCCGGCTGCACATCGCGCTGGATTGGCCCTTGGCCAGCCAAGTTATAGGCCAAGTGCAGCCGCGGCAGACGCCGCAGCGCGGGGAGCGCACGGTCTTCACCCTGTCTTTGCAGCCGCAGTTCCAAGCCGACAATCGCGGCTTCGATCAGGTCCTAGTGGTGTTGCCGGCGGGGGCGGCGGTCGATTTGGAGGAAGTGCTTGTGGGGGCCGAGCGCGTACCCGTGACCAAGCTGCCGACCCGGGCCGATTCGCTGTGGGTGCGGCTACCCGCGCCCGTGATGGAGGGAGAAGGGCTTGTCGCGCTGCAATTTTCGGGGGTGCTCTACCTCGCCAGCAATGCTTTTGCCGTGCAGGTGGGGTTGGGCGAAGGCGACGAGCGGGTGTGGCAGCGGGTAGATGCCGGCGCAGGACGCGGTTTGCAGGTGTTGACCCCATTGGGCGGCGGCCTGTTGGGCGAGGTGGCTGCGTCGTCAAACCCGTTTACGCCCAATGGGGACGGGATCAACGACGTGGTGGAATTGGTGTTTCCAGTATTTGCGGTGCAGGGTGCCAAGGCGTTGGTGCTAGAGGTGTATGGCTTAGACGGCCAGCGCGTGCGGCAGATGGCCCCGGTGGTGGCACACGCGGCCGGAGTGCAGCGTGTGGCTTGGGACGGGCGCGACGATTGGGGCCGCCTGATGCCACCGGGCCTGTATTTGTGCCGGGTCGGCGTGGAGGTGGATGCCGCAGGCGAGCAAACGACGATTACCAAACTCGTCGCCAGCGCGTACTGATTCGCGCCGAAAATGCAGGGGTTATGCCATGATCGAATACGAAGGATATCTGGGCGTTGTTTCGTTTGATCCGGAAATTGACACATTTCACGGAACGGTGATCAACACAAATGACGTGATTGCGTTTTACGGATCATCAGTAACGGAACTTAAAAAAGAGATGCAGCGGTCAGTTGAGGAGTACCTTGCGTTTTGCCAAGAACAAGGAAAGGAACCGGAAGAACCTTTCTCTGGCAAAATCGCGATTCAAGCAAGCCCTGAACTACATCGTCGCATGGCTTTGAACGCCGCTCGTCGTCACCTCAACTTGAATGGCTACATTCAAGAAGTCTTGGAAAAGGCGGTTGCAGCCGAATAGCAAGAGCCGAGGCGACTGATGAGCGAGGCAAACGGCATTGAAAAAGCGAATTCCTCCATCATATCTCGAATGGGTAAACTCGGCCGAGGAAGGGCCGCCGGATGTCGCCGGCATCCCCGCGCGGGGCATCCTCATCGGCGCGGTGCTCGCCTTGCTGCTCAATGGTTTAGACGCGTACGCGACGACCATCATTCGCGGCTCGTACCTGACCTTAAATTTTAGTACGCCGGCCGCTTTATTCTTCTTCTTTTTTTTAGTACCGGCCAGCGGCCTCGTGTACTGCCTGCGCCGCTCTTTGGCCCTGACCCAATCCGAGCTGATTACCATCTACATCATGTTGGTGGTGGCCTGCTGCATTCCCGGGATGGGGTTTACCCAATTTATCATTCCCTGTCTGGTCGGCTCTACGTACTACGCGACGCCAGAGAATAACTGGGACTTTTTATACAACCAGTACATTCCCACGTGGATGATCCCGCGCGGCGAAAACGTGGCGCGCTACTTCTTTGAAGGGCTGCCCGCAGGGGCCGCCATTCCCTGGGGCGCGTGGGTGCTGCCGCTGACCTATTGGTACGGCTTCTTCTTGGCGCTCAGCGCGGCCATGATTTGCACGATGGTCATCCTGCGCAAGCAATGGGTAGATCGGGAGAAGCTGGCGTATCCGTTGGTGCAGGTGCCGATGGCGATGATTCAGCGCGAGCAAGGGCGGGCGATTGGGCGGGCGTTTTTCGCTAGTAAGCCGATGTGGCTGGGGTTTGCGTTCGCATTCGTCTTGCTCAGCGTCAATGGACTGCACGCCTATTTCCCGGAGGTGCCCGGGATTGCGCGGAATGCGTCGCTCCCCCTGTTCCGCGATAGCGTGCGCTTGGATTTGTGGTTTAGCCCGCCGTGGATCGGCTTCTTCTACTTTGTCAACTTGGATATTTCCGCGTCCATCTGGGCATTCTATTTCCTCACCACAGTGCAACGGGGCGTCTTCAACGTCCTCGGCCTGCAAAGCACCGAGCGGATGGATCTGTACTCGCGGGAGCCGTACCTAGCGCATCAAGGCATGGGGGCGATGATCGTCTTCGTGCTGATCGGGCTGTGGGTGTCGCGCGGGCACTTGCGCGCCGTGTGGTGCAAAGCGTGGCGCGACGACCCAGACGTAGAAGATGCCGACGAAATCCTGTCTTACCGGCAGGCCACCTTCGGCTTGCTGGGGTCGCTCGGCTTGGTGGGGTTGGGCCTGTGGATGGCCGGGCTGCCGCCGTTGGGCGCGGCCCTGTTTGTCTTTGGGGCCATGGTGCTGTTTTTGGGCCTGACGCGGGTGGTGGCCGAAGGAGGCATTCCAGCGATGCGCCCTCCCATTATGACCTCGACCTTTGTGATTTCCGGTGCTGGTGCTTCGAGTGTGGGGGCCTCGGGCTTGGTGGCCTTGGGGTTTTCCTATGGCTGGCACTCGGAGATCCGCTCGTTTGTCATGTCGTCGGTCGCCAATGGCCTGAAGATGAGCGAGGTGATCAAGGGCGGGAAGCGGCGGCTGTTCTGGGCGGTGATCATCGCCATTGTGGTCAGCTTGATCGGCTCTTCGTACGTTACCATGGCGTTGGCGTACAAATACGGCGGCATCAACCTCAACGGCCTGTTCTTTGGCTGGGGGGCCGCCACGTATGGCCCCAAAGACATGGCCCCGCGCATTGCCGCGGAATTGACTGGTCCGCGCCTTGACGCTTGGCTGTTTATGGCGGTCGGCGGCGGGGTGATGGCTGCGCTGATGTGGATGCGGCACCATTTGCTGTGGTGGCCCCTCAATCCGCTCGGCTACGCCATTAGCGCGAACTGGAAGACCGGCCACATTTTTGCCAGTGCGCTCATCGCTTGGCTGCTCAAGCTGGTGATTCTCAAGTATGGGGGGCCGCGGCTATACCGGAACCTGCGTCCGTTCTTTTTGGGGCTGATCCTCGGGGAAGTGGTCGCAGCCGGCGTCTGGTTGGTGGCCGATTACATCACCGGACACAGGGGCAGCTTTCTGACGCAGATTTGACAATGCGGCCTTCCTACACGACACCAGCCCTCAGCCTGCCAAGGATCGAGGGCATCTTGCCCTCGGCGAGGACGGGACGCCCTCGATCCCGCACCCAGCGGAAACCGCAGAAAAGGCGTACTCAACGTAAGGGTCGCCTACTTTAGGGGTCGGGTACTAAGCAATGCGGCTTTTGAGAGGACGAGGAATTTATTCTCGATGCGTTTCACCAAGAAGTAGCTCGCACTGCGGCGCAAGAAGTGTTTAGCTATTTGCTTGAAAACAGTACGAAAGAAGACTGATATGCATCGGTCCGCGACCGAAACCAAGAGAGTGGCTGTCTGCCTGTTCCTCTCGGCCCTCTTGCATTTGGCTGTGGTCTTGTTGACTCCTTCCACGCCCGATCCGCAACCGGCTCTCCAAATGGTTTTTTATCAGCCGCCGCGTGCGCTAGAAACGCGAGCATTTGATCCCACCCGGCCCGCTTTGAGCGAGCGGCAAATGCAGCGTTTGGTTGTCGAGGATGCGCTACCGCAGCTTGCTCAGGAACTCGCCGAATCCGCTCCTCTTGGCGAGATTGGCGAGCAATTGCCGTCCGGGGCACGCGCCGACATGGCTCACTTGGAAAAGAGGCTGCGGATAGAGCGGTCTGGCGATGTAGATATCGACTCCTTGCTCTTGGCGCACATGGCTGCCGAGGAGAACTTTCGCGAGGACTATGTGCGCTTTCCCCTGCCCAATACGGGCGCAGACCGCGACCGGGCTTTGGAGGTGATAGAGCGTGCGATTGAGGCCATGGGCGGTAAGAAGCGCCTGCTCGCCATACGAGCAATGAGCGCGAGAGTGTGGATAGAGGTCAACTTAAAAGAGTTAGAAATGCCTTCTTGGCAAGGTGGTGTTGCCCTAACGGTGATTTCGGTGACCCCCTATCTGTATCCGGTGGCGACTTGGTACTACGAAGGATGGGGGGATCGCGCGGTTTTCGCCAAAGAAAAATACAAGGTAGAGGTTTCGTTCGACCCGGCGGTCCCCAATCCGTCTTATGTGAGCAAAAATCCCAAGCGACAGCCGAGAATGTTCGAAGCGCTCTTTGACGATCGCTGGGGGCGGTTTAGAGGCAACCTACCCCCTGATTTGGCCGCCATGCGCCACCGGGGCGAAGCGGTGCGTTGGCATTTCATCGACCGCTTTATGGGCGAGGGCGTGGCCTTGGATTACCTCGGTCAGGAGCGCAGTAGGGACGGGGCTTGCTATGAGGTCGTGCTGGTTGACGACCGGAAGTTCGGGCACTATTTCGAGGCGCTCTTTGACTGTGGCACGGCGCTGTTGGCCAAGACCAGAGAAACGCTAACGCCCAAAGAAGAGCACTGGTTCAGGCAAGCCAATCGCAATGCCAAGCCGCCGACTTGGATCACTGTTTACGATCGCTACCAAGAAGTGCAAGGCGTGTTGACACCTCATCGCTGGGAACGGACGGATGGGTGGGATACCATCTTTGTATATTTGCAATGGGCGTATAATGGCGCTGAACTGTCAACAGCCGAGCCCGTCCGATAGGAAGACTCCCTTCACAAAACTGACCGCCTTGATGCAGTCGTCGCCGCGTTTGGGTACGTTGCCGCGGCCCTTGCGTGAGGGTTTTTTGCAGCGTATGTATAAGCATGATGCGATTTGTAGTTAGATCAATTACAAATAAACCTAAATCAGGGCCGTACCATAACTTAGCTTGCTGTTTGCTTGAAAACAGTACGAAAGGAGATTGACATGCACTGGTCTGCGACCGAAACCAAGAGAGTGGCTGTCTGCCTGTTCCTTTCGGCCCTCTTGCATTTGGCTGTGGTCTTGTTGACTCCTTCCACACCCGATCCCCAATCGGCCTTTGAGGTGGTTTTTCGTCAGCCGCCGCGCGCACTAGAAACGCGGGCGTTTGATCCCACGAGACCTGCTTTGAGCGAGCGACAAATGCAGCGTTTGGTTGTCGAGGCTGCGCTACCGCAGCTTGCAGAGGAACAGGTCGAATCTCCTCGTCTTGGCGAGATTGCGGAGCAGCTACCGCCCGAGGTGCGCGCCGACATGGCTCACCTCGAAAAGAGGCTGCGGATAGAGCGGTCTGGCGATGTAGATATCGACTCCTTGCTCTTGGCGCACCTGGCCGCCGACGAAAACTTTCGCGAGGACTATGTGCGCTTTCCCCTAGCCAATATGGGCGCAGACCGCGATCAAGCCCTAAAGGTGATAGAGCGTGCGATTGAGGCCATGGGCGGTAGGAAGCGTCTGCTCGCAATACGAGCAATGAGCGCGATGGTGTGGATAGAGGCCACCGTAAGAGAGTTAGAAAGGCCCGTTTGCCAAGGTGGCGTTTGCCTAACGGCGGTTCCGGTGACCCCCTATCTGTATCCGGTGGCGACTTGGCACTACGAGGGATGGGGAGATCGCGCTGTCTCCAAAAAAGAACGATACAAGGTAGAGGTTTCTTTCGACCCGGCGGTCCCCAATCCGTCTTATGTGAGCAAAAATCCCGGGCGAGAGCGGGGGATATTTGAGGATCTGTTTAACGATCGCTGGAGGCGGTATAGAGACGCCCTGCCCCCTGATTTGGCCGCCCTGCGCGACCGGGGCGAAGCGGTGCGTTGGCATTTCATTGACCGCTTTATGGGCGAGGGCGTGGCCTTGGATTACCTCGGTCAGGAGCGTAGTAGAGACGGGACTTGCTATGAGGTCGTGCTGGTTGACGACCGGAAGTTCGGGCACTATTTCGAGGCGCTCTTTGACTGTGGCACGGCACTCTTGGCCAAGACCAGAGAAAAGCTAACGCCCAAGGAAGAGCAATGGTTCAGGCAAGCCAATCCCGACTTTCTGCCGCCGACTTGGAGCACGGCTTACAATAGCTACCAAGAAGTGCAGGGCGTGTTGACGCCCCATTGCTGGGAACGGACGCTGGAGATGCTGGGGGGGCCTACCAGCCAAAGATTCTCGACCAGCCATATACACTTGCAATGGGCGTATAATGGCGCGGAATTGTCAACAGCCGAACCTGTCTTCTGATAGGAACCCCCTTCACAGAACCGACCGCCTTGATGCAGGCATCGCCGCGTTTGGTCGCGCCCTGCCGTCGGCGCAAGCGGTCCATTTGGCCGAACTAATCCGAAGGCGGCGGCAAACCCTGTAGATGATTACCGCCATCGCTGAGGAGACATACCATGAATAACATGTTGTGTCATATTGCTGCTTGCGTCTTTCTCTGCATGACGGCGAGTGCTGTCGCCGCTTCTGCACAAGAGGCGGATTTTGTGCGCGTGGCTTTGGAACAGTTGCGCGACCGCTTGGAGCGGGACGACAAGGGAACATTGGACGAGTTCGTCGCGGAGGTCAGTGCGGCGTCTGGATTGTCTGCTGCCGCAAGCCGGGATTCCTTGGTCTCATTGTTGCGGGACCTAAAGACGCATTGTAAGAAATCTACGGCCCTCGGCGAACGGCTCTTTGCGCTGCACGGAGCGCATTTTTCTGAGCGCGAGGCCAAGGCGTACTTGGTGCGGGTAGCCGATATGGCCGGCGACCTGTTAAAGAAAAAAAAGAACGTTGGGCTGGAACCGCTGATCGCGAAAGCGGCGGGCAAAAGCAAGCTGCTCAAGTTCCAAGCCTTAGATTATACAGCGGCTCTGCTGGTTCCATTCGTCGGGTTGCCGGTGGCGGAAGAGCTGTCCGAGGAGGAGGGCGTGGTAAATGCCCCGACTGGAACCTTTAAGGTGTTGGTGAGGACGCGCAACAGTGAGGGCTTGTCTGACCAGATTGATCAACTAGTTGAGGCATACGAAGGTCTAAATCCTGACATCTTTTCAAATGATGACCTCTTTTTTAGGATATTTAATATCTTCCCGCGACAAAAGATGAAGGCTAAGAGAAAGCTCCTTGCACTGCATGAGTCGGTTCGACCGGCTCTCTTGGACGAGCTCAAACGGTTCAGCCGCGTCCGCTTCACCATGGATCTCTCGGCCAAAGACATCCCCTACACCTTGGATTACATTGTGAACTGGTACAGGGTCGGCTTCTATAGCTCTAATGCCCCACAAGCGGGATTATACGCCCAAGTGCAGTTGGTAGTGAAAGATGTACTCAAGGACGAAACGGTGCTAGAGCAGGCACTCAACATTCAGAAGACCTTCAGGGAGGACTTCATACCGGACGACGAGTCCATTCTCGATGATTTTTACCAAGAAGCAGCTCGCACTGTGGCGCAAGAAGTGTCGCCGCTGTTTGATTGAAAACACTCATAAAAACATCACAACGTAAGAGCAGCCGCGACGCAGAGAGTTGTCTAATTCGCAATCCGGGCAGGCTATGCCGTCGGGCTACCGCAGCTTGACAAAATGGTCAATACAAGCTTGTTCGTCGGGAAACGCCTTGAGTAAATCCGTTTCCATGTTGGCCTATCCTTCAAAAGAAAAATAGGGAACCGATGAAAATACGCGATATCGACACCATTCTGATCGACTCGCCGGGCCGCAAATGGACGATTGTGCGGGTCTTTACGGACGAAGGGCTAGTGGGCTTGGGCGAGGCCACGTATTCCAACAAAGAGCCGGTGGTAGTTGCCGCGGTCGAGCATCTCAAACAGGAGCTGATCGGCGAAGACCCGGCGCGCATTGAGTACTTGTGGCACAAGCTCTATCTGCGCTCCTCCCTGAGCGGCATCTGGCGCATGGCAGGTCCGGTGTGGATGAGCGCCATGAGCGGCATTGACCAAGCCCTGTGGGACATCAAGGGCAAGGTGGCGAACCTGCCGGTGGTCGAGCTGTTGGGCGGCAAGTTCCGCGACCGGGTCGAGGTCTATACGCACTTTGGCGGGGCCACGCCCGAGGATTCGGCGAACATGGCGCAGGAAAAAGTGGAAGAGGGGTACACCGCGCTCAAGGGCGGAGCGCGGTCGCGGAGTGGGCACAGCTTTGGTCAGTACGCAGACGACGGCCATCCGGCCGAGACGGCCGCGCACTTTGCCGCAGTGCGGGAAGCGGTGGGGCCGGATGTCAAGCTGTTGATCGATTGCCACGGCCGCTTCACGGTGGCCCAGTGCATCCGCTTGGCCCGCGCCATAGAGCCGTACGACCTGTATGTGTTTGAAGATCCAGTGCCGCCGGAAGATCTGTACGCCTATCCCAAGGTGCGGCGGGAAATCGCCATTCCGGTCATGGGCAGCGAGCGGCTGAACACCAAGAGCCACTACCGCCAATTGTTGGACCTAGACGGCATCGACGTGGCCCAGCCCGACCTGATGTACGCCGGTGGGATTACTGAGGTGCGCAAAATCGCGGCCATTGCCGACACCTTTCACGTCCCCATATCGCCGCACAACACCAAAGGCCCGGTCGGCATCATAGCGGCCGCACATTTGATGGCCTCCATACCGAATGTAGCCCCCATGGAGTTCGTAACCGGCATTGCGTGGCGGGACGAGATTATCGCCGAGCCGCTGCGGGTGGAGGGCAGTTGCATTGTGTTGCCGGAAGGGCCGGGTTTGGGAATCGAACTGGACATGGATGGGGTGGCAAAGCACCGCTGGCGAGTGGGGGATCCGCACTGAGGCTGCCGTGAAAAGCGTTGCGATTGTGGGCGCGGCTCTGCTGATAGCGTCCCCAGCGTGGTGCCAAGCGTATCAACTCGACGACAATGGGTTGAGCGTCGCCCCGGAGCACTGGTCGGCGTGGCGCTTCCCATCGGGCAGCTTGGACTTCAGCGCCGAGGGCGTCCGGCCTGTATTTGTCCGCGATCAAGTCAACGCGGCCTTGGACGCCAGCGCGTTCACCTATGCGGATGGGGTACAGGGCGGCATCCGCCGTGCCGGAACCGACCTAGCAGGAGCCGCAAACATCCTAGATGGCCGGGAGGATACCTTCTGGGAACCGGATTTGGCGGACGCGCTCGACAAGTGGTGGGTCGAAATCGACTTGGGCCGGCTGGTGTGGGCGCAGAAGGTGGTGGTGAAGTTCGCGGCTGAAGGCCAAGGCGATCCATTCCTCCAGTTCAAGGTGCTCACTGCCAACGGCGATCCCGCCTTCCTGCAAAGCGAGTCCTTCAACTACCTGCCAGCCGGCCACAGCGAGGGGTTAAACAAATCCCAGCGCGTCTATGAGTTTGAGTTGCAGCCTACCCGAAAAGTGGATCCCGGGCTCACCGGTCGGCTGGTTCAGTTCCTCCAAGTGGTGGGGACGGCCAGCGACTTGGGCCAAGCCGAGCAAATCAGTGCCGGGCGCTGGAACCGTCTGCCGGAGGAAGAGCGCGGCGATGTGCTCTACTTTCGCCGCGAGTCGTCCGGCGTTTTGCGGCCGGTAGATCAAGCGGCATACGAGGCCATTGCGGCGGAATGGCAAGGCCCGGTCGAATACTACCGCCGGGAAAGGCCGCGGCTGACCCAAGTCGAGGTGTGGACCATGGGCGACAACATTAGCCTCGGCGCACTGGACCGCGGCGGGGAGATTGTCGGCTACGGCAACTTGGGCGCGGAAAAGCTAACTGTAGATGGCGAGTGGGGCTCCTTTTGGAGCGTGGAAGTGGGCTTTAGCCTCAACGACCCGGCGGTTGTATTTCAGGATCCGCATCGCAATATCTATTTTGATTTGGGAACTTGGTATTGGGTCAACCGCGCTGCCATCGTCTTTGGCGATCGGTATAGCCAAGCGTTCCCCAATTACGCGATCGGGCTCTCCGATGGCCGCCGCGCACCAGATGGCAGCTTGAGTTACGTTGCATTGACGGCGCGTGGCTTGGAAGGTGGAGAAGGGACTGCGCAGCGCAGCATTCTCTTTCAGGACAATGTATTTCCGCTGACCAAGGCGCGTTACTTCAGGATGGACTACACCTTGATCAAGGGGTCGGCCCGCCCGGCCATCCGCGAAATACAGCTCTACGGCCGCGGCTTTCTCCCCGAGGTATCGCTGGCGTCTGAGCCGATTGAATTGGGGCGCACGGCCCGCATTCTGTCGGCCATGCAGTGGACGGCCAACGCGCCGCCCGGCACCCAAGTGCGCATCCGCACCCGCAGCGGGAACCAGCTCGACCAGAACATTCGCTACTTTTCGAACACGGGCCAAGAAGTGAACGAGGCCAAGTACCGCAAACTGCTCAGCTTTCAGCGCGGCGATTCGACCATCACCATCGTCCCCGGCCCGGATTGGAGTCCTTGGAGTCCGCCTTATTCGCTCCCGGGTGCGCCCATCACCTCGCCGAGTCCGCACCGCTACGTGATGATCGAAGCTACCCTGCGCTCGGACGATCCAGACGCGGCCGCGCTGCTGCACTCCCTGCGCCTCGGGCTAGACGCGCCCCTCGCCAGCCAAATTCTCGGCGAGATCACCCCCGGTAGGACGCGGCGCGGGCAGCCCCAGACCTTTACCTTGCTTCTGCGGCCCGCGTTCCGAGACGGCAACAGCGGGTTCGACCAAGTGCTGGTGGAGCTGCCGCCGGGCGGACACATGGACTTGATCGACGGGGCCGTGGGCGCGGAACAGTACGGACGCGATCAGCTAAAGAGGCTGCCGACCGGTGCGGATTCCCTGTGGGTGCGGCTGCCCGCGCCGGTCGCGCAGGGACAGGACCTCGTGTTGCTGCGCTTTTCCGGTGCGCTCTACTTGGTGAGCAATGCCTTTGAGGTGCAGGTTGGGCGCGGTCGAGGGGCCGACCCAGTGTGGCAGCGGGTGGATGCGAGCCGCGGCCTGACCGTGTTTACGCCCTTTACCAAGGCGGTTTTGGGTGAGGTGGTCGCGTCGTCGAATCCGTTTACGCCCAATGGGGACGGGATCAACGACGTGGTGGAATTGGTCTTTCCGGTGTTCCAAGTGCAAGGTGCCAAGGCGTTGATTTTGGAGGTCTATGGGTTAGACGGCGAGCGTGTGCAGCGCGTGCAGCGGGCGGCTGCGATCGCCGCCGGGGTGCAGCGGCTGACTTGGGATGGACGGGACCGACAGGGTCGGCTGCTGCCGCCGGGTCTGTATTTGTGTCGCGTTGGCGTGGAAGTCGATGCCGAAGGCGAGCAAACTACGATCACCAAACTCGTCGCCAGTGTGTACTAGGTTTCCCCCAAACATAGTCAGCGGCCTCTGCGCGACCATCCTGTGGACGTGCTGGGCCGCAGCCGAGCCGCTTGCGCCCTTTGTCGATGTGGCCGCCGAACTCGGCCTGACCCGCGTCCACGCGAGCGGCAGCGCGGAAAAGGGCTATATCCCCGAGGCCAAAGGCGGCGGCACAGCCGCGCTGGATTTTGATAACGACGGCGACCAAGACCTGTACTGGGTCAACGGCCAAGGCGGCGGCCACGCGCTCTACCGCAACGATGGCCCGGCCGGCTTTGTCGATGTGGGCGAGGTGCTCGGGCTCGCGGGCCGCGGTTGGGGCATGGGTGCAACCAGCGCGGACTTTGACAACGATGGCGATCAAGACCTATACGCGACCCAATTGCGGGAGAATTTGCTCTACCGCAACGACGGCGACCGCTTTGTCGATGTGGCCGCAGCGGCTGGCGTGGCTGCGCCCGGTTGGAGCACGGGCGCGGCGTGGGCCGACTACGACCGCGATGGCGACCTCGACCTGTATGTGGCGAGCTATGCGGTATTCGATTCCGCTGCGGTCGAGCGCTTGGGGGCGCAGTGGAAGGGGGTGGAGGTCTTCGTCGGACCGCGGGGCTTGCTGGGGGCTGCGGACGTGTTTTATCGCAACGACGGGGACGAGTTTGCCGACGTCACCGCTTGGGCGCGCCTCAACCACCCCTCCCCAGGCTACGGCTTGGGCGTGCTGTTTGCGGACGCGGACGCCGATGGCTGGCCCGACTTATTCGTGGCCAACGACTCCAGCCCGAACTTTTTTTATCGCAATCGCGGCGACGGCCGCTTTACCGACCGCTCCCTCCCGGCCCGCTTGGCCTATGGCCGCAGCGGACAAATCCAAGCGAGCATGGGCGTGGCTTGGGGTGACTACGACCGCGACGGCCGCCCCGATTTGCTCGCCACGCATTTTGAAGGCGAGTACAATACCCTCTATCGCAACGAGGGTGACGGCACTTTTGCGGATGTCAGCGCGGAAGCGGCCCTGGTACGCACCGGGTGGGCGCACGTGGGCTTTGGCGCGGGTTTCGGCGATTTTGACAACGATGGCGATCTCGATCTTTTGGTGGCCAACGGCCACGTGTACCCGCAGATCGACCGCGCCGGCAGCGGCAGTGCGTATGCCCAGCCCAATCATCTTTTTGCCAATGTTGGCGACGGAACGTTTACTCGGATCGCGCTCAGCTCCGAGGTGCCCCGCGTCAGCCGCGGAGCCAACGTGCTCGACTTTGACGACGACGGCGACTTGGATGTTTTTGTTGCCAATCTCGACGATCGGCCCTCCCTGTTGCGGAACGATGTAGGCAACCGGCAGAATTGGCTGGGCCTGCGCTTGGTTGGTACGCGCGGCAACCGCGATGGCATTGGTGCCCGAGCGCGACTCGTCGCTGGCAAGCGGACGCAGATCCGCGACCTCATCTGCGGCAGCAGTTTCCTCTCCAGCGAGGACCGCCGCCTCCACTTCGGGCTGGGGCGCGTCGGGCGGGTCGATACGCTCGAAGTGCGCTGGCCCGACCAGCACTGCGAAATTTTTACCGACCTGCCGGTCAATCGGTATTTCATTGTCGAAGAAGGGAATCTGACGTTGCGCATCGTCCGGCCTGTGCGCTACTAAGAAGCGGTCTGCTTCACCGCGCCTTTAGGCGCGACCAAACCCGTCGTGCGGTCCTCTGCGGCCCATAGCTTGGGTGCGAGGGCAGCTTGCCCGCGCAGGGTGGAGGGCGAGACGCCCTCCGTCCTAGGACCTAACGGCCCGACGCGAGTTTTCAGACCGCTGCTAAGAGGCCCTCTGATTCCCGCCCTGACACTTTTGAAAGGCTGGCTCTGTGCTGGTCGGGGTCTTCACCGTTAGCCTAATCACGGAGGAAAAAGGAACATGCGCTTGTTAATCGCGGCACTTTGTGCCCCGCTGTTGGCTGCTGGGCCAGCGACCGCCGAGCTGTCGCTTTCCCAGCTCAGTGACAAGGTGTACATGCTGCAAGGCGGCGGTGGCAATGTCGGGGTTTGCGTCGGCGATGATGGCATTCTTTTGGTGGATGCCAAATTGGCGTCGCAAGCCGATGCAGTGTGCGCCGCGCTAGCCCGTTTTGCCGGCCCTGCGGCTGGGCTCAGGTCGAAGCAGCCCCAGTACATCTTTAACACGCACTTCCACGCCGACCACACCGGCGGCAACCGCGCCTTTGGCCAGCACGCCGCGATTTTGGCCCACGCCAATGTCCGCAAACGCCTAGCGACGGGCGGTGAATTTGGCAAGCGGTTCATTGAACCTGCGCCGGCCGTTGCCTTGCCAAAAATTGCGTTTGCCCAGTCGGCGTCCGTGTTCTTCAACGGCGAGGAAATCCGCGCCGTTCACTTCCCCCGCGCCCATACCGACGGGGACATCGCCGTATTCTTCATCAACGCCCAGATCGCCCACCTTGGCGACCTGTTTTTTAACGGCCTCTTCCCCTTTGTCGATCTAGAGTACGGCGGCGATGTCGAGACCCTGACGCAACACATCGCCACACTCATCGACCAGCTTCCCGCAGACGCGAAAATCATCCCCGGCCACGGCCCGCTCGCCACGCTTGACGAGCTGAAGATCTACCACCGCATGTTGGTGGAAACCACGGCCAGTGTGCGCACGCGCCGCGCAGAGGGCCTGTCCCTCGACCAGATCAGCGCAGAGGGCCTCAACCCGCAATGGGCGTCGTGGGAGTGGTCTTTCGTGCCAACGCAGCGCTGGATCGAAACGATCTATTGGAGCTTGGAGGCCGGGGTAGGGAGCGATTGACGAGAAGCTGTTGATGCGGCCTGTCGCTGGCCATTATTTGGTAGTCGATTGGCCTCTTTTCGCTACGCCGTTTTCTGGCAATTTCTAGGGAGGTGCCATCGTGTTGAAATTCGCCGTTGTTGGATGCTTAGTGCTATGGCCCGGCCTCGCCGAGGCAATCAAGTGGGATTTCGACGACGGAACAGCGCAAGGGTGGTCCGCCAAAAGAGCTTTTGAATGGGGTGGACCAAGTGAATTTTACTTGTTTCCGGGGGAGGTTGAAGGCGGCGTGTGGAGGGTTGATGTCTCGCCCTCGGTGGTGGGGAAGAGGAATCCTGGTCCAAATGTGGCCTTGATTTCTTATCCCATTGGCTACGATTCGCATCTGTTCGACCGGGTGCGGGTCCGGTTCCGCACCGTGCATGATCGCCCTACGGCCGGGCGCGTTAGGCTTGCTTGGACCAATGAGCACAACCTCGCGGCACCAGGGCTCGATCCAGAACATCTGGGCCGATTTGGGCTCCCCTCCATAGACCTCGCTTATACTACCGAGTGGCAGGAAGTAGAGTTTATCCTCGCCGGCCAAGATGAGATCGTGTGGGAGGGGTCTTTACGGGATATTCGGCTGCATTTTACATTGGATCTAAACGAAGCGGAGAAGCCTCGGGCGGTGGATGAGTTGGTCGGGCATTTTGAGCTCGACTGGGTTGAGTTGACCGGCCCTGAAGAGCGCTCACAGGGTGAATTAGCCCGGCCGCCGGTGAAGTATTTTCCCTTTAATAATCCCGGTCTTTTTGCGCCACCGGTGTTTTATCCGATTGCCCCGGGTTTAGGGTACGTAGGGGGGAGCGGCGTCTTGATCGACTTAGATGGCGATGGCGACTTAGATCTTTTCTCGCCTCGATATGCCCCTTATGCGGGTGATCCCCCCTCCGGCTGGAGACCCGCTTGGGGCTGGGTCATGGCCCTCAACGATGGTAGCGGGGCCTTTGCAAGTGCGCGCATCGGGTATGCCCGAGACCTGCCGGGATTTTGGTATGTACTCGCCCGCGATATGGATGGCGATGGCCAAGACGAGCTGGTGATAAGGGTAGGCTCCGAAATAGCGGTTTGGTCTATCGGGCCGGATCTCCAGATCGAGGTGCTCACTATGAGTCCGCAAGACCTCGAAGCCCTCTGGGACTTGATCGAACACACTTGGGAGATTCCCGGGGGCGATTTTGATGGCGATGGGCAGTGGGAGTGGGTTGGGGCGCTCCAACGCAACCCCTTTGAAGGGGACATGGGACTCGTTGTGCGAGGGCTGTCCGAAGGAGGGATTGAGCAGGTGCTGTACGACGAGCAGCTATTTCTGCGCTCGCCAGTGGTGGTGCGCGATTTGAACGCCGATGGGGTAGATGATTGGGCGTTTGTCGGCGGCAACCGGGCGTCGGGCTTTGGGGTGTTTGTCGAGTGGGGTGGGGGCTTGCGTCCAACCCGAGAAGGGGAGACGCATCGCTTGACTGGCGATGGGACTGGGGTGCTGCCCGGCGATGTGGATGACGACGGCGATCTGGACTTGGTGGTGTTGGATCCGGCCTTGGGTGGCGTACATGTGCTCGAGAATTCGGGGGTTGGGCAGCCGACGGCAGTGATGGCGGCGGCAGCACGACCAGCGCAGCATCGGCTGGGCGACAGCTATCCCAATCCGTTTAATCCGGCTGTAGTGATTCCCCTCGATTTGGCGACGGACGCGGCCGGGGTGTCGCTGACGGTGTACGACGTGTTGGGTCGTCGGGTGCGGCAGGTGTGGGACGGTCCACTGGGGGCGGGGAGCCATCGTTTTACTTGGAATGGCCGCGACGAGGTGGGCAGGAATGTGGCCGCCGGCGTGTACCTCTATCGGGTTGAGGTGGATGGGCAAGTGGGAGCCAAGAAGATGATGAAGCTGCCTTAGGGTGCATCCTCGTCGGCTCAGTCGTCCGCGGATTGAAGCACCTCACGACGGGGTTTCCCCGAAAAAAAATCCAGCTATCCAGCCTCTTTTGCCGCTCTTGACAGCAGGGGTGGAGCGTTCCATAATTAGGCGCGAACGCAGCGAACACTTACAAGCGAGGAGGCTTTTCCTTGAAAGATTTTGCATACTGCGCCCCTAGCACGTTGCGCGAGGCCGTGGCCCTCAAGGCCGCAAAGGGCGAGGCCGCCCGCGTCCTCGCCGGTGGCACCGACTTGATCGTCCAATTGCGCGGGAAGCGTTTTGCGCCCGACTGCATTATCGACATCAAGAATGTCCCCGAAGCCAACGAGCTTTCCTACGGCCCCCGCCGGGGTTTGGTCATCGGCGCGGCCGTGTCCTGCTGGCGCATGTACAATGACCCGGCAATCGTCGAGCGGTATCCCGGGCTCGTCGATTCGGCTGCCATTATCGGCGGCATCCAGATACAGGGCCGCGCCACCTTTGGCGGCAATTTGTGCAACGCCTCTCCCAGCGCGGACACGATCCCCAGCCTGATTACCCACTCGGCCGTGTGCCACATCGCCGGGCCGGACGGCAAGCGCCAAGTCGCGGTAGAGGATTTTTGCACTGCCCCGGGCCGCAGCGTACTCGCACCCGGCGAGATTTTGGTCTCTCTCCAGATCCCGATTGCCAAGAAGAACACCGGCTCGCACTACCAGCGCTTCATTCCGCGCAACGAGATGGACATCGCCGTCGTCGGAGTGTCCTCCCATGTCAGCTTGGCCAATCGCGGCAAGGAGTTTAAGGCCGTGCGCATTGCGCTCGCCGCGGTCGGCCCCACGCCGATTTTTGCTCGCGAGGCCGGCGACAGCCTCGCGGGCCAAGCCGTCTCAGACGAGGCCATCGCAGCGGCTGCCGCAATGGCTCAGAGCGCGGCCCGGCCGATTTCCGATATGCGCGGCCCGGCCGAGTTTCGCACCCACCTCGTTGGGGTGCTGGTCAAGCGCACACTCGCGGGTGCTGTGGCCCGGGCCCGCGGCCAGTTCGTGGCCAACGCCGTGCAGGAAGCGGCTGGCTAGAAGGTATTAGACGTCCACTCGCCGCAACAGGCGGCCCAAATTCGGAGTTAAGGTACATGAGCAAAACACACGTCCAGACCACGATCAACGGAGAGCCGACCGAATTTCTCTGCGAACCGCGCCAAAGCCTGCTCGAAGTATTGCGCGAGACGCTCGGCTTCACCGGCACCAAAGAGGGCTGCAACGACGGCAACTGCGGCGCATGCTCCATCGCCGTCGACGGCGTCCTCGTGGATTCTTGTCTGATGCTGGCCGTCGAGGCCGCGGGCAAGGCGATAGACACAGTCGAGGGCCTTGCCCGCCCGGATAGCCTGCATCCGGTACAGCAGAAATTCCTCGAACACGCCGCGCTCCAATGCGGTATTTGCACCCCGGGATTTTTGGTGGCCTCTAAGGCCCTGCTCGACTACAACCCCAACCCTTCCGAGCACGAGGTGCGGCACTGGCTGGCTGGCAACTTGTGCCGCTGCACGGGCTACGACAAGATCGTCCGCGCCGTCCTCGACGCGGCTGAGGAAGTGCGCCAAAGCGCCTGAACCCAACGAGGAGGAACGCCATGTCTGCCACGAATGGCTATAAAGTCATTGGCACTCGCCCCATCCGCCACGACGGCGTCGATAAGGTCACTGGGCGCGCCATTTACGGCGGCGACACCCGGTTGGCCGGCTTGCTCTACGGACAGGTCCTGCGCTCGCCCCACGCCCATGCCTGCATCAAGTCCATAGACACTGCTAAGGCCGCCGCCCTGCCCGGAGTAAAGGCCGTTCTCATTGGCCGTGATTTGCCCGACGCCGGAGACCAAGTCGTCGATCTCGGCGAAGGCCCGGCCCGGCTCAAATACCTGCGCGACAATGTGCTGGCCACGGATAAGGCCCTGTACAGCGGGCATCCAATCGCCGCGGTAGCCGCTACTAGCGTCCATATTGCCGAAGAGGCACTCGACCTGATCGAAGTTGAGTACGAGGTCCTAGAGCCAGTGCTCGACGTGCGCGAGGCCATGCAGGAGGGTGCGCCCCAGCTCCACGACGACATGACCACCCAAGAGTTTGGGGAAGACACGGGCCGCAAGAGCAACCTCGCCACTCACTTTGAGCACAAGCTCGGCGACCCGCACAAAGCCTTTGCCGAGGCCGACGTGATTGTAGAGCGCGAGTTCCAGACCGCCACCGTGCATCAAGGGTACATTGAGCCGCACAACGCCACGGCGAGTTGGAACGCCGATGGCCAACTGACGATCTGGACCAGCACCCAAGGTTCGTTCACCGCGCGTGCCCAAGTCGGCGCGGTCTTGGACATGCCCATTTCCAAGATCAAGGTCGTGCCCCAGGAAATCGGCGGCGGCTTTGGCGGCAAAATCCCGATTTACTTGGAGCCGGTCGCCGCTTTGCTCTCCAAGGCGACCGGCCAACCCGTCAAGATGGTGATGACCCGGCCGGCCGTCTTTGAGAGCACCGGCCCGACGCCCGGGTCGTACATCAAGATCAAGATGGGTGCTGACAAAAGCGGCAAGATCGTGGCTGCCGACGCCTACATCGCCTTTGAGTCTGGGGCGTATCCCGGCGGCTTGGTCGGCGCGGCCGCGATGTGCGTGTTCTCGTGCTACGACATACCCGATGGCCGGATCGACTGCTATGACGTAGTGGTCAACAAGCCGCGCAGTTTTGCGTATCGCGCCCCGGGTTCGACGCAGGTGGCCTTCGCCACCGAGCACGTGGTCGATCTGCTGGCCGCTGAATTGGGGATGGCGCCGCTGGCGATCCGGCGCAAAAACAGCGCGACGACCGGCACTCGCCGCATTGACGGCGTGGTGTATCCTAAGATGGGCTGCAAGGAGGTGTTGGAGGCCATCGCCAATTCGGAGCACTACCAGAGTCCAGCACCCGCTAGCCCCAACCGAGGGCGCGGCATCTCGGTCGGCTATTGGTTCAACGTCGGGCTGAAGTCCTCTTGCACGGCCAGCGTCAACTCAGACGGCACGGTCAGCTTAGTCGAGGGTTCGACCGACATCGGCGGTACGCGCACGTCGGTCGCCATGCAGTTTGCCGAGACCTTGGGCTTGCGGGCCGAAGACGTCAAACCGCAGGTGGGCGACACGGACTCAATTGGCCACACGGACGTAACCGGCGGCAGCCGGGTGACGTACGCCACTGGCTGGGCCGCGTACAAGGCCGCCCTCGACGTGCGGGACCAGCTCTGCGAGCGTGCGGCTCAGCTCTGGGAGGTTGAAGTAAGCCAAGTCGAGTTTGCCGAGGGCGTCTTCCGTGCTGGCGATAACGCGCTGACCTTTAAGGAACTGGCCGGCCGACTCGAAGAGACCGGCGGCCCGGTCATTGGCCGCGCCACCGTGAATCCAGACTCGGGCGTTGGCGGCTCCTTTGCGGCCAATATCGCCGATGTCGAGGTGGATCCCGAGACCGGCAAGGTCGAGATTGTGCGCTTTACGGTCGTCCAAGACGCTGGCCGGGCCATTCACCCGGCGTACGTCGAGGGCCAGATGCAGGGCGGCTCGGCCCAAGGCATTGGCTGGGCCCTCAACGAGGAGTACTTCTACAATCGCGACGGCCACCTCGACAACTCCAGCTATCTCGACTACCGGATCCCGACCAGCCTCGACCTGCCGATGATTGAGACCATCATCGTCGAGGTCCCCAACCCGGGCCATCCCTACGGAGTGCGCGGCGTTGGCGAGGCCAACATTGCCCCGCCGCCCGCGGCCATCGCCGCGGCCATTGAGGATGCCGTGGGCGTGCGTCCACAGGAATTGCCCATGAAGCCCGACCGCATTGTCGCTGCGTTGCAGGCGCACGAGGAACGGGCCGCACAGGCCGCCGGTTAGCCCATCATGCCCGTAGTTTGGATTCCTTCGCTGATGCAAAAGCTGACCGACGGTCAGCAGCAAGTAGAGGTAGAGGGCGCGACCGTGCGCGAGGTCATTGCCGCGCTCGACGCCCGCTACCCTAAGTTCAAGGAGCGGATTCTCGACGGCGACCGCATCAAGACCGAGATCGCCGTTGCGGTGGATGGCGAAATCGTCGCGGCCGGGTTGCGGGCCAAGGTGGGGCCGCAAAGCGAGGTCCACTTCTTGCCGGCATTGGCTGGGGGCGCGGCTTAAACCGCGTTATTCCATAGATATGCAAAATAGATACATACGAAACGTGTTGACGCGGTTAAAGGGTATTCATTTGTTCATTATATGATCCTTTGAATAGGAGAAAGGGACATGGAATACTCATACTCAGCAAAGGAGATCGCCAACTACTTCTTCGAACTTTCGGCCAAAAAGGCTATTTCGCCGTTAAAGATTCAAAAGTTGGTCTATATTGCTCATAGTTGGCATTTGGCCCTTTATGGGGAACCCCTTGTCCAAGATGAGTTGGCTGAAGCATGGAAATATGGGCCGGTCTTTCCCTCTATCTATCACGAATTCAAGCGATTTGGTTCAGGGCCAATCCTTGAACCGGCATTAGCGTGGACTTATTTTCTTAAAAAATGGGATAGCCACATACCCCGCATCAAGCCTGATGATGAGCGTACCATTGCTTTTCTCAACCGGATATGGGAACTATATGGCCGCTTTAGTGCCGGTGAGTTGTCTGCTATGACACATGAAGAAGGTAGCCCTTGGAGTCAAATACGCAAAAAGGTGGATCCAATAAAAAATGCTAATATAGATAATGCTCTTATAGAAAAATACTATAAGGAACGCCTTCTATGACAGACGAGGAAAAAAATAAATTAAGGCGTATCCCCCCGGGAGAGAGCACAGGCGAGGATAACATCGAACAACAGATTGCCGAGGCTGAACTTGAACGTATAAAATTGAACAATCGAAGCGATGAGCAAAATATAGAAAATCGCAAGAAATACGGATATTTGATATACTTCCTCGTTGTCGGATGGCTCATGATACTATCCACAGTTCTCTTTTTTTCTGGATTTAACGTAGGCGATTTTGCCCTCCCGGATGGAGTGCTTATTGCTTTAATTGCAGGTACGACGGTCAAAGTCATTGGATTGCTCGCCATCATAGTAAATTATCTGTTTCCCAAACAAAATCGTAGGTAGTGACATGGATACTCCTTTATTACCATTAGAGTTTCAAATTGGTCCACTACCAAATCGTCATTCTTCTTGACAATGCTTCTGGACACCATTGTAGTCGAGAGCCTGCGGTAGAGCGCATTAGTGTGAACCCGGCGTACGCTTAAGTGCTTGCATCAAAGGGGTATGCCAACTCCGAGAACTGAACGATCCCGACGGATGCATCATCCGAAACGCCCATGCCTTCCCAGCACCAAATGTGTACGTCATTGCCGCGAGCATCGCTTACCGTCGGCCCTTGTGAGCCATCTTCTGGAATTTTTTCCCACAATCGATAGCCAAGTACTGCGATAAATTGAGGGCAAAGTTCAGAAAGCACTTTGTTGAACGCTTCAGGGGCTCTGTTCCACATCTCCTTGGTGGGAGGTTTGTGTGCTCCAAAACCAACGCTCTCCTGAATGTAGCTGTAAAAAGCAACGGAATGCCAAAACTCTCTTTTGTCCTCGATGGAAGGATGCTTGTTCAATAACGCGATAGCAATTTTCGTCCAGAACGCATGAGTTGCTTCACCTGATAGCTGCTCTTCGATACACTGAATTGTCAGATTGGGTCGTAATCGCGGCGTACCTTCGTCCCACTCATAATGCGATTCGCCAAGAACGAGTACTCGTTTTCCAAAACGACGACCACTCCGGTAGTTGTCGCCGATCCAAGGCGTAAAATAAACGCGTTCCATGTTTGTTTTTTTTATTGTAGTTGGACGACGCGGCGCGATGACTCCTAGCTACTGCTCACGCGAATTGATCATCTGCACACTGAGTTGTTCGATGGTCTCCCATGAAAATTCGGAATACAAGTCCGAATTTTCATGGTAAAAGGCCCCATCGTCCCTTTTCTTGCGGCCGGGCGTCGGCTCGGCTCACAAAAAAGGCCGCCGGGTTGTGGGACCCAGCGGCCAATTCATTGGTACAGATGCTTTCCGGCAAGCTACACCCCGGTCGAGCCAAAGCCGCCGCGGCCGCGCTCGGTTGTAGCGAGCGTCTCGGCCTCGATCCACTCGCCGCGCGTCACCGGCGCGAAAATGAGCTGGGCGATGCGGTCGCCCGGGGCGATGCGCTGGTCCTCGGCCGAAAGGTTGACCACAATGACGCCGACTTCGCCCCGGTAGTCGGCGTCGATTGTGCCCGGGGCGTTGAGCAGGGTCAGGCCGCGCTTGAGGGCCAAACCACTGCGCGGCCTGACCTGCGCTTCGTAGCCCGGGGGGATTTCGAGGAATAGGCCCGTGGGAATGAGGGTGCGCTCGCCGGACGCTAAGACCACTGCTTTTGACAAGGCCGCGTGCAAGTCGAGGCCGGCGCTGTGCGCCGTCTCATAGGTGGGCAGCGGTTGGCCCCCCTTGTTGATGACCTTCACTTGAATAGTCATCGCCGCTCGCGCCAGCGCTGTTGCAGATCTCGCATGTACACTGCCCCTAACACATAGGAGAATGAGGCGATGAGGCTGAGTAGGCCGGCGATGAATACGATTAGCATGCGCTGGGGCTTGGCCTTGATTTCGGGCGGCGTGGCCGGGTCGAGCACCTGCACGGTCGAAGTGGCGTCCTTGGCCTCGATCAGGGCTTGGGCCTCCTGTTGCAGCAGGACCAGCAAAAGGGACGTCTGCACGAGCACGTCCTTTTCTAAGTTCGCGTACTCTTGGGCCACGCTCGGGATCTGCTTGAGCGGCAGGAAGAGGTTTTCGTCCAGCTTTAGTTGCAGCAGGCTGTTGTCGGCGGGTTTGAGGCCGTCGCGCAAGAAAGCCAAGGTCTCTTCCCGCAGTAGAATTTCGCGCTCGAGCTTTTTGACCTTGTCGTGGCCGCGGCCTAGACCAGATTGCATAAGCCGTTGGCGCTCAATTGCGAGCTCCATTGCGGCGGTCTGCATGGAGGTGGCAGTCAGAATCACCGCGCGGGCTTGGTCGGCGATCGAGATGGCGTTGTGCTCGGACTGGAACTGCTCCAGCCGCTTCATCTTGTCCTCTAGCTTTTTATCCTCTTCTTGCAAAAGCCTGCGGATAAAATCCAAGCGCTCGGAAGCGGTCTTGTGCGAGAAGTGCTTGTTGGTGCTATCGAGCAAGACGATGTAATAATTGGCCATGTCCGCGGCCATCTGCGGATCTGGGTCGAGTACTGAGACTGCGAGCATGCCCTCTTCGGTCATGTCGGCCGTGGTTTGGTCGGCGAGGGTTTCGAGCGCGTCGGTCAGGGTGCGAGACTCGTAGCGCTGCATCAAGCCAAATTTCTCGACCATCCGCCGCCGCGTCGTCAAGCTCTTGATGGTCGCGAGCGAAATGTCAGCCGGCGTACCCCTTTCCCCGAGGCGCAAGGTGGGTATGGGCAAGGAGGAGAGCAGGCTGGAAAAACCGAAACTCTGCTTCTCCTCGCGGGGGGGCAGAATTTGCACGGTGGCCTCGTATTCCTTTGGCAAGAGGAAGCTGAGGCCACCGGCCAAGACGCAGATGGCCAAGGTGCCGCCGATGATCAGCCAGCGGCCCGCGTGGAGCGCCGTTAGCAGATCGATGATGTCGATTTCTTTTTTGCGGGTATTCATCCAGTAGTGCTCCTTGGGATTCTTTGTCTAAAGAGACCGCACCGCGAGTACGAGGGCGAGATGGCGGCGGGCTTGGTCCATTACTACCGCGACACCGTCTGCACCGCGAGTACGAGGGCGAGGACACTAGCGGCGGTGCGCACAGTCTCTTGGAAGAATACCAAGTAGTTGATGCGCTCCTTTTGGGGCACCCATATTTCGTCGCCGACCTCAACTAGCAGGTTGTCTTTGAGTTTCTCGCGCACACCCGTGCGCGCCCGGACTAGACGGGCATTGCGTTTGTCGGCGTCGTATAAGTACCCGCCGGCCTTGGCTATGTAGTAGCGCACGTCGCGGCTTGGCTCGTAGTCGATCAGCCCGGCTCGTTGCACTTGGCCACTGACGCTGATGGTGTGCCGCTGCATGGGGAAAAAGATCACGTCGCCGCTGGCGAGCAGGATGTTTTGCCCCTCGTCGCCATGGACAAACAGCCGCTCGAAATCGACGGCGACCCGCCCCTTTTCCTCGCGCGTTTTGGTCTTGAGATAGGCCCTATCCTCAATGTTCATGTAGATGAGGCCAGCCACCTCGCTCTGTCTCTTTAGCTGCTCTAGCTGGGGGTCTCTCTCGGCCCGTACCTTGGTGCGGATCACTCGGGCGCCGATGAGCGACGCCTCGCCGGTTAGGCCGCCGGCCGCGGCTACCACGTCCTTGACGCGGGTGACGCCGGGTTCGATGCGGTAGCGGCCTTGGAAAGCGACCTCGCCAGAGATCACGACCGTGTGCGTGGACTGCCACAGCGACCGTGCGCGGATGAAGACCGCGTCGTTGGGGCGTAGCGCAATGTGGCGGATTTTCTCGTAGTCTAACTCCTCCATTGCTTCTTTGTCGCCGCTCAGTTCGATGACTTCGGCCTGCTCGGTTCCCTCCTGAAAGCGCCAGAGTTCGGCGCTGATCAGGGGCTTGGAGCGGTGCAAGCCCCTGGCCAATGTCACGAGGTCGCCGAGGGTGTCCCCGGGCAGGAACTCGTATTCGCCCTCTTCGTTGACCGCGCCGAAGATATGCACCGAATGCTTGCGAAACGAGACGTGGACCACGTCGCCCATGCGCACGTAGGGGTTGTGCGCGAGATCGCCGGTGGCGAGAAACATGTCGAGATCCACGCGCTCGCTGGTGCCGTCGCGGTGGATCAGCTCAATGGAGCGCCGGCCTATGTCGCGGTTCGTGCCTTGATTCGCGCGCAGGAGCTGCTCATCGATGCCCTGACCCGGCGAAGCGATCCCTTGCAACCGGCCCCTAAAGCCGCCGGCCCGATTGATTATATCTGCAACCCGCGTGGTCGGATGGATGGTGAAGCTGCCCTCGTTTATTACTGCGCCGGTGACGTACGCCGTGAAGAAGCGCATACTCACGAGGGAGATACTGAGTTCTACGTTGGGATACTTGTTTCGGACTGCGGTCGAGAGGTGCTCTTTGGCCGCGGTCAGGGACAGGCCCGAAATGTGGAACGAGCCGACAGTGGGGATGAGGACATTGCCCTCTGGATCGATCTGCAACGTATAGGGCTGGTCGAATTCGCCCCAGATATAGAGCTGCAATACGTCGTTGGGGCCGACGATGTACGTGTCTGGGTCTATATCGCGATCTTGGCCGATGCGCGTCTTATCCGCGCTTAAACTGCTGGGCAAGCGCGCCTTACCGGAGATCAAATCCTGATTTAGATCCGGCAGGTCGGACGTGGAAAGGGCTTGGAGTTTGCCTCCGCCGCCGCCGAGATCGATCAGATTTTCCAAATTTCCTAGGCCTTGTTGGGCGCTCACTGGTCCTGCTAGCCCGCAAAAGACGAGGGCGAAAGCAAGGACAAAAATGCTCGTTGGCATGGTTCCTCCTGTTACCGATTGTCGCAAGTGCGCTGATACTATGGTAAAACCGCAGCCCGTGTTTTCACGGCAGCTTGCCCAAATAGCGCGCCCAATTGGCGGCGGCCTCTTCCGCGGTGAACCCGATGAGTTCGGCTAGTTTGGCGGCGACTGCTGCCACCTGCGCCGGATGGCCCGCAGCCCCGCCGATGGCCACGGGCGCGTCCGTCTCCAACAGCAGCAACTCGCGGTCGATGGTCGCGGCCACGGCTTGGGTCTGGGGGTCGCACAAAACGGACGGACCAACGGACACGTAGATCCGCTCCGCTCGGCAGATCCGCACGAGTTTTTTAGACTGGGTGAACCAGTGTAACTGGGCGTTGAGCTGGGTGCGGCGGCGAAATTCCACGGCCCGCTCCAAGGTCTGCCGCTGGGCGCGACGCGAGTGCAGGTTGATCGGCTTGCCGCACTGTGCCGCGAGCGCGAGCTGTTGCGCGAGGACGTCTTGCTGCTGGGCTTGCTGGGCCGGGCTGGTCGCCCATTTGTAGTCGAGGCCAACCTCGCCGAGGACATCGGCCTCGGGCAGATGCGCGGCCAGATAGGCGAGCGCGTCTGCGAGTTCTGCGCCTGTGGCTTGGGTGACCCAAGCTGGATGCAAGCCCAGCCCGGCTAACACTTGGTCTGGGTGCCGCCGCTTGAGCGCGAGCACGGTGCGCATAGAGCGGGCACTTTCGCTGACGGCGACGACCTGCCCCACCCCGGCTTGGGTGGCCGTTGCGAGCACGGCGGCCGCATCGGCGAATTGGTCGAGATGACAGTGGCTATCGACCAGCATCTAGCCCTAGCCCTGCGGCTTCGTCGCAGCCGAGCATCAAGTTGAGGCACTGCACGGCATTGCCCGACGCCCCTTTGCCGAGGTTGTCGAGCCGCCCGACCAAAACCAACCCCCGCTCCGAGTCGCCCCAGACCGATAGCTCGACGAAGTTGGTGTGGCTCAACTCGGTTAGGTCGAGGAACTTGTCGTCGCGCAGGACGGCGTCTTGCGGCTCGATCAACTTCACAAAGGGACAGTCTGCGTAGTACGCGCGCCAGACCTCGTACACTGCTTGGCGATTGACGCGGGGACGGGCGAAAAATTCCGCGGCCAGCGGCGTACTGACGACCATGCCGCAGAACGAATGATCGACGGCCGGCACAAAGAGCGGTTGCTTTTCGCACCCGCTGAATTTCCACATCTCGGGCAAGTGCTTGTGCGCGCCATCGAGGCCGTACAGGCAGAAAGGCTTGTGCCCGCCCTCTCCTTCGTACTCGGCGATCATCGTGCGCCCCCCGCCAGAATAGCCGGACACCGCGTTGATGGCCAGCGGCGCAGTGGGCAGGAGCAGCCCCTGTGCGATGAGGGGCCGCACGGCGAGAATGAAGCCGACCGGATAACAACCGCAATTGGCGACTCGCTGTGCGCGGCGAATCCGCTCTTTGTGCGCGGGTGCAATCTCGGGCAGCCCATAGACCCACTCGGGATGGACCCGGCGCGCCGTGCTCGTGTCGATGACCTTGGTCTGCGGGTTTTCGAGCAAGGCGAGGGCCTCGGCGGCCGCGTCGTCGGGCAGGCAGAGCACGCACAAGTCCGCTCGGCTGAGAAACTCGGCCCGTACGCGCCGATCGCGGCGCTGCGCCGGTGGAATGAGCAACACCTCCACATCCTCGCGTCCGGCTAGCATCTGGCGAATGCGCAGCCCGGTCGTCCCCTCTTGGCCGTCTATGTAAATCGCAGGTTTTTGCATGGGGGAAATTATTTTTTGCTCCGCAATTCCAACTTCTTGATCCGCTGCAACGCGTCTTCGAGCAAGTCCCTATTGGTGGCGATCAAATCGGCTATGACGCCGGTGAGAAACATCTGAAACCCGGCCAACAGCAGAATCGCCGCCAAAATCAGCGACTGCACGTGCAGCCCCCCTTCGTCGGTACAAAAGAAGAAGTAGAGAAAGCGCACGCCGAGGCAAAAGCCGGCGACAAAGGTCAAAATGCCGCAGGTGGCAAATATCTTGAGCGCGGCGTAGCGCGCATAGGTGCGCAAACTGATCTCCGCGGACTTGAAGACGAACTTGCCGATGTTGGAAAAGAGGCGCGACTCGCGCGTCTTGGGGTTGGTGCGGACCGCGACCGAGGTCACGGCCAAGTTTTTGTAGCCGGCCTCGATCACGTGCTCGGCCGTGTGGTCGAAATGGGTAAAGGTCGAAAGCTGGAGTGCGCACTCGCGGCTAAAGGCGCGAAAGCCGCTGGCCACATCCGGCACCTGTACGCCGGCGAGGCGGCTAATCACCCGGCTGCCCAAGCCCTGTAGGCAGCGCTTGAGGAAGGAGAAATGGGCAATGGCCTGCGGCTGCCGGTCGCCGATGACCATGTCGGCCCGGCCGCCGAGGATGGGCGCGACTAGCTTGCCGATGTCGCCGCCGCAGTACTGGTTGTCGCCATCGGTGTTGACGATGACGTCGGCCCCCAGCCGCAGACAAGCGTCAAAACCGGCCTTAAAGGCTTGCCCCAACCCCCGGTTGTGCGGAAAGCGAATTACGTGCTCGGCACCGCACTCGCGCGCCACCGCGCTGGTGCGGTCGCTGGAGCCGTCGTCAATGACCAAAATTTCGACTTGGTCGATGCCGGGCACTTGGCGCGGGATGTCGCGGATTACAGCGGGCAGGGTCTGCTCTTCGTCAAAGCAGGGAATCTGCACGATCAACTTCATTCACCCCCAGCTTTCCTGCCGGATCTGATTTTTGTCCAACCCGTGTGTGCGCAAGAGTGCGACCATGTTTTCGACGAAGCGCGGCTCCGGGACCTCGCCCTTGGCCCGGGCCGCCCGGCGCTCGTAGGGCGTGATGCCCGGGCCGCAGCTATAGGCCATCACCTTGGAGGGATCGGGTGCGACTTCGCGCAAGAGTGCCCCGGAGATGCGCCCGTTGCGGGCGCCGCGAATGCCAGTTGGGTCTTCGCGGGTGATGCAGTGGATCACGTTGAGCCGGTCGGGATACTGCGCCCGCAGCACCTCGAATTCCTCAAAGTAAATGATGTCGCTGCGCGTCTTGTTGCTAAACAGCAAGGTGTGCCTGAGCGGGTCGCCGCGGTGCAGGCTCTCCTTGATCAGGCTCCTGTTGGGCACGATGCCGCTGCCAGCGCACACGTGGACAATGTGCTCGGTGCGCTCGCAGACATCGGCGGGAAAGGTGTACGCCCCGGTAAAACCGCTGATGACCAGCCGCCGGCCCTCTTGGATGTAGTACGTCAAGAGCGGCGACAGCAGCGGCGGGTACGGGGTCTGGCCGCTCTCGTAGCGCTCTTCTTTGATGGTGATGGCAAGGTCCTGCTCGTGCGGTGCAGAAGCCATGGAATAGGCCCGCGGCTTTTCCCGCTGCCCCTTTTGATCTTCTAAATAGGCGGTGAAGTGCTCCAACTCGCCGAACTGATGGGGATCAATGGTGCAGAAGTGGCCGGCTTCGTATTCGATCGGCTCGTCGCCAGTGGACATAAAGAGCGTGGTGGTGTCTGGGGTGTCGCGGCGCACGTGGACGACCTCCACCTCCAGCTCCCGCACTCTCCGCCTTGGTCTGCGCGCTGTTTGCGCTGGGGTGCTCATGCTAGTGCTTTCCGGCCAAGTGCGCTTTCATCTTTTCGATCAGTGCATCGTCATCTGCGGATGCGGCCACCATCTCTGCAAATGCTGCGGCTGTCAGCTCCACTTCCTCCAGGAAGCGCATGTCGGCCGGTCAGGGAAATACGTAGTCGCCGATGCGCTCTTGCTGGTGCGCCCGCGCCTTGTCGGCTATGCGCGCCAGCCAGGGAATATCGCCGATGATCATACCCCGGGCCCGGGGCTTGAAGTCAAGCGTGTTCCACTCGCTCATAGGGTACCTCCGCGTGGTGATGTACAAAATTGCAACCGGCCTCTGAACTCGGCCGCGCTTGGGTCCGTGCTCAGGCCCTCGGCCAGCATGGCCGCGCATTGCCGCAGCCGCGCATAGGGCCTTTTCCAGCGTTGACGCAGGGCCAGCGCGTGCGGCTCGCCATCGAGGGCCGCGCACAACAAGGCCGCGCTGTTGAGAAGAAAAAAGACTCGGTGATAATCGAGCGCCCGTGCGCCATCGCTGCGCCCGGACTCCTCGGCGTACAAACGCGCGGCCGGCGCGTCCAGCAGCGAGCACATGCGCCCGTCCTGCCGGCCGCTGCCCATGCTAGTAGTATACTGCGTCAAGCGCCGTTCCGTCCAGTCCCAACCAATTTTGGCAAATTCGAGGAAGTAGATGCGCGTTCCCCCCGGCTCAACGACTGCGTTGCGTGCGTTGTAATCTACGCTGCCCAACGCGGCCGGTCGCGCCGCCAGATAGGCGTGCATGGCTTCGAGCAGCGGTCGCATTCCGGCGTCCAAGGGCCGCTGGAGGCGGCTGCACAACTGCTCAATTCCAGCGTATGCCCGCTCCCCGGCCTCGTCCCAGGCAGCGGCGAGGGCCGTGCGATTGGCGCTCGGCACCACCCTCGGCCCTAGCTGATCGGCGCGTTGGGCGCACGTTCGCTCAATGGCGCACAGCCCGCGTATGGCCTGCGTGGTCGCGGCTTGGTCTCCGTCCTGAATGGCGTCGTCGAGGGTGCGATCGCCGACCCATTGCAAGAAGATGCAGTGGGCGTCTGGGTCTAAGCCGAGGACCGCGGGCACCGGACATCCGTCTGCACGCAGGAACCCGAGCACTTCGCGCTCAACCTCCAACAGGTCGAAAGCCGTACCCTGCGTTAGCCGCCCGAAGAGCTGATGTTTAACCACGACCTTGCGACCGGCTGCGTCGTCGATGCGCCAGACTCCTGCGGCGAGCGGAGCGAGCGCGCGGACGGGCGGATGCCCAGCGCGCACATAGGCTGCGGTCGCCGTGCGGCCGGCGAGGCTCATGGTTGGCTAAAGACGATGATTTGGGCGACGATTTTGCCGGCTTGGTTGTTGAAGTCCGGGTTTTCGTTCATGGCCAAGTGCAGGATGCCGGCGCGGTCGGCGACAAAGTCGCAGCGGCTGCCCACGGCAAAGATCGGCCCGGTGCCAATGCGGGCCACGAGTGCCCCGACGTTGGCCCCCGGCAGTAAGTACCCCGAGTCTGCGGGCAGGTTGTACACGCCATCGGCACCGCACCAAGCGATTTGGTTGCGCATGTCCGGCGACCAAGTTTCCTCGGCATCCACCACGACCCGCTGGCCGCTCTCTAGCCGGATCAAGCTGTCTTGCCATTGCGGACTAGGCCGCACCGTACGCATAATTGTTACAGCCACAGCACCTTCTCGTTAGTCAATTTACTTCGTGATGTTGCGCCCGATAGGGTATCCGCCGATGAACGCAATGAACGCAGAGGCGTCGTTTCCCCGGCGACCGCAAAGGGCGTAACGTCCGTTAATTAGAGCGCGTATTGCGATTTCAATGGCGCTAAAGAAATCCCTCGCCCCCAAAGAGTCAAGCGCGACCCAACACCTGCACCAGCGGCGCATTGCCCTCCTCGGCCTCGGCGTGGAAAACCGCGCGTTGGCCCGCTTTCTCCACGCGCGCCAGATTCCCTTTTCCGCGTGCGACGCCCGCGCTCCGGCCACCCCGGTGGAGGGCGTGCAACAGTGGCGCATCGGCGAAAGCTACCTCGACGACCTGACCGACTTCGACCTGCTCTTCCGCACGCCGGGCCTGCCAGCGCTGGACCCGCGCCTGTGCGCTGCGCGCCGTTGCGGCATCGAAGTATCGAGCCAGACCCGCCTCTTTTTACAGCTATGCCCCGCGCCAGTGCTCGGCGTCACCGGCACCAAGGGCAAGGGGACCACGACCGCGCTGCTACATGCGCTCTTGGCCACCGACCCCGCGGCGCGGGTGTTCAGCGGCGGCAACATTGGCCGGCCGCCGCTCGAATTTATTGACGAGTTGCAGCCGACGGACCGGGTGGTTCTAGAGCTGTCCAGCTTCCAATTGCAAGACCTCGACCAAAGTCCGCACATCGCCGTGGTCCTCTCCATCAGCGAAGACCACCTCGACTATCACGCCGACCGCACCGAATACGTCGCCGCCAAAGAGCCAGTGTGCCGCTACCAAAAGCCCGGCCATATCCTCATTGTCGATGGGGACTGTCCCACGGCCCGCACCTTTGCCGCAGAGAGTCCAGCCGCCCTGTGGGCCTTTAGCACAACCGCCCCGAGCATTCCGGGTGCGTGGATTGCCGACGGCCAGTTGTGGGCTTGTTGCCCTGGGGCACCGCCCATAGCCATTTGTCCGGTAGCCGACCTTCCCCTCCGGGGCCGGCACAATTGGAGCAACGCGGCCGCCGCGGTAGCCGGCGCTTTGGCCTTTGGTGCGCCAGCGACCCATTTGGCCGAGGCCCTCCGCGCCTTTGAGCCCCTTCCCCATCGCCTCGAATATGTGGCCGAGCGCGATGGCTTGGCCTATTACAACGATTCGCTGGCCACCACTCCAGAAGCGACCATGGCCGCCCTCCGCTCCTTTGACGGCCCGGTGCTGCTGATCGCCGGCGGGGCCGCAAAAGGCGCGGACTTCACTGCTTTGGGTGCCTGCATCGCCGATGAGCAAGTCCGCGCGGCCCTGCTCATCGGCCAAGAGGCCCCGCGCATTGCCGCTGCCGTCCGGCGGGCCGGCGCTGGCGAGATCGCCCACTGCTGCCGCGACCTAGCCCAAGCCTTGGACACCGCCCGCCAGCTCGGCCAAGCGGGCGACGTGGTGCTGCTTTCGCCGGCCTGCGCCAGCTTTGATCAGTTCGCCAACTACGCCGCACGGGGAGACCTGTTCAAACGGCTGGTACTTGCTGATCTTGGCCAAGAGAATTAGTATGAGCGCACCATTGACTAAGAATGCCGCGCTCAGCGGCCTGTGCCCAGTCCCAACAACTCCCTCTCCAAGAGCGGTCGCGGACTGACCACTGACCACTAATTCTGCCCCCGCACGATGGCCGCCCGGGGGTTTGTCACGCCTAAAGGCGCGATGAAGCAGACCGTTTCTAAGACGAGGAATAAAACCATGCGCGACCGACCCAATTTGCTGTTCATCATGCCAGACCAGATGCGCCACGACTTTCTCAGTTGTTATGGTGCCCCCCACATTGCCACGCCCCACATCGACCGCATCGCTGCCGAAGGCATTCGCTACGACCGCGCGTACAGCTTGCACCCGGTCTGCGTACCGGCGCGTTGTTCGCTGCTCACTGGCCTCAATGCTTGGCGCACCCACGTGCTCACCAACGGCAACTATTTGCGCCCAGACCACGCTGCGTGCGGCATCCGCACTTGGGCGGAGATGTTGACCGATCACGGCTACCTCACCTCGGCCATCGGCAAGATGCACTTCTATCCGTGGGACGCCTCTTTTGGCTTCCAGCACCGCATCGCCTGCGAGGACAAGGTGTGGGTCAACATTCAAGACGACTATTGGCACTATTTGCAACAGCGCGGCCATCGCAAGTACATGGGCAAGGAGCACCCCGGATACGACGAAAACCGGGGGGCGTGTGTGTCGCTTTTGCCGTGGGACTGCTACTGGGATTACTTCGTTGGCGAGGAGGCCGTGCGCTTCATCCGCGAGTACGACCGCGAGCAGCCCTTCGCCTGCATGGTGGGCTTCCCCGGCCCGCACGATCCCTACGACCCCACGCCCGAGTTTCTGGCCGAAGTCGATGTCGATAAAATTCCCGCTCCGGCCCCGGGCGACCCCATCCACCGCGATGTCCGCGAGGGCATCCATCCCCGGCGTCGGCCGGGTGTGCCGGTATGGACTCCAGAGACCGAAGGCCCTTACACCGACGAACAGAAGCGCAAGGTGCGCGCCCACTATTCCGCGCTCATTTTGCAGATAGACCACGAGGTGGGCCGCATCCTCGAGGCCTTGGAGGAAAGCGGTCGGCTGGACAATACCCTCGTCATCTTCTCCTCAGACCACGGCGACTTGGTCGGGGATCACGGGGTCAACGCCAAAGGCAACTTCTACGAGGGCAGTTGCCACGTGCCCATGCTGGTGCGCCCGCCGGGCGGTGCCGCCGGCGCGGTGCGCGACGACATGGTGTGCCTCACGGACGTCACCGCTACCTTGCTGGCCGCGTCTGGCCACGGCGTACCAGAGTACATGGACGCTAGGCCCCTGCCCGGCTTGGGCTTGGCTGGCGATGCGCCGCGCAACATGCTAGTCGGCGGCTTGCAATCCGGCTGGATGGCCTACGACGGACGCTACAAGCTGGTGAAATACGGCAACGGCGCGGCCGGGCTTTTCGATTTGCAGGAAGATCCCCAAGAACAGCACAATCTCGCCGAATCCGCGTCGCACGCAGCCGAGTACCGCCACTTGGACGCTGCGCTCTGGCGCGAGGTCATGCGCTCGGTGCAGGCCTCGCACGACTACAACGTGGTTTACGCCTCCGAAAGTGGGTCGCTGTGGTCCAATAAGACATTCGGTGCGGCGGGGTGGGAGCGGGGGTATCCGCACAAGATGGACTAGTGAGGCGTCTAAATAGACTCCGAAATAAGAAACGCCCCTGCACGGCAACAACAGTGCAAGAGCGTCCAAGCGCGGCGCGGCGAGTGCGACCCTCAGCCTTCGGCTTCTAGTTTGCTGATGCGGTCGCGGACCTTGGCCGCCTGCTCGTAGGCCTCTTGGGCGATGAGCCAGTCCAAGTGCGCCTTGAGCTGCTCCAACTGGCTTATCGGCTCGCCCGTCTGCGGATCCACGAACGCCTCCGACTTCTGCGCGGCACTTTTGCGCTTGGCCGCTTTGTCCTCTGCGGGCGCAGCGGCTTGTTCGCGCTGATCGGTGTGCGCCAGCAATTGGCCGGCCGCCTCCATTACCTCTGGGGTCAGGAACAGCGGCACCCCCAAGAGCGTGGCCAAGATCATGCCGTCGCTGGGGCGACAGTCGAGGTAGAAGGACTGGCCCTCGGCTTGGACCAGCAGGTACGCGTGGAAAACGTCCTCTTTGAGGGTGTGAATCACCAGCTTGTGGACCACGGCGTTGATTCGCTTGAGCAGGTTGCACAATAGATCGTGCGGCAGGGGCCGCGGCAAGGCGATTTTGCGCAGGGCCATGGCGAGGGCTTGGCCCTCAAAGTGGCCGATCGTGATGGGCACCACGCTGTTTTCCGTGCCCTTGAGCAAAACCAAGTACTTCTGTGGTATGCCCAAGCCCTGCTCTGCGTCTGGATAGGGGTACATGTCGAAAATGTACACCGGAATTAGATGATTTTCTTCGGCTTTCATCGCTCGCATACCTCGTATAAATTGCAGTGCTCGCCAGTAATATAGGCTTTTGCCGGGCAAATACAATTTTCTTTAGATCAAGCCGCGCTCCTTCAAGCTGAGAAAATCGTCGCTGCCGATGATGAGGTGGTCAAGCACGTCAATGCCCATGATTTCGCCGGCCTGCACCAAGCGCCGCGTCAGGTTGATGTCGTCCTGGCTGGGCGACACGTCGCCAGAGGGGTGGTTGTGCGCCAAGATCACGCTGGCCGCAGCCTGCGCTACAGCCGTGCGAAAGACCTCGCGCGGATGTACGATGGCCGAAGATAGGCTGCCGATGGACACGACCTCCTTGTGGATCACCTGATTGCGAGCGTTGAGATACAGGCAGAGAAAGTGCTCTCGCTGCTGATCCTTGATGTCGGAAAGCATGGACAGCGCGTCGCTTGGCGAACTAATCACCGGCCGCACCCCCAAGCCCTTGTGCAACCCGCGGCGGGCTAACTCAAACGCCGCGACCAAGACCCCAGCCTTGGCCTTGCCCAATCCCTTGATCCGGCTCAATTGCCCCAGATCCATATCCACCAGCGATTCCTTGGGGTAATCGGCGAGGATGCCCTCGGCCAAGTCCATCACATGCCGACCGCGATACCCCGTCCCCAAGGCCACGGCCAACAGTTCTTGATCCTTGAGCGCCTGCGGCCCCAAGCGTGCGAGCCGCTCCCGTGGCAGTTCGTCGCGGTGGATCGGCAGCCCCTCGCCCACAGTGCGGGTGGCAAAGTCGTAGTCAATAGGTTGAGCTTGTGTTGGCACGGCGCATTCCTCCTTAGGCAAAGTTGTAGCAAAAAACCACGCGAATGTAGCGTCTAGCCCCCACGAGCCTAGGGGCACAGACGCAACCGACATACTAAGCAGAATCTGTGCCAGCACCTTGCTCCACCCCGGCCCCCCTCCTATATTTTTGCGCATTACCCCCCACTGCCGATGTCTAATCCGCGCTTTGTTCTGGCCCCAACCCCGCTTTACCGCCTACTGCTCGCCGCACTGAGCGGGGCCTTGCTCGCGCTGGCCTTTCCCAGCCACCCTGCTCACCCCCTCGCCTTTCTCTATCATCCACTCTGGGCCCATTGTGCGCTGGTGCCTTTACTGCTCGCGCTGCACAGCCGCGGCTTCAAAGCCGGCTTTGCCGCGGGTTGGGTCAGCGGCTTAGTCTGGAACCTGCTGTCCCTGTACTGGGTGGCCTATACCCAAGGTGGGGGGGTCGCTGTCGTCGGGGGCACCGGGCTGATGGCCGCTTATCTGGGCCTTTTTACCGGCCTCTGTATCGGGCTGTTCAGCGCGCTCGCCGCGCGGTGGGGCGCGAAGGCGCTCGCCCTGCTGCCTTTGTTGTGGACCGGGCAGGAATACCTGCTCTCCCTCGGGGAGTTGGGGTTTCCCTGGCTCTTGCTGGGGCACAGCCAAGCAGCCCTGCCCCACTTCATCCAGTACGCCACTTGGACCGGCGTCTTTGGCGTCTCCTGCTGGGTCGTCGGCCTCAACGCCCTGTTCTACTTGGCGCTCGTCGAACGGCGCGTCTTCCTCGCGGGCGTTGCCTTGGGCTATCTCTTGCCTTGGCTCCACGCTCAGAGTGCGCTGGCGTCAGCCGTCCCGGCCGAGGGCCTGCGCATCGGCCTGATACAGCCGAACACCACGTACGCCGACAAGTGGGGCCCCAACGGGCTGGAGCGCAGTTTCACAGCCCTCGCCGCGCTCTCGCGCCAAGCGGCCAAGCGCGATCCCGAGCTGCTGGTCTGGCCCGAAACCGCCCTGCCGTGCGATCCTGTGCGCCGGTCCGGTTGCCGAGGCCGCGTCCAAGCGCTCGTCGAGGAACTGGACATTCCCTTGCTGACCGGCGCACCACACGCGAACTACAACGCGGCCTTCTTCGTCCAGCCCGGGGCCGCAGCCCTACCCTCGTACGCCAAGATGCACTTAGTGCCCTTTGGCGAGCGGACTCCCTACCGAGACGCCATCCCCCTGCTGCGCGACATCGACTGGACCCGCCTGACCGGCGACCTCGGCCCGGCCGAATTCGCGCGCGGCACCGAGCACGCCGTTTTTGCCCATCCCCGGCATCCCTTTGCCGTGCTCATCTGCTTTGAGTCCATTTTTCCCGATCTGGTCCGCCAGCACGTGGCGGCCGGGGCGCACGTACTGGTCAACATCACCAATGACTCGTGGTTTGGCCGCAGCGCGGGGCCCTACCAACACGCGCTCATCAACGCCATGCGCGCCGTTGAAAACCGCACGGCCATCGCTCGCGCTGCCACCACCGGCATCTCCCTGTTCATCGACCCGTTTGGCCGCACCTACGAGGCGACCGATCTCTTCACGCCCGCGGTCGCGGTCGCCACCGTGCCGGTCGGCCAGCCCGCGACCTTCTACACTCGGCACGGCGACTTCTTCGCCTATGGCTGCCTGCTGATCGCCCTCGCCGCCCTCGCCGCCCGTTTCCGCAAGCCGCGACCCGCCCGCGAGCCAGCGGTAACGGACCGCGTAGCAGACAACATGCCCTTTCTCGACCACCTCGAAGAACTTCGCTGGCGCATTCTCAAGGCCCTAGGCGCGCTCGCCGTGGGTGCGGTGATCTGCTTCGCCCTCTCCGACTCAATCGTGCAGATCTTGACCCGGCCATACGAAGAAGCCGTCCTCAGCTTGGAGGGCCAGCAATCCTCGGGCGCGGTGCGGGCGGTCAAAAAGCTGGTGAGCGAGTGGTTGGGCCAGCCCGACGCTGTGCCGGAGCCGAATGCGCCAGGCGCCGAGTTACCCCCGGCGCGCCGGCTGCAAGCCCTGCGACCCATGACCTACTTCTTCATCAGCCTGCAAATCGCCTTTGTCGGCGGGTTGCTGCTCGCGCTGCCGGCCATCTTCTACCAAGCTTGGTGCTTTGTGGCCCCGGGGCTTTTGCAGCGCGAGAAACGGCTCATGCTGCCCATTATCTCGCTGAGCGTCCTCTGCTTCTCGGTCGGCGCGCTGCTCGCTTATTACATCGTCCTCCCGCTCGGGCTGCGCTTTTTCCTCGCGTTAGAGCCGCCCGACATGACCTCGCAATGGGCGGCCGACGAGTACATCGGCTTTGTCCTGCGGCTGATCGCTGGCTTTGGCATTGTCTTTGAGATGCCCGTGCTGTCGCTCTTTTTGGCCAAAGTCGGGGTGCTGACGGCCGCGCGGATGCGCCACATCCGCCGCTATGCCATCATCGGCATCTTCGTCCTCGGCGCGATCTTCACGCCGCCCGACCCGGTCTCCCAGCTCCTCATGGCCCTACCCCTGCTCCTGCTCTACGAGATCAGTATCTGGGTCTGCAAAATCGCCGAGCGCAAATAGGCGTTACGCGATACCAAGTTCAAAGCGACTTTATGCCCTCAAATCTGCAAAACACAAAAGGAGTTCTCATGGATGCCAAAGCGCTTATCTGCGACGAACAGCAAAATTTCGCCTTGACTGCGGTCGCCCTGAACGATCCCGCCCCCGACCAAGTCGCGATCCGCACGCATTTCACTGGGGTCAGTATCGGCACTGAGTTCGGGCTGATCAGCGGCAAGATCAGCAAGATGGACCGCAACCCCTTTCCGTTGTGTACCGGCTATCAGGGCACGGGCACCATAGAAGCTGTCGGGGCCGCTATCGACAATTTTGCGGTTGGCGACGAAGTGTACTTTCGCGGCAATGACGCGATGAGGCTGGCCGACGGGACGGAGGTTGGGTGCGTTTCTGGAGGGCATTGCAGTCGCGTCGTGACTCGGCCCAATACCACGCATGGCGTGGCCAAGATGGTGCCCGGGGCGGGAATGGATGTGGCGAGTTTGTTTGTGATGCCCGCCGTGGGGCTCTATGGCGTCGATATGGCCAATCCGCGGATGGGGGATGCGGTGGTGGTGCATGGGGTGGGGATGATTGGCTTGGGGGTGGTGGCGGCTTGTGCCCAGCGGGGGTGCATGGTGGTGGCGGTGGATATCGACGAAAAACCGCTGGCAGTCGCCAAGGCGCTGGGAGCGGATTATGCAATCAATGGCAAAAAGCAGGACGTGGCCGCTGTAGTACGGGAGATCGCGCCCGAAGGGGCCGATGTGGTATTCGAATGCACCGGGCATCCGCAGTGCATCGATCCGGCGATTGCCCTCTGTCGGCGGTTTGGGTCTTTCGTCTGGCAGGGCCACTACGGGGACGAGCCGCTCGCCCTAAACTTTCCTGTGCCGCACGGCAAGCGGCTACAGATGTTTTTTCCCTGCGACGATGGCTGGCAGCCCTGCCGTCGCGCTGTGATCAAGAACATGGCGCTGGGAGTGCTCAAGTGGGAACACTGCATTACCCAGCGGATAGGGTGCGCCGAGATGCCGGCGATGTACGAGCGCATTAAGCGGGAGCGGGATGGGGATATCGTCGGGGTGGTCGTCGATTGGCGGGATTGAGGGGTGCCGCGCTGCGCTTCTAAACGGTTCGGTGGGGTCCTTCAGCAGCCACTCGCGGCCGACCCCGAGGGTGCTGCTCGCGCCATTGCTTGACGGCCAATACATCCGCTTCCGTCAGCAGGATCGGATGGGTAGGACTCGCTTGCTGACCGACCTCTATGCTGGCTGCACGCATCGCCTGAATCGTTTTCTGAATTGAGCGCTCCCCGACACCTAGTTCCGCGGCCAACGTGGAGACGGTAGAGACCTCGCCCATGGTGATGACGTAAGCGTCGTTCTTTTTTATTTCTTTTAAGCACACGCGCTTGGACGCTTGATCAACTTCAATGCCTACGACGCGTCCTTGGGCGTCGTAAGTGAAGACGAATCCCTCCGTCACCTCTTCTGCATCGGCTCCCGGCGCAGTGGAAAAGTCGATGTTGAGCATATCGACCTCTGGGTAGTATTTGGCCTGCACGATTTGGCGTCCTTTCGAGCTAAGGTCATTTAGGGCTTGAATCTACGATCGTAGTGGGCGTTGAAAATGTTCGCCCCATCCGCGGCGAGTGCATATATTCGCTACTTCCGATTTCACCCCCCTTTGAGGAGCCAGACCATGCGCCAAAAACCGACCCGCATCGGCCTGATCGGCTACGGCCAGATCGGCCAAGCGGTCCACAAGATGATAGACGCGGACGCAGACAACGGCATGGAGGTCGTCTTTGTCCACGATCAAATGGCCGCTGCCGTCCAAAACCTCCCCGCCGACCTCTGTCTAGCGGACTTGGGCAACTTTGAGTCGCGGCAGCCCGACCTCGTCGTCGAGATGGCCCACCCGGACGTCACCCGCCAGTGGGGACAGACGATCCTCGAAAAAACCAACTACATGTTCATCTCGGTGACCGCCCTCGCCGACCCAGCCATCGAAGCCGCCCTTGAGGAGACGACCCGCCGCGCTAGCACCCGCGCCTTCGTCCCGCACGGAGGCGTAGTCGGCATGGACGCGCTGTTGGAAAACCGCGACGTGTGGGAGTCGGTCGATGTGGTAATGAAAAAGCCGCCGCACAACGTCGATTGCGCGGCCGCTGGCCTCGACCCGGACGACATCAAAGAAGAAACGGTCCTCTACGACGGCCCGACGCGCGGCATCTGCCCGCTCTTCCCGCGCAACGTCAACACCCACGCGACCATCGCGTACGCCGGCATCGGCTTCGACCGCACGCATTCGCTGTTGCTGGTAAGCCCGGAGTGGAGCGAAGCCATCGTCGAAATCCACGCCCAAGGCCCGGGCCTTGACCTCAAGGTCGCACGCAGTGAGGGAATCACCGGGGTCACCGGCGCCTCGACGCCGGTCTCCATCTACAACACCGTACAGATGATCGGCGCGACCGGCCCGGGCATCCACCTCCGATGAAGCCCTTCGCCCGCATCCCCGCGTCCATTCCCCGCTCGGGCATCCGCGAGATCATGGACTTGGCTTGGGAGGTCGAGAAGACGGGCGAGGTCATCCACCTCGAAGTCGGGCAACCCGATTTTGCCACGCCAGCGTCCATTGTCGAAGCTACCTGCCGCTACGCACGCGCCGGCCACACCAAGTACGTGCCCAACGCCGGAGTCGATGCCTTGCGCGCGGCCGCGGCTCGCCACTTCGAGTGCCTCACTGGCGTACCGACCACCAGCGACAACATCCTCGTCACCCCCGGCGCGGTCATGAGCGTGGCGACCGCTTTCCTCGCCCTGGTCGAACCGGGCGACGAGGTCCTGTTGCCCGACCCAGGCTGGCCCAATTACGAGATGGCCGTCTCCATCGCCCACGGCCGACCCGTCTTTTACAATCTGCGGGCGGAAAACCAGTTCCTGCCCGACCTCGACGAGATCGACCGTCTAGTCAGCCCTCGCACCAAGCTCCTGCTCCTCTGCACGCCCTCCAACCCCACCGGCCAAGTGTACGACGAGGCCCTGATGCGCCAGCTCGTGGACTTGGCCCAACGCCACAACTTGTGGGTGCTGTCCGACGAGATTTACGGCCAGATCGTCTTCGACCAACCGCATCAAAGCGCACTGCCGCACGATGCCGACGGACGCACCATCGTCGTCTCCGGCATGTCCAAAAGCTACGCCATGACCGGCTACCGAGTGGGCTTCACGCGCGCCCATCCCGAGTACATTGAACTGGCCGCCAAGCTGCAAGAGCCTTTTGTCTCGTGCGGCACGGGCTTTTCCCAGCTAGCGGCCGCCGACGCGCTCAACGGCCCTCAAGACGAGGTGACCGCCATGTGCCGCGCCTATGCGCACCGCCGCGACATCGCCCTGCAAGTCCTGCGAGAATACGACTTGTACCGCTACACCCCGGGCGGTGCCATTTACCTGATGATCGACATCTCGGCGGCTGGCATGGACTCCGGCGAATTCGCTGTCCGGCTGCTCAAAGAACAGCGCGTGGCCGTGGCCCCGGGCAGCACCTTCGGCCGGATGTGCCGCGACCACGTGCGCATCTCCATCGCCGCCTCCGAAGAGCACATCCGCCGCGGCGCGACCACCCTGTGCGAGTTCGCGCAACAAGTTGGTAGCTAAGCGAGGGAAATTCCGTTTTGGACATTGAATTGTTGCAACGGGGATTCGTCCCCCAGTCGCTGACGCTCGCGCAATACAACGAGTTGGACACCAACGGCTTTATCATCTTGGAAGAAGTCATCGCGCCCGACTGGCTGGCCGAGTTGCGCCATGCTTTTGACGCGATTTTTGCCCGCGAGGGCGACCAAGCCGGCGCTGAGGTAGCTCAGATGGACGGCGTGCGCCGCCTCGCCGATTTGGTCAACAAGGGGAACGTTTTCGACGCTGTGTACCTGCAGCCAGCACTACTGACGGCGGTCTTCCACGTCTTGCAGCGGCCGTTTAAGCTGCACTCGCTCAACGGGCACGATCCACTGCCCGGCAGCGGTTTACAGATCCTGCACGCGGATTGGGGGCAGCCCACTGCGCCCGGCGGGCCGTACCACGTCGTCAACTCCATGTGGATGCTCGACGATTTCACCGCAGCCAACGGCGCAACCCGCTGCGTCCCCGGCAGCCACCGCAAACCCGGCAGGGTAGCCGACTACATGGACGACCGCTTGGCCGATTACCCCGAGCAAGTGCAGCTAACGGGCCGCGCTGGTTCGGTCGCCGTGTTCAACGGCAGCCTTTGGCACAGCTCGTATCGCAACCTCAGCAGCAGCCCGCGCCGCACCCTGCACTGCGCCTTTATCGCCCGCGAGCACCCGCAGCAGACCAACCAGCGCGAGTACTTGCGGCCGGCAACTGCCCAGCGGCTCTCGCCGCTAGCGCGCTACATCCTCGACGTGGAGTGAACCCCGCGTCTTTCACCTGCTGCACCGCCCCCTTCGCGCACCCTAATAGCGCGTCTTGGGTATCCACTCTATCCCCAATAGCAGCACGATTTTGTCGGCCTGCCCGTAGGGCCGCGTCCGTCGGCAGGCGATTTTTTGGTAGCGGTACGTTTTGAAATTTCTTCAAGGGTTTGTTGAATAGAGCACCAAGCGCGTAGGCTGGGGCACTCTATTCATGCGTTCTAACTACACGACACCAATAACTTGTCGTTGATGGGCGATGAGTCCGGGATCGAGGGCAAGGTCCTACTGTCGTGTACTTAGTATGCGTTCTAAAAAAAGAATTTGCATCCCATCTTTTCCTGCTCTATTTTCTTGGGACTGTCAAACTCGTGCTACCGTCCTGTCGGGTGGCCTGCCGAATACAATAGCCTGTTTCAAGAGCGGTTGGGTAGCTCCCAACTCTTGGGTAAATACGCAGGGATTCCCGCACAAAAACTTGCGCGAGTTTGACACTGCCCGGCTCCCTCGGGAGCCGAAGGCGGTAGTGTCGATGCGTTTTCCGCTCCATCACCGTCTTAATATATCCAGCACCCATCCAATTTAGGGGGCTCTATGTCCTACGGACGCATTATCGTCCTCGTTGTGCTTGGCGTCTGCCCCACCGAGGCCCTTGCGCAGACGGGTTGGCACTTAGCCCATGGCCGAGATGACCAAACAGACAACGAATACTATGTTGTCCAGATAAAAGGCATCCCGGTCCGCATCATAGAGCATGAAGACTGGCTAAAGAATCGGATAAAGACTCGGATGACCGTGATGTTGTCTTGCAATCCTGACCACCCGACAACAAGCCTCGCCCTGTCTTTGGATTTTGACAAGGCACCCCAGTTTTCAACCAATAGACGCCGTGTTGGCCCACTAGACTACTACCCGGTCGTGATTGGCTTTCCCAAGACGGGGCAACAGGAGCGTCGTATGTACGAAACGGAGGGGTCCCAACAGTGGACTATACCTAAGGCTACCCTCTTGGGCCTTCATTCTGACATGATCGCCCCCTTTTTGCTCTATGACCGTATGATCATCAGCGTTATGTCGAAGTGGGATGGCGACTTTGTGATGGCCGAGGTGCCCTTGAAAGGGGTTACGGAACTGGCTGGTAAGGTCCTGCACTACTGCGGTTGGTAGCCCGGAAAATATATCGTGGATTCGCTTTCACCCATTCCTGCACACGCCCTGAAGCCCGGCGAATAGGCAGAACTGTTCTAAAAAAACCTGTGAGATATACACTTGGCCCGGCACCCTGCGGGGTCGTCTCATCTTTAATGTACGACGCTACTAGGTAGTTAAGTAAACCCATGCGGAGGACCATGCGATGTCAACTGACCTGTTTAAGAAAATCGAGATAGATAAGATAGTAGAGAATGTGCATATAGTAGAAGAAGCTGAAGAAGCAGCGAAACAAGGATTGCCTTCGCTAGACAGTACAGACCTCGATAACACCGAAACCGAGATTGTCGGGCGGATCGAAGAATATCAGTCAAACGTAAAGGATAGAGCCGATGAAGAATTAGCTTCATACCGCAAGCGTCTTATCGACCTCGACCCGGAATTCCGCAAGCACTCTATTGGTGGCGAAGTTCGCCATGGTAAAGCAAAGCTCAAGGAGAAGGCTGAAAGTGCTGCTACGGATTTGCGAGCAAAGCAAAGTCCGCTAAAAAAAGCAGAAGATCGCTTGACTAATTTTCAGAACAGGAATAACCTGAGTCGCGAGGCGAGTAAGCACGGCGATGGATACAATATATTTCTTGCAGGTATTATCGCCGTGCTCTTTCTCATTGAGACCTTGGGCAACGCATCCTTTCTGGCAAAGGGCAACGAACTGGGCCTATTCGGTGCCTATACTGAGGCTGTTGTTATTTCGTTTGCCAATCTCGGCATCGCTTTCTTACTCGGGCGGATCATTACCAACTGTTACCATGTTGAGTGGAGTAGAAAGTCTGCGGGCATCCTCGCTGCAACTGCATTTATACTCTTTGCATTCTTCTTTAACCTAATGGTTGCACACTATCGAGAAATAACGGGGACCATGCTCGACGAAGGCGGGCAGCTCGCCATGTCCGCTTTTCGCGAGAATCCATTGGGGCTAAGGGACTTCCAGTCGTGGATGCTGTTCTGCATGGGTTTCCTGTTTGCAATCATTAGCTTTATCGATGGCATAAAATGGGCTGGCGATCCCTACCCCGGTTATAGCAAGGTGTTCTTTCGCTATCATGGTAAAGATGGTGAATATAAAAAATACAAAGATGCTTATGACAATCACGAAAAAGAACTAAAAGCGATATTTAATGAAGCCGTCGGAAAGCTAAATAGCATCAAGCAAGGACTCTTGGGCTCGGAAAGGGAACGCGCTTCTATCTTAGACGGACATAGGCACGTTATCAAATCGTATGAGGATTACCTCAACCACTTGGAGCGGGCAGGAAACGATTTGCTCAAGCGCTACCGAGAGGTCAACCGTGCGAGACGAGGAGGAGAAGCACCTGCTCGCTTCAATGATAAGTGGGAAATGGAAGAACTATCGCCAATAGACGATACCTTGCCGGAGGAATTGCTGAAACGCGAAGAAATTTTAGAGATCATTTCTAAGGCGACAACAGACGTTAATAACGGCGAACAGGAGTTGCAAAAAGAGTACGATGTTCTCCGTAGGGATTTGCGGAGATTGGCCCCGCACCGCCTACCAACGCCAACTGAATAGCCCAGTTACCAACTCCGAGACAAAAAACAAGCGGAAAGAACTGGCATGTCGTTAAAGCTACTATACTACATCGCAGGTGGGGGGATGATCGTCCTAGGTGTAGGGGCTGTGGTTGCTCTTGTATTATTAAAACCCGAGCCTATCATCCGCGATCCCGTAACCCTTTGCAGAACCGAAGGGCCATATTCGATTACGGCCTTTCTACTCGATCGCACCGATTCCTTTGGTGCTCAGACCAAGGACGATCTGAAGGTTCAGATCCAGAACCTGTTAGGTACGGTCAAAGAAAATCACGAAATCAGTCTTTTTACGGTGGAATCCACGCACGAACATGGCCTTGAGCCGATCATTAAGGTTTGCAATCCCGGCGATCCAGAAAACGTCGATCCGCTAATCCAATCCCAAGCAATAGTTCGTCGAAACTGGCAGCAGAAGTTCCGGCAGCCTCTGGAAGAAGTGCTGCAAACCCTGCTCGACGAAAAGGAAGCACCATCGTCGCCAATTATGGAGTCCGTGCAGTCGGTTTCTCTAACGCATTTTCAAGATACCAAACGTCGCAATGTCCCGCGGCGTCTCATCATTATTTCAGACCTTCTACAAAACAGCGACGCATGTTCGTTCTATCGAGAGCCGCCCGATTTCAGCCGCTTCCAGCACACCCATGAATCTCGCGGTCTAAACCCTGATCTGCGCGGCGTCGATATAGAGCTATGGCTCGTTCAGAGACGGCAATGGCAGCAGGGAGATGGCGGCCCCCTCTTGAAATTCTTCCAGTCTTGGCTCTCGCAGCACGGAGGCCAAGTAGTACGCGTACTTAGAACCTCCGGGATGAATGACTGATGAATAAACTAAGTCCAACATTTCTTTTTTTCTGCTTCTTGATAGGAGCAGTGGGGATCATAATTCTCAAGCAACACCATGTGAATCAGTTTTTCGTAACCGCCTTTCCTGTTGCGATTATGTTGGTCTATGCAGTAACGTATGGCAGCAAGCCGCAATCCCTGCGCGGTAAAGCTGGCGATAACCTCTATTACCTTGGATTTTTATATACCCTCGTCAGCTTGGGGGTATCGCTTTTTGAATTTTCCCTCATTGACGAATCTATCGGAAAAATTACCCAGATCATTACGAACTTCGGCATCTCTATCGCTTCGACGATATTTGGCATCTTTTTCCGGGTCTTTTTTAACCAATCCGAAGAAGGCGAAGCCCAAAAAGAAAAGGTATCCAATTTCGGCAATGCGGTATCCGATCTCGGCAATGCGGTATCCGATCTCAGAGAGAGAATATCTACACTCAAGGGTGAATTAGGAGAGTTTTCAAACTTTAGAACAGAGCTAGCGCAAATTCTCAGAGAGAGCCGCGACAGACAAGAGAAAGCTATTTCTCAGTTCGAGGCATCAGTTACTCACTTCACCAAAACCGTTGAAGAAAGTCGCGAGCAGTTGCAGGTCAACCTCGATAGTTTCGTCAATACCGTATCCGATCTCAACGCACAAGTGTCGAATCTCGACAGTGCATTAAAAGCCAGTTCGGACGCAGTGTCTGCTAGCGTAGGTGCGATACAAGCCGTTTCGGAGTCAGTGGCCGCGAGCGACCTCGTTGATAAAATCAACCACTTGCAAGTGCCCGAAGACCTCCTTGAACAACTTCTACGTCCCTCCATACAGAGCCTTGAAATCGGAGCTGAACAAATCAGCAAGGCCGGAGAAAATCTCGCCAACCGACTCAACAATGTGCAGATTCCAAAAGAAATACTATCCCCAGAGACAAGCATGAACAAACAAGAACTACACGCTAGTTCCTCGCATTTTAGGGCATGGCTAGCCCGTTTTGGAGCATGGCTAGCCCGTCAAGATGGCAAATCTTGAAAAGCAGACCTCTGCCTATCGGCAAGGTCTCATCCTCGGCCTCACCATGGCTGAGATCGCCATTCTTATCATCTTCGTTCTGCTGCTCGCCTTTGCCGCCTTGTTGGTGCGCCAACAAGACAAGCAGAAGGAAGCCGAGCGAGTAGCAGAGGAACGCCAAGAAACAATCACCCTACTTGAGGAGCAACTTGAGGAGCAGTTTTCTGCTATTCAAGAGATATTGCCCAGTGGTGATAAGAATATCGAGGAATTGCAGCGGGAACTAGTACTTCTCCGCGATGCCAAGCAACAGCTTACAAGGCTTCAGAGTACTGCAGAAGCGGCCGGATTCTTGTCAGAACCGGAAACCATAGTAAATACGCTAGAATTGGGACGTGAGTACTCAACCGTTCGGGAGCTTCTACCGGATGGCGAGAGGAATGTAGAGAAGCTGTTGGAGTTGGTGCGGGAATACTCAGCAGGCAAAGGCACCGAAGTTCCGTCCTGCTGGACGCTCGACGATGGAACTATTGAGTACATATACGATGTGAATCTAACACCCACTGGTCTGATCGTCCGGGCAACCAATCTACCGCATCGAGCGGATGAACGGCAGATGCTACCCATTCAAAATATCGTCTTGGATCAAGATATACCGGAACAGTCTTTTCTCTCTGCAACATCTGAATTGTTTGAGTGGTCTAAATCGAAAAAATGCCGATTTTTCGTGCGAGTTTTTGATTCAACTGGCCCAACGGATAAAAAGCTCTATCAGGATCGTTTGCGAGCCGTGGAATCTCGGTTCTATAAGCTGATGGTGGGCGAAGTGTTTTAATAACTGACTTTACGCCTCAATCAGGGCCAAAAAACCAGAGAGGTATAGCTATGGTGGAAGTCTTGCTCTTTGTAGTCCTTATCGTAGGGATTCGAGCGGTGTACCTGCGAATTTTTCGAGGAAAAAGAGAGGCTAAAGGATTCGTCGAGGAGAGTGCAAAAGGAATCAACCAAGCAGTGGGTTGTATAACCATAGCGTCTGTAATCATCCTCGTATTGTTTGTCTTGTTGATTGCAGTCTTTTCCTAGTAGATTAAGACTTGTTCTGAGCTTTAGAAACGCTCTTAAAACTTATTATAGACCACTTTGCGGGTTTTGAACGGGAAACGCACAAGGTGTTTTCTGTCCGCGAGAGAAAGCCCATTCCCTGAAGCCCGGCGAATAGGCAGAACTTCTCCGAAAAACCTGTGAGATGGCTACATGGCCCGGCACCCTGCTGGGTCGCTGCATTCTTATGCCCATTGGTGGATCAAACAGGAGAATACGGAATACGATGACAGAACAACGTGGCTCAACGGCATTGGAGACACTGCGCGAGGTAGCCTCGCGGTGGGACTTGGACATATTGGCCGACGATATCCAGAGCCTTACGAGCGATGACGCGGTGCAGATAGGCTTTCTGGGGGACTTCAGCAGTGGTAAAAGTACGCTGATCAATGAGTTGGTAGGCATGGAAGATCTCATGCCCGCGCAGGTTGAGCCCTGTACAGCGCGGGCCGGACAGGTGGTTTCAGTGCCTTCTCTTGAAGAGCCGGCCTATTTTCGCGTGGACGACGAGGGTGCGCAGACGGCAATCAACCGCCCCGATTTCGATGATCTCGCCCGCGGGCACACGCCGGGACGTCCGCTCGTCCGCCTACCGTCCCGTCCCGGGTTTCCAGCAGGATTCGTATTCCTCGACACGCCGGGACTATCGACCCTCATTGAGGAACACACGGAAATCACATTGGGCGAGCTCCCCTTCGTAGATGCCGCTGTGATTTGTATGGATATTCGCAAGGGCGGCTTGACGAGTACCGTCACCGACTTTCTCACTTCTCCCGGCGTCCGCCACCTACAGCATCGCTTTCTCATTGCGCTCACATTTGCCGACCAACTTCCAGATCATGAGCATACGACGGTAGCCGAGAAGACTACCGACACGCTGGCACAGACTATCGGCTGCGCGAAATCAGAAGCTGAGGGCCGCATTGTGGTCGTCAGGGCTGGCCCAGAGGCGGCCGTGCGTGACGTCAGTGCTTTACGCACCGCCATCCAAGAGGTGTTTGAAGGTCGCAAGGCGTCCCTTATGGCCGAACGACAACACCGGGCTAGTGTGCGCTTGGTGCCGCGTACCATATCACTGCTTGAGCAGATGCGCGGTGGCTTGCTAGAGTCGAAAGAAGATTTTGCGTTGCGTAAGAAAAATGTGGATGAGCAACGCAAGAGACTGGACCGAGAGCTACATCAGCACCAGCAACGTCTCGATCAGGTGCGCAACGATCTTAGCCGGGAAGCGCGGGCAATATGCGACCAATATCAGGTGCGCTTCGCCGCTACGTCGGACGATCTCGCCATAGAACAGGTCAGTGGCGAGTTCACCGCTGCACTCGCAACAACGGTTAGAAATCACTTTGCTAAGCTGGGACAACAACTGGATCTCCATGACGCAGGGATTGACATGACGGAGATCGAGACCTTACTGAAAGACACTGACAAAATTGTGAGCTTGGGAGCCACCTTGGCTACGGCAGCCCTGTTTACCGCGATAAGTCCCGCTGCTGGTTTGGCTGCCACGGCCGGGGAGGCGACCGGCGGTGCGGCATTGCGGGCCGCCGCCGCCAAAACGGCGGCCAAGGCAGGGACCGAAACAGCGGTAAAAGTCGCAACCTCCGAAGGGCTCAAGAGCGTAGGAAGAAGGATTCTTACCACCTTGCATGAGATTAATCCGGCCAACATCGCCAGCGACTTTGTGGGGGAGTGGTGGAAAAACAAGCGCCTCGCCGAGCCAATGGCTCGTATCCGCCAGGAATTTTCGACGCAAGCGATGCGGAATATCGAGGCATACTTTGAGTCTGAACTATTTCAACCTCTAGAGCACGAGCTTGAAGAAGTACAGAGTACGCTGTCTCAGCTTGAAGAAGAGCGGCGAGACGATCTCAAAGATCGCACCGACAAGGTGTCGCGCATCGACGCCGATATCGCCCGGCTCCGAAAGGTTGGTCAGGCATGAAGCCCAAGCCCAAAGCCAAAGTCAAGGCCAAAGCCAAAGTCAAAGCCAAAGCCAAGCCCAAAGCCAAGCCCAAGGCCAAGGCCAAACCCAAGGCCAAAGCCAAAGCCCGATCTGCTGATAAGCAGGGCTTTGTCGCCTCCAATGCGAGATCGGATGGGACAGAGCTCAACGAGACGATTGAGTGTCTCCTCGCCTTGCGGTCCGTTCGAGATCAGTTTGCAGATGCTGAACTCAATCTTTTGACCGGCGAGCTCGAGCATAAGTTGGATTCCTTGGAGAGGAGCCTGACTGACCACCTTGCTGAGCAACGAGAGCATCGAGACGGTATCGGTCGTTTGACCGTCTCGGTGGTCGGCGACTTTAATGCGGGTAAATCGACGTTCATCAATGCACTCTTGGAAATGGATATGTGCCCGGTTGGCGATGAACCAACGACCGCATCCGTAACGCACTTCGTCCATGGCGGCGAGGAACGTTTTGAGCAGGGATTGGCGGACGGAACGTGGATCGCTCTGGATAAATCGAAGTATCGTGCGTTGGCTCAGCATAAAAAAGAAGGCGACAGCGAGCCGAATACCTTTCGCATTGCGGTAAATTCTCCGGTTCTTGATCATATTCGGCTTGTCGATACGCCTGGGTTTAATGCCCCACCTCCAAATGTGAATGATACCAGAGTGACCGAAGAAGCAGTCAAGGGATCGGACGTGCTGTTCGTACTTACGGATGCCAATAAGGGGAATCCATCAAATACGCTGTTGGACCAATTAGATCGGATTTCGCAAAATTCGACCAATGAGTCTCGTCAACCCGTATTTCTCTTGCTCAACAAGGCTGAAGGATTGCCGCCATCACAACGTACCGAAGTGAAGCGTGTATGCGAAGAGTTACACGACGAACGTTTTCGCGATGTCGTGCTTGTCTCTGCGTTGCAGTTGAGTGAAGCCGAAGATGAGGCATTGCTTGACCCGCTGGACATCGCCATGCAGCGTATGCGATCTGCATACGAGGAGCGCCAGTCATTTCGAGAAAATATCTCGGCCAAACGGACGATACAGAGTTACCGACTCGATATCAGCGGCAACGTGTACGATGTGCCCGTCTCATCGAATTCGGGACTGGCGTCCCGCAAACAACTTGCCGAGATGGTGAAGCAGGTGTCTGCAGAACGACACGTCTTGCTTGAACAGCAATTTGAGCGCAACACCTTGCAACTGCGAGAGGACTGGCAAACGACGCTTTCTGATTTAGAGAAAGCACTAAGTGGGTCTGCCGGAGAAGGTGATGGTGGTGATGAAACTAGACGCCAAGAGACCGCACTTGAAGCTATCGAAAAAGCGAAGTACGATACGCTTAAGCTTGTCAACGAGATTTTTTCAGATATACCTATTGAAATAACTACCAAAAACAAACGCACTGAAGAGGGGTTTTTTTCGGATACTGTATATTATCAAGTTCGCGTTTACTTAGACATAGCACCTGACGTAATGGATAAGCACGATAATTGGCATCGTATATATGGAATATATCAAGGGCTACTTTCATACTTAAAACGATCTCTTGATATCAACTTCGACTTCACGCCTCAACAAGCTGTTGAGCATCTGAAGGAAAATTTTCTCGATCTGATTCGCAAAGCAGTTCAAGAAACAGTACAATCTTTTCAAGAAAATGAATGGACGCAGCATAAAAAAAGAAAGAGAGGGAAAGGGAAATTCTGGCAGTACGAATATGAGGCCGAAGTTTCTAGAGACCAGCACTTGGAACGTATAATCGAATATTTTGCGTCTCGGGGAGACAACATCAGTGTTCTGGTTATTCAGGAGGTGATAGATGGACTGAAGGGAGCCGTCATCAGCACCACAGAAAGAAGTGAAGTGGAGGTTGCGAAAAAAACCGAAGAATTGAGCAGACTCCAAGAACGGATCAATAAAATGAAGGAGCATACATTCTGATGAAAAACTTCCAAGCGTACCAAAAGTACCAAGCGACTATCTGTGAGTGGTACGACCGCGTCGTTGAAAACCATGAATTGCTAACGGCAGACGTGGAGGCACTTCAGGAGGCAAAATCCAACCTACAAGAAGGTCGCTTCGTCGTGGCAGTATGTGGCGAGATGAACAGCGGGAAATCGACTCTGCTCAACGCCCTGCTTTTCTCGGAGGAGATACTACCGAGTCACGTTACGACCATGACGGCCAAGATCGCACTCATGGAAGGGAGTGAAAGTGAAGCAGAGCGAGTTGAGGCCACCCTGTACACGTGTGACGAGTTTAACCAAGTGAAGGAAGGAAGCAAGCAAGATGAACGCTCCGCGCAGGAACTGGCTGAGGCGCGAGAAACTGCTCGTGCGGAAGGGCTCAAGGAATCCGACCTGCTCACCAACCCGGCTCGCGTCATTTCCGAGGACGGTCTCGATAAGCTGCACCAGTTTGCGGCGATATGTAGCCGCGGGGGCACATACAGTGCGTATGTCAACTCTGTGCGATTATGGGCGGATCGTCCGTGGCTGCATCAGGTGACCGTAGCCGATACCCCCGGAACCAATGATCCGAACCCGGTGCGCGACAAAATCACTCGCGAGTGGATTGAGCGGGCCGACGCTGTGGTGTACGTTACTTTTGCCGGGCAAGCCGGCATGACTGGTTCGGACGTGAAATTTATCGACGAGTACTTGGCACACATCAATCCCCAGCGGCGCATCATCGCGGTGAACAAGTGCGACAGTCAACCCAACAAAGAGGCCATTTGGAGTCACATTCGGAAGATCCGGGATAGTGACGACCTGAGGATGAAGGCACTGTTTGGAGATGACGACCAGATTGTACTCGTCAGCAGCCTCGGTGGGCTTATTGCTGCCATGCAGGAAGCAGGCCGCCCCCTGTCCGATGATTTAACATGGTATGAAAGGGAGCTAGACGGCAAGGGCTATCTGGAGCCGGAGCAGCACGGTATGGAACGACTTCGCAATGTCATTGAACAACGAATCATCTCCACCAAAGGCGATAGTATTATCGAGGCACATCAAAGGCGTTTGGACAGCGTCTTTGAAAATGCCGCTGTAGGCATCTCTCAAGACAAGGCGATATTGACGACTAATCTCGATGCTATTAACGCATCGCAAGAAGAGCGCAACGAAGAACTCGCTCGGATAAGAACAAACATTGTTTCGATAGCTTCAGTTGTCAGGAACGCGAGGAAGCATTTCGAGAAGAGTCTTGACGAAGCACAAGGGCCCCTGCAAGAGAGCATCAATAAAACGATTAGTAAGGTTTTGCAAGGGATCAAAGACGACCTTCGCAGTGTGAAGAAAATCGCTAATATGGCAGGAATGGCGATGGGTATTGGGAACCATCTATATAAGCATCGCAACGTTCTCGCACAAGCTATCAGGGATATTGTGCGTACAATCGAAGACACGCTCAATCAGACAGAGAATGATCTCTCAGAGAAATTGTTGGCAAGTGGATTCTCCTTTGATCAGGGATCACAGTATCATTTACTGCCGATCTCGGCTAATACCATTTGTAAGCGTGTAGAAGCGGAACTGGAAATCGCTCTTAATTTTGAGACTCTGCAGGACACTGTGAAAGCTGCAACTACTTGGTGGCAGAGGGTTTGGGATACGCAGGCAGGCAAAGATGATGCTGTTAAGAAGTTGGACTCTGACCTTGAGTCGCTTCTGCAAAAGGAGCTTGACAAACTCTCTGATCACATTGGTAGAGAGTTGAATAATCACGGACAAGAGGCTCTTAGGACAATGGAAGGGAGGTGTCAGTACATTCTCGAAAAGAAGCAGAAGGTGTTAGAAGAGTTGCAAGAAACAATTTCGTCGGATGAGGACAAGCGGCAAGAGATTGACGATCAGCTTGTGGAATTGGATCGGCGAAAACTGCAAGTAGAACTACTTAAAGCTGAATATGAACCAGCGAGGAGTGCCTAAATGAATACGACGAGTCTCGTGATTTTGGCCGCCGGTACTGCGCTCATTGCAGGCGGCGCTATATACTATTGCTATAGGCGTCGTAGCACTAGTACGCCAACCCCAGATCTCATAAGCCATCCCCCCTCCCCAGAGCAATGCTCCTTCGTCCAACAGCGGGTGGAGACCTACCGCGATGAGATGCTCTGCTACGAGCTTGGGCTCGAACGCAACCGTCGTGGGGCATCGCGGGCTGTCTTGCAGAAGCTGCTCGCTGGCCAAGAGGAAGTACTGGCCATGCCGATTCTGTATCTCGATTCCGACGCATGGCGATGGGAGCAACAACAACTCCAAAAAGCGGTGGAAGTCGCGCTTGGCAAACTCGGTCTTTCTGTCCCCCCGGATGTTCGCGAGCCGACCACCCAAGCAGCACACGCCTGCGAGCAATGGGCCGCTACCCAAGCCAAACGGCTATTCGACGAGGAACTGGGCAGCGATTCTCGGGAAGGATGACGCCCTAAGAAGCCTAGCGATATTTCTCTTTTAGCTGCTCCATGCTAATCTTTTAGCTGCTCCATGCTAAGCCGCCCCCTTCGCGCACACTAATAACCAAACCGCCAGCGGCACCGTTTCGCTGGGATATAAAGCGGCTTGGGGTGTTTGGGCACATCGCCCATCGGGTTGTCGATCCGATAGAAGAGGGCTATTATAAACTTGGCCGTGGTCATGGGACGCTCCTTCGCTGGAAGGTGGGATACCCGCGGCGTAGGAACTACCTTGACCGCGGTCAACTCACTAGCACCATTGGTTAATAGCGCGTCTTGGGTATCCACCACGACCGAGTCCTCCACCCCCAATAGCAGCACGATTTTGTCGACTCGCCCGTAGGGCCGCGTCCAACGCCACTACCTCGCCCGCCGCGTCGACGCCCTGAGCGGCGTCCCAAGACTCGCGTAAAAATTCAACGTGACCCACTACCAATCCTTGAGAGTTTTCATGGCAGCTAACCCATTCCCGCTACTCGCCTTTGTCGGCCCCCCGGCCCTGTCGTCCCTGCGCCGCCGGTCGCTCCTAGCGCACTGCCAGAGCTGCGCACCCGAGATTGAGGATCTGCGCGCCACGTACTTCTATGCCGTGCAATGCGGACGCGCCCTAGCCGATGACGAGTTGGCGCGGCTCATGCGCATCCTCGGGGTGGATGCGGCCCTGCCGGCGCGGGCGCACAACGAGGTGGCCATTGGCCCGCGGCCGGGCACGACGTCCCCGTGGTCGAGCAAGGCCACCGACATCCTCAGAAACTGCGGCCTCGAATTCGTGCGCCGCGTCGAGCGCGGTACGCTCTATGCCTTTGCCGCCGATACCTTGCCCAGCGCGGTCTTGCCGCTGCTCTACGACCGCATGACTGAGGCCCCGCTCAATTCCTTAGAGACCCTCTTTCGCCGGGTGGATCCCAAGCCGCTAGTCCACATCCCGGTGCGGGCCGAGGGACGGCATGCGCTCGTGGCCGCCAACCGCGAGATGGGCTTGGCCCTCTCGGAAGAGGAAATTGACTACGCGCTGCACGCCTTTGCCGGCCGCGATCCGACCGATGTGGAGCTGATGATGTTTGCGGTGGTCAACTCCGAGCACTGTCGCCACAAAATTTTCAATGCCGCTTGGATCGTCGATGGCCAGCGCGAGACGCACTCGCTCTTCGACATGATTCGCCACACGCACACCGCCCACCCCCAAGGTACGGTCAAGGCGTATTCCGACAACGCCGGCGCGATCGAGGGCTTTGCCGTGCCGGTCTTCGGCCCAGACGAGGGCTTTCGCTATGGATACCGCCAGCGGCAGACCCACGTCTTGATCAAGGTCGAGACCCACAACCACCCCACGGCCATCGCACCCTATCCCGGCGCATCTACTGGGGTCGGAGGAGAGATCCGCGACGAGGGAGCAGCCGGCATCGGCGGCTGGTCGCAGGCGGGCCTGTGCGCCTTTTTCACCTCGCATCTGCGCCTGCCCGGGTTCGCCCAGCCGTGGGAAAAAGAGCGCGCGGCCTTCCCGGACCGCTTGGCTTCCCCGCTCGCGATTATGACCGAAGGGCCGATCGGCGGCGCGGCCTTTGGCAATGAATTCGGCCGGCCCAACATCTTGGGGATGTTCCGCACCTTGGAGGACGACAGTACCGGGGTGTGGCGCGGCTACCACAAGCCGATCATGGTCGCAGGCGGCGTTGGCCTCATCGACGCGGCGCACGTGGAGAAGAAAACTCCGGCCGCGGGCGATTGCGTCATCCAGCTCGGAGGACCGGCCATGCTCATCGGCCTCGGCGGCGGCGCGGCCTCTAGCATGGACACAGGTGCCAACAGCGAAGACCTCGACTTTGCCTCGGTGCAGCGCGACAACCCCGAGATGCAGCGCCGCTGCCAAGAGCTGATCAGCCGCTGCATCGCGCTCGGGGCAAAAAACCCCATCGTCAGCATCCACGACGTGGGGGCCGGCGGCCTGTCCAACGCCTGCCCGGAACTGGTGGCAGACGTGGGCGCACGCTTTGACTTACGCGCCATTCACAACGACGATCCGGGCATGAGTCCGATGCAGATTTGGAGCAATGAGGCGCAAGAGCGCTACGTGCTGGTGGTGGGCCGCGCCGATTTGGAACGCTTTGCCGAGTTGGCTGCTCGCGAGCGCTGCCTGTTTGCGGTCATCGGCGAGATCACTGGCGACGGTACGCTGTCCCTCGACGACGCCCTGCTCGGCGGCAAGCCCATCGACCGCCTCGACCTAGCGGTCATTTTGGGCAAGCCGCCCAAGATGCTGCGCCGCGCAACGCGCAGCCAGCCCGTGCAGCAGCCCCTCGCCTTAGAGCACCTCTCGGTAGCCGAGGCCGCCGCGCACGTGCTCCGCTTCCCGGCCGTAGCGGCCAAGACCTTCCTCATCGCCATTGCCGACCGCACGGTCACCGGCTTGGTGGCCCGCGATCAGATGGTTGGCCCCCATCAGGTGCCGGTCGCGGATCTGGCCCTGACCTGCCACTCCTTTCAGGGGTACACTGGGTCGGCCATGGCCATGGGCGAGCGCACGCCCCTTGCCTTGGTGGATGCGCCGGCGTCCGGGCGCGTGGCCATTGCCGAGGCCATTGCCAACATTGCCGCGGCGCACATCGGCCCGATCCACCGCATCAAGCTGTCGGGCAACTGGATGTGTGCCTGCGGCGAGGAGGGCGAGGACGCGGCCCTGTACGACGCAGTGCGTGCAGTGGGTTTGGAGTTTTGCCCGGCCGTAGGGGTGTCGATCCCAGTGGGCAAAGACTCGCTGTCCATGCGGGCGGTGTGGGAAGACGCCGCGGGCACAGCGCACAAAGTGGTCGCGCCCTTGAGCTTGGTCGTCTCGGCCTTCGCGCCTGTAGAAGATGTGCGCCGCCACGTCACGCCCGACCTAAAGCGCGGCCACACCCGGCTGCTGCTCGTGGATTTGGGTCGCGGGCGCAACCGCCTCGGCGGCTCTTGCCTCGCCCAAGCGTTCAACCAAATCGGCAACGAGGTCCCGGACGTAGATGCAGGCGATGTGCGCGGCTTGTACGAGGCCGTGCAGACCTTGCTCGACCAAGAGCTCGTGCTTGCGTACCACGACCGATCCGACGGCGGCCTCTTTGCCGCGGTAGCCGAGATGGCGTTTGCTGGCCGTTGCGGCGTGGAGCTGGAGATCAACACGCTGGGCCGCGATCCGCTCGCCGCGCTGTTTTGCGAGGAAGTGGGCGTTGTAATCCAATATCGCGCCGAGGATGAGGCAGCCGTGTACAAGGTCTTTGCGGACCAAGGCATTGCCGACTTGGTCCACGGCGTGGGTCAGCCCGTTGACGACTTGCACCTGCGCGTTTCCAGCCGCGGCGATCTCGTCTATGCCGCCCCCCTGCTCAACCTCCACGCGGCGTGGGCTGAGCTGACGTATCGGATGCAGGCCCACCGCGACGACCCAGACTGCGCTCGCGAGGAGTACGAGGCCCTTGGCGATGGCCGCAATCCGGGCCTGAATTTTCACTTGGCGCACAAAGTCGCCCCGACCATAGGGGGAAAGGCGCGCCCCCGCGTGGCGATACTGCGCGAGCAGGGCGTCAACGGCCACGTGGAAATGGCCGCGGCCTTTGACGCCGCCGCCTGCGAGGCGGTTGACGTGACCATGACCGACCTGTTGGCAGGCCGCGTTGAGTTGAGTTCGTTTCACGGGCTGGCTGCCTGCGGCGGCTTCAGCTACGGCGACGTACTCGGGGCCGGGGCCGGCTGGGCGCGTTCCATCCTCTTTCACGACCGCCTGCGCGAGCAATTCGCCGCCTTCTTTGAGCGGCCGGATACCTTTTCCTTGGGGGTGTGCAATGGCTGCCAGATGCTGTCGCATCTCGTGGAACTGATCCCGGGCGCGGGCAACTGGCCGCGATTTGGGCGCAACCGCTCCGAGCAGTTTGAGGCGCGGCTCGCGGCCGTAGAGGTGCTGGAGAGCCGCTCGGTGCTCTTGCGCGGCATGGAGGGATCGCGCTTGCCCATTGCGGTGGCACACGGCGAGGGCCGCGTCCAATTTGGCGACGAGCCGGCACTAGAACGAGCGCGGATGCAAAACCAGCTTTGCCTGCGCTACGTGGATAACTACGGCCGCCCGGCCAAACGCTATCCGTCCAACCCGAACGGCTCGCCCGAAGGACTAACCGCCTTCACCAGCGCCGATGGCCGCGCCACCATTATGATGCCGCACCCCGAGCGCGTCTTCCGCAATGTCCAGCTATCTTGGCGTCCGGCCGAGTGGACGGGCGAAGAAGGGCCGTGGCTGAAGCTCTTTCAGAATGCGCGCGACTTTGCCGATGAGAGCTGACGAGAAAAGGATACCCGCAGCATGAAACAATTAATGCTCTCCGTTTGCGTGAGTTGCTTGCTTTTCGTTTCCGGTGGATGCAGTCGTTCGCTTGATTCTGACACGGGCAGTGGGGATGTGAGGCGAGAGACCTCGCCGCTCGATGACTCGCAGAATGGCGTGCTTGATTCTGACACAGGCCAGTGGTATGTGAGGCGGGAAACCTCGCCGCTCGATGACTCACAGAATGTATTTATGGTTTTAAGAGCAGAGGACAACGTCCTCCTGCAGCTTATAGTCCGTTGTTTAGAGGGCAAAACGGATGTGCTCATTGGTTACTATACGGTTTTGGAACGAATCAGGGGATGGGATCTCTTTGTCTGGTCCCGTTTTGACCAAGAGCCTGCAGAAAAAAAGGGTTGGAGGCAATCCACCACTGGTAAGGCGATTTTTGCTTATAACGGCGTTTCTTGGGCGCGTAAAATTGCAAGTGCCCGAAAGCTGTTTGTGAGAACTGATCCAGAGGTCGGACCCGTGGTGGAAGGTACTTTCAATCTAAAAGGCAGTGCGGAGGCGATGCGTCCGTTGCGCGAAGCATGTGGCTGGTAGCCTGCGAGCATGAAGCGACGGCCCTCCATTGAATGGCGAATCCACCGAGACTGCCCTCTTATCTCATCAGGCAGTCGCCTTCTCCCGTTCCAGTTCACCGATTTCGCTAGCGGCATTAACCTTTCTCGTCCTTTGCCAACGGCCCAGTCGGTGCTTCCTTGCTGTAGAGCGACGACCCGCGCTCGTACGACACGAACACCTCGCCATTGGCCACGTCCAGTCGCGGCACGTTGTTGTTGAACACATCGCGGTCCGGGCCGCGCATCACCGCTAGCTGGGCGTCGCTCATCCCCTCGACCCATTCGCCCCAGCGGTTTTCCGGGTGGACCATCTCGCCACCGCTGCGGTTGAAGTTGCGCGACGAATACTTGATCAGGATGCCCCGCCGCGCAATCTCGCTCTTCCAAGCCAACGCCCCGTGGGTCGTGCCGCCGTCGCCAAAGAACAGCACATCGCCGGCCTGCATCTCAACGTGTTTGACCAGCCCCATATCGCGGTCGCAGGTCCGCACGCCGGGAGGCATTCGGTAGTATGCCTTGTGGCTGCCCGGCACGCAGGCAAAACCCCCGTCGCCCGCCCGCACGTCCCGGAGCTGCCAAGTCACGGTGATGGCCTCGCAATAGCTGCGGCCGTTGTGGTACACATAGCCGCGGCCGGGGTTGAGCGGCTCGTTGGCGTCGTGCAGGGCGTGGCCGCTGGTCCCCTTGACCGAGACAAAACCCGTTGCTCCGCCCATCCGCCCGCCGCTGCCGCCCATCCAGTTCAGCCGGTGCTCGACCGCTGGATGCGCGACCATGCGCCGGAACGGTTCGCAATAGGGCTGGGGCAGTTCGAGCAGTCCAGGCAATAAGGGCCGCCCGGTTCCCGCCAGACTTTTGGACCCCCGCGCCAGCTCTGCGCCGACTTCGATCCGCTCCTCAAAGCGGTCCACTGCCTCGTTGGCCGCGGCCAACCACTCCTCGTCCATCACCCCGCGCAAGACCAGATAGCCGTTGAGGTCCCAAAAGTAAAATTCCCGGTAGTCAATGCCGCTGGCGGGGTCCATCTGCAAAAGCGACGGGTGAAAGACCCCGGACTCCATCCGCGTGGTCTGGCCGTCGGTCGCAATCGTCGGCGGCGGAGACGTGGCTTGGTAGCCCGGCTTGTAGAGCGAGGCCCGCTGCACCTCACTCAATTCGGCGTGCCATTCTGGACGCGGCGCCACTGCGGTCTTCGGCCCGGTCCCGACGCTGCGGATCACGCCGCGCCCCACGAATTCGTAACTCAACAGCCGCTGACGTCCTTCCCCCTTCCACGGCCGCATCCCCTGCACAGTCGCCAGCGCCGCGATCAGCAAATCCCCGGTCTTGAGTGCCGGCTGCAAAACAAGCCCCATATCGTCGGCCCCGGTCGCAACTTCTGCCGGCGTCGCCACATTGCCCTTGTGGCTGCACGGCACTAGCACAAAGCCGCCGTCCTCGGCCTCGACATCCTCCAGCGCCCACAGCACCCGCACCCCCTCGCTGAAGCGCCGCCCGTTCTGGTAGTAGTACGCAATGGCGGGGTCCCGAGGCTCGTTGCCGCCGACCAGCGGTGCGCTCGTGTCGCAGGTCTCCTCACCCCAGATCTCCGGTGCGCGGTCGAGGATAAACCCCTCGCCCACGAGCTGGTTGAGATACCACACCAACGCCGGATGTACCAACAGGTCGCGGAATGGCTCCCGCGCCGGCCCCGGCCAACCCAGCATCCCCTCGGTCGCTCCCATGGCGTCGATCTCCCTATTGAGCCGCTCGACCTCCGGCCGAGTCAGCGTCCCGGGCACGTGCAAATATCCGGCCACGTCGAAACAGTAATTCTCTTCGTTGGTCATGGTTTCGCGGTCCATTTAGGCACCTCCTTTGTCCAGTTTGGTGTTTAGGCAGCCACAGAATCGCTGAATATATACAATTTTTATCGCCGACTGAACTACTACCTGATAGCGATATGGACGCCGCCCTACCGACGCAATATATTGCCTTGCCCACCAACAGGAGAACGCGCCATGACTCTGACCCCTTGGATCCGCATCGGCCAGCCCTTAGAGGCGGTCATGTCCGACTACGAGCGCATCTTCGATGCTTGGGCACAAGGCGGCATCCGCGGCCTTGTCTTTGGCCGCCTGCTGTTTGCCGATGAGCAAGGCCAGTGTACCATCCCCGCGTTCAAGAGCGATCTCGCGCCCTACAAAAGGCGCGGCCTCAAAGCCCAACTGCGCGACGCGCCCCTGCAACCGGACAAGGAAAAGCGCCTGCACACTATGCTGGCCGACGCCAAAAGGCGCGGCTGGACCCTGATGATCTTCGCGCCGGCCTCCGGCACCATTGCCGCCGAGGGCCTGCCGCTGGCGGAGGATCCCTACGGCACCCAGCTACACGCTGCGGCCTGGGAGGACATCTTCGCGGCTTTTCCAGAAGCCGATGGCGGCATTGTCGATGGCTGGACCGAGTCGGCTTACGAGCTGACTTATCACCACGGCAATGCCGTCTTTCGCCCGCTCAGTGACGGCCAGCGCCAAGAGGCAACCGCTAGAGGCTACGACGCCGCGCGACTCGATCGCGGCCGTCAGCATTTGCACCAGCGCTTCCAGTCTTTTACTCCCGCCGAAGTTGATTACTATGGTGCCTACGGCGTGCTCTCGGAGATGAACCTCTTCGACATCAACGAGGACGCGCTCTACTGGCTGCGCTGGCGACGCGAAGACGGCATCCGCCAAGGCCGCGCCTTCCGCCAGGCCCTCGACGAATTGCCGCGTCAACTGCTCTTGGGCAACGGCCCGCGCTCGGCTGTGTTTTCCGGCATGACCGCGCTCGATTTCCACGCTTGGGGCCAGATCGTGGATCTGCTCTTGGTCAAGCACTACTTCTGGCACCGCGGCTTTGACGGGATGTACGGCACGGTCGCCCGCTGGGTGCGGCAAATTCAGGCGTGGAATCCGGCGTTGAGCGAGGCGCAGTGCTGGACGGTCCTCCGCGCTTGGCTTGGCATCCGCCTGCCCGAGGTGGCGTACCTCGCCGACATGGAGTTGGGGTTTCCGCAGGCGTTTTTCGACGAGGTGGTACAAGAAGAGACGCGCCGCGCCATCGCCGCGGTCGGCGACCCGCAAAAGATCTTGCCTTGGGTCGATACCGGGCGCATGCCCCACGGCGGCGACCCCATGACCGCCGGCGATCTCTACCGCATCCTCCAGGCCTCAGCCGCGGCCGGATTGCAGCGCTTCCTCTTCCACAATCACGCCCACCTGACCGCGGCTGAATGGGCGGTCATCTCGCGGATGTGCGGCACGGCGTGGGACGAAAATCCCGACGGCTACTGGCCCCCGGCAACGCCCAAACCCTCGACGTTCTAAATTTATACGCTACCTGTGGCGGTAAGTCAGCAATTCGTCGCTAGCGGGTCGGGTATGTTGACAGAGCATCGATAACAGTACCTTATTTTGCAATATGTCAGAGAGGCAGAATGTGGTATCGTAGAACCGCCTTGACGGGCGAAAATTGAGACCAAGGTGACGGAATGAAAGTGCCATTTGCTGGGATGGACATCGGCTATCAGGCCGACTTCGCCGTTCCGTTGTTCGATGTGATACGCCAAGCACCAAAACTGCAAGTACGCATTTACGCGGGCGTCCGGGAGATCTACCCGTACGCATTGAACGCGGACGACATGTACGTTTCGACAGGTGGGATGCAATCGGACACCGGGCTGCGGATCAAGATGTTTGGCGGCAACGCATCGGTCCATCTGACCCCGGTGCGCTTGGCCATAGACTTTTCCAACTTAAATGAGAACGACGTCGAGATTTGCAAGAAATGTATCGACTTAATCACGGTGGCCCTGAACGAGACATGCGCCGATGTGGTCATTCTCGATGAGACGATCAGCATCTTGCTCAAATTGAGTGGACAAGGCAACGCCGCCGGACACCTCAAAAAAATTTCCGCCGCGAATGTCCGTGTGGATCCGTCTCAGTTTGGGGCAACAAAGGAACATCCTGTCGTCGCCATTGATCTCGGCAATCCGATGGATGGCTGGAGATCGTCAACCAAGGTCACCGCCGACCAAGACGAATTTACGATATTCTGCCAGAGCCATCACGTTGGCAGCCAAAAATCGGTCAGTGATCGCATTGATGCACAGTATCGTCTGATAGGCGGAATACTATCGCGGATTCAGGTGGAAATAACATGACGACTGTAACAGAAGTGCTAGGATCAACTCCTAAAGAAGGTGCTGAGGACTCCCTTTTGATGTCGAGGTCCGGCTACACTGGGCCGTCACAAATCGGTTCCGACAATCCCCGTGCCTTACATGCGATCTACCTTTATCAGCGAAATCCGAAACCTGCCTTTTCATCCTTCGCTAGCGGTTCGTCTGCGTATGAACTGAATTTGGGACTTACCGCAGGTCACTCTTCAGAGATCGGTCTCGACGTTGTGAGTTGGCGATCGCTTGCCTTTGCGCCGAATCGGGTCAGCGGACCGGTTCAGTTTGTCTTAAAATTGCTTGAGAGTTGGCGCTTGAGTAGAGGCGATGCAGTCCTCCTGCTGGGATTCGATCAGACCGACAACAATCTCGTGCGAGCTGTTCTGGCAGGAACTGCCGACTTGCACGGCCGAGACGTTCGCGATCGGATTGCCCATCTTTTCCACATCAGGCAGACGCTGGCATCGCTCTTTCGCGATCTGGATGTCGAAAACGAATGGCTGCGCGAACCGCACACTTTGCTGGATGAGCGAGAGCCGTTGAAGTTGCTGTTGGGCGGCTCCATGGAAGACCTTCTTTTGGTGAAGGAGTACGTGGATGCCGCCGCAGGACGATGACGTACGGGAATCCCGCCAATCGGTTGACAACCTGCTTGACGAGATTCCTACCACACGCAACCTTCGGCGGATATACCGATTGGCCACCTTGGATTGGGATGACGAGTTCCTTGCAGAGTTGAGATTGGATGCACTTGGCGAACGGGAAATGAGAGATCTACTCGTAGCTGCTGGCTACAGAACTTCCCTTGAAGATCTCTGCGATGCGCCATTTCGTCCGAAATGCCACCTGATCAGGGCGACGAGGTATTCGGATGGCTCCTATCCCGTCTTTTACAGCGCCCTCGATCCTGTGACATCCGAGGCGGAAGCCGCGCATTGGTTCAGTAAGGGTTTTGGAGGTCGTCCCCAAGGTCGACGCAGTGCCTACTATCAGCGTTTTACCTGTTTGTTTGAAGGCGAGGAAAAGGACCTCCGCGACAAGCGGAGCGAATGGCCGGAATTGGTGCATGATACTGACTACACGTTCTGTAATCGGATTGGCGCGGCAGCAGTCCGGTTGGAATTGGACGGTTTGGCCGTTCCTTCCGCACGCCGGGGGAATGGTTCCAACCTGCCAGTTTTTAAGCGGCGTGCGATCCGCGATCCAGAGTCTCAGGGCTTGGTAAAAATTACGCTTGACCCTCAGACTGGTGAGATCGCTACAGCAAGTGAATCCGTTGAAAACACCTGAAGAAGACGCTGGGAAGGGAACAGGCTTAAACCATGACTAAAAAACGCAACAAACAACGTCCCATCCGCGTCGGCGTAGTCGGCGTTGGTCGCGGACGCTCCTTCATGCAGGCGGCCGCCGCGACCGGCATGGAACTGGTCGCCATCTGCGACATTTGGGAAGAGCGCCTCAGCGCAGAAGGCAAGGCACTCAGCGTGCCGACGTTCGTCGATTACGACGAATTCCTCGGCTGCGACACGGACGCGGTTGTGCTGGCCAACTACTTCCACCAACACGCCCCGTTTGCCATCAAAGCACTCAAGGCCGGCAAACACGTAATGAGCGAAACCGCCGCCTGCCACACCTTGGGCGAAGGCGTGGCGCTGGCGCGAGCGGTTGAGCAAAGCGGCAAAACCTACATGTTCGCCGAGAACTATCCCTACATGGTCTTCAACCAAGAGATGAAGCGGCTCTACCAAAAGGGCCGCGTCGGCGAGTTCAAATACGGCGAAGGAGAGTACGTCCACCCCGACCCGCCCGAAGTGAAACTGGCGCGTAGCTGCGGACGCGACCACTGGCGCAACTGGATCCCCGCCACGTACTACTGCACCCATTCCATCGCCCCGGTCATGTACATCACCGACACCCGGCCGGTAAAGGTGAATGGCTTTGTCATCCCCTTTGATTTTGCCGACCCCACCCAAACGCTGCACGTGTACCGAGGCGACACGGCCGCGGTGATCATCTGCCGGATGGACAACGACGCGGTGGTGAAGTCCCTGCACGGTGCGCTGCGCGGCCACGGCAACTACGTCCGCATCCACGGCAACAAGGGCGTGATGGAAAACTGCCGCCACGGCGACAAACAGCGGCTGCGCGTGTGGTACGAGCCGTGGGAAAAGCGCAAGAGCGATCCGGTTGAAACGGTGTACAGGCCCGACTTCCCGGTGCGTCACACCCAAGCCACGCGCACCGGACACGGCGGCGGCGACTTTTTCACCAGCTATCACTTTGCCGAGGCCATCCGCACCGGCGAGCCGCCCTATCTCGACGTGTACCGCGGCCTCGACATGAGCATCGCCGGTATCCAAGCGTGGCGGTCGGCACTAAACGACTCGGCACCAATGGAAGTACCCGACTTCCGCCGCGAGTCAGTGCGCCGAAAATACGCCCAAGACGACTGGTCGCCCGACCCGGAGCGCAAAAAGCAGGGGCAGCCGCCGAGCAGTATTTTGGGCGCAATCGAACCGGACGCCGAGGCTAAAAAGCTGGCGAGGAAAATTTGGGCAGCACAGGGCTATCTGGGCGATTGATTCCGCTGCGAAAATTATGTCAAACGGTCGACAATTCGGACTTGATTGAGGGTCAATAGGTAAGGAAAACGTAGGTTGCCAAGACCTTTTTATTATCAGGAAATCAATTTTCGTATAGGCTCTTAGCGTCGGTTAGCCTCCTGATTGACGGGGATAGAGGTCGCCATTATATTTTTGCGCGGAGAACGAACCATGCAGACCCTACGCGCCGATCGCTACTACTATTATACCTCGCGTCAAAAAGGGGGATAGTGCGCTCGCTTTGTCGTCTCAACCGCGTTACAAGCCCCTGGTTACAGGGGCTTTTTTTATGCCCATAAATTAAGGAAATGCGATGAACATCATACCCGATCTTCAGTTCCGCAACCTGATCTACCAAGCCACCGATCTCGACGGCCTCGCCGCGCGCCTCGCGGCCGGTCCGATCGCGCTCTACAACGGCTTTGACCCGACCGCCGACAGCCTGACGGTGGGCAACCTCGTGCCGATCCTGCTCCTGCGCCGCTTCCAGCTCGCCGGGCACAAGGTCATTGCCTTGGCTGGCGGCGGCACCGGCCTGATCGGCGATCCAGGGGGCAAGACCGAGGAGCGCCAGCTCAATGCCACCGACGTGGTGGCCGAGTGGACTCAGCAGGTCAAAGCCCAGCTAGCGCGCTTCCTCGAATTCGACGGCCCCAACCCGGCGATTGTGGTCGATAACTACGACTGGCTCGGCCAACTCGCGGCCATCGACTTTATGCGCGACGTAGGCAAGCACTTTCCCGTCCCCTACATGTTGGCCAAGGAATCGGTCGCCTCGCGCCTCGAAACGGGTATTTCCTACACCGAGTTCAGCTACATGGTGCTACAGGCGTATGACTTCTTGGTCCTCAATAAAAAGTACGGCTGCGAATTGCAGACCGGCGGCTCTGACCAGTGGGGCAATATCACCGCCGGCACCGATCTGATCCGCCGCTCCGCCGGCAACCGGGCCTTTGGCCTGACCTGCCCGCTGGTGACCAAAGCAGACGGGGCTAAATTCGGCAAGACCGAGGCGGGGACGGTCTGGCTCGACGCCGCCAAGACCTCGGCCTATCAGTTTTACCAGTTCTGGATCAACGCCGAGGACCAGAAGGTGGTCGATTACCTGAAAACGTACACTTTCTTGGAGCAGGACGCGATCCGCCAGCTCGCCGAGACCGTCCGCGACCAGCCCGCACGGCGCGAGGCCCAGCGCACCCTTGCTGTCGAGGCAACAACCCTAGTGCATGGGGCCGACGCTGCTCGCCGGGCCGAACGCATCTCGTACGCGCTCTTTTACGGGGCGTTTCAAGACCTATCCGAGGCCGAAATCCTCGAAGGCTTTGACGACGTGCCAACGCACGCGATGGGTCAGGAGGAGCTGGGGCTGGTCGATCTGCTCGTCGCGGCCGGCGTCTCGCCCTCCAAGCGCCAAGCCCGCCAAGACGTGCAAAACGGTTCAATATACATCAACGGCGAGCGCTGCACGGACATGGCGCGGAGAATGCAGCGCCGACATGGCCTGCACGGCAAATACTTAATCGTGCGCCGCGGCAAGAAGCAGTACACTCTTGTCTGCTAGCTACTCAGGCCGCAAGAGCGTTTCCCACGCAAAATCGCGCAAAATGCACGCGGCTTTGGCCGCCAAATCCGCCACCTTATTTCGCGCACAACGGCCACGTCAATGTCGGAAGACATGGGGTGACCGCAGCGAGCCGACAATAACGCCCTCTTTGAACCTCAGCGGCCGGCTGCTGACCACTGAACCTTGACGGAGTGAACGCCGTACTAAATAATTGAAATCGCTCCGTGGTTTTTATAGCTAATGTACTAGGTGAACTATGGAATGGCATGACATCACCAAGCGCATCAAAGCGGGCGAGGGTCGGCGAACCGAATTCAAACGCGACCTTGGAGACTTCTCGGGAATTGGTCGGGCGATCTGCGCCTTTGCAAATGCAGAAGGCGGGCTGATCGTCCTAGGGGTTGATGATGGGGGGACGATTGTCGGGGTGAGAGAGGATCCGGATACCGCACAGGAACGGCTGACCAGTTTTCTGCATTCGGGGTGTAGTACGCCGATCCCGGCGCACTGTGGGCGGTACAGCGCGCCGAACGGATGGGTGCATTGGATCGAAGTGCCTCGTCAGCGGGGCTTTGAACCTATCCACTATCGAGGGCGCGTCTGGATTCGGCGCGAACGCAGCAGCGTGGAACCGTCGCCGACCGAACTCCAGGAGCTGTACAATACCTTCGGCTTTGTTCTGACGGAAGAGCAAATCATTCCGGCCGCGAGGATAGAGGATATCGACCTCGGCGAGTTTCGCTCCTTCCTGCGTACTCAGGGGCTTGACGTGGAGGCGGAACCGCAGCCCGCCACTGCTGACGATCTGCGCAATAGACGCATCCTAGCCGAGTTCGACGGGGTTTTACACCCCACGCTCTACGGGTTGATGGCGTTTGGCAAGGAGCCGCAGGCGCACCCGCAGACAACGAGCTTCTTCGTCCAGTGCGCCGCCTACTCGGGCGCGGATCGGGCGTCGGATGTCATCCTCGCTGGCGAGGGGAAAGGGCGGCTCGACGAGCAAATACGCCGGTCGGTCGGATGGGTTCGAAGCCTCGGATGGACCGAGCGCTACCACGAGCTCGCCCGGGAGGACGCGCCGTTGGTGCCCGAGAAGGCGCTGCGCGAGGCGATCGTCAACGCCGTCGTCCATCGCGACTACGCGATTACCGGTTCGCGGGTGCTGCTCGAAGTATTCAGCGACCGCATTGACGTGACCAGCCCCGGAACTCTCCCCAATCACATGAAAGTCGAGAACGTGCGCTCCGGCGGTAATCCGCGGTCCCGCAACGAGTTGATGGCAAACGCCATCCTCGTCGCGCGCTTGATGGAGCAGCGGGGACGCGGCTGGCCGGTGATGCGGAGAGCGATGCGGGAATTCAATGGCACCGAGCCAGAAATTGTGCAAGACGAAGGCGGTAAGTTCGTGCGGGTGACGTTCCAGATAAGGATGCCTCACTCCCACTCCACCGTGCCCGGCGGCTTGTGGGTAATGTCGTAGAAGACCGCTTCAATCCCGGCTAGTGCCAACAGCCGCTCGCACACATCGTCCAAAAACGCCGGCGGCAACGGGCAAAAGCGTGCGGTCATAAAGTCGGAGGTCGCAACCGGCCGCAGCACTACGCTCTCTTGCACCCCATCCGACGACAGCGGCAGCAGCACCGTTGGCATCTGGGTCACTTCCCGCATTAGCCCGTGGCGCTCCAACGCCTCCATGCTGATGGCATCGGCCTTGCGCAGGAGATCGAGCCGGTCGCGGGTCAAATACCCGGCCTTGAGGTTTTGCTGTGGCCGCGGCGTGGGCCCCAGCAGGTAGATCACCCGATTGATCGACGGGAAGCGATTGGTCAATTCAGTGGACAGGGCCTCCAGCGTCTTCCACTCGCTCTGACCAGAGATCACCGCTGGATGTGCGTAGGTCCGCGCATCGCCCTGTACGCCGACGCTGCGCAACGGCAGCACATCGAGTGATAGGCCGAATGTCGCCGCCACCTTCTGCGCCTCAACGACCGTTTCGAGTGCTATCTCCGCGCTCGGCCCTTCGCTGCACAAAACCCGCACCGCCAGCCCCGGCCCGGGGAACGGATGCCGCCAGACCAAGTGGTGCGGCAAGCCGAGCGTTTCGCCCAAGGTGCGCGCCTCGTCCTTGTAGAGCTGGTCCAGCGGCTCGACGACCTTGCCCTCGGCCAAGAGCTGATCGATGACGCCGACGCGGTTGTGGTGGGTCTTGATGACGGCCGCGTTTTCCGTGCCGCCGGACTCGATGGTATCCGTGTAGAGCGTCCCTTGGCCCAACAGCCACTCGTCTGGATCCAGCGCCAGTGCCGCCAGTGCCCGGTCGCGGACGCGGATGAACTCCTCGCCAATCCGCCGCCGCTTTTCCTCCGGGTCGGCAATCCCCTCGGTGGCGGCGAGAAAATCCGCGCTGGCATCGACGACCTCCAGATTGTGCAGGCCCGCCCCTTTCATCAGCCGCTCGACCAGCGCGGTTTCGCCCGCGCGCATAAAGCCGTTGTCAATGTGCAAGCCCAGCACCCGCTCCGCGCCCAAGGCGCGGTTGAGCAGGAGAAACGCCACCGACGAATCGACCCCGCCGCTGACGAACAAAAAGACGTTGCGCCCTTTAGCATGCTCTTGGATTCGCTCTATCGCCTGCTCGGTGTAGCGCTCCATCGTCCAGTTGCGCTCCGCGCCGCAGAGCGCGGCGAAGTTATCGAGGATTCCCATGCCGCGGACGGTGTGGGTCACTTCTGGATGGAACTGCAAGCCGTATATCTTGCGCTCGGGGTCGCCCATGGCCGCCACCGGGCAGCCCGCGGTCGCGCCCAAGACGGCAAACCCGGGCGGCAGGGCCGCGACGTGGTCGCGATGGCTCATCCACACTCGCTCGCGCACGTCCAACCCGGCCAGCACCCCCTCGGCCTTGTGGACATGCAAATAGGCCGCGCCAAATTCGTGGGTCGCCCCCCGCTCGACTTGGCCGCCCAAGCGGTGGCAGAGCAGTTGATGGCCGTAGCACAAGCCCAGCATCGGCTTGTCCATCGCCAAAATAGAGGGATTGTACGCCGGGGCTTGCGGGTCATAGACGCTGGCCGGGCCACCCGACAGAATCAGCCCGTCGGCGTCCTGCAAATCGGCAACCGCAGTCTCTGGCGAGCGGATCTCGGCATGGACGCGGAGGCGGCGAATGCGGTTGGCGATTAGGTGGGCGTACTGTCCGCCGAAGTCGAGGACGACGATGCTCAAGGGAAACCTCCAGTGAACAAGGGCGATGGCCGTAAATTACAGCTAATGAGCACTGCGCTCAGCGATGAGTAGTACGTAAAGGGGCTTTAGGCACCTAGTCAAGCGCGGCCGCGGAAGTCTTTTCGCTGCCTATAATGACGCGGCCGAGCTATATTTGGTCGCATGACCTCCGCACATCCACCCCGCCTGCGCCCCGAACTGGGCCTAATCGGCACCATTGCCCTCGGTTTGGGTTCGATTGTCGGCACCGGCGTCTTTGTCAGCATTGGCATCGGCGCTGGCATCGCTGGACCGTCGGTCTTGGTCGCCATCGCCATTGCCGCGCTAGTCGCCCTCTGCAACGGCCTGTCCAGCGCCCAACTAGCCGCCAGCCATCCGCTCAGCGGTGGCACGTATCAATACGGCTATGAGTACGCTTCGCCGGCCATTGGCTTTACTGCCGGGTGGATGTTCCTCTGTGCCAAGAGCGCGACCGCGGCCACCGCGGCGATGGGGTTGGCCGGCTACCTGCTCAACGCGCTAGAGCAGACCGGATTGATCACCCCGGTCGCCTTAGCAGCCGTGCTAGCGCTCACCCTCGTCGCCCTCTTGGGCATCAACCGCACCAATAAGGTCAACGTCGCCATCGTCGCCGCGACGCTTTGCTCGCTGATCGCCTTCATCGTCGCCGGCACACCCACTGCTCTGCACAACCTGCACCTGACGCCTTTCTTGGGAGAGCAAGGCGGGTCGGCCCTGTTGCAAGCCAGTGCCCTGATGTTCGTCGCCTATACGGGCTACGGTCGCATTGCCACGCTTGGCGAAGAAGTGCGCCAACCCGGCAAGACGATCCCCCGCGCCATCGTCGCCGCCCTGCTCATCGCCATGATGCTCTACATCGGCGTCGGTGCTGTCGCCCTAGCTGCCGCCGGGTCGGAGGCGTTCTACGCGGCCACCATGGACGAGGCCGCTCCCCTAAGGGTCATCGCCCGCACCTTTGGCGCGCCCGGCGTCTCCTCAATCCTCGCCTTGGGAGCGATCACCGCCATGGCCGGGGTGCTCCTCAACCTGATCCTCGGTCTGTCGCGAGTCCTGCTGGCCATGGGCCGTCGCGGGGATATGCCCCGGGCGCTTGCCCGCCTCAATCGGGATCAGACCACGCCTTCTATTGCCGTGGTGGTCGTCGGACTAGCCATCGCCGGGCTGGTCCTCGTGGGCAACGTCAAGACCACTTGGTCCTTTAGCGCCTTCTCCATTCTGGTCTATTACGCCATCACCAACTTCTGCGCCCTGCGCTTGCCGGCCGCCCAGCGGCTCTTCCCTCGGTGGATAGCCATAGTGGGCTTAGTCGCCTGCCTCGGGCTGGCGTTTTTCGTCGAGCGCACAATCTGGCTCAGTGGGTTGGGGCTGCTCTTGCTCGGCTGGTGTTGGCATCGCGTGGCAAAATCTAGGTGAGGTGGCTAATGAGCGCATGGCTTTCCAACGCATCCGCCTGAGCGGCCGCTGCGAAAAACGCGACTCTAAAAGCAGGTGGGAGTGGTCCTCGAGGGGGCGGCGCTAGTGTATTTTTGACGCCGCCTTGTCGCTTAGTGCCATTCGGGCTAAAGTCCCGATCCCTCGTCCCGCACCAGCAGCGTCGGCCGCTGCCAGCCGGCATCGTCGCGTGTGGGATGGTCGCGGTTGTAGTGGACGCCGCGGCTTTCCAAGCGCTGCCGCGCCGAGCGGGCAATGAGCGCGGCCACGGTCGCCAAGCTGCGTAGCTGTACTAGCTCGGCGTCGAGCCGGTGCTCGCGGTACAAGGCTTCAATTTCTCGCGCCATCTGCTCGGTGGCCTCCTGAGCCTGCGCCAAGCCTCGGTCGCTGCGCACGATCCCCACGTCGTCCCACATCAAGCGCCGCAGCAACGCCCGCCGCTCCTTTAGCGCAGCGGACGCCACGCAATCGCCCGTATGCTCCATCTCGAACCAGCCCCCGGGCGCGACTTTCCTAGCGTACTCGACGGCGCGCCGCGCAAAGACCAAGCCTTCCAACAGCGAATTGCTCGCCAGCCGGTTGGCCCCTTGGAACCCGCTCATCGCCACCTCGCCAGCCGCGTATAGACCCGCAATATCCGTCTGGCCATGCACACCCGTCCACACCCCACCGCAGCTATAGTGAGCCGCCGGCACCACCGGGATCGGCGTCTCGGTCATTTCTACGCCCATCCCCAGACAGTACCGATAGATGTTGGGAAAGCGGCGGCGGGTCTGGTGGGCGTCTTGGCCGGTGACGTCCAAATAGACGCACTCGGCACCGCTTTTCTGCATCTGCGCGACAATGGCCCGCGACACCACATCGCGCGTCTGCAGTGGGTCGGTGAAGGCCGCGCCGCGCTCGTCGATCAGCACGGCGCCAAAGCCGCGCAAAGCCTCGGTAATCAGGAACGAGGGCCGCCCCGGATCGTAGAGCATGGTCGGGTGGAACTGCATAAACTCCATGTTGCCCACCCTCGCTCCGGCCCGCCAAGCCATGGCGACTCCATCGCCGGAGGCCACGCACGGGTTGGTGGTGTGCAAAAAGACCTGCCCGCAGCCGCCCGTAGCCAGCAGCGTAACCGGTGCCAAGGCGGCGATGGGCGCGGCTTGCTGCGAGTCCAATACCCAAGCCCCGTGGCAACGCCGTTGCTCGTCCACGATTAAGTCCACGGCCAAGTGGTGATCGTACAGGGTCACCTGCGGCAGGGCTTGCACGGCCGCGACCAAGGCGCGCGTCACCTCGCGGCCGGTCATATCATCCGCATGCACCACCCGCGCATGGGCGTGGCCCCCCTCGCGCCCCAACGCCAACACCCCGGACCGCGATTCGTTGAACTGCGCACCAATCGCCAGCAGCTCGGCCACCACCTCCGGCCCTTCGGCCACCACCCCTTCGACGATCGCGCAGTCGCACAGGCCAGCGCCCGCCGCGAGCGTGTCCTGCGCGTGGCTGGCTACTGAATCGGCCGCATCCATGGCCGCGGCAATGCCGCCTTGCGCGTATTGGGTATTGGACTCGCGCCGCTCGCGTTTGGTCACCACGGCCACGGATCCGCGCTGAGCGGCTTTGAGGGCAAAGAACAAACCGGCAATACCGCTGCCGAGAACGAGATAGTCCGCCTCGATTTTCATTTGATAAAGACCATTTTTTTGGCGTGGGCAATCGGCCCGACGCGCAACACATAGTAGTACATACCGCTGGCCACGCGCTCGCCCCGCTCGTCGCGGCCATCCCAAGAGGTGCTGTACAAACCCGGGGCCGCCAATCCATCGACCAAGCGCCGCACCAAGCCGCCGGTCAAGGTGCGGATTTCGAGCTCGACCCTAGTCTGGCCGGCGATGATGGGGTCGTTGATCCCGATCTGATAGTCGATGTGCGTAGCCTCGTTGAACGGGTTGGGGTAATTCTGCCCCAAGGCAAAGTCCAAGGGCCGGCGCGGGTCGAAGTTGAGGAAGGGCCGCCAGCTAACATCGCCGCTGATCCGGGCCTCGATCCACCCCTCGTCATCGCCCCCCCACCAGTTGTTGATCGCCTGCAGCGGTTGGTTGGCCTCGTTGTCGAGCAATTGCTCGCTGCCTTGGACGCCGTTCAAGACCAGCCGCGCCGGCACCGCGCTCCCCTCCACCCGCAGGGCCAACGCATTGCGGAAGAATTGATTGCGCACAATGCGCGGGCGTGCGCTTTTTGACCAAAGGCCGACCTCGTGGTTGTGCAGGGTGTTGTCCTCGATTTCGACTTCTCGCGTCTCCACGCAGTAAATCCCGATCCCACCGGCAAACGCATTGCCCGCCACCTCGCCGCTAGCCCCCCGCCCCAAGACCAAGTTGGCCTCTTCGGGCACGGCCGAGCCATTGGCATTGAAGCGACTGTCGCGCAACGACAAAAACCCGCCTTCGCGCCAGAGACCAGCGCGGCCATTGGCGCGCAACTCGGCTTGGTTTATCCGCGTCAAGCCCGAGCCGGCGATCCAAATGCCCACTCCACCCGCTTCCTCGACCTGCACGCGGTCAAAGAGAATTTCCTCTTCGACCTTTTCTAAGCGAATGCCGTCCGCGCTGACGTGGCGGATTGTCACGTCTTCCAAGGTCAGGGCGTGGTCGACCTTTTCGGCCCATAGGCCATAGCGGGCGTCTTCGATGCGGGCGCGGCGCAAATAGGCCGAGGCCGTTGGGTGCAGCACGATGCCCTGCCAAGCCCCGGGCTGCGGCTCGGCCGCGGCCGAGCGGAAGACAGCCTGCCCTCGCCCTGAAACGCCGACGCTAAGATCGCCGTACACCATCAGCTCCACGCGCGCCGTATCCGCGCCCGCAGCCAGCGCGTCCGGCCCCACCAACACTTGCGCATCAGCGCGAACATCGAGGTGCCCTGCGGGCAGGACGGTCACGTCGCCGACCACCTCAATGCGGTCGTCCCACACCTCGATGTCGGCAATTGGGCCGGCGCGGCGGCGGTCTTGCAGCTTGAGGTCGGCCACCATCCGCTCGCCCTCGCGGCGGATGCGGGTCACACTAACCCCAGGGGTAGCAGCCGGATTGGATGCAGCCCAGAAGTCGGTAAATTGCTCGCCGTCAAACGCGTCGGTGGCGTCGCCTAAATTGCCGCCAAAATCCGTGCGATAGCGCTCGTCGTGCGCCCAAAAGTCGAGGTTGTCGCGGCCGCTAAACGGGGATGGCTGGCGGCCCAAGGGGAAGCCCGCATCGCCAAAAAGCCCATCGGCGCAGACTAAATCCACCTGTTTGTTGGTTTCTGCATTATTGCCGTTGCGATTGGGATTTACGCGCCAGATTAGCAAGCCTTCGCCGGGCAGATTGCGCTCGTAGTAGCTGTGCTGGCGGCTGCGAAACTCCACGAGAAAAAAGTGCTCGGCCGGCGCGGACGCGGGCAGCAAATACACGTCGCCGCCGGCGTTGACATCGGCAAAGACCACGTCGTCCCGATCCGCGCTCAGCACTTTGAGTTGTTGGTTGTTTACCCCCAGCCAACCGAGCTGCCCCAAGCTCCAAGCGCAAAAGGGGTTGGGGCCATCTACCTCGTCCCAGCCTCGATTGCCGTGCCCCATCAACCCCCAGTAGCCAATGCCGCCCGAGTCGTCGTCCGGCTCGGACTCAAATTCGCGGTCGTACAGGTCGGGCAGCCCCAGAAAGTGCCCAAACTCGTGTGCCATGATGCCCACAGCTTCGGCAAAAGACCGCCCGCGCTGCACGGCACCGCTTTTCGAGCGGATCTGGATGAAGCCACCGCGCTGGGCGCGGTCTTGGCTCACAAAGTCGCTGCCCAACCCGAGCTGGGCGACGCCCGTGGCTTCTTCGATTATAAAGCCCGTCGGGGCCGAGGCCGAGACGATAAAAATGAAATCCACGTATCCATCGTCGTCGCCGGAGTTGGGCACTCGGTCGGGGCCGTCGTTGTCGTAGCGGCCAAAATCCACGTCGGCATCAACGGCCTGTATGACCTCGCGGGCAAAGCGGCCATAACCGCCCTCGGCGCCCGCGTACGCGGCGGCATTGCTGCGGGACGCATACCAGCGGGGCAGGACCTCGCCGGTGAGCGCGAACTGCCCGCGCGACATCTCGCGGTAGAAGTGGGTCAGGCTGCCCGCCTGCTCGGCGAAAATTCGCTTCGCAAAAGACGGGGCTTCGCGGCCCAAGCCGCCCTCGTCGGCAAAGTGCGCGAAGATGGTCAGGGCGTGGATGTGCCCGGTTTGGGGGGCCGCGCCGACCTCAACGACGGCCAAGCAAGCGGCGAGGAGCAATAGAAGGTATCTCATGCAACAAGTCTGCAAGATCGCCCCTCGTAGCTGCCCTATGGGAGGGCGGGGCGGACCTTACGGTTGGCGACGACCGAATTGCAGATGAAAGCGATACAACAGGAGTAAGTACAAAAATAATAGACGGAATTCTAATTCGGTCGGTTTGCGGTTGACGGCGGCAGGGACCTGTTTGAAGGCAATAGCAACGTCAAGCTCGGCGGCGGCAGAAGACAACAGCCACATCACAATCCCAAATATCAGGGATACACCGATCCCCCCAACGAGAAAGAGTCCCCAAGCTATCCAGTTAAAAGAGGAAGGCAGTGGAGTAAGTCCATACAGACCGACTGCAGGGAGCCCGGCGATCAGCGAAAGGCCGATAATAGTAAAACACGCTAGCAAGAAAAGGGCGACAAAGAGCAACTTATCCCGCAGGTTGTATTCAGGGGGTGAGTCCACGCAAAGTTCAACGCCTGCCTTCTGGCCAATGCGCTTTGCGTACCCTTGCAGGTGCTCTTCTACAAATAGTATCAAGGCTGAAACGACCTCTCTCGATAGCCACAGCGACCCATACAAGATGACCGCCGTTACCGCCCAATCGCCTATGGGATGTTCTATCACCCAAAACGCGAGCATCCACCCCGTAGTATATGCGATTGCCAGCTTGAAATCTCCAACGGGAAGAAGGGCTTTTTTCATTTTTTTTCTTTCTGATGATCGTCCGCTTCGTCGGCGGAAGACTTGCGTAGGCTAGCGAGTGTCAAATCCCACACGTCCTTTAGGCTAGTCAAAGTCGCTGCAACTCCTAACGCAATAATGTACCCAAGAGAGATCTGCAGCGAGACATTTTTAACCTTTTCAGAGGCATCGAATGCTCCCAGTGCTAAGTCTATCAGCCAATTGAGACATGTGCCGATAGCTAATAGAACACCCCAAATCAGCGCCAAGACCGCCGCTCGGACAACAATGTTAAAATACAGTCGAACCGCTCGGAGTGTGGACGGATACGGTTTGATCGACGAATGCCAGTCCATTTATCTCGGTTGATCCAAGCGGCGGTTGAGTTGCTCTAGATATGCTTTAATAAACAATTTAACGCCATTCAGACGCAAGGGGCCTAATCGCCCCTCGTCCAGTCCACCTGCACCCCGCCGTAGCGCCTAATCCGCTCGTCGCGCTGCACCCGGTAGCGCCCGCTCAGCACCCATCCCCGCCAAGTGACCGCGACCATCCCATAGCCGCGCCAGCCCGTGCCGTAGAGCGGGCGAATGCTCACCGCCCCGGGCAGATCGTATTCGTACTCGTAGATGCGCGAGGCATACGAATTCGTGCGGAAGCGGCTCACGTGCAAGGTGACCCAGCGCACCTTGAATCGCACACTGCCCAACAGACCCCACTCGGCGCGAGCGGCGCGGTGCCAGCGCACCACCTCGCTGCGCCAACGCCACGCGCCTCGCTCCACATCTACGCGCCACTTGTGGCTGCGCTCTTGGGCCAACTGCTCGTCCGCCCAGTGCGGCCGCAGGCGTCTCTGCCACTGCCCGCGCATTGCCCAGCCGCGTCCCAACCGCCTCTTTAGCTCGGCTCCCCAAGTAGCATACGTGGCCGGCACGGGTATGAAGTAGGAGCGCGCAGGTCGGCGGTACACATCCACATAGCCGCGCCAGCCCCGCCCGCTGACCTCGGCGACGCCGCCCCGTTCGTTCTGCATGGCCGAGGTCCCCGGGGCCGCGCCAAAGAAGCTGTGGAACCCCGGCGCGTAGTAGCGGCCCAGCGTCCGCAGCCGCAGACCTCTATACCGCACTCGCAGTTCCCCGACCATCCCCCAGTGCTCCACCCCATCGCCGGCCACCTCCAACGCCGCTCGACCCCGGTCCCAACCCACGCGCACATCCACGGCCCCCATGCGCTGCTTGTTGCCGACAAAACCCCAAGGCGTCCGCCCGTCCCGACGCAAGTCGATGTGATGGGAAAAGTCCAAGGCCAGCAAGGTCGTGCCCCACTGCCAATGCTCGCCCCGCCAGTGCAGCCGACCGCCGCCAGCGCGGAGGCCCAGCAGGTCGCGGCCGGCCACCTCGGTCGCGGTCACGTGATAGCCGCTTTCGGGCAGGGACCGCACCCGGCCCTGTTCGTCCAAACGCCCGTCCCGGCGCGTCCAGCCCCCGAGCAACATCCCACCCCACGCGCGGCCCTCGTAGCGCCACGCCGCGCCGCGCAGGGCATGATTCTCCCCACTAGAGCGATAGCCCAAGCGCCGACTGTCTCCGGCCGGCATCCTCGGCGCGATACTCCCGCGCCGGCTGCGTCCAAACACCAAGCCCGCGCCCGTGCCGGGCCGCAGATCGCCGACGACCCATTCGGATCGCTGGCTCTGCACTGCGTAGTAAAACGTCCTAAAATCGCTCCACCCGGACTCGCCGGGATCGCGCTCGGCCAAGCCAAAAAACGCCTGTCCGCTGGCTGGCGAAACCTCCACCCGCTGATACAACTGCCACCGCTCCCAAGCCGCCTCGGCCCCGCGCACCCGCCACCGCACGGACGCCGCGTCTAACCCTCTCAAGTCGTCCAACCGCTGCTCCAAGTATCCCGCGTCCTCCTCCCCCAAATTCTCCTCGGCCCACACCGGGCCGACCAACACCAACACCAACAGTCGCCACATAGTCCTGCCTCCTTTGTCTGGACTCTTGCAATGACCGTGCCACGAGGCGAGTCAGTGGAGGAGACAGTGGCTAGTGTATCCTTTGATTCCCTATTCTGTTTCCTTTAGGTTACAGTATTCTGTTTCCTTTAGGTTACAGTCCCAAGCGGTCAGTCGCCGAGGCGGATTGGGCGTTTCCGTCCCCCAACGAGGAGATCATACATGAGAGTCTGCAAATACACTATTTTGCTCGCCAATGCCCTGTTCATCGCCTGCGGCGACGATGACAATCCCATTGACGGCAGTAGAGATCATACTGGTAATACAGACAGCTATCGACGGGGGAAACTCACTACTGCACAGGAGCACGATGGCCAAGACCATGCGATTGGGAATGCAGCGAGTCACTGGCAGGGAATCGAGATTCGGCCCGAAAGCAGATGTTCCCCGTATGATCGTAGCGACTATCACTACCCGCAGTCTGTCGAGCTTGCTATTATCGAAGAACTCGGCAGCATCTACAGCCCCTACACGGAACGCTGTTTTGCTAGCCGGGGGGAAACGGACATTGAGCACATCGTCGCGCTTTCCGAGGCGCACGATAGCGGACTGTGCGCGGCCCCTGATTCCACTCGCCGGGCCTTTGCGGCCGATCCGCTCAATCTGACGCTGGCCAGCCCTGAATTAAACCGCCGCCATAAGCAGCACTACGACGGGGCCGAATGGCTACCGCCTATAAATAAGTGTTGGTTTGCCCAGCGCATCGTCGCAGTGCGGCAAAAGTATGGCCTCACTATTGACCGCCGGGAGGCCGAAGCACTAGAGCGCATACTGGCGGCCTGTTCCTCGGTCGAGATGGAGTTTATGGATTGTGCGTCCGAGGTCTCGGAAGTTAGGCTGACAAGCTCAGATGCGCTTAGCGAGTTTTACGATAACTGGCAACCCGGCGATCCGCCTGAAGTTGCGCTGACAAGCTCAGATGCCCTTAGCGAGTATGACGATGACGGCAACGGGCGCATCACGTGCGCGGAGGCGCGACAGCATGGCATAGCTCCGGTGTCAAGCAATCACTCGGCTTATTCATTTATGTACGACGCAGATGGCGACGGCGTCGTATGCGAATAAACCATCATCCGGCCCAAAGCGTCGCCGCACCCAACCCCCCAAGGAGCACCCCGCATGAAATTCGCCACTTGTAACGAGTACTTCACCGACTGGCCCATCGAAGAGGTCTTCGACTATGCGGCTGACCTCGGATACGCCGCCGTGGAAATCGCCCCCTTTACCCTCGCCGACAGCGTCGAAGACATCCCGGCGGTGCGCCGCGCCCAAATCCGCGCGGCCGCCGAACGCGCTGGCGTGGAAATCGCCGGTCTGCACTGGCTTTTAGCCAGCCCCGACGGGCTGTACATCACCCATCCCGACCCGGCCATTTACCAGCGCACCTGCGCGTACTTCAAGGAGTTAGTCCAATTTTGCGGCGACCTCGGCGGCCGAGTGATGGTCATTGGCTCGCCCATGCAGCGCAACGTGCAGGAGGGGTGGGATTACCAAGCGTGCTGGAACCGCATGCGCGGGGCGTTTGAAGACAGCTTGGAGTTGGCCCAACAGCACGGCGTCTATCTGTGCATAGAGTCCCTGAGCAAGGAACAGACGAACATCGTCTCTACCTGTGCGGAAGCGCGCAAAATGGTCGCCGAGATCGACCACCCGCACTTCCAAACCATGGTCGATGTGTGCTCCGGCTCAACCGAGGAAATTCCGCTCGCCCAGCTTTTGCGCGACTCCGGCCAGCACCTCTATCACGTCCACGTCAACGACGCCAACAAGCGCGGCCCGGGCTTTGGCAACACCGACTTCGCCAGCGTCCTGCGGACGCTAACGGAGCTGGACTATCAGGGCTACGTCTCGGTGGAAGTGTTCGATTTTAGCCCGGATCCGCGCACCATTGCCGCCGGCAGCCTGCACTACCTCAAGGGCCTTGCCGCCGCCCTGTGACGCGAGCTAAGCTCCCTTGACAGTAGTGCCCTTTTTGCGAACTTTCGGGCGCACAAAAGAAAGGATTCCCCATGCCCAACTACACCTTCAACCACATCCACCACGAGGCCGGCGACGTCCAGGCCGCGGTCGCCTGGTACAAAAAGCTCTTCGGCGCCACCAGCGATCCGCCCTTTGAGCGCGGCGGTGCGACGTGGGTCCCGGTTCACATTGGCGCGGTGCAAATCACGGTCACGGACCGCGAGTTTGCCCCGATGGAATTGGGGCGCTATCAGGGCTATGACCACCTTGCGCTCGTCTCCGACGACTTCGATCAAACCCTCGCCGACATCGCCGAGCACGGCGTCGAGATCTGGATGGGGCCGGTGACGCTCGATGACGGCAGCCGCATCGTCTTTATCAATGGCCCGGACCACGTCAAGATCGAGCTAATGGAGCAACGCTGAGTGGAAGTCCGCCCCTTTGGCTTGTGGCCGAGCGCACTCTCGCCCGACGAGTTGGCCAACTCCACGCGCCTCCGCGATGTGGCTTGGGATGCCGACGGCCGCACCCTCGTGTGGCTGGAGGGCCGAGGACCACAGGGCGTGCTCGTCTGCCAAGAGCCGGGCACTGCCCCGCGCGACCTCAACGCCGCACTCTCGGTGCGCGCTCAAGTCGGCTACGGCGGCGGCGACTTCGCCGTAGCCCGCGGCCACGCGTACTTCGTCGAGCACGGCGGTCGCCTGTACCGCCAGCCGCTAGCCGGCGGCTCAGCCCAGTCGATCACCCCCCAGTTTGGCCACGCTGCGTCTCCTGCGCCTGCGCCAACAGGGCGTCATCTCGCGTACGTCCACAGTTACGAGGGCCGCGACACCTTAGCCATCGTCGATGTGGCCGGGCGCTTTTGGCCGCAAATCCTCGCGGAGGGGGCCGACTTCTACATGCAGCCAGCTTGGCACCCCAGAGGCGACCGCTTGGCCTGGATCGAGTGGGATCATCCGCAAATGCCTTGGGACGGCACCCGCCTAGTGCTGGGCCAGCTTGCGCGCAGCCGCCACGGGCTGCCCAGCCTGCGCACAACCGAGGTACTTGCCGGCGACGCGGACACTGCCATTGCCCAGCCTTGTTTTTCGCCCGATGGCCGCTATCTGGCCTATGCCTCGGACGAACGCGGCTACAGCAACCTCTGGTGCTGCGACCTCGCCAGCCGTGCCACGCGCTGCCTGTGCGAGGACGCCAGCGACGTCGCCGGTCCTGCTTGGGTGCAGGGTCTGCGGGCATTCGCGTGGGCCGCCGATAGCCGCACCTTGTATTTCGTGCGCAGCGAGAACGCCCAGCGCCTAGCCTACGCGCTCGACTTCGCCAGTGGGGCGGTCGCCAGGGTCGAGGCGCTGGCCGCGTACACCCACATCGAACAGCTCGCTGCGGCCCCGCGCGGCAAGGGTTTGGCCTGCATTGCCGCGGCCAGCGCGATCCCCGCCCGCATTGTCGCCGGTACTCCCACCCAAGTAACAGTCCGCGCTCGCTCGGCCAGCGAGTCGCTGGCCCCGGCCGATCTCTCCACGCCCGAGCCGGTTTCTTGGGCCAGCGAAGACGCCACGCCAGTTCACGGGCTGTACTATCCTCCGGCCAGCCGCCGCTTTACCGGCCAAGGCCGACCGCCGCTGATCGTCGTAATCCACGGCGGCCCCACCGGCCAAGTCGAGACCGGCTTTGAGGCCACCAATCAGTTTTTTGCTACTCGTGGCTTTGCCGTCCTCGACATTGACTACCGAGGGAGCACCGGCCGGGGCCGAGCGTACATGAGTGCCCTGCGCACCCGTTGGGGCCTCCTCGATGTCGAAGACGCCAGCGGCGGTGCCCAGCACCTCGTCGCCAGCGGCCTCGCCGACCCGGAGCGCCTCGTCATCATGGGCGGCAGTGCCGGTGGCTACACGGTCTTGCGGGCGCTCACCACGCGGCCCGGCTTTTTCCGCGCTGGCATCTGCCTGTACGGCGTGGCCAACCTCTTCACTCTCGCCGCAGACACCCACAAATTTGAATCCCGCTACCTCGACTCCATGATCGGCCCGCTGCCCGAAGCGGCTGAAGTCTATCGCGAGCGCTCGCCGATCTACGCCGCTGACCAGCTACGCGACCCAATCGCCATCTTTCAGGGGACCGATGACCAAGTCGTGCCCCCGGCCCAAGCCGCGGAGATCGCGGCCTCGTTGCGCCGGCGCAACATACCGCACGTCTATCATCTGTACGAAGGCGAGGGCCATGGCTGGCGCAAACCCGAGACGGTGCGGGCCTTCTACCAAGCCTGCGAGGCCTTCCTCCGCCAGCACGTCCTCTTTGCCTGAAAAATGCCCCAGCGAGCAAACGAAACGCAGGATAGCTCACTGCTTTTATTTGGCGATCTCAAAAAACATGCGCCGGGGCTTATTGTGCAGGGACCCGAGCGGAATGCGGCGGAAGTCGCTATCGTATCACGTCTGATATTCGTACAGTTTTTACAAGAAAATGGATACTTGGGAACAAAGAGGGAAAACTATCTTCAGAACGCCGCGCAAATGATACTCGCAAAGGGGCAGGACCTCTACGAGGACTTCGTCGAGATATTATTCGATCAAATTCTCTCCGTTCCTCTCGATTGCAGAACGCCGGCGTTTAGCGAGCATCCACTTTTTCAAGGGCTCCCCTATCTGGACAAAGCGGTGTTTGCACTGCCCTTTACTGCGGCGACAACAGTTAATAGCGAGCGGTTACATCAACTTATATGTGGCGTTTTTCCCAAGTACAATTGGCATCTTTCCACTACTGATACAACACCCGATGAGAATCTTCTGCCCAACATCGAGCCATGGATATTAGGTTATCTATACGAACGCGGCATCAATCGCAAGGAGACAGGAACGTATTTTACGCCCGACGACCTTTGTTATAACATTGCCCGCCACGCCATTGAAAACTGGTTGCTAAGCAAATATACCAGAGAATTTAAGACTGCCGACCTGCTCTTGCAGGCTTTCTCACGCACTGATAAAGCAGCTCGCCGGAGCTATGCAAACCGCCACCCCGATGTCCTCGTTTGGATCGAGCGCTCGCTGAAAACCGTACGGATAATTGACCCGGCAGTAGGGGCTGGGGCCTTTCTGGTAGCGGCCGCGAACGTTCTCGTGGACTTTTTTCAGTTTACCTCCCTATTGCACACAAACAACTGTTCTAAGGCACCTATCATAAGAAAGATATTCGAGCAAAACATCTACGGGATAGATATTGCGCCCCAAGCCCTCGATTTAGCCAAATTGCGTCTGTGGCTACTGGAGCGAGCACTGTTATCCACCTCGCCGCCAAATTGCGCCTTAGCACCTCTGAACAACCTAAGAGTAGGCAATGCCCTCGTCCCGCTTTCGTCCTCCAGTCCTAGTTACCAACTCTCCATATTTGATGACGCACCTGCTGCTCTGAGGCAAGCAGACGTGCGGTCTTTTCTGAGCCAGTTTGACGGATTTGATATTTCTCTGGGAAACCCGCCTTTCGTCCCTCTAAGCCAGCAGAATAGCATTCGCGGCAAACGCGAATTCATCGAGCATTGGAATGCCGCTAATCCTACCTACCCGCTTAAACCTACATCGGACTTAAGCACGTTCTTCATATTGCGCGGCATTGAAATCCTCAATCGCGAGGGAGTCCTATCGTATATCACGTCTCGCAACTTCTTTGATACTAAGTACGGAAAATCCATACGGCATCACTTGACCAACGAGGTCGATTTACGCCATGTATTCACACTGCATACCCACCCCTTTACCCAATCGGGTATGAAGGCGAAAGCGAATACCGTCATCCTGACCTTAAACCGAGGTAAACCTGATGGTGACAGTCTTCTCTTTAGTCATCTTTCTGATTGGAAACAGCCTCTGAGTACAACTGAGGGCCGCCCCGTAAAACGGCGGGAACTCGCACGCTCTGATAACTGGACCGAGACGCTTTTCTTTCAAACGCAAACCCGCAAAGAGTTGATTTCCCTTTGCCCTGCTACATTGTCTCGATATACTCGAACTAAAATGGGCGTAAAAACAGGTTGGAATGCCTTTTTTCTGTTGCGAGAAGATCGCGAGCCATTTCTGAACTTTTTCGCAAACGTTTCCCCTAAGCACTTGGTCGCCGCAGTAAAAAATTCGCGTGGCCTGCGCGGCTTTGTCATTCCTCGGCGCACTCCCTTTAGATTGCTGAACTTATACAGTCGAGTAAACGAAAGCGAACCCGTTTTCAAGTACATTCAGGAATACGGCGCTAGAGCCGAAAACTTGGCTAATCGAATGTCCATTAAAGGCCATTACCCAGAGTGGTATACACTCTCGCTGCCCAACCCTCCAGCCATTGCTGTTCAATGTATCGTCGATACAACCATTGGCGTCTTCTGGAACAAATTTAGCATTTATGCAACCGATCAATTTCAAGTTATCGAACCCTCTGGAGACCACGAGCTCGACATGCTCCTCTTTCTGTTTCTCTCTAGTAGAATTGCCCATCTATTGCTAGAGGGTAGCGGACTTCACCGTGCGCGATTTGATGGTAGCTTTATGTTGAAAATCCAAGTTGGTCACCTCAACAATTTGCCGTGTCCCGATTTTGCTTCATTTCCTTCAAACATAAGAGAAGAATTACTGAACATCATGGATCCCATTTTGGCTGTTCAAGACCGAAAAGACGAAAAAGCCCATCGCCTCATCAACCAAATTGACGAGCTATTTTTAAGAGGGTTTGGGTACAGCGGCGATAAAATTCACAGCTTCCAAAAGGAAATCAAGGCCGCTCTGAATGAGGCGATCATGTTTCGTTGGACTAAAGTCCGTCCAAAAATGTCCAAAAACGGGTCAGAGTGAATTGATCGGGATGCTAATGGCGATTCCATTCAAAAAATTGGGCAGACTCATTCTCAAGTACTTGCGTCCCAAGCACACAGAAATTCCATTGAAAAAATTAGAAGACCTGATTCTCGAATACTTGCTTGCAAAGCGCACCATTCAGATAGAAGACCCCCAAGAGCGACAGGGGAATAGCAAGCTCTGGGAAAAAGACTTGGCAGAATTTTTCATCGAACAGGACTTTAAGTTTGCTCGGAACGATTCCCAAAGTCCCGACTTTGAAGAGCCCTTGAACTTTGACCTAAAGACGGTACGCAGCGACCGCTCAACCCTGACCTTTACTGTTGCGCCACTGACTGAAAGGCAAGCAAAAACGGGGAAATTGCCCTATCGAATGATTATCTTGATCTGGGAGTATAATTCCACTGGCCGCTACGGAGAAGCGGTGAATGCTATTGTAGTCCCCAAAAAAGCACGTACGGTTCTAACGAACTGGAGTTACAAAGGCATTCAAGTAAAATCGGGGATTTCCAATGAGCTGATTAAAGAAAAAGGCTTGTTATAGCGGTCGCTACGATACAGAGCCTATCAACGCGCCCTAACCTACTAACGCCCCAAGGAGCACCCCTTGCGCTACGAAACCGTCATCGGCATGGAAGTCCACGTCGAGTTGCAAACCGCCTCCAAGATGTTTTGCGCCTGCGCGGCCGATCACTTTCAGGTGGCGGCCAACGCCCATATCTGCCCGGTGTGTACCGGCCAGCCCGGTGCCTTGCCCGCGATCAACAGTCGCGCTGTCGAGCTGACGGTTATGACCGGCATGGCCCTCCATTGCCAAATCAAGCCCCGCAGCGTCTTTGCGCGCAAAAACTACGTCTATCCCGACTTGCCCAAGGGCTACCAGATCTCGCAATACGAGCAACCCCTGTGCGAGAGCGGTTGGATCGAGATCGACAGCGAGAGCGGCCCCAAGCAGATCGGGGTCGTCCGCGTCCACCTCGAAGAGGACACCGGCAAGCTCCAGCACGCCGGCCGCGCTAGCCTGATAGACTACAACCGCGCCGGCGTACCTCTGATGGAAATCGTCACCGACTCCTCGCTCCGCTCGGCCGACGAGAGCTATGCGTACCTGACCCAGATCCGCCAGATCGTCCGCTACCTAGGCGCGTCCTCTGGCGACATGGAGAAAGGGGCCATGCGCTGCGAGGCCAACATCTCGATCCGACCTGTGGGAAGCCGCGAATTGGGCACCAAGGTCGAGGTCAAAAACCTCAATTCCTTCCGCGCCGTGCGCAGCGCCATCGCCTGCGAAGCCGAGCGCCAGCAACGCATTGTCGAAGCCGGCGGCCACGTCCAGCAAGAGACCATGGGCTGGGACGAACGCGCCAATATCACTCGTCCGCAGCGCAGCAAAGAGACCTCGGACGACTACCGCTACTTCCCGGAGCCAGACCTGCTCGTCGCGGAGTTAGACGACGAGTGGATCGCCAGAGTCCGCGCCAGCGTACCCGAGCTGCCGGCGGCCAAGGCCGTGCGCTTTGCCGCTACCTACGAACTCAACCCACAGGAGATCGCCGACTTGGTCGAAGACCAAGCCGTAGCTGCGTATTTCGAAGAGGCCGCACAGATACGAGGCGCAGACCCCAAACAGGTGGGCCACTGGATCACCGGGGAAGTTTTTCGCCGCCTCAACGCCGAGGGCCGGTCGATTGAGGACGTCGAGGTCCAGCCAGCCGCGCTCGCGGAGTTGCTCTCCTTAGTCAAAAGGGGCGCGATCAACCAAAACGCGGCCCGCGAAGTCTTTGGCCAACTGTGGGAACAGGGCGGCTCGCCGGCCGAGATTGTCGCTGCACGCGGCCTAGGGCAAATCTCCGACAGCGGGGAACTCGACCAAGCGGTGGCCGAGGTGATCGCCGCGCATCCCGACGCCGTCGCAAAAATCAAGGGCGGCAACCACAAAACCGTGCAATTTCTAATGGGTCAAGTGATGCGGGCGACGCGGGGAAAGGCCAACCCGCAGCTCGTGCAAGAATTGTTGCGCCAGCAGCTAGAGATGTGAAACCGGCCACTAGGTTTTGGCGCAACCCCTCGTCGCCTACAACGCGAGGTCGCCAACTTTCTTCAACGGCAGGGCCGTTATATCCTGCGCGAGCGGGTACTCCAAGTCGCCGGGATAGATCACCCACAGGTGCTCGAGCCCTAAATCCTCGATGACGATGCGCATGGATTTCGTCGTGCGCGGAGCGTCGGTGCATTTGAACTCGAAACCCCAGCGTTTTCCCCGTCGCAGCAACAGCAGATCCAGCTCGGCACCGCGTTGAGTGGCGTAGAAATAGGCTTGGTCCTGACCGTGCGCGAGCAACGTCTGTTCGAGTGCAAACCCCTCCCAGCTAGTGCCGTAGCGCGGGTGCATGGGCAGTTCCGCCATGTCTTCAATCCCCAGTAGGAAGTGTAGGACACCGCTGTCGCGCAGATAAACCTTCGGGGACTTCACCATCCGCTTGCCCAAGTTCTCCAACCACGGCGGCAGCACCCGAATCATAAAGGTACCGGCTAGTAGGTCGCGGTAGTGGTTCACCGCCGTGGCGCTCACATCCATGGAACGCCCCAGTTCCGCAGCGTTCCAAGTTTGCCCGTGGTAATGCGCCAGCATGCGCCAGAAGCGGCCCAATGCTTCCGGCGACACCTTGGAACCCAGCCCGGGAATGTCCCGCTCCAGAAACGTGCGCGTAAACGACTGCATCCACCGCTTCCACGCTGCTGCCGACCGCGCCAGCCACGCACGCGGAAATCCACCGCGCATCCAGAGCCGCTCTTGGTGCTCCGGCCCCACCTCTTCCAACGAAAAGCCTCCCACATCCACGAACAGAATCCGCCCTGCCAGCGTCTCGGAGATGCCTTGAATCAAGTCCCAAGAGGCGCTGCCGAGCAGCAGAAAGACGGCCTGCCGGTTCGGATCGTCGCACACCGGGCGCAGCACCTCGAACAGGACCGGGAGGCGTTGCACCTCAGCGATGACGACCAAGCCCTCGCTGTTGCGCAACAAAATTTCCGGCGTTTGCGACAACGCTTCGCGGACGGTTGCGACTTCCAAGTCGAACACCGTTGATCGCCTCGGCCATGCCGCTGCGACCTGTCGCGCCAACGTCGTCTTGCCGACCTGCCGGGCACCAAGCAAGGCCACAGTCGGCGCTTCTTCAAGACCGCTGACTGCCTCGGAGAGCAGGGCCGAGCGGGGAATAGATTGTTGCATATCGTTTATATCTCATTGGATTTTCAACAAAAATATCCTATTCCACAGATGGCGCAACGAGTAGGAAGGATTGGCAAGACGACCCATTGACACGGTTTATTTATCCTATAATACTGGTGCTATTGACGACAATCGGCATTCTGTTATATTAACAGCCATGACAAATATAACAGAATCGTACGACATCCCGGCCGCATTGCGCACCATCCGCGCCCACCTTGACCTTACCCAAGAGCAGCTCGCCGAGCGGCTCGGCGTCTCCTTCGCCAGTATCAACCGCTGGGAGGGCGGCGCGATCAGGCCGCAAAAGGCAGCACAAGAGGCCATCGCCGCACTCGCTAGCGAAGCGGGCGTTGACGCGGCCGAGCCAACCCAAGCGGCCGTACGCGTGACGCAGCGGCGGAAAGGCAAAGGCCGTGCGGCCGTACCTTCGACCAAGCCCATGGAGCAGATGTTGTGGGACGCGGCCTGCTCTATTCGCGGCGAGAAAGACGCCGCCAAGTTCAAGGATTACCTGCTGCCGCTCCTATTCCTCAAGCGGCTGTCCGATGTGTTCAACGACGAGATTGAGCGGCTAGTCGAGGAATACGGCGACCGAGACGTCGCGCTGGAAATCGCCGAGAGCGATCACAAATTGCTGCGCTTTTACCTGCCGCCGGAAGCGCGCTGGGGCGTCATCAGCGGCCGCGAAAGTTACGAGTGGCCGCTCGACGACCGGGGGCGCAGTACGCGGCCGAGGGACGTCGGCGAGCATTTGACAAAGGCCGTGCGGGTGGTCGTGCGGCAGAATCCCTCGCTTGCGGGCGTCATCGACTTTGTCGATTTCGCCTCTGAGCGCAACGGCGAGCGCGACATCAATCCGGCCAAGCTCGCCGCGGTCATCGAGACCTTTTCCGATCCTCGCTATCGGCTCGGCCTCGCCGACGTGCAACCTGACTTCCTCGGCCGTGCGTACGAGTACCTGCTGCGCAAGTTTGCCGAAGGCTCTGGCCAAAGTGCCGGTGAGTTCTTCACCCCGACCGAGGTCGGCTTCCTCATGGCGCACATCATGCGCCCGCGGCCCGGCGAGGCTTGTCACGACTACGCCTGTGGCTCGGCCGGGTTGCTCGTCAAGCTCCAGCTCGTCGCCCGCGAACTCGACCCCATCAGCCGCGTACCGCTCAAGCTCTACGGCCAAGAATTGCAAGCCGAGAGCTACGCTGTCGCCCACATGAACGCGATCATCCACGATATGGAGGTGAAAATCGAGCGCGGCGACACCATGCTCAATCCCAAGTTCAAGACCGCAACTGGCCGCATCGCCACGCACGACATCGTAGTCGCCAACCCTATGTGGAACCAGCCATTCAGCCCGGAACTTTTCGCCAATGACCCATTCGACCGCTTCCGCACCCGGGGCGGCGCGACCACCGGCAAGGGCGACTGGGCGTGGCTCCAGCACACCCTCGCCTGCCTGAACGAGCGCGGGCGGGCCGCAGTGGTGCTCGACACCGGTGCGGTGACGCGCGGCTCGGGTGCCAAGCACGAGGACCGGGAGCGCAACATCCGCAAGTGGTTCGTGGACCGCGACCTGATTGACGGCGTGATCCTGTTGCCGGACAACCTCTTCTACAACACCAGTGCCGCTGGCGTGATCGTGGTGCTGGCGAAACGCAAGCCGGAGGCGCGGAAGGGCAAGATCGCGTTGCTGAATGCCAGCCGGCGCGTACGGAAGGGACGGCCCAAGAACTTCATCCCGGAGGAGGAGATTCGGTCGGTAGCGGCGGCTTTCGCGAAGGGGGAGTCGGTGGAGGGGGAGATAGCCGTTATTACGCGGGAGCAGGCGGCGGCGGCGGATTACAACTTGAGTCCGAGCCGGTGGGTTTTAGGACCAGAGACCAAGGAAGTATCTTCTGTCGGCGACCTAATTAACCAACTCGCGACGTTGTCGAGGGAGCAATTCGAGCATGACGAAAAGCTACTTACACTCTTGAAGCCGCTAACTGATGGAAAGCTCAATGTCGCCACCGATTGAATGGGACCAATGTCGCTTGGGTGAGGTAACGGTTCCCACATCGACGTGGAACCCCCGCCGCGATCCTCGCCCATCAATCCGTTACATAGACGTTTCGGCCATTTCGCGGGACGAACTCAGGATCGTCTCCGAGGCAACATATTCGGCGGACAATGCCCCGAGCCGGGCGCGCAAAATCGTCGAGACCGGGGATACGATCTTCGCGACGGTCCGCCCCACTCTACGGCGGATTGCACAGATACCGGCGTCTCTAAGTGGTGAAATAGTCTCTACGGCCTTTTGTGTCCTGCGACCCGACCTCGATGCGATTGACGCGGATTTTCTCTACTTCGCCACACAGCTTGGGTCCGTGATGGAGGGCATCGCCGCCATGGAGTCGGGGGCAAGCTATCCGGCGGTGCGGGATGTTGACGTTTTGGATCAAGTAGTTCCACTGCCGCCGTTGCCTGAGCAACGGGAAATTGCCGCTGTCCTCAACACCATACGCACTGCTTTGCTTCATCAAGCCCAATGTGAAGTGAACGCAACCGCTCTAAAACGCGCCGCGATGCGGACGCTGTTCACCCGCGGCCTGCGGGGCGAGGCGCAGAAGGAGACGGAGATCGGGCCGGTGCCAGAGAGTTGGGAGCGGATGCCTATTTCGGCACTTGGGAAGATCTTAACAGGCAACACACCACCGACTAAAGATCCGGCAAACTATACTGAGGGAGAAGTTCCGTTCATTGCGCCCGGCGACATTGAGCATGGCTTCAGGATCGAGAAAACCGAGAAGTTCATCACCGACCAAGGGCTAAAGTGTTCACGGCCAATAACGGCAGGAACCGCTTGCTTCGTCTGCATCGGCTCGACTATCGGTAAGGTCGGGTACACGATATCTCCAATCTGTGCGACCAATCAGCAAATCAACTCGGTTCTACCGAACGGCAGATTCGATTCACTATTCACCTTTTATTTATTAACGTTTTGGGCCGATCATGTTCGGAAACACGCTTCGTGGAGTCCGGTTCCGATTCTAAGCAAGGGCGCATTTGAACAGATTGAGGTTGTAGCGACTACGAATATCGATGAGCAGAAAGAGATTGCTACTATTCTCGACGCCATTGATCGCAAGATCGACCTGCACCGGAGAAAGCGCACCGTGCTGGACGACCTGTTCAAAGCACTGCTGCACAAGCTGATGACAGGTGAGATTCGGGTTGCCGATCTCGATTTTGAAGTAATACAATCACTTAAAAGAAGATAAACCAATCGTGGAAACAACAACTCGCCCACTTTTCGCTCTTTACGTCGTCTGGCATCCCTCATACGCAAGCGGTGGCGAAGTGGCGGCTCTGATTCGCAGGCATTTTGGTCGCGACCTCCATCAAAACATTGCTGGGGATCCGGGATTGAGCGTCATCTACCGTAGTGAAGCGGTGCCTGGCGAACTTGCCCCGCTACCGATCGATTGGGAAGAAGCAGAAATGACCGCAGTCGTCGTGCTGGTAGAATCCGCGCTCTCTGGCGATCAAGAATGGGCGAATTATGTTCGTGAACTTTCCCGGAACGCGCAGACGAGAGGGCTGCTCACTTGCCTCTTTCCTGTAGTGATGGAACCTAGGGGCCGTGAACTCCAACTTGAAGAGCAGGCGTTGCGCTGGGATCTTTGGGAAGAATCGAATGCGATACGGGAACAGCGCCTCGTCTGCGATCTTACCTATGAATTTAACCGAATGCTCCGGCATCATCTCGATCTGATCCGCCAACCAGAGGAGGCGAAAGCGTCTCTTGCAGATTACTTACAAAAAATCCAAGTTTTTATCAGCCACTCGAAGCATGACGATGACGGTGAACCTGTCGCGCAAAGAATCCGTGATTGGCTGCATGAGAACAGTTCTTTGTCGAGTTTTTTCGATGTCTATGATATCCCGGCCGGGTTGTCCTTCAGGGAGGTTATACTGCATCAGATCGAAACTAGTGCCGTCGTAGTGTTGCACACGGACTCCTACTCATCCCGCGAGTGGTGCCGTCGAGAAGTCATTGAGGCCAAGCGGCGTCATGTTCCAATGATCGTCGTCGATTGTCTGCGCGATATTGATCAGCGTAGCATTCCATACATGGGCAACGTACCGATTGTCAGGATGAGCCCGGATCAGCGGGATCGGATCGGCACCTTCACCGGATGCCTACTTGACGAAGTTTTCCGAACCTACCTGTGGTGCTGCCGCGTTGAGCCATTTCGTGAGGCGTACCCCAACGTGCTGTTCACGGCTCGTCCGCCTGAACTGATCTCGCTGGCGACACTACCGGTTCACCAAGGCGAGGCCGGCTCGGCGATCGTGTACCCTGAACCACTCTTAAGTGCTGACGAGGCCCGGCTATTCTCAGAGATCGCACCCGATGTGCCTATACTCACGCTAACGGAGTGGATGGAGGAAAATCAATGAGACTTCAGAAGGCCCAGACGACGCCAAGTGTAGCCATTTCGATATCTGAAAGCCCGGACATGACCGTACTCGGATTAAGCGATGGGCACCTGCAAGATGCAATGGCCGAGATCGCATTGCATTTGCTTTCATCAGGAATGAGTTTGGCTTATGGAGGCGATCTACGCGCACATGGCTTTACCGAATTGTTGTTCGAACTGCTCATGCGGTATCAGGATCACCCGCGCCATAGCGGAAAGATCACCGTGACCAACTACTTGGCATGGCCCGTGCATATTCGGATGACGGCAGAAGAGCTGGCTGCGTTCTCCGCCGGACACGAAAAATCTACGCACCTCGTCTTTCTTGCACGAGATGGTAGTCAATTGGATCACGAGCAACGGCTGGTACTTCCGACGCATGAACCAGATGATGACGAGTGGGCTGAAGGGCTAACGAGGATGCGGGCGGTGATGCGACAGGAAACCCAAGCGCACATTGTACTTGGTGGGAGAGTGGATGGCTACGAGGGATGCATGCCGGGCATCGCCGAGGAAATGCTTCTGTCTCTTCAGTCGCAGCAGCCGGTATTTTTGCTCGGCGGCTTCGGGGGCTGCACGAGGGACATTTGCGAGACTCTTGGACTTGTCGAACCTTGGGCAGGCTCCCGTCTGGTTTGGCCTGAACGTGGCCAATTCCGAAACTACACGGCGAACAATTTGCACAACGGGCTATCGGTTGAGGAAAACGAAGTTCTTGCCCGTACGCCACATATAGACCAAGCCGTGACTCTGGTTATGTTGGGGCTTCATCGTCTGCGCGGCGGCATTCACGACGTCTCAGGTCAGAAAGGCGAATAGAAATGCACAAGGTTTTCATTAGCTATCACCATGAGAACGATCAGTGGTACAAAGATTATTTGGTGAGGGTAGGCTACCAGTATTCAATCTTCATTGATCGGTCCGTCGACACGGGCGACATCCCCGATCACCTTAGCGACCAAGATATTCGCGAGATAATCAGAGACGAATACTTGAAAGATTCCACTGTTACGATCGTCTTGGTCGGAACCGAAACGAGACGCAGGAAGCACGTGGACTGGGAGATATATTCGAGTATGTACGATGGGAGAGTCAATAAGAAATCAGGGCTCTTGGTGATCATGCTGCCACCGACAGATTATGGCCCCATTCACGTCGCGCACGGACAGTCGGAGAAGGCTCTCTATCCAGATGTCACATCATGGGTATCATTCGAGTCCAGAGCCGAGTACGAACATCGCTATCCCTACATGCCAGATCGCCTCATCGACAATCTTCTGAAGCCTGAGGCTATAATTTCTGTCATACCATGGAGCAGAATTAACGAAGTGACTCTTGAATATCTCGTTGAGGTAGCATTCAGGGATCGTGCCCGATGCGAGTATGACTTAAGAAGGCAGATGAGGCGAGCCAATTCCTAGAGTAAGCGGGACCCGCTCATGACCATCGACCGAATCGCAGTGCTGGCCGCGTCCGGCGAATCCAGGACGCTGGACTAGATGGCAATCTTGGTCGGCCTACCCAACTCCAGACTTCGGCAGATCTCGCTGGCGACGCTACCGGCCCTACAAGCAGATGCTTAAAGGAAGCTATGCGGTGACCAACTACGCCTACATCTTCCTCGACGAGTCTGGAAACTTCGACTTCAGTGCGAGTGGTTCCCGCTACTTCGTCTTGACCAGCGTCAGCCTCCGGCGGCCGTTTCCTGTGACGGGACTACTTGATGAGTACCGGCACGAGTGCCTCGAATTCGGACTGAACTTGGAGTCGTTTCACTGCGCGAATGACAACCGACACGTGCGCGGGCGAGTCTTCGACTTAGTTGCCGCTCATCTCCACGAGATTCGCATTGACTGCATAGTGGTCGAGAAACGCAAAGCAGTGCTTTCTTTGCGGCAAGGAAGTCATCTTTATCCGAGAATGTTGGGCTATCTTCTCAGGTTTGTCGTTCGCAAGGAAGTCGATAGAGGTGCCAAGGAGTTCATCGCCATCACAGACACCCTGCCGTTCACCGGCAAGCGACTCGCGGCGGAGATCGTAGTGCGGCATACGTTGGCGCGAATGCTCCCCATCGGCACAAGGCTCCGAACCTTCCACCACTCATCGTGCTCACACTACGGCTTGCAGCTAGCAGACTATTGCTGCTGGGCGATGTTCCGCAAGTGGGAACGGGGAGAAACGACCTACTTTGACCGAATTCGGGCGGCGGTCCGCAGCGAATTCGATATCTTCCGCAGTAGGTAGACAAAAAATGCCCCCCCTGACTACCCCGTCACCGGAGAGGGCCCCTTGGGCCCTTATCATCAGGGGGGGACTTCAATCTAGGGATGAATTTACCACTTAATAACAATGCGTGTCAAATTGGCTAGACACGGGTTCCGCCCGGACGCGCCGCGAGGCAGCCAAGACGGTGTACGCCATGCTCAACCCCTGTTCAGCGTGATGCCAAAGGACGACGTGGGCGGCCAGCACGTCAGCGAGCGCACCATCGAAGAATTGAGCAGCGAACATCCTACGGCCAAATGTCTGTCATATCATGTCATATCAATAGCAAGAAATGAAGCGCGACCGCACTCTGTCGCCGCCCGCGCATTGGCCAACGGGAGCCCGGCATGACCACTCTCAACATCAGCGAAGCCACCACCGTCCAATTCCCCATGGTCCGCCATGCGGCCGAAATCGGCTGGACGCCACTCTCCCCACGAGACGCCCTGCAAAAGCGCGGCGGCGAGGCCGGAATGCTATTCCGCGATGAGCTTGAAGGAGCAATCCGCCAGTTCAATCCCTCGCTGGCGGACGATTCCATCCGCGCCATCGTCGAGCGACTCGAAGCGATCCCACCGACGATTGAGGGCAACCGCGAGATGCTCGCTTGGCTGCGCGGGGAGCGGCAGTGGTACGACGAGGCCGAAAAGCGATCTCGACCCGTCCAGCTCATCAACTTCGATGCGCCCAGCACCAACATCTTCCACGTCACTTGGGAATGGAAGCTCAAGCCGCCAGCGCACAAGGGCAACCGGGCGGACGTGATGTTTGTCGTCAACGGCGTGCCGGTCGCCATCGTCGAGCACAAGAACCCAAAAGACGCCGACGCCATTGAGCGGGGCGTCACCCAGTTGCGACGCTACGAAAAGGAGACGCCGGAACTGATGGGGGCGGCGCAGCTCTTCAACGTTACGCACCTCCTCGACTATTGGTATGGTGTCACTTGGAACGCCTCGCGCCGGTTTATGGCGCGTTGGAAGGAGCGGCCAGAGGAAACCTACCGCTTTGCGGTCCAGTCTTTCTTCGAGCCGACCGATTTCCTGCGCACGCTACGCGACTGGATCCTGTTCTACGTCGAAGACGGAGAGACGCGGAAGTCCGTGCTGCGCCAGCACCAGCGCCGGGCGGTCAAGCGCATCGTCGAGCGCTGCGCTGAGCCGGCAAAACAGCGCGGACTCATCTGGCACACCCAAGGCTCCGGCAAGACCTTTACGCTGCTCACGGCCGCTCGTCTGATATTGGAACGCAAGGATGAGTTCCGCACGCCGACAGTGGTCGTAGTAGTAGATCGGACGGAACTCGAAGGGCAACTCAAGGGTTGGGTTGAGCGCCTACTCGGCGAGATGCAGCAGCAGGACATCGCGGTATGGCGCGCAGACTCTAAGGCCGCGCTGCGAGATATGCTCAAAACCGACAAGCGCGGTCTGATCCTGTCCATGATCCACAAGTTTGAGGGGATAGAGAGAGACGCCAGTACCCGCGACAATGTGTACGTGTTCATCGACGAGGCGCACCGCTCGGTCGCCAAGGAACTCGGCACCTATCTGATGGCGGCCGTGCCCAACGCGACGATCATCGGCTTCACCGGCACGCCGATCGACCGGACCGCGTCCGGAGAAGGCACCTTCAAGATATTCGGCACCAACGACGAGCTAGGCTACCTCGACAAGTACTCCATCGCCGAGTCGATTGCGGACGAGACCACACTGCCGATCCGCCACACCATGGCCCCGAGCGAGATGACAGTGCCGGCAGAGCGGCTCAACCGGGAATTCTTCGCCCTCGCCGCGATGGAGGGCGTCACCGATGTCGACGAGCTCAATAAGGTCCTCGACCGCGCCGTCGGCCTGCGGACCTTCCTCACCGCTGACGACCGCATCGAAAAAGTTGCCGCGTTCGTCGCCGCGCATTTCCGCGAGAACGTGGCACCGCTCCATTACAAGGCGTTCCTCGTCGGCGTAAACCGCGAAGCCTGCGCCCAGTACAAGCGGGAGCTCGACAAACTCCTGCCGCCCGCATGGACTGCACCGGTCTATACCGAGAACGCCGCCGACATCGTCAATCGCCCGCTCGTTGCGGAGTACCAGCTTTCGCCAGAGCGCGAGGCGGACGTACGCTTGATGTTCAAAAAGGCGGATGCGCATCCGAAGATCCTCATCGTCACTGACAAACTGCTAACCGGCTACGACGCGCCGCTCCTCTACTGCCTGTATCTCGACAAGCCCATGCGCGATCACGTGCTCCTACAGGCTATCGCACGGGTGAACCGCCCTTGCGGTACGCGCAAGCGCATCGGCCTCGTCGTCGATTTTGTCGGCGTACTGCGCGAACTGAAAAAGGCATTGCAGTTCGACTCGTCCGACATCAGAGGCGCAGTTGAGGACCTTGATCTTCTGCTAAGCGACTTGCTCGACAAGCTCGGACGAGCAGCAGCTACCTACCTCGCCGGTGGGAAAAACGATGGTGCAGATGAACGACTGGAGAAGCTCGTCTACGGGCGTTTTCTAGCACCAGAGCAGCGCAAGGAGTTCTTTGAAGCCTACAAGGAGATCGAAGCACTTTGGGAAATCCTGTCGCCCTCGCCAGAGCTACGCGACCACATCAAGACCTTCGGGCGGCTGGCGCGGCTCTACGAGACCGTGTGCAACGCCTATGCTAGCGGAACCAACTACGCGGCGGACTTGGCTAACAAAACGCGGTTTCTGGTACAAGAGAATGCTACTCAAGAAGGACTCGGCCGTCTGACGAAGACCGCGACGTTTGACGTGGCCACCCTTAAAACGCTGCAAAGCGAGCCGGGCTTGCAGGAGACCAAGGTGTTCAACCTCGTGCGCGGCCTCCGGCAGGAAGTCGAGAGCAGCCCAGACAAAGAGCCGGCACTGCTCCCCTTAAAGGAACGCGCCGAAAGCATCCTGAAGGAACTGGAAAATCGCCAGACGACCGGGCTAGCGGCCATGAATCGCTTGGCTGACCTCGCCGCGGAAAAGGATGCAGCCATCCGGGCCGCACGGGACAGCGGGCTATCGCCGCGCACGTTCGCCGTCCATTGGGTGCTGAAGGACGACGCCAAGCTGAAGATCGCTGGCATCGACACCTTGGAGTTGGCGCAGCGAGCGGAAATGCTGCTCGACCGCTTCCCCAACGCGGCCGTCAACGCCGATGAGCAACGACGGCTGCGCACGGCCCTCTACGTTCCACTGCTGCGACTGCAAAAGGACGAGCGGAGCCGCGTCGTAAAACGCATCCTCGGCATTTTGGGAGTATGCGCCGATGCGGACGCCTGACGAACAGCGCGAGGTCATGCGCGAGCGCGTCGCCTCTTGGGCGCGGCGGCTGAACGTCCAGCCGCGGCAGGTGCGCGTGCAGCGCATGACGCGCAAGTGGGGCTCGTGTTCGGCTGCGGGCGTCATCACCCTCGCCGATCAGGACTTAGGCTTCCAAGACTTCGTCATGGTCCACGAGCTGATGCACCTGCGCGTACCCAACCACGGCAAGCTCTTCAGCTCACGTGCCCGCTTGGCAAACGCACACCTCTCAGCGCACCAACGCCAAGCGACCGACCCCGACAAACGAACCCGCCGCCAAGCGATAAAAGTAAATCCCCGAGGCCACCGCCCGCCCGCCTCGGTCGCGCCCATCCCAGACGAACTGATAGCGGCCAGTCGCTAATTGCCCATCTACTATATCGCGCACGGGCCGTCCCAGCGCGTCGTAGAGCACCAGTGCGACCGAGGCCGCCTTCGGCAGATCAAACGACAGCGCAACCTCGGCGTTGAAGGGATTGGGATAGGCCGGATGCAGTGCAAAGTCGGCGGGCAGGATCGCCGCCTTGGCCGCCCACGCCACCGCGCCTTTGATCTGCGCGGCAATAGCCGCGCTGTCGGCCCCGCTCCAGTAGTTGTCTTGGGCGTCCAACTCCTCGGCGCTCAAGTTCTCAATCGCCGTGGAATTATTGGCAAAGGTGTTGCCGCGGACTGCCGTCGGCACCTTTGGCCCTTCGACCCGGATGGCCACGGTATTGTCCGCAAAGCGGTTGCCGACGATATGCGGCGCAGAATCTACGGATTGGAGCGCTGGCGTCCCGCGGACAAACTCGCTGGCGCGAATCTCCAGCGACTCCACGCCGGCTAGCTCCAAACCCCTTCCCCCGCCAAACGCGCTCATCTCAATCACGCCTCTCGCCCCCAACCCCAAGCGCAGGCCCGCGGCAACATGCGCTCGGAACGTTGAGTTCCATATCTCCACCAGCGATCCGGCGATTTCGGCACCACTGCGCAAGTTGCGCTCAACTAGCACCTGCGCCAGGACCAAGCGCGCCGCACCCCCGGCACGCAAGCCATCGCCTTGGTTGCCGACGATGCGGCTGTCGTGCAGTTCCACCTCGCCCAGCCACGCCTCCAAATCCATGCCGTGTGAGGTATTTTGCTCAATCTGCGACTTCCACACCTCAATGCGCTGGCCGCGACCACCTAGGGCCCGCACCCCAGCCCGCGGGTCGTTCGGGTCGAGGCGGCCGTTGTCGATTACGGCGACGCGGATGGCCTCTAAGGATGCGTTGTTGAGCAGGATCCCCTCTTGGCCGTTGCCCTCAATAGTGGTGTTCCGTAGCGCGAGCTGCCCGCTGCCGGCGACGAGCACGGCCGGGCCGGCGATAGTGGTAAATTCGCTCCGATCTACCTGTGCTCGGCCATTGAGCGTCAGCCGCAGGCCGTTGCCGCCGCTTTCGCGCACCGCAGAGTCGGCGATACCCAGGCTGGTCTCTTCGTCAATCTCGCCGCTAAAGGCAAAAGCCGTGCGCGTTATCTCGGCGTACTGCACCTCGACTTGGGCCCCCGGCAACACGCGAATGCCGTACCACAAGCCGTCGTTGTCCGGGCCGGGATCGGTGGTTAGCTGCGCCCGCTGTCCAGCCGCTCCCTCAATCGTCAACGCGCCCTCCACGATCAGTTCGGCGAAGTCCGGGGACGCGCCGCGCCGGCTGAGATCAAAGCGAGGAAAAGACACACTGCTCGGGCCGATGTGCAGTTCGGACCCGGCTGGCACCAGCAAATCCGCGTACACGGCCCACTCGTCCAGCCACTGCGTCCGCCCCGGGGGCAGGCGGAAGCCGACGACCCTGCGATGGGCGTGTTCAATCGCGATGGCCGCGGGATCGACCGCTTGGCCGTTGAGCAGGTAAATGCCCGACCAATCCAAGGGGCCAGTGCGCGGCGAACTCGACGCAAAAGATGCGCCCTCCCCAATTTTGAGATCGCCATAGACGATCAGCTCGCTGCGGTCTGGATCAAACCCCGTGCCCTGCGCATCGCCGCGGGCAAAGCGGATCTCCGCACCGGCGTCAATGGTCAGGGTTGCGCCCGGCACCACGACCACGTCCCCGTCCAAATCCACCCGGCCCGTCCACGTCTCGTCGCCGACAATGTGGCCGACGAGTTGCTGCCGGACCACGTCGACGACCATGGCGGTGCCGTGCGGGCGGATGTTGTCTATGGCCACGCCCAACGGCAAATTCCGCGCAAAGCCCGTGTGCCCACTGAAAGCGGGATTCGTGTCCCAAGCAAAGCGGCGGAAGCGCACGCCGTCAAACGGGTCGGTCGCGTCGCCTTCATTGCCGTTGTGCGCCGAGGAGTACGCCGCGTCTCGCGCCCAAAAGTCGAGATGGTCCCGTCCCTCCACGACATCGGGGTCGCCGTTGGGGGCAAAAAGCCCATCAGCGCAGACCAAATCAACCTGTTTGTGGCGTTCCTCGTCGTTGTCTGCCTGTTCGTCTATGTGCCAGATGAGTAGGCCGTCTTGCGGGATATTGCGGTTGTAGTACGAGCCGTCAGTGCGCCGGTGTTCCAGCAGGAAGTACTCGTCTTGGGTCAGGGGAATTTTGTACGCCTTCCGGTCGCTGAAAATTTCTCCGATCTCCAGCCCCTCGACGCTCCCTTGCACTTCCACCACTTCGACCCAACCGAGGGTGGCCAGCGGCCAAGCCGAAAATGCGTTGGGGCCATCTGCCCCGCCCCAACCGAGCGTCCCCCGGCCCATGATTCCCCACTTGCCAATGCCCGCTGAATCGTCTTCCGGATCCAACTCGGCCACGGTCAACGCTGTCTGATCGAAGAGATCGGGCAACCCCAACACGTGCGCGAACTCGTGGCACATCGTCGAGGCCGTGACCCTGAAGGTGTGGCCCCGCTGCGTGGTCCCAGCGAAACCCGTGAAGCGACTCCGCACCCGCACAAAGCCGCCACTGGCCGCCGGATCGCCGCTGATGTAATCGGCTTCTAGCCCCAAGCTGGCGATGCCAGTGGCCACGCCAATAAAAAAGTCGCGGGGCGCGGTTTGCAGATTGATAAAGACGATATCCACGTACCCATCGTCGTCGCCGGAGTTGGGCACTTGGTCGGGGCCGTCGTTGTCAAAGAGACCTAAGTCGACATCTGCATCCGCCGCAGTAAGGACCTCCAAATTGAAGCGCCCGAATTGTCCGAGGCTTCCCGGGTGCTCGGCCAGATAGGCTTCGGCACTTTTGCGAGAGCGATAGCGCCGAGGCAACACTTGGCCATCAACGTGGAGCCGCCCGCCCGACATCTCGCGGTAGAAGTGGGCAAAACTACCGGGCAACTCAGCGTCGAAAAGGTCGTTGGCCCACGAGGGAGCCGAGTCGCCGGCACCCTCATCTGCAAACTGCGCAAAGATAACCAACGCACTCAGGTGGTCCGGCGTCTGCACAACCTGCCGCGCCGACGACTCCAACGCCGCGCAGGCAAACTCGGCCGCTAGGACTTGGGCGGGGAGGACGAGGAAAAGGAAAAGGAACAATCGCTGCGGCATGAGGGATGTTCAAATCGCCAGATCAAATGGGAACCGGTTTTACCAAGTGCGTCCGCTGTTCAATCTGCGTGTGTCGCTTGGTGCCCTGTGCTTGGCATAGCGTCGGCCCAGACGACGCCATACGTGAGGAAAAGGGGCTGTCAACGCTGCGACGCCGCCTTGTCCAGCACTTCGGAAGCCCACTGGTTGATGCTCTGGCCCCGTGCGCCAGCGGCTGTGGCGACGGCGGCGTGGACCTCCGGCGAAACGCGCAGCATGAGCCGGCCGGAATACGGTTTTTGCGCGGGCCGACCTTGTGCCTCGCCGATGGCAATGTAGTGATCGACGGACTCGCGAAAGGCGCGCTCGACCTCATCGACCGTCGTCCCGTGGAAGCCGACGATGTCCTTAATGCCGGCCAGATGGCCGACAAAAATGCGATCGACCTCGTCGAACTCGATACGGGCGGTGTAGCCCCGATACTGCATCTTGTTCATGGTACGACTCCTGCTTGTTGCAAAAAACGGCGAGCATCCTTGACGCGATAGCGCAGTGCCGCTTTGCTTGGGTGCGGGCGGTGGAATTGCGCCACTTGATCGTTCAGCGCGAAGCTGACCGCTGCGCCGGCCCGCTCCGTGCGAGTCGCGCCGAGCGCGAGAAACAGGGCCTCGATCCGGCGCCACTCAATATTGCCGTTCACCGGATCGGCGAAAACCGCCCGGAGCGTCCGTTCATGCCTGCGGTTCACGGGCTACTGATGGGATTTTTCGACGTCAGTTGCAGAAACTCGTATTCAGGGTTGCCAGCAAAAAAGTCGCCTTCGATGGCTCCAAGTTTTTTGACCGTTGCTCTAATGGCGTGTTCTGATTGGTCAATGCCGATCCAGTTTCTATTGAGTTGATGGGCGGCTTTTAGCGTCGTCCCCGAGCCGCAGAAACAATCCAAAACAAGGCTTCGCGGATTGGAAGAAGTGCGAATAATCAAGTCCAATAATTCAGCGTTTTTCTCCGTTGGATACACTGGATATTGAGGGTCTTTATATTGCCAAATGTCTTGTACCCTCTTACCCTCTCTCTCGTCTGCAAATACTACTTTTCTCGGGTTGCCCGTTGCCGACCATTCTATCAGGCCGTCTCTATCCCACCGTTCCAGCGTCTCGACGTCGGTTCGCCAATGTCGGCCCTTGGGCGGCATCATGCCTCTAAACGGCTGATTGGATTTTCCGCGTTCAGTCTCTCCCGGCGCGTGAATCGGCACCGTAGTATAGCGCCTTCCTCGTTTGTCCGTTTTTGGAAAGAGCCTCTCTAGGTCTTTTGCCGAGTACTCTTCCTTTGGTTCATTCCATATAGGACGCGATGTTTTGCTATAAAAAAGAATCGTGTCTTTCACATTGCCATAGCCAAGCCGCTTAAAGTTCTTAGGATTGCATTTTACTCTAGTTATGTCGTTCCTGAAATTTTCAATGCCAAATACTTCGTCCATCATCACTTTGACATAGTGACCTATTTTGCAGTCAATGTGCAGATAAATCGAGCCGCTAGCGGATAGAAGCTCTTTTAACAATACCAGCCTCTTCCGCAAAAACTCGATCAACTCGAAACCTGTCAAGCGATCGAAATACGCCACGGCACCGCGGCGCGAGTTGCTGACTGTCGCAGCGCGATCTTCTGTAATGGTAAAACTACTACCCGTAGCAAAGGGGGGGTCAATGTACACTAGGTCTATTTTTGCTTGCAGATTTCTCTCTCGCAAGAGGTAGTTCAAGCCCTTTATATTGTCCCCTTGGATGAGTAGGTTCATAGGTAAAGAGCACTCATAATGTTATAGTTTTTATATTCTTCAGTTATTAATTTGTGTATTTTTTTAGAGCCTCGGATGCAAAAGGGTTCAATAATGACAGTTCCTGAATCCACTGAAAATCCTCCACATTGCGAGTTACCAACGTCAGTTCGCGCATTAGCGCAGTCCCGGCTACGAGGGCATCACCGAGCTGCTGTCGGAGGGCTACTGCTCGATCGAGGACGTCTTGTGAAAGAGGCAGAACCTGCGCTAAGCAAAAAAATGCCTCCAAGTATTGCCGCTCCGCGTCATCAAGTTGGTGATACCCGAGGACTTCTACGTAACTGATGGCCGAAACGGCCGGCACTCACTCAACAATCAACTGTCTCAGGTGAGCATGTGTAGGTGGGACGCATAGATGAGAATGTTGCTGTCAATGAGCACTACTCTTCGCGCTCCGGCAAGGTGCGATCTCGGCGGAGGGCGCGTTGCCACTTGACAGGGTCAGCAATCGCGCCGCTAGCTTTTCAAGTATGGCAGCATACATCAAAACTTATCGACCGGCGTCTGCCGGCATTCGCGAATGAAGACTTCGGCTTCACGGCCATAGGTGAGAAAGGGGTCGTCGAGGCTGAGGAACTTATTGTCGCCCACGCAAATGGAGTCCCAATCAATTTGGTAGCGCGTCTTCTGGTCGGTCAGTGCCCTCATCACTCGGGAGCGGGCACAAGCGCGGGTATTGGTCGGGGGATGCGTGATGGCTTGGTTGATTCGTTCGTCGCTGACGACGCGCTTGACCATCCCGCGCTCGTACAGATCGAAATAGAGGCTCCGCGCCGCGTTGAGATTGTGGTATTCCAAATCCAAACTTTGGATCCAAGTATCCTGCCAGTCCAACCCCTCTTCCCGCATGAAGTACTCCAACAGCCACTTCTTGGCTACCCAATCGACGCGATCGACCAAGCATCCGGGGTCGTGTTCTAAGGCGTCGATAACAAAGCGCCACTCGTCCAACACCCAGTCGCCCTCTTCGTCCCGGCCGCGCAGATAGCGCTCGGCCAAGTTGAGATATGTGCGCTGGATCTCCGTCGCAGTGGTGTAGCGGCCTTCCTCTAGCTGCACTTCCCAGCGATAGGTCATATCGCGCGAAATGTCGCGGATGGCCTGCACCGGATCGAGGAGCCTGATATCGTCGCAGAGCACGCGCTCCTGCTCTTCCAAAAGTTGCAACACCAAGGCCGTGGTACCCACCTTCAGGGCCGTGGCGTATTCCATCATATTCGAGTCGCCCACCAGCAGGTGCAAGCGGCGGTACAGCCCCCAATCGGCCAGCGGCTCGTCGCGGGTGTTGATGATCGCACGACTGAACTGGATCCACTGGTAAATCTCGGTGACGATGTGATCGGCCCGCTGCGAGAGTTGGAATTCAACGCTTTCGTCCTCGGCACTGTTGTAATCGAAAATATCCGTGTGGCAACCAACGCGGCCGGCACCGGCGAATATCTGGCGAGTGACGAAAAAGGGCAGCATGGTCGGCAGCAGCACTTGCGAAAACGGCACCTCCCGCCGCACGAGGTAATTTTCGTGGCAGCCAAAAGTAGCCCCGGTGTAGTGGTCGATATTGTTTTTAAAGAAGGCCGCGCTATCGGCCAAGCCAAGCTGGTCTAGTGCGCGCTGCACCAACCGCTCGCCGGCCCGGTCGGCCGCGACCAAATCAAAAATCTTGGTGCATTCCGGGGTGGCGTACTCGACGTGGCCCATGTCGATGTACACGCGCCCGCCGTTGAAGAGAAAGCCCCCGTTGCCGGGCGGCTCGTCGCGGCCCCGATAGTGCATATCGACAATGCCCAAGCCATCGCGATAGAACACGCAGTCCTTGGCCTTTATCGACACGAAATCGGGACTCAAAAAGGGATCTGAAGCCGGCGGCAGACAGCCGTACTCGGTTTCTATCCCGAATATGCGACCTTCCATCCTAGACCTCGAAGTAGGAAGCGAGTGGTTCGGCTAGCTGTTCCGCGGTGAGCAGGCGGAACTTCGACTTGGCGACGCGGTCGCGGTCGAGTACTGCAGCCTCAATGGTCAGCCCTTGCAAACCGCCCTTTAGAAAATCGCGCACGGCCTCGGTGCTGGGCACCTCTCCATCGCGGGCGTCGAGGGTCAACCGGCCCAATCCCCACACCTCCAAGGCCGCGCCCAAGGCTTGATCGAGGGGCAGGTCCGGGTTGGCCGCTTGCAGTTGTGCCGCCATGGCTTGTGCGCTCTCTGCGCTACCGCTGATGGCCGCCGCTCCGCCGCTCTGGGCAAAGGACCCATCGGCGTCAATGGTGAAAAAGGCGTCGCCGCCATCCGGGTCTAGCTCGGCCATCATCACGCGGGCGATAAAGGGCGAGCGAAAGATCTCGTCGAAAGCCGCCTTCATCAGCGGGCCAATGCCAAAGCTGACCAACCGCTGTAAGGTCACGTCGTTGGCCGACAGGTTGAATCCATCGACATGGGCAATGTCGATGACGGCTTTGCGCAGCTTCTCGATGTCGGCCGGGTGCCCCACGGCCGCAAAGGCGATCTCGTCGTACACCTCGAAGAGCTTGCGCGGGCCTGGGGTAGCCGTCAGCAGCAGCACCCCGTCGGCGTACGTCGTACCCACCACCGGACTGCCGCTCGCGAGCTGGTCTTCCACGTACTCGCGGCGGTTGTTGATGGCTTCGACCCAGCGATAAGGTTCCTCTAACATGCGCCTCAAGCCCTTTGGTAGAGCGCGGCCAAGTCCGCTTCGGGCACGGTGCTCAAGCCCGCGGCCGTCACCTGCACGACCTGGGGGAAGACGTGCGCGGCCTCGCGGAAGCCGCCAGTAGCCGTGTCGTATTCAGCGGCTGTCTCCAGCATCTTGAGCACCAGCTCGACAGCTTGGTCCCCGGCCATTTCCCGCAGCGGCTGCGGCCCCCAGCGGTTTTGGTAGTACAGGGCACCGCGCACAATGTGTGCGCCCGACCCGGTGGCGCAGAAATCCACGCACTCGAACTCGGCCCCCAAGAGGTCGTAAAAGAAAATTTTGCCCTCCGCGGCTTCGTGGTCAAAGGCCGCAAAGATCGGCACCACCGCGCCAATCCCCTGCATGGCCAGCGGCAAGTTCTGGCGCAACAGCCGCGACAAAGTCCGCACCTTGCCATCGAGACTCAGCCCTTGGAGCTGGCTGCGGCGATAGTACTGCACCGACATTTCCAGCATGCGCGCAATGTCCCACGCCACGGCCGGCGAGCCGGCAATGGCCATGACCGCTTCGTCGTCAATGATCAGCACTTTGTCGGCGCGGTCGTACACCACCAAGTTGCCCATGGTGGCGCGGCGGTCGCCGGCTACCACCACCCCGTCGGCGCAGCGCACTGCTACAATCGTGGTGCCCTCAACCGGCTGCAAAGACGCTTCTGGAGCAACGGTCGGGGCGGCGGGCAAAAGCCCCTGCTCCTTGAGCAAGTTGAGGAAGTCGCAGCTTTCCACAGCGGCTACTGTCCGGTGCGCTGGCGGTAGCGACGCGCCTGATTCGGATCTACGCGGCGCATCCGCTTGAGGATGTCGTCCGTGCTAGGGCGCTCGACCTTTGGCCGGCGCGGGCCGGTATCTGGCCCATCGTCGTCGTCAAGCGGCTTGGTCGGCCGGGGCGCACGCTCCCGGTAGTAGATAAAATCGCTCATGGTGACACCTCCGGTTTCGGGTTTTGACCCAATCTGGCGAGCAAATCCTCGACGCTCAAAGCCGCGTCTAAGGCTTGGTTATAATAAGCCGCTGTCTCCCTGCCAACACAAGCCTTGAGGTCGATGACCTCGGAGCGGCCATTGAGTTCCAGCTCAATGCTGTCCCAGTTGAGCGAGCGCACGGCGGAGGCAAATTTCTGCAACATCTTGCCGCGGAAATAGGCCCGCGTGTCCCCGGGCGGATCGACCACCGCCCGACACACCGCCTCCGCGGAGACGACGCGCTCTACTTGGCCGGCCGCTTCGAGCGTCGCGTATAGGCCCTCAGCCGGGTCGATGTTGTGGTATTCGAGGTCTTGGCTTTGCAGCCAAGCGCGGTCGTCTGGCCGTTCCCAATCGAGACCCTCGGACTCGGCAAACGCATCCAAAAGCCACTTCTTGGTCACCCAATCGAGGCGTCCAATCAGCTCTTGCGGGTCGCGCACGAGTGCGTCCAACACGTCGCGCCAAGCCGCGAGGATCCAATCTGTCTCCTCGTCGCGGCCCTGAAAAACCCGCGTCGCCGCCGCCATAAGGGCCGCTTGGATCTCCAGCGCCGAACTTGTCCCTCCTCCAGACAAGGCCACCGGCCACTGCTGGGACTCGTCGCGGGAAATGGCCTTGAGTGCGCCAATGGGATCGGCCAATGCAAACGCCGGCAATGCGCCGGCCTCTAGCAGGTCCAATACCAAGGAAGCCGTGCCGACCTTGAGCGCGGTCGCGTATTCGCACATGTTGGCGTCGCCGATGATCAGGTGCAGGCGGCGGTAGTGCGCTGGATCGGCGTGCGGTTCGTCGCGGGTGTTGACCAGCGGACGGCGGTGCATGGTATCGACGCTGGCGATGACCTCGAAAAAGTCCGCACGCTGGGTTAGCTGGTAGGTGGCGGCCCGCGCCCGGGCGTCCTGTTCGACGCCGACCTTGCCGGCCCCGGCAAAAATTTGCCGCGTCACCACAAAGGGCAGCAGCCCGTCGATCACCTGCTCGAAGGGGATGTCGCGGCTGAGCAGAAAATTCTCGTGGCAGCCGTAGCTGTGCCCCTCGAAGTCGGTGTTGTTTTTGTACAAACGCACCACGCCGCAGCCGCGAGCCTCGGTGCGCCGACGCGCACACTGGAGGAGGATCCGCTCCCCGGCGCGATCGGCGGCTACCAAGTCGCGGAGGCCATAGCATTCTGGGGTGGAAAATTCCGGGTGGGTGTGGTCGTTGTACAGGCGGGCCCCGTTGTGGACGATCAGGTCGCTCTTGAGGTCTGCTAGCTGGATCGGGCGCTGGCGATCCTTTTGCAAGTGGACGGTCTCGTCCTTGTCGTTGCGGAGCGCGGCCACCTCAAAGCCGCGCATGTCGAGCCGGGGGTTTTCGAGCGCGTAATCCCAGAGAGCGACAAAATCTTGGCGCACATAGCAGCGGATCAGCTCCATGGACTCTACTACCACGTCCATGGACTCGCTTTCATCAACTTGGATGCCGTACTCGGTTTCTACCCCGCAGAGCCGCTGCATGAGCTGAGTCAGATTACTTGGCCGACGCGCTTTTCCGGTGTCTTTTCCGGCTGGGGTCTAACCGGCGTCACCCGCACCACGTTCTCGGGCTCGTAGTCGAGCAGCTTGAGCCAGTCTTCGACGCTGTCCGAGGGTGGGAACACTTCGTTTTCGCGGTATTCGGCCCGCGTGGCCTGCCGCAGATCCGCGCCGCGGATCCCGCCTTCCGGGTCGCCCTCGGCAATGGCGCGCTTGATTGCCATTTCCTTGGCCCGCGAAACGACCGAGGCGATGATGGCCCCGGAAATCAGGTTGCCGCGATAGAGCACTTCTTGGCGGCCGCTGCGCAGCGACACCTCCAAGAAGCGGGCCTCTTCGCCTTTGGAAAACAACTCGTTGAGGCCCTCCTGTATCAGGACCTCGCGCGCCGCCGCCTCGCCGCCGTGCTGCTCCACCTCGGCGCGGTCGAGCGGCAGCTCGGGCTTGAGGTAAATCCGCAAAATGTCGCCGGCTGCTTCGTAGTTGGGGCGCGCGACCTTGATCTTGCGGTCGATGCGGCCGGGCCGGAGCACGGCCGGGTCGATTAGATCGTGGCGGTTAGAGGCCAAAATCAGCACCACGTCGTGCAGGGACTCAATGCCGTCCATCTCAGTGCAAAACATCGGCACAACCGTGTTGGAGATGTTGTGGCTGCGCATGGAGCGCCGAGTGCCCAAGATCGACTCAGCTTCGTCGATAAAGACAAAGGGCAAGTAGCCTTCCTTGCGCTTTTGCCGCGCTTGGGCAAAGACCTCGCGCACCATGCGCTCGGTCTCGCCGAGCCACATGTTGAGGATCTCCGGCCCCTTGATGTGCATGAAATACTCCTCTAACTCCAAGCCCTCAACCTCGCGCATGTGCTGCACCAAGTTGTATGCCGTGGCCTTACCGATGAGGGTCTTGCCGCAGCCCGGGGGGCCGTAGAGCAGGAAGCCCTTGGGCGTTGAGTACTCGAAGCGCTCGAAGAGCTGGGGGTGCAATGCGGGCAGTTCAATGGTGTCGCGGATGGCTTCTATCGCTTCGGCTTGGCCGCCGATGCTCTCCCAAGGGGTGGGGGGAACGTCCTCAATGAAGTATTCCTTGCTCTCGGCCGACTGCAACACTTCTAGGGCGACCTTGTAGGCTGGGTCCATGCGCACCTCGTCGCCGATTTGCAAATCCGCGTCGGCCAATTCCGCGGCGCGCTCCACGACCACCTCTTGGGTACCGTGCGCTTGGGCGATCCGCAACCGGCCCCCCCCGAGCAGATCGCCGACCTTGGCCACCGGCCCGGAGGGGCTGTGCCCCAAGTTACCGACGACCGCGTAGGCTTCGTTTACCAGCACCCGGCAGCCGACCTTGAGCTGGGACACATCGACGCGCGGGTCGATGTTGGCGTAGTATTCGGCACTGCCGACGAAGACCGTGGCAATTCCCTCGCTCGGCATGCCGAGGAAGATGCCGACGCGGTTGGCCGGGGCCGTCACCTTTTCTAGGGCGGCTTCCATCTCCACGAGGGCCCGGTGCGCCTCCTGAAAGGAAATCTCCCGCTCCATGAGCTGGCGCCGGAGGCGGTACAGCAGGGGCCGGGTCGGGTCGCGGTCTGGAGCTAGCGCAAGCAGCTGATCGACCAAGCGCAAGGGCTCGGCGACCTGCTTCTCTGGCTCGTCGCGTTGTTCGTAGTGTTTCAATCCGCTCCCCTTAGTAGATCACGTCGCCGAGCCGCTCGTAGCGCACTCGGCTGGGCAAACGCCAGACAAAGCTGGCCACCACCGCGGGCAGCGACGTCAAGCCACTGTAGTACGGCCCGCGGGTGTCGGGTGCCCACGACCAATAGATGCTCATGGCCTTGCCCTTGATCAACCGCTTGGGCACGGCGCGAAAGTAGCGGCTGTCGAGACTGTTGTCGCGGTTGTCGCCCATCATAAAGAAATGCCCATCGGGCACGATATAGGGTCCGAAATTGTCGCGGGCGCTGCGCGCCGCCGAGAGCAATCTGCGTTCCGTGTACTTGGTCTGTGGCGGGTCCTGCTGGCGCTGACCATCGACGTAGAGCACCTTGTTGATAATTTCCACTTTCTGCCCCCCAACGGCGACGCAGCGCTTGATCAAGTCGCGCCCTTCGTCCTGCGGAGAGCGGAAAATGACGATGTCGCCCGGCTGCGGTTCCCTGAGCGCGGGCAGGCGGAAGAGGGAAATGCTCGTCAGGGGCACATCGACCGGGACGCCGTAGATAAACTTGTTGGCCAGCAGATAATCGCCCACCAAGAGCGTGTCTTCCATTGAGCTGGAAGGGATGTAAAAGGCCTGCACCACACTGGTGCGAATGACCAGAAACAAACCCACGACGGTCAATATAGAATACAGGTATTGGCCGAGTTCGGACTTTTGCTTGGCGTGCTTCATCTGCGGCATCTCCTCAGACCTGAGTATAACAAACTACCTTCTTAGCCGCCATTCTACCGACTGATTGGTTTCAATCCGCTCCCCTCTCCAAAGTAAGGGAAGATACTGGCGCAATAATCGGACCGTCTCTTGGGCTTTGTTTTTCACTGCACAGCACAGCGGCGTCCAGCCCCTATTGTTAGGATCCCCCCAAAAGCAGGCCCCATACCCCTCAACCCCCGCCAAGGGTAAAAGGAATCAAGGGTTAACGAATCCTGAGAAGGCGCACACCAATGCGGGCGTGGCGGTAGCCGTCCCCTTCGGAGCCGCGAAACGCCGACCGCACCTTCCGGGCGGGAGCGTCGACGTCGCCGCCCCGAATGACACGATAGGAGCCGGATGAAGGCCCCCGGGGGTCAACCCGAGGCGAGCTATTAACCAATGGTGCTAGTGAGTTGACCGTGGTCAAGGTAGTTCCTACGCTGAGGGTATCCCCCCTTTCAGCGAAGGAGCGTCCCATGACCACGGCCGAGTTTATAATAGCCCTGTTCTGTCGAATCGACCACCAGATGGGCGATGTGCCCAAACACCCCCAAGCCGCCTTATATCCCAGCGAAACGGTGACCTTGGCGGTTCTGTATGCGCTCAAAGGGGGCGGCAAACGGGCGTTTTATCGCTGGGTAGCGCGCGATTGGCGCGCCTTTTTTCCGCGCCTGCCCGAGCGCACCCGCTTGTTCCGCCTGTTTGCCGCCCATGCGGACTGGACCGATCGCTTTCGAGCGGACCCCACCCCTTTAGGCGTGATCGATAGCTATGGCATCGAGTTGATCCATCCAGTACGCGAAGGCCGCTCCGCTCACCCTATCGGCCGGAAAGGGCGGTCCAATCACCGCTGGATCGTCGGCGGCAAGCTGGGCTTGATCGTCAACCAATGGGGCTTGATCGTCGATTGGGATTGTAATACCGCCAATGTCCACGATACGGTCTTTCACCCGATGATTGGCCGCTACGAAGAGCAGATGATCCTCCTCAGCGACCAAGGCTTTCATGCCAAAGCCGGTGATCCGGCCAATCTGAAAGTGTGTCCCCGCAAAACGTGGGGCGAGCGTATGGTCATCGAGACCGTCTTTTCCATGCTGACCCGCATCGGGCACTTCAAGCGACAGACCCATCGAGCCTGGGCCTACTTTAGAGCGCATCTGAGCTTTGCCATGGCCACCTTCAACCTGCTGGTTCAGTGGCACGGGTTGCAACCCGATGAAAATGGATTCGTCCGCTTGTCCATCGCGGAATTTAGCTTGTAGCCCACTAGCACCATTGGTTATTATAATAGTTATGCTTATACCAGTCCTGAACCCACTCCCGCACATTCCCATGCATGTCATACAACCCCCAAGGATTCGGACGCTTTAGACCCACCGCACGAGCATCATACTCAGCATTATCCCTATACCACGCATAATCCGTCAGGTGGCGCTCGTCATCCCCAAACGACCAACGAGTCGATGTACCCGCTCGACACGCATACTCCCACTCCGCCTCCGAAGGCAACCGATACAACGAAGCACCGGCCAACGCGTTCAGCTTAGCAATAAACCCTTGCACAGCATCCCATGAGATATACACCGCCGGATGAGACGAATTCTCTACAACATACCGCTTACCAGACCAAGGCCGATCCCTCAGCACTGATTCCCACTGACCCTGCGTAACCGCGTATTGACCCAACCAAAACCCCTCGCTAATCGACACCTCATGCACCGGCCTTTCATCACCATAAAGACTCGTCTCCGAAGCCGGCGACCCCATCTGAAACACCCCCGGCTCAATCCAAACAAACGTCATCGACACCCCCCCCGGAAGCGAAACCTCCTTGCCCCTCTTGCGCTCTTCGGCCAACGCCGCTTGCGCCCGACGCTGCTTCTCCAACGCCGCCTGATCTCGACGTAACGCCGCTTGCGCCCGATGCTGCTTCTCCAACGCCGCCTGATCTCGATGTTCGGCTCCCGCATCCAGCAACACCTTGACCGTTTGGTGTGCATCCTGCTCGGCCGCATAGTCCAGCGGCGTATAACCATCTTTATCCTTGACATTCGGAGCGGCTCCCTTAGTCAGCAACACCTTGGCCGCTTGGTGAGCATCGTGTGCAGCCGCATAGTGCAACGGCGTCCGGCCCTCCTTGTCCATAGAGTGGACCTTTGCTGTTGAAGTTCGCCTGCGGTCGAGCAACACCTTGACTGTTTTGTGAGCATCCTGCTCGGCCGCATGGTGCAACGGCGTGAGGCCCTGCTTGTCTTTAGGATTGCGAGAGACTCCCGCATCGAGCAACACCTCGACTGTTTCGCGAGCACCCTGCTTGGCTGCATGGTGCAACGGCGTGAGGCCTTGCTTGTCTTTAGGATTGCGAGAGGCTCTCGCATCGAGCAACACCTCGACTGTTTCGCGAGCATTCTGCTTGGCTGCATGGTGCAGCGGCGTGAGGCCTTGCTTGTCTTTGGCATTCGGATCGGCTCCCCCACGCAGCAATGCGCTAGCTTTCTCGTGATTATTGTGCGCCGCCGCTTCGTGCAGCGCGTAGCGACCTTTGGCGTCTTTGGCACGGCCTGTGGCCCTTCGTCGCGCCGGCTCCTCTACAGGTTGTCGTGGGCGGGTAGGTTGAGAACGCTCACTCGGTCGCGCTTGTTGCCGCCGGATTTTACTTAGCTCGGCGGCACTCTCCTCATCTACCAAGGACCGAAGAACCTGCTCCACCGCCGCGAACATGGCCTTCTTCACCCGAGCCAACTCCTGCTTGATCGGAGCAAAATCGCGGTTTTGATCTCGCTTGATTTTGTCAATTGTTTTGCCAAACTCCTCCGCTACATCCTCATCTACCTTCTCATTTAGATCAAGATCGAGCTTGTTGAGTTTTTTCGTCAGCAACTTGGCACTCTGCTCGTCTTTGTCTATGGCCTTTTCATACATGGAAAAGACGCTTTCTAACTCCGCTTTCAATTCAGGTTCCAAATTCTCAACCGGCTGATTTTGGCAACGGAAAAAATCGGGCAGAGACAGACCCTCCGACGGATATTCCCGACCGCGCTCGTTCCGAAGACTGCAGTACGCGCCGATTCCTAGCGGTTTCAACTCAGCGTCCTCCAGCGTCTCTTTCACCTCGGCCAGAACCCCCGCCAATTCATTGGGGGGCCTGTTGTCGGCCTTGTTCACGACCACGTAAAACGGACGACCATTCAGCCCTAGCCCCTCAATGAAATTCAAATCCTCCTGCTCCACCGTGCCTTTTGCCACATCAACCATCCAAATTAAGGCGTCTTGATCCTTGAGAAATTCGGCCGCCGTGGCCTCGTCCTCGCTAGTCTGCCCCCCGGCCGGATCATAGCCCGGCGTGTCGAGCAAACAGATGTGCTCAAAGCCCGCCTGCAACGGCACTTCCACGGCGATGGAAGGCATCAGATCCTTGAGGTTAAAGGAAAACGCGCCGTGCGACAGTTGCTCGTAGAGGTCTTGCGCAATATCCACTGTAGCCCCTGTGCGAGTATAGCCCTTGATTGAAACGTCTTTACTGGCCATTACATACGAAGGAATGGCCGTCACCGGCTGAATGCCCACGGGCAGTCGGATGCCGGGCTGGGCAATAAAGCTATTGACAAACGCCGACTTGCCGCTGCTGAACCCGCCGCCGATGGCAACAGACCGCTTCGCAAACATGTGGGGGGAAGCCACGATCTGTTCCAAGCGCTTTTCGAGTGCCTGCAACCGCTGCACGGCCGCTGCTTCGTCGGCCAGCGAAGACTCCTTATTGGCAAAGGCCATGAAGTCCTCGTTGAAGACCTTCTTGAACTGCTCAAACGCTTCGTTTTCACTGGATTTGGCCGCTAGCAGAGTGGAGACCAAATCGTACTTTTGCTGAACAGCCGCTAAGTCGGCCTGTGTCTGATCCCACTTTTGCTGAACAGCCGCTAAGTCGGCCTGTATCCGATCCCACTTTTGCTGAACAGCCGCTAAGTCGGCCTGTATCCGATCCCACTTTTGCGTCCTAGACAGCTTGCCGGACATAGATCTACCCTTCCTCTTCGGTATTCTTTTGTCCTTCCCACGGAAGCGGAATCCAGTCAAATAGGCGATTCATTGGCTCACTCGATCCTTTCCAACTCACCCTTGATTAAGCTGATTCTATTTAACTCCATCTCCTTGTTTCTAATGGACTCCTCAAGCGAGTCAAGCTCTTTTTGGAACTGTTCTAGCAGTAGCCTTTCCAATGGAATTTTTTTCATCTCTGAAGTAAAACGTTTTATGTATGCTATTGTCTCTCTTCTAAGCTCTCTACAGAGCGTACTGGCATGGTCACACGCGGCATTAAAAAATGCCTCTGCCTTCTTGTCTTCTAATACGCCTTGGGCTTTCAGCTCGGGCGGCAGCGGTTTGTCGTACTTAAAATCTGGCATAGATATGGCCCCAACGGTGCTCCTGATTACTCGGCGGATCATTGAGGACTCTAAAAGATCGTTGTCAAAATGATCCCGCAAAATTTTGGTCATCCTACGGTTGAGTTCCTTCCGCCAATCTTTCTTTTTTTCCTCTGCTTTCTCCGCAACTTCCTTCACTAAATTTTCAGAAAAATCAGATAAGTGATTGACGACCGCACGTGTGCGGATGGTTTTATGCCGCCTAGTGCGTTTTTTCTTAAAAATAACTCCTTCCGTATAGTCTTCAGTTCGCTCTCCCTGTTCGTCCCGTACCTTTCCTTTTAACTCCTCTTCCGTCACTCTTCGTACCAATTCATCTTTCATAGATTTTTCGATGCGATCAACCGATTCATCCTTCGCATCCTCAATATCCAAAGCAGCCTCTTTGAGAGACGAATCCATCTTTCTATGCTTTTCCTTAAACCTTGTAATATCCGTACTCTCAATTTCGCCCTGCCTATCCTCGGCAAACTTGAGCAACCCCGTTCTCAGGTCCTGTAAAGCCCGGCGTTTGTCATCGACATAGGCGGCGATTTTCTTTTCGCGAATGTCATCCTTTCTCTCACGAACCTTCTCGACAATGTCCCGAATAGCCGATATGTTGGACAGCTTATCCAAATTGATACTCGATAGGCTCGCGTCCGCAGTGGAAAAATAATCGGGATAATTCCCCTGCAAACGGTTCCACGCATGCTCCATCCCCTCGTCCCATCCATCCCTTTCCCCAAAGAGTTGCTTCAGGCTTTCGCAAATGCCCGAAGAATGGATGATTCTGTTTTGGCCATCGAGCAACTGATCATAGGTATCTGCCACCTCGGGATTGTTCTTTTTTAGATCGACGATGACCTCTTTCAAGTACCCCCCAAGATCCTCGGTGATACTGCCTAGCACGCGATCCAACTGCCCGTCGTTTTCCTCTTTCGCGCTGCCATACAGTTGCATATCTGCCTGGGCCGCCACGACAAATAGTTCCCGAATCCCCTCCTTGCTGGTAATGCGATCCATCAAGTCCTCATCCACCTTATTCATGAATTGACCCGCCGGGCTAACCACGAGCACCACATCGCACCGATCCAAGTGCTCTCGGGTGCGTACCTCTCTGGACTGAACCGGATCATTGATGCCCGGCGTATCTACGATCTCTATGTCCTTCAGATTCTCTTGCGGCAGCCGGATGTTGACGCTTTTGGTAAAAGGCATGTATGGGCCGTCCGCGCCAACGTATTCCTCTAGTTGGCCTTGCAACGCTGAAAGATCGTCCGTCAAATTCAGGAGCTTACTTTCCCCCAAACTGCTAGCGGATATTCCGCTGTCTTTCATTTTTGCGCGTTGCTCATAGGAGGATGCGAGGACGGGATGCTCATCGCGCATCTTCCTTGCTGCCCGCCGCTGCACACGTTCCCTTTTTTCTGGAGACACGCTTAGGCTGAGCTTGCTCTTTTCTTTTTTTAAAAGCGCGTCGGTGTGCTTCTGCAACTGCCTTTCGTACTCTGCGGCCTTGGCCTCGATATCCCCAATATCCTCGCGCGTAAAAAATTCCACTTCCGCCTGCACCACATCCCCGTAGGAAAGGGTCGTCAAAGCCGCCGTCATTGGGGTTGCGGCCTTGGGCAACACGTTCTGTCCTTTGAAGATGAGGGCGTTCAGCAGCGAGGATTTCCCGGACTTGACCCGCCCCACGATGCCGATCTTCAGCAGCCGTTCCTCGTCGGCAATGGCCGCCAATTCTTCTTGTAGCCTCTTGGCCGCGGGAACGCTGTGCTCAACGCAGAGGCGTTCTGCCTCCTCCCCGAGAAAGTCGCGATGCTTGTCAACAACCTGCTCCAGCTTTTCTTGGTAGGAAGCTATTGCACGATTATCCATTTTTCGTTTCTCCTTGTGCGAAGAGTACTTGGTTTGCCGACGAGCGAATGTTGTCCCGAATGGAAGTAAGTTCGCCTATCTCCTGCTCGATATTCCGACCTGCGTCCTTCTTGGCCTTTTCGGCTTTGGCGATTTCGTCTTGCCTAGCCTTGATGTGCTCATCGAGAGCCGCGGCCTTTTCCTCAATCAGAGCGTTCACCTGCTCTTTGAAGTGCTTGGGCAGTTCGCTGCGAATTTTGCGTTTGACGGACGGGATAACCGTGCCAATCAACTGATCGCGAACCTGCTCTGCTTGTTGCCGCTTCCTAAAGAAGTTGATGATGTCGGGCAGGAATACGATGACCAACTCCAAGAGCGGCATCACAATACTGGTGGTAATGGCTAGCGCAGCGGTAACACCTCGGTATAAAGTCAGCCCGCCTTTTGCAGCCTTCGCAGCCTTTGCGCCCATGCCTACGTTCCTAAAAACTTCTCCCACTCTAGCCAACTTTGAGATTTTCTCTAAATGCTGCTCCGTGCTCGCGTTGGCGTAAGAGGACAGGGTAGCGCTGATGCCTGTGAGGCTGCTAGCTAAATCCCCGGCGATCTGTTGGTTCAACCGCTCCATTTCGGATTCCGTACGGCTCACGAGCGAAGTGCGGACGAGCTCGGACAATTCGCGCTGCAAGGCGTCTTCTCCACCAGACAGAGAAAGCTGCGTTAGCTCCTCTACGGCAGCACTCATATCCTCGCCGACCCCCTCTACGATGGTGTCGATGCGGTTAGTGGAATACCGCGCGTGAATATCTTGAATCATCTCTTCCTTTTTGCGCTGTAGTTCCTGTAAACCCGCGCCGAGTTCGTCTATGGCCTCTTGGTTTTTCCGCCCGTCCTTTTGCAGGGAGCTAATCCGAGTGTTCAGGCTGCCATCGAGTTCAAAGAAATGCGCCTCCAAGCCGGGACGCCACAGCTTGCCGAACAGCTCTTCGCAATTGATGGCACGAAGCATCTTGGCCAAGCCGTGCCCGCCATGCATGTCCACCCGCTCAATGGAATCGCCAAAATCAAAATCGTCCTCGAGCCGCTCCGCAATATCGCTGGCAATGTCATCTACATCGGCAGGCGAGCGCAGATCCACCTTGCTCAAAAAGATGGAAAACCCCTTGCCAAATTCGTGAAATTCAGCCAACTGCCGCTGGATCGAGCGGGTGACAGTGCCCTCCTCCACGCTGATCAAAACCGCATAGTGACTCCCCTTGGCGAGATAGGTCAAAATGGCCTTCTGATGCAAATCCAGCGGCGAGTCAAACCCCGGCATATCCACCAGCACGAGAGGGAGAATCTCCCTGAGCGGCTCGCTGTTGAGAAAGACCTTGGCGTATTGATATTGCGACGCCTTTTCCTTGATCTCCTCGATCTCCCCAATGGCGAAGCGATCCACCGCGCCATTCTCGGCGACCGCCTCGCCATAATCGCTAGCGGCATGACGCAGTTCAGTAGCCAACGCCGTTTCCGGGGTAATGCCTACGGGCAGAGGTCCGGTGCCCAAAAAGGAGTTGATCAACGTGGTTTTGCCCGCGCTGAAAGCCCCGACTACCGGCACGATCAATTCGGCCTCGGCCAGTTCTTGTCTCAACGACTCTATGGCCTTGATGTTTTTTTGCAGCTCCTCGGCCGAATCGGTCTTGCCCAATTCCGCTTTTATCTCGTCGAGATAATCGAGAAATTTGCGCTGAATTTTAAGCATGTTTACGTCCTCCTTTTGGCGTTACTGCGTGAATGTAAATCGCCTATCCCTTGGGCACCTTCACCACCTGCCCGGTTTCCCAGCTTTCGATGAGTGCCTCAATTACGAGCTGGACCCGCAAAGCGTCCGCGCCTTTGGCATCCACCTGCGAAGGCGGGACTTGGCGGCGCAAGTCGTCGATCCAAGCGTTGATGCGCGCCGGAAAGGTATCTGCAAAGCCGCCCATGCCCCCGAGGTGATCGTAGCTTTCCACCTCGCGCGAAAAACGCGGGTAAAACGCGAGCTTTTCGCAGGCTTCATTGATGATAACCCGTCCCTCCGAGCCGACCAGCTCCAAGGTCTCCAAGCCGTAGCTCCCTCCGGCGTCGTACGATCCGGTCAAATGCCCGATGACGCCATTCTCGTACAGCAGGTTTGCCTGCACATTGGACCAGATCTGCCGGCCTTTACCCTTTTTGAAAAAGGCGTGTACCCGATCCACCCCACCGGCGAAATAGCTCATCACGTCCAGCGAGTGCGGATGCAGGGCGCGGATGTGGAACCACGGGCTCGACTCATTGGGATTGTTGATCCACATCGTCATGTTGACTATTTGTAGCTCGCCGAGCCGCCCGTTGGTCAGCCATTCCTTGGCCCTGACGGCCGCGGGCGTGAAGCGGTGGTTCAGGTTGATCCCATAGGGCAACTGCTTTTCTGCGGCCAAGGCCACCATTTCCCGCGCCTTGGGAATTTCATTGGAAATCGGCTTCTCGCCCAGCACGGGAATGCCGGCGCGCAAAAGGGCCATGGTCGGCTCGTAGTGATCGCCTCCGTTCTCCACCCCGGCCGTGGTCACCGAGCAGGCGTCGAGCCGCAGGCCGCTGGCGATCATCGCCTCGACCGAGTAAAAGGCCCGCGCCCCGTAGCGCTCGGCCGCTGCGTCGGCCTGTTGGGCGACCATATCGCACACGGCCACGACCTCTGTGTTCTCGTTTGCAGTGTAGCAACGGGCGTGGTTGTTGCCAATTCCACCCATGCCGACGATCCCGATGTGAAGCATGGCAAACTCCTTTTTGGTTTGCGGTTTTTATAAAAAAATTGATCTACTGCTCCTGATCCAGCAGCTAAATCCCTTGGGCTGATCGTTGATGCGTTACCGGCGCAAAGGATCGCGCCTAAGCGGCCACGGGCGTGGGCAGTTCCACCCCCAACTCAGCCGCCAAAGCCCCTATCTCGGCCCAAGCTGTCTCATCCACGTACAGGCCATTGCGCCGCCGCGCCTGCAACCGCTGGTGCGCCCGCTCTCCGGGCAGCAACACCTCGGCCACTCCGGGAGCCGGCGGACACGACTTGACCCACTCGACAAAGCCCGCGACCTCGGCGTAGAACTCGTCCAACGGCAGGAAGGCCGCGACCTTGAGCACGGCGATGAACAGGGCGTTGCCGGCGCGCTCGGGTGCTTCTTGCGTCATCCCAGCCCCGGAAAGCGACCCGGCCAAAATATCGACTAGCACGGAAAGCCCGTAGCCCTTGTGCCCGCTCTGGGGGAAACCGAGCGGCAACATGGCACCGGCCGGCGGGCCGTAGTACGCATCCACACTCGTCGTCGGGCGGCCCTCCGCGTCGATCAGCATCCCGGGCGGAGCGTCCTCGCCTCGGTTGCGCAAGAGCCGCATATCGCCGCCGGAAATCATGCTCGTCGTCATGTCTAGGATAACTGGCCACGCGCCGCTGGTGGGAATGCCGCAGCAGAGCGGATTCGTGGGCAGGCGGCGGCTGCGGCCGCCAAACGGGGCCACCGCCCCATCGCCGCCGTGGCCATTGGCCGCGATGAGGGCGATGCAGTCGGCGCGGGTGGCGATCTCGGCAAAGCGCCCCAGCCGCGCCACGTGGTTGCAGTCGCGCACTCCGGCGACCGCCACCGCCCCGTTGCCTACCTTGTCCAGCACCCAGCGCACGGCTTGGGTCGCCGTCACCGGGCCGTAGTTCCACTGGCCGCTCAGCCGGCCCCCGCACTCGCTTTCGTCCAACACCACCAACTCAGCTTTAGGCTCAACTTGGCCGTCGCGCACCATGTTCACGTATTGGGGCAGCCGCAACACGCTGTGGGTGTCGTGCCCCATTAGCCCGGCTTCGACCAAGTGCTCGGCCACCAACGCGGCGGCGGACAAGGGGACGCCGACGCGTCGCAAGCAAGCTCGCGCCAGTGCATCGAGGTCTTCGGCGCACAAAGTGGGCACTAGGGCAGCTCCTCGTCCCAAGCGTCCGCCACGACCAACAGGGCGTTGGCCACCGGCCGCTCGCCCGTGGGATCGGACGGCTTGTTGACCACCTGCTCGCTTACGACCATCGTGGTTGAGCCGCCGCCGTCGAGGTTCAGCCCCTGATGGGCATTGACCTCGGCGCGGGAAAACTCGGCCAAGCGCGTGCGCATAAATTCGGCTAGCTCCTGCAAGCTCATGCCAACGCTGTACCCTGGCTGCCGCCCATCGACCGCAATTAGAAAGAGCACCTGTTCGTCTCGGGAATACCCAATGGCCGTGCGCGGGTGCCGCTTGTCGGCAAAGCTGCGGCTGAGCCGCTCCTTTTCCACTTCAATGGATACTTCGCCATCGCGCAGGATGCGCGGCCCCCCGCTGATGGCCTCCATCAGCTTGGCGCGGGCCGGCGACAGCCGACAATATAGCTGCACCGTGTCGCCCAAGGCGATCTGCTCGGTCGCCTCGTATTCGGCGCCGGCGGCCAACAGCCACTGGTCGCGCTGGAGGGAGAGGGGCCACGCCCGCCGCCGGACTTGCTGCACCCGAGCGGCGATCGTGTCGTTGGCAATGGAGGTGCTGCCCAACCCCTGCAACAGGAAGCCCGTGGCTGCTTGCAGCGAATCCCCCTGCACCTGCGCGCGATCGTTGAACACGGACAGCTCCCCGAGTGCGGGCTCGCGGTTAAAGCCGGCGACGCGCAGGTGGTCGCCCTCGGCCGTCAACAGGCCCCATTCCATCTTGTACACTGCGATCAAGGGCTGGCCCGCCTCGGTAATGGCAAAGGCCGAGCGCCGCTGCGGGATGCGGATGAGGTCGCCGGACTCAATGTACAACCCGGCCGGCCGGCCGGCCTCGCCGGGAAACAAAAAGTCCCCGTTTATGGCCGCTAAGGCGCCGGCGGCCAAGCTACTGGTTTTTTGCGCCTCCCCCTGCTTGGCCGTGCGTACGCGGATGCCTGCCGCCCAAGAGCGGGGTAAATCCACTTCCACCAAGTGGATCCGCCACGGCCCTTCGGGCAAGTGGATCTCGCGGTACACTACCCCGGGGGCTAGCTCCTCGGTGTTTTCTCGGTTACAGCTCCAACTCAAACTCCACGCGAGAAGCAAGAGGACGAGGCGCGTACAAGCGCTGTGCGATCTAGCCAAAAGAAGTGTACCTCAGAAGCAAGGGAACGAGTGGGGACCCTCGTTGAAAGCGACCAAAGGTAGCCCTGCCCTGTAACCGTGTCAATTTTTTCCGGCCACTGGCCTAGCTGCGGGCCAAGCCTTTTATTTTAGACCTTAGTACCCGACCCCTAAAGTAGGCGACCCTTACTTTGAGTACGCCTTTTCTGCTGTTACCGATGGGTGCGGGATCGAGGGCGTCCCGCCCTCGCCGAGGGCAAGATGCCCTCGATCCTTGGCCGGCTGCGGGCTGGTGTCGGGTAGTAAGATTTTAGACAAAAACAGAGAAAGGACGCCGATGAAAGCCATACTCGTAGGGTTGGGCGGTAGGGGCCGCTATTGGCTCGGCCAATGCCGCAAGCAGCCGGGCGTCGACGTGGTCGCCTGCGTCGAGCCGAGTGCGCAAAACCGCGAGCGCGCGGCCGCAGAATGCGCACTCTACCGCGACCTCGGCGAGGCCCTCGCGGCCGTGCGAGCCGACTTCGTCCTCGACGTGACGCCGCCAGCGGTCCACGAAGAAATCGCCGTGCAGACTTTTGCCGCCGGCCTGCACCTGCTCGGGGAAAAGCCCCTCAGCGACGATTACCAAGCGGCCCGGCGCATCGTCGCAGCCGGGACCCAAGCCGGCGTCGCGCACATGATTACCCAGAACTACCGCTTCAACGGCCTGCCGCGCACCACCCGCCGCCTGCTCGCCGAGGACCTCATCGGCCCGGTCGGCCAGCTCGATGTCTCGCTCTACGTCAATTGGGCCGACTCGCCCGGCTCGCATTACGTCACCGAGCCGTACATGTTCCTCACCGACATGGGCATTCACCACTTCGACATGATGCGCTACACCCTCGGCCAAGACCCGGTGAGCGCACATGCCCTCACTTGGAACCTCCCTTGGGGCTGGCACCAAGGCGACGCCGCCCAGATGATCCTCTTCCGCTTTGCCAACGGCGCAATCGCCACTCACCGCGGCATCGGCTGCACGGTCGGCCACGTGCCAGCCGGGCACAACGGCGAGTGGCGCTACGAGGGGCCGTGCGGCACCCTGACGTGGGAGGGCTTCGATCTATACCACACCCACTCGCACCGCGCCGACCCTCCGATCCGGCGGCAGGTCCCCCTCGACGATGGCGGCCAAGGCCAGAACCCGGTGCTGCGGGAGTTCGTCGCCGCCATTGAGGCGGAGCGTGCGCCCGAGTGCAACGCGGCCGACAACCTCAAGTCCATGGCCATGGTTTTTGCCGCAGTCAAAAGCGCGGTGGAAGGCCGCGAAGTATCCATCGCCGAGTTATAGACTGGTTCTTTCTCCATTGCCACATCTTGCCGCTAACCCCTCTTTAGACTTATGACCCTGCATCTTTTTGACACCTATGCCCGCCAAGAGCGCCCCTTCGCCCCGCTCGCGCCTCCCCAAGTTCGCCTGTACGCCTGCGGCCCGACCGTGTACAACTACCAGCACATCGGCAACTTGCGCACCTACATCTTCGAAGACATCCTGCGGCGCACCCTCGAATACTGCGGCTATGCGGTCCACCACGTCGTCAACATCACCGACGTGGGGCACCTGACCTCGGACGCGGACACCGGCGAGGACAAGATGGAGGCCGGTGCGCGGCGCGCCGGCCTGACGGCTTGGGAAATCGCCGAGCGCTACACCGCGGATTTCCAAGAAAAGCTCGAGTGGCTCAACGTGCGCCCCCCCCACGTCTGGTGCCGGGCCACCGATCACATCCGCGAACAGATTGCGGCCATCGCCGCCATCGAGGAAAAAGGCTATGCGTACCGCACGGACGACGGCCTGTACTTCGACACCTCGCGCCTGAGCGACTACGGCCACCTCGCCCGCCTCGACATCGCCGGCCTGCAAGGCGGCCAGCGCGTCGATCTCGGGCAGAAGCGCCGCGTCACGGACTTCGCGCTGTGGAAGTTCAGCCCGGCCCAGACCCAGCGGCAGATGGAGTGGGACAGCCCGTGGGGGCGCGGCTTCCCGGGCTGGCACATCGAATGCACGGCCATGGCCGCCAAGTACTTGGGGCCGTACTTCGACATCCACTGCGGCGGCGAGGATCACGTCCCGGTTCACCATACCAACGAGATCGCCCAAGCCCAAGCCTGCTACGACACGCGGCTGGCCGAGTTCTGGCTGCACGGCGCGTTTTTGCAGCTCGATGGGGAGAAGATGTCCAAGTCGAGCGGCGACTTCCTGCGCCTCGAATCGCTCGTCGAAAAGGGCTACGACCCGCTCGCCTACCGCTTTTTCTGCCTCGGGGCGCGCTACCGGGCCAAGCTCTCCTTTAGCTGGGAGAGCCTCGCCGGCGCGGCCACGGCCCTCAACCGGCTGCGCGCAGCCGCCCACGCCTATGGCGCACCGTCCGAACCCGACGCCCGCTACGTGGCCGCATTCAAAGAGCGCGTTGAGGACGACCTCAACATGCCGCGCGTCCTCGCCCTGTGCTGGGAGCTGGTGGCCGACGCCCTGCCCGCCGCCGCGAAAAAGGCCACGCTCCTGCACTTCGACCAAGTCATGGGCTTGGGGCTGGCCAAGTGGACGCCGCCAGAGGAGGACGTACCCGACGCGATTCACGCGCTCGCCGAACAGCGCCAACAGGCCCGCGCCGCCAAGGACTGGGCCACGGCCGACGCCCTGCGCGACGAGATCGCCGCGGCCGGCTACGAAATCGAAGACACCCCCCAAGGCTTCCACCTTCGCCCGCGCTCCAAAGCCTAATTCTATTTATATATGGATGCTGAGATCCGCCCCCTAGACAACGGCCCCCACCTTCGCCCGCGCAAAATCTAACCGAACGGACGCCCATGTCCCGCATTCTCGTCGCCGAGTGCAAGCAAGAAATCTCCTCCTTCAACCCGGTCATCGGCGCGTACGACAACTTCTCCGTCCGCCGCGGCGCCGAGCTGCTCGCCTATCACCAAGGCCGCGAGACCGAGCTGTGCGGTGCCTCGCAGGTCTTCGCCGACAGCCACATCGATGTCATCCCCACGTACGGAGCCTGCGCCCCTTCGGCCGGGCCTTTAGACCAGCAGGACTTCGAGCGCATTGCCGCCGAGCTACTCAATGCGGTCGCGCCGCACCTAGCCCAAGCCGACGGCATGTACTTCTGCCTGCACGGCGCCATGGGCTGCACCCAAGAGCTGGACCCGGAGGGCTACTTGCTGCAACAGATCCGCCAAGCCGCTGGTCCCGACTTTCCCATCGCAATCTCGCAAGATCTGCACGGCATCCTCACCCACCGCATGCTGGAGCACTCAAACGGTCTCGCCATTTATCACACCTATCCGCACGTTGATTTGGCCGACACCGGCCGCCGCGCCGCGTACTTGCTCCTGCAAGTCCTCGCCGGCGCTCAGCCCGTAGTGGCCCGCGTGCGGGTGCCGGCGCTCGTGCGCGGCAACGAGCTCATCACCGCCTCGGGCGCGTATGGCGAGTCCATCCGCTACTGCCAAGCCCTAGAGGAGCAGCCCGACATTCTCGCCGCCGGCATGATGATCGGCAACCCGTTCACCGATGTGCCCGAGCTGTGCTCCCAAGCCGTCGTCGTGGCCGATGCCGACCCGGACCTCGCTCGCAGCGAGGCCCTACACCTCGCGGCCGAGTTCTGGGAACGCCGCGCCCTCATGCAGCCCGATCTCGTATCGGTCGAAGACGCCGTCGCCGAGGCCGCCCAATACAGCGGCCCAGTGCTCTTTACCGACGCGGCCGACGCCCCCTCCTCGGGCGCGACCGGCGACAGCAATGTCCTCGTCCAAGCCCTGCTCGCCAGCGGGTACTCTGGCCACATACTCGCGCCGCTGGTGGATGCGCCCGCCGCGTACATGGCCCACGACGCCGGGCTAGGCGCGCGCATCCACGTGGTTTTGGGCGGCTCGCTCGACTCGCGCTTTGCTCCGCTCGATCTAGAGGTCGAAGTCACCCAGCTCGGCGACGGCGAATACGTCTGCGAGTCTTGGAACACGCCCCAGCACGCCGGGCCTACGGCCGTGCTGCAAAGCGACGCGCTCACCATCGTCTGCGTCAGCCGCTCGGTGCCCTTTATCGATCGCTCGGTCTTTATCGCCCACGACATCAACCCCAAGAACTACGACCTCATCGTCGTCAAGTCGCCGCACTGCCAGTGGCACTTTTTCGACGAATGGGCCGAGAAAAACTTCAACGTCGATGCCCCGGGCTCGACCAGCGCGAACCTGCCCACCCTCGGGCACCGCGTCTGCCAGCGGCCCATGTACCCCCTCGAACTTGACGCCCCTTTTACCCCGGTCGCCGAAATGTTCGGCACAGGAGCCTAGCGTTATGCCTGCCATCAAGCAATCCGTCTGCTTCAATCCCTTCACCGGCAGCGGCCTCAGCCCGCAGGAGCTCGTGGCGGCCGCCGCCCGCATCGGCTATCAATCCGTAGAGATGGCCCCCCAAGAGCACTGGCCACTCATCCAAGACCACGGCCTCGCCATTGCCATCGTCTCCGGGCACGCTTCCCTGCCCGACGGGCTCAACAAGCCCGAAAATCACGACCGCATCGAAGGCGAGCTCCTCGCCAACATGGACCTCGCCGTTGAATGCGGCATTCCCTCGCTGATTTGCTTTTCCGGCAACAGGGAGGGCCGGCCCTCAGAAGAGGGGCTCGCCAACTGCGTCGCTGGCCTGCGCCGCGTGGTCCCGGCCGCCGAGCAAAAAGGCATTACCCTCTGCATGGAATTGCTCAACTCGCGCGTCAACCATCCCGACTACCAGTGCGACCGCACCGCTTGGGGCGCGGCCCTGTGCCGGGCCGTTGGCTCGCCCCGGTTCAAGCTCCTCTACGACATTTACCACATGCAGATCATGGAAGGCGATCTCATCCGCAACATCACCGACCACATCGACTGCATCGGCCACTTCCACACGGCCGGCAACCCCGGCCGCCAAGACCTCGACGACCAGCAGGAGATTTACTACCCGCCGATCATGCAGGCCATTGCCGCCACTTCCTACGCGGGCTACGTCGGCCACGAGTACCGGCCCAAGGGCGATCCCATTGACTCGCTCGAACACGCCTTCTCGGTCTGCAATGTCTAAGAAGCGGTCTGCTTCACCGCGCCTTTAGGCGTGACAAACTCCCGGCGGATCGCGTTGAGTAGTGGTCAAGCGGTGCTCGGAGGGCGCGTTTTTCGAGGGCGAGATGTCCTCGCTCCTAGATTGTTTGCTGCACACAAGGGACGGTTCGCGGAATTTTCAGACCGCTTCTAAGAAGCCGTTTGGGGCGTACGCGGAATTTCAAATGGACTCTGAGCTAACAATTGTACCCACCGGCGGCGCACTCGGCGCTGAGATCAAAGGCTGCGATTTGTCCGCACCGCTCGCGCCCGCCCAAGTCGCCGAGGTGCGCCAAGCACTGCTCGACTACGGCGTGGTCTTTTTCCGCCAGCAGCAACTCAGCGACGAAGACCAAGTGCACTTCACCGCGTACTTTGGCCAACCCGTACCCCACGTGCGCAAGCAGCGCCCGCGGCGGGTCAAGGAGATTTTCCTCATCTCCAATGTCAAAGAAAACGGCGAGCCAATCGGCGAATTAGGCGACGAATTGATCCCCTTCCATTCGGATCTTTCGTACCTGCCGCGCCCCGGCACCCTGTCGGTGCTCTACGCGGTGGAGATCCCCTCGGAGGGCGGCCAGACCGAGTGGTGCAATTGCACGGCCGCGTACGAGGCGCTCGACGACGCTTGGAAAATCCGCCTCAAGGGAATGCGCGCCGTGCATCGCCACCACGTCGAAGCGCAAAACCCCCCCGAGCACGTCGCCCACCCCATCGTCCGCACCCACCCCGAAACGGGCCGCCGCTCGCTCTACGTAGGGCCGCACTTGACCAAATACGTCGTCGGCCTCAGCCGCCGAGACAGCGACGCCCTGCTCGGCCAACTGTACGCCCATCTCGAACAGCCGCGCTTTGTCTGGACCCATGCGTGGCAAGTCGGCGATCTCGTCCTCTTCGACAACCGCCCGACCATGCACCGCCGCCTCGCCTTCCCCCCAGACCAGCGCCGCCTGATGAAGCGCACCCAAGTTTTCAACGACGAAATCCCTGTGGAGTGAGTGCATTCGCTTTTACGAGGGCGGCGTGGGGCCATCCGTTGTTACGCAGCTTTTGTCCCTAACTTCTCATCCCTGTATCCTTTCCGCTACACTCCAGCGCCTCCTATCCCCCTCCGCCCCTCTGAACCGCCGCCTTGGCACGATTCTTGCCTGTCGCGGGTACCATCCCACCCGCAACCCAAGGCATGGCGCATGGCTGAATTTGATACCATCTCCAAACATCTCATCCACACCTACCCCCACGACTTCGCCCACTTCGCCCTCCCCCAAGACGACATCGAAGTCCTTGGCGTCGTTGACACCGAGCAACCCACCGTCGAAGCCCACCGCACTGACAGCCTCATCCACGTACAAGTCGGCGGTGAGGAGGCGTTGATCCATCACGAATTTCAAACCACCGACAGCAAATCACCCATGCCACTCCGCATGGCCGGCTACATCGGGCGCGGCATTGAGCAGTACGGCCTGCCCATCTACTCCAACGTCATCTATCTGCGTCCCAACGCCGGCCGCACCGATCCGGGGTATTATCTCCAAGAGCGGCACGGCTACCGCGTGCTGGTGCAGTACAAGGTGATTCGGCTGATTGACATAGCCGGCCAAGGCATTCTCGCCGAGGAGCATCCGGGCTTGATCCCTTTCGCGCCGTTGATGCAGCGACCGGCCGATGTGGATGCGGAAGCATGGTTGCGCCAGTGTATAAGCCGGGCGCAAGCGGTGCCCATGGACGAGACCCTCAAGGCCAATTACCTAGCCGATCTTGCGATTTTGAGCGGATTGGTGTATAACTCAGAGACCATAATGACCATCATCTCGGAGGAGACCATGTACGAATCGTCAGTAGTGCAGTATTTCACGGAAAAGGCCCTTGAGCAAGGCATTAAGCGAGGCATTGAGCAAGGCATTGAGCAAGGCATTGAGCAAGGCATCGAGCGAGGCATCAAGCGAGGAGGCCGAGAACGCGCCATTGAAGCCCTGCTCGATGTGCTAGAGGTTCGCTTTGCGCTGGCCGCGTCGGATCCGTTGGCTGACCGTGTTGGGGCCATTGACGATGTGCAGCGTCTCAAGCAGTTGCATCGGGCGGCTATACACGTGCCCAGCCTCGAAGCCTTTAAGAACCTGTTAGATGCCGCCGAGTAGGGGCACTGCGACAATAGACAGAATACGCACCGATGCAACAGGCGAGTTGGGACTATGCCCAGGCTAAAATCCGTGTGTTCCATCCACCTTGTAAAGGGCCTTTTAATGCGCTGATACGGCGATAGCGCATCGCCTAAAGTGCGTTCGATCCGGTCAGCTCTTCACTCTAAACCGCAAAAACATGCCATGCGTAGCCTATTCGTTGTGATGTGCGCCTTGTCCATGATCGCTTGTGGCGACAGCAACCACCGGCCTGAAAACCAATTTTCCAATCCCCTCTATCCGTCTGGCCCGGAACAGGTCCAACGAGGCCAGATTGTGACGGTTGAGGGAGCTTTGGTATCGGGAGCCGAGGTGATTATCATCGACGCGGAGCGTCTGGTGGTGCTGGCCCGTGCGCCGGTGGGTGCCCAAGGCGGCTTCGTGGTCTCTGTGCCCCAGCGGCCGAGCTACTGGTTGGGCGTTGCCGGTCCCTATATGGCAACCTATGTGGACACGGCGTTTGTCTTTACGGGAGAGGCCGTAACCGTCGGTGAGCTTCCGCGGTCCCATCCTGCGGGCAAGGCCGCACAAGCGGCGGGCATACTGGGCGATGTCAACAACGATAATCAAGTCGATATAGCGGACGCGCTACTCGTGCTGCTCTATACCTTAGAACGCATCTCCTTCGTCGCGCCCAATCAAGGCAATATCGCCCTAGGGGATGTCAACGAAGACGGTCAGATAGACGTAGCCGATGTCCTGCTTATTATGACCTATGTTGCGAATCCGCTTGACCCGACGTTGCCGGATGGTATCGGGCTTGGCTCGATGTTGCCGGATGGAATCGGTTTAGCCGGAGACCGAGATCGAGCGGTGTTGATCGCGCTCTATAAAGCTACCGGCGGCGTTAACTGGAAGAACAATACGAACTGGCTCATCAGCAACGCGTACTCGCTCAATCAATGGTACGGAGTCGAAACGGATGACGAGGGGCGGGTCACTAGCCTGTCTCTCTCCGTCAACGGGTTGACGGGGGAGATTCCCGAATCGTTGGGCAATCTCACCAACCTGCAAGCCCTGGATCTCTCCTTCAACGAGTTGACGGGGGAGATTCCCGAATCGTTGGGCAATCTCACCAACCTGCAACGCCTGTCTCTCTCCTCCAACGGGTTGACGGGGGAGATTCCCGAATCGTTGGGCAATCTCACCAACCTGCAAGCCCTGGATCTCTCCCTCAACGAGTTGACGGGGGAGATTCCCGAATCGTTGGGCAATCTCACCAACCTGCAAGCCCTGGATCTCTTCTGGAACGAGTTGACGGGGGAGATTCCCGAAACACTCGGACAACTCGAAAACCTGCAAGCCCTATATCTCTCCTGGAACGAGTTGACGGGGGAGATTCCCGAATCGTTGGGCAATCTCACCAACCTGCAACGCCTGTCTCTCTCCTCCAACGGGTTGACGGGGGAGATTCCCGAATGGTTAGGCACCCTCAGCAACCTGCAAGCCCTGGATCTCGACGGCAACGAGTTGACGGGGGAGATTCCCGAATCGTTGGGCACCCTCAGCAACCTGCAAGCCCTGGGTCTCTCCTGGAACGAGTTGACGGGGGAGATTCCCGAATCGTTGGGCAATCTCACCAACCTGCAACGCCTGTCTCTCTCCTCCAACGAGTTGACGGGGGAGATTCCCGAATCGTTGGGCAATCTCACCAACCTGCAACGCCTGTCTCTCTCCTCCAACGGGTTGACGGGGGAGATTCCCGAATGGTTAGGCACCCTCAGCAACCTGCAACGCCTGTCTCTCGACGGCAACGAGTTGACGGGGGAGATTCCCGAAACACTCGGACAACTCGAAAACCTGCAAGCCCTGTCTCTCGACGGCAACGAGTTGACGGGGGAGATTCCCGAATCGTTGGGCAATCTCACCAACCTGCAAAGGCTGTCTCTCTCCTTCAACGGGTTGACGGGGCCGATTCCCGAAACACTCGGACAACTCGAAAACCTGCAATACCTATATCTCGACGGCAACGCGTTGACCGGGTGCATCCCCTCAGCGTTGCAAGATGTACCGAACAACGACTTACCTGTCCTAGGGCTAGCCTTCTGTCAATAAACACCGCTTGCGCTAGTTGAAAGAACCTCTTAGCCCCTCCTTGGTCGGTGGGAGATGGTCCGCTTTTGCAACTAGCTTCGGCATGGACAGGCGCGATCTATTACCTTCTGTTCGCCATCTCCCAATCTGAGGAAGTTAGTCCACAACGAGCCGGAGGTGGGGGCGAAAACGCTATAAGTTTGCCATAACGCCATACGGCCCATCTTACATGGCAATATAGCCTCAATTCCTTCGCGAAAAGGAGGATGCGCTCCCATCATGTCTTCATCGTCTAAGCAAAAAAATAAACCCATAAGGTGCCCGCGAGGTCGAAAACCTCCTCGGTCGCCTCGAGTACGGCGTATTTTCGTGAGCTTGTTCAAGCGGGAATCTTGACACGACGATTTGAGCATGGTACGCTGCAAGTAATACTTAAGAAGGAGGCATATTAACCAATGGTGCTAGTGGGCTACAAGCTAAATTCCGCGATGGACAAGCGGACGAATCCATTTTCATCGGGTTGCAACCCGTGCCACTGAACCAGCAGGTTGAAGGTGGCCATGGCAAAGCTCAGATGCGCTCTAAAGTAGGCCCAGGCTCGATGGGTCTGTCGCTTGAAGTGCCCGATGCGGGTCAGCATGGAAAAGACGGTCTCGATGACCATACGCTCGCCCCACGTTTTGCGGGGACACACTTTCAGATTGGCCGGATCACCGGCTTTGGCATGAAAGCCTTGGTCGCTGAGGAGGATCATCTGCTCTTCGTAGCGGCCAATCATCGGGTGAAAGACCGTATCGTGGACATTGGCGGTATTACAATCCCAATCGACGATCAAGCCCCATTGGTTGACGATCAAGCCCAGCTTGCCGCCGACGATCCAGCGGTGATTGGACCGCCCTTTCCGGCCGATAGGGTGAGCGGAGCGGCCTTCGCGTACTGGATGGATCAACTCGATGCCATAGCTATCGATCACGCCTAAAGGGGTGGGGTCCGCTCGAAAGCGATCGGTCCAGTCCGCATGGGCGGCAAACAGGCGGAACAAGCGGGTGCGCTCGGGCAGGCGCGGAAAAAAGGCGCGCCAATCGCGCGCTACCCAGCGATAAAACGCCCGTTTGCCGCCCCCTTTGAGCGCATACAGAACCGCCAAGGTCACCGTTTCGCTGGGATATAAGGCGGCTTGGGGGTGTTTGGGCACATCGCCCATCTGGTGGTCGATTCGACAGAACAGGGCTATTATAAACTCGGCCGTGGTCATGGGACGCTCCTTCGCTGAAAGGGGGGATACCCTCAGCGTAGGAACTACCTTGACCACGGTCAACTCACTAGCACCATTGGTTATTATGCCTAGGCTAAAACAAGAAATCGCCGCGTACGAACGCCTGCGTACCGACCTCGAATTAGAGCACTTCGGTGAGTGGGTCGTTGTACATGACGAGAAACTGGCCGGGATCTATGACTCGTTTGAAGTGGCAGCCGACAACGCCGTACAGCGTTTCGGGCGCGGGCCGTACCTAATCAAACGAGTCGGAGAACCACCGATGACACTGCCGGCTTCCGTGCTATACAGTCCCTATGCCGACAACTAAGTGTGGATTCGACGACCAAACGGGACAATCCGGTCGGGACGCATTGGCACTCCAACGAACCCATTACCCCTCTTTCAAACCTATAAAGACCATGTTCAAAGCACTCATCTTACACGAGCACTCGGCCCTCATCGAAGAACTCGACGAAAGCCGCCTGCCCGCCGGCGACGTAGAAATCGCCGTCGCCTATTCCTCGCTCAACTACAAGGACGGATTGATCCTCAACGGCCAAGGCGGCTTGGTCAAAACCTATCCCCACGTCCCCGGCCTTGACCTCGCCGGCACCGTCGTCCACAGCCAGAGCGACCAGTTCCAACGCGGCGACCCAGTTATATGCACGGGCTGGCGCGTCGGCGAAATCCACTGGGGCGGGTACGCGCAAAAGGCGCGGCTCAAGGCCGACTGGCTCGTGCCCCTGCCCGCCGGTCTGACGCTGCGCACTGCCATGGGCTTGGGTGCGGCCGGCCTGACCGCGGCCATCTCCTTAGAAGCCCTCGAAGCCCACGGCCTCGCGTCCGACAAGGGGGAAGTCCTCGTCACCGGCGCGGCCGGCGGCGTTGGTTCCCTATCCGTTTTACTGCTCGCCGCGCTGGGCTACCAAGTCGCCGCGTCCACTGGCCGCCCCGAACTCGAACCCTATCTAAAAGACCTCGGTGCCCAGACCATCATCCCGCGCCAAGCCCTCGCCGAGCCATCCAACAAACCGTTAGAAAGTGCGCGCTGGGCCGCCTGCATCGACTCGGTCGGCGGCACCACCTTGGCCCGCGCCTTGGCCCAGATGAACTACGGAGCTTCCGTCGCGGCCGTGGGCTTGGCCGGCGGCGCCCAATTCGCAACCACCGTCATCCCCTTCTTGCTGCGCGGCGTCAACATCCTCGGCATTGACTCGGTCTTCTACCCGGCCGAGCGCCGCGCAGCCGCTTGGGCGCGTCTAGCCACCGAATTGCCCTTGGAAAAATTAGATCGCATCTGCACTGAGGTCGGTTTAGCCGACGTCCCCCGTCTCGGCAAGGACATCCTAGCGGGCAAAGTGCAAGGGCGCGTCATTGTCAACCCCAACGAGTAAGGAAAACACGCTATGCGCCGACTAATGCTTCTAGTCCTCACCCTCGCCGCCACCCAAGCTAAGGCCGACCACAACATGCCCGGAACCGACCGCATCACCTACTTCGGCTACGAAGACTGCATCCGCCTCGAAAACGCCCACACCCGCGTCGTCCTCACCGCATCGGCCGGTCGCGTCCTCGAATACTCGCGCAAAGGTCCCAACGCCATCTACCTCGACCCCGCGCAAGAAGGCGCGACCTTTGCCGACGGCGACCCTCCTTTTGGTCCCACTGGCGGCCGCCTCGACATCGGCCCGGAAATGGTCATCCCCGCCCACCCCGACCTTTGGCTCGGACCGTGGGAAAGCCAGATCACCGGCCCGCGCTCGGCGCGCCTGATCAGCAAAAAGGACGAGCCTACCGGCGTCCAGCTCATTCGCGACTTCCAGCTCGCCGAGCACTCCACGCACTTGCGCGTCACCCAGACCATCAAAAATGTCTCCGACCGCGAAAAGCACTGGGGCCACTGGAGCCGCACCTTTGGCACCGGCGGCGGCATCGTGCTCATTCCCCTGACGCCTGCGAGCCGCTTCCCGGCCTCCTACGTCATGTACGGCCCCGGCCCGGTCATCAACTACCGCCCCGAAGACCCCAACATCCGCATCCGCGACAACTTTCTCGAAGTCCTCGCCACCCCCTTGCGCCCCAAGCTCGGCATGGACTCGCAAGCCGGATGGTTTGCCTATCTCGACCGCAACGACCTGCTGTGGGTCAAGCGCTATCCGGTGTACCCGGACCGCCCCTATGGCGAACTGGCCGGGCTGACGATCTCGATATGGTACTACGAGAATCTGATGTGCGAGTTGGAGCCAATCGGCCCGCGTGAGGATATTCCGCCCGGCCGCGAGGCATCCTTCACCGAGGACTGGTGGCTCCTGCCCTACGCCTATCCCCATGACGGCAGCGACCTCGATCTCGAAGCCATCAGCGCACTGGTGGAGCGAGAGGCGCGATGAGCGCAGCGTTAGCGGCGGTTGGCTCAAAGCCATAGAGCCGACTAATCCCCTCCCGTTAGGCCGCTAAAATTTTCTCGTACACCTCCATCCGCTCGCCCTCGCGCTCTTCTGGATCGGCCAGTTTGAGCCAAACCGCCTGATCCTTTTTGCCCGCGGCGACGTGCTGCACGGCCCCCGCTTCCTCGGGCTTAAGCCCGCTCCAAATCACCTCGCCATCCTGCAAAAAGACGTAATTGCCGGCGTGGGCGTCCCAAATCCGCTCGCAGTGGTCGCGGTAAAAAAGGGCCTGCTCGCTGGCGGTGCGCCGCAACAGCGCGATCTGCTCCGGCGGCTCGGCTTCAGCCGAATCGAACTCGGCTACCGGCGGCGTCAGGCCGTCCATGGCAAAGTCGATTTCGTCCATATCCACCGTCCCGAAGCCGTGCTCGGCCGCCACGGCCACCGGACTGCGGTCGCGGCGAAACGGTGGCGTCGGCCAATCAAGCCGGGGGTCGGTGCCCATCAGGTAGGAGCCGCAGGCGTCAGTGGCAATGACGTGATCGCCAGCGACCAAGCAGTCGGCGATCCGGCCCTCGCCGCCCCATTCCATGCGCGCTTGCCCGGTCAGGCCGTCGATGATGTTGAGGCAAGGCTGGGCAATCAGCCCCAAGTCGGGCAGGACATACGAGAGGCGAATGACGTGGTGGAAGTACGTGCGCAGCCGGCCGTGCGGCGGGATTGGCGGCAGGCCAAAGAGATTTTTCAGGCACAGGGTGATGCCCATGAAGCCGTGATTTTTCATCTTGGCCAGCGACACAAAGGCGTCGGCCTCGCCCAAGGCGGCCGAAAGCTGGTACTCGGAAAACATGATCCCGCCGTTGGGCACTTTGTAACGCTCAAAGGGCGGGTCGCCGGCCTCGACGTATTCGACGCCGAATTCCTCCAAGATCGGCCCGGCATTGAAATCGTCGCCCGGGCGCTCGCCCGGCCGCGCAGCGCTGGTATCGAGCGCGAATATCTCCGCGTTGCTGCGCTCCCGCAAAAGCCGCAGCACCGCCCGCATCACGTCGTCGTCCACCAATTCCTGCCGCCGCCCGCCGATCCGGCGGATATTATGGGTGCGCATCTGCATGTTGATCTTGATGCCGATTCGCCGCGCCTTTTCGATCTTGGCCCACGACCGGTGCAAGGGCGCGGTGATCGCCACCAGCCTGTCGTAGATCGCATCCAGCGACGCTTGGTGGCTACAGTGGGTGGCGCGGACGATGTAGTCTTTTTGACTGCTCATAGCTTCTAAATCCTCCTATTTGAATGGACTCGGACAAGTTGCACACCGGGCCGCTAATTGACAAGGATTGGCAGCCTTTTTATGTACCTAATGTTAGGCATCGTTCAGACGTTGGTGCTCCTCGTGGGTAACGATCGTTATTTCCTACAATCCAAGGCACCCGGGCGTACCTAAATGTTTAACCTCCATTCCCGCTCTACCAAGGACTAGCCGTGTCCAACCTCCGCTTGCAACTTCCCTACGCCCTTCTTGGCCTCCTGTTCGCCACTTCCAGCGCCTACCCAGCCGACTGGCCCTCTTGGCGCGGCCCAGCGCAAAACGGCGTCTCCGAAGAGACCGGCCTCGTCGCATCTTGGTCGCCTATCTGGCACGCCGCATTCACCGGCCGCTCGACCCCCATCGTCCTCAATGGCCGGGTCTTTGTCATTGGCCGGCGCGGCGAGGGCATCGCGGAGGAAGGCGTCGTCGCCGCTTTTGACGCCCAAGACGGCACCCCGCTGTGGGAGTACGCCTACAACATCTTCCACACCACCATCCCCTTCAACCGCGTCGGCTGGGCCAGCCTCGCTGGCGACCCAGAGACCGGCTATGTCTATGGCCACACCGTCAGCGGGCTGTTCTTTTGCTTCGACCGCGATGGCAAGGTCGTCTGGTCGCGCTCGCTGACCGAGGAGTTCGGGCGCATCTCCGGCTACGGCGGCCGCATCCACACGCCCGTCGTCGATGAAGACCTCGTCATCATCAGCTACCTCAGCTCCAATTGGGGCAGCCACACCCCGGGCCGCCATCGCTACTTCGCCTTTGACAAGCGCAGCGGCGAAGTCGTCTGGATCGCCACCCCGGGGGGCCGGCCCCTCGACACCACGTACTCAGTACCCGTCGTCGCCACCATCAACGGCGTGCGCCTGCTCATCGCCGGCAACGCCGACGGCTCCATCTATGCCCTGAAAATCCGCACGGGCGAGACGGTGTGGGGCTTTGCGCTCAGTCGGCGCGGCATCAACTCCTCGGTCGTCGTCGCTGGCGACAAGGTGTACGCGGCCCACAGCGAAGAAAACCTCGACAACACCGCCCTCGGCCGCGTCGTGTGCATCGACGCCACCGGCCGCGAAGTCTGGCGCTACGACGGCGTCTTCGCCGGTTACAGCAGCCCGGTCTTTTACGACGGTCGCTTGTACATCATCGACAACTCGGCCAACATCCACGCGCTCGACGCCGCCAGCGGCCAAGTACACTGGGTCCACAACATCGGCACCGTCGGCAAGGGATCGCCCGTGTGGGCCGACGGCCGGCTCTACGCACCAGAGGTCAACGGTCGCTTCGCCATCGTCGCTCCCGGCCGCGACCAAGCCCAGACCCTCAACCTCGCCGAGATCGCCATGCCCGACGGCCGCCCAGCCGAGCTGTTCGGCTCGCCGGCCGTAGCCTACGGCCGCATCTACCTTTCCACCGAAGCTGGCGTTTACTGCCTCGGCGACCCAGAGGCTCCGTTCAAGGTCGCAGCGACCGCAGCCAACTACCCACGCGAGCAAGCTCCCCCAAGCGCAATCCCGGCGCACCTGCAAATCATCCCCGCTGAAGTAGTAACCCAGCCCGGGGCTCGCGTGTCGTTGCGCGCCCGGGCCTTCGACGCGCAGGGCCGCCTGATCGGCCCGGTTGCGGCCGAATGGACACTCGCTGGTCCGATCGGCCAACTCGACGGCAATGTGCTCGTGCTCGCGGACGCACCCAGCGGCGGCAAAATCGTCGCCAGCGCAGGTGAATTGGCTGCCGAGGCGCGCGTTGCCGTGCTGCCGCCGCCGATCTACAGCGAAGCCTTCGAGGGATTCGCGGCCGACGCCTCACCAGCTTGGGTCGGCACGGGCAGCAAATTCAAGGTGCGCGAAGTACAAGGCAACAAGGTGCTGGTCAAACCGCCCGCGGCCCGCGGCCTGCACCGCGCCAACACCTATCTCGGCGCACCCGACATGGCCGGCTACACCATCCAAGCCGACCTGCTCGGCACCAAGAAGCGCCGCGCCGTCCCGGACATGGGCCTGATCGCGCATCGCTACACCCTCGACCTAATGGGCTACCACCAGCAGTTGCAGGTCCGCACTTGGGCCGCCGAGCTGCGGATGGCCCAAACCGTGCCCTTCGCTTGGGAAACTGGCGTCTGGTACACCATGAAGATGCAGGTGGAAATCGAGGGCGATAAGGCCCGTATTCGCGGCAAGGTCTGGCCCCGCGGCGAGCCGGAGCCGACCGCGTGGAGCATCCAAGCGGTCGATCCCCTGCCCAACCTCAGCGGCAGCCCCGGCATCTACGGCTATTCTCCGGCCGAAATCTACTACGACAACCTGAAAGTTTGGTAATGCCTACAGCTACGCGCAGCCTCATCCTCATCCTCGTCCTAACCGCCTCGGCCGGTGCCCAAACCGCGATGTGGGGCGGCTCGCTGAGTCGCAACCAAGCCTCGGACGAGAAAAACCTACCCACCACTTGGGACATCGAGACCGGCGAAAACGTCAAGTGGCGGGCCACCCTCGGCTCGCAGACCTATGCCGGGCCCCTGATCGCCGGCGACAAAATTTTCGTCGGCACCAACAACCAAGCCGAGCGCGATCCCAGCCACAAGGGCGATCGCGGCGTGGTCATGGCCTTTTCCTTAGAGGACGGAGCCTTCCTCTGGCAAATCGCCCATCCCAAGCTGCCGGCCGGCCGCGTCAACGACTGGCCGCAGCAGGGCGTCTGCTCCACCCCTTATGTCGAAGGGGACCGCCTCTACTACGTCTCCAATCGCGCCGAAGTCGTATGCCTCGACACCGAGGGCTTCCGCGACGGCGAGAACGACGGCCCCATCGCCGATGAAACCGCCACCGCGCCCACCAACGCGGATCTGATCTGGAAATTCGACATGATCGCCGAGTTGGACGTCTTCCCCCACAACCTCGCCACCAGTTCGCCCTTGGGCGTTGATGGTCGCCTCTTCGCCCTGACCAGCAACGGAGTCGATGAGGGCCACGTCCACATTCCCGCCCCCTTTGCCCCCAGCTTCATCGCCCTCGACATGCAGACCGGCCAACTCCTCTGGGACAGCGACCTGCCCGGCGACCAGATTTTGCACGGCCAATGGTCCAACCCCGCCTACGGCGAAGCTGGTGGCCGCAAGCAGGTGATCTTCCCCGGCGGCGACGGTTGGGTCTATGCCCTCGCGCCCGACAGCGGCGAGCTGATCTGGAAATTCGACTGCAACCCCAAGGATTCGGTCTGGGAATTGGGCGGGCGCGGCACCCGCAACAACCTCGTCTCAACGCCCGTTTTTCACGACGGAGTAGTCTATCTCGGCGTCGGCCAAGACCCCGAGCACGGCGAAGGCGAAGGGCACCTGTGGGCCATTGACGCCAGCGGCACCGGCGACATCACCGAGACGGGCGCAGTCTGGCACTTCGGCGGCGAAAACTACAATCGCACCATCTCCACGGTCGCCATTGCCGACGGCCTGCTCTACGCGGCCGACCTAAGCGGCTTCGTCTATTGCCTCGACGCCAAGACCGGCACCCACCACTGGACCCACGACACCTTCGCCGCGATCTGGGGCTCGCCCTTTGTCGCCGACGGCAAGGTCTATATCGGCGACGAGGACGGCGACGTCGATGTGCTCAAGGCTGGCAAAACGCTCGAAGTACTACGGGAAACCAATCTGGGTAGTGCCGTGTACACCACGCCGGTCGCCCGCGATGGTGTGCTGTACATCGCCTCGCGCAACACCCTCTTCGCCATCGCGGAAGAGCGCCAATGAGCGTCGCCCCCGATAAAATTGCCGCGGCCCGCGCCGGGCTCGACGCCCACGTCCGCACCATCGTCGAGTGGCACTTCAGCCCCGCGACCGGCTGCCCGTTTTGGCTCTCCTACGCACAGCGGCTCGACTTTGACCCGCGCGAGAAAATCCGCTCCTATGCCGACTTGGCCCTGCTCGGCCACTTTGAGGACGAGTGCCTGCGCGGCGGCCCAGTGCGCCAGTGGGTGCCCAAAGCCTACGCGGCCGAGCCGATCTACGTCTTCGAGACGGGCGGCTCGACCGGCTTGCCCAAGTACCGCATCAACATCCGCGACTTTCAAACCGATTACGCGCTCTACAGCGAGAGCCTATCCGAGGCGGGTTTTCCCAAGGGGGCCGACTGGCTGATGCTGGGGCCTTCGGGGCCGCGCCGCCTGCGCCTAGCCATCGAGTACTTGGCCCAACTCCGCGGCGGCTTGTGCTTTATGGTCGATCTCGATCCGCGCTGGGTCAACGAACTCATCCGCGCTGGCAAGATGCGCGAACTCGAAGCCTACAAGGCCCACGTCGTCGATCAGGCGCTCAAAATCCTCAAAGCCCACGACAACGTGCAGTGCGTCTTCACCACCCCCCGCCTCCTCGAAGCCCTCTGCGAAAAAGTCTCCCTGCCCAAGTTAGGCGTTAAGGGCATCTTCTGCGGCGGCACGGAAATGAACGCCCAGTTCCACCGCTTCGCCCGCGAGGAGTTGGTGCCCGGCCTCGCCTTTGTCCCCACCTACGGCAACACCCTGATGGGCTTGGCCTGCCCCAAGCCCTTTGATCCGGCTGACGAATACGCCATCACCTACTACCCGCCGCAACCACGCGCCGTCATCGAACTGGTTGATCCCAAAGACTCCTCGCGCAAGGTCGGCTACGGCGAGACCGGCCAAGTCATGCTCACCACCCTGACCAAGGAATTTTTCATGCCCCGTTTCCTCGAGCGCGACGAGGCCGAACGCGCCGCGCCGATTGATGCGTATCCTTGGGATGGGGTTAAAGACCTGCGCCTGCTGACGGAGTTGCAGGAGTCGGTGGTGGTGGGAGTGTACTGAGGGGTGAGTTCTAAGCTCGCTCAACGCTTATAGACCACAACGGCTCATTCCAACTCCAATCTGAAACCCAAACCCATGCACCTACCCCTCCTCCGCGCCGGTCAGCCCTACGCCAGCCTCGACCGCCTCGCCGTCGCCCACATCGCCACCGGCCAACCCCTAGCTCAAGTCAGCCAAGCCAACCGCGGCCTGATTGCCCGCGACTTAGCTGCCCAAGAGCGCAACCGCCAGGCACTGCAAGCCCTCACTGTCGCCGAATTGGTCGCCATTTGCCAACGAGCCGCCGACCTCTTCTTGCGCGCCGAACTGCCTTTAGGCGACGATGGCCAAACCCCGGACGACTATGTCGCGCAAGTCTCGGCCACCACCGGCCTGCCGCAGGCACTGGCCCGCGCCAACATGGACAAAATCCACCGCGTCGGCACGGAAATGCCCGCCGTGCTCAGCGGCCTGACCCGCGGCTTGGACCTGACCGTTCTCGACGATGGCCCACGCCCGCTCCACTTTGTGCCCCACGCCCACGCCCTCGGCTGCGTCCTGCCCAGCAATTCGCCCGGCGTCCACGCGCTGTGGTTGCCGGCCATCCCGCTCAAGATCCCGCTGGTGCTCAAGCCGGGCCGCGAAGAGCCGTGGACCCCCCACCGCATCGCCCAAGCCCTGATCGCGGCCGGCTGCCCGCCCTACGCCCTGAGCTACTACCCAACCGACCACGGCGGCAGCACGGAAATCCTGCTCGGCTGCGGTCGCTCGCTGCTGTTTGGCGGCGGTCCCACCGTTGCCCCCTATCGCGACGATCCTCGCGTCCAGCTACACGGACCGGGGCGCAGCAAGATTATCATCGGCGCGGACAAAATCGACCAGTGGGACCACTACCTCGACCTCATGGTCGCCTCAATCGCCGCCAATGGGGGCCGCTCCTGCCTCAACGCCTCGGGCGTATGGGTGCCCGCCCGCGGCCGCGAAATAGCCGCCGCTCTCGGCGAGTGCCTGAGCCAAATCCAAGCCCGTCCCCTCGACGATCCCCAAGCCCAGATCGCCGCCTTCCCCAATCCCGCAGGAGTGCGCCAGCTCTCGGCCCTAATCGACGTCCAGCTCGGCGACTCAGCCGAGGACACGGCCAGAGGCCAAGGCGAACGCATCGCCGAGAGCGGCGGCTGCACCTTCCTCAACCCGACCTTGATCCACGCTCCCGACTGGCAACATCCGCTGGCCAATACCGAATATCTCTTTCCTTTCGCCGCAGTCGTCGAAGTCCCGCAAGAGGAAGTGGTCGCACGCATTGGCCCGACGCTGGTGGCTACCGCCCTCACTGAGGACGAGCACCTGACGCGCCAACTGCTCGCCGCACCCCACATCGAGCGCCTCAACCTCGGCCCGATCCCCACCCACCAAATCGCTTGGGAGCAACCGCACGAGGGCAACCTCTTCGACTTCCTCTACCAGCAGCGCGCCTTGCAGTGCTGGGCCGGATGACCCCTTTCGACTTTGATCCGTCCATCCGCGTGGTCTTTGGTGCCGGGATCCTCGACCAGCTAGGCGACCTCGCCAGTGCATTGGCCGGCCCCCGCGCCTTGCTCGTAACCGACCCCGGCCTCGTGCAAGCCGGCCTCGCCGACCGGGCAAGCCGCGCCCTGCAACGCGCCGGGCTAGCGACGACCCCCTTCGCCTCCATAGCGGAAAACCCCACGACCGAACACGTAGCCGCCGGCGTCCGCCACGCCCGCGCCCACGGACCCATTGACCTGATCGTCGCCTTGGGCGGCGGCAGTGCTATGGATTGCGCCAAGGGCATCAATTTCCTGCTGACCAACGGCGGCCAAATGCAGGACTACCGAGGCTACGGCAAAGCCACCCAGCCCATGCTTCCCTCCATCGGCGTCCCCACTACGGCCGGGACGGGCAGCGAGGCCCAATCCTACGCCCTGATTACCTGCGCTGACAACGGCACCAAAATGGCCTGCGGTGCCCGCCAAGCGCGCTTCCACGTCGCCATCCTCGACCCGACCCTGCTGGCCAGTGCTCCCCAGCGCGTGCGCACCGACGCGGGTATGGACGCCCTCGCCCACGCGGTTGAAAGCTACGTCTCCACCCGCCGCACGCCCCTCTCGCAGATGTTCGCCCGCCAAGCCTATCGGCTGCTAGTGCCCCACTACGAGGCCGCTGTCGCCGATCCCCAAAACGCCGCCGCCATGCTTTTAGGTGCCCACCTAGCCGGCACTGCCATCGAAAACTCCATGCTCGGCGCGGCCCACGCCACCGCCAACCCCCTCACTGCCCGCTACCCGCTCTCCCACGGTTGCGCCGTGGCCCTGATGCTGCCGCACGTGGTTCGCTTGAATGGCCTGGTGGTGGATGATTTATACGGCGAGCTTTGCGCGGAAATCCAACTCAAGGGCGGCACCCTTGCGCTCGCCGCACACCTCGAAGAATTGTGCGCTAGGGCGGAGCTACCGCGTCGGCTCGCCGAGTGCCAAGTCGCCGCAAGCGATCTACCCGCTATGGCCCAAGAGGCCGCCGGCCAATGGACCGGCGCCTTCAATCCGCTTCCCTTGCAAGAAGCGGACTTCCTGCGGCTTTACGAGACGGCGTTTTGATGAGAATGAGCAGTGAAGCATTGGTTCGTATTTCCCATCAAAAGCGCAGCAATTCCCCCTCGCCAAAGACGAGCAGATCGGCCCAGATCGCGGCAAAGTAGATCAGGCTGACCGCGCTGTTGACCGTCATAAAGGCCGTGCTCAGGCGGGACAGATCGTCAGTCCGCACCAGCCGGTGCTCGTACACCAGCAAGCCGGCGACCACTACTACGCCCAACCAATACAAAAGGCTCAAGCCGGCCGCACGGCCCACGAGGACCAGCAGCACCACGAACAAGAGGTGCAAAACGCGGGCGATGTACAGGGCGCGGGCAATGCCAAAGCGGACCGGGATAGAATGGAGCCCGGCCCGGACGTCAAAGGCGCGATCCCCGCAGGCGTAGATGATGTCAAAGCCGGCCACCCAAACCAGCACCCCCGAGCAGAGCAGCAGCGGGATGAGGTCAAAGCCACCGGTGACCGCAATCCAAGCGCCCAGCGGTGCCCCGCCCAAACTCAGCCCCAGAACCAAGTGGGAGGCCCAAGTGAAGCGCTTGGTCAGCGAGTAGAACAAGAGCACGGCCAAAACCAGCGGCGACAGGTAAAAGCACAACGGGTTGAGCTGGTGAGCGGCGAGGACCAGGACCAAGGCCGACAGAACCACGAACACCCCCACGGCCCGGGGCGAGACCACGCCTTGCGGCAGTTCGCGGTTTTGGGTGCGGGGATTGGCCGCGTCGAAGTGGCGGTCGACGAGGCGATTAAAACCCATCGCCGCGCTGCGCGCCCCGACCATCGCCAGCGCAATCCAGCCGATCTGAGCCGGAGTGATGCCAGTGTGCGTCGCGGCCAGCAAGGCACCGCTAAAGGCAAAAGGCAGGGCAAAGACGCTGTGGGAGAATTTGATCATGCGGCCGTACGCCGCAATGGCCTGCAAGAGAGCCATCTCGACCTTCCTCGTCGACAAAGGCGGCCTAGGTCAGGTCGCAGGATAAAAGCGCAGCCGGGGGACCGCGTCGATCAGGCCGTGGCGGTGAGCCAGTTGATAGAACAGCCGCAAACCAGCTTGAGCGGCCTCGTCCAAATCAAAGCGGATGTGGTGGGTCAGGTAGCGCTCGTAGAACTCGGGCGGGCCGCCGCATTCTCGACTGTACGCTGCGGCGATGGACGGCACTTGGCACAACCCCTGCTCTTTGGCCCACTGCAATTGTTGGACTTGGGCGGGTGTGAGTGCCTGCTGGCGACCGGCCCAAAAGGCAAAGACAAAAGGCAGATCGGTCATGGCCGTCCATTCCCGCCCCAAATCCAAGCTCTCCAAGTCCCCGTCCAAGTGCGGGAAGACCTGATCGCCGATGAGCAGGGCCGCGTCAGCCGCAGCTAGCATGACCTCCAGATCGGGCGGAGCTTCGATCAATTGCGGGGTGAGAGCGAATTTTTCGCGCAGGAGAATGGCCAACAGAGCCACTGAAGTGCGGGAACTGGTGTCGAGGGCTATGCGCTCGATCTGCGGCAACGGACGGCGGCAAAAGAGGCGCACGGTCAGCACCGGCCCCTGCGAACCAATGGCTATCTCGGGGACGATCCAATAGAGGCGAGAGTTGCGGGCATATTCGATCGCGGGAATGATCCCCACGTCAATGGTGCCATCCGCCAGTTCCCTCGCGCAGCGCGAGGGCACCGCATAACTCAATGCGAAAGGTGCGGGGTCGCATTCGAGGGCAACGACGAGGGGCCGCGTGTTGAGGTATGGGACCGCGCCCAAGCGCGGCTTCATGAATGGAGGGCCTCTTGCAAAGCGTCGATCCGACAGGGGGAAGCCACCGGCTCGTAGCGGGTGTTGCGCCGTTGCGGCGCAAAGCCGGCCGCGCGGATTAGCCGTTCCATGGCATCCAAGCCCATCTCGTTGGTGTGGCTGGTGCCGGCGGCGCTGACGACGTTTTCTTCGAGCATGGTGCTGCCGAAGTCGTTGACGCCGTAGCGCAAGCTGACTTGGGCGATTTTAGGCCCTTGGGTCACCCACGAGGCCTGTAGGCTGGGGATATTGTCGAGAAAGAGCCGCGCTACGGCCACCGTGCGCAAGTGGTCGTACCCAGTTGCTTTGGCGCCGTTCCAGCGGGTCGCGTCCGCGCCCAAGTCCGTGTGGTCGGGCTGGAAATTCCAAGCGATAAAGGCGGTGAAGCCACCGCATTCGTCCTGTAGCTGCCGCAGGTGGTTGAGGTGCTCTAGACGGTGTTCGACCGTCTCCACGTGGCCGTACATCATCGTCGCCGTAGTGGGCATCCCCAGCCCGTGCGCCACGCGATGCACTTCCAGCCACTCTTCGGTGCGGTCCTTGCGAAAGCCGATAATGTCGCGCACCTCGTCGTTGAGAATCTCGGCCCCGGCCCCTGGTATCGAATCCAGCCCGGCGTCGCGCAGGCGGCGAATGGTCGCGTCTAGCGGCAGCCGCGATAAATGCGCGATGTAGATGATTTCCGTGGCCGAAAGACAGTGTAGCTGCACCTCGGGATAGCGGTCTCTGATCGTCGAGAGCAACTGTTCGTAGTAATCGAGGCGCAGCTTGGGGTTGAGGCCGCCCTGCATCAGAATTTCGCAGGACTTAGGCTCGTAGCCGCCAAAGGCCACCAACTCGTCGATTTTGGCAAATATCTGCTCATTGGGCAAGACGTAGCCCTCGCTGGAACCCGGCGGCCGGTAGAAGGCGCAAAAGTCGCACTTGACCCAGCAGACATTGGTGTAGTTGATGTTGCGCCCGACGTTGTAGGTGACCACCGGCTCGGGGTGTTTCTGCTGGCGCGCCCAATGCGCCAGCATCCCCAACTCGGCGAGGTTGTGGTGCGCGTACAGGCGGCGGGCATCAGCGAGCGCGAGGCGCTCCCCGGCATAGACCTTGTCGGCAATATCGGCGATCACGGGTGCTATCCGGCCGCCGCCAGCAGAGCTGGGGTATCGGCGACGATATTGTAGAGGGAGTCGCGCTCTAGCGGCTGGCGCCCGGCCTCGACGATGCGCTGCACGAGTTCGGCTTGGGTCAGCCGCTGCTGGGTCTGGGTGAAACTCTTGCGGGTGATTTCGTAGTCCATGACCGTGCCGTCGATATCGTCGGCCCCGTACCAGAGCGCGGTTTGCGAAATCTCAATGGTGTTCATAATCCAAAAGGTCTTGACGTGGGGGAAATTGTCGAGCATCAGCCGCCCCACGGCGATTTCCTTGAGGTCTAGGCAACCCGTCGGCCCGGGTAAGTCCGCCAGCTCGGTGCGCTCGGGGTGGAAGGAGAGTGGGATATAGCAGAGGAAACCGCCGGTCTCGTCCTGCACTTCGCGCAGCCGCACGAGGTGATAGACCTTCTCTGAGGTGTTTTCGATGTGACCGTAGAGCATGGTGGCGTTGGAGGGCAGGCCGGCTCGATGCGCCGCCTGCGCGATTTCCAGCCACTCCTCGGAATCCGCCTTGGTCCAGAAGAGGTCGCCTTGGACCCGATCGCTAAATACCTCGGCCCCACCGCCGGGCAACGACTCCAACCCGGCCGCCTTCATATCGGCAAAGACCTCTGCGAGCGGCTTTTTGGCGATGCGCTGGATCTGGGCGATCTCGATCATGGTGAAGGCCTTCAGATGCGCGGCCGGGCGGGCTTGCTTCATGGCCTGCAAGACGTCGAGATAGTATTGGTAGGGCAGCTTGGGATTGACGCCGCCGACCACGTGGATCTCGGTGATCGGGGCTTGGTCGTACTCGGCGACGCGCGCGGCGACCTGCTCGGGGGCCAACACGTAGCCGCGCTCGTCTTTGGGCTTGACGTAGAAGGAGCAGAACTTGCAGAGCTTGTTGCAGATGTTGGTGTAGTTGATGTGCTGGTTGCGTACGTAGTACGCAATATCGCCGCTTTTGCGCTCGCGGACGATATTGGCCAGATAGCCCAAGATGGGCAGCTCGTCGCAGGCGTACAGGCGCAAGCCATCGTCCAAGCTCAAGCGCTGGCCGGTCATCACTTTGTCGTGGATATCTGCGAGGCCGGCGCGGCCGATAAGGTCGTCGTAAATCACTTATTTCTCCCGCGTTTAGTACATAATACCTATGGGTATCTCATTCGTCAACCGGCCCTTTGACGCCTTGGTACACCGCGGCAATCCCCAGCGTCATGGGCGTGTAGCGCGCTTGGCTGAAACCAGCCGCGGCGAGCAATTCGACAAAGGCCGGCCCTTGGGGAAAAGTCCCCACCGAGCGCGGCAGATAGGCGTAGGCCCGGCGCTGGCCGGAGATTAGGCCGCCGATCAGGGGCAGCACTTTGTGGAAGTAAAACAAGTACAATTGCCTAAACAGCGGCGCAGTCGGCTCGCAAAAGTCGAGCACCAAGATCTGGCCGCCGGGTTTGAGGACGCGGTGGGCCTCGGCCAAGCCGCTGGGAATGTGCCCAAAGTTGCGCACGCCAAAGGCCCCGGTCACCAAGTCGAAGGTGGCCTCCTGAAACGGCAACTGCTCGGCGTCGCCGACCAAGAGTTCCAGCGGCATCGGCGGGCGTTTGGCAGCGACCTTGGCGGCACCCAACCGCAGCATCTCAACGGCCATGTCAATACCGACGACCTGCTGCGGCCTCAACCGCGCCGCCGCTAGGGCAAAATCGCCGGTGCCGGTAGCCAAGTCCAAGACGCGCTGCGGGGAGGAGCCCAAGGCGCAGTCGAGGGCGCACCGCCGCCAGTACACATCTACGCCGCCACTGAGCAGGTGATTGAGCAAATCGTAGCGCCGGGCAATGGCGTTGAACATGTCTCGGTTGCGCCTCTTGTGCTCGGCGATGTTTTGCTTATTCTCCATGCAGGAAAAGCTAGTCCACTTCCCAGCACTGTCAACAGAAGCTCATGCCCCAACTCCAAGCCAACATCCTCATCGCCGACCACTCGCTCTTTATCCGCGAAGGGCTGCAAGAGGCATTGCAAAAACCCGGTTATGCCATCGAAACCGCTGCCGACGGTGCCCAAACGCGCCGGATGCTGAAAGCCGGCGACTTTCACTTGGCCATTCTCGACTTGCAGATGCCCGGCCCCTCTGGGATGCAACTTTTGCAGGAGGTCGGCCAGCACCACCCCGACACCCTGTGCATCGTACTCACGGCCCACGACAACGTCCACACCGCGGTCGAAGCCATGCGCAAAGGCGCGTACGACGTAGTGACCAAACCCGTCGATCTAGACCACCTGCGCCTCGTAGTCGCCCGCGCCCTCGATCGCTTTGAGCTCGTCGTGGAAAACCGCAAGCTCCACAACCGCCTCGAAAAAGAAGCACCCTTCCGCCGCCTCGTGCGCCGCAGCCCGGCCATGCAGGCGGCCGCGGCCACGATCAAACAAGTGGCCCAAGCGGATGTGCCGGTGCTCTTGCGCGGCGAGACCGGCGTCGGCAAGGATTTGGTAGCACGCGCCATCCACGAGCGCAGCAAGCGCCGCGAAGGTCCCTTTGTGGCCGTCAACTGCGGTGGCTTCACCGAGGAGCTTTTTACCAGCGAACTGTTCGGCCACAAGCGCGGGGCTTTTACCAGCGCCCACGCCGACCGGCCCGGCCGCTTCACCCTCGCCGAGGGCGGGACTCTTTTCCTCGACGAAATCGGCGAGGTCTCGCACAAAAATCAGGTCGAGCTATTGCGCGTCCTAGAGAACCACGAGTTCCAACCGCTCGGGGACCCTAAGCCCCACCGCGCCGATGTGCGCATCATTGCCGCCACCAACCGCGACCTCGAAGCCGCTGTCGCAACAGGGGCCTTCCGCGAAGACCTGTACTACCGCCTCAACGTGATCCCCATCGACATTCCCCCCTTGCGCCAGCGGCGCGAAGACATCCCGGTCTTGGTCGAAATGTGCCTCGATGAAACCTGCCGCGCCCAAAACAAGCCCCCCAAGAAAATCAGCCCAGAAGCTATGGAGGGGCTCATCGCCTATGATTGGCCGGGCAATGTGCGCCAGTTGCGCAACCTGCTACAGCGGCTCGTGGTCACCACCCCGGTTGCGGTCATCCTCCCCGAACACCTGCCCGGCCCGCTCGGCGAGCTAGCCGATGGCCCCGGGCAGTTCTCAATGGCCCTCGGCTCTTCCCTGCAAGAGGTCGAAGCCGAGCTCATCCGCCAGACCCTCCAACGCCTCACGGGCAACCGCCGCGAAGCGGCCGCCATTTTGGGCATTAGCGTCCGCTCCCTCCAGTACAAGCTCAAGCGCTACAATATCACGGCCAAGTAAGCTGTCGGCGTACGCACGACCAGTCGGCAGCCGCTCGCCAATTTTAGGCAGCTTCTGCATTTTTTGCACTTTTGCACCTGCGCGGCCCCTCGACCCGCTCCTCGACCCGGCAGGGCCTTTTGCATAACTAACGCATTCACAATGCCTTAACTAGTAAGCAAGCAAGTGTGGCATTGGATTTGCTTATCTATACGTGAGTCCAAAGGAGCGCCAGTCGCCCTCTGCGCGACCATAAGAGTTTCACGGCGCGTTTCGGCCTTAACTATTTGTTAATACAGAGCAAGCAATTTTGTCAGAGCAAGCATTGAGCAACGCGGGGGTGCTTTGCGGCCCCCAATTGAAATGGTGAGAATGCAAATTATGCACTTTGAGCACACCAGAGTTGACGCTTCTAACTCGCGCAATTCAAGCGCCTTGCGGAACGTCGGCCCAAAATTGTCGCAACTGAGTGCAAAAATTTGCACCTGCTGACCCCATTACCCAAGGAAGGTTTCGCACATGGCTTACGCGATCCAAGAAGCCCTAAACGACGAGGACAACGTACTGCGCCTCTACTTCGACGACATTGCCGAGTCTCGGCCGCTGAGCCGCCAGCGGGAAGTTGAGCTGTCGGCGCGGATCCAAGGCGGCGACATGGCCGCCCGCGACGAGTTGGTTCAAGCCAACTTGCGCTTCGTCATCGATGTGGCCAAAAACTACCAGAACCGCGGTCTCTCGCTAGAAGACTTGATCAGCGCGGGCAACGTGGGCTTGCTGACCGCTGCCGAGCGCTTCGACGGCACCAAGGGATACAAGTTCATCTCGTACGCGGTGTGGTGGATCAAGCAGTCTATCTTGCAGACCATCGCCGAGCACGCCCGCACCGTGCGCCTGCCCCTGAACAAGCTCAGCCTGCTCAAGGACATTTCGCGGGCCGTGCGCAAGCTGGGCCAAGGCCGCGAGAGCGAGCCGGACGTCGAAGAAATCGCCGCTGAGTTGGGCCTGCCAACCGAGGAGATTCTCGACACCATGCTCAGTGCCCGCTCAGTGCGCTCGCTCGACGAGTCCTTTGAGGACGACGACGACCGCAGCTTGCTCAGCCTCCTCGCCGACGACAATCAGGCCACGCCCGACAGCGACGTCTTGCAAAGCTCGGCCCGCGCCCACTTAGAGGAAGCCCTCGCCAGCCTCGAAGACCGCGAGTTGCGCATCATTCGCCTCTACTTCGGTCTCGATGGCAGCCAGCTAACCTTGGAGCAGATCGGCGGGTTGATGGGCCTGACGCGGGAGCGCGTGCGCCAGCTCAAGGAGCGCGCCCTGAGCAAGCTCCGCCACCCGACTCGCTATCAGTCGCTCCTCGCGTTGGTCGACGAAACGGAGTTTTACTAGGATTGCAACGGAGTCCGCTGCCCGCGTCTAGGGCAGCGGACCGCCAATTCGGTAGGATGTAGCAGGGAGGCGCTCAGCCTTCGTCCTCCCGCAACTTCTTGAGTTCGTCGCGCAAAAGCGCGGCTTTTTCAAATTCTTCGCTATCGACCGCTTCTTGTAGCCAGCGCTCTAGCTGCTCCTTTTGGCTCAGCGGCCTCTTTTGCAAAATCTCCTGCTCCAGCTCCTCGAGCGCGGTTTCTGAACGCTCGCGCTCGAGGTAGAACTCCTCGGCCTCCACCTCGGGCCACGTGCCAATCCGCGCGCGGGTCCGCTGCACGATCGCCAATGCGCCATCGTAGTCTTGGTCGCCGACCGCGATCATGGCTCGGGCCACGCCGTTGATGCGCAAGATATAGGGCCACCATTTCTCTAGATTGTCGCGGTCCTCTTCGCGCTCGGCATAGCGGTTGACAAACCGAAAGAGCATCATATTGCGCTCGGTATCGCGCACGACCCGGCGGTAGTCGTGCAGTTGGATCAAAAAGGCGTAGCGCTTGTACAAGCGGCTCCCCTCGTCGAAAAGCTCGCGGCAAGCCGCTTCATCGAGCGCGAAGCCCTCGTCGCTGGCCCCGTGCTCGCGGCGGTATTTTTTTAATTCGTCTCGGTAGTAATCGAGGGCAAAGTCCCGCTCGTGAGGGCGGCGGCCGTCGGGCCGGCCATCGAGATTTAGCTGCAAAATGCCCTGAAAGGCCCCTTGATCCACCCGGATTTGAATCTTCGCAATCCCGTCCCTTCCCGATATTTTTCGCACATTCGCCTCTGGATCGAAGGACCATTCATTTAATAGGTCGGTCATATCTCGACTCATGCCAACCTCGCACGACCACTATTGACTGACATTGCAAAAATTCTCATTGCAAAATAATAACCGGGTTGATGCATTGCGGCAATGAGGTAGTGGTGTTCTTTGAAATTTTCGGGCATAAAAAGGCCCCCTTGGCAACGACGTGCCAAGGGGGCCTTTGCCATTCAGTCTGTGCAGAAATCCCTACTCCACTCCTTTCTTTTGACTTCGCCCCAAGTGGCCACTTCAAATCCCTCCTCGGTTTGCGCAGGGGGCACACTCCGCAAAATCCGCCACTCAGTCAGACGCCATAAACCGTCCTCGGCTTGTGGGCAAGCCGTCAGACAGGTCTCGTCGTTGACTATGAAACCAGCGTCATGCTCGCGGTACAGGCGCATTTCGACCAATCCACACACCACTAGACACTCATCCGTCTGGGTGCGGGAGGAAACGTGGAAATCGAACTCTGCTCCACGGTAGTGGCAGTACAGACTACTATCGGCTAGGCTCTCTTCGTGCGCTCGGCCTTGTGTGCTGATTCCGGTCGTCTCATCAACAAACGTGAAGTCTGGGGACATCAAGTATATAAGAAAGCCCCAGTTCAGATCATTCATCGCCCAAGAAAGAAGAGGGAATAATATTTCCGGGCACACCGCCTCCGGTGGCGGGAGACCAGCGCATGTGAGCGCCAACTTCGCCGATGCACAGGACCAATCCGGCCAAGGCTCGGGATCCTCACACGAATAACCCATCGGCTCACTACAAGCGGCCAAGACCCAACAGGCTATAAGGCTGAGCGTCAGCGGTCTCATCAGGGCTACCGAATCAGGCTGAGCTTGAACGATTTGACCAAGCTCGGCGACTTCACGCGCACGAAGTACACGCCGCTGGCAACGGGTGTGCCCCCATCCGATTGCCCGTCCCAAACAACCAAGTACGACCCCGGCTGCGCCTGCTCGTGGGAGGATAGGCGTCTTATGAGTTGGCCGGTGGTTGAATAGACAGCCACCTCGACCCGCCCCGGCTCGTCGAGGTGATAGCGCAGATGCACGGACGAATTGAACGGATTGGGATAGGCCCCTTCGACCGCATCGGCGGCCGCTCCTTGCGCTTGCGGCTTCGAGGAGGGACAATCAGGATCTTCGTCAAGCAGGCTGGAGGGCATTCCATGATTGTCGTCAAAGGCCTTCCATATTTCGCCGGCGTGGGGACTTTTGTCGCCCCCTTGACTACACCCCTGCCAGTTCCAAGTTCCATTCCCGTACAGGTCGTCGTCGGCCAGCAGCACATTGTCGTAAAATTCCTCAAAGGTATTGGCGCGGGGAGAGTCCATCTCCATCGCGGCGAAGATGATTTTATCCGTCTTGGTCGCTCCTATGTCAGCCCGAAGATCCCAAGCGGCCCCTGCTGCTATCAGACCCCTCTGATGCGCTGAGGTGGTGTTATTATAGTCTCTTGGATACTTCCTTAAGTTAAACAGGAGGTCGTACTCATCGGGTGTGCCTGATTCCTGTCGAGGGTCATCGAGGAACGACTGAGGGAAGTAAAAGGCTACGGCTTCCCCAAGGGCTGCTCCTTGTCCAGATGAGCCGACGTTGCGATCGTGCAATTTGTATATGACGGCGTGGGTGTACTCGTGATAGATAACATCGGCCTGTTGCTCGCCATTGAACCTATCGCTGAATACCAAATCAGGAGAAGAACCTCCTCGCATTTCTGCGATAGAGGTTATTTTTCTCGTACGGGCGTTGGCTTTTAGATCAACCCCCTCCACTCTTGCACAGGGGGACACTGACTCCCCAGCGGCCTGCCGCCTTTCAAAAGGGTGGACGGGCGACTAAAGGGGCACCCATCCGGCACCGCAAGCATGGGGTAAGCTGCTAGCGTGCAACCTGCGGCGGCAATGACCTTCTCGCGGCTGCAGGAGCCGCACCGTATCCGCGGATCTTTTGGACCTCGATCTGCGATGGCATAGTTTATGCTACAACAATGTACGACGTTTCTTTTGCATTTGCTTAAATGACGCCCCTTGTGGCGCATATCCCTGTATCTTTGGTGGATTTTTCGCTTTTCGACGACGAATATGTGGCTTTTTGATATTTACAAAAATGTCATTTTCCTCATATTATCGACAGAAATGTCGTAAGATAGGATGCCTTATGTCCACCCAACCGACCGCCAGTGCCCAACAGCAAATCTCCATCCTACACGAAATCGGGCAAATACTAGGCTCGACGACCGAGTTTGACAAGGCGCTCAACGTCATTCTCAAGCTCATGTGCGACCGGCTCGACATGAGCTTGGGGACGGTCAGCCTCTTAAGCCAAAAAGCCACCGAAGTCTCCATTGACGTGGCGTATGGGCTCTCGAAATCGGAAATCAAGCGCGGCCGCTACGACGTTGGAGAAGGCATCACCGGCAAGGTCGTAGAATCGGGCAAACCCGTGATCGTGCCGCGCATCAGTAGCGAGCCTCTCTTCCTCAACCGCACCGGCGCTCGCGGCAGCGCGGCTAAGAGCCAGACCTCGTTCATTTGCGTACCCATCCTGCAGCAGCAGCAGGTAGTAGGCACCATTAGCGTCGATATTCCCTACAAAAATAACGAAAGCCTGCAAGATACCGTGCGCCTGCTGTCCATCATATCCGTCATGATCGGCCAATCGGTCGCCGCCCGGCAGCGCGCCCGCGCCGAGCAAACCGAGCTCCTCGACGAAAACTTGCGCCTGCAAAAGGAGCTCCGCGAGCGCTTCCACCCCGCCAACCTCATCGGCAACTCCCGACCCATGCAGGAGGTTGGCCAGCTCATCGGCCAAGTGGCCCCCAGCGACGCCACGGTCCTGTTGCGCGGCGCGAGCGGCACGGGTAAGGAACTTGCCGCAGATGCCATACATTACAACAGCTTACGCGCCGACAAACCCTTTGTCAAAGTGCATGTCGCCTCCCTGCCGGAGACCTTGGTCGAATCCGAGCTATTCGGCTACGAGCGCGGCGCGTACACCGGGGCCTCGACGAGCAAAGCCGGCCGGTTTGAACGAGCGCGCGGCGGGACGATTTTCCTCGACGAAATCGGCGAGCTCAGCCCGAGTGTGCAGGTCAAGCTACTCCGCGTACTGCAAAATCGCGAAGTCGAGCGCCTCGGCGGCCGCGGCCCCGTGCCGACGGATGTCCGCGTCGTGGCGGCGACCCACATCGACTTGGAAAAAGCCATGACCGAGGGGACCTTCCGCGAGGACCTCTTCTACCGACTCAATGTCTTTCCCATCTTCATCCCGCCCTTGCGCGAGCGCAAATCCGACATAACCCAGCTCGCCGACCACTTCCTCGAAAAGTACGCTCGTCAGCACAGCGTGGAGATGCACCGCATCTCTACGCCCGCTATTGACATGATGACGAGCTACCACTGGCCGGGCAACGTACGCGAATTGGAAAACTGCATTGAACGGGCGATCATTCTCAGCAACGACGGCGTCATCCACGGCCACCACCTGCCCCCCTCCCTGCAAACGGCTGATGCTACCGGAACGCCGGTTGCCGGCTCGTATGAGGCGATGGTGCGGGCCTATAAACGAGAAATCCTCATTGAAGCCCTCAAGAATGCCTGCGGCAATATGGCCAAGGCCGCCCGCACCCTCGGCACTACGACCCGCATTTTCTCTTATAATATCAAAAAACTAGACATCTGCCCGCAAAACTACAAGAAGTAGCTATATGAAATACAAAATTGTTGTTTCTTGCTGCTATTTCAATTTTGTAGCTTATGCTCGCTTCGTTTCCCTCTTTATTGTTATTTTTTCTAACTCCCTAATTTACAATAAGCTACCATTATGAAATATCCGCACCCAATCCACTTGGCACATTTCTTGCCTTGTAGCAATCCGACGTTCGCATCCACGAAGCCTCGATCGGATGCCTCCTCATACCTCTATTTAGGGAAGGGATTGCCCATGTCTGTTTTTCGCAACCGTCCTTCGCTCTTATGGATCTGTGCCGGGATCCTCGGGGCGACCACTCAGGTTTCGGCTGGAGACTTCACAACCGTAGAAGCCTTCCAAGCCATGCCCTTAGCCTATCCCAAATTCATGGTGGACAACCTGTGGATTCTCATCGCCGCAGCCTTGGTCTTCGTCATGCACTTGGGCTTTGCCACGCTCGAATCCGGCCTGACCCGGCAGAAGAACACGGTCAACATCCTCTTCAAGAACCTCTTTATCATCTCGGCCGGCATCCTCACCTACGCCCTGTGCGGCTTCAACATCATGTATCCGGGCGACGATTGGCTCATCGCCGATGTGCTGGCCCTCAAGGGCTGGCTCGGCTTTGACAGCGATGTGGCCAACCTGACCAATCAGTACGCAGATTACACCTACTGGTCGGACTTCATCTTCCAAGCCATGTTTGCCGCCACGGCCGCTACCATCGTCTCCGGTGCGGTGGCCGAGCGCGTCAAGCTGTCGGGCTTCATGCTCTACGCCGCGATTTTGGTGGCCTTTGGCTACACCATAGCCGGCTCTTGGAAATGGGGTGCCGGCTGGCTCGACGACCTCGGTTTCTACGATTTCGCCGGCTCGTCGGTCGTCCACGCCTTTGGCGGCTTCTCAGCCCTCGCCGCAGTCTTGGTGCTGGGGGCGCGCAAGGGCAAGTACGTCAATGGGGAAATCAGGCCCATCCTCGGGCACAGCATGCCGCTATCGACCATCGGCGTCTTCCTGCTCTGGCTCGGCTGGTTCGGCTTCAACGGCGGCTCGGTGCTCAGCGCCGATCCAGCGGCCGTATCGCTGGTCTTTGTCACCACGACCCTCGCGGCTGCGGCCGGTTGTATGGCCTCGATTTTCACCTCCTATTTCTACCTTAAAAAGCCCGACATCACCATGGCGCTCAACGGCATCCTCGCCGGCCTAGTCGGCATCACGGCCGGGGCCGACGTGGTCACTTGGGGCGGGGCCATTTGGATTGGGCTGCTCGCCGGGGTCATCGTCGTTTTCGCCATTGTCTTTATCGACCGCATCAAGATCGACGATCCGGTCGGGGCCATCTCCGTCCACGGCATCTGCGGCGTCTGGGGCACGGTCGCGGTCGGGCTGTTCAGCACCGACCACAGCGTGGGCACTCAGATCTTGGGCACCTTGTCTTATGCCCTCTTCGCCTTTGTCTTTTCCTTTGTCCTCGCGACCGTTGTCAAGGCGATACTCGGGTTCCGCGTCGAGGAGGAGGAAGAGGACGAGGGCCTCGATCTAAGCGAGCACGGCCAACCCGCGTACGCGGATTTCCAGCACATCAACAACTAAGCGAGGGGAGAACTAGCGATGTATAAAATTGAAGCATTCCTCCGGCCATCGGCCCTTGAGGCCGTGCAAAAGGCCCTCGGCGAACGGGGCATTGCCGGCATGTCCGTAACCGAAGTGCGGGGCTTTGGCCGCCAGCGCGGCCACCGCGAGGTCTATCGCGGCGCCGAGTACCGCATTGATTTCGTTCCCAAGATCAAAGTCGAGGTCGTCGTCAAGGACGCAGACCACGAGCAGGCGATCAACACCATTGTCGAGGCGGCCAAGTCCGGCAAAGTCGGCGACGGCAAGGTCTTTGCCTCGCCGATCCAAGAAGCCGTGCGCATCCGCACCGGCGAGACGGGCGAAAGCGCCCTGTGATAGCGAGGGGCCGGTTCAGCCGGCCCTACCTCTTACCTCAACCCACCTAAGGAGAACTTGATGAACCGCTTGCTTTTTGCCGCACCCCTTCTCTTCGCCCTGACGCTAGCGGCCATTCCGGCCGATGCCGGAGTTGGCTTTGGCGCCGACGTAGTCAACCGCTACGTGTGGCGCGGCACGGACTTTGGCAACGCCGTCAGCGTCCAGCCGGGCATGTCCATCAGCCACGGCAACATCGAAGTCGGCGCGTGGTCGTCGTGGGCCATCACCGGCGGTGGTGCCAACGAGAACGACCTCTATGCCAGCTTCTCGTCCGGCCCCATCGGCATCACCCTGACCGACTACTACTTCCCGGGCCTGACCGAAGACGACATGTTCTTCAGCTACAGCGACGACGACGCAGTACACATCCTCGAAATCAGCGCGTCTCTCGCCCTCGACGACATGCCCTTGAGCGCCTTGGTCGCCTATAACTTCTCCGGCGACACCGAGGATTCGTTCTGGGTGGAAGCGAGCCTCGACTTGGGCGAGATGGAAGAGACCGCCGTCAGCGTCACCGCCGGCCTCGGCAACGGGGTTTACACCACAGATACCGACCCGGCTCTGGTCAGCGTTGGCCTCAACATGAGCAAGGGCGATTACTTCGCCTCGTACATCCTCAACCCAGACAGAGAAAGCACCTTCCTCGTCTTTGGCAGGAGCTTCTAAAAACGGCATCCCGTGCGACCAACGGCGGGGCCAAGCCAGACTCAGGGGCGCGCTGCGGGGAGTGCGCCCCTGACCCCATCTCAATCACTTTTTGCGAAAGGAATTCTCATGGCCAAAGCCAAAGCCAAACCGCCCAGCGCGATTGAGTCCGCGCTGGCCTTAGGCCGCCAGCACAAAGCCCAGATGGTCGATTTCAAGTTCGTCGATCTGCCCGGCATCTGGCAGCACTTCACCATGCCCGCCGCCGACCTCACCCCCGACCTGTTCGACGACGGCCTCGGCTTCGACGGCTCCTCCATTCGCGGCTGGCAGGAAATCAACGAATCCGACATGCTCGTGATACCCGATCCGACCACGGCCGTGATGGACCCCTTCACCCAAGTGCCCACCCTGTCTTTGGTCTGCTCCATTGAAGACCCCATCACCCGCCAGCCCTATGCCCGCGATCCGCGCGGCGTTGCCCAGCGCGCCCAAGCCTACCTGCTACACACCCAGCTGGCCGACACGGCCTACTTTGGCCCCGAAGCCGAGTTTTTCGTCTTCGACAACATCCGCTTCGACCAGCAAGCCCATCGGGGCTTCTACGCGATCGACTCGGCCGAAGGCCGCTGGAACAGCGGTTCAGCCGAAGGCCCCAACTTAGGCTACAAGCCCGACTACAAGGGCGGCTACTTTCCCGTGCCGCCGACCGACTCCCTGCAAGACCTCCGCACCCAGATGGTGCAGACCATGATCGCCTGCGGCATCGACGTGGAGATTCACCACCACGAGGTGGGCACGGCCGGCCAAGGCGAAATCGACATCCGCTTTTGTCCGCTGCTGGTGTGCGCCGACCGGATGATGCTGTATAAGTACATCGTCAAGAACGTGGCGCGGCAGCACGGCAAGACAGCCACGTTCATGCCCAAGCCGCTGTTTGAGGACAACGGCACGGGCATGCACACCCACCAGAGCCTGTGGCAGGGCGACCAGCCCCTGTTTGCCGGCAACGGCTACGCTGGCCTCAGCCCGATGGCGCTGCACTACATCGGCGGGCTGTTGCACCACGCGCCGGCGCTGCTGGCGTTCACCAACCCGACGACCAACTCCTACAAGCGGCTGGTGCCCGGCTACGAAGCGCCGGTGAACTTGGCGTATTCCCAGCGCAACCGCAGTGCGGCCGTGCGCATTCCGATGTATTCGCCCAGTCCCAAGAGCAAGCGGGTGGAGTTTCGCTGTCCGGATCCGTCGTGCAATCTGTACTTGGCGCTGTCGGCGATGCTGATGGCGGGGCTGGACGGGATTGAGCAGCAGCGGGATCCGGGGGCACCGCTGGACAAGAATCTGTATGATCTGTCGGCCGAGGAGCGAGCCGGGGTGCCGCAGACAGCCGGGTCGTTGGAGGATTCGTTGGATCACTTGAATCAGGATCGGGACTTTCTGTTGCAGGGCGATGTGTTCTCCGACGACCTGATCGACGCGTGGATCAACTACAAGCGCACCGAGGAGGTCGATGCCATCCGCTTGCGGCCCCATCCCTATGAGTTCGCGCTCTACTACGACGTGTAAACAGCTACGAGCTACAACCGACGCAAAGGGGCGGTGCCAGCTTGGCAGCGCCCCTTTTTACATTTTGGTGCGCTAGCGCGATTTCGTATATTCAGCCCGCTAACGCAAGGAGAATGTATGCACTTCTCGACGATTCTCGTGCTCGCGATCCTCCCACTCGCAACGTACGCCGAAGTAGGTCTGGAGGCTCAATACGCAGTCCAACGCGCTCTCGCACCGGTCGTCGTCGATGGCAAATTGGACGAATTTTCGTGGGAACGGGCGCAGCAAATCAACCGCTTCGAGCGCATCCTCAACGACTACGACGAAGTGCTCTTTCCCACGCGGGCGAAGATGCTGTGGGATGACTTCTACTTTTACTTTGCCTTTGTCTGTCAAGATGCGGACATGTGGGCCATTTGCGAAGAGGAAGACGATCCCCTGTGGGGAGAGGAAGTCGTGGAGATCTTTATCGACCCCGATGGCGACGGCAAACGCTACCTAGAGCTGGAGGTCAACCCGCGCAATGTGGTCGTCGATTTGCTGATCTATTCGGTGTCGCCCGAGTGGCACTCGTCCAAAGACTGGGATATCGCCGGGCTTAAAACAGCCGTCCAAGCTTACGGCACCGTGAACGACTCGCTCGCGCTCGACTGGGGCTGGACCGCGGAGATCGCCATTCCTTGGGCCGCTCTAGCCGACAGCGTCACAGGCGGGGGGCGCCCGGCAGCCGGCGATGTCTGGCGGCTCAACCTCTACCGCATCGAACGCAAGGGCGGGCGCAATCTAAAAAGCCGCCTAAACGACCTCCAAGACGCAGACGCGCTCCAGCAGCACTACCACGAGCAGACCGAGTACACGGCTTGGAGCGAGACCTACCAGCGCGGCTTTCACCACCCCGCCCGCTTTGGCGCGGTGCAATTTGCGGAGTGAGTAGCCATGAATAAGCTCTTAGCCCCCGGCCTTTTGCTGGCCCTGCCAGTGCTGGCCGCAGCCGACGTGGAAGGCATGGTATGGATCGGCCCGGACTTCTACATCGACAGGTACGAGTACCCCAACCAGCGCGGCATCCTCCCCACAGTCGACGTCACCTGGGGCGAAGCAGAATCGCTCTGCGCGGCGCAGGGCAAGCGGCTGTGTACCGAACAGGAGTGGCAGAAAGCCTGCACCGGGCCGCAGAACTTCGCGTACTCCTATGGCCCAGAATTCGAACCGGGGCGCTGCAACACGCGCTTTGCCGTTGATGGGATCTGGCAGCGCGGGACGGGCCTAGCACCTAGCGGCGCACATGAACGCTGCACCAACGCCTACGGGGTCTATGACATGATCGGCAATGCTTGGGAGTGGACCGCGTCTTGGTATTCGCGCTCCGACCGCTGGCGGGTCGTGCGCGGCGGCTCCTTTTTCCACAGCGTCAACCTAGCCCGAGCCGACGCCCGCTACGGGCGATTCCTCGACTCCGAGTACCACGTCGATTTAGTGGGGTTCCGCTGCTGTCTTTCGGCGGCTCCCCCCCAAGCGCCGTAACCATGGCCATTCGCAAGGTGTCGCAGATGGGGCATCCAGTGCTGCGCCAACGCGCCGTAGAGATCCCTCCGGCCCAGATGCAGAGTGCCCAGATGCAGTGCTTAGTCGAAGACATGATCGAGACCATGATCGACTACGAGGGCATTGGCTTGGCCGCGCCGCAAGTCTTTGAACCCCTGCGGCTGATCGTCCTCGGCGACCCCGCAGCCGACCCCCAAGACGAGGCCGCCATACCCCTGACCGTGCTCTTCAATCCGCAGTTTACCGCCCGGTCGCCAGAGCACCTCGACGGCTGGGAAGGCTGCTTGAGCATCCCCCAATTGCGCGGCGTCGTCCCGCGCGCGGCAGCCGTCGCGGTGCGGGGCTACGACCGCGAGGGGCGAGCGGTGGCGATGGAAGCAGAGGGGCTTTGCGCCCGCGTCCTCCAGCACGAAATCGACCATCTCGACGGCGTGCTCTTTCCAGACCGCATGGCCGATCTACAGACCCTTACCTTCCTAGAAGAATACCAGCGCTATTGGCTCGATGCCCAAGCGTGAGGTCGCCGGTCCGGTGAGAGCGAGCCGACTTGACAACCGCCCCAGACCTCGTACTATGTTTGCATTTATTCCCAATTTCCTCAGATAGGCCCATGGATCCCCGCTTCTCACTCGAACAAGGCACGGGCATTTACACCGGCAACGAACTGATCGTCAAGGGTGCCCTAGAAAGCCAAGTCGGCGTCATTACCGGATACCCTGGATCGCCCTTGGCCGAGCTTTTTGAGACCCTCGAAAACAACAAGGACCTCTTCAACGAACGCGGCATCGTCGCGCAGATCGCCAACAACGAAGCCCTCGCCGCCGCCCGCCTCAACGGCTCGCAGATGGAGGGCATCCGCGCCTTGGCCGTGATGAAGAGCGTCGGCCTGCACGTGGCAGCCGATGGGTTGGCCCTCGGCAACATGGTCGGGACCTCGCCCAGCGGGGGTGTCCTAGTGGCCGTGGGCGACGACACCTGGTCCGAGGGGACCCAAGTGCCGGCCGACTCGCGCTTTTTGTCCCAGCATCTCTACATGCCCGTCCTCGAACCCGCGACCTTTCAGGAGATCAAGGACTGGGTCGGGCAGGGCTTTGAGTTGTCGCGGCGCTCGCGGCTTTATCTGACCTATCTGGTCACTTCCAACCAAGCCGATGGCGGCGGCAGCGTCACCGTCTATCCCAACCGCTTTGCCGCCCTCAACCGCAAGCAGCGCATCGCGCTCGACACCAGCGCCATTTGCTCGGACGACCGCGTCGTCATCCCGCCGGCCACGGCGCACAAAGAGCGCGAAGTAGTACACCAGCGCTACCCCCGCCTGTGGCAGCTAGCGCGGGAGGCGGGCATCAACCAAATCCTCTATCCTCCGCACGCGGCCCCCAAGCCGCTGGGCTTTATTACCTCTGGCTTGGCTTATAGCTATCTCGAACACGCCCTGCACATCCTCGGGCTGACCGGGCATTTTCCCATCCTCAAGCTGGGCATTACCTACCCGGTCGATCCGCACGTGATCGCGCGCTTTGCCGATTGCGCCCAAGCCTTCTGCGTGGTCGAGGAAAAGCGGCCCTTTATCGAGCCGCAGATCGCGGCCGAACTGGCGCGGCAAAAAGACCTCAGCCCCGCGCTGTGGGGCAAGCGCTTTCCGGGCAATGCTCCGGGCTTTCCCGATGTCCAGGGCCTGCACCCCTCGCTCATCGTCCAAGCCCTATCCCGCCTCTTCGCCGTGCTAAAGGCCGAGCTGCCCATTGACCGCGAGAAAGTCCAAGCCGAACTCAACGCCTTGGCACCGGTGCCCGCGACCACGGCCGTACCGCCGCGCGCGCCCTCCTTCTGCCCGGGGTGTCCGCACCGCGACTCAGCCAGCGTACTCAAGAAAACCGCGGCCGACTTGGCCGCGCCGCCTGCGGGCCAAGCTCCGGTAGATTTGGTCTTCCACGGCGACATCGGCTGCTATTCCATGCTCAAATACGCGCCGTTTTCCGAGCTGATGCACAATCTTTCCGGCATGGGCTTGGGCGGCGGCACTGGCGCGGGCATCGACCCCTTCATCGACAACAAACAACTCGTCTTCATGGGGGATTCGACCTTCTTCCACACCGGTATGATCGCCATCTCCGACTCGATCAAAAACGGCCAAGACATCACCTACATCATCCTCGACAACAAGACCACGGCCATGACCGGGCACCAGCCCACCCCGGGCGTGGACGTCGACGTCTTGGGCAAACCGACCTTTGCCCAAGACATTGAAAAAACCGTCGCCGGCCTAGCGGGCGACTCGCCGACTTTTATCGCCCGCATGGACCCATCCCAGCGCCAAGACTACGACGCCCTCGTCCGCGAAACCTTGCTCCGCGACGGGGTCAAAATCATTATCGCCGACAAGGAATGCGGCATCACCTACCACCGCCGCGAACGGGCGCGCCAGAGCGCGATCGCCAAAGAGCAGGGCTTCCTGCCGGTCGAAAAGCACATCAACATCAGCGAAGACGTCTGCGAGTACTGTCTCGAATGCACCCGGGCCACCGGGTGCAGCGGCCTGACGGTCGCGGCCGCCACCGAATACGGTCCCAAGATCGCCATTGACCCTTCCTCCTGCGTTGCCGACGGCGCCTGCACCCGGGTCGAAGTCGGCGATGGCGACAAAACCTGTCCCTCCTTTGAGGAGGTCACGGTCTATCGCCAAGCCCCCCCCACTGTCTCGACCCCTCCCATTGACGTCGGCCAGTTGCCCGCGCCCGCACACCGGCCCCTCGCCGACATCTGGTACACCTACATAGCCGGGGTCGGCGGCATGGGCGTCAACGTGGTGGCCTCGGTGCTGGCGCAAGCCGGGGTGCGGCAGGGCTACGAGGTGCGACTGACCAACAAGAAGGGGCTGGCCATCCGCAACGGCTCGGTCTATTCGCACTTGAGCTACGCGCCCAAGGGCACTCCGGTCTCCCCGCTGATTCCCTGCGGCAAGGCCGACTTGCTCCTCGGGCTCGACGTCCTCGAAGCGGCGCGGGGCCTCGAACCTCAAGGCCGCTACCGCATCGCCCACCCGGAGCGCACCGCCGCCATCGTCAACACCGCCAAGACCCCCACGATCGACACCCTCATCGGCCAAGAGGACTTCTCGGCCGAAGCTCAAGCCGACCTAATCCGCCAACACACCCGTCCAGACGCGTACTTCGGCGCGGATCTCTTCCGCATCTGCGAGCACTACTTGGGCAACAAGCTCTACGCCAACATCATGATGCTCGGCGTGGCCTTCCAGCGCGGGCTGCTCTCCCTAGAGCTAGACACCTTGCTGTGGGCCATAGGCCGGGCCGTGCGCCGCGACCTAGAGACGAACCTAAAGGCTTTTAACATGGGGCGGCACCTAGCGCTCGATCCGAATCACTTTCCACTCGAGGAAAAACCACTCAGCTACGCCGAGCTCGTCGCCGACAAAACCGCGCTGCTGGCCCAGACGCGGGGCAAGCGCGTGGCCGAGGCCTACCGCCAACGCATCCGCGAGACGCCCGTCGCCGTAGCGCGACGGCACTTCGCACTGCGGGTGTACGACCTGATCCAGTACGAAGACCTCGCGTACGCCGACCGCTACATCCGCCAAGTGCTCGCCGTGCAGGCCAAAGACGGGCCCGAGCACAATTTCGCGGCCACCCGTGCGGTCATTTATCAGCTCGCCAAGGTCCTCGCCATCAAGGACGAAATCTACGTGGCCCATCTGCTGACCTGCGAGGAGAAGTACCGCCGCGACCGCCGGCGCTACAACATCGACCCCAGCCGCGGCGACCGCATCCGCTACCGCCACCTGAACCGACCCCATCTGCGCCTGTTTGGCCGCGACTTCCGCCCGGATCTCAAGCTGGGCGATGGGCCGCTGAAGTGGATCGCCCGCATGAAGTTCCTCCGCCGGCTCTGCTCCTCGTGGTGGCACCGCGAAGAGCGCGACTTTGCCGCTTGGTACGAAAGCCTGATCGCCGACTTTTCCCCTCGCTCCACAGACGAGTACCACACTTGGGTACACGTCCTGTCCCTGCCCGAGGAGGTGCGCGGCTATCGCGGCGTCCGGCAGCCCAAAATGGAGGCGGCCAAAGAGCGGGCCGCCGAGCTGCTAGCCGGGCGCGAGACCGCCGCGGACCCGGCGCTGTTGCAGATCGTCGCATCCACTGCAAGCTAACCTCGTGATCCGCCCCTATCGCCCAGAGGACTTGGCCGCGCTCAAGCACATCACGGCCGTCTGCTTCCCCGGGGTATCCATCGACCACAACATTGAGCAGCGCTTCGGGCTAATCGGCGGCCGCGACTGGCAATTTCGCAAGCTGCGCCACATTGACGACGACGTGGCCGGCGAGCGGGCGGGCGGCGTTTTTGTGTGGGAGGAGGACGGCGAGGTAGTAGGCTACATCACCACCCGCATTGACCGCGAGAGCAAAATAGGCGGGATCCCCAACATCGCCGTTCTGCCGCATTGCCAAGGCGAGGGCATGGGCCGCCAGCTCCTAGAGCACGGCCTAGCGCACTTGCGCGCCGCTGGCATGGAGTGCGCCAAAATCGAGACGCTGGCGCAAAACCCCATCGGCGCGCACTTGTATCCCAGCCTCGGTTTTGAGGAAGTCGCCCGCCAAATCCACTATTGCACGCGCCTGTGAATTGATAACGACATGACGCCGAAAGAAGCCGCCGGCCGCTGCGCGGCCGAGTACATTGAAGCCGGTATGATCGTAGGCTTGGGTACTGGCTCGACCGCCGAATGGGCCATCCGCGCCCTCGGCGAGCGCGTCGCGGCCGGGCTGGTGGTCAAGGCCATCCCCACCTCGGAAGCCACGGCCGCCTTGGCCCGCGCCCTCGGTATTGAGCTGACGACGCTCGCCGAGGTGTCCAGCGCCGATTTGACCATTGACGGGGCCGACGAGGTCGATCCCAGCCTCGACTTAATCAAGGGCCTCGGCGGCGCACTCCTGCGCGAGAAGGTCGTCGCCTCCATCACCACGCGCCAAATCATTGTCGCCGACCCATCCAAGCTAGTCAATCGGCTCGGCACCAAGGCTCCGCTGCCGGTCGAGGTCGTCCCTTGGTCCCATCCCCTCATCGTGCGGTGTCTCCAAGAGCGGGGCCTCGCCCCGGCCTTGCGCTTGTGCGCACCGGACATCCCATTTGTCACCGACAACGGCAACTGGGTCATCGACGCTCGTTTTCCCACCGGGATCGACGACGCCCGCGCCACCGAGCGCTGGCTCAACGCCCTGCCCGGGGTCGTGGAAAACGGGCTTTTCCTCGGCCTGACCCATCTCGTGATCGTCGGCCAAGACGACGGCTCCTGCCACCTAATCGACAAAAGCTGAGACTCCCATGCACGATTCTGCACCACGCTCGCGCCGCTCCTTTCTGCAAAGCACCCCACTGCTAGCGGCCGGCACCTTGGCCGCCTGTGGCCAAGCCGAACAGCAAGCGGCCCCGGCCGTCCAATCCCAACGCCACTTCAAGTGGAAGATGGTCACCACGTGGCCCAAGGACTTTCCGGCCTTGGGCACCGGGGCCAACAACCTCGCTCACAGCATGGCGGCCCTGTCCGGGGGACGCCTGCAAGTCAAGGTGTACGGCGCGGGTGAGCTGGTGCCGGCCTCGGGCGTGTTCGACGCGGTCGCCGGCGGCACCGCCGAGATGGGCCACGGCGCTGCTTACTACTGGAAGGGCAAGCACGAGGCGACCCAATTTTTTTCGGCCGTCCCCTTTGGGCTCAACGCGGCCGAGATCAACGGCTGGCTGCGCTATGGCGGTGGCCAGAGCTTGTGGGACGAGCTCTACGCCTCCTTCAACCTGCGGGCCTTTCCCGTCGGCAACACCGGCGTGCAGATGGGCGGTTGGTTCAACCGGGAAATCAACGCCCTAAGCGACTTTTCCGGCTTGGTCATGCGGATGCCGGGCTTGGGCGGCGAGGTCCTGCGCCGCCTCCAAGCCACGGTCAAAGCCCTGCCCGGCGGCGAGATCTTCCAAGCCCTCAAGACCGGGGCCATCGACGCCACCGAATGGGTCGGCCCGTACAACGATCTCGCCTTTGGGCTGCACCAAGCCGCCCAATACTACTACTGGCCGGGCTGGCACGAGCCCGGGACGACGCTAGAGTGCATGGTCAACAAGCAAGCCTTGGAAGCCCTTCCCGCAGACCTCCAAGCTGTCGTCGAATATGCCTGCCAAGCGGCCAACGACGACATGCTCAGCGAGTTCACCGCGCGCAACGGCCACGCCCTCAAGACCTTGGTCGAAGAACACGGCGTCCAACTCCGGCGCTTTCCCGACGAACTCTTGGCGCAAATCGGCCAAGTGGCCGCCGAAGTCGTAGCCGAGATCGCCGGCCAAGACCCCTTTTCCAGCCGGGTTTATCGCTCGTTTGACGCCTTCCGCAAAAACTCCATCGCGTACACGCGCATCTCCGAGGAAGCCTATACTCAGGCCCGCGCCCTGACCTTTGGCTGACGCCCGCATGGAACGCCTCAACCGCTTCGTCGCCCACACCGTGCCTTGGCTGACGCTGGGCATGGTCTTGGTGACCTTTGCCATCGTCATCTTGCGCTACCTGTTTGGGCGCGGCTGGGTGTGGATGCAGGAAATAGCCCTGTACATGCACGCCTTTACCTTCCTCCTCGCGGCCGGTTACACCCTCTCGCGCGACGCGCACGTCCGCGTCGATATCCTCTACCGGCCCTTGGGCGTCCGGCGCAAGGCCCTCGTCAATCTCTTGGGCAGTGCGCTGCTGCTGATCCCCTGCTGCACGGTGCTGCTCTACCAGTCGCTGCCCTTTGTCGCCGACTCTTGGGCCGTGCTCGAGGGCTCCAAAGATGGCGGCGGCTTGGAGGCGGTCTATCTGCTCAAAACCGCCATTCCCCTGTGCTTCTCGTTGCTGTTGCTGCAAGCCCTAGCCATCATTCACCACAGCGTGCAAACCCTCCGCAGCCCATGAGCGAACTCGCGCCGCTGGCCATGTTCCTCTGCACCTTCGCGGTGCTGCTATCCGGCTTCCCGGTGGCCTTTTGTCTCGCGGGTACGGCCCTCGGCTTTGCCGGCCTCGGCGTCCTCACCGGCCACTTTGACGCGGCCTTTCTCTCGGCCTTGCCGGCCCGCATCTACGGCATCATGGCCAACGAGACCCTGATGGCCGTGCCCCTGTTCGTCTTTATGGGGGTCGTGTTAGAGCGCTCAAAAATCGCCGAGGACCTGCTCGAAACCATGGCCCAACTCTGCGGCCGCTTGTGCGGGGGGCTGGGGATTTCGGTCTGCCTCGTCGGGGGCCTGTTGGCGGCCTCCACCGGCATCGTCGGCGCAACGGTCGTCACCATGGGTCTCATTTCGCTGCCGGCCATGCTCAAACGCGCGTACTCCCCAGCGGTTGCCACCGGCATCATCTGCGCCTCGGGAACGCTCGGCCAGATCATCCCGCCCAGCATTGTGCTAGTCATCCTCGGCGACGTCGTCTCCTCGGCCTACCAGCAGGCCCAGATCAAAATGGGCAATTTTGCCCCGGTTTCGGTGTCGGTCGGCGACCTCTTTATGGGGGCGCTCGTGCCCGGCCTCGTGCTGATGGGCCTCTATATCCTCTACATCGTCGGCCTCGGCCTCCTCAAGCCTGCTGCCGTGCCAGCCGTGCCGGCCGCGGAGCGCGTACAAATCCTCAGCGCGGCCTTCCTCGGCCGCCTCGGCGCGGCCCTCGTGCCGCCCCTAGTCCTCATCGGCGGGGTGCTCGGCTCCATCCTCTTAGGGGTGGCCACCCCGACCGAGGCGGCTTCGGTCGGGGCCGTTGGTGCCATGCTCTTGGCGCTGGCCAAAGGACAGTTCAACCGCGCCGCACTCAAAGAAGTCATGCGCGCCACTACTGAGATCAACGCCATGGTTTTTACCATACTCATCGGCGCGAGTGTGTTTTCGTTGGTCTTTCGCGGCTACGGCGGCGACGAAGCGGTCGAGAGCTTTCTGACCCATGAGGCGACCGGCGGCGTGGTCGGCTCTTTCGCGCTGGTGATGGCCGTGATGTTTTTGCTCGGCTTCTTTCTCGACTTCTTCGAGATCATCTTCGTCGTCGTCCCCATCGTCGGCCCGATTCTCTTGGCCATGGGTTTGGATCCGGTGTGGTTGGGCGTGATGATCGCCCTGAACTTGCAGACCTCTTTTCTCACGCCCCCGTTTGGCTTCTCGCTCTTTTACTTGCGTGGCGTCGCCCCTCCTCAGATCAGCACACCGCAGATCTACCGGGGGGTCGTGCCCTTTATCGCGATTCAGGTGCTGCTGTTAGTGGGGCTGTGGTTTGCGCCGGAGCTGGCTACGCATCTGCCGGCGCGGGTGTTGGGGCGGGGATAAGGTTTGGTGGGATTTGCTTTACCAGCGACCATTCGGTCGAATTTTTAGCCTTGGTCGAATTATCTATCTGACCAATAAAAACAAAATGTTATGCCATGTTAAGCTCTACCTGCTTCGACCAAATGGTCGAATTCGCCGCACCAAGTCTACGGCTCTTTTGCCACGACGCAGGGCTGTTGCCCACTGTAAAACGGCACTTTGCAAAAAAATGCTCTCACTTGGCACGGAGGTTGCTAAATACAGTGCGACCCAACGATGCACGTTGGGCAGCACACTTATCTCTTTCAAGGAGGCACATCGTGAAGACAACGTGGGGAATCGCAGCCGCGCTGCTGTTGGTAGCCGCGGCAGCCATGGACACCTCGGCGCGAGGCCGGGGAGGCAAGCAGGGATTCCACGGGCACGGCAAGCGCAGCGGGCACAAGGGCGCGTTGGTCGAGCAACTCGGCCTGAGCGAAGACCAGCAAGCGCAAATTCAAGCCCTCAAAGAGGACATACGCGGCCAGAGACAGGCCCTCGGCGAACAGTACCGCGCCGGCTTTGAGGCCATCCTGACCGACGAGCAGCACCAAACCCTCGCGGCAATCAGGAACCCGCTCGGCCTGAGCGACGACCAGCAGACGCAAATTCAAGCCCTCAAAGAGCAGGACCTGACTAAAGAAGAGTACCGCGCCGGCTTTGAGGCCATCCTAACCGATGAGCAGCGCGACGCCCTCGCAGGACTTACGGCCAATCGCGGCAAGCGAGGAAAGCACAAGGGCGCGTTGGTCGAGCAACTCGGCTTGAGCGACGATCAGCAGGCCCAGATCCAAGCACTCAGAGAGGGCCTAAACGAGCAGAAGCAGGCCCTCGGCGAACAGTACCGCGCCGGCTTTGAGGCCATCCTGACCGCCGAACAGCGCGCAACCTTTCGCGGCAGCCATTCAAAGGGCAGCGAGGAAGAGAGCGAGCCAGCGGCTGCGGGCAAAGCCACGACAGCCGTCGAGGAGACGAGCTGGGGCCGCGTCAAGGAGTCCTTCGGCCGATAGCACGGCAAAAAGCAACAGACGGCACTCGGCCGCTCCCGGGTGCTGTCTGTTGCGTACGAGCGGATGGAGAGAAACATGGTCGTCATCGCTATCGCGGCCAGCGCCCTGCTGGCCTGTTCCGTCTGCGCCCAATCCGGGCCGGCCGACGCAACCCCCGCGCCCGTCGTCGGCTATGTCGATGCCGACCGCGACGGCGTAAACGACCGCTTCCGCGACGAGGATGGCGACGGCGTAAACGACCGCGATGGCCAGCCTTATCCCCACCACTTTTCCTTTGCCGACGAGGATGGCGACGGCGTAAACGACCGCTTCCGCGACGCCGATGGCGACGGCGTAAACGACCTCGACAGCCGCTTCCGCGACGCCGACAAAGACGGCTTCATCGACAATGTCGTCGATTGCAATGGCGACCGCTTAAACGATATAACCGGCGCAAAGTACGGCCCGCACGGGCTTATGGGCTATCGCTTTGGCCGCATCGTCGAAGAGCGCAAGCACCGGATCAAGCACTTCCGCGACGCCGATGGCGACGGCATGCACGATCCGCTCAAGCGGCTGCACCAGCGGCTACGCGCTCTAAACCGGCGGATGGACTTCTTCTTGGACGAGGATGGCGACGGCATTGACGACGCCCGCCTTTTGCGCCGCCTCCTAAAGCACCCGGACGAGCGCGCGAAATACCTAGTCAAAAAACGCCTAAAACGCCGCTACGTACCCCCGCGTCTAAAAGATGCCAAGCAGTACAAAAAGCAAAAGGACCGCAAATGAAGTGCCTACCCGCCTGCCTAATCGCGCTAATTTCCGCAGCCGAGGCTCAAGTCGCGCTCAACGCCGACCTGTACGCCACCTATACGGACAATGTTTTTCTCACCACCAGCCAGCGCAGCGACCTGATCCAGTCGGCCTATATCGACTTCTCCTACCAGCTCGACGCCGACTTGGACTTGTACTACTCGGGCAGCGCCAACGTATTCAGCGAAAACCCCGACCTTTTCAACCACTTGCACCGCTTTGGCGCGAGCTATGCGCGTCCCTTGGGGGCGGCCGGCCTGTTCTTTTCTGGTGCCGCCCTAAGCCTGCGCTTGGACCGCCCGCTCTACTCCTACCGAGACTTTGCGGCCGGCTGGGCTTTCGCCAGCGTTGAGTCTTATCTACACCCGGATATGCTCGGCCGCCTCGACTATACCCTGAGCTACCAAAACTTTCTCAACGCGGCCGACTACAACTACGCCGAACAGCACCTCGACGCCCAGCTAACCCACTACTTTCCCACCCGCACCACCTTGCAGCTAAACGGCGAGTTGGGCCTTAAATCCTACCTGCGAGAAACGGCCCAGCCCAGCCGCAACCTGCTCAGGTGGGGCACCCGCCTCAAGGCCGCCCAATCCCTGGGGCCCAACCTCGGATTGCAGCTAGCGTGGCACCACCAGCGCAACCTCGCCGGCCAGAGCCGCTATGCCGATTGGTTCTGGTACGACCCGGACGAACTCTTCGACGATGGCTACAAGGCCAAGACGAAATCTAAGGCGCAGCTCTACGAAGCTCAGGCCTCCAAGGCGCACTGGTACGACCCGGACGAGCTTTTTGAAGACCTCTACAACTATGATGGGGATCAATGGAGTGCCACTCTAAAGTACTTGGCCCCGCTAGACTGGGAATTGGCGACCTCCTTGCAAAGCGAAAGCCGCCTCTACAGCCACCGGCCAGCATTTCCCACTGGGGAATCCACGGCGGAAACGCGCCGCACCGCACGCTTGAGCCTAGGGCGTGTGTTTTACCTAGAAAGCACCCGGCTCCGAGAGATCGCCCTCGAACTGGAGTGGCTCTACCGCGCGGTCGCGTCCAACGACGCTTTCTACAATGCGGACGCCCATGCGTACTCCGCGGGCGTCCGGCTCGGTTTTTGAAGCTACTTTAGCCTGTATTTCTTTAGCTTGTAGCGCAGGTTGCGCTCGGTCAGACCCAGCATCTCGGCGGCCCGGCTCTGGACGCCGCCGGCCCGCTCCAAGGCTTGGGCAATGGCCGTCTTTTCCAGTTCCTCCACTTGCGCGGGCAAGGTGTCCGCGTCCGGCCCAGCCACTGCTTTTTGCACTTCGGCTGGCAAATCTGCCCGTGTCACCACTGGGCCGCGCGCCATGACCACCGCGCGCTCGACGATGTTTTGCAACTCGCGCACATTGCCCGGGTAGGCGTAGCGCGTTAGGAGCTCCAAGGCCTCTTTGGAGATCTCGCCGACGGCTTTGGCGTTTTCCTCGGCGTAGCGGGCGAGAAAGTGGTCGGCGAGCAGGGGAATGTCGCCCTTGCGGTGCCGCAACGGCGGCAGGTCCACCGCGACGACGTTGAGCCGGTAAAACAGATCCTCGCGGAACGTCCCTTGCGCTACCAGCGCCTCCAAATCTCGATTCGTCGCCCCGATCAGCCGCACATCAACCTCGATCTCAACGCCGCTGCCGACGCGCTCGATCTTGCGCTCCTGCAAGACCCGCAAGAGTTTGACCTGCACGTCAAGGGGGATTTCGGCCAACTCGTCGAGGAATAAGGTGCCTCCGTCGGCCTGCTCAAAGCGGCCGATGCGCCGGGCGTCGGCCCCGGTAAAGGCCCCTTTCTCGTGCCCAAACAGCTCGCTTTCGATCAAGCCCTTGTTGAGGGCGGCGCAGTTGACGGCCACAAAGGGGCGGGCGGCTCGGGGGCTGGCCTCGTGTACTGCGCGCGCCATCAGCTCCTTGCCGGTGCCCGACTCGCCGCGCAACAGCACGGTCGCCCGGCTCGGCGCGACCCGCGCCACCACGTTGAGGGCCTCTTCTATGGCCGGCGAGCAGCCCATAATGCCGCCAAACGGCACCCGCTCCCCAATCTGCTGGCGGAGGAGCTCGTTTTCCGAGATGCGGTGCCGCTGCTCCAAGGCGCGATCGACGATCCGGTCGAGCACGTCGAGGTCAAGCGGCTTTTGCAGGTAGTAGAAGGCCCCTTCCTGCATGGCGTCAACGGCCCCATCAACCGTTCCGAAAGCCGTCGCTAGCACCACCCCAATGGCGGGGTTGGTCTCGCGGGCGGCGGCAAGCACGCCCATCCCGTCTAGCTCTGGCATCCGCAAATCCGTGATAATCAGATCGATCACTTGGCCCTGCAATAGGGCCAAGCCCGCCCGCCCGTTGGCGGCCTGTAAGACCGCAAAACCCCGCTTGCGCAAATAGCCACTCACGGCCTCGCGCTGCGCGGCCTCGTCGTCAATTACCAGAATGGTCTCTCCAGCCATGTTAAGCTCCCCTCGGCAGTAGAATGACAAATCGCGTCCCCGCGCCGCGGGTGCTTTGCACTTCAACGCGCCCCCCGTGCTCTGAGACGATGCGGTGAACCAAGCTCAAACCCAACCCAGTGCCCGCGGCCTTGGTCGTAAAGTACAGGTCGAAAATCCGCTCGGCATCGGCGGCCGGAATGCCCGCGCCGGTGTCGGCCACTCCGATTTCCACCCAACCCTCGGCCAGCGACCGGGCCTCTAGCCGGATGCGCCCCTCGTCCGTGGCTTCCACCGCATTGACCAGCAAGTTAAGCAGCGCTTGGTGGAGCTGATCCGCATCGACTTGGGCCGCGCCCACGCCGGCGAAATCCCGCTCCAGCCCCAGCCCGGCCGCGAGAATTTGCGGCTCGACCGTCTCGGCCGCCCGCTCCAAGATCGACGCCAGCTCTACGCGCGTCTTTGCGAGGGCGGGCGGGCGGGCCAACTCTAAGAACTGCTCAATGATGCGGTTGACTCGCTCGACCTCCCCGGCTACTACTTGGGTTAGCTGGCGGTATTCGCCCTCGTCTGTGCGCGGAACAAACTCGCGCCGCAGGCGCTGCACTATCACGCTTATGGCGTTGAGTGGGTTGCGCACTTCGTGGGCCACGCCCGAAGCCAAGGCCCCCATGGAGGCCAAGCGGTCGCGCCGCCGCAGATCGGCCTCCAGCGCCACCTTCTCGCTCAGATCCTGAATTACCAAGACGATGGTCTCCACCTCGCCGCTGGCATTGTACACTTGTGCGCTCGACAGCGACAAGGTCCGCTCGCGGCCCTGAGCATCCGCCAAGCGGCAGGCCACGCCCGCGAGCTCCTCGCCGGCCAAGGCCCTATCCACGGCCTCGTGCGGCCATACATTGCGCAGGCTCTGCCCCCGCACTTGCTCGCCCTCAACCCCAAACAAGGCCTCGGCCGCTTGGTTGAAGACTTCAATGGCCCCAGCCGGATCCGCGGCCACCACCGCGTCCGTCATCTGCGCCAAGATGCGGCTGCTATAGGTCTGTATGTGCGCGTACGCATCGCCGAGCAGGGCCAAGTTTTGCCGCACCGTTACCGCCCCGGTGCCCACGGCACCCAATATCAGGAGCAGGAGCACCAGCAGCGCCACTTGCAGCCGCCCGCGCTGCTTTCGTGCCCGGAATTCGTCGAGCGCGAGGCCGATGCGCAAAAGCCCCAACGTCGTCTCTTGGGGTGCAAACGGGATGACGACCTCAAAGACCTCCTCGCCCTCGAACTCGACGACGCGCGAAGCGGCCGCATTGCGCGTCAGAGCTGTCTCGAGAAATGCGTCGCCGGCAATGCTTGCGAGCAACACCAAATCGCGCGAGGCCGCCAACAGGCCCAGCGTGTCCTGCAATGCCATGTATACAATGTCTTGGTTGGCACCGATCTCTTGGATCAGCCGACCAGCCCCCGAGCGAATCCGCAGGTGCAAAAGCCGCTCGGCCGCAGCCCGCACGATCACCGCGCCTCCACCCGGCACGGCCACGGCCACGGCAAAGAGCTGGTCGTCTAACTCGAACAGCAGCGCCTCCTCTGCGCCGGCCAACAGCGGCTCCAGCTCCCGCTGCCACTCGGCCAGCGCGGCCGCATCGACGACGCCACTCGACGCCACCAGCCGGCCGGCCGCGTCAAGCACATCGACTTGGTCGAGAGCGTTGTCCGCGGCGATCCGCTCCAACAGCGTGTCGGAAAACGCCAGCTCCCATTCGGCCAGCAGCCGGGCGTTGTCCAGCAGGCGCTCCCCGACCAGTTCTTCCATGTCGCCTTCGGCGCGGAGTACGTTCTCCTCGGCGCGCGAGACCGCTTCGGCCAGCGACCGCGCCCCGCGTTCGAGCGTCTCTAAGGTCGATTGCTGGGACTGCCGCAGGCCGTAGAGCGCAAAGGCCCCCAACACCAAGGCCAGCACCACAAACAGCAACGCCAGATAACCCGGCCTGAGCGCCGCTAACTTCCGCACCGGGAGTCGCCGCTTAGGCTCGGCCATCCTCGCACAACAGGACAATTTGGATACTCCGCCTCAACCTACCCACCCTCTGGCAACCGCCTCTGAGAGTTTCAAGCCGCTGTCGATCTGGCCAGTTGCCGGTTTTTGCGTCGTAACAACCCCAGAGGCTTCCCGTTTGAGCAGAAGACCGTAGTCGCTGCCCAAATAGTCGATCAACTCCGGATGGTGAGAGCATAGCACGGCCTGCTGGATTTCTGCTCCGTAGGCGTCGGACAGCGCCATGAGCCAAGGCTGGATTTCCGCCAATGCCACGTAGTTGTCCGGCTCGTCGAGGAACAGCGTATGCGCGTCTCCTTCTTGCGTCAATCAGTCCGCGCTTATGCCGGCGAGGATCGGGTCGCCACTTTGTACTGGGCCGGTGACTCCCCTACATCGCCATCGTCAGCATCCCGACATAGGCGTCGTAGAAGTTCTGAATGTTGCCCACGTAATGCACGGGCTGACCGCAGCGACAGAAGCCGTAGCGCGCCCGTTTGTAGTACGCCGGCTTGGCCAGCAGCCTCATGGCCTGTTCCACGTGGCCAAACCACCGGTCGGGATTCCACCCGTTCTCGCGGGCCAAGCGGCGCGCGTCGAGCACGTGCCCGTACCCGACATTGTAGGAGGCCAATGCAAGGCGCATCCGCTCGTCTAGGGGGATGTTCGGATCGAAGCGATTGACCAGTTGGTGCAGGTATTTTACCCCTGCGTGGATGTTCTCTTCCGGGTCGTGCAGATCGGTAAATCCCAACTCGCGCCCGGTGACCGGCATGATCTGCATTAGCCCGCGAGCGCCGACCCAGCTCGTGGCCTGTGGATCGAATTTGGACTCTTGGTACATCTGCGCGGTAATCAACCGCCAATCCTGACCGTACTGCTGGGCGTATTTTTTCACCAACTCGTCATAGGGCGACAGGCGACCGCTCAAATCGACCCGCAGCGAATCCTTGGCCCTAGTGATGGTGCGCTTGTTCTTGAAGTAGCGCTTCTTCATCAGGTTAAAAAACAAACCGCCCTTTTCCTCTTGTACATACTGATTGAGCGCCGTTAGCAAAGCCGGATTATCCCGGCGCACCGCCCAGCCCAAGACCGTCGGCTTGACGCTAAAGGCGGCCTTTAGCTGCCGCCCATAGGCGAGTTCCACGTCGAGCAAATTGGAATCGCACAAGGTAATGTCGTAGCGGCCCTCCTCGAGGCCGGCCAAGATGTCTTCGGTTTCGAGGTCGTCGGGCAGTGGCGCGATCTGCAAACCCTCTATGGAATCGGCGAGGGCCAGCAGGGTGGTGTAAAAAGAAGAGCTTGGGCGCACGTGGACCGTGCGCCCGGCCAAGTCTGCAAGGCTGGCAATCGAATCCTCATCCGCGCGCACTACCACGAGCTCATCCACTTCGTTATAGGGCAGGGTGAACGCGGCCTGCCCTCGTCGCTCCTCGGTAATAGTCATGGCCGCGGCCACGACATCGCCTTTGCCTTCGTTCAAATGCGACAGCAGCTCGGCGTGGCTGTCTGGGATGACGATATCGAGCCGCAGGTCGTGCCGGGCGGCGAATTCCTTTATGAGCTCGTATTCAAAGCCCACCTGCCGGCCGCGGTGGATGAAGTAGGTCATCGCATTGTTGCGCGTGATCATGCGCAGCCGCCGCCGCTTTTTTAGGCCAGGCAGATCGTCGGTGAAGGCTTGCTGGGGCTGGCGCGTAAACTGCCGCGCGAGCAGATATTCATCGACCTTGGTCTTGAGCTGCACGTCGTTGGGCCGCATCATCAGGGCGATCGGGCGATTTTCGGCCAGCACCAGCGGCGTAGCCATGCTGTCGTAGTAGCTTGCCACCGCCCGCCACAAATGCTCGTCGGCGACGGTCGCCGCGTATTCGCCGCGGACGATTCCTTCGACGAGGTGTTCGAGGCCGAGCTTTTCCGGCGCAGCGTGAATGCGCAACGACGGCACCTGTTGCTGAATGTCCAACAAGGTCTGGTAGTGCGAGCTGGAGCGCCGGACGCCGATTTTCATATCGGCCAAGTCCTCAATTGCCGTCGGCAAGCTATCGCCGGCCCCTGTAATCAGATACTCAGCCACGTAGAGATACGGCACGGAAAACGCCGCTTGCTCCTGCCGCGCTGGCGTAATCGTCAGACTCGCCGCGACGATATCGCCTTCGCCTTCCAGCAGCTTCTGCACCATCTGGGCATAACTGTTGGCCTTTACTAGCTGCATTTTTAGCTTGAGTGCCTCGGCCAAGTCGCGGGCGAGATCGTAGTCGATCGTCACCTGTTCCGCGGACTTGGGTATATGGGCAATCGGCTCTGGAGGGACGATGACGCGCAACGCGCCGCGCTCCTGCAATACCGGCAGATCGCCGGTGTATTTGGGCGGCGGTGGCGGGGTCGCCGGGGTCGCCGATGGGCTGCATTGCGCAAAGGTAGAAAGGGCAATAAGCCCTGCGGGAAGAAGCGTTCGGGTGCGAAACAACGCGATGCGCCTCCTTTCCATTGGATCGATTGACTTGTAGTGCATTGGCCGCGTTTTCGGCGGGTGCTAGGGCTAGCATTTTACGCCCTAGCCCATACTTCGTCAACTCGCTCGGCCCCCTCGGCACGGCTTGACTTGGCTTCCCTAAAGGCCCTTTATCTTCTCCTTCAATCAAGGATGGACTGCCGTGATAACCCATGAACTCATCGTCGTAGAGCCGGGGCGAATTGAGCTTGCCAAAAGCGACCTCGACGACCGCCTGCACCCGGCGGAAGTGCTGATAGCAACCGAATACTCCATCGTCAGTGCCGGCACCGAAGGCGCGGGCTTTACTGGCCTCGTCAAGCAGATGCCTTTTGGCGACGCCGGCCAGTACCCCCGCCGCACTGGCTACGGCAACCTCGGCCGCGTGCTGCGAGTCGGGGACGCAGTCTCCGGCGTACAAGCGGGCGACCGTGTGCTGTCCTTTGCCCAACACGCTTCCATTGTCAAGGCGGATGCCCAGCGCATGGTCCTGCCCGTCTCGCGCGAAGCGCCCGGCCAGCACCTCGCGTTTGCGCGCATGGCCGGCGTCAGCATCTCGGCCTTGCGCTCTGCTAGCGCCCAGCCCGGCGATGCGGTGCTCGTGGTTGGCGGCGGCCTCGTGGGCAACTTCGCCGCCCAGCTCTTTTGCCTCGCTGGTGCCGACGTCATGCTCGCCGACCTGTCTGACCTGCGCCTGCGGCAGGCGTGCGCTTGCGGCATTGAGCGCACGGTCAATCCCGCCCGCGACGATCTGCAAGAAGCAGTGCGCGACTGGACCGGCGGCGCAGGTGCCCGCATCGGCGTGGAGGCCATTGGCATCAGCGAAGTCATTGCCCAGACCGCGATGTGCATTGCCCGCCACGGCGAACTCATCCTCCTCGGCAGTCCGCGCGCCCCGGCCCACTTCGATGTGACGCCCATGCTGCTGCACATTCACCTAGAGGCCATCCGCGTGATCGGTGCCCTCGAGTGGCGCTGGCCCCAGCACGCCACCGAGCGCTGTCGCGACCTCGACGCCAATTACCGCCAGATTGCCGCGTGGATCGCCAGCCGAAGGCTCGTGGTCGAACCCCTGCTCACGCACCTCGCGTCGCCAGCCGACTGTCAGCAGATGTACGAGGGACTTACCGCCAATAAAGAGGAATACCTCGGCGTGGTCTTCGACTGGTCGCGCCTGAGTTGAGCCTTGTGCCAACGCACTACCTCGCGCTAGACATCGGCTCGACGACCGTCGTCGCCCTCGTCATTGACCTCGACGCCAACGCCGTCGTCGGCACAGCCAGCACGGCCAATTTGTCCGAAGTAACCTCTGCGTCCGACAAGCGAATCAGCCGCTCGGAGTGGGACCTCAACGCGATGACCGAGCTAGCCATCGACAACGCGGCCGCGCTCGTCGCCCGCACCAACGCCCAGCCGGCCGCCATCGGCGTCACCGGGCAGCAACAGGGCCTGCAGCTCCTCGACGCCGCGCTCAACGCCGTCGGTCCTTTTTTTTCGTGGCAGGACCAGCGCGCCCAAGAATGCCTGCCGGGCCAGCCGCACACCTACTTAGACGCCATGGCCCAGCGCGGGGGGGCCACTGCCGCCGAGGGCGAGCAGCCCGCCTTTGCCAACACGGGCTGTCCTCTCGTGGCCGGGCACGCTGGACCGCACCTGTTTTGGCTGCAAGCCAACAACCAGCTTCCCAGCGGCGTCAGCGGCACGACGGCCCCGGAGTTTGTGGTATCGCGCTTGGTGGGCAAACGGCCGGTTGTCGATCCCACAGACGCGCTCGGCTGGGGCGTCTATGACGTAGCCAAGCGCGCTTGGGCGGACGAGCTTATCGCCGCCCTCGGCCTAGACCAGTCGCTGTTTCCCGCTCTCGCCGAATCCTGTACCATGGCCGGTTCCCTGACCGCCGCAATGGCCCACAAGCTCGGCCTACCAGCCGGCCTGCCCGTGGCCGTGGCGTCCGGCGATCACCAGTGCAGCTTTGCCGGCACGGTCGCCGATTGCGCCAACACTGTGGCCGTCAATGTCGGCACCGGCGGGCAAGCCGCACTGCACGTCGAAGCCCCACTGCCACGTGGGTGGCTCGAACTGCGTCCCTATATGCAGCGCGGCTATCTGCTGGCCGGCGTGGGAGCCGTCGGCGGGCGGACGTTCAGGACTCTGCGCGACTTCTTCGCCGACGCCATCTATGCCCTCGCCGAGGTCCAACCCGACCGCGAGGCCCTGTACGAGCGGCTGGTAGCATTAGCGGCCGACGTGCCGGCCGGTGCCGAGGGCGTACGCGCGGACCCGCTGTTTTCCGGGTCGCGCCGCAGGCCACGCGCCAAAGCCGCCTTCCGCGAGCTGACCGCTGCAACTCTGACGGCCGGGCATCTAACGCGCGCACTGTTGGAAAGCATGGCCGTTGAGCTGGCCGATTCGTACCGCGAGGCCCTCAGGCTGGGTGCTGGCGCGCGCTCCAAGCTAGTTGGCGCGGGCAATGGCATCAAGCTGAATCCCGTGCTGCGGGCCGCGCTGGAAGCGGAGTTCGCCATGCGGCTGCACGTGGGATCGCACGGCGAAGAGGCGGCCGTTGGTGCCGCGCTGTGTGCGGCCGTGGCCGACGGCGCGTTTGGCTCCATCGCCGAAGCGAGCGCGGCGTTTGTTAGTGGCCCCTCTTCCGCTGTGCGTATCTGCTGACGTGGAACTATCGCCACTTAGCCGGCGCCGGCGCACGGGCGCGATATTTTTGTATTTGTATCCCAATCGGGTATATTCTCCCCATCGCGTCAACGCTTAGCAGAAAGGCTCGGATGGCCGCTTTTGACACTGTTTCCAAGTCCCTAATCAGCACCTATCCGCAAGACTTTTTGGCCTTTCTGCTCGGGCATTCACAGGGGCAGATGCTGGAACTGCTCAACCCGGAGCAGCCCATCGTGAAGACGCAGGTGATGGACAGTCTGCTGCGGGTGCGGATCAACGGCCAGAAGGCGTTAGTCCACTGCGAGTTTCAGACCACGGATAGCACGGCCTTGTCCATGCCGCTGCGGATGGCTCGGTACATGGGACGCTGCCTTGCCGAGTATGGCTTGCCCCTGTTTTCGCACGTAATCTACTTGCGTCCCGACGCGGGTGGCCGCGATCCGGGGCAATACCTCCAAGAGGTCGTCGGCTATGAGGTGGTGCTGCGCTACAAGGTGATCCGTCTGACCGCGTTGGATGGGCTGGCGCATTTGGCGTCGGGTTCTGTGGGGGTGCTGCCGTTCACGCCGCTGATGGGTCGTCCTGAAGGGATGGATGTGGAGGCGTGGTTGCGTCGGTGTGTGGAGACGACCGAGGAGTTAGCTGTATCTCGTGCCGTCAAGCATAGTGTGTTGGCGCACATGGGGGTGTTGAGTTCGTTGGTGTGCGAGGAATCGACCATTTTTTCTTTGATTTCGGAGGAGATTATGACTGAGTTTCCGTTACTTGAGTCTTTGCGCAAGCGAGCGTTGGCGCAGGGTCGTGAAGAAGGCATCGAGCAAGGCATCGAGCAAGGCATCGAGCAAGGCATCGAGCAAGGCATCGAGCAAGGGCGTGCTGGGCTTCGGCAAAGTATCCAAGAAGCCTTGGCGATTCGGTTTGATGCGGATTTAGCCCGGGCGTTGTCGGGTCGCTTGGCCGGCATCGAAGCGGTGGAGCAACTCCAAGTCTTGCTGCGCGCCGCCATACAGGTGGCGGACCTCGCCGAGTTCACGCGCTTGATGGATGAGATGACCGCCCGGTGAAGGCCGGCTAAGCCAAAAGTCACACAGAAGAGCGGATGGTAGCCGCCATTTCGTTTTAATCCAACCGCTTCTAATGGCCGCGTGGCTTGAGCGGCATCGGCCGGCGCTAGGATGGCTCCCCGCGTCGGGCGCATTCGCTAAGGCGACAACTGCGTCCTACCATCAAGTACTAATGCGCCCACAGGAGGTGTCGTGTACTTAGCTTTTGGAGTTGCCAGTCGTTGAATTCAATAGGCCACGCTAAGCGTCCTCGCCAGCACCTCTTCTCCCGATTCGGTGTCAGCCGCAATGCGCACGACATAAGCCCCTGGAGGCACCAGATCGCCGGTCGCATCGCGGCCATCCCAGGTGTGCTCGTAGGCGCCGGCAGGCAAGGCGGCGAAAAATAGCTGCCGCACCCGGCGTCCAGCCAAATCGTATATGCCGATGGAAAAATCGACTTCCCGCACCAGACGCAGGGCTTGGAAAACGATGCGACTCTCTTCGTTGACGCCGTCCCCATTGGGCGTACACACCGCCGGTACGACCTGCATCGCGGATAAAATCCCCCCTCTTGCGGCATTGGAGAAAAAGACCCGGTTGGTGTTAGTGCCAACACCCGGACTGGCATCGCCGGCCGCGACGGGCTGGGGCAAGCGGCCCCCGGAGTCGATTAGGTGGCTCACCAAGTTAGTGGCATAGACCAGAATCGCCGTGCGAAAAGTAACGCGCAGCGGCTGGTTGTTATTCGGCGCGATCCGGTTCGATGGGAAGTACAGCATCAACCCACTCGCATCCGCGTGGACGCTGTCGGGCACTACCTCGACGAGCGGCTCGCCCATCTCGAACTTGAGCAACGTCGGTTCGGTTTGGGTCGCGATGTGCAAGCCATCGAATCCAACCTGCGCAGTGCTGCCAAATTCCGCCCGAATATCATAGGTAAAAAGGGTATCTCGACCGGCCGGCACCGCAACGATGCCCCCTGCGGGGAACGGGTCTGCGACAACGGCTACCTCGCCTACGGCGCGGTCGGCCAGAGGCAGTGAGTAGCTAACCGCCAAGCTGTCTATCTGGACGAGATCGGTAGAAGTGCCGCGAAAAAAGAGCTGAAAATCAAAGTACCGCCTCGGGCCGGGCAGTTCGAGGGGATAGGTAAAAGTTCCGGTCGAATCAATGCGGATCGGATTCTTCCAAGTCCAATTTTCGGCATCGTCGAGGATGGAACCGCGAAAATCCTCGGCCAGCTTAGTATAGGCGTCTGCGGTCGTGGGCTGCTCCGAACCCGTTTCGCGATCGACGATTTCAAAATGGACCAAGGGGGTCTCGTCAGCGCCATTGCGCAGGGTCAGGTCCACGGACGCGGCTGCTTCCGCTGTTGGCCGCAGGAGGCCGTCTGACTGCCGGCGCAACTTGGTGGCTTTGACGGAGAGCGTACCGAGAATCGCTGCTGTGGGCAGTTCAATGAGCTTGGAAATATACGTGCCCTTGGGCACGAAACCCGTGCCAAAGGCTTGGATTTCCGCTATTTCAAACGGATTGGGAGAAAGGATGCGCAGCTTGATAAAGCGGATTAGCTGCACTGGGAAGTCGATTGTCGTCCTCGGCTCGGTCTGCAAATCAACGCGTTTCAGTACCTGATAGCGCGGTTCCCCCTGCTGGGTATAGTCGCGGCCATCGCTGGCGGAAAGTTCAAAGGCGCGCGGAAAGTCGTCGGGAAAGGATGGGCTGGGGAAGTAGATCAGGCGATTGACCGGAAAAGAAGCCCCCAAGTCCAAGAAAAAGACGCGACCGGTCTGATCGGTCCCCAGCCCTTTGAAGCGGTCGCCGGAAGAAGTCTGCTCATCGCCATCGACCAAGGTGGCGGCGGACCCTTCGATCGCGGCGTTGTCCCAGATGTGGGCACGGCCTTCGGCGACAAAGTCGAGGGTAGGCGAGTCGCTCCAGCCGAGCGAGCGGAGGATGTTGTCGGTTGCTGCCAAACCGATGGGACGGATCAGAGCCGGGTCTTGCAGATCTACGCCCCCGGCGACTGCGGCCTGCGAATCCCAAGAAAATCCGTCCCCACCGACCCGATAGCTTTCGACCTGTGCTTCAAGCGGCGCACTCAGACAACACGCTCCGCACAAAGCGAGGCTGCCGGCGAGCCGTCTCATTCCCGCGCCCAATCGGCCGGCGGCTGATATCCCCTGAACACCTCGCGCTGGAACCGGTACGCCAGATCTATGGTCTCGACCGGCTGCTGCCTGAAGTCGAAGCGAATCGCCACGTGGCTGAGGTGAACTGTAAACTCATTGATGTCGTGCGGTAACGCGGGAAACACCACGTACCCCTCGACTTCTTGGCCGCTGAAAACGTCTTCGTCGGGATACATGGTGCGGGTCAGAATCTCCCGCCGCTCTTGGAAGATACTATAGGCATTGCCCGCATATCCGGGGATCATGGAAGCATAGAATTCGAGGATGTCCGTTCTGTTGAGGGGATCGTACGCACGGCCGGCCTGTTGGGAGACGAGGGTTATGCGGGTGGGATCCAGATGTACCTTGGGATACTCGTAATTTTTCACCTCGACGGAAAAGACGGTGTACTTTGGCGGCGTGTACGTATCGCCCAGCGGCTTCCAGTTGCCAAAGGTATAGGGATTCTTGGAATTGGCACCCGCCGCAGAGTAGTCGGCGAATTGGCGGTTCAGCTCTTCGTCCGCCATGGGGCGCAGGGAGATTTCGAGGCGGTTAAAAACAGCGGTAATGGTCCCGTCGTCTTCGACCGAGGCATAGGCTTCTTGGCGATTTTCGGGCGCGGGTGCGATCGGCCCGGGGAAATAGCGGCCACAACCGACCAGCGCCAGCAGCACCAAGGCACCCAAGCATGGACTCATGGCAAAGCGCTTCCCAGACATCCTACAAACGCGAAAGCGGGGGAGGAAACATTACACACCTCTCCTCCCCCGCTGCTAAAATGGGGAAACGTTACTCGTCGAAAGTCGCCTTAATTTTTCCCCAAGCACTGCTTTCGACCGCGGTGCCAACATCGCTGCCTCGGGTGTACTCATCTACGGTCAACAAGGTAAAGTCAGAGGCGAAATCCTGATCTCTATGCGCCCCGTTGACGTCTCCGGTTACTAGCTGATGCGTCCGGGCCGCGCCTTCAGCCGGCGTTGTATCGGCCTCGTTGAGCTGGTAGGTGAGACCAACGGTCATGCCCGGCTGCAGGACCACGCGCTCGGTAGAGGCTTCGTCGTTTTCCAAGTTCACCCACAGCGGCATGGCAAACTCATAGCCTAAGGTGACATTGGTCGATCCGTGCGTAGCGCCCGGAGGGCTGAGACTGACATCGGCCTCAATGTAGGCCGTGGCCCACTGCTTGGCCGGGTCGGCGTCTTTGCGCAGCCAAGTCGTGCCGTTGCCGTAGGGCGTCGAATACCCGCCGGGAACCTGCACGTGCATGGTCCACTGCTGGGCGTTCACTTGGTTCGGATCGCGGTACGGACCACCGCTGTGGTCGCCGTCGGTAATAATTTCGAGATCGTCCTCAAACCACCCGTTCTCTGGATCCGTTTCGGCGGCGTGCAGGGAGTCGTCCGTCACCCGCACAAAGCCCAAGATGCGGTTGTCGGGGGGCTGCGTCCAAGCGGTCCTTATGGAAACGTCGATATCGCTCTTGTCTGGAATCACCTGCTGGACGACCTCGCCCATTTCGTCGGGCGTGACGATGAAATTGGGGTCGTACCACGCCCAATCTCCGTCCTCACCATCGGCGACGTACGCAACATCCGCGGGCCATTCCAACGCGAAATAGCCAAAACCATTGGCGTTGCTGTGCGCCAAGCACGCGCCCGCAGCCAACAGCAAAACGCCAAAAACAGCAAGAATTTTCATGGTTATCCTCCTTTTAGAGAGTGCGTTAGAAGCGTTGTAACATGCGCCCTTTTGTCCGTTCAAGCTATTTAATAGCATAGTGTATGTCAACTTTCGTATGGAGCTTGTCCGTCATGCTTAACTGCGTGCTGAGCACCCACTTCGATCGCATGGCCGGCACGGCCCCGGACGAGCCGCGCCTGCTTGCACACTTTCGCCAAGCCATGGAAATCTGGCTGCGCGAGCTGCCCTCCATTCCCCTGCTCCAGTGGTATCACAGAATCCCCCACAACGAAACCTACTGGCAGAACTGGCCCACGAACAGCGCCTATTGGGCGCGCACGTGGCTGCTGGTTCTCCTCGCACTCAGCGACCAGTGGCTATAGCGCTAGTAGTCCTCCTCTTGGGATGCGCCGAGAACCATTCTGTGGCAGCGCGCATCGCCGAGCGCACCGTCACGCTCGATCAGGTAGAGCGGGCTTGGGACAAGCTGGAGCAAAAAGAATCAAAGCGAGAGGTCCTAGAGACCCTCATCAATCGCGAGTTGCTGTTTCTCGAAGCTAGGAATAGGGAACTGGACAAGAGCACCCGGGTCTTAGCCGGCTTGGAGCACGTGCGCCGCCAACGGGCCGTAGAACGCCTCATCGAAAGGGAAGTTACAAGCCGCGTAACGGTCTCGGACGAAGAGATCAGGGCCTATTACGAAGACAGCGACTTGCCCACCAAGCGCGAGGTGCGGGGGCGGCATATCGCGGTGAAGACAGCCGCAGAAGCGCAAACGCTCTACCAAGCACTCCTAGACGGTGAAAATTTCCCCGAGTTGGCCCGTCGTTTTTCTATGGAGCGGCAGACCGCTGATAAAGGAGGCGATTTGGGCTACTGGGACGAGTCCTTGATGATCGGCCCGGTCAGCAAGGTGCTCTTCTCCATGCAGCCGGGCGAGCTGTCTGCGCCCTTTCAAGGCCGAGAGGGCTACTTCCACATCGTGCGCGTGGAGGACGCCCGCCCCCTGCCCTATGGGTCCGTAAAAAAGAGGATCAAAGACCGGCTCTACGCGGATCGCCTTGCCGCGCGCACGGCGGAATTTCGCGCCAACATCAGAAAACAATTCAATTTACAGCTAGTCGAAGAAACCTCGTTGCAGCTAGTCAAGCTGGGCAAAACCGCCTCTCACGGCATACCCGAGTTCAACCGAGACGAGCAATTAACAAGGCCGTTAATGCTCTACGAAGAAGGGCAGGTCGCGCTTGGGCAGTACCTAAAATGGCTCGTGGCGACCTCACCTCAGCGGCGTCCCGTAACCGTAGATACCGCGAGTATTGCTCGGTACGCCAGACGCACGGCCGTAGATTCCGTGCTCCTGCCGCTAGCTGCCCAGCAGGCCGGACTAGCCGCCGACGACGAGATGCAGCACTATCTGGAAAACCGCCGTGCGGTATTAATGATCGAAGAGCTGCGCCGCCTAGAGGCCGAAGCACTGATTGTCGACGAAGCGGCTATGCGGACCTATTACGAGGAGCATCTAGCTTGGTTTACCGATCCCGATCTGCTCATCTATGAAGCCATCCTGCTCCAACGCGAAGCCGATGCACTCGACGTTGCCGAAAAAGTGCGCCAAGGTGCCGACATGTGGACCCTCGCTCAGGCTTATCCGCGCTTTCACAACGCTTGGTTCCACTATAACATCTACCACATCCACCGCGAGGAAGACGCGCAACACGCCCACTCCCCGCACACCATGTCGGAAGTGCTGGCGGCCGTCCGCAAAACTCCGGTGGGAAAAGTCGGTGGGCCTTTCTTGGTGCATTTTCAGCCGCGAGAAAAAATCTGGCCGGGATACATCGTGTTTCGCACGCTGGAACAACGCCCGGCCCGACTGCGCCCCTTTGCCCATCCCGAGGTTCAACAAACCGTAGAAAAGATGGTGCGAGCGGCCAATGGTCAGCGCATTGAGGAGCGCTTTGAAGCGTTTCTGAGCCAACTGCGGCAACAGTACGCCGAGCACATTGAAATATACCCCGAGCATCTCGCATCCGAACCTGCCTTGTAAATTCGTTTCCACGAAAGGTCTTCCATGCACATCACCAAAGTCGAAATACGCACCGTGGCCCCGCCGGTCGATCGCTTCACCTGGTCGGACGATCTGCCGGACCAGTACTCGACCAACACGGTCGTCAGGCTCTATACAGACGCGGGCGTCGAGGGAGTCGCTGGCGTCTGGAACGCGACCTCCTTTGACTTCGAGCGCTACACGGCCGAAGCCATCCGCCACCTAGCCCCCATCCTGCTGGGCAAGGACCCGCTCGCGCGAGAGCAGATTTGGCACGCGATCAGACCGCGCGTCTTTCCGCTGCCGCCCCAGTCGTTGGCCGCCATCGACATTGCCCTGTGGGATCTGGCCGGCAAGGTGGCGGGGCTGCCGCTCTACCGGCTGTTGGGCGGAGCGCGCGACAAGATCCCGGCCTACGCCAGCACCCCGCTTTTTGAGGATGTCGAATCCTATCTGAAGAACGCCGCGGAGTTCATTGCCCAAGGCTTCAAGGCCATCAAGTTCCACACCTGGTGCATTCCCGAGTTGGACCTCGAACTCGCCCGCGCTGTCCGCAAGCAGTACCCCGGCAACGACGTCGCCTTCATGCTCGATGCCGAAAACAACTACGACCGCGACGGTGCCCTGCGCGTGGCCCAAGCGCTCGAAGCCATGGGTTTTACGTGGTTTGAGGCGCCGCTGCACGACTCGGACCTCAACGGCTACCGGGAGCTGACGAGCCGGGTAACCATTCCCATCCTGCCGTCCGGCAACTGGTTCCAAGACCTCCATTCCTTTGCCGAAGCCCTTCATTCAAAGGCGTGGGGACGCGCCCGCACCGACGTGGCCATGATGGGCGGAATAACCCAAGCCAACAAAGCGATCGCCCTCACCGCAGCGGCCGGCGTGAAATGCGAGATCATGTCGTGGGGATACAGCCTAGTGTCGGCAGCCAACCTGCACCTGATGCTGGCTTGCGACAACTGCTCCTATTTCGAGCAGTCCGTGCCCTGCGAACCCTACGAATACGGGATGCAGGACGTCATCCGCGCCCAACCCGATGGCTACGCATATCCGCCGGCCGGGCCGGGCCTCGGCCTCGCCGTGGACTGGGAGGCCATGGCGGCGGCCACCATCCATTTGATTGTCGTCGACTAGGGTGCTGCTAGAGCTATCGCAGGAGACTTATTCGCATGGCTGATGAGACGCGGATTTTTATTTGAAGTGCGTTCATGCACCCGGCCCCAATCCAGCCCGAGGCTTATCTCCGCAGCGGCGGATTGATTGCCTATGGCCACACAACTTAATCCCGCGTCAAGTGGCGGTAGTGGACCCGCCGAGGGACGACCGAATCCTCGCCTAGCCGGGCCTTCTTGTTTTCCTCGTATTCCGAGAAGTTGCCCTCGAACCAATAGACTTGGCTGTCGCCTTCAAACGCCAGAATATGCGTGGCGATGCGGTCCAAAAACCACCGGTCGTGGCTGATGACCACCGCGCAGCCGGCGAAGTTTTCCAACCCCTCCTCCAGTGCGCGTAGCGTATGCACGTCTAGGTCGTTGGTCGGCTCGTCGAGCAGGAATACATTGGCCTGCTCCTTGAGCACCTTGGCCAGATGCACCCGATTGCGCTGCCCGCCCGAGAGCGTACCCACCTTCTGCTGCTGGTCGGCACCGAGGAAGTTGAAGCGCGCGAGGTACGCCCGCGAATTCACCTTGCGCTCGCCCAGCTCCATCTCTTCCTCGCCGCCCGAGACCTCCTGCCAGACGGTGTTTTCTCCCACCAAAGTTTCCCGGCTCTGATCTACATACCCCAGCCGCACGGTCTCGCCGATGCGGAGCTGGCCGCTGTCGGTGCTCTCTTGGCCGGTAATCAGCCGGAACAGGGTCGTCTTGCCCGCGCCGTTGGGTCCGATGACCCCGACGATCCCGCCCGAGGGCAGCGCAAAATCCATGTTCTCGAAGAGGATGCGCTCGCCGTAGCGCTTGCGCACACCCTTAGCCTCAATGGCAATATCGCCCAGCCGCGGCCCCGGCGGAATGTAGATCTGCATCGACTCGTTGCGCCGCACTCGATCTTGGTTTAGCAATTCCTCGTAGGCCCTGATCCGAGCCTTGCTCTTCTGCTGCTTGGCCCTCGGCGTCATGCGGATCCACTCCAGCTCGCGCTCTAACGTCCGCTGTCTTTCGCTTTCGCTCTTTTCTTCCAGCCGCAGGCGCTCCTTTTTCTGCTCTAGCCACGACGAGTAATTCCCCTTCCACGGTACGCCGCGCCCTTGGTCCAGCTCCAGAATCCAGCCCGCCACATTGTCGAGAAAATACCGGTCGTGGGTGACGGCGATCACCGTCCCTTGGTACTGATGCAAATGCCCCTCCAGCCACGCCACTGTTTCGGCGTCGAGGTGGTTGGTCGGCTCGTCGAGGAGCAAAATATCCGGCTGGCGGAGCAACAACCGACACAGCGCCACCCGCCGCTGCTCGCCGCCCGAAAGCGTAGAGACCTCTTGGTCTTCGGGCGGACAGCGCAGCGCGTCCATGGCCATATCCAGCCGACTGTCCAAATCCCAAGCCCCGGCCGCGTCGAGCTGTTCGGCCACCGTAGCCTGCCGCTCGATCAGGGCGTTCATGGCGTCGTCGTCCATGGGTTCGGCGAACTGGGCGTTGATGTCCTCGTACTCGCGCAGCAAATCCACTGTTTCCTGTACGCCCTCCTCGACGATCTCCTTGACCGTCTTCCCCTTCTCCAGCTCGGGCTCCTGCTCCAAGTACCCCACCGTAAACCCCGACTGGACGCGAATGGTCCCCTCGTATTCAGCGTCGATGCCGGCCATAATCCGCAGCAAGGTGCTCTTCCCGGACCCATTCAAGCCCAACACCCCGATCTTGGCCCCGTAGAAATACGACAGTGAAATGTCGGCGAGGATCACCTTACGGTTGTAGTGCTTGCTCACCTTGTACATCGAATAGATGATCTTTTCCGCGTCGCTCATGTCATTTCAATCCTTTATACGCTGCAAACACAATCCCCAAATCCCGTTCCGCTCGCGCCAAGTCCGAATACGGCTGCCGCCCCGGGTCCTGCAAACACTGCAAAAAGTCCCGCATCATGCCCTTGTAGCCCATCAAGTCCCCCACGCCCGGAAAGTAGAGCCGCTTCCGCCGCCCCCGCAAACGCACGTATAGCCCATTGCATTCGAAGACGATCCGTCCCGCGGTCCCCACAATCCGCGCGTGCTGAAAGGTGCCCTTGGCCAGGCTGAAGGCGTTCCAAGCATAGCGTAACACCAGCTCGGCCCCGGAGGCGTACTCGACTCGCACGACCGAATTCCGCTCCGGCTCGCCCGCCCGCTGCCCGGGAAACTCTGCCGTCACCTGCCGAGGCGCGTCGGCGAAAAGGTCCGCTCCGAGGGCCACGAAGTGGATCCCGCCCTCTATCAGCGCACCATAGCTGCTTTTCCATCCCGCGGCCTGCTGGGTAAAACGCTTGCCAATAGTCGCCTGCCGCACTTGGCCGATAAAGCCCTGTCGGATGATCCACTTGAGCCGCTTGAGCAAGGGCTTGTAGTAGTAGTTTTCCGCGATCATCAGCAGGGCGTCTGGATGGGCGGCCGCATCAATGGCCGCCAAATCGCCTTCTGTGGCGCACAACGGCTTTTCCACCAGCACCCCCTTGCCGGCCGCCAGTGCTGCGACGACTTGGGGCCGATGGGCGTCCGGCGGCGAGCTGATCAGCACCCCATCCACCGCGCTGTCGAGAACTTCGGCGTACGATGCGAAAACCGGCCCCCCACCGCATTGGCGGCTGAGGGCTTCAGCGCTGGCCCGCGTGCGGCTGTGAAAGGACAGCTCAACCTTGCCGACGAGGTTTTTCGCGTGCCGGCGACCCATGGTGCCGCATCCCACTATACAGACCTTCTTCATCGCTTCTCCAATATCCGCTCGGCCACCCGCAGGGCGTTGGCGGCGATCGTCAAACTCGGATTTACCCCGCCCGAAGCGGGCATGAAGCTGCCGTCGGACACGTAAACATTTTCGCTGCCCCAGTAGCGGCAATCCACGTCGAGGACGCCGTCTTCGGGTGCGGTGGCGCAGCGCAGGGTCCCCACGGCATGCGAGAAGGAATCGATCAAGTAGCGGTAGCGCAGCAGGCCGCCCGCTTGGCGCAACACGGCCTCTGCTTGGGCCAGCAGGTAATCGCGGCGGCGACAGTCGGCGTTGCTATAGGCGTGCTCTACCTGCACCAGTTCCATGCCAAAGACGTCCTGCTCGCCGGCCAAGGACACGCGGTTTTCGCGGCGCGAATCGTCCTCGGCAATGCAGAGCAAGCTCTGCATGCGGCTGGCCAGCAGCCCGGCGAGGGTCTTGAAGCCCCAAGGGGTGTGGTGCCGGATGATGGGGGACGCTGGCGTGTAGATGTCTTGGATGACGCCCACGGCCGTGCCCAATTCCGCGCGCAGGTCTTCGTAGAAGTCGGAAAAGCAAAGCTGTTTGTGGAAGACCTGTTGCGGGTTGGTGCGAAAGGGAAAGACGCAACAGACAACCCCGTTGCAGTGGCGCATGAGAAAGCGCCCAATCAGGGGGTGATCGAATCCCGAGCGCAGCATCAGGGCCGGGCTGTTGAGTGCTCCGGCGGCCAAGACCACCAAGTCGGCCGAGAGCGCGTGGGCTTGCCGGGACGCGCTATCGACGTATTCGACCTGCTCAACGCGCCCGCCCCGTTGCACCAGCCGCCGCACCACCGCCCCGACGACGATCTCTAGCCCGGCCGCCGCGGCCGCGGCCAGCACGGTGGAAGCCATGTCGTTTTTGGCCTCCACCTTGCAAGGGAATCCGTCGCAGGTGATGCAGCGCAGGCAGAGGGGCCGGGTGCGGTCGGAAAAGTTGATCGCCAGCGGAATTTTGAACGGCCGCAGCCCGAGGGCCGTCCCAGCTTGGTAAATGCGCCGGGCCGGCGCACTCAGCTCAACGGCGCGGCGCGGATAGGCATCCAGCCCCGGGGGCTGGTACGGATCGGTATCTACCTCGCCGTGTACCCCGAGGAGCTGCTCGGCGCGGGCGTAGTACGGCGCTAGGTCTGCATAGGACAAGGGCCAGCGGGCAAAATCCGCTGGCCGCAGCCGCAGCGACGCCCCGCCGTAAAAGACCGAGTTGCCGCCGACCACTTCGTTGGGATAGATGCGCTGGAAGGTGCGGCGTCCGTACTGCTTGACCAAAAGGGGCGAGCCCGTGCGGTAGCGCTTTTGCAGCAGGATGGTGCGCTGATCCCAGTCCGCGTCGTCGCGCTTGGCCCATTGGCCCCGCTCCAGCAGCGCGGTCTTTAGCCCGGCTTGCACCAGCGCGTGGGCCACCAGCGAGCCGCCGAACCCGGAGCCGATTACCACGGCGTCATAGTGCGCCGCGTTCATGGGCGTAGAGCGCGGCCAGCCCGGCGATGATCGCCAAAGCCGCGTAGTGGAACTTCTCGCGGGTGTCCAACTCGCGCTGGATTCGGGGCAGGTTGGGTTGGAATTTCCCGGACATATTGCGCTGGATGTACGTCTTGTAGTACTCGACGGTGAAGCGCTCTAGCCCGCCGTTCATGTAGATGAGAAAACCCAGCCCGACCGGGTGTTGCGGGTCGCCGAGCCAGTAAAACAGCGGACTCAAGGCGGCCAAGACGACCCCGGAGCGCTGGAACTTGAGCCACTTGAATCCCTCGAAGGGCGCGTCTTTGTAAGCACCCCCCAAGGCCACCAGCAGCCCGGTGCAATACCCGGTCGCCAGATAGGCCCAGAAGCTCTCGACGGGCGCGGCCACGAGCAGGAAGGCGAAGACAATGGCGACGATTAGGCCCCCTGCGCCATAGCGCAGGAGGTCGCTGGTGACCGGGCGGCCAAAGAAGGTAATGCGCGAGGGAACGAAGTACTTTTGCTGGTCTTCGGTGCGGAAGAAGCCCTTGTAGATTTCGGCGAGGAAGCGCTCTAGGCCCATGATTAGGAAGAACATTTGCACGTGGCCGAGCTGCTGGAATGACGCGCTGAAATACGGGATGAAGTACAGCGGCAGAAAGATCGCCACGTGGAAGTACATGCTGCGCGGAAAGGTCTTGGGCTTGAAGCCCTCATACGGAGCGTCTTTGAACGCGCCCCACAGGCAGGTGTAGAGCCCGGAGACGAGGGCGGTGATAAACGAAAGGGCGAAGGTCATGGTTCGTCGGGCGGTGGTTGGAGTGGCCAAAGCATCAAATAGTAGGCCCCCCGCCCCGGTTCGGCAAACGCCTCGCGTGTTGACGTTGCTTATACCATTGGTCAGTTTTTGCAGGCACTTCAACCGCGGTCCACTACAATTTCAACAAGGAGTTTTTACCATGCGGCTCGGCGTCGTCGGCATGTTGCCCCCAGACTTTCGCGCAATCAGCGACCAACACCTAGCGGCGATCAAGGCGCTCAATCTCACGGGCGCGGCCTTTCACGCCCCCGGGGAAAAGCTGTTTGCCGTCACCGCCGCAGAGTGCCACAAGGTGCGCGATACCATTGCGGCCGCGGGCATGGACCTGCCCCAGTTCGGCATTGGCTTTGCCGAGTGCCTGTTCGATCCCAGCCCTGCGGTGCGCGACGAGGTAGCAGGCAAAATTGAGCGCGGCATTGAAGTTGCCCGCGACTTGGCGGCCCACACCTGCCTAATCCGCACCGGCAGCCTCAACCCAGCCGGTTCGTACGCTCCGTCTCGGCGCAATCTCACGCCCGAAGCGCGCGGCCTGCTCGTCGAAACCCTCAAGCGCGTGGCCGCCAAAGCCGAGTCCGAAGCGGTCACCGTGGTCATTGAGACGCATCTGCTCACCATCATGGGGTCGCCAGAAGTAAACCGCGACGTGTTGCAAGCCGTTGGCTCCGAGCGCATGACCGTGGTCATGGATTACGTCAACCATTTCCAGAGTTTGCACCAAGTGTACCACAGCACCGAGCGCTTGCAGCACATATTTGCGATTATGAACCCCATCTCCGCTGTCGGGCATTGCAAGGATATCAAGCTGTCCAATGGCTTGGTGCTCCACATCGACGAGGAGGTGCCCGGCGATGGCGAACTCGACCTCGCCACCGCGCTCAAGTTGTGGCACGACGCCCATCCCGACGGCTACATGCTCCTCGAACACTTGCCCAACGAGCAATACCCCACAGCCGCCGCCAATGTCCACCGCATCCTTGCCGAAGCCGGCATTCCCGTGCATTAAACGCACTAACCAATGGAGAATACTGTGATTAAGCCCCACGGCGCAGAAGAACTCAAACCGCTCTACGTCGAAGACGATGCAGTGCGCACCCAGCTTCTAAAAGAAGCCGCGAACCTGCCCTCTGTAGTCGTCTCTTCGGCCGCAGCATCCTCAGCCGTCATGCTCGGCTCGGGGTATTTTACCCCGCTTACAGGTTTTATGGACGCCACCGCCGCCAAGAGCGTGGCTGCCAACATGCACGCGGCCGATGGCCTGCTGTGGCCCACCCCGGTCGTCAACATGGTCCCCGGCGCTCAGGTTCCCGCTGACATCGGTCCCGGCAGCCGCATCGCCCTGTTGGATCCCAATGTAGAAGGCAATCCCGCCCTCGCCATACAGGAAGTGACTGCGGTCGAAGCGCTCTCGGATGCGGAGTGCGCCGCCATCATTTTCCAAGTCTTTGGCACGGACGCCGCCGCCCATCCCGGGGTCGCTGCTTTCAAGGCCGCGGGCGACACCCTCATCGCCGGGCCCATTGAGGTGCTCAACTTCTCGTACTTCCCCGGGGACTTTCCCGCGACCTTCCGCACCGCGGTCGAGTTGCGCGCCGAGATCGCCGAGCGCGGTTGGGATCGGGTTGTGGCCTTCCAGACCCGCAACCCCATGCACCGCGCCCACGAAGAGTTGTGCCGCATGGCGCAGCAGGCCGTTGAGGCCGATGGCATCCTCATCCACATGCTGCTGGGCAAGCTCAAGGCCGGCGACATCCCGGCCGACGTGCGCGACGCTTCCATCCGCAAGATGGTCGAGCTCTACTTCCCGGAAAACGCGGTGATGATCGCCGGCTATGGCTTCGACATGCTCTACGCCGGTCCGCGCGAGGCCGTGCTGCACGCCATCTTCCGCCAGAACAGCGGCTGTACGCACCTGATCGTGGGCCGCGACCACGCGGGCGTTGGCGATTACTACGGAGCGTTTGACGCGCAGACCATTTTCGACGCCCTTGGCGACGCCCTCGAAATCGAAATTTTCCGCGGCGATCACACCGTCTGGTGCAAGGAATGCAGCGAGGTGGTGATGATGCGCGACTGCCCGCACGACGGCGACGCGTACCTGTTCCTGTCGGGGACCCAAGTCCGCGAGAAACTCGCTGCCGGCGAGGCCCTGCCGCCGGAGTTTGCGCGGCCAGAAGTGGCCCAGATCCTCGCGGAGTACTATCAGCGGGAAGCTGTTTAACCAGAGGAGAACGCAATGTCAGCACAGACTGTATTTCGCTCGGCGGTTCCCAGACAGGCCGCACTAAACATTGCCAACGCGGTTGCCTTCTACGTCCAGCGGCTGGGGTTCACCGAGCTGTTCCAAACAGAGGACTACGCCGGCGTACGGCGCGGCGCGGTCGAGATCCACCTGTGGCTATGCGATGATAAGAGCATCCCTGAAAAAACCGCCTGCCGCGTTGAGGTGGAAAACATCGAGCCGCTCTACGCAGAATATCAGGGCCAAGATGTGATTCACCCGCACAGTTCGCTGCAAGCAGCGCCTTGGGGGACGAAGGAATTCACCATTCTCGACTTGGACGGAAACGGGGTTACGTTTTTTGAGTCGTTGTAACGCGATTGTCAGTGGCGGATTTTCTCAACGAAACCGTATAACTGGAGAGATTTTGCATGGTTACTCAGTGGAGATGGGACCAAGGACGGCTTGACTACTTTAGGTTTAGTAACATTGCACTAATTGCCAATGCCCTCTGTACATTAGATGGAATCGAACTGAGCGGAGACGATCCAATACGCGATCACCTGATGGGTGTTACTGGATTACCATTTAGTCCAAGTGGTTATAAGGTTTGGAGGAACTATAAGCGCGTATTCTCATCCTCTCTCCTTGCTTACGAGGCAGAAGATCGTCTCGCGGTAAGCAACATCTGCAAGCACTTTGTTGATTCCAATAGTTTTTTGGCTAAAAGAAAATTCTATTGAGGATTTCCCGGACAAAAACACAGCCATTTCTGTGTATTATAAGGCAAAGTCAGGTGTTGCAAGATGAGAAAACTAAAAGTAAATGAGCAGAGCGAACTTTTAGAATACTGTAGGACTCACTCTAAGAAACTCTCTTCAGAGTTAAAAAAGCTAGGGTTGAACTATGATTCATTAGTTTATAAAAACAATAGAAGAATAAATAATCTATTTTCTGAATCTAGCTTAGAGTACAAAACACTTAGTGATTTTAAGAAACATAAAAAAGACATGCCGCTAGTAAGTTTTTTCTCTGGATGCGGCGGTCTCGACTTAGGATTTGAGTTCGCTGGATTCAAAACGGTAGCAATGATAGAGATTAGCGAAATTTTCTGCAATACGTTGCGCGACAATTTTTCTACAACCGTCATTGGACCTCCTGAATACAATGGTGATGTCAAGGATACTGATACGATTATAGATATACTGAAGAGTATCGGTATTAAAGAAAATTTTTCAGGTATTTTTGTCGGAGGTCCGCCTTGCCAACCCTTTAGTATCGCTGCTAATCAGAGGTTTTCAAAGAGTGGAAAAAAATTCAAAAGAACAGGTTTCAATCACGAAGGTTACGGAAGTCTCCTTTTCGATTACATATTTCTCGTTAAGATATTTAGGCCGAAGGCATTTTTGATTGAAAATGTGGAAGGCTTACTAACGCTAGACGGTGGTCGTCAAGTATCTGAAGCGTGTCAGATTCTAGCAGGGCTAGGATATACAGTAGAAAAACCCACTCTACTGAATGCAGCTAATTTCTTTATTCCTCAGAATAGGTGGCGCGTATTTATCGTCGGGATCTTAGATGGTTCTTTCCAATTCCCGCAGAAGCAATTTTCTACGGTACCGTGTGGTAAAGCATTAGAGAAGTCGGTAGATAGTTTAGACAACAACGAAACCAGAGAGCATAAGGCAGAGTCGATTGAAAGATACATGAAATTGGATTATGGAAAGAGGGACAAATTAGGCAGGGTGGATAGGCTGAACCCGATGCTACCCTCAAAGACGGTCATTGCTGGCGGCACTAAGGGTGGTGGACGGTCGCATCTGCACCCCCATATACCCCGGACTATGTCTGTAAGAAAGTGCGCTCGCCTACAAACATTCCCAGACGACTTTGTTTTTACTGTATCTCCGGCGAGGCAATTTACTCAAGTGGGAAACGCAGTCCCGCCGATATTGGCTTACCACCTCGCCGGACAGATATTTGAGGGACTTAACGCCTGAAGCGAATAAAGTGATAGGAGCTATATATAATGGAATATCGCAGAATGGGCCGCACCGGCCTCAAAGTATCGGAAGTTTGCCTTGGCACCATGACCTTTGGCCACAGCACCGACGAGCAGGAGGCCAAGCGAATCGTCGATCTGGCGTTTGACGCAGGGATCAATTTCTTCGACACGGCCGATTCGTATGGCGGCGGCGAGTCCGAGGTCATCACCGGCAAGGTGCTCAAGGGCCGTCGCCGCGATGCGGTCGTCGCTACCAAGTTCTTCAACCCTATGGGGCCGGGTCCCAACGACTCGGGGATGTCGCGGGTGCGCATTATGAACGCCGTCGAAGACAGCTTGCGGAGGTTGCAGATGGATCACATCGACCTCTACTACATTCACCACGTGGATACCCAGACCCCTTTGGAGGAAATGTTGCGCACCCTCGACGATTTGGTCCGCCAAGGCAAGGTGCGCTATATGGCCTGTTCCAATTACCAAGCGTGGCGCTTGATGGAGGCGTTGTGGATTTCGGACGCGAATGGGTTGGCCCGCTTTGAGTGCTACCAACCGCAATACAGCTTGGTCGTGCGCGACATTGAGCAGGAGCTGATTCCCGTCTGCCAGCTCAAGGGCCTCGGCGTGGTGGTGTGGAGTCCGCTCGGCGGCGGCTTGCTCTCTGGCAAGTACAAGCCCGGCGAGCGCACCTTGGCCGGCACCCGTTCCGCCGATGCGTGGGCTTACCCGCAAAGCTATTTTGCCGCCAATGCCGACGACACCTTAGAGACGCTCCTAGCGGTAGCCGACGAAATGGGCCGCTCGCCGGCCCAAGTCGCCCTGCGTTGGGTGTTGGAACAACCGGCCATCACCTCGGTCATCATCGGCGCACGCACCGCCGAGCAGGCGCGGGACAACATGCTCGCCGGCCGCTTTTGCCTCCCAGACGAGGCCCGCGCCCGGCTCGACGAAGTCTCGTACCTCCCGCATCGCTATCCAGAGGCCATGGAAGCGAACATGCACGAGCGGCGAGACGACGCGGTCGATATGCCGGCGCTAGAGTAGGCGGCAGTCGTAGCGTAATTTCTGCACGACCGGCAACTGCATTCGTCGCCCGGCGTGGCAAAGGGAGTCATGGTACACTCTACTAGGGCACTCGTTTTACCATTTAGCGACGGCCAGCCCCCCCTCCAAGCCGCCAAGACCTGCGAGCTGCACGTCCACCTCTACGGCGGCCTCTTTGCCGCCGACCTCCTAGCGTTGGGCCGCGATTACTACGAGAAAATTGATTGGTCCCTCTTTGTCGATAGCTTTGAACGAGCGTATGGCAAGCGGCCCGACCCGGTCGCGCTCTTCGGCGAGGCCCTCCACACCCAGTGCCTCGACCCCATTGAGGCGCACTACGTGTACGGGGTTGACGACGGCGGCGACTTCGCTCGCTTCCAAGCCAAGTTCAACATGGCCATCTGCATCTATCGCCATTGGTGGAAGGGATTAGACAAATCGGAGGAGATCTGGCGGCGCGTCTTGGCCCACCATCGCCGCGAGGGCCTGCGCTACGTCGAATATCGGGTGATGGCGCCCTACGATCACGCTCAGCCCGAAGCCTTCGTGCAGTTTCACCAGCTCATCGCTCGCTTCCTGCAACAAGCCTCTACCGCAGACTTTGAGGCGCGCTACCTCATCAGCTTGCCGCGCTGGGCACCGCTCGAATGCTACAAATTGGTTCAACGCCTGCTCGACGAAAACGAGGATTTGATCCCCGCGGTCGTCGGCCTCGACTTCTGCCACTTTGAGGAGGGCTACCCGCCCGCCCGCACCCGCGCCTTCTTCCGCCGTTTGCGCCGCGACAACGAGCTGCGCCCGGAGCGCGCCCTCGACGTGGCCTATCACGTGGGCGAAGTGTACTTCGACAAATCGCTCGAAAGCGCGGTGCGCTGGTGCCACGAAGCGGCCGAGCTAGGTGCGCGCCGCTTGGGGCACTGCACGGCGCTCGGGCTCGACCCGGAGGTTGCCGTGGCCCGCCGGCCCCAAGCCCACGAATGCGAGCGGGTCAGCGAACGCTTGGCCCAGATTGCCTACGACTTGCACCACGAGGTCGCATTGCAGGACTGCGGCGTCCCGGTCGATGCCCAAGCCCTGCTGAGGGAGCGGGGAAATCTCTCGGGCAGGCCCGGCGATGCGCTCGTTTGCCGCGCATACGATCCCCCGCGCCTCCAAGCGGTGCGCCGGCGGCAGGACTTCGCGCTCAGCCGCTTGGCCGCGCTGGGCACCGTGGTAGAGACTTGTCCGACCTCCAACTTGCGCATCGGGGCCGTGCCCGACGCCAAAGATCATCCGGTGCATCGCTTCTTGGCCTCGGATGTCCGACTGGCCATTGGGGCCGACGATCCCGGCCTTTTCGACTGCACACTGGCCGACGAGGTCGACTGGGTCCAGCGCCACAGTGGCATGACTCCCAACGCGCTGCAAGCCCGCCTCGGCGACCCGCACGACTACCGATGCGGCGCGGCCCGCTAGCAACAGATGATTACTCCGCAAAAGATGTTCAAGGGGTTTTTCTATACCTTGGGCACGGGCTATGCCGCGAGGCTGTGCAGCGTGGGGCTGACGGTCTTGATCAAAAGGCAGCTCGAACCCAGCGTTTTCGCCGATGTGTTTTTGGGCGTGACGGTCTTTACCATGCTGTCCAGCCTGCGCGAATTTGGCCTGATACACGCGCTGTTGCACTTCCAGGACCGAGTCGAAGAATTCGTCGGTACGCACTTTGCGCTGAACGCGTGCATTACCTTGCTGTCGTGTATGTTCAGCAGTGGGGTCGTCTTGGCCTTGGCGTTGCTCTTTCCAGCGGATTTTTCCTGGACCTTCGCCCAAGTCGCGTGGGTGCTGGCGGCGCTGCACTTTGTGCGCCAACTGACCCTGACTTCAGAGGCCCTGCTCAGAATGGATTTTGAGTTTGGGCGGCTCTCCCTGTTGCACGGGCTGGGGACCCTGTTGGCCCTGAGCAGCGCACTGCTGGCGGCTCGCGCCGGGTGGGAAGAGTGGAGCCTGATATTGGGCGGGTGGACTACGTACTCGGTGCTCAGCGTGGTGTACGTGCTGTTTTTTTCCGCTGCCACTTGGTACAGCCGCCCCCTGCGCCGCGCTTCTTTGCGCTTCGATTGGGTTTGGGCGCGCCGCTTATTGGGCTATGGTGTGTGGATCTGGGTGGGTTGGGTACTGCAGGTCTTTATTTGGTGGTACGACAAGCTGGTCGTGCGCTTGGTCGCCGGCGATACGGCGCTCGCGCTCTACGAGACGGCGTGGTGGCTGGTGCAGATCCCCACTGCGGTCATCGCGCATATCATCCTCAATTACAGCAGTACCCTGTACTCGCGGTATCGGCACGAGCGCGAGCGACTGGGCGAATTGTTCTCCAAGATGATCAGCCTAGTGCTGAGGGTGTCGGCCCCGGTGTCCCTGATTTTGGTCTTCAATGCCCGCGAAATAACCGCCCTCTTGGGAGAACAGTGGGCCGCGTCGGCGCCCATTGTGGTTTGGCTCGCAGCGTATGCGCTTTTGCGTCCGTTGCTCAGCGATGGATTTGGCCTGCTGTGGGCCGTAGGGGCAACGCGCCGGTCCGCGTACATAGTGGGGGTGCAGGGGGTAGTGGCCCTTTTTGCCGTCCCGGCGCTGGGCATGTTGTGGGGCACGGAGGGCGTGGCGTACGGCATGGGCGCGGTGGCCGGCACGGGCTTTCTCGGCCTGTGCGTTGGCCTGCGCGCCTATGTGCGCGTCAATTGGTTCAAAGTACTGGCCGCGCCGGCCACGGGATTGCTGGCAGCCGCTGTTTGTGGATGGTCGTACGCCCGTTGGGCCTTGGATTATGCCGCGGGCGATTTTGCCTTGCGGAGTGGAATGATGGCGTTGGCGTACGGGGTCGTTTTAGGGCTGCTAGAGCGCCGCACCATCGTCGAAGAGCTCGGGCACCTGCGGCGCATCATGCGCGGGCGCAAGGAGGCGAATCGCTGAGGACCAAACGATCGACCGTTCCAATTTTTAGGTCGCCGGCCGCGATCCGCGCGAGGGTCGCTGCGTAGAGCCGGTGTTCCACTGCTAGCACCCGCTCCTGCAACGCCTCGGGCGTGTCCCCTGCTTTCACCGGAACCTTCTCCTGCGCCAGCACCCGCCCTTGGTCGTATTCTTCATTCACTAGGTGGACCGTCGCCCCGCTCTCTCGCTCTCCAGCAGCCAACACGGCCTCGTGGACCCGCATCCCGTACATGCCCTGCCCGCCGAACTTGGGCAACAGGGAGGGATGGATATTCAAAATCCGCCCTTCGTAGGCCGCCAAAACCTCCGCCCCTAACTTTTTCATGTATCCGGCCAGACAAATCACTTCGACCCCGTGCCGTTGCAGCGCCGCCAGAATCGCCCCGCCCAGTGCCTCGCCGTGCGTCCGCTCGCTCAGGTGGTACGCCGCCATGTTCGCCTGCCGCGCCCGCGCCAGCGCACCCGATTGCGAGTTGTTGCTAATCACCACGCGCGGCGCGGCCGCTAGCGTCCCCGCTGTACAGGCATTGATGATCGCCTGCATATTCGATCCGGTGTGCGAGGCGAGAAACCCCAGTTTTAGCATCTTAGAGAATGTCTAAGACTCGCTCCGGGGGTCGCCCAATGCGCGCTTGGTTCCCTTTGACCACGATCGGCCGTTCGATCAGGATGGGGTGTTCCACCATCGCCTGAATGAGCTGCGCCCGCTCCGTCACCTCGGCCAACCCCAGCGCCTCGTATTCGTCCTCGTTGGTGCGCATGAGTTCCCGGGGTTCCAATCCCAGCTTTTGCAAAAGCTCGTCTAGGGTCTTGGCGTCCGGCGGCGTGTGCAAGTACTCGACGACGTTTGCCTCCACGCCTTGCTCGGCCAATAGAGCCAACGTCTGCCGGCTTTTAGAACATCGCGGGTTGTGGTACATCGTTACTTCGGCCATTTTCTACCCCTGTTGAATGTTTGATTGACACCGCAAAAATTAAGGTCTTGCCCTCATGCCTACAACAAACCAAGCCATTAGCCCGGCCACGCCAGCCAACGCCGAATTCTACCAGCAAAACGGCTACATCCGCTACGAACACTTCTTCTCCGCCGAGGAGATCGCCTCGCTGCGCCAAGCCATTGACCACGCCATCGCCACGCATCGCGCTCGCATCAAAGGGGCCGAGCGGGATGGCCGCGTGTCGGAAGACTACGAGCGCGTCTTCAACCAAATGGTCAACCTCTGGACCGACTATCCGGCCGCCAAGGAAATTGCCTTTCATCCGCGCTTGGCCGAAACCGCCCGCCGCTTGAGCGGCTGCCGCCACGTGCGCATCTACCACGATCACGCGATGATCAAGCCCCCCGGCCAAACGAGCAAGGAAACGAACTGGCACCAGGACGCTCCCTATTGGCCGATGGACCCGGTCGGCGCGCTGTCGGCGTGGATCGCGGTGGACGACGTGACCTCAGACAATGGCTGCCTTCACTTTGTGCCCGGCTCACATCAATTCGAGCGGCTCGAACCGATCAAACTCGGCGTCGCTGGCGAGAGCATTGTCGCCAAAATGAAGGAACGAGGCTACGACGTGCCCGAGCCAGTGACCATGGACATGCAAGCCGGCGGCGTTACCTTCCACCACGGCTGCACCTTCCACTACGCCGGTCCCAACCAGACCGCTGCGCCGCGCCGCGCATTCGCCATTATCTACATGCCCGACTACACCACGTTTACCGGGACCCACGACGCGGCTGGCGCGGCCGACGAGATGGAAGCTGGCGGCCCTTGGGACCATCCGCTGCACCCCATTCTGGCGGGCGCCTGAGGCCGCGCAAAACGGAGTGCCTTCGCGTTCCGCTAGGAAAGTCATCGAATGAAAAACCTCCGCTTGTTCAACATCGCCCTGTTGTTAGTCGCTGTCCTGTTAGTGCCGGCCAGCCACGCCCACGATAGTGGGGACGCCCACGTCGACTTGCTGGTGTCCATTTCCCTCGTTGATGATACCCAACTCGAAGGCATCATCATTCAGGAGACCGCAACTTACGTCTTCGTCGAGACACTCGCCGGCCTAGAAGTAAAGGTGCCGAGAGCATCCATCGTGGCCATAGAAAAGCGCCATGCTGGTGCCTTCTTCCGTCCTGACCCTAACTACTCCCGCCTGATGTTCTCACCTACTGGTAGGCCATTGCGCCGAGGGGATCGCTATTTTTTCAATCACTACGTATTCTTCCCCGGCATGGCCTACGGCCTCACCGACCACTTTACCTTGTCCGGCGGCGTGTCCTTTATTCCGGGGTTGGGGTTGGACGACCAAGTTCTGTCAGTGGCCCCCAAGTTTGGTCTCTACGCTAGCGACGAGGTTGCCCTTTCCGCGGGTGTGCTCTATATGCATGTCGCCGGCGATGCTGGCGGTATGGCCTTTGTGGTCGGGACCAAAGGCACCCCCGACAAGAGCTTCACCTGCGGCATCGGCCTAGGCTACATCGCCGAGGAAGGCGAGGATGTGGATTTCGCCGAGCACCCAGTTCTCCTCCTCGGCGGCAATCTTCGCCTCTCCAAGAGCATGGCCTTGGTCTCGGAAAACTGGCTCATTACTGGCGGAGATTTCCAACTTGACCAACAGCCACTGGGCCTCGCCCTCCGCTTTCTCAGCTCCAAGATAGCTGTTGATGTAGGTGCCATTATCGTCGGCGAGGTGGTCAAAGAGGGATTTCCCATCCCCTGGCTTTCCTTTGTCTATAACTTCGGCGACTAAGCCAAAGTGCCTTCGTGTGCGTTGCCCGACCCCAGCGACGCGGATGCCCGCTGTCGATCAGCCGGTCATGCCGCACCATGCGATTGGGAGCAATCCGCCACTTGGAGCGTTAACCATGCAAATCCAATCCATCCGCATCGTCGATCTGCATCTTCCGCCGCGCCGCGCGCAAACCTCCGCCCGCCGCCCCTCTTGGAACCAGAGTGCGCCGCGCTCGTTGCCGATCAACAAGTATCCAGAATTCTCGCGCCTACCCGGGCAGATGCCGGGCATGGGCGGCGGCCCGGTATGGGTGCAGATCGCGGCCGAGGACGGCACTTGGGGTTTGGGCGGCTGTTCCTTTGGCGAGCCAGTGGCCGCCATCGTCGAGCAGGTCTTCGCCCCCCTGCTGACGGGCCGCGATTGTCTGGCCACGGAATTCCTCAACGACCTGATGTGGCGCGCCGCTCAGCGCCTCGGTCGCGCTGGTAGCGCAGCCGTTGCCCAAAGCGGGGTCGATTTGGCACTCTGGGACCTCAAGGGCAAGCTGCTGGGCCAGCCCGTGTACCGCCTGCTCGGCGGCCCCTGCCGCGACCGCATCGAACTCTATGCCACCGGCGACGACCTCGACTGGGGCCTCGAATTGGGGTTTAGCGCGTTCAAGGTCACTAATCCGGTCCACTATCGAGAGGGCCAGGAAGGGCTCAACCGCCTCGAAGACAAAATCGCCCAAGCGCGCGAGACCATCGGCCCGGACTGCGAGCTGATGCTCAACGCGGTCATGTCCTACAACGTCGAATACGCCGTCCAAGTTGCCGAGCGGCTCAGGCCCTATCAGATGCGCTGGATTGAGGAACCGCTGATTCCCACGGATCTCGAAGGCCACGTCGCGCTCAAGCGGGCCGCTCCGTACGTGCCCATTGCCACCGGCGAGGACCACCACGGCCGTCAGGCCTTCCGCCAGCTAGTGGAGCACCGCTGCGTCGATGTGCTGCAACCGGACCTCAAGTGGTGCGGCGGCCTCTCCGAAGCCGTCAAAATTTACTACATCGCCGAGGCCGCCGGCCTTGTCACCATCCCCCACGGCGGCGCCAACACCGCCTACGGACAACACTTCGCCTTTGCCTTCCCCGAATCGCCGCTGGCCGAGTACTGGCTCGGCTCGGCCCCGGGCATTCCCCTAGACGAAGTACCCGTTATACCGGGCACGGCCGTGCCCCAAGATGGCGGCTTGATCCCTTCGGACGCGCCGGGTTTTGGCATGGAAATAGACGAGGACTGGATCGTACCCCGCTGAGGCATGGCTGAACCGTTCGACCTATCCACCAGCCCGGGCGCCAGCCAGCGTCTAATTTTTGCCCTGTTGGGCTTTGGCCAGTTGCTGTTGAGCACCATCGCCTTTCAGCGCGGCGGCTTCGCCTATGGACTCGCAGTGCTCGGCGGCGGGATCGCGGCGTTCTGCGCGGCCGCTTTCTTCGTCCACCGCCTCCATCGGCGCTTGGTCTGGCTAGGAGCGGAGGGCGTGACCGTTGAGGAGGGCCTGTTTGGCCGGCAGACCTTGGCGTGGGCCGAGGTCGAAAAGGTGAGCCTGTCGCCGGCCGCGACCGTGTTCCACGCGGCGACGGGTGAGGATATCGTCCTCCACAACACGGCTGGTCCACCGCCGGATATCACCCCGTTTTTAGCGCGGTTGCGCGCCTTGGTGGACGAGCACGAGCTGCGCGGTTAGGAAAAACGGAATCCCAACACAACGCGACGAAGGTACATTTTGTTGCGTCCTTTCTACAAACGCAAAGCCGCCACCAGATCGCGTTCTGGTGGCGGCTTTGCGTTGCGCTGCGATCTCGTCCCGATTGCAGCTAGTCGGTTGCTGGTTCGGCGGCGGCGAGGTGGGTTTCGATTTTGCCGACGATCTCAGCGGCGGAGTTTTGCTTGGTCACCGTTTCCAGCAGGGTGTGGTCTTGGGGGTTGATGAGCAGGACGAGGCCGGTTTTGTTGTTGGCCTTGAAGTGGTCTTCTACGTCGAGGGCCGCGGCAAGCAGGCGAGCTTGGGATGTCAACGTTGAGTCGGTGACGTCCAATTCGACGAAGAGGACGGCCTGATCGGCCACTGCGGCTCGGACTTCTTTGAGGATTGGCACGAGGGCCGTGCAGGAGCCGCACCAATCGGCGTGGACTTTGATCACGTACAAGGCCGGGTCGCCCTCGCCTTCCACTGGGACGGTGCCGGCGAGGGCGGGGGTTGGGGCTAGTAAAAAGGCCAAGGCGGCGAGGGTGAGGACGCATTGGGTCAGCATGATTTGCTCCTTGGATTGGGAGAGGTTGTGGTGTGGTCGGGTCAAAGACGTCCTAATTCGCTAGGGGTTCCGCGAGTGTGTGCAAATAGTCGCGGAACTCGACGGTGTCGGTGAGGTTGATCTGCATGAATCCTTCTTTGGTTAAGGCGCGTACACATTGCGCGAGCGGTACTGAAAAAAGATCATCCGCCGGTTCTGTTCCCCCGTCCATGGATAAGCCCCGTGCGCCTGCGCCGACGCGAGAAACAGCAGCACGTCGCCCGCCTTCATCGCTACGTGCTTGACCAGCCCCATTTCGTTTTCGCAGGTGCGAATGCCGTCGGGCATGGAATAGGCGGTTTTGTGCGAGCCGGGCACGCAGACAAACCCTCCGTCGGCCCGCGTCACATCGCGCAATTGCCAAGCCACATTGAGGTATTCGGCGTACACGCGGCCATTCTGCTGTCGGTAGTGGTTCGCCACCTTGGCTGGCGTGGCCGGGGAGTGCAGAAAGTGCCCGGACGACCCTTTCCCGGACAGAAAGCCGTTGCACATCATGCACTCGAAGCCGCTGCCCATGATCCAGTTCAGGCGCTGGACGAGCGCTGGATGGGCGATCATGCGCTGGAACGGCTCGCCATAAGGCGCGGGCAACGCCCACGGGTTGCCCATGGACGAGCGGCCAACCCCGGTGCCGGCTAGCGGCTTTGAATCGCCGGCAGCCGATCCGCCGTGGCTGATCCGGTCGGGATTTTGGTCGATGGCTTCGTTGGCCGCTGCCAGCCATTCCTCGTCCATCACCCCCGGCAAAACGAGGTGGCCGCACAGATCCCAGTGGAAAAATTCCTGCTCGTCAATCCCGGAATCCGGGTCGCGGATGTAGATCGAGGGATGGAAAACCCCCGGCTCCTCGGCCAGCCAAACCTTTTCTCCGTCTGAATGCACCACCGGCGGCGGGTACAGGCGATTGGGATTGTGCAAAACGGTGCGCTCAACCTCGGTCAGATCGTCGGCCCACTCGGGCAGTGCGCTGTCCTCGCCGCGGATTTCCGATACCGCCCCCGGCCGCACGGCGGCGCTGATGTACCCGCATTCGAGCAGGCGCTGCGGCCCCGCGCCCCGCCAAGGCCGCAAGCCCCGCATCAGGGACTCGGCGCAGAGCAGGAGATCGCCCGCCTGCAAGACCGGCTGCTCGACGAGTCCCATAGCGTCGGTTCCGTCCACTAGGTCTTGCGGGGCCGGCACTGTGCTGTTGTGGCTGGCTGGTACTACGACCAAACCTCCATCCTTTGCGCCCACGTCCGCCAGCGCCCAGAAGGCCCGCACCCCCTGGCAGAAGCGATGCCCGTTGTACTGACGGTACGCCCGCGACCAATCCACCCACTCGTCGCCCCCCGACAGGTCCGTCGCCTCGCTGCATGACTCGACGAGCTGCGGCGGTTCGTCGAGCCGGAACCCTTCGCCGCAAATCTGCTTTAGATACCGCATTAGCACTCGATGCTCGCGCAGGGCGTGCAGGGGATTGCAAACGGGTGCCGTCCAGCGCAGTGGACCGTCGTCGGATGCTAGCTGGTCCAGTGCCTGATTGCAGGCTTTTAGCTCAGCTACCGTCAGGACGCCGGGGACGATCATATACCCCGCCACGTCGAAGCGGTAGTTTTCCTCGTTGGTCATGGCCTTGTCGTCCATAAGATTCTCCTCGCGGTTCGGATTGTCTCGCCTAACGGTTCCTGAGAAGCTGTCTCAAAACCCCTCGTACCGTCCTCTGCAGCCCCCTGATGGCTTGGGTGCTCGCACTGGAGGGCGAGACGCCCTCCAGCCCAAGAAGCCCTGCGACCCGACGCGAGTTTTAAGATAGCTTCTAAGCGTTCGACTGAGCTCGCGCCGAAGTCTTGCCGAAGGAAAGGCGCGGTCCTCAGTGCTTTGTGATGCGCCGATAATTTGGTATCATAGTAGCCCGCAAAAAAACGACGCGCAACTGAGGAGGTCCACTGTGAAAATCACTCAAGTAGAGCTGTACGAAGTCGAAATCCCGCCGATCCCGGCCATCGCCCGCTACTATCCCAAGATCTACGACATCACCCTCTGCCGCGTCCAGACGGACGAGGGCTTGGAGGGCTGGGGCGAGTTCATCGACAAAAAGTCTGTCGGTCAGGAGCAAGCCGACGCGCTCGTGGGCCAAGACCCACTGGCTTTGGACCCGTACAACCGTCCAGACGCTTTCACCTGCGCGCTGCTCGACATTGCGGGCCAAGCCTATGGCATCCCCCTGCACCGCTTCTTAGGGGCGCAGGTGCGCGACAAGGTGCCGGTGTCGTACTGGTCGTGCCCCATGACGCCGGAAGAGACCGCGGCCGAGGCGGAAATAGGGGCCGAGCTGGGCTTTAGCAACCACAAGCTCAAGGCGCGCTCGTGGAATATCGTCGAGACGGTGCGGCTGATGAAAGAAGCGGTGGGGGCCGACTACACGGTCGGCGTTGATCCCAATACCGAATTCGCTCTGCTGCCCACGGGTGCGCGCTTGGCGAGCGAATTGGAGCCTTTTGGCACGGTGTCGGTCTTTGAAGATCCCATCCTCAAAAACAACCTCGAATGGTACCGCATCCTGCGCGAGAAAACCCACATTCCCATCGCCCTGCACTTGGGGTCGCCGTCCGGTGTGCTGGCGGTGCTCAAGGCCGAGTGCATCGACTACGTGAACTTGAGCGGCTCGGCGCTGCAGGTGCGACAGGCGGCCGCGCTGGCGGACGCTGCGGACGTGCCCTGCTGGGTCCAGATGGGCGGGTTGTGTACCGGGGTAATGGCGGCCTACTCGGTGCATGTACAAGCGACGCTGCCCAACGCCACGTTGCCCTGCGACGAACTGCCCTTTACGCGGGAGGCCGATGTGTTGGCCGAGGGGTTGGTGCTGGAGAAGGGGCACTTTGCCGTGCCCACGGGGTCGGGCTTGGGGATCAAGGTCGATATGGACGTGGTCGAGCACTACCGCGTCGCTTGAATCTATGCCCAGCAGAGGTCTGTGAGGAATATGGCATTATCGACGCGGATATACGGGCCGCTCTTGAGTACGCGGAGGAACTCGAGTGCAAAGCTTAGTCGCCGAGGATGCCGACTCGAGCGCAGCGCAAGAGTATCGACGACAGGTACTGGATCCGCTCTTCACCGAGACGGATGAGTCCTTTATGACTTCAACGGTCCCCATGGCATTGACGGAACTCTCTCACTTGGAAGCATGAGTGCGAGAACTGGCGTCTATTCCAAATGAAACGCGACCACTGCCTCCGGCTGCTCGCCTACCTGACGGTCGTCTTCTGGACGGTCATTTTCTTGCAGCCACCCATTCCGCAAGACCCTGCCTATCACCAGTTCGCCGATCAGCGCACCCTGTTCGGCATCCCCCATTGCCTGAACGCGATCTCCAACCTGCCCTTTCTGTTGGTGGGTCTGTGGGGATTCAGGGTCGCGTTCCGCCTCGCCACAGCCCCCGCGCAGCAGGCGTTTGTGCGCCCGGCCGACTCGCTGGCGTATCAGATCCTGTTCCTCGCGGTGGCACTGGTCAGCCTCGGCTCCGCTTACTACCACCTAGCCCCTAACAACCAAACGCTTCTGTGGGATCGCCTGCCGATGAGCATTGCCTTCATGGCGTTTCTCGCTACTGCGATCGCCGAGCGCTTAGATCGGCGCACTGGCATCATCGCCTTGCTACCGCTGATCGCCTTCGGCCTTTTCAGCGTGTTGTACTGGCACTATACCGAGCAGGCCGGGGCCGGCGATCTCCGTTATTACATCGTCGCCCAAGCCTACCCGATTCTGTTCGTGCCCCTCATGGTTCGCCTGCTGCCGTCGCCGTACACGCGCGGCTCCGACCTCTACGGCGCCGCCCTGTTTTACCTGCTCGCGAAAGCCGCCGAGGTGTTTGACCAAGCCCTCTATGCGGTTGGGGGAGTCATCAGCGGTCATACTTGCAAGCACCTGCTCGGTGCGTTGGGTGCCTATTGGGTGTTGCGGATGATCCGGCGGCGACGGCTGCGCTGATTGGTTAATGTATCGAGGATACCATGGATACCATCCGCCCCATCCGCGACTCGGAACGCGACGAGCTGATTGACCTGCTCTGCGCCGTGCACAACCCCGAGGGCCACGAGCGCTACCGAGGCTACATCGAAGGCGATCCGACTTGGCATCCGTCGCAGACGCCGGTCGTGGTGGTTGGAAGCCGCATTGTATCGACCCTGCGCATTTGGGAGCGCTGGGTCCACCTCGGCGCCACGCCCGTCCGCATGGGCGGCATCGGCGGCGTCACCACCCATCCCGACTACCGGCGACGTGGCCTAGCGACGCGGCTTATGGCACACGCGGCCGAGTACCTGCGCGACGATGACTACGACTTAGGGCTGCTGTTCACGGAAATCCCGGCGCACTTCTACCGACGCCTTGGCTGGTGCTGTGTGCCGCTCATGGGATTTCACGCCGAACTGCACCGGGCTCCCCAGCCGGGGCGATCCACCCTTGAGGTGCTGCCCTTCGACGACAACCGCGACTTGGAGGAGACAGCGGCGCTCTACCAACGCCACAACGCCGGTCGCAGCGGCAGCCTGTTGCGTCCGCGCCCGTATTGGGACTACGCCCCCTCCCGCGTGCGGGGCGTACTGCCCACGGCCGTCGTCCGTGGCCCGGCCGGGCTTAGCGGGTACATCAACTGGGAAAGCGACGACGGGGCCGAGGTGCGTGAAGTCGCCTACGAGAGCGGCCCGGCCCTCAATGCGCTCGTGCAGTACCTGCTCAATGAGTGCGCGGCGGCTGGGATGACGCAGGTCCGAGGCGAGCTCCCTTGCGGCCACCCCTTTGTCGATGCCCTAGTCACGGCCGCTGCGGCCGATCTGTGGCTCGCGGGCGACAGCTCGATGATGGCTCTGCTCCTCGACCCGGACTCCCTGATCGCCAAGGCCGTGCCCGAAGCGGCGGATTCGGTCCGCCGGCTGCCGGCGGATCTGCTGTGTCGGCTCCTGTTTGGCGAGTCCTCTGGCCGCGACTTGGAACCCATCTTCCGCGCCCGTGGGATCGCACTAAAAGGCGGAGAAGCTGGCCGGCTTGAGGAATGGTTCCCCCGGCGCGAGGTCATCTTCTGGGAACCCGACCACTTCTGATGGCCGTGCGCCCGACCAACTCCCCCAGCAGGCCCCGCTCCCGGTCATCCGCCGTTGGTCAGTTCCAGCACGATGGGCCAGAGTGCCGGCAGAAAGACCAGCTTTTCCAACGCCTGGTCGTGACGGCGGCCGGTCTTCCGCTGCGCTGTCGATGTTGACGTTATTGCTTTTGTCGTATAATTATAAGCACTTGCAATGCAGAGGGAACCTTGAGAATATGAACGAAACCCGTCCCACAATCGTGTACGATGGCGAATGCCGCTTCTGCCTGTGGAGCGTCGGCCGCATTCGCCGCTTGGACCGCAACGGCCGCTTCGAGTACCTGCCGCGCCAAACGGCCGGCATCGAAGAGCGGTTCCCGGTCCTCTCCCATTCCGACTTTAACACCGGCCTGCGCCTCATGCACGCCAGCGGGCAGGTCGATGTCGGCGCGGATGCGGTGTACCAGATTTACCGCCGGCTGCCTCCTTGGCACCTGTTCACCGGGGTGTACCGCATTCCGGGACTCAAGCAGCTATTGCGCGCTGGCTACGACTTCGTTGCGCGCAATCGGCATCGGTTCGGCAGGGTCGAATGCCCTGATGAGGCGTGCGAAATCCCGTACGGCGAGCGGCGCAAGGGTGCGTCTGCCTGATTGCGCCTATGACCGCTCAGCGCAACGTCTTATTCCTCATCGCCGACGACTGGAGCCGCATTGCCGGCTGCTACGGCAATAGCGCGGTCCGCACACCCCGCATTGACGCGTTCGCCTGCGAGGGCGCGACCTTCGACCAAGCCTTTTGCACCAGCCCTTCGTGCGCGGTCAGCCGCGCCTGCATCCTCACCGGATACCACAGCCACACCCACGGCCAGTACGGCCACTGCCACGGCATCCACGGCTTCTCCACGCACCCCCACATTACTTCCACGCCCTCCAGCCTCAAGGCACATGGCTACGCCACGGCCTGCATTGGCAAAAAGCACGTAGAACCGCCCAGCGTGTACCCCTTTGACTTTGAGCCTAAAGTCAATGCCAGAAATGGCGTTGAATTGGCCGGCGCCGCGCGCGACTTTTGGGCCGCTCACCCCGACCAGCCGTTCTACATGCACGTGGGATTTACCGACCCCCACCGCGTGGGTCGGGGCTTTGGCAATGAGCGCCCCTATTCCGACGTGCCCGAAATCCAGTATAGCCCCGACGACGTGGTGGTGCCGCCCTACCTGCCCGATGTGCCCGACGTGCGCGCCGATCTCGCCGAGTACTATCAGGCGGTCTCCCGCTTCGACTTTGGCGTGGGCTGTCTGCTCGACGCGCTGGACGAATCGGGCCGGGCCGACGAGACCTTGGTCATCGGCACTACCGACCACGCCATGCCCTTCCCCGGGGCCAAGGCGTCCTTCTTCGACAGCGGCCACCACTGCCCCTTTATCCTGCGGGCACCGGGCATCACCGCCCCCGGCACCCGCAGTCAGTCCCTCGTCAATTGGACCGATATTCGCCCCACCTTGCACGACTGGTGCGGAGTGCCTGTCCCCGAGGACTTGCCGGGTCGCTCCCTTCTGCCGGGTTTAGCTGATCCGTCCGTCCCCGACTGGGATTACACGTTCTTTTCGCACTGCTTTCACGAGGTGGTCGATTACAATCCCTACCGGGTGCTGCGCGGCCGGCGCTACAAATTCGTGCGCAACTTGGCCGCTGGCCTCACCACCCTGCTGCCCACGGATCTATTCCGCTCAACTACCTGGACAGCGGTGCGGCGCGACGCGATTCCCACTATGGGCCAGCGTCCCACTCGCCATCTTCTCGCGCGGGTGCCCGAGGAGCTATACGACTTAGAGGCCGATCCTACCGAAAGCGTCAATCGGATCGACGACCCCCACTTGCAGGAGGTGGCTGCCCAGATGCGCGCCCAACTTTACCAGTTCCGCCGCGACACGGCCGATCCTTGGCTGGAAGTGGATTTCCAAGAAGGACGCATCGAGCGCCTCGAACCGAGATGATCCCTTCTTTAGCCTTCGCCCACTTGAGCACTACTCACCCCAGAGAGGTCCGCAATGAACGTCCGCTATAGCTTCGCTGCATTGGTCTTCTTGCTGGGAACCGTAGCTGCCTCGGCCCAACAAGCCCCATCTACGGCCGACAGGACCCTAGCTCCGTTCTTCTTCGTCGATACCGACGATCCGTCCGTGGACCAACTGCCGCTCAAGTCGGTGGCCGCCCAAGTCCACATTGCCGGGGTCATCGCCGACGTGACCATTGAGCAGGTGTACCGCAACGAAGGCACCCGCCCGCTCGAAGCCGTGTATTTATTCCCGGCCTCAACCCGGGCCGCAGTGTACGGCATGGTGATGCACACCGCCGACCGCGAAATTACCGCCGAAATCCGCGAGCGCGAGCAGGCCCGTCGGGAATACGAAGAGGCGCGCGAATTGGGGCAGACCGCTTCCCTCCTCGAACAGGAGCGCCCCAACGTCTTCAAGATGAACGTGGCTAATATCCTGCCGGGCGACTCCATTGCCGTGCGTCTGTCCTATACGGAACTATTGATCCCCACGGAAAAACAGTACGAATTCGTCTTGCCCACTGTGGTCGGTCCGCGCTATTCTCCCGAGGCGGTCAATGAAATTTTGGCCCCAAGCGGTGCCGAGCGCATTCCCTATTTGCACGAGGGCGAAGATCCCAACTACACCTATGCGCTCGAGATGATTCTGGCCGCCGGCCTACCCATCCAGGCCTACGACTGTCCTACCCACGCAGTGATCGTCGAGAAGGACACCCCGGACGAATTGCGCCTCACCTTGGACCCGGCGGGCGGTTTTGGCGGCAACCGCGATTTTATTTTGCACTACCAGCTAGCTGGCCAACAGGTTGAGTCGGGTCTGCTGTTGTACGAGGGGGCAAAGGAGAACTTCTTTTTGCTCATAGCCCAGCCGCCCGCCCGTCCAGAGCCGAGCCAGATCCCGCCGCGCGAATACATCTTTGTGATCGATGTATCCGGCTCCATGAGGGGCTTTCCCCTCACGGTGTCAAAGGGCCTGATGAAAAACCTGCTCGGCCAGTTGCGCCCTGAGGACCGCTTTAACATCGTGCTATTCGCCGGCGCGGCCGCGGTCTTGAGCACCCGCCGCTCGCTGCCGGCCACTCAGGAGCATCTCGACCAGGCCTGGGCCCTCATCGACGGGCAACAGGGCGGCGGCCGTACCGAGATGCTCATCGGGCTTCGCAGCGCTTTCAACCTGCCTTTGGCCGGGGAGGGCTATGCCCGCATCGTCTCGGTGATCACCGATGGTTTCGTCGATTTTGAAGCAGCGGCCTTTAAGCTGGTGCGCCAGCGTTTGGGTCAAGCCAGTTTATTTGCCTTTGGCATTGGCTCGTCGGTCAATCGCTTCCTCATTGGGGGCCTCGCCCGGGCCGGCCAAGGCGAGCCTTTTGTGGTACTTGAAGAGGGTCAAGCCCCCAACGAGGCCGCCCGCTTCCAGACCTATATCAGCACCCCCATCCTCACCCAAGTAGAGGCCGGCTTCGAAGGTTTTGACGCTTATGAAGTGGAGCCAGCCTTCATCCCCGACATGCTAGCCGAGCGGCCGATTATCGTCTTTGGCAAGTGGCGCGGTGCGGCCGCGGGCACTGTGCTGTTAGGGGGCCGCACTGGCGACCAAGCGTACAGCGCCCAATTCGACGTATCCGCCTTCCACGCCCAGCCCACCAACAGGGCCTTGCGCTATTTGTGGGCCCGCCACCGCATTGGCCAACTGAGCGACGATGAACAGGCCAGTTACAGCGACGCCCTACGTCCCCAGATCACCCAGCTAGGCTTGGCCTACAACCTGCTCACCCAGTACACCTCGTTTGTCGCCATTGACCGCCGCATCCGCAACGAGGACAGCTTGGAGATCGCGTCGGTGCCCTTGCCTCTACCTCAAGGCGTTGAGGACTCGGCCGTGGGCGATTCGTTCGCTGCTACTGCGGTGGAAGACGAATTTGAAATGGCGACTTGGCTTGGCCGGTCTTTCTACCGCCAAGACGCGCTGTGGGTCGATGTAGGGTTCGAGTTGGGCATGAACATCGTCGAGATCGGCACCGACGCTCTAGCCCCGGATGCGCTGGTGCCCTTTGTTGGGTTGGGTGTGGATATGGTGGTGGTGGTTGAGGGTCAAGCATACCGGTTGCGCGCCGAAGCCGCCCGTCCCGCCATGCAGCAGAACGCGCCCAACCCCTTCAATGCTTCCACGGCAATCTCCTTCCAAATCCCCGCCAACATGGCCGGTCCTACGCGCTTGGTCATCTACAACCTAACCGGCCAGATCGTGCGCGTGCTGAACGATGGCCATCTTGCGGCTGGGGCGCATGTACTGGCTTGGGACGGCAGGGACGAAAGTGGTGAGGAGATGGCCAGCGGGGTCTATATCTATCGGCTGGAAGGCACCTCCTTCGCCATAACCCGCCGCATGTTGTTGCTGCGGTAGAAGCATCGGTGGGGGGCCGCCCTCGACGAGGGCAAGATGCCCTCGATCCTTGGCCGGCTGAGGGCTGGTGTCGTGTAGTAAGGTTATGCAGTTATAAGTTGCGTTTCGCGACAGCCGACATCACCAAGATAGCAATCCGAAATGACTTGAATGGTTCGCGAGGCGCATCGTCTTGTCAATGATTTAGGATTGCTATATTATTGCAATAAAATACCATTCCTGAGCACCAAAACCTTCCTTCTACACGCCCTTAAACGACAGAAGATGTACCATGCGAACGAAAGCTGGCCACAATGCTGCTTGATTCCATCTCACTCCGATCCCTCTATCGAATAGGTTTCCTCATGGTCATTTCCGCCGGATTTGCCGCGGCCGAGGGCCTGCCCACCGGGCCGGGCCTCCTCCTCGAAGACCGCGACGGCCGGGTTTATGTCGCCGTCCTTGGCTCTGGGGGAATCGTCGCTCGCAACGCCCCCGACGCGGCCGGCACTTGGGAGATCGTCGGCGAGGGGCGCGTCGGGGGTCTGCAGATTGCCCCGGACGGAGATGCGTGGGTGGCCCTCGACGACGAGGTCCTGCGCTACCCGCGGCGAGGGGGCGAGCCGGTCGCCCGGACGCCCTCCTTCCGTCCCGAGCGGTCGCCCGGCCCATTGCTGGCGACGCGCTGGGGCGATGTCTGGTGCGCCGGATGCGGTGCTGTGCGTCGGGGGGACGCCATGTTCGAGGCCGCGCCTTTCTCCCTGCCCGAATGGAAGATCACGCCGGTGTGCGACGATCCCTTCGGCAATGTGTGGGCCATCGCCGAGGATGGACAGCGGCGAGATCTGGCCGTTCTCACGGACCAACATCCCCACGGCTGGCAGCACCTCAACCTGCCGGCGAATCAACTCGCTGGCTCTTGGCAGGGGGTTGTCACCGACGATGCCGGTTTCGTCTGGGTGGCCTTAGAAGCCTCTGTCCTGCGCGTCGATCCCCGCTCGGCCGATCCTCGCTCCTTTGCCAACCCGGTGGATGCCCGCATCACTGCGATCGCACGCGGCAGCGGTCAGATCCTAGTCGGCTTTGCCGATGGCAGCTTGCGCACGCTGACTGTGGATGCTGACGGCCCGCCGGCTTGGCGGGCGATCCAGACGGGCGGGGATGGTCCGGTGCAGGCGCTGCTGCACACCCGATCCGGTAGCCTCTGGGTGTTGCAGGCCGGGCGAGTCCAACGTCTCGCTGGCATTGAGAGTCCTTGGCACGAGCACTGGGACGAGCAGCCGCGGATGCCAGCGGGCAACCACGACCACATCTTTGCCCGCATTGGCGACCGTCTGTACACGGCCGGGGGCAAGACCTTCTTCGGCTGGCCAGCGTCGGAGTGGGTAAACCTCGACCACGTGTGGTCCTACCACATTCCCTCGGGCACTTGGCGCGTGGAGCCGCCCATGCTCGAGCCGGGCAAGGCGTACTCTGGCATCGCCGCTCTCGACGACGAGCTCTGGCTTTTAGGAGGCCTCTTCCGCGACGGCCGCGGGACGCGGGCGACAGCGACCGTCGAAATTTTCGAGCCCCGCACGCGGCGCTATCGCCGCGGCCCGCCATTACCGCGCAAAGCCGGGCAAGTGGTGGCCCTCACTGTCAACGGCCGGTTGTACGCGGTGGGTGGTGCCGACGACGAGGGTGCGACGGCAGAGGTCCTGAGCATTGGAGTTGGGGAGAAGAATTGGCGGGTTGACGCCCCCGCGCCCGGCCCGGTGTTGCAGGCCAGCGGCTGCGTTTTGGACGGCAGGCTCTACATCGCCGCGGGTCCTTCGTCCCAGTGTCCGGGTCTGTTCGTCTATGACCCGGCGCAGGATAGCTGGAGCCAGATTGAGCACCCGTCGCGGCCTCCGAGTGCCCCTCTATGCACGGCCTTCGACGGCAGCGTCTGGGTCATGGGAGGACGGGGGGCCGATGGCGGCCAGACGGCGACCTTTGCCTACGCGCCGGCTACCGGCCAGTGGCGTCGCGGCCCGGACCTGCCCCTGCCGGTTAGCTGGGGCGCGGCCGCCGCTGTCAACGGCCGCCTGCTGATCGCCGGTGGTGCCTATCGCGACGAGCGGGTCGGCGATTACTTCAACAGCGACCGCGTGTTCCTGCTGCGCAGCGCTAGGTGATCCTCCTGTACTGCGGTCGGCCAGCAGCCCATTCCCGATCCGCCTGCGTCAACTTAGGTTGGACTTCATCTGGTGCGCTCACCTACCTGATAATTTGGGAGCCAACTCCATTTTTGTATTGATAATTTTGGAGTTCGGGTTCATTTTCGCGCGGTAGTTTATCCCATGCCCTTCCAGCGCCGCTATCTCGAAAGCCATATCGCAGAAGATTTGGACCAGCGCATGGTCTTTGTCGGCGGCCCGAGGCAGGTGGGCAAAACTACGTTGGTTTACCGTTTCATTGGACTATTTTACCGCCTAATGTGCGGTGCTTCCATCACGGCTCGCTCCTCATCGGTCATGTCCTCGATGTAATCGGAATACGCTGTCTGGTGCGCTCCCGAGCCATAGGACAGGGTGCCGGGGCTGAACTTGTACAGCAGCGCCCGCCGCTCGTGCGCGGCCGTCCACGGCAAGGTCCCGTGCGTCAAGGTCTCGGTGAAGATCACCGCGTCGCCGGCCTTGCCGTTTACTTCGAGCACGTGCTCTTGGTGCTTTTCCCACTTAATCATGCTCTGCGGACAGGCGAGGTTGGCCTTGTGGCTACCCGGGATCACCGCCACGCCGCCGTCGCCCGGGCCCTCGTCGGCCAGCAGATACTCGACCACGGTCAGCCCGGTGAAGATGCGGCCGTTTTTAAAGAAGTACGCCTCGGATATATCCTTGCGCTCCACCCCGCCGCCGTGCAAAAGCCCGCCCTCGCAACCCGCGTCCATGGCGATGAGACCTGGCCCGTGGTCGAGGCGATACCCCCGGCCCAAAATTTCTTCGAGATAAGGCTTGACCTTGGGATGGACCAGCAACTTGCGAAACGGCTCGCAATGGGGCCGCTCCCAAGCCAACATGCCGCCTAAGTCCTTGCGCCGCGAGGTCCCTTGCAGGGCCTGCGAGTCGCCGGACAGCGAGCGGTCTATCTCGCCCATACGGTCGCGGTGGCGGTCGATGCCGGCGTTGAGCGCGGCCACCTCCTCGGCGGTCAGCACGTCTTTGAGGAGCAAATAGCCCGTCAGATCAAAAAGGTATTTGTCGTCTGCATTCATGGGGGACTTCCTTTGGAGAAAGGTGGACTGAGAAGATGGCAAATTAGCGAACAGCAGAGTAGCCCATGTGCGCCAATTTTCCGTAATTATTGCAAGTTATGATTACGCTATCCAATGTTGGCAAGTTCTACGGCGACCAAACTCTCTTCGCCAAGGTCTCGCTCCAGCTCAACGCCGGGGAGCGCTACGGCTTGGTGGGGGCCAACGGGTCTGGCAAGACTACGCTCCTCAACATGCTCTCCGGCCACATCGAACCCAGCGAGGGCGCGCTCGCAGTTCCGCAGCGTTTGCGCGTGGGGGTCTTACAACAGGATCAGTTCCTCTACGAGGACGAGTCGATTCTCAATGTCGCGCTGATGGGCAATGCCGAACTGTGGGAGGTGACAGTCGCCAAGGAGCGGCTCCTCGCCGCGCCCGCCGAGCACTTTGACGCCGACAAGTTCGCCCAGCTCGAAGAGACCTTCCTCCACTGCGATGGGTACACCGCGCAAGCCCGGGCCGGCGCGATTTTAGAGGGCCTCGGGCTGCCGGCCCACATTCACGACGATCCGCTCTCAACGCTTTCCGGCGGCTTCAAGCTGCGGGTCTTGCTCGCCCAAGTGCTGGCCAGTGCCCCGGATGTGCTGCTGCTCGACGAGCCGACCAACCACCTCGACATCCTCTCGATCCGCTGGCTAGAGACCTTCCTGTGCGACTTCCCCGGGCCGGCCGTGATCATCTCGCACGATCACCGCTTCCTCGACAACATTAGCACCTGTATCCTCGACATTGACTACGAGACGGTCCAGCTCTATCGGGGCGGCTACACGGCCTTCCTGCAAGCCAAGCGGGCCGAGCGCGTGCGGCGAGAGAAGGAAATTGCCCAGCGCGAACGCGAAATCGCCCATCACCAGCAGTTTGTGGATCGCTTCCGCGCCAAGGCGACCAAGGCCCGCCAAGCCCAAAGCAAGCTGCGGCTGATCGAGAAGCGGGAAGAGGACATGGTCGAGCTGCCGCGCAGCTCGCGTCGCTACCCGGCCTTCCGCTTTGAGCAGCAGCGCGCCAGCGGGCGCGACGTGCTCGCGCTCAAAGGCGTCAAAAAGGCTTTCGGCGACAACGAAGTGCTGCACGGGGTTGATCTCCTCGTGCAGCGGGGCGATCGGCTGGCGATTGTAGGGCCAAATGGCATCGGCAAGTCAACGCTGCTCAAAGTAGCGATGGGCGAGCTGGCAGCCGACGCTGGCGAAGTTGAGTGGGGGTACGAGGCCCATCCCGGGTACTTTGCCCAAGACCACCGCACCCAACTCAGCCCGCCCAACCAGACGGCCGAGGCGTGGGTCTGGGCGTGCTGTCAGGATCAGGGCCTCGGGTTTGTGCGCGGGCAAATGGCGCGGATGCTCTTTTCCGGCGACGACGGCAAGAAGCGCCTGAGTGCGCTTTCCGGCGGCGAGGCGGCTCGTCTCGTGTTCTGCCGCTTGGCCATTGCCGCGCCTAATGTGCTGCTGCTCGACGAGCCGACCAATCACCTCGACCTCGAATCCATTGAGGCCTTAGTCGAGGGGCTGAAGCGCTATCCGGGTACGCTGCTCATCGTCTCGCACGACCGCTGGTTCATCAGCCAGCTCGCCACCCGCGTCGTCGAGATCCGGCCCGACGAGATACTCGACTATCGCGGCACGTACGAGGAATACATCCGCTTCTGCGGCGACGATCACCTCGACGCGGCCGAAGTAATCCTCAAGGCCAAGAGCAACAAAAAGAAGAAAGGCGAGCGCGGCTCCGCGCCCAGTAGCCGGGCCAAGAACAAGTGGCAGCGCGCCGCGGCCCAGCAAGAAAAGCGCTTGGTGCGCATCGAGAAAGCAGAAGCCCGGCTGGCGGAAATCGACGCTTTGCGCTGCGAGCCGGCGTATTACGCAAAGACCTCGCCCGACCAGATCAAGGCCCTCGAATGCGAACACGCGGATGTCGAGCGTACGCTAGCGGCCCTCTTGGAGAAGTGGGCGCAGGTCGAGGAAACCATGGATAAAGGAGACCCATGAAGCGCAAAAACATAGCGACCAGCAGCGCGTTTGGCGCGGAGTTCGGCTATTCGCGCGCCGTGCGCATAGACCGGCACATCCACGTCGCTGGCACCTGCGCCCAGCCGCCTCAGGACCGGGGCGATGCCTACGAGCAGGCCAAGGGGGCGTTGCAGATCATCGCCGAGGCTCTCGCCGAGGCCGGCGCTAGCCTCGGCGACGTGGTGCGGACGGTCGTGTACATCACGGATGCAGCCCACGCCGCTGGCGTCACCCGCGCCCACAGCGAGGTGTTTGGCGCGATCTTGCCGGCCTCGACCTTGGTCGTCATAGCTGCTCTGCTCAAGCCGCACTTGGTCGTTGAGATCGAAGCCTACGCCATTTTGCCCACAGGAAGCGCGTGAACAAAGAGCGCCAGCTTTTGTCCGTCGGCGTGTTGGGCTGCGGTCCCATCGCCCAATTCGCCCACTTTGAGTCGTGCCTCAAGGCCCGCAATACGCGCCTGTACGCGCTGTGCGACCAAGCGCCGGACCTAGTTGAGCGCATGGCCGCCGTTCACCAACCGGAGAAAACCTACGCCGATTTTGCCGACATGCTCGCGGATCCGCAGGTGGAAGCGGTCATCATCGCCACGGCCGATGCGTTCCACGTCCCGCTCAGCTTGCAGGCGTTGGCCGCGGGCAAACACGTCTTTGTGGAAAAGCCGCTGGGAACGAGCGTGGAAGAATGCGAAACCCTGCGTCAGGCCGTGGCCAGCTCGGGCTGTACGCTCCAAGTCGGCCACATGAAGCGCTTTGATCCCGGCATTGCCTTTGCCCGGCAGTTCATCCGCGAGGAGATGGGCTCGCTGTTGGCCCTCAAGGCTTGGTATTGCGATTCGACCTATCGCTACACCATGACCGACAACCTCCAACCCCGGCCCCTGCACAGCGAAGCGGCGCGCAAGCCAGCGGGTAATCCCAAAGGCGACAAGCGGCGCTACTTCATGCTGACCCATGGCTCGCATCTGATCGACGTGGCCCGCTTTTTGGGCGGCCCGCTCGCGGCCGTGCGCGGTCGGCGCAAGGAGATGTTTGGGGCGTATTCTTGGTTTGTCGAAGTGGAGTTCGCAAACGGCGGCCAGGGGCATCTCGACTTGACGGTCGCCGTGCGCATGGACTACCACGAGGGCTTTCACATCTACGGCGAGCACGGCAGCGTCGTCGGCAAAACCTACCTGCCGTGGTTTTTGAAATCCAGCGATGTCGAGTGCTTCTCCGTGCGCGATGGCCAATATCGCCGGCCGCTAGGGGCCGACGCGCACTTCTACCGACTCCAGCTCGAAGGTTTTGCCGACGTCGTCCTGCACGGCGCACCCCAAATGGGGGCCGATGTGGAGGACGGAACTCAAGCGATGCGGGCCATGGCCGCCATTGCCCGCTCGGTCGCAAGCGGCGATTGGGTCTGCTTGGCGACCGCGACCGGCGGCGTCTAGTACCTATGTCCTCAGCCAACCCTCGTTTATGGCCCCTCTATCTGCTCGGCAGCGCCGTCGTCTTGGTGCTCCTGTGGATCTGGTTGCCCGAATCCCTCCATCGCCAGCGACAGATGATGGGCACCATGGCCATCGTCATGCTGGCCATTTTCTTTTTTTTGCTCTGGTTGCTCTTTGCCTCGCGGCTAGCTTGGGGACAGCGCCTGCGCTATTTCGGCGGCATCGTCTTTGCCCTTGCGCTTGGTATCGGGCTTTTTCGCATTAAGGGTATGAGCGGCGACTTCGCACCGATCCTCGAATGGCGTTGGGGCACCAAGGACGAAGCAACCGCTGTCGAAGGAGGGGACGCAACCGCGCTCGACGCCCGCGATTGGCCGCAATTTCTCGGCCCCGAGCGCAACAACCGCCTCCGCGGCGTCCACCTTGAGCGCGACTGGACCAAGCACCCGCCGCGCGAAATCTGGCGTCGCCCTGTGGGCGCAGGGTGGTCCTCCTTTGCCATTGTCGGTGGCCGGGCCGTAACTCAGGAGCAACGCGGCCCCGAGGAGCAGGTCGTCTGCTACGACTTGGCAACGGGCCGCAAGCTCTGGCACCACGCCGATTCGACCCGCTACGAGACCGTCATAGCCGGCATCGGCCCGCGCGCGACTCCCACCATTGCTGGAGACCGGGTTTTCGCGCTGGGTGCTACTGGCATCCTCAACTGCTTGGAGCTGGCCAGCGGGGCCCTGATCTGGTCGCGGGACATCCTCGCCGACAACCGGGCTGAGGCCCATGTATGGGGCATTAGCTGTTCGCCGCTGGTCCTCGACACTTTGGTCGTGGTCAGTGCTGGAGGCCCGGACGAGCGCTCGCTAGTGGCCTATCACCGCCAAAACGGCGCGTTTGTCTGGGGCGGGGGCACAGACAAGGCCGGCTTCAGCTCGCCGCGTCTGGTCACTTTGGCTGGACGCGAGCAGATCCTGATCTTCAACAACCACAGCGTCGTCGCGCACGATCCGCAGAGCGGAGTTTCCCTCTGGCGTCAGCCTTGGGATCAGGTCGAGTGCATTGCCAACCCCCTGCCCTTGCCCGGGGACCGGGTTCTGGCCTCCACGGGCTACGGCATTGGTGCCAAGCTGTATCAAGTGAACGCCGCGCCCGACGGCGGCTTGACGAGCGATATGGTCTGGAAAAGCCCCCGGCTCAAGGCCAAATTTGCCAACATGGTCTACCGCGATGGTTTTGTCTATGGCCTCGACGATGGGGTGCTGGTCTGCCTCGATCCGCAAGATGGCAAGCGCCGCTGGAAGCGCGGGCGCTACGGCCACGGCCAGCTCATCCTGATAGACGATATTCTGCTGATAATGAGCGAATCGGGCGATGTGATCTTGGTCGAGGCCCGCCCCGACCGCCACGTCGAACTGGCGCGCATGACGGCCTTCGCTGGCAAAACCTGGAATCCCCCGGCCCTTGCCGCACCCTATCTGTTAGTGCGCACGGACAGCGAGGCCGCCTGCTACGAGCTGGCGCTGGCAGACTAAGCAGGGGCATGGATTTGGCTGCTACTTTGCCGATTGCGACTGCGCTGAGAGAGGAGTGAGAAAAGAGTGTGTCGTTGCGGCAGGGACTCACTCCTCCGCGCTTCAGACCAACTGCGCCACTTCAGTCTATAATCTGAATTGGTAGGGCCTCTTAAGAAGCGGTCTGCTTCACCGCGCCTTTAGGCGCGACAAACCCCCGGCGGACCGCGTTGAGTAGCGGTTGAGAGGCCCTCGGAGGGAGCGTTTTTCGCGGGCGAGACGCCCTCGATCCTAGATTGTTTGCTGCACACAAGGGACTTCAGACCGCTTCTAATAAGGAGAAAAGTCGTGGAAGACTATTCGCACATTCAGAAGCCGGACTTGGGCTACTCCTACGAATTCGCCACTGACGAGCTCGACGCGATGGACGAATGCTTGGAGGCGCACGGCTTCGCGATAATCAAAGACGTGCTGCCGCTGGAAATCGTTGCCAAGCTCAAGCAGGCGGTGTGGGATGGCACGGATCCGGAGCACGCGTTGCAGCCGGGCGAGAGCCGGACGCGGCACGCTTGGATCGAGTCCGGCCCGGGCGCTTGGGAGGTGCTCGACTACGCGCCCTTCATGGACATTCACCGGCACCTAATCGGCACGGAGGAACTGACGATCCACCGCTCGGCCGCCATCATCCGCCGGACCGGCTCGGCTCCGGTAGGATGGCACACCGATTGGTGCGGCTATTCGACCGAGATCAAGCATTCGGGCGATGTGCTCAACCGCGGGCTGTGGCCGTCGGGCAAGTGGTTTTACCTAACAGGTTCGCGGCCCGAGCACGGCGGCCTGTGCGTCATTGAGGATTCCCACGTCGAGGACTGGGCGGGGCCAGAGGGATTCAGCATGACGGCCGATCGGCGCTCCTTTTACCCGGAGGGCACGGAGGAACGCGCTTACAACGGCTTCGACATCCCCGGGCTCGTTCCGCTCTTCACCAATGGCGGCGACATGATCGTCTTTGCCCATCGCACGTATCACGGCGCGTTCCCCAACCGCATCGAAGAGACCCGCCTCTCCTGCGGCATCGGCTTCCGCGCCCGCAGCCACCGCATCGACATTCCTTGGGAAATCCCAGCGGAAGGCCAGTGGTTTTTGGCCAACCTGCCCGACCATTTGCGCCGCTATACGGACGGGTACACGAGCATCAATTTGGAGTGGCAGGGCTAGAGACGATCCGCAAGCAAGCCAAAGACAGACCATGCACACGGTGGCCCAAGCAAAGGCCCCGGTGGTATTTCTACCGTCGGGGCCTTTTGGTGTTCGGGCTGTGCTTGATCCATGATAGGGATACCCCACGCGCCGTCGTCTTTTTACTTGAGATTTTCCAAGAAACTTTCTATTTCCACGTTAGCTTTTTAAGGTCCCTTTGGCCATCTCGTTGCCTTGAACAAGAATCATTGTATCTATCTGGTCGGTGTCGGGGTATGTTCTGGTCATCACTATATGACTTCCCCTTTGTCGCTTAAAAATAAATCCTAAGCGTTGAAGGGCATTTTGGGCTTTCCTCGACGAGATGCCAGAGGGAATGTTAGGATTAGGCAAGGTGCAACTCTCTCTGATGGCTTTCTGTAACTTCTTCAAGGTAGAGAGATACGGCTTCTTTGAGATTTTTAAGAGCCTCTTCCTCATCCTTGCCTTGGCTGGCTATTCCGATCTGAGGACAATGAGATACGTACAGTCCCCTTTTCTCCTCATAGATTTCAGCCGTTAGGATTGTTCCTTGTTTTGGCATAAGTAACTCCGCGTAGTGAACTGGCTAGGCTAATCCTCGCGGCGCGGGCGGACTACAGTCTCACCATCCGGTTCGATGAGGGGGTGATGGTAGATGTAGGGTGGCTCGAGCACTGCCTGCTGCGCCTCGGTCAATTCCGACACCCATGCTGGCTGGTTGACCTCGTACGTGCCGCCGTCGTAGTGCAGGTACTTGGGCGTGTACCGATAGAGCAGGGCGCGGCGGTCGTGGTCCGCCTGCCACGGCAGGGTACCGTGCAAGGTGTTCTCGCTGAAGATGACCATGTCGCCGGCCTTCAGGGGCACTTGGTAAACGACCTCCTGATGCTCCTCCCAAGTCGTGATCTTCGGAGGGCAGGGGAAGTTCGCCTTGTGGCTGCCCGGAATGACGCAGAGGCCGCCATCGCCGGGGTTCTGGTCGTGCAACGTGTACTGGACGACGAGCAGGCCGCAGCGCATCTGGCCGTTGGAATACGCATAGAAGCGGGAGCCATTGAAGAGGACGTTGGTGGTTCCGTGGATGCGCAGGCCTTCGATTCCCTTGGGGCCGGTGATCATGAACGGCTCGTGGTCGAGCTTCCAGCCGCGTCCGTGCAGGGTGTCGAGGTAGGGGAGGAGCTTGCGGTGCGCGAGCAGGTCGCGGAATGGCTGGCAATGGGGCTGCTCCCAAGTGAGCATGCCGGTGAAAATGCCGCGCTTATGCAGCCCAGCCATGTTGCCGCTGGGATCGCCGATTGGGTCTTCGCGGCGCTGGTCCCCGTTGGCGTCGAAAGCGTGGTTGAGCGCTTTGACTTCGCGCTGCGAGAGGAACTCGCGGACGACGATGAAGCCCTGCAGGTCGAAGAGGAATTTTTCCGTGTTGTTCACGTCGATTTTGACCTCCCGTCACTCCGCCCCAAGCGCACGTCCTCGGCCGCCAGCCACTCGGCGTAGGGGCGCGGCATGGGCTCGGGTGGGGGCAGGCCGTTTTCGCGCCGCCAGCGCAGGAGGGGATGGGTGCGGTCCTGTTGGGGTAAATCCACCCGTTTGCCGTACGCGGCCGACTCGAAGATGCCCATCATAATTTCCACAATGTGATGGCCGGCTGGGCCGCTGCACTCGTGCTCGCGGCCCTCATCGAGTGCCGCGACGTACTCCTCTACATAGGCGTAGTCGTCTGGGTGGGCCGAACTCTGTGGATCGTAGCCCGCGCAGTACATGGGTGGAAGCACTTCCCAAGGTTCTCTTGCGTCGTTGAGGGCGTAGTGAGGCTGCGGCAGCAGGAGCGCGCCGAGGTCCCTTTTCCAGACGAGCTGCGAGAGCACTAAGCGGCCTTTGCTGCCGCAGAATTCTATCACCGGATTGACCGGGGTGGGAAAGCGGTGTTGCAGGAGGGTTGCAGTGACGCCGTCGGCGAAACGGAGCGTCGCCGTGATGTGTTCGCCGGCGATGGTGCCCATGCCCTGCGGAGAGGGCACTACATCCGTCGGGCTAATGGGGCGGCCATCGGTGGTGGCCGTGGCCACGACGCTGTGGCACGGGCCGGCGACCTTGAGCAGGTTGTTGATTATGTGTGTGCCGATGTTCATTAGGTTGTAGCCGCCGTAGTAGTTCTTGCCGTGGGCGTGGATGTGGCATAGCTGGCCGATGCGTCCCTCGGCAAGGGCTTTGGCCACGGCTTTCATATAGACGCCCACGCGCCCTTGATGATGCACGGCGATGCGCACGTTTTTTTCGCGGGCCTTGGCCAGCACCGCGTCGGCCTGCTGGCAATCGACGCACAGGGGTTTTTCAATGTCGATGTGGACGCCGTATTCGAGTACGCGCAGTGCCAGCGGGTGGTGGAATTCCGTGCCAGTGGGAATGGCGACGATATCGGGTTGGTGTTGGCCGATCATCGCGTCTAGATCGGTGTAACGGGCCGCGACTCCGAGTTCATCGCCTAGGGCATTGAGCCGGTCTTGCACGAGGTCGCAGAGGGCGACGACTTCCGTGCGAGGGTGGGCGTGGTATGCACGTGCTGCGGCCGTGCCGCGGCCCCGGCAACCCAGTATGGCTACGCGATAACTTTTCATACCATCCTCCTTGGTCTGAGTATTGGAAGCCGAGAAATCGACGCCTATATTGAGCGTGGTCCGCCTCGGCGCGAAAGGGTGCTGAGGTATTATACTAAGGAGGAAAATATGGGACAATTCCACGGGGTGGTGCCGGCGATCATCAGTCCGAAAAACGAGGATGGGGTCTTAAACGAAGCGGCCTTCCGCGCCACAATGGAATCCAATATACAAGCTGGCGTACACGGCTTTTGGGTCGCCGGCGGCACCGGCGAGAGCGTCCTGCTCGACGACGAGGAGAACCAGCGCATCGCCGAAATCGCCGCCGACCAGAATGCGGGCCGCACCCAAGTCATCATGCACGTGGGGGCCAACACCACGACGCGGGCCGAAAAACTGGCGGCCCACGCAGCCCAAGCCGGAGTGGAAGCCGTCTGTGCGGTGCCCCCTTTCTTCTACCAAGGCGACGACGACGGCGTAGTAGAATACTATCGGGCCGTGGGGGCTGCGGCCGATCGGCCGTTGTTCATCTACAACTTGCCTAGCTGCACTGGTCTAGATGTCAGTCCAGCCTTAATGCAGCGCCTCGTCGAGGAAGTGCCCCAGACGACCGGCTTGAAACACTCGTCGCCGGTATTTGCCAATCTGCTCGATTTCGTCCGCATGGGGCTAGACGCCTTTATCGGTAGCGGCAAGCTGATGTTGCCAGCCATGACCGTCGGCGCTGTCGGGTCGGTGGATGGTCCTTTGTGCGCGGCCCCGGAACTGTGGATGGCCGTATGGAATGCCCACCAAGCGGGCGATCTGGCTGCCGCCCAAGCGGCCCAAGAACGGGCCAATGCCTTTCACCGCACAGTGGCGCAATTCGGCTATTTCGGCAGCGTCTTGGCCGTGGTCGGTCAGCGCATAGGGATGGAGTGCGGCGACCCCCGGCCTCCGTTGCGACCCGTGCGCCCGGACGAGCGCGAGACGCTATTGGCGCAGGTGAAGGCGCTTGGGATTATTACCTGAGCTAGCGGCCTATTGGGAGCATGGTTTTGAAGACGTGGAGGTTAGTTTTGACCGGGGCGATTGAGGCATGGATGATGCCAAGTGCAGGGTGCTTGGTTATGCCAAGTCTTAACGTCGCCCCAAGTAGTGCGCTCTACTGAGGTAGATGAGGTGGGGGGACCTAACAGGCGAAAATCGACAAATCGGTCGGCGTCAAACCAAACATGGCCGCTCCCCGACAAGGTACTTTCTTTAGTCTGGGATCCTACTTCGTACGATACGTCCAAGTCCGCCATAGACATTTCAAGGCCAATGATCTGCCCTTCTCGCAATTCGGATGGCAGGCTAAACGCAGGACCGCGAATATCGAGACTATCAAAGGGCGTAACGAAAAACGTTGGCCGCTACTGGAGAACTCTAATGCTCAGGAACGTTTTGACTCTCGCCGCGCTCGCCTTGATTCAGTGCGGCGGCCCTAGCGATGTGGCCGACCATGTGGCCGCCCGCGTCGGCGACAAAGAAATTACCCGCGAGGACCTAACCCTTTTCGCCGCAGAGACTCCGGCCCTGCTGCGATCGGAAGCTACCGGCATGGACGCGGCCAAGGATTACCTCCAGACCCTGATCGACATGGAATTGATGCTCGTGGAAGCCCGCGCCCAAGGCTTGGACGCGGAGGCGCAATTCGCCGCGCAATGGGAGCGGGAGCAGCAGAACCGGATCGTCAAGGAGTACCTAGAGCGATACGTGCTACCCGCGAGCCAGCCCTCGGAGCAGGAAGTCCGGGCGCAATTCGCAAAGAGCAAGTGGAGCCGCCTGCTCAAGCTGGCGCACATTCGGGTGGCGACCCAAGAGCAAGCTCAACAAGTCGTCCAAGAGTTGGAGCAGGGACGCCCCTTCGCAGAAGTAGCTGCCGAGCGCTCGGCAGCCAACGGCGGCCTCCTGAGCGAGCACTTCATAGGCCGCGACAACCTGCGCGATGTCCAGCTTCCGTTGGCCATTGCCCACGCCCTGTTCGAGGTGCCGGTGGGCGAGGTCAGCCAGCCTTTTCAGGTGCGGGGCGCGTACGAGATTTTCAAGGTGCTGGACGAAGCCCCCGCGCCCGCGCACTACCGCCAAGTATTCGCCCAGTGGCTCTTCCGGCAGCAGTACGAGCGCGTCCAGCAGCAGTGGGTGGCCAAACTCAAGCCCAAGTACCAAGTTGAAGTAGATACGGCAGCCATCGCGTTCCTCATCGCCGAGGGCAACGCCTTGTGGGAACTTGCGCCCTCCGACCGAGAGCGGATTCTGGGCCGCTACGACCGCGGGCACTTCACCATCGAGGACTTGATGAATGCGTACTGGCGGGTCCGCTTCCAGTACCAGCTCAAATTCAGCCGCGAGGGCTTGGCCGATTTCATAGATACGCATATCCTGTCGGCCCGACTGTTTTACCTCGAAGCCCTCGAGGAGGGCTTGGACGCGGACCCGGCGGTCGTGGCTTGGCTGCACAACAAGAAAAAGGCCCTGCTGCTCGAAGCGCTCAAAGAGCGCGAAGTGCAGGCCCGCGTCGATACGACCGACGCGTCGGCGCGTCGCTATTACGAGAACAACCTGCACAAGTTCATGGAGCCGCGTGCGACCGTGATTTTGGAGATTCTGGTTCCCACCCAAGCCATGGCCGATTCGCTGCTCGAGGAAATCGAGGGCGGAGCGGATATGGAGACGCTCGCCGTGCGCCACACCACGCGGCAGTTTGCCACACAGCAACAAGGGCGGATCCACCTGCATGCGTACGAGCGGGCCCTATTCGGTCCGCTCCACGACGAGGCCATGGAAAAGGCCCCCATCGGCGAGCTGAAAGGCCCCTTAGCACTAGCGGAGGGCTTTTCCATATTCAAGGTTGAGGAGCGCATCCCCGACCGGCCCGAGCCTTTTCCCCAAACGATTCGGCGGGCCAAGTACTGGCTGCGAAAGGCCGAGGAGAACAAGTACTTTGAGGCATTGATCGTCAGGCTGCGGGAGCAATACGCGGGGCAGGTGGAGGTGTTTGAGGAGCATCTCGTGGGTCTGGAGTTGTGATAGGAGCAGCGTTGTGAAAAAACGGCCATCGCGCTACCCCTCCTTGCCTTCTAGATTGACTCGGTCAGTCAAATGTCACAAAAGAGATTTCAATTGTGAATGAAACTACCCCCGACCCCGGCAGGCGCGTCGACTCCGGACAGGTAAACGACCGTTTCGCTCGATTGGAACACTTGCAGGATGTTCCAGACGGCATTCGGCGCGACGTGGCCCGTGGAGTAGCGATCCTCAAAGAAGCGGGTTGTCAGCAGGTGTACGTGTTCGGCTCAATAGCTGAGGGCCGCGTCCAGCCCGATTCCGACATTGACTTTGCCGTCCGCGGCTGTCCGGCGAAACTGTTCTTCAAATTGCAGGGGAGGCTGCTCATCGCACTGCGTCGTTCCGCCGATTTGATTGACTTGGATGCCGATCCAGACTTGGCATCTTTTCTCGTACGCGAAGCGGCGATGGTCCGTGTTGGCTGATCGCGCTCTAGCCCACATCAAGCGAGAACTCGCTCAGCGCATCGCTGCCGAGCATACATTTAATGATAGAGAGGAACGCCGATGTTTAAGACGAGGATTGTTGCGCTTGCCAGTGCGCTGTTGGCCCTGAGTGCGCCCTTGGCCGAAGCCAAGACCTTTTACTGGATTTCGCACGGCTCGCCCGCCGACCCGGTGTGGACGTATTTCCTGGCCGGGGCGCAACAGTGGAGCCAAGATACCGGCCACGAGGTCAACACGTCCTTCCACAACGGCGACGTGGCTTCTCATCAGGAGGCCGTGCGCGCCGCCATTGCCACCGGTGCCGATGGCATCGTCACCAGCAGCCCGGACCCGGGCAGCTTGGTGCAGGTGGCCAACGAAGCCAACGAAGCCAATATACCCATCATCAACATGAACACGCCCGACCCCACCGCCAGTTTTGACGCCTATGTGGGCGGCGACCTAGTAGCGGTTGGTCGGCAGTGGGCGCAGTACTTGGTTGACAAGGGCTTGGTCGAATCCGGCGACTTCGTGTGGATGCCGGTGGAAGTGCCGGGCGCGACCTATGGGGTCCAAGAGGAGCAGGGCGTCGCCAGCGTCTTTGAGCCGCTGGGCATCACTTGGGAAGTCACCGACGCGACGCTCGATCAGGCCGAAGTCATCGCCCGCATGGTTGACTACATGACGGCCAACGGCGACAACATCGACGCGATCATCGGCCTCGGCGACTTAGTAACCGGCAGCATCAAGCGCGTCTTTGACCAAGCCGGTTTCGCCCCCGGCGACATTCCCGTCGTCGGCTGGGGCAACTCGCTCGACACCACTCGGGAAGTCCTCAGCGGCTACGTCAACGCGGCCATGTGGCAAGACCCGCTAGCGATCAGTTACATGGCCCTGTCGTTGGCCGCCATGGCCGCCAGCGGCATTCCGCCCGGTTTCGACGTCATTACGGGTGCGCTCTACGAGGCCGACAAGGCCCAGCTATACGACGACATCCTGTCGGGCAAATAGATGAACGCGGCCGTACAGCGCATCCTGTCGAGGCCAGAGTTTGGCCCGTTCGTCCTGCTGGTCGCGATGGTTTTCGTCTTCTCGCAGATCAATCCGGCGTTTATATCGCCGCGCAACATCGGCAACATGCTGGCCTTCACGGTAGAGCTGGGGCTGATCGCGCTGGCCATGACCCTGCTGATGACGGCCGGCGAATTCGACCTTTCGGTCGGCTCGCTGTTCGGGTTTTGCCCGGTGCTCATGTGGACCCTGTACAACACCGGGGCCACGTCCATTGAGGTCGGCTTTGTCCTCGCCTTGGGCACGGCTGCGGCCCTCGGCCTGTGCAGCGGCCTGTTCGTCACGCGCTTGCGGATTCCCTCGTTCTTGGTGACGCTCGGCATGCTGCTGGTCGTGCGGGGCAGCGCCCTCGTGGTGACGAGCGGGTTTCCGCAGCGGACTTGGGACGCTGCGGATCTCCTGCTCGCCGAGGTGCTGGTCGGGGATTTCAAGGTGGCCGGCCTGCGCGTGTACATGTCGCTGTTTTGGTTTGTAGCGGCTGCGCTGTTGCTCGGCTATTTGCTGACGCAGACCAAGATGGGGAACTGGCTCCAAGCCGCCGGCGGCAATGCCGAGGCTGCCCGCGCCCGCGGCGTGGCCGTAGAGCGCACCAAGGTCAAGCTGTTTGTCCTCTCGGCCGTCGTGGCGGGTTTCGCCGGCATCATCAGCTCCATTCGCACGGCCGCGGCCAATCCCAACAGCGGCACGGGCTACGAGCTGGAGGTCATCGCCATGGTCGTAATTGGCGGGACGGCCCTGACGGGCGGGCGCGGCACCATCCTCGGCACGGTGCTCGGCGTGTTCATCTTGCGCCTGATGCGCAACGGCATCGTGCTCATCGGCGTGCCTGGACTGGCGTACAACATTTTCATCGGCGCGATCATCTTGGGAATGATGGCCCTGCATTCGTGGGTGGAGCGCCGGCAGCAGGAAAGGCGCTAGACGATGGACGAGCGACTTTGGTTGACGGGGGTAGGCTCGTTTTTACCTTTAGGTCCATCCTCGTAGCGAATGCCTGCCAAGCACCATGGCACAACCCGGTTGGACCTCTTTATCTTTGGATTGACAATGTTAGATACTTGTCATAAGTCGTTAAAAAACAATATGTTATCCCCCCTCCCCCGAAAATTCTCCGGATTTTGGATTGCTCTCTTGCTGGCATCCGCTCCATGCTATTCCAACGACGACGCCGGCATTGAGTTACCTACGCTCGGTGCGCCAACCGGAGTCGCCGTTAGTGCCTCCAACAGACGAATTACCGCCGCTTGGAACGCGGTCCCCGGCGCGACGAGTTACGCGATTGCCGTCAGACTGAAAAACGGACTTGCCCTCGCATGGCGCGAATACCCGACGCCCTCCTCGCCCTACACCATCGCGGATATGTATGCGATGAGCGGGATGCCGTATGAGGTTCGGGTTGCTGCGGTCAACGCCCACGGGCACTCCGAGTGGTCGCGCATCGTCTCAATAACAGCGCCCGAGCTCCAAGCAGCTCCGGCCGACGCGATTACAAGTTCCCAGCCCCCATATTTTGTAGGAGAAGCCATATTTGTGAGCTTGGCCAGCCAGCATCCATTTGCGAACAGGTCGCCGTGGCATTGGTCTATTTGCAACGCCGACGGGTCCGGGTGCAAGGTGCTGCCGCAAAGTTTACCGACTTACGTGTACTTAATGCAGGGCGACATGCAAGGAAAGCGCGTGTCGGTTCAGGTGGATTACGACAAAGAGGGCGTGTCGTACTCCGCAACAGCGGTGTTGGGCGTCGTCGCGGCACGTGCTGCCGGTGCAGAAGCCTTGGCAGCAGATACGGTGCTCACGACGCACTTATATGCTCTGCAATCGGCGTCGGTCAGTCTCAGATGGGAGCGCTTGCGCAGCGGTGCCATCGCGCCTCTGTCCAACGACTTGCTCGTCGCAACGCCGTGGGGACGGATCGCGCTGGTGCGCCCAAACGGAGAGGTGGCCTATCTCGAGGGGAGAGTTCCGATGAATGTGGCGGAATACCTAGCGTACCCGGACAAAGCAAATTTCCGCTTACCTCTGTTTTGCGTTACCGACATTTTGTTGAAACAGCATTCGGCGGGGCGTTATGAACTGTTTGTGACGCATCACTATTTCACCGGCACGTGCATCCGGTTCAGGTTGTCATCTACGACGCTGCTGCAACAAGGAGCGAGCGTTTCGGTATCGTCGGCGTGGAGAACGATATTCGACGCGGAACCTTGCCTGCCAATCGACAGTTCCGATCTAAACCAAGCGGCAGGAAGGATGTTGACGGACGGGCCCGATCACTTGTTGGTCGTTATAGGACATTATCACAGTAGTGGTAAGTTTGCTCAAGCCTCGGACTCGCACTTGGGCAAGCTCGTCCGCATCGAAATCGAGACCGGCACCGCGGAGACGCTGGCCGTCGGCCTTCGCAATCCGCAGGGGTTCGCCCGGGACGAGGACGGCACCTTGTGGGAAACCGAGCACGGACCGCAGGGCGGCGATGAACTCAACGGGCTGGAAGCGGGCGGCAATTACGGTTGGCCGTTGGTTAGTTATGGCGTTGAGTATGGAGGAAAGGTCAACGTGCCCCGCGCCGAAGAGGTAGGCCGGCACGAGGGCTTCGCAAAGCCCGTTTTCGCTTGGGTGCCGTCAATCGGCATCTCCAGCATCGTCGTAAATGACGAGCGCTTGTTCCCGCTGTGGGGAGACGATCTGTTGATCGGTTCGCTTAGGAGCCACTCGCTCTTTCGAGTCCGCCGCGACGGTGCGGACGTGCAATACGTCGAACGCATCCATTTGGGCTACCGGATACGGGATCTCGCGCAAATGCCGGACAGCCGTATCGCGCTATTGGCCGATGGGGGAAGGGTCCATTTCCTGAGCCGATCCTACTACGCCTACTGCGACGGTGAGTCTAAGAAGGAACGCCGCGTCTATGCGATCGACTGCGGATCGGGGATTGATCCTACGGATGCAGTGGGTGCGGTCGCGGCTAGCGGCGCTCAGCTATACGGTGCGCATTGCAGCGGTTGTCATAGCCTGAGTGCCGAGGAGCACGGCCTTGGTCCGCATCTCGTCGGTGTGCTGGGTCGGCGCATCGGCTCGGTTAGCGGCTACCTGTTCTCAGACGCACTCAAGTCGCTGGACATGGCGTGGACGCCGACCCGCTTGGAACGGTTCCTCACGAATCCCAAGCAGTTTGCCCCGGGCACCTTCAAGGCGTCGTTGTCTATCACCCCAGCGGAAGCCCGCGCCATCGCGGACTTCATCAGGGGCGATTGACCTTTTTATGAAAATACCTGCGTACCCTTTCGGCGCGGACGCGACGAAGGTCATGGAATCCACGGATGCTTTACTGGTAAGTCATGCTGAACGGCTCAGCAGGTTGGAGGGCATTGCTGAGCATTCGGGGCGGCGGTACGAGACCAACGGGCGCGGGCCGACAAGCAATTTTATACGCTGATGATGCTTTCTATGGCCGGTTTGGCCGTGGCGGCATTGACGAAATTGTAGCGAAACCAAAAGCCACTGCCCACAAAAAATAGGACTAGGCGATGACAATGGCACTGGTGCAGATGGAAAACATCAACAAGTTCTACGGCAGGGTGCGCGCCCTCGAAAACGTCCACTTGACGGTCGGCGAGCGCGAGATCGTCGGCTTGCTCGGCGACAATGGGGCCGGTAAATCCACCCTGATCAAAATTCTCTCTGGAGCCGTCCCAGCCAGCAGCGGCGCCATCTTCATTCGCGGCGCAAGAGCCGACATAAAGAGCACAGCCGACGCCATTACCTACGGCATTGAAACCATCTATCAGGACTCGGCCCTCGTCGCGGAATTGTCCATTGCGCGGAACTTTTTCTTGGGCCGCGAACCCCTGAAAGGCCCGGCGTTTTTAGGGCGCATGGACCAAGAGGCCATGGCGAATGTGGCCCGTGCCTTGCTCAAGCAGGTGGGCATTGAAAAGGACATTCCCCCGACGACGCCCATCGGCGCGTTGTCGGGCGGAGAGCGTCAATCCGTGGCCATTGCGCGGGCCATGCACTTCGACAGCGAGCTAATCATTCTCGACGAGCCGACCAACAACCTAGGCGTCGCCGAGACCCAAGGCGTCTTGCGCTTTGTCCGCAATGCCCGCGACTCGGGCCACTCCTGCATTTTCATCGCGCACAACATCCACCACGTCTTTGAGGTGGTGGACCGAATCGTGGTGCTGCGCCAAGGCCGCGTCGTCGCCTCCGACATCGACCCCAAGGAGACGACCGTTGCCGCGGTGGAGCAGGTTATTACGGGGATGGCTGGTGGCTAATCCGCGTTGTTGGCGATGGATACCTCGCCTGTTGCGGCCCGCTCGGCTAGGGCTTGGGCCTCGCTCGTAGGTAAGTTGCCGTTTTCGACGATGAGCACGTTGCCCCCAATGCCGACGAGCTGGGCCAGCCCAGCGAGACTCGTCAGTTTTTCGTTGTCGTAGATGTTGAGGTCTTGAGCGACCTGCTCGAGGCTTGCCAATCCCGCTAAAGTAGAAAGTTTTTCGTTGTTGTAGAGGTTGAGATGGCCGCCGACGCGGCTGAGGCTCGCCAGCCCGGCGAGACTTGTCAGTCGCGGGTTGCTGTAAATGCTCAGGTCTTGGCCGACGCGCGTTAGGCTGGATACATCCTCGACCACGTCCAACGCGGCATTGCGTCCAATGCGCAAGCTGCCGCCAACTTCCTTTAGAGACGATACATCTTCTAGCGCGACGAGGGCCAAGTTGTCCTCGACGACGAGGTCGCGGCCGACGCGGCTGAGATTCGAAAGGTCCTCTATGAGTTTGAGAGAGGGGTTAAACGCGATGATGAAGCTGCCGCCGACCTCGGCGAGGCCGAACAGGCCATCGACATCGGTCAATTGGTTGTTGTTGTCGATGCACACGTTGCCGGCGACCGCGTTGAGTTTGATTAGGCCATCTACGGCGGTCAGCTTGTCGTTGTGGGAGACGCTGAAGTGCCCGCCGATTGTGTGGAGGAAGGACAGCCCCTTGAGATCGACGAGGGCGTCGTTGTGGTGGATGGCGACATCCCCGCCCACGGAGGCGAGGTTGTTCAGCCCCTCAAAGTTTTTGAGTTCGTCGTTGTCGTGGATAGTGAGGTTGCCATCTACCGCGCTGAGTTGGTCCAAGCCGTCAAAAAGGGCGAGGTTCAGGCGCGTAATTTCAAGGTCGCCAGCAATGGTGTAATTGCACCCCCCCTCCTTGTCCAGCGCATCCGCGTCTTCGCGCGAGCGCACGATGCGGTTGCCCGGCAGAACAGTACCTGCACAGTCGCCGTTTGAGGTGCTAGCCACGCCTGCATCCTCGCCGCACCCGGCCAAGACGAGCAACAAGACAAAAGCAATCAATCTAAGTACCCGAGGGCGCGCAGGCGTTTTTTGAGGATCGCGGCCTCGCCGGCCGCCGCACTTTGAGCCTGCATCTGCTGATGGGCGGAGCGCTCGCGCAAGGCGCGATATTGCGAGCGGTAGAACGATGGCTCCGCGCAAACCAAATCGCTGTCGCCGCAGCGCAGGCCGCGCAGGACGTAGGCGCCCGTCTGTTCGTTCTCGCGGTAGAAATGCCGCCCATCGCACAGGCACCACTCGCGGATGCCCTCGGCACAGCGCACCATGTCCTCGCCGTCGATAGCCGTAGGCGATGTGATGCGTTCCTCGGGCAAATGCAGGTTGTCGGCGTTGAGAAAACCAATCCCGTACAGGCTGTCTAGCTCAGATAGTACCCAACGCTCGGCCAAGGCCGCGCTCGGCTCCAGCCAGTTCTGGCCGAATCCTCGGTAGTCAACGGGCAGGTCGGCCAAGGCCGCGATGGTCGGAAAGAGGTCGATGGCGGAGACGGCCTCGTCGCGTGGAAAGGAAAACCCGCCCGGTATGTGCGCTAACATGGGCACGTGAACCACGTTGGGATGCAGCCGGTCGCCATGCGCCATAACCTCCCCACAAAACCCCTCGCCGTGATCGCCGCAGATAAAGACCGCCCACTCGCTGAGGTCGATGCGCTTGAGCAGCTCGACGAGGGAAAACTCCAGTACGTGCGTCACCGCCGCTTCGTAGTAGCGCAGAGCCTCCTCCACCTGCCCAGCCGCCACTAGCTGCCGCAAATCGGGCCGATGGGGTACGTCGCTCAAGCCATAGCCGCCGTGCGTGTACCAAAAGTGGAGGAACTTAAACTGCGGCCCGCTCGGCTCAATCAGCGCGGCGCACAAGCGTTCAAGCGACCCTAGGTGCTGCTGGGTGGCTGCCGGATCGACTGGCCCGATAAAAGGCGCGAAGTCGAGGAAGCGGAATACGTCCGGCCGCTCGGAAAATCCCCGCACCTTGTACCCGGCCGCGGCAAAAACGTCGAACAGGTTGACCACGTCCGCGAACATCTTCAAGTAGGTCTGCCCAAAAAGCCCGTGCTCAAAAGGGTACAGCCCGGTGAACAGCGAGGTATGCGAAGGGCGGGTGGCCGGCGCGGTGACAAAGTAGTGCTCAGCAAAGGCGTAATCCCGCGTCAGCAGATCGAATTTGGGCGTGTTAAAGCGCGGGTTCGTCCGGCTCAGGGCGTCGTAGCGCCAGCAGTCAATGGATGCGATTAGGAATTTGTCGACCATGATGGACCGTATTCAATTGAGGAGGCGTGCGTTGTACTGGCGCGGGCCGTGGTGGTAGCGGCCAAACCGGCTCTCGTCGAGCGGCGCGGGCGTGTAGATGTACACGGCATCGCTATATGGATCGTAGAGCACCACTTCCTCGCGCTCGTCGCCGCACACATCGGCCGGAAAGCAGTGATACCATCCCATCTTGCCCCCGGTCGGCGCGGGTAGCCCCGGGAAGGTTGCGACCTTGTGGCCGCGACCGTTGAAGAGGGCGGCCGGACTGTACAGCAAATCCCCTTGTTCCGGCCCATTCCAGCGCACGATTTCTAGCCCGGTGTTGTTCGGCGACTCATCTACCCGAAAGCGGCTGAGCACTGCGCCGCTGTGCGCGACGATCATCACGTCGGCATGGTGCCCGTTGTAGCGTAGGGCCAATTCGCGGCCCGCTAGCTCGGGCCGCAAGTTGCCGCAGCGCACTTCCTGCCCGTGCGGCACCACGTCCGCCCCCAAGTGCAGTAGGCGTCGTCCGCTTTGGTCGAGCACTTGGCCGCCGCCCGAGACCATGGCCGCTGGCCCCGTTCCCCATTGGTCCACCAATGCGCTGTCGGCATGGTCGCCCAAAAAGGTTTCCCACAAGACGCGCCCGTCGTGGTCGAGGCCGAAGTGCCCGCCGTTGACCTCGTCGCGCCCATCGCCATCCAGGTCGCCGACAGCCGGAATGTACGCCGCGTGCTGCGGATAGCGATGCCACTTGCTGCGATAGTGCCACAGCACTTCGAGCCGGTCGTTGAACGCGAGGACATCGCTGCCCAGCTTGACGACAAAATCGCGCGGCTGGTCGTGCCCGGAGAAGTTGGCGATTAGCAGCCGCTGATGCACGTAGTTGGGGACGTGCATTTCTCCGTCCGCGCAGGCGTTGCAGCGGGCTAGTTCCTCGGGCGCGGCCCAGCGTTTGACCGCACCTGTGCGCCCGTCGAGGATGGCGATGTGAACGTCTGCGAGGTTCCATTTGCTGGTGCGCTTCACGCGGGGATCGACGAGGAAGCAGAGGACCTCTTGCCGCCCGTCTTGGTCTATGTCGCAGATGGCTACCGGCCCCGGGCGGTCGGGAGAAATCGCGGTGAGGCGTCCCGGTGCGTCCGCGTCGAGAGCCGTAAAATCCCGACTCCCCACCGTCCAGAGCGGCTCGCCGGCGAGCGAAAAGGCCCCTAGAAAGCAGGGTTTGATGCCCCCCAAGGCATTGTACACGAGGAAATCGACCTGCCCGTCTCCAGTCAGGTCGCCGATGCGGAGGTCGCCGCCTACCGGCCGGCCGCTTGCGTCGGGACGGGTGAACGCCGGGGGCAGGGCGACCTTGGCGTAGAGTAGGGCTGGGGGCGTGGGATCGTTCATTGGACGAGGAGCTAGTCGGCGTCGGCCAATCCTGCGAGAAAGTCGATAAAGATCGCTAGCTCATCCTTGACTTGGGCGAAGTCGCCTTCTAGCGCTTCGACCAAGGGCCTTATGCGCTGCGGGTCGAGCGCAAAGGCATAGACGTTGCGCACCACGTGGCGGAAGCGCAGATATTCGTCCAAGCGCTTGATGGTCGCGTTAGAAAACACGGCCGGCCGAATTCGCGGTAGCTGGGTGGCCATTTGCCGCAGCAACTCTCGATGCCATTCGCTGCCTTCGGGTAGGTGTCCATCTACTTGGGCGGCGATATGGCGCAGAAGGCGCTCTACGCCCGTGTAGAAATCGTGCAGGTTGAGCGCGATCGCGTCCCAATAGAGGTCGCTATCCACCGAGTCTCCTTCGGTGGCCTCCACAGCTCGGCGAACTCGCGTCACAACCTGTTCGAGCTCTTCTAATTCGCGGCGGATGCGCTCGGCACTGACGATGTAGTGGGCGATCACAGCTCGATCCCTTCGCGCTCGATAACCGCTCTTAAAACAGGACGACAGCAGGCCATATCGACCAAGTTCACTTCGATATCCGAGTCGAGATCCATGACCGCTCCGAGTGCCCGCCAAGTGTCCTCGGGCTGGAGGCCCCAAGCGGCGATATCTATATCGGACCAGAGGTTGAGTCGGTCCTCGTGCGCCAGTGAGCCGAAGAGCACTACCCGCTTGGCGTTGAAGTGGTTTTCTAGTAGGCGGGCGGCTTGCCGCGCTAGGTTCCAAGCGCGCTGACGACGAATCTGCAGACGCTCCTTTGCGGCGCGGTGGCGTTGGCGGGCCGCCTCGCGGTAGGCATCCATTTCAGCGGGTGTTATTGGGGAGCAGGGGGGCATGGCCAAAGCCGTTGATTGAGGGTCTAGGGAGTGATGCTGCATCTAGCGGGAAATATACGCACGATGCCGACAAAAGTGAACGGTTTGACAGGAGCGGGAGGGATTGCGGCTCAATTGTCGTCTCAGGTGCCTTGCGATATATTCCCGCCAAAACGGCCCTATCCCTGTGCAAATTAGCGAAAGGAATGCCATGTCCTTCAAGTTCGTTTTTCTGGCACCTGCTAGCGAGCGCACCCGCGAGCTAGCCGCTGCCATGTCCGCGGCCGTCCCCGCGATGGAGATCGTCCACTGCGCAAGCCGCGCCCAAGCTCTCGCCGCTCTCCCCACCGCGCAAGCCTGTTTCGGCACCTTGGACCCAGAGCTGTTGGCCGCGGCCGCCCAGCTCAAGTGGTTGGCCGCCCCAGCCGCTGGCCCGCCCAAGGGGTATTACTTCCCGCAACTCATCGCCAGCGACGTGGTTGTGACCAATTTTCGCGGCATCTTCAACGACCACATCTCGGCCCATATCATGGCCTTTGTGCTCGCGCTCGCGCGCGGCATGCACCGCTACTTCCGCGACCAGTTCGCCGGCCATTGGCGCAGCCGAGGGGAATCGAGCTCCTCGACCTACCTGCCCGAAGCCACCGCCCTGATCGTCGGCGTCGGCGGGATTGGTGCAGAGACCGCGCACCAGTGCAAGAATTGGGGCATGACGACCATTGGCATCGACCCTCGCGTTGAGTCGCCGCCGGCGGGCGTTGACGAGTTATACCGCCCGGACGCGCTCAACCGGCTCCTGCCGAGGGCGGATTTCGTCTTGGTCACCGCGCCGCAGACGCCGCAGACCGAGGGCCTTTTCACTAGCGCCCAGTTCGAGCAGATGAAGAACAGCGCGTACTTCGTCAACATTGGTCGCGGCGCAAACGCTAAGCTGGCCGACCTCGACCAAGCCCTGCGCGAAGGCCAAATCGCCGGTGCCGGCCTAGACGTATTTGAGGAGGAGCCACTGCCGCCGGAGCACCCGCTGTGGACGGCTCCGAACTTTCTGATGACCCCGCACGTGGCCGCGGCCGGCCCTTATCTGGACGAGCGCCGGCGCGATCTGCTGGTGGAAAATTGCCAGCGCTTCGCCCGCGGCGAGGTCTTGGTGAATGTGGTGAATAAAGAAAACTGGTTCTGAGCGCGTTCTAAATCCCAACGGAGTGAGGTGTGGAAACCGCTGAACAGGAACTGATTCGCGTCGGTTTGGATCGGCTCACCCTGCTGCTAATCTGGACCACGCTGGCCGGGGCCTGCATTCCCATCGGGGCACTGCTGGCCCGCATTGAGCACATCCGCCCACAGTGGCTCGAAGAGGAACTGCGCCACTTCGCAATCGCGTTTGGCGGGGGCGTCTTGGTCGGTGCCGTGGCGCTAGTGTTGGTTCCTGAGGGCATTGAGCGGCTGCCGCATCCGCTCGCCGCGACAGGGATCTTGGTGGTCGGCGGCCTCGCGTTCATGGCGTTTGATAAGTACCAAGCGCAACTACAGCGGCCGACACCGCAGTTCAGCGCGATGGCGGCGGATTTCATCCCTGAATCCATTGCACTCGGGGGCATGTTCGCCGCCAACGAAGAAGACACCGTTCTATTGGCTGTGCTCATTGGCCTGCAGAATCTGCCCGAAGGGTTCAACGCTTGGCGTGAGATAGGGGACAAGTCGGGCGGCGACCGGGCACTCGGCTGGATGGTCCTATTCGGCTTGGTCGGTCCCATCTGCGGACTCATCGGCTGGTTCTGGCTCGCCGATCACGACGCAGTACTCGGGGCCATTATGCTGTTCGCCGCTGGCGGCATCCTCTACCTCACGTTTGAGGACATCGCTCCCCAATCCCGACTCGAACGCCACTGGCTACCCCCCATCGGTGCCGTATGCGGCTTTGCACTGGCCTTGGTGGGCGACATGCTGCTCTGATGGCGGGTGCGGTCGCTCGCCCGCTGGACCTCAGCCGCCCATCCTCGGCGGCCAAGTGGCGAAGTACCCGGGTGCCCAGCGTCTGGCGAGGTGGAAGTTGCGTTTTTGCTGGACTCTGGCTAGTGGTGCTGTCTCGGCTTCGATCCAAGCCTCGGCACCGGCCAGCCGGGGGAACTCCAAGATCCAAAGAAATTCGCCTTTGGTGCTGGTCCCGAACCGGCGGAAGACCGCTCCGTGGATGAGGCCGTGGCCTCGGGCCACCTCCTGTAATCGCTGCTGGTGCTCCTCGTCGCCGTGCGTCCGGGGGTCAACTTGGTCGGAGCCGCGACGCCAGCCGCCAAAGGCGAGTACGACGATCGAGGAGGGATCAACGGTCAGGGGTGGGATTACGTGCGGATCCGCGTCGGGGGCCACGGGAGGCTCGGGCTTGCGGGGTAGCCAAGCTAGGCCCTCCGGTTGCCAGCGGCGGGCGAGTGAGTAGTCGTAGAAGCCATAGCGTCCGTACGGAGGCTCCACTTCAGCCGACATCCAGGCCTCGGCACCGGCCAAGTCCGGGAATTCGATGGTCCAGAACCGCTCCCAACTGTCTCGGGGTGCCAGCAGGCGATACCCGTGCAGGCCGAGCAAGCCGTGGTGCTCGGAGACGGACAGCATCAGGTCCACGTGCTGGCGCTCGTAGTCGCGCCGCTGCGTCTCGTCGAGTTGATGCCACTCAGGCAAGCGTCCACCCCGGAATAGAATGACGACGCTGGCGCCCTGCGCCGAATCAGCCATGCCTACCTTCCTGTTGGATTCGGAATGAGACGGTAGAGGCTACGACAGCTCGCCGATTAGCCTGCGGATATTGGCGTAGTTCGTCTGCATGGCTTCGAGCCGCGACCCGCTTGCCGGCAGAAAGTGGGTGGCAATCGACAGGACGACGTCGCAGCGGTTGTCGCGCAGGTTGCGCAGGATCGTGGGGTAGTCAACGTCCCCATCGCCGATGGGCGCGTACTCGAATTCGAGCTTTGAGCCGTTTATGGTGCGCAGATCCTTGGCGTGGACGCCGTGCAGGTAGGGGCGCAGGTTTTCAAATCCGGCGGTGGCGTTGTCGATTTCGCCGCAGTTGTAGTTGTCGGCTGGGCACCACAGCACCTTGAAGCGCCGCGAGCCTACGGCCTCGACGATGCGGCGAAAGTTGCGGCTGGTGTTGCCATAATTCCACTGCATCATCAGGAAGGCGATGTCGATGTCGCGCTTCTCGGCGAGGTCGGCGAACATGGAGAACGCCTCGACGAGCTTCTCCATGTCGCCGTCGGAGATGATGCCGCCCCGGGTCGCCCAGCGCATCGGCCAAGTCGGCTTGCCGCCGCTGTACTCGGCCGGCCAGGCAAAGCTGCTGCAGCCGACCGCTCCGATCCCCAAGCGGGCCGAGACCTCCATGGACCGTTTTAGCTTGGTGAAATGCTCCTTGAACTGGGCGTGCTCCAGCATCTTGCCCGGCTCGAGCTCGGCGAGATGCACTGTCTTGAACAACCCGGCCCCGTCGAGCAGGAAAAACTCGAGACCGTGCGCGGCGACTTGCGCGGCGGCTTGATCTATCTCGGCGTCGGAAAGCTCGTACAGGCTGCGGTTGTCCGAGTGCGTGCCGCACCAGATGTAGCGTGCGCCGAGATCGCGCGCCGTCGCCAGCGATTGCTCGAATGGCTGCTGCAGCTCTCCGAGGTAGATCCCCATTTTGAATTCGTAGTGGTCGCTCATGATTTCTCTATCCCCGCGAAGGCTCGGCCATGTCGGCCCGCGCCTTCGCCGCTAGCTCTTTGAGGTGGCCGTCGTTGGCCATTCGCTGTTCGAGATGCACCATGCGGCGTTCATTGGCCGTGGCGAGCATGGTTTCGCCGTACGCGCGCTCCGTCCAGAAGCGGGCCAGTCCGGCGATGTCCTGTTTGACGAGGTCGAGCTGATCGTCGGGTACGCGCACCATGCAGTTGATGGTGAACATGCGGCGACGGCCACCGCCCCCGAAGGCCGCGTGTTTGAGGTTGTGCTGGAAGACGACGACGTCTCCCGGGACGATTTCGAGCGCGACGGCCGGCACTTGGTCGCCGGAGAGGCCCCACAGGTCCTGCGATTGGCGCGCGTTGGCTTCGAGCGTCTCGGCGTACTGGTCGCCGCGCCGGTGGCTGCCCGGGATCACGCGCAGGCAGCCGGTGTCGCGGGTCAGGCGATCGAGGTAGAAGGCGATTTTGACGTGGCGCACTTCCTTTTGGTAGCCATCGGAATGCCACTGGGTGTCGCCGGCGTAGTAGTTGCCGTCGGAGCTGCTGTAGTTGAAGTCGTCGCCGAGCAGGCTGGCGAGCAGCCCTTCGATGCGCGGATCGTCGAGCAGGGCGCACAGGCGCTCGTGTTGATCGATGAAGGGCACGATGCAGGAACGCCGTTCGCCATCGTGCGGTTGGCCATCGTGGCCCCCGCCGCGCTCGGCCCAAACCTGCTCAAAGGCGTCGGTGATCTCGTCGATGCAGTCGGCCATCAACCCCGGCAGTGCCAAGTAGCCGAAGGTGTCGAAAAAGCTGATTTGCTGTTGGTTGAGGCGGATCATGTGGTTTCTCCTAAAGAGCTTGACGGAGGGTGGGGGGGGCAATACATTGGCGGCGCTTTGGACGCCTTCAATGTAATGAGGAGCGTATCTTCATTCAACGGGAAGGACGCACCAATGTCTCGCGCAGATTGAGAATAGCGACAGAGAAGGGTAGCGATGAAAATTGTCGATGTGGGTGCCGTGCTACTACAACCCATGCCTTGGGTGCTGGTGAAGGTGCGCACCGACGCGGGAATCACCGGCATTGGCGAGGCCTATCACGGGGCCGGCGTCCACCACATCGCGGTGGATGAACGCCTCACCCACCGCGCCCTCATCGGCGAGGACCCGCGCAACGTCGATAAGCTCTTCCGCGACATGCAAAGCTCAATGTCGGCGTCGGGGTACTACCAAGGCGCGGTGATGAGTGCGATTAGCGGCATTGAGATGGCGCTGTGGGATATCGCCGGACAGGCACTTGGCGTGCCGATCTGGCAATTGCTGGGCGGCGCGTACCGCGACTCAATTCGCGTGTACAACGACTGCCACGCCGGCGACGAGGACGACAATCCCGAATCTTGGGCCGCCAAGGCCAAGGCAGTGGAAGCGCGCGGCTTTGACGCCATCAAGTTCGACATTGATCCGCGCCCCAACCGGCGCGACCACTACAACCGCACCATGAGCAACAGCGACATCGCCTTCCACCTCGAAGTAGTAACGGCGATCCGCCAAGCCTTGCATCCCAATACCGATTTGCTCATCGACGCCCACTGGGCGTACGCGCCCCACGACATCCTCAAGGTTGCCTACGCGCTTGAGGTGCTGGATTTGATGTGGTTGGAAGATCCAATTCCAGCCGAAAACGTCGCCGCGCTCAGGGAAGTGAAGGCCGCGACGCGCACTCCGATCTGCACGGGCGAAAACCTGTACACGCGGCACGGATTCCGCGAGTTGGTCGAGACGCAGGCCACGGATATCATCTCCCCGGATCTGGCCAAAGCCGGCGGCCTGTCCGAGGGCCGGCGCATCGCCGATCTGGCCGACATGTACTACATCCCGATTTCACCGCACAACATCTGTAGCCCAATCGGCACCGTGGCCATGTGCCACACGTGCGCTGCGTCTCCCAACTTTCAAGTGTTGGAGTTCCACCACCTCGACAACGAGCTGTGGAACAGCCTCACGGTGGAGCGCGACCTGATCGTCAACGGGCGCATCGCCTTGCCGCAAACTCCCGGTCTCGGGGTCGCGCTCGACGAGGAGGTGGCGCGCGGCGCGGTGCGCGAAGACCTCGGCTTCTTCGGCGCGGAGTCAAGCTGACTTGTCGCTCAACTACGTCTTCCGCCGCCTCGGGGTGTTCCTGCTCGTCGTGTGGGCCGGGGCCACCATCAACTTCCTGATGCCGCGGCTGGCGCCGGTGAACCCCATCCGCGAGCGCCTGTTGCAGGCGGTCTCCTTCGGCGGCGCGGGCAAGACCGACATGGAGGCCGTAGTAGCCACGTACGAGGCCCGCTTCGGTCTCGACCAGCCCCTGTGGAAGCAGTACCTGCGCTACCTCGGAGATGTGGCGCGTCTCGACTTTGGGGTTTCCATCGCCAACTTTCCGAGCCGCGCTTCCGACATCATCCTGCGCGCTCTGCCGTGGACGCTCGGTCTGCTGACGACGGCGACCCTGATCGCCTTTGCCCTCGGCACGGTGCTCGGCGCCCTGCTGGCGTGGCCGCGATCCCCCGGTGCCCTGCACTACTTTGCCGCGCCCTTCTTGGCGCTGTCGGCGATTCCCTATTACTTGCTCGGCTTGGTCCTCGTGTTCTTGCTGGGCTTCACCCTGCGCGCCTTTCCCCTCGGCGGCGGTTTCACCTTGGGAACCCTGCCCGGGCCGACCTTGGCCTTTGCCATTGACGCGCTCTATCACTCCATCGTCCCGGCCCTGTCGATTGTGCTGTCGTCGGTGGGGTTTTGGGCTTTGTCGATGCGCGGCATGATGGTCACCGTCCAGGGCGAGGACTACGTCAACTACGCCGAGGCCCGGGGCCTGAAGAGCCGCGACATCTTCTTCCGCTACGCCCTGCGCAACGCCCTGTTGCCGCAGACTACGGCCTTGGCGCTGGCCATGGGCTACGTCGTGTCCGGGGCCGTGCTGGTGGAGGTGGTGTTCGCGTACCCGGGTGTGGGCACGGTGCTGTACCGCGCCGTGCAGACTTTTGACTACTTCGTCATCTACGGCGTCGTGCTCATGGTCATCCTCGCCATCGCCGTGGTGACCTTGATTCTCGACTTGGTTTATCCGCTTCTCGACCCGCGCATTGCCTACCGCGCGCACCCATATCGGTAGTATTATTTGCCAATCATAATTAAAATTGGTAATTTTAATGTCCAATTTAACGAAAAATCGGGAATAAAATTGACTGCTACGGGTGCGCTGAGGGAAATCATCTTGGACTTTCAGGAGGAGGCGCTGGCGACCGGCGTCCCGCGGCGGGTCGCGGTGAAGACGGCACCGGGAAAGGCAACGGTCTGCATCGGCCCGCGGCGGAGTGGAAAATCCACCTTTCTGTTCCAGCTCATCCGCAAGCTCCTCGACGCTGGTATCCCCCGCGATAACATCCTGTATCTGAACTTCTTCGACGACCGCCTGCATCACCTGCAACGCGATGGACTCGCCGCAGTGCTGGAGACATACTATTTGCTTTACCCCGAGAAGAAGAACACACAAACGGTTTACTGCTTCTTCGACGAGATTCAGGTCGTACCCGGCTGGGAGTCTTTTGTGGATCGGATAATGCGCACCGAGAAGTGCGAGGTGTACATCACCGGCTCGTCGGCGCGGATGCTGTCGCGGGAGGTCGCAACGCAGATGCGCGGACGGGCGCTGTTCCCCTTTTCGTTTCGAGAGTTCCTCGACTTCAAGGGTATCGACAGTGCCGGTTCCTTGTCCGCCCGGCGACGCCTGCTGATCCAGAGCGGATTCGATCAGTACTGGGAGAGCGGCGGGTTCCCGGAGGTCGCGGGTTTTGACCGCCGGCTGCGGATTAAAACTCACCAGGAGTATTGGGGCGCGATGCTGTTCCGCGATCTCATCGAACGCCACGACGTCTCCCATCCCCGAGCGGTCTCTGATCTGGCCCACTGGCTGGTGGACAACATTGCGTCCTTGTACTCCGTCAACCGCCTTACCGGCTACTTGCAGGCACTCGGCCATCGCGCACCTAAGTCGGCGGTTTCCGACTACCTGCACTGGTTCGAGGATGCCTTCTTCCTGTTCACAGTGCGCCTCTTCGACGCATCCCTAGCACGGGCCAACGCGAACCCCAAGAAAATCTATTGCGTCGATCACGCACTTGTTGAATCGGTCTCCTCCGGCATCCTCGTAAACAGCGGCCATTTGCTCGAAAACCTCGTGTTCACGGCGCTCCGCCGCGCTACCCCCGAGGTTTTCTACTACAAGTCGAGGAGCGGTCGCGAAGTGGATTTCGTCGCCTGCATGGAGGACGGCTCGCGCCTGCTGATCCAAGTATGCGAGTCCCTTGCAGACCCGAGGACCAAGCAACGGGAAGTGACCGCACTGCGCGACGCCATGGGCGAGCTAAACTTGGGAACGAGTGTGCTGGTGACCCGCGGTGGACTTGCCGGCCCCGGCGAAGAGGAACGCATTGCCGTTGACACCGGCGCGATCGAAGTCGCCGCCGCTTGGCGTTTTCTCCTTGATGTGGATTGCCCCACTGCCTACCGCCGATGATGCTCTCTGCGATCGCCACAGCAGCGCGCCGCCACCCCCAGCTTGCGGCCGGCTTAATCGTCGTCTCTGTCGTGCTCGCCTTTGGTCCTGTGGGGGCCTTGTTCGTCGATACGGAGCTGGCCCGCGTCGGCTCGGCCGAACCCAATCTGTCGCCGTCGCTGGAGCACCTCCTCGGCACGGACGCGGCCGGGCGGGACCTGCTCGCGGTGATGGTGGCCGGTACGCCGCTCACGCTCAGGGTCGGCTTTCTCGCCGGGGCCGTGGGCCTTGGCATCGGCATCATCCTCGGCTTTCTCGCCGGGTACTTTGGCGGCTTGGTAGATACCTTGATCCGGGGGGCGGCCGACGTGCTGCTGACCGTGCCCGGCCTTCTGTTTCTCGTGGTGCTGGCGACCTCGCTGCGCACGGCCGTCACGGTCGATATGATGGCCCTCGTGGTGGCTTCGCTGGCGTGGATGCTGCCGACGCGCACTATCCGCTCGCAGGTGCTGTCCATGCGCGAGCGCGCGTACGTGCAGGTGGCGCGGCTCTCCGGCATGAGGGACTTGGAGATTATCGCCCGCGAGCTGCTGCCGAATCTGCTGCCCTATCTGGCGGCCAGCTTTGTCAGTGCGGTGGCGGCTGCGGTGTTAGCTTCGATCGGACTGGAAGCGTTGGGTTTGGGGCCGCAGAATGAGCCTACCCTTGGGATGACCATGTACTGGGCTTTGTACTACACTTCCCTGCTGCGAGGCATGTGGTGGTGGTGGGTGCCGCCGATTGTGATGATCGTGCTGATCTTTCTCGGCTTGTTCCTCATCTCCATGGGCTTGGACCGCATTGCCAATCCGCGTATATGGCGGGTCGCGTCGTGAACGCCGAGAGCAAAGGCCGCGTCGTGCTGCGGGTGCAGGACCTGCGCGTCCACTACCACACTCCGAGGGGACCGGTGCGCGCCGTAGAGGGCGTCGGCTTTGAGCTGCGGAGGGGAGAGCGGCTGGGTTTGGTAGGCGAGTCGGGCTCGGGCAAATCCACAACGGCCATGGCCCTGATGCGGCTGATCCGGCCGCCTGGGCGGATCGAAGCGGGCCAAGTCCAGCTCGGCGAACTGGAACTGCTGGCGCTGTCCGAGGAGGAGATGCGGGGCGTGCGCTTTTCGCGCATCTCCCTGATCCCCCAAGGCGTGATGAACTCGCTCAACCCGGTGATGCGGGTAGGTGCGCAGATCGCCGACACGATTGAGGCGCACGAGGCGCGGCCAGACCGCGAGGCCCTGCAGGAGCGGGTGCAGCACCTGCTGGCGCTGGTCGAGCTGGACCCGGCGACAGCGCGCATGTACCCCCACGAACTCAGCGGCGGCATGAAACAGCGCATCGGCATGGCCATTGCCGTAGCCTTGCGCCCCGAGGTGATTATCGCCGATGAGCCGACCAGCGCCTTGGACGTGGTCGTGCAAAAGCGCGTGATGGACACCTTGTTCCGCGTGCAGGAGGAACTCGACGCCGCGGTGATTTTGGTGGGCCACGACATGGGCCTGATGGCCCAGTGCGCGGACCGCATCGGCGTGATGTACGCTGGCCGCTTGGCCGAACTTGGGCCGGTACAAAGTCTGCTCGAAGAGCCGCTGCATCCGTACACGCGCCTGCTGGTAGAAAGCCTGCCGTCTCTGGAGCGCAAGGGCGTGTTCCGCGGCATCCCCGGACTGCCGCCCTCGCTGCTGGAGCCGCCGCCGGGCTGCCCCTTCCACCCGCGCTGTCCGCAGGTGATGGACCGCTGCTCGGAGCGCGTACCGGTGCTAAAAGTGGTGGCGGCCGAGCGCCGAGCGGCCTGCCATCTGCACGAGGTGGCGTGAGCGCGCCGCTGTTAGAAGCGCGGGGTGCCAGCCGGACCTTTGGCGGCGGCCTGTTCGACCGCCGCCGAATCGCGGCAGTCGCCGGCGCCTCGCTGGTGATCCCGGAGAACGATCCCGTGGTGGTGGCCATTGCCGGCGAGAGCGGCAGCGGCAAGACCACCTTGGCGCGCCTGCTGCTGGGCATCCTGCCTCCCACCGGCGGTTCGGTGCGCTACCGGGGCGCGGAGCTGCGCACGCTCAACGCCAAGGCGCGGCAGACCTTTCGCCGGCAGGTGCAGGCCGTATTTCAGGACCCCTTTGAGGTGTTCAACCCGTTCTACCGGGTGGATCACACTCTAACGGTGCCGGTCGCCAAATTCTTCCCGGAGCTTTCGCGCCCCGAGCGGCGGCAGCGGATTGAGGAGGGGCTGCAAGCGGTCGGCCTGCGCCCGGAGGAGACTCTCGGGCGTTATCCCCATCAACTGAGCGGCGGTCAGCGCCAGCGTATCATGGTGGCGCGGGCCCTGCTGCTCGACCCGCGCGTGATCGTGGCCGACGAGCCGGTGTCCATGGTGGACGCCTCATTGCGCGCTACCATCTTGGAGACGCTGTCCCGCATTCATCGGGAGCGCGGCATCAGTCTCGTGTACATCACCCACGACCTGACTACCGCGTACCAACTGAGCCACACCATTCTCGTCATGTACCAAGGTGCGGTGGTCGAGGTGGGCGACGTGGAGCAGGTCATCAAGGGGCCGAAACATCCCTACACGCAGCTACTGGTAAGTTCGATCCCGTTGCCGGACGCAAAACGCCGCTGGGGCGCAGGCGCGGTTGAGTCGCCGACTGTGGAAGAGGACACACAGGTCCCGAGCGCCACTGGCGGCTGCGCCTTTGCCGAGCGCTGCCCCCACGTCATGCCGCGCTGTCGCCAGCAGCGTCCGCCGCTGGTGCAGACCGATGCTGGCCGCGCTGCGGCTTGCTACCTCTACGAGGACGCCGCCGTGCTGTCGGAAGAGCAGGTCGCCGGCCTGTCCTACGGAGGAGGGTGAACGATGTGGTGCCCGCAACCACGAGCCACCCGCTGCATTCTCATCGCCCAAAAACCGTCTCGACAACGCAGACGCGCACGAGGCGCGGATCGGCAATCACACCCACTCATTGAACCTGTCGAAACGAGCTAATCCCATGACGCCGGACCAAATCACAGCACTGGCCGCAACCGGCGAATCCGAGGTGTTGGAGTTCAAGAGCACGACCGGGACGCGCCGAGAGGCACTCAGAACCGTGTGTGCTATGCTCAACCAACGCGGGGGGCACGTTCTGTTTGGTGTCGCGCCGACGGGAAATGTGGTTGGCCAGCAGGTGAGCGAGCGGACGATTGAGGAGGTGAGTGCTGAGATTCAAAAGATCGATCCGCCGGCCTTTCCTCCGGTCGAACGAGTTCCCATAGCGGGAAATCGCGAGGTGATTGTGATCAGCGCAACTCAGGGACCGGCGAGACCGTATGTTTACCGGGGTGCGGCCTATCGCCGGATTGGCAATACCACCGTAGCAATGTCGGCCGATGAGTACAATCGGATGCTCTTTGAGCGCATGCACAGCGAGCAACGCTGGGAGAATCAGCCGGCCATTGGGTGGTCAGTCGAAGACCTCGATGTGGGAGAGATTCGACGCACGGTTGCCGAGGCGATCCGGCGCGGCCGATTGGAAGACCCAGGGACTAGGGAACCGACCGAGTTGCTGCGCGGCTTGGGGCTTTTTCGGCACGGAGTCTTGTTGCGTGCGGCGGCCGTACTGTTCGGCACTGCCGAGTGCCTCGAATTTGAGATGCCGCAATGTTTGCTTCGCGTCGCTCGCTTCCGGGGCCTCGACCGCACGGAGTTTCTCGACAATCGACAATTCCACGGCAACGCCTTTGTGCTCTTGGCGAGTGCGGAACGCTTTCTGCGCGATACTTTGCCCATCGCCGGACGCTTTGAAGCGGATCGCTTCGAGCGAATCGACGAGCCGCTCTATCCGCCCCTCGCACTGCGCGAGTCGCTGGCGAATGCTCTGTGCCATCGCGATTACGCGATCGGCGGCGGTTCCGTAGGCGTGGCAGTGTACGACGATCGCTTGGAGGTGACTTCTTCTGGTACGCTGCATTTTGGGTTGACCCCAGAGAAGCTGTTCGCGCCGCACGAATCACTGCCTTGGAACCCGCTGATCGCCCGTACTTTTTATCGTCGCGGCCTTATCGAAGAATGGGGGCGTGGGACGCTCAAGATGGCGGAACTGACAACTGCGGCAGGGTTGCCGCGCCCCGAAATTGAGGATGCCGGTGGATGTATCACGGTGTGCTTTCGACATGGGCACTATGTACCTTCCAAAGGAGGCCGAGCAGGGCTGACGGACCTACAGCAGGCAATTCTCACCTTGCTGGATCAGGCAGACGACGGCTTGGCATTGCGCGAGATTCGTCCCCGGCTCCGGCTTGATGCCAGCAAACGACAAGTGCGATGGGCTTTGGCGGTATTGAAGAAACGGGGGCTGGTCGTATCCATGGGCCGCGGTCAGGTGGCGCGGTGGAACAGGGTGCGAAGCCGATAGGATTATTTGCCGAGTTCGGCGAATAAAACGTTTAATGTCTTATGCGCGTCTTATGCGCGTCTTATGCGCGTCTTATGCGCGTCTTATGCGCGTCTTATGCGCGTCTTATTAGTCCGCTTGTTGAACCTGTCGAAATGAACGCCCTAAAGATGACGGCGAATCAGATTCACGAACTCGATATTGAGGCCCTTTTGCATAAACTCGACCTAATTTGGAACGATTCGTTTTTTCCATCAGTACGAAACGGGCAAAGACAATTACTCGGTTGATCGACAGCAATGGCTTACTGCGCCAGATGTCGAGACGCTCGCCAACCAAATACAGCGGTCGCGCGAGGACGCATAGCCTTGCCGTTCCCAATCCTATTCCTTTGAAGAACAATAACTTCAACATACAAGGGGTGCCGCTGTTCCTGCTTGCGGCATGTGCGGTGCTGGTTAGCTGCGGGCCGGCCGTGGTGCTGGACGACGTCCCCCGAGACCGCACCCTGATCTTGATGAACGGCGGCCCAAACCAGTATGCCCTGTTCGACAATCAAAACCCCTACATCCCCGGCTCCGATCAGGGATTCCACATGGGCACGCTGCCGGCCGTGTTTGAGCCGCTGATCATGTACAATGTGCTCACCGGGGAATACGAGAACTGGCTGGCCGAAAGCTGGGAGTACGACGACAGCTCGACCGCGCTCACCGTGAAGATCCGCGAGGGCATCGAATGGGCCGACGGCGTCCCGTTCACCGCGCGCGACGTGGCCTTCACTTTTGACCTGCTGCGCACTCACGCCGAGTCCATGGTGCATCTGGCCGATCTGCCCGAGTTCTTCGACTCCACCGAGGTCGTCGATGACCACACCGTGCGGCTGGTGCTGAAAAAGGCGGGACCGGCGTTTTGGGCGACCACCCTGAGCAGCAACCACGGCATCTTCGTCTTGCCCGAGCACATCTGGAAAGACCAAGACCCCCTAGAGTTCACGTTCCACGACATCGACGGCGGCTTGCCCCTCGGCACGGGTCCCTACCGCCTCGTGCATGCTTCGCCGCACCAGAAGATCTACGACCTGCGCGAGGACTGGTGGGCGGCTAAGACCGGGTTCAAGCGGCTGCCGCGAATTCAGCGAATCATCTACGTGCCGCAGCAGGAGGAGAGCCAAGCCGCGCAACTGCTGCTGACCGATCAGCTCGACATGGCCCCCATCATGCAGGTGCTCACCCTCGAAAGCGTGTTGGAGCGCAATGCGCGGGTCGTGACCTTCTCCGACAGGCAACCGCCGTATGGCTACCTCGACTGGTGTCCCATCGACCTCAATGTGAACTGCTCGGAGCCGCCCTTTGACGATCCGCAGATTCGCCGGGCGATCAGCATGGCCATCGACCGGGAGAAACTCGTCCAGCTAGCCGAGTCCGGGGCCGGCGTGGTCGCGCTGCATCCCTTTACGCCCTACGAATGGTTCGCGCCTTTTGACGAGGCCCTGCAGGAGATTCTCGCGCGGCACGGGTACGACGCCCAGCCGCACTTGCAAGAGGTGGACCGGATCATGGAGGGGAAAGGCTATCGCAAGGATGACGAGGGCTTGTGGGTCAGCTCGGAGGGCGAGCGCGTCGAGATCGCCATGTACGTGCCGCAGTGGCTGCGAGCCTACGGTCCGCCGCTGACCCAGCAGCTACGCGACGCTGGTTTTGATGCGAACTTCGACACCTCGCCCGGCCTAACTTCTCTGGTGCAGACCGGGGAGCAGGCGGTCTCCCTCGGCTGCAAGGGGCCTAGCGGGGTGCGCGGCATGGACCCCTACCTGATGCTGTCGTACTACACCTCGCAGTACTTCCGGCCCACCGGACAGCCGGCGCCGCTGTGGTCCACTACCTCGCGCTGGCGCAACGAGGAGTTCGACCGCATTGTCGAGCGCATCGCGCCCCTACAGGTCGGCGACGAGGAACTGCTGGAGCTGTTCGCCGAGGCCATGGAAATCTGGGTGGGGGAGTTGCCCGACATCTTCTTGGCGCAGCTCATTATCCGCTACCCTTGCAACACCTCCCGCTGGACTGGCTGGCCGAGCCAGCAAGACCCTTACGGCTTTCCGCACTCTTGGCAGTGGGAGCTGCTCAAGACCTTTATCCGGCTGGAGCCGACCGGCGGGTCGGCAGCCCCACCCATGTCCGCGTCGATCAGCCCATAGGGGACGTCTCCAGATGCAGTACAAGGAATTCAACGACATTCTCGTCAACAACTGGCCCGGGGTCTCCCGGGTTGGCCCCGATACCCTTAGGATGGCGCATCACGCGGGGCGACAAGCGGGCCGGACGGCGCTGGACATGGGCAGCGGAACCGGCTTCATCGCGCTATACCTTCGGTCTCGCGGCTGGCGGTGCATGGGTGTAGACGTCAACGGCACCGCGCTCCAGTGTGCAGATCGCAACGCTCGGGCAAACAACATGCAGCTAAAGTTCAAGTACAGCGACCTTTTCAGTGACGTCTCCGGTCTATTCGATCTGATTGTTTTCAATCCTCCTTTGGGGCACACATCAGCTCCTGCGGCACCGCTGGAGTTCGTAAAGTCCCTGATGCCGCGCAACAACCGCGTCGTCATCGCCATCGCGTATTTCTTCGTCGGGAAACAAAGGAGAGAACTGCTGCGCCGTTTTCTCGAACAGGTGCCGCGCCATTTGGAGCAAGGAGGCGTGGTTATGATGTCTTTGTACAGAGCGGAAATGTCTTTGACGGGTTCTTGGAAAACCGAGGTGCTGGAAGAAGTCAATGGGCTGCGAGTCGTCTCATTGCAGCGGCTTGACTGACTTGACCTACTCTCCACTCTTTAGAAAGGCAAGTGCCTGCTCCCCGAGATGCTCGGCGAAATTCGACGCAATGCGCGCCAAACCGGCTTCAAACGTGGCCTCTAGGGCGTACAAGAGCCGGTCGAGTTCCTCGGTTGAGGCGGTCAGCGGCGGCATTATGTGAATCACGTCGGGGTCGCTGTCGAGGAAATGCAGGAGTATGCGGTGCTTGCGCAGCATGTAGTTTATAAAGGCAGCGGCCGTGGCGGATTTGACGGTTTTCGTATCGAGCACACCGAACGCAGCCGTGACGCGAGGCTGGAGCCGCAAGCGGATGCCTTGAAACAGGCCCCGGCCTCGCGTCTCGCGCACGAATGCGGGGAATCGCTCTTGGATTCGTTGCAGCCCGGCGTGTAGGTATGCTCCCTTGCTCTCGGCTTGGGCGGCCAGCCCTTGGTCCACCATGATATTGAGCGCTTCAATCGCCACCGCGCACGACTCGCCGATGCCCCCAAAGGTCGTCGTTTGCAACGCGCAGGACTGCCTCTTGCCATAGGCTTTGCGGAAGAGTTCGCGGGAGGTCGCAACGACTGAAACTGCGCGTTTGCCTCCTCCGAGAGCCTTGCCGAACACGAGCGCGTCCGGTGCGGCGGCGTCCCACTCGTATGCGAACATCCGGCCGGTTCTGCATAGCCCGACCTTTGTTTCGTCGAACACCAGCAGAATGCCGGCGTCTTTGCAGAGGTTCCCCATCTCGTTGAGATACCCGTTTGGCGGCACGACCACGGCCTGACCTTGAATTGGTTCGAGGATCGCGGCAACGATGCTGTCGGCATGAACTGCGATCTGCTCTCTGGCCGCGTCCGCGTCGCCGAAAGGCACCTCGAGGATGCATTCGGGCGGCAGCCCTCGGAGCACGCCGCGTCCGTAGTCGCCGCTCTTTGTTATCGACAGCGTGGTGTGCGATTTGCCGTGGAAGGACCCGGTGGCCACGAGGAATTTGCGTCGTTTGGGACCTTGGGCGATCTCGCAGAGTTTCATCGCCGCCTCGACGGCTTCGGCACCGGTGACGCAGAATATCGTGGTGTCGAGTGCCGGTCCCAAGAGCTGGGCGATGTTGTAGGCGAGAACGCCTTGGATCCTGCTCGGCCCGACTTTCATTATATCGACTAATTCGCGGTTGTGGCAGGCTCTTTCGGCCGCCACGATGCGCGGATGGTTGTGGCCCAATGAAAGGCTGCCCATCGCCGAAGTGAAATCGAGAACGGTCGTCCCATCGGCCAGTTTGAGCTCGGATCCTAGTGCGCTTGTGTACTCCAAATTGCCGGTGCCGAGAATCGAATAGAGACTGAGCAGCTTGTCGTTCACATGCCGCCTGTAGTAGTGATTGGCCTCGTCCAGCGGAGTCTCGAAAGCCTGCTGTAGGGAGATTAATTTGCGGGGGGAGCACGGGTTCATTTTTGTTCCCTATTTGCTATTGTGGACGCGGAACACAACGCCGTCGGACAACTCGGCCACCACCTCCACGCCGGGCAGGAGGCGGACGTCAATGGCGTCGTAGTTGTAACCATTTTGACCGTTGAACCAAACGATATCTGCGCCGGCACCGTCCTCGGTCCACTGCATCATGGACTGCGCCAAATCGGGAATGCGGCGCGGGAGACTGTGGTATTTTCCCGGGGCGGCGGTCCTGTCCCTAAACCAAGCAAGATAGGGATTGTTGGTGTAAAACCCGCTATTGATGCGGTTGGTCCTGATGTAATCCAGCGTCGCGGAATTTTCCCAGTAGGCGACGTTGTAAGGTGGGTGCAATGTCAGGCCCCAGTACCCGGATTCCAATGCTATGGCGGTAAAACGGAGGTTCCTTTGCGCCGAGAAGCCGACGTGGAGCGAGGCACCTATCAGAATGAGGGAAACCACAACCCACCTCGCGGCAACCGCGCGGCCGGCCGCCCCAATGCACAGGAACCGATCGAGCAGGAACACCGCCGCCAAAAGCAGCGGCACGTAAACCGGCAGAAGGTATCGGCTGTAGATTTTCGGACTGATTGGCAACATCGCGACGGCAACCATGAATACCAGATAGACCAAGACGAACGCCCCGAATGGAATAGCCGGCCCCAAGCTGAAATACGCCGGCGCGGCCTCTCCGTCATTCCAGCCCCCGGACCTACCATCGCTTTGCATTTTAGTGGACCGAAGGACTACTGCCGCGCCGGCCAGAACCACCAACCCGACCCCGACGGCGAGCCACAAAAGATAAGCGGACTCGTCCGGCGCGTGCGGGGGGACCAACCACTTCTTGAATGCATACGCCACTTGGCGCAGCGAGTCGAACAGGGACAACTCCGACGCGTTTCGCTGCCCTGTCAGCGTCCCGGAGATCGCCCAGTTCCGGGCCAGTGCCGCCGCCAAGGGAATGGACGAAACGGCGCCAAATACAAAGGCATACTTCAGCCGTGCGGCAAAGGGTGGCGTCCGATGCGCCAGCAGCAACAGGACTCCGGCGCAGATCAGGGCTACTCCCGGATAGCGAATCGCCGCGGCCAAGGCGCTGAAAACCCCTGCCAACATCAGGGGAAGGTAGGCCGTCCTCCGGTGCAGGAAGGACGCCAACTGCATTAAGGCGAGGAGCGTGAACAGGACGAAGAGCGGCTCAGTCAAGAGCTTTGACGCGACATCGTTCAAGGGAAAGGAGGCCATTAGGAGCACGCTGGCCGCCAGTGCCAAGTAGGGTGCGGCGGGCGAGCGGAGGTGGCGGCACAGATAGAGGCCCGCCGATAGGATGGTCAGCCCGAAGGCGGCGGCGTTGACCCACCGGCCCGCCTCCAGCGGCTCGATTCCCAAAAGCCCGATAGCCGCGAGGAGCAGGGAGAACAGGGGCGGGTACGCCAAGAGGTTGCCGCCTGCGAAGTGTTGCAAACCCTCTCCGGCCAAGAGGTTTACAGCCGTGGACAGGTAAACTGTGGCGTCCACGCCGACAGCCGCGCCGTAAGTGGAGGTGCGGACCAATATATGTACCGCTCCCAGCACGGCGATGAAGACAATAAGCAGGGTGAAGGGCCGTCTTCTCGATTGCGAATCGCTCAACTCAGGCATGCCACTTGCACGGGATCGGGGTTGCTGCATGGGTGGTTCGCCTTCGTAGATGGGCCGGGGCACAAGGCCCCGGCGTAGGGATTAGCCCGGCAAGCGAGTCAAGATCAGTGTACTCAACGCAATCAGCGTTGTAAGCTGAATGCCGATGATCCAGCGAGTTAAGCGGTCAAGGCGGCGGTGAATCTCGGCGTTGTCCTGCCGCATATCTTGCCGCAATTGGGCGTTGTCGTCGCGCTGGTTGGTCTCGATGCGGGCGATGTCCCGCTGTAACGCTTGGATGTTCTCGCGCTGGTTGGTCTCGATGCTGTCTAACCGCTTCGATAGCTCGGCTACGATTCCCTGCACGGGATCGGGGGGTTGCTGCATGGTTGGTTCTCCTTCGTAGATGGGCCGGTGTAGTGGTTAGTCGAAAGTGATCCAATCTGATGTGCTCGGCGATTTCCTTTTTTAGTCTAGGCATGGTCTGCTTCCTCCTCAAGTGGTATTTTTAGCGTATTATGCTCAAATCGCCATGCCGAGATTCCCGCTTGAACAGACCCGGGAAATCGCGCAGTCGGCTAGCGCCGGCCGCGCCCCTGCCGATCCGCTCAGCGGAGAATGAAACGATATGCCAGACACTCGCCCCAATATCCTGCTCATTATGACCGACCAGCAGCGCGGCGACTGCATGGGGCTCGATCCCCACAGTCCTCGGTGCTTGCAAACGCCCAACTTAGACTGGCTGGCCCGCACCGGCACGCACTTTCACCGCGGCTACTCCGAATGCCCCAGTTGCATTCCCGCGCGCCGCTGCCTGATGACTGGCACGGCCCCCGCGGCCAATGGGGCCGTTGGCTTCAGAAGCGCTCCGTGGCAACCGCCGCACACCTTGGCTGGCGAGCTGTCTAAGGCCGGTTATCAGACGGAGATGATCGGCAAACTCCACTTAACTCCCCAGCGCAAGCGCTACGGCTTTGACCATCTGCAACTAGCCGATGCCACCCGAGGCGACGACAACGACTACGTCGAATGGCTGCGGCAATACCACTGCCGCCATGAAGTAGATCCCGGCATGGCCCACGGCATTTCCGCCAACGGCTGGATTGGTCGCCCGCACCATCTGCCCGAAGAACAGATGCACACCTTCTGGTGCGTCGACCGGGCCATGGACTTTCTGCGCAAACGCGATCGGTCGGTGCCGTTTTTTCTCAATGTTTCCTTTATTGATCCTCACCCGCCGCTCGCGCCCCCTGCCCCTTATTACGACCGCTATATCCACCGCAGCCTGCCCGAGCCCTTCGTCGGCGACTGGGCCCCTGCATTCGCTGGGCCGGAAAAAGGTCTCAATCCCAATGCGTGGCAGATTCGGCTCAACGAATGCGACATGCGCTGTTGTCGCGCGGCTTACTACGGCATGATCAACTTTATAGACGACCAGATCGGCCGCCTCATCCAGTTTACCGGGGGCCTCAACAACTGCTTCGTCATCTTTACATCCGACCACGGCGAAATGCTGGGCGACCACAACCTCTTTCGCAAAACCTGGCCCTATGAGGCGTCGGCCCGAATTCCATTTTTCATGCGCGCGCCCAAAAATTGGGACTATCCCGAAGAAGTCGTTTGCAAAAGTCCGGTCGGCATCCAAGACATCATGCCCACCATCCTCGACGCGGCCGGCAGCGACATCCCCGATACCTGCACCGGCCAAAGCCTCCTGCCCGTCGTGCAAGGCAACGCCGATGGCGTCAGGGAATTTCTGCACGGCGAACACGCTGGCTGCTACGCCCGCGACCACGGCAACCACTATGTCACCGATGGGCGCTGCAAGTACATCTGGTATTCGCAAACGGGCCGAGAACACCTTTTCGACTTGGACGAAGACCCGCAGGAAATGCGCGACCTGTCTCGTGCGTCCAACGCTGAAACTAGAATGCAGCCTTGGCGAAATCGCCTCAGCGAATTTCTCCAAGGCCGACCGGAAGGTTTTGCGGACGGCACGCGCTTAATCCCCGGCCAACCCCACGACGCACTCCTGCCAGACTACGATCCAGAAGCGATCTATCCCCATCTATGAGCGAATCCCACCCAAACTCGGAGGAGACCATGACTAGGTATCGCGCCGCCGTTATCGGCTTGGGCCGCATGGGCAGCACGTTCGACGATGAAATGAGCGAAGGCGGCTCCATTTTTCTGCCCTATTGCCACGCCCCCTCGTACCGCGCTTCGCCCCATGCAGAACTGGTGGCCGGAGCCGATCCACACGACGAACAACGCGCCATTTTCGGCGACCGCTGGGGTCTGGCGCGAGACCATCTCTACAGCGACTACCGCCAAATGCTGGAGCGAGAAAATCTCGATCTGGTTAGCGTGTGTACCACCGCCCGCATTCGCTCGCAGATCGTCCAAGACTGCGCCCGCGCCGGCGTCAAGGCCGTGTGGGCCGAAAAGCCCATTGCCCTGACCTTGGCTGAAGCCGATGCCATGGTCGAAACCTGCCGCCAACGCGGCACGGCCTTGGCCATCAATTGCGCCCGCCGCTGGAACCCGTTCTTCAGCGAGGCCCGCCGCCTCATTGACCAAGGCGCACTGGGGCAAATCCTCCAAGTCACCGGCTACGCCCAATGCGGCTTGTCGCACAACGGCAGCCACCTCATCGACATTGTGCGCTACATGGCCGGGGGTCAGGTCGAGTGGGTTTTTGGCGAAATGGAATCGGACGCCGCGGCCGCGGGCGAAACCGACCCGCAGGGCAACGGCTACCTCAGCTTTGACAATGGCGTCCGCGCCTTTATCCGCGCCACGCCCACCGGGGTTGCGGCTTGGGAAATCGACGTCATTGGCACCGAGGGCCGCATCCGCTCCATAGCCAATTGCACCCAAATGGAGTACATCCGCACGGCTGCGGGCGGCAACCGGGGTCGCGGCGTGCCCGCGTACGTGCCCTTTCCCTATCCGACGCACATACAGGGCATGGGCCTGACCATTATCGAGGATCTAATTGAGGCCATTGAGACCGGATCGGACCCGCGCTGTTCGGGAGACGATGGTCGGGCCGCCCTCGAAGTGGCCATTGCCCTGCGCCAATCGCACCGCAGCGGTTTGGTGCGCGTGGATTTGCCTCTAGAGGACCGCTCGTTGGGCATTCTCTCCTCGGAGATCTCCGAGGACCACACCCCGGCGCGGGTGCGGCGATTGCAGGCTTCTCGAGTGTAAATTATGCACAGTAATCATGATCCGATATCCTGCACTGATCGATGGCGAAAAAGGTGCCTATGGCGTGACCTTCCCGGATCTGCCCGGCATCGCGGCCATGGGCAAGACGATGGATGAGGCGTTGATGAATGCCGAAGAGGCGCTTCGCGATGGTGCGCTCGAGGCGGAGAAGGATGGTGCGCCCTTTGCTGCGCCGAGTGCCCTCGAAAACATCGAAACCCCCGCCGGACAAGCGCTGGTGTCCATTCCTCTGATCCATCTGTCGGGTCGTAGCGTACGCGCCCATTTGAACCTCGATGAAGAGGTAGCCGCCTTCATCGGTTCCGAGGCGCGAAGGCGCAAGATGACCCGCACGGCCTATATCTCTTGGATGGTGCGCAGGATCGCGCAAATGGGCGGCTAAATGGCCTCGTCTGGGCTTACATGTCGCGCAAGAGCACCACAAACACCCCCACGTCCTCCTGTTCGTCGCCCTGCAAATCCACGCTGACCCCTGCGTTCAGCACCATGCCATCGCCGAGGCCGATGTCGAGATTCGGCTCTAAGCGGACGCTGAGCTTGTCCTCCAAGTCCGAGGTGTTGGACGCGATGAGCAAGTCGAGGTACGCGCTTAGTCTTTCGCCGAATACCATCGCCGGCTCGAGCAAGAGATCGCCGACGAGGCCCTCTTCGGCGTAGCCTTTGAGCGCGGCAACCTGCAACCAGCCGTTGAGGCGGAAGGCGCGGCCAATGCGCACGGTCTGCATGAAACCAACGGCCAGCCCCGGGTCGGGAATGTCGCCCGCCGGCAGCGCGATGTTAGCGGTTGCCGCGCGGTTGCGGCCGAGCTGGTACTTGCCGCCGACCACGATCGACGAAAGGTTGGAACTCCCGTCGTTGAAAAAGCCAAAGGTGAGATGCGCACCCGCTTCAAAGCGAGCGTGGGGATTGAATTTGGCCATGGCGACTAGATCGCTCGCGTCCAAGAGCTTGGAGGCAGAGGCCGTCGTGCGCACTCCAACGTCGACGCTCGTGTAGCCTTGGCCGCCGGGCAGGACGTAGTAAGGGTCGTAGCTGAGGGGGGCACGGACGGCAGGGGCCTCGGCTGGAGCGTCGTTTTCGGGTTGGGCATGGACGGCAGTGCCCACGAGCGCGATCATGCCGATCAATGCGCAAAGCAGGTGCATGAGGTCTCCTAAAATTGTGAGAGAATGTTCAAAAGCCGCAGCGCTCGCAGGCGCGGAAGAAAGGCTCGGCCATGGCGTAGGCGCCGCGAAAGACCATGTCGCTGGTGAGCGGATGCACGCAGATCAGGCGTGCGCCGTTGTCGATGGCCTCGACCATGCCGTCTTCAATGTCTTGGGGATCTTCCATCGCGCCGTGCCCCACGACGCGGCCGGTGTGGACGCCGCGATCGGCCGCGGCGCGGAAGAGCGCGTTGACCGCGTCGTTGACTTCGGGCAAGTCGCCCTCGCGCAGGATGGCGTCAAACGGGCCGACAAACCCGCAGGCTTTGTTGCGTCCTTGGGCGGCCATCAGGTCGAGGACGCGGTCGCGGGTCTCGAGGTCGATGATGTATTCCTTGGTCTCAAACTGGATCCAGCCTTGGGTCTCGGTCTCGGTGCCGCGCAATTCATCGGGCGTGAACATCATGGTGCGCTCGCCGTCGCGGACCGGATACCCGCCGCGGTCGTCTGGGGTGGCTTGGCCGGGGACGGGAAAGTTGATGGCGCGGAAATAGCGCTCGGCCTCCTCGTAGGTGGTGCCATAGGGACGCATCGTCGCCCGCGCCCCGAGCTGGAAGGCGTCGCCGTGTTCGGAGCGGGCCTCGCGGGCTAGGCGCTGGACCGGCAAGATGCCGTGGCGCGTGAGGACGGCGTTTTGCTCGCGGCCGTACCAGCCTTCCCACTGGCTGTGCTCGGCGTCGTTGACTATCCACGACCAACCGGCCTTGGCCCAAGCGTGGACCTCGGCGTCGCGCAGCTTGTGCCACGGCACATCGTTGAAGCCGCCTAACAGGGGCGGCGTCTCGGCCACGGACGCGCACTGGTCGAGGATTTCCTTGAGCGGGTTGCGAGCCGGGTTGAGGGCATAATTGTAAGCGCGGCGGGCGAATTCTTCTGCTTTGAGGGGCCGGCTGCCGCCGATGGCTGCGATGGCGTCCACTTAGGTATCTCCTCGTTTTTCGTTCTTCATTTGATTTTGCCTGACTACCATTGAGACGATGGCCAGCCAATAGAGGTTCTGCACGACCGCGCAATAATAGACGACCCCCATGAGGTGGTCAAACACCGCGCCCAACGCAAAAACCATCAAATAGACGTCAATGCCGCTGCGCAGATAGTTGCGCAATTTCAGCGGCGAAACGCGCACGAGGCCGGCCAAGCGGCCAAGCAGGCCGCGACTCAGCTGCCCCTTGCCAAAGGCCGTGGCGTTCATCAGGGTGGCGAGGTGGGTCATGGCGAGCGAAGCGAAGGCGACAAAGGAGTAGAGATAGGCATGCGGATCGCCTTGGTGGTCCAACGCTCGTCCCAATGCGAAGCAGAGCACCAGTTCGGCGATGCGGTCGAGCAGGCCGTCGAGCCAAGCGCCAAACGGCGAGCTAAGCCCGCGCAAACGAGCGAGTTCGCCGTCGCAGCAATCGAGCGTAAAGGATAGTTGAATGAGGAGACCGGCCCCAATGAGGGCGATGCGCTCGCCCGTGGAGAGCAGGTACGCGCCGGGCAGGAGGACGAGAAAGGAAAGGACTGTCACTTGGTTGGGGGTGAGTGAGGTGCGGACCAACAGGCGGGTGAGCAGGGTTGAGAGGCGGCGGTTGAACAGGACTTCGACCGGCCCCATAATCGCGGGCTTGCTGGCCTTGAAGTCCGCAGCCGTGTACCGGGGTTTTCCCATAGGGTAAATTTTCGGACGAGCTAGTGGGACACCAAAGTTAATCTCGGCAGGGAATCAGGCGGGAGCGTAGTTGGTTTAATAGACCCGGCTTGTTGCCAAGCGCACAACCCCGTTGTCATCGCCAGCATGAATGCCTCCACGGGCATGAGCCGCTCGTTCACCGGATCAATGCCCAAACTGAATATCTCCAGCGTGACGGCACCCAGCAATGGCCGCAAGCCTTCGTCCCAAAACACCACGGGCGAGACCTCCTCGCTGCCGTTGAGCCGCAAATAGGTTCTGCCGAAGCCGCGCTCGACGCGACTGCCGTCGGCGAGAACAAATGTCCGGGTGCCGTGCGCAACGACGCCCAAACGGTCGAGAAGCGAAGCCGGCAGCACGGTATAGGTCGCGCCGCAGTCCACCATAGCGTCCACTGTTTTGTAGCGACGCCCCGTCGGATCGCCCACCTCAAGCGGAACAGTAAACGTGCCCACGTACTAACTCCTTTGGTTCCTTCGAAGGTCGGATTCGAGTTGCCGCTCGGCCGACTGGCCTTCATTGGGACCGCCAGTTGCCAATTTCGGACTGCGGGACGAAGGGCAGGCCGGACGCAGTCTCCCAGCGCGCGATGGCCCTCCGCGTTCTCGGCTACAAGAAAAAGTAACGGCAGGATTGGGTCGCGGCAACGGGCTGGGCTGCGGTTGCCGCCATCGGGACCAGCGGCTATTTTGCGGCCATGAACGAGGAGCGAACGGGCTTGGAGGTGACGCGGCGCGCCCTAGTATTGGGCGCGGGGGCGGCTCTCTTCCTGAATCTGGCTTGTCCCTACTCAGTACTCGTCCTGCAAAACGCCGGCTTGACCTCGGATTACCTCGCGGCCGGCGCGATGATGGTCTTCCTAGTGCTGGTGGGCTTGATCAATCCCTTGTTAAAGGTCGCGTTCAGGGCTTGGGCCCTGCGCACGAGCGAGCTAGTGGTCGTGTACGCGATGATGGTCGTGGCGTCGGCGATTCCCACTTGGGGACTGGTGACGAACCTGTGCCACATCCTCACCCGCCCCTTCTATTATGCCACGCCAGAAAACCGCTGGGCCGAACTGATTCAACCGCTGATTCCCGCTTGGCTGGCACCGCAAGAAGCCGAGGTCGCGCGCTTTTTTTACGAAGGGTTGCCCGAGGGGATGGGCATTCCGTGGGGCGCTTGGCTGGTGCCGCTTATGGCTTGGGGCAGCGCGATGCTGGCGATCTACTTACTGATGATCGCCACCATGGTCGTCTTCCGGCGGCCTTGGGTCGAACAGGAGCGGCTGGTCTTCCCGCTGGCGCAGGTGCCCTTGGAGATGCTGCGCGGCAACGACGAGGGCATTTTCCCGCCGCTGTTTCGCAACCCCCTGATGTGGGTCGGGTTTGCATTGCCCTTTGCCATTCAAGTGCTGGACGGGCTGAACCACTACTTCTTTTACGTGCCCGAGGTGCGGCTGGTGTTCGACCCGCTGCTGCTGTTCCGCGATAGCGTGCGGCTGCACATCTTCGTCAATTTCGCCATCATTGGCGTGGCGTACTTCCTCAACCTCAACGTGGCCTTCTCGGTGTGGTTTTTCCACTTGTTGAGCCGCTGCCAGACCGGGGTTTTCAACGTCATCGGCTTTCAGGTCAAAGGGCACAACGAGGCGCTGACGGGGTCTTCGGTGGCCCTGTCGCACGAGGGGATGGGGGCGATGCTGGTGCTGGTGGCGGCGATCCTGTGGACGGCGCGGGCCCACTTGCGCCAAGTGTTCAGGGCGGCGTTTAGGCGCGGGGCGCGGGCCGACGATGGCGACGAGATTCTCTCGTACCGGGCGGCCGTGTGGCTGTGGATCGCCTGCGCGGGCTACTTCCTTGGCTGGCTGCTGCTGAGCGGGGTGCCGGTGGTGGCGGCCGTGGTGTTTTTTTGCGGGGCGTTTGCCATTTTCTTGGCCATTGCGCGGGTCATCGCCCAAGGCGGCGTGGGCTTTACCTCTTCGACCATGCTGCCGCAGCCCTTTGCGGTCTATACCTTGGGCACGGACGCCATTGGCTGGAAGGGGCTGGCGTCGATTAGCCTGAGCTATTCTTGGGCCGCTGAAATGCGCACCACGGTCATGGCTTCCACGGCCAATGCGCTCAAGCTGGCGCACGGGCACGGTGCGCATCACCGCCGCCTGTTTTGGGGGCTGGTCATCGCGGTTGTCGTCGGCATGATGGGGGCCTTCTGGATCACCCTCTATTTGAACTACGCGCACGGCGGGATCAACCTGCGCCAGTTCGGGGTGCCGACGCTGGCCTATCGCTTCTTGGAGGACAAAATCCACAATCCCGTCGGCTGGGATCACATCCGCCCGCGGCTGCTGTTTACGGGCGTGGGCGCGGCCCTGATGGGCGCGCTGATTTACATGCAGCACCACTTCCCGTGGTGGCCGCTGCACTACATCGGCCTGCCAGTGAGCGACAGTTGGGTCATGGGCGTGGCGTGGTTTTCGGTGTTTTTGGGCTGGTTGTGCAAGGCCGTGATATTCAAATTCACCGGTACGCGCGGCTACCGCACGTACAAGCCGCTCTTCGCCGGGCTGATCGCCGGGCAGCTCATGGGGGCGGCCGCGTGGATGGTGATCGACTTTTGCCTCGGGGAGGTGGGGAATGTGGTGTACGTGGGGGTGCGATGAACAGCCGCGGCTCAGAGGATTTGGATGCCCCATTCAGCACACCGCGCCTTTACGGTATCGGCCGGTTCCAAGCTGATGAGGGCCCCCTCGACCGCTTTGTCGGGATGCTGCCGCCGCACCAACTCCACCTTGTCGGCAAACCGATCGACCTCTTCAACCTTACAGGCGGCCGACTTGACCTCAAAGACCAACAGCGAGCTGTTGTCGATGAGAATATCGACTTCGTAGGTTCGGCCGGCCGGGCCCACCACCCCCTCCACATCCGCTAGCTTCTGGCGCAGCCGCACGTTGTCTGCGGACACGTCTTGCCGCTTCAGGCCAAAGCGCAACGCCCCGGCAACCATGTCTTCGAGCTTCCTGCCCGCCCGCCGCTGGAATCCCCCGACCGTCAGTTCGAGTTTGTCGGTCCTATCTTTTATCTCACTCATCTGCTGGTTTAACTCCCCGGCCGTCAAATCGAGCTTATCGGTCCTATCTTACCGCTCGTTTACCTCTGAGCGGAACTGACCAAACTCGCTGCGAAAGGCGCGTAACTCAGAGAGTACCGCCGCCACTTCCTTCTTGGTGGCAAACACTTCGATGAACGCCGTATAGACGCGAGGCTCCAGCTCTGGGTGCTGTTTGAGCAGGGCCGGCAATTGCGTTTCGAGCGTCTCCAATAATTCTTCATCGGTTAACAGGGCCATGTTCTTCCTCTTCAATACAGGATTTACGACTAGAACATAACCTGTGCAAGAGTCCGCCGCTCATCGCGCCCCGCGATTGACGCACCCCGACGATATTTTCTATATATCACCCTCGATAAACCCAACTCAAAGGAGGCTCGACATGAGCGACAAGATGTACCGGGCAGCGGCCATAGGTCGGACTGGAAAAGGCAATTGGGGACACGGGCTGCACTTGGGCTTGAAGAACCACCCGCGCATTGAGGTGGTGGCCGTCGCCGACGAGGACGCCGAGGAACGGCGGGTCAAGCAGGCGGAATTGGCCGCCCCCCGAGCGTACGCCGACTGGCGCGAGATGCTAGAGGCCGAACAGCCGGAAGTAGTGACCGTTGGGCCGCGCTGGACCGATTGCCACTTGGAGATGGTGCTGGCCTGTTTGGAGGTGGGGGCGCACGTGTACTGCGAAAAGCCCATGACTTGGAACTTGGCCGACGGGGACCAGATTGTGGCCAAGGCCGCGGCGACCGGGCGCAAGGTGGCGGTGGCGCATCAGGGGGCCTATCTGCCGAGAATCCGGCACGTAAAGGAGGTGTTGGCGCAGGGGCGGATCGGCGCGGTGCAGGCCATTCGCGCCCACGGCAAACAGGATCGGCGCGGCGGCGGCGAGGACATGATCGTGTTGGGGACGCACTTGTTCAATATGATGCGCCTGTTTGCCGGCGACGTGGCGTGGATGACGGCGCACGTCGCGCACAAAGGCCGTGCGCTCAAGGTCGAAGACGTGCGCGAGGCGACCGAGCCGGTGGGGCCGGTCGCCGGCGATTGCATCAACAGCTACTTCGCCTTTGAGAGCGGGGTGGCCGGCTTTTTTGCTTCGCGGCAATACGCCGGGGGCGGCGGCCAGCGGATGGGCATGGAGATCGAGGGCAGCGAAGGCGCGATTGCGCTGCGCGGCGGCGGCAGCGGCCCGGCCATGCTCTATCCGCATCCGGTGTTTGATCCAGCCGCTGCGAGCCAGCAGTGGGTCCCCTTGGACGAGGTGGCGGACGAATCCCTGAGCACGGGCAACGACTTGGCGGTCGCCGATTTGGTCGAGGCGGCCGAAGCCGACCGCGAGCCCCTGTCGAGCGCGGCCGACGCAGTGGCGGCCTTGGAGATGATCTTGGGGGCGTACGAGGCCGAGATTACCGGGGGGCGGGTGGCATTTCCCATGCAGCGGCGAGCGCATCCGTTGGTCGCTTGGCGGGAGGGGCGGTAGGTGGGCCGAGTTGCGGGGACGAACCGCCCTGAGTGGCTGATCTTTGTGTCTATTGACGAGTTGGCGCAAATTCCTTCTATTGGGTACTTCGCTGGCGCATTTGTGCAAAGTTTGCGGCAAATGCGCTAGATTTAGCTTTACTCCACCTCTAGCACGCCACAGGAGGGCACTCATGCATACGGAGAGGAGGAAGTGGCCGGCGGCTCTAGGCGCGGCGCTGTTTTGCGCCTTGCTCGCGCTGCCGGCGTTCGCTGGCAACGGCAAAATTGCCGGCGTGGTACGAGACGATTCCGGGCAGGCATTGCCCGGGGCCAATGTGTTCGCCGAAGTGGGTGGCGAACGGGTCGGCACTACGGCCGACGACAAGGGGCGTTATTTTTTGCTCAACATCCCGCCCGGCGCGTACTCGGTCGAAGCTAGTTACATAGGGCACCAAACGGTGCGCCAGACCCAAATTGAGGTCCGCTTGGACCTGACGACGACGGTCGATTTCGCGCTGGCGACCGAGGCGATTGAAGGCGAGGCCATAACGGTGGTGGCCGAGGCGCCGCTGGTCGAGCGCTCCCTGACGACCAGCCGAGCGACGATCGGCCGCGCCGAGCTCAACAACACCATGCCGGTGGCCGACTTGCAGGACTTGATCAACACGACGCCGAGCGTGTTCCGCGGCTACATTCGCGGCGGGCGCAAGGCCGAGGCCAAAGTGCTCGTTGATGGGATCGATGTGTCGGATACGTATTTCCGCGCCGGCGAAGGCTTGGTCACTTGGAATCCCTACGTGGATGTCAATCGCACCTCGGACGGCGAGTTCACTGCGGTCGGCGTCAACGCCAGCAACGTGCAGTCGCTGGACATTATCGCCGGCACCTTCAACGCCGAGTACGATGCGGCTAGCGCTGGCATCGTCAATGTAGTAACGCGCGAAGGCGGCGACGAGTTAGAGGGACGGCTGTTTGTCCGTCGCGGTGTTAGCGGCTACAAGAATGCCGGTCCCGAAGTCTATGCGGGGCAGGTAAAGCGCCAAGACGGCTCTCTTTCCGATACGACCTATTTCGACCGCTACCAGCAGGTGCGCGACGAATTGCTGGCCTCCGAGGACGAGGCCGACAAGGCCAAGGCCGAGAATTACTACATTTTCGACCCCGAGGACGTTACCTACGGCGACAATCCCTCCACCGAGATGGAGCTTTCACTGGGGGGCAAGCTGCCGTTGCCGCGCACGAATTTCTACCTGACCACGCGCTATCTCAACGACGAGGGGGTCTTCCCCAATGCGCTCAACCGCTCGCAGCGCTATTCGCTCAAGCTGACGCATCGGCTCAGCCAGAATGTCAAGCTGACCGGCAACGCGATGATCGACGATGGCGGCGAGTTGGGAGGTTGGGTCAACCGCAACTTCAGCGGTCGCTACGCCTATTTCCCCGAGGGGGCCTTGGGCAACAAGAAGTTAGGGACGATGGCCTATGTGGGGATGAGCCACTCGCTTTCTAACAACACCTTCTACGAGATCAAGCTCTCGCAGGTTACGCGCATGAGCAAATTCGGCTACTCGGACGACAACGGCGACGGCATCGTCGAGACCAGCGAAGATGGCGACTTCATCTTCATCGACAGCGCCGAAGAGTCGGAAAAGTACCTAGGCGTTGATGGGTCTGGGGCCGACGCCGACGGCAACTTTACCTTTTTTACCACCAACCCCGGCAATTCGCGCAACTTCGACCTGCCCTTTGGCGACAATCAGTACCGCTTGGCGCAGGCCGGCTTCTACTTTGAGGAGCTCAATCGCGACGTGATGCAGCTCAAGGCCGACATCACCCATCAGTACAACTACCACCACCAGCTCAAGGCCGGCTTGCTGTTCCGCAGCCACTCGGTCTCGAAGCTCATGCAGCGGACGCAGATTACGGTGGGCTATTCCAACCTGCCGTACGAGATTGCCGAATACGAGCGCAGCCCGAGCGAGCTCGCCTTGTACGTGCAGGACAAAATTGAGTACGAGGGCATCATCCTCAACGCCGGCTTGCGGCTCGACAGCTTCAACGCCGACGCCGAGCAGCTCGCCGACTTTTTCCGCCCGGCCGAAGAGGCCGAATACACCTATGAAGGCGGCCAGACTCACACCTACCGCAGCCCCATTCGCGGCGAGGCGGTTGAAACGCGCTGGTACTTGCAGCCGCGGCTGGGGATCTCGCATCCGATCAGCGAGCAGGCCGCCATGCACTACTCGTGGGGCAAGTTCTACTCGACGCCGTCGTTTTCGTTCCTCTATGAAGACTACGGCAGCCTCACCAACCCGGCGTGGCCGAACCTGCCGGATGTCGAGGCAAATCCGACGACGGCCACTGCGTACGAGATGGGCCTGCAGTACAGCTTCGCGCCCGAGTACTTGTTCGACGTTACGGCCTATTACCGCGACATCGAAAACTACGGGCGGCTCGGGTTCGTTATCAGCCCGGCCGACGCCGGCTTTGCCAACTACACGCTCAACACCAGCGGCGGGTACGCGGACAGCCGCGGCATTGAGTTCGGCGTGGAGCGCCGGTCGCAGAGCAAGATCAATGGTCGCGTCAACTACGCGTATAGCTATATCAAGGCGTCGCGCAATGGCAACAACTCAACGCCTTTCCCAGACAAAACCTCGTTTTCAGTCAACGCGCCAACCGATGCCCAAGCCTTGGAGACGGCGCTGGCCAACAAGGAGCAGTTCAACACGTACGAGGCCAATGTCAACGGCGGTGGCAATCCGCTGGTCACCGGCTACGACCGGGCCCACCGCATCGCCTTTACCCTGCTGGCCGAGTTGCCAGCAGAGGTTGGCTTGACCTTGATCTCAACGGCGGAGAGTGGCTTCAACTACAATGTGACGGCCACCACGGACGATCCGCGCGAGCGCGAGACCCGGCAGGCTCCGTGGAATATGCGCACGGACCTGCGGCTCCACCGCGGCCTTGCGTTGGGCGGCTTGTCGCTAGGGGCCTTCTTTGAGGTGCGCAATCTCTTTGACCGCGAGAATATCCTCACGTGGGACAATCGCAACATCCGTTCCACCTCCTACTGGGAGGAAAACGGAGACCCGACGGGTGACCTCAACCGGGCCTTTACCGGCCAGAGTCAGGCGATTTACGACATCCCGCGCATGGCCAATTTTGGCGTCACCGTGGATTTCTAGGAGGAATAGTAAGATGATTAAACGCATGAAATTTGCGTCCCGGCTGGCGACCGCATTGGTGCTCGCCACGGCCGGGACGATTGCCGCGCAAGAGGGCGGCGTGTTCACGGCTGGCGATCTGTGGGATTCCTTCTTTCCCAGCAACGCCGGTTCTTGGTATCGCGAAACCGATGACGATCCGACCGCGCGCTTTACCCTCTTCCGCGTCGGCAACTGGGATCGCCAATGGACCACGCCGACCCAGACCTATCCGGGCGGCGAGAATCTACACCTGCCTTGGGGCCAGGATTTGCAGATGATGGAATACAGCCCCGAAGAGATCAATATCACCACAGACAGCAACGCGCCCCGGGCCAAGCAGTACTTGCACGGCTTCTACACCAATAACTTGGCCGGGGCCGGCGATGCGGCGCGCAACTTTACCAGCCCGGGTGCTTACTGGGTTGACGAAGGCCGCAATGAAATGCGCTACGAGGGCGCGATGCCGACCAACCTCGGGGTGGATGTGCGCTGGCGGATGCGGCAGTTTGCCGCCAACCACGCCAATCTCAACGACTTCATCGTGGTCGAGTTGGAATTGACCAACACCGGCGTGCTCGACGCCGATGGCGACGGCACGGCCGAAAAGACCGACAACCGCATTCACGCGCTCACCCTGCATCTGCAAAACGAGCCGATCAATTCCATGACCAACCGCAACAATGGCCGTCGCGGTTCTTCGGGGTGGTTTACCGGCCCGACCTCTGGGTACGACGCCACGCCCGACGCCAGCGGTGCGCCTTGGGATGTGCCGGTGATCTTTACCGGCCCGTCGCCGAGTACGCTCGGCGAGCCGCATCCGGTCTTTGGTTCGCCGAGCGGCTGGTCGGCCGATGGCGCACGTCTGCTGGGCGTTACCATGCGCAGCCGGGGATACTACTACGACATCTACAATGGGATGCAGTGGATCGCCGCCAAACAGGGCGCGTTGCCAGAAAGCGGCAGCAGCGCCAGCGCCGAGGACAAGCGCACCATCTACGACAGCCATCCGGTCGGCGTGGATGGTGAGCGCGGTTGGTTCACCTCAGTGCTCAAGGACGACGGCGGCTACCGCAACCCGCGCGAGAATCACATCTATGCGATGGCCGCGTTTTTCGACGGCGAACAGAACGGCAGCCGCGCTTGGGACAAAGGGGCCGCTATCCAGAACGAGAGCAGCTTGGTGCCCGACCCCAACTGGTTTGATCCCGATCACGCGGACATCGTCCCCGGCGACCCGCTGTCGTTCATCAATGCCGTGCGCCCGGAAGGCGAGCGCGGCCAGCCCTTGGGCGACATGAAGTACAACAACACCTTCATCCAAAACTGGGAGGTCGATCCGAGCCGTTCCCTCGACGACCAGCCCGATTGGGCGTGGACGCAGGGCTATGCGATTGACCACAACTTCGACGGCATGTTGCAGGTGGGCATCGGCCCGTTCTCGCTGGAGGTGGGCGAGACCATCAACTTGGTGCTCGTAGAGTACGCGGGGTTCCGCTTGCAAGGGGCACGCGCTGCGCGCAGCACGGCGCAGTGGGCCTATGACAACAACTTTGAGACCCCCTCGCCACCGCCGACGCCCCACATCGAAGTCGCGCCCAACACGGATGTCAAAGTCGATGTCAAGTGGGACGATAGCGCCGAAGCGGCAGATGATTTTGCCGGCTACAAGGTCTATCGCTCGACGCTGTTCCCACGGGTCAATTCGCTCGACGTTGGTCTGCGCATCATCGACCGCTACCACCACCAGACCGAGGTTAATCCCACGGACGCGCAACTGGCTGCCTTTGGTGCCGACAACAATCCCAACATTAGCTCTGGAGCCTACAAACCTCAGGAGCCAGCGGCGTGGGGGCCTTATCGGCTGATCGCCCACGTGCCCCGCAGCGAGTTGGGGAACTACCTCAACGACGGGCCGGACAGCGACGTGTTCAAGTACAAGTTTGCCGATAACAGCGACTTGGTGACCTTTGGGTTTACCTATTACTACTACGTCGCTGCGTATGATGACGAGTCGGGCGAGATCAACGGCCAGCCCTTCAGCTCGCTGGAGACGCATCGGCACAACTTCAACGGCCGCGACGGGCTGTGGAAGGGCACGTATCACTACGCTACTGCCAGTTCCTTCTTTCCGGCCGACCTAGCCGGGCAAAAGGTGATTGGCGCGCCTTTCATCCTCAAAGCGCCGCTGGCCGATGCTGGCGAGCTCGTAAGCGGCGACCTCGCCATCCGCGTGGTGCCCAATCCATACAAGAAGGGCGCACTGCACGATACAGGCACCGAGCACAAGATGCTGTTCATCAACCTGCCGACCAGCACCAAGATTACCATTTTCGACGTGGCCGGGCAGGTCATCGACGTGCTCCACTTCGACAGTACCAACCCGTTCGACGGTACGCTGTTTTGGGACATGTTTTCCAAGGACGGCATTGAAGTAGCCAGCGGGCTGTACATCTACGTGGCCGAGTACCCGGGCGGAGCGCAGACCGGGCACTTTGCCATTCTGCGCTGAACCGAACAGAGGAGCTTAAAAATGAAAATGTTGAAACTCATTTCAGTGCTGGGGTTGGCCCTCTTGCTGGCGCAACCTACGGTCGCCGATGTGCGCAAGTCTGGCCTGACTGGTGCCGCGTTTCTCAAGATCGGCGTGGGGGCCAGGCCGGTCGCGCTCGGCTCGGCCTATACGACCGTGGCCGGCGACGTTCATCAGATGTTCTGGAACCCGGCCGGCGCGGCCCTGAGCACCGGCGAAAGCCAAGTGCTGCTGTCGCACAACTCGTGGATCGCGGATTTGTCGCACGATGCCATTGGGTTCGCACGCGACATGGGCGACATGGGCACCTTGGGCATTGGCGTGGTGACGCTCGGGTTGAGCGACATTGCGGCCGACCGCGACGTGGTGCCGCAGTTCGTGCTCGATGCGGGAACGTTTGTGCCCAACGATACCGAATCCTCGGGCACGTACAGCTACCGAGATTTGGCTGTGGGCGCGACGTGGGCGCGCAACATTACCGACAAACTCGATTTAGGGGTGACCGGCAAGATCGTCAGCCAGACCATCGACGGCGTCAGTGCCACCGCGTACGCGGCTGATTTCGGGGCGCTCTACCGCGTCAATTCCACGTACACCATTGGTGCTCGGATCAACAATCTGGGCAGCGATCTGACGTTTTACGACATTGGTGCGCCGCTGCCGCTGATATTCAGCATTGGCGCGGCCGCCGCCGTCCTCAACGATCCAGACAGCGGCATGAAGGTTACTTTGCTCGCCGACGCCACCAAGCCGCAAGACGCCGAGCAGCTCGTGTACGCGGCGGCCGAGGTGGAGCTTTTCGACATGCTCAGCCTCCGCTCCGGCTACAAGCTCAACTACCAAGGCGTAGAGGACGACAAAGTCGATGAGGTCAGCGGCGCGGTCGTTCCGGCCGGCCGCAGCGAGGAGGGCCTGACGGCTGGGCTAGGTCTCGAATTGAGTATGGCCACGGTCGATTATGCCTTCACTTCGTTTGGCATCCTCGACAGCGTGCATCAGTTTTCTTTGCAGTTCAGCTTCTGACGCTGCGTTGCGATTCGCTGAGAGAATAAGCCTCCGGGGCCGCTGGGCCTTGGGGGCTTTTTTCTTGTCCGCTCTGTCTTGACAAACAGGAATAAAGTAGATGTCATTATTTGCCTTAGCAGCTTGGACGAAAAACCCGAAAGTACTCTATGTTGAGCCAAGTAGTTGAGTCGTTTCTACGTAGTTTTACGGCGGACAGCGTCACGGAGTTTTTTTATGGCTTCTGATAATCTGCTTTGTGGTCGCAATCGTCATGGCACGGCAGGGCAAGGGCCCTCGTTTTACCGCACATACGCCGACCCTACTCACCTCACTGGGAATTCTCGGCACCTTTGTCGGTATCGTGATCGGGTTGCTGAATTTCGATCCGGCACCGACGCAGTTAGACGCGAGCATCGAGAAACTGCTGAACGGTTTGAAGACGGCGTTCATCACTAGTATCACGGGAATGGGCCTCGGTATTCTCTTCAAGGCACTTTCGACAACTCCTTGGTTGAGGGCCGCAGAGACCGAACCCGAACTCGAGGTCGGGCCAGCAGATATTCTCGCCAAGTTGGACGAGCAGACGCGGCTTTTGGCAGCGACGCGGGCCGCGGTGGCTGGCGACGAAGAGTCGAGTTTGGCCGGACAAATGAAACTGCTGCGGACGGATTTAGCTGACTGGCACCGAGACGACCAGCAGGCATTTGATACTTTTGCAGACCATCTGCGGGAGCAGCTAAAAGAAGTTGCCCAGATGCTCTCTAAGGCAGCGACCGAACAGATCGTTGATGCTCTGAGACAGGTTATCGTCGATTTTAACGAGAAGATCACCGAGCAATTCGGCGATAATTTCCAGAGGCTAGACGACTCAGTTCAGAAGCTGGTGGAATGGCAAGAGCACTATCGCGGGCAACTGGCACAGCTCCACGCGCTCTACGACCAGTCGGTTCAGAGTATCACCAAAATCGACGCGGCGGTGGCACACATTGCCGAGTCGAGTTCGAGCATTCCCGCTTCTATGGAGAAACTCGCCGACATCGTGGAGACGGCTAGGCACCAACTCGCCGATTTGGAGCACCATCTCGATGTTTTTGCCCAAATGCGAGATCGCGCCGTAGAAGCAGTGCCGCAGATGCAAGCACACGTAGAAGAAACAACTCGCACGGTCGCCGCGTCCGTCGATACCGCCAGCGAACACTACAAGGAGTTACTGGCGAATTCGGATAGCTACATCCAAGCGCAGGATGAGAAGGCGCAAGAGTTGCTCAAAACTTTTACCGATGCCGGTGAACGCATCCAGCGCGACCTACAGGCGGAACATCTGCAACTACTGCAAGGTTTAGACGCGTACACAAAGGAACAGAATAAGATGATGCGAGAAACGTTGGCAATTTTTACCGACGCTAGCGAACGCATCCAGCGCAACACACAGACCGTCCAACGAGAGGTCGCAGATAGTATCCAGCAGATGCAAAGTCAATTGGAGGCGTCCGTGAACGAGGTGCTTGGTGCGCAGAACCAAGCGATTGGTCAAGGCGTGGAGAGGCTACACGAACACATGCGTCAGTCCGCATCGCGCACTGGAGAGGCTGTCAACGCCCAACTAGAGGCCCTTGATCAATTGATGAATCAGGAAATCGAGCGAGTTATGAACGAAATGGGTGGTGCACTCGCCCAAATCGCCGGCAAGTTCACTGAAGACTATAAGGAGCTCACGGAAGCTATGGGCCGGATTGTCGAGCGGGGAGGGCACTTCCGTTGAATGCACAGATGAGGTCTCTGTTGGGAACGCGACCGACCCAACAGGAGGGCGAGCACTGGATGACGATCTCGGATCTGATGGCCGGTCTGATGATGGTTTTTCTTTTTATCTCGATAGCGTTGATGCGTACGGCCTTTATTGAACGCGACAAGATCAAGGAAGTGGCAGTGGCCTATCGCGACGGACAGGAGGCGATCAATCGCGCCTTGTGGAAAGAATTTGCAAGCGATTTGCCCAAGTGGGAGGCCGAGCTCAATGCGGCGACGTTGGCGATCGAATTCAAGTCGCCGGAAGTGCTGTTCGAGACCGGGAAAATTGAGCTACAGCCGCGTTTTGTGGAGATATTGAACGACTTTTTCCCGCGCTACTTGACGGTGATCAAGCAATTCGAGGATGCTATTGAAGAGGTGCGTATTGAGGGACACACTTCAAGCGATTGGGATGCGGCCACCGGAGAAGCCGAAGTGTATTTCAAGAACATGTGGCTGTCGCAGGGGCGGACCCGGTCGGTGCTGGAGTACATTTACAATGTTCCGGCGGCCACCGAAGATCAGGCGTGGATAAAGGCCAACGTAGTAGCGGTGGGTTTTTCCTTTTCTCGGCTCGTCTTTGACGAGGCTGGGCACGAAGATCGGGATGCGTCGCGCCGGGTTGTGTTCCGCGTGGTTACGAACGCGGAGTTCCAGATTCGCAAAATTTTGACGGAATGAGCTAATCGTGCATCTCAACGTGGATTTCACGAGTTTGTACGCCGCAGTCCACCGCATGGGCGCGGATGCCGTGGAGCCCAGTTTTGTCGTCCGAAGGGAAATGGCCCAGATCGATCCCATCGACGTCGAAATAGAAGAAGGTATAGAAGTTGACTCGTCCGAAGTAGGCTCGACTGATAATGGGTTACTCACATATAAAGGCCGTCAGGTCTTGCTTTATATTCAAGATCACGGGTCGAGAATTCAGGATGTCCTTGACAATAGGCAGGACGGAAACAAGTTCCACGTTGCTTATTGTCGGACCTTGAGGGAGATGCACAGCGATGGGCGATATGAACGCTACGTTGTGACGAACGATTTGAGTAGGGAATTTTACATCAAGGGATACGACTATAACACTGGAGTGCGCATAGATGGGAAGGCGCGTCTCAAAGTCTGCAAGAACTGTCTTGATAAATTGGATTACTGGTTTCCTAAGCGCACCCGCGACCAAACAGTCGCAGAGTTCGATCTGGAAGCATTCTTCGCCAAGCACAAATCCTCCTTTCCACACACGCCGCGCCGCCGCGCTGGCAAGTTCGACGGTCCTGCGCAAGCTCGCCTTGCTGCGATGACTACCAAGGAACGGACAAGATGACCACGAAACCCGTGCCGCACGAGGTAATCCCCTGCGATCGGCTGCCGGCAGGGCACTACCGCGACCTCCCCGAGCCGCCCCACTGGCGCAAGTTGGTCGGCCCGAGCATCCTGCTCTTGGGGCTTTCGCTGGGCAGCGGGGAGTTCGTGCTCTGGCCCTATATAACGTACAAGTTCGGCTTCGCAGTGTTTTGGGCCTGCATGGTAGGGGTGCTGACCCAGTACTTCATCAACATGGAAATCGAGCGCTGGACCCTCGCTACCGGCGAGACCGCGGTGACTGGGTTTTGCCGCCTATGGCCGGGCTGGGCCGGGGTTTTTCTCTTGTGCAATGTGGTCCCGTGGATGTGGCCGGGCTGGGCGTCCGGGGCGGCGACCATTCTGACTTGGGAATTGGGCGGCGACGAGAGCGTGCGAGTCGGCTATTCGATCGCCAGCCTGTTGTTGGTCGGGCTGGCGCTGAGTTTGGGTCCGGTGGTGTACCATACAGTGGAGCGCATCCAGACGGTGCTGATCGCGGCGGTGCTGGTCCTGCTGTTGGTCATTTTCTTTTTGGTAGTAGAGCCTAGCCACGTGTGGGACCTGTGCAAGGGCATCGTCAATATCGGCCATATCCCAGAGGAGATGGAGTTGCCGCTCTTTTTGGGCGCCTTGGCCTTTGCGGGTGCCGGCGGGACGATGAACTTGGCGCAGAGCGATTTCGTCCGCGACAAAGGCTATGCCATGGGCGCGTACGTGGGGCGGCTGACCAGCCCCCTGACCGGGCGGGAAGAAGCCGTGGGTGCTATCGGCTACCACTTTGAGCAGACGCCGGAGAACATGCGGCGCTGGCGCGGCTGGTGGCAGGCGGCCAACCGCGAGCATTTGGTCACCTTCTACGCGCTCTCGGCTCTGTCGCTGATGCTGCTGTCGCTCATTGCCTACGCCACCACGAGACAGGCACCTGGGTTGGAACAGGGCTTGGGGTTTATCGGCACCGAGGGCGACTTTATCGCGCAGGAGCGCGGCGGCTTTTTCAAACACCTTTTCAACTGGATGGGCATCGCCATTTTGCTGACGACCGAGCTGGGGCTGTTGGACGCCTGTGCGCGCATCTCCACCGACATCGTCAAGACCAACTGGCTGCGCGCCCACGCCAAGTGGACGCGGAACCGGCTCTACTTCCTCCTGCTGTGGGCGCAGATCCTCTTCGGTGTGCTGATTATGCTGTCGGACTACAACAAGCCGGTGCAGTTGCTGGTCTTGAGTGCTTCGCTCAACGCCGGGGTCATGCTGCTGTACTCGGTATTGCTCTTGTGGCAGAACAACCGCGTACTCAAAGGGGCGCTGGCCATGCACCCGACGCGCTTTGTGGCCTTGCTTTGGGCCTGCGCCTTCTTTGGCTATTTCTCGTTTGTCACGCTGCGGGAGCAGCTGCCTAAGCTGTGGGGGTGAGGACGTTTGCAATTGGGAGATCTTAGCGAAACACAAGGGCAAAGACGAGGCCAAAAGCGCGGTTGGAACTCCCCTTGACCGGTTCGTCGCGGAGCAGTCCTATCCGCCGCCCAAAGTGCCGCGTCTGGGCGAGGACCGGTGCCATCGCGCAACCCAAACCGGCGAGAAACGCGAACGCCCCTAGGGTGAGTAGATGGTGGAAAGCGATACCGAATAAGGCACTTGCAGTCTGGTGAGAGGATTCACGCCTGCGCCACCTCTAAGGCCGCCACGTTGCGGGTCTCCTTGCTGAATTCTACCGCGATCAGATGAATCGGCCGACCCGACCCGCGGTACTTGTCCGCGTAGCCCCGCGCCCGCAACTGCGCCAGCGCCGTCCCCTCGGCGGCCGATTCGACCACCTTGAACTCAAACAGGTACACCGCGTCGTTGAATACCACCGCCATGTCCAAGCGGCCATGGCTACTACTGTCCTCCACGATCACATCCAGCCCCAGCGCCGCAAAGCAGGAATAGAACACGCTGGCGTAGTAGCCCTCGTAGTCGGCGAGGTTGTTTTTGGTATGCCACTGGTAGGGGATGCCGGCGAAGAACGCCTTAAACAGCGTTTCTAAGCCGGCGAAGTCGTTGACCAGCAGCAGGTCGTACAGGCGTGCGCCGTGCTTGACCCGGTGTGCCGGGTTCACCATCAGGCGGTTTAGCAGACTCCTGTTCAGGCTTTGGCGCACCTCTTGGTTGGGGTAGCCCAACCGGTAGTACATCTCGCCGGCGCGCGGCTCAGTGCGGAGAATGGTGAGGTAGCCGGTCTGGAACAGCAGGGCCTCGGTCGCGATGTGATCTACGTCGAAGGTAGATAGCAACGCGTCGCTGCCGAGCATGTCTTCCAAGGCCAAGGCACCCACCTCGCGCTCCACCAGCGTCTCGAGCAGAAATGTCGGCGTGCCGGTCTCAAACCAGTAGGCCCCGAACCGGCGGCGGTCAAACAGCAGGAGGATGTCAAAGGGGTTATAGACCTTTTCCTCGCCCAGCCAGTTGTAGCCATTGTACCAGTGCCGAATCGCCTCTCGGTCTAGGCCGGGCAGTTCCGCCGCGAACACGGTGTCCAAGTCCGCGTCGGTGTACCCGCACAGGGCTGAGTAGCGCGGATCCAGCGTGATGTCGTTGAGGTTGTTGAGACCCGAAAAGAGGCTGACCTTGGAGAATTTGCTCACCCCGGTCAGCAGGGTGAACTTGACGTGGGCGTCGCTGTCCTTGATGACCGCATAGACGCCGCGCAGAAAATCGCGGTTGGCCCGGCCGACCTCCGACACCTCCAGCGCGTCCAGAATCGGCTTGTCGTATTCGTCGATCAGCACCGCGACGGGTTGGCCGGTTTGTTCGTGGAGTGCCTCCAACAAATAGGCGAAACGCCCCGGCGTCGTGGCGTATTCGGAGGTCACCTGCGCCCGGCGTTCGATGGCGGCCAGTTGCTCCATGAGGTTCGCCTGTAGATAGCCCGGCTCCTTGAAGTTGCCGCCGCCGAAACTCAGGCGCACGACCGGATGGCGCACCGACCAGTTCCAGCACTCGTAGATAGCCAGCCTCTCGAACAGGGGCTCGTTGCCTTCGAATAACTCCTTGAGGGTATCAATGAGGAGGCTCTTGCCGAACCGGCGCGGGCGGGCGAGGAAATAGTGCTTGCCCTCTTTCACCAGCCGCCACAGGTAGGCGGTTTTGTCCACGTAGTAGCAGTTGTCCTCGCGAATCTCGCGGAAGGTCTGGATGCCGATGGGCAGCTTGCGTCTGGCCTCTGTCATCGGTCTTGCCTTGGGGCGTTGGCCCGCTAGGCGTCTTCCTCTTTGTGTTGAAGCGGATGGCTCGCATTCCTTACGCCCGTAATCGCAATCCGCCATCCGGTGTGTCAAGGCGTTTTCTTAGTCGCCGCTCCTTCGCAAGTATAAACACTTAGAAGCCTTCTGAAAACTCGCCTCCAGTTGAGCTGGAGCATGCTTGGGTTGTGTTGAGCAAACGGTAGTCCTTCCCGCGAGCAAGACAAGCTGCGCCACCCGTTTGCACGGACGCAGGCTTTTAAGCGCACCATCTAAATCAGCGGCGTCTCGAAGCAGGCCAACCGGATGCCGCCTCGGGGTCTTGCTGATACTGGATTTTTTTTTCATTTTCCCGCTCGTCGTCAAAGCGGCGGGACCGAATGCACCGCGTCATTAGAAGTCGGCTCAAGGGCGCAACCCCTTCCTTCATACTCCCGCTTTCTCTACGCACACCCTAGCAACGACATTAGCCCATCGAATCTACCGCCGACAACCTATTATGCTCGACGAGAATGCCCAGCGGCTTGCCAAATTGCACAGACAACCGGAAGGTTAATTCGTTCAAACGCAAGAGTTTGCTTTGTGTTATTACAACCGAAAAATAGGGAATCCCTCCGGGGCCGCGGGCCTTTGGGGGTTTTCCCTTTTATAGGCGCACTGCTCTCGGCCGCTTGGTTCCTAAGCCCGTCCTTAGCCGCCGGATCCGAGATGGAAGCGCGTCTGCGGCGCACCGTGGAGACGCTCTCCGCACCTGCCTCGCGGATGACGGGCTATCCCGGGGCCACAGCGGCCCGCGAGTGGCTGGTCGCCGAGCTAGAGAGGCTGGGGGTGGCAGAATTCTACCGGCACGAGTTTCCGGTGTTGGTGCCGATCGACGAGGGGTTCTGGCTCGAATGCGCCGGAGAGCGGCTCGAATTGTTCGGGGTCTGGCCCAATTTGGTGCGGACGCCAACCCTGCCGGCCAAGGGGATTGAGGGGGAGTTGGTGTATGGCGGAGATGGCCGCCGACTCGAAGGGCAGCCGGTGGCCGGGCGGATCGTCCTCCTCGACTATGCTTCGGGCACAGCTTGGGTGGATGCGTTTCACTTGGGGGCGGCGGCCGTGGTGTTTTTGGAATCGGCCGGGGCGCATCGCAAGGAAGCCGAGCAAAAGTTCCTCGATGTGCCGGCCGACTTGCCGCGGCTCTACGCCCGCAAAGACGCGGCGGAACGCTTGCGGGTGCTGGAAAGGTCGCGGGCGCAGGTGCGCTTGCGGGGGCGGATGGCGTGGCGGGAGGTGACCGCGCAGAATTTGATCGCCGTGATTCCCGGGCAAGACGCGACGCTGGCGGAGGAGATTGTCTTCCTCGCCGCGCATTACGACGCTATGTCGCCGGTGCCAGCGTTAGCACCGGGGGCCGAGCAAGCCGGGAGTGCGGCCGCGCTGTTGGAACTGGCCCGAGTGCTCGCCGCACGGCCGCCCAAGCGCACGGTCGCGTTGCTGTGGACGGCCGGGCACTTCCAGAACATGGCGGGGATGCGCCATTTCGCGCCGTTGTTGTTGGCGGCTGCCGGGCAGCGGGAGGGCGGGGTGGAGGAGACCGCGCTCTTGCGGCGGCTCAGCGCGCTGGAAACGCGCTTTTTTGCGGGCTTGGATCTGTCGTCGCACAGCCCGCGGCTCGGGGCGTTCAACCCGCGAGCACCGTATCGCGTCTCCTTGCTCGCGCCGCCGATCACCGAGCGGTTGCTAAAGCTGGTAACGGCGTACGAAAATTCCGCGTTGGGGGGCGAGCGGGTGCTGGTCAATGGCCTGAAGCAGGACTTTGCCCGCCAAGGTTTGGGGGGAATGGGGCTGACGGTGCCGCTGGATGCGGCCGTAGCGGCCCTCGCCGGATGCCCGGCGTTGGCCTTTTGCACGGTCAACGACAGCCGCGCCCGCTTTGACGCGCCCGACGACCGTCCCGAGGCCGTGCGCTTTGGCTGGTTGGCCGGTCAAGTCGCGCTGCTGCGGGCCGTGCTGCCCGCGCTCATTGACGACCCGGACCTAGAGCCGTGGGCTTGGGGCAACGATGCGTTTGGCACTATTCGCGGAGAGGTGGTCCACTACGGGCCGCGCAGCTATCTGCCGGATCAGCCGACGGCCGGGGCATTGGTGCGGGTGCGGCTGCGCCAGCCGACGTTGGCGGGGGTGCGGCCGGATTTTTGGGCGGCGGCCGACGATTCGGGGCGGTTTGCCATTCCCGGAGTTGAATCTGGAATCATCTACACGAAGCGGGTGCGGTTGGAGGCGTATCGGCTCAATGCGGAGACCGGGGCGGTGACGGATGCGCCGGACTGGGGGATCAACGGCGAGCGCAAGTTGCCGGGGCGCGCACTGACGGTACTGATGGATGGTGCCGAGAAAGAGGTGCAGATCGTCACCGCACCGCTGCGCGGGACCGCGCTGTTTGGGATTTTTGATCCGCGCAATTTGTTGACCTTGGAGCGCGTACAGGCGATTGACGCGGCACTTGAAGCCGAGCCGGTGGTGTACGGGGCCTGCCTGCCGCTGACGGCTCCAGAAATGGAGCTATTCAGCTATGAGAATCGGGTGGGGTCGTGGACGGAACCGGTCGCCGTGATTTTTACACCGCCCGCGGCGCGGTTCAAGGCCGTGATGGCGACGGGCCGCTATGGGTTGGGGCGACGCCTGCTGTTGCTCAATGGGACGGAGGATGTTCCGAGTGGGGTGGGCTATGCGGTCGATGGGAAGGGGCGCGTCGTGGAGACGGTGTATCGAGTGGCTGTTGATATGCACGTGCTCAATGGCGAGCGGATTGGCCGGCTGGAGCGACACGGCGTGCACAATGAGCGGTTGGCGGCCTTTCACGAGCGGTCGGCCGGGTTGCTCGCACAAGCGGAAGCGGCGCGGGCCGAGCATCGGCACCGAGACTTTGGCGATCGGGCGCGGCGCGCTTGGGCGCTGGCTGCGGCGGCCTATCGGGACGTGGAGCGGACGCAAGCTGGGGTGGTGCAGGCCGCGCTCTTTTTGTTGGCGGTGCTGATTCCCTTTGCCCACTTTGCCGAGCGGTTGGCGTTTGGCTTTGCCGACTTGCGGCGACAGGTCTTGGGGTATTTCGCGCTCTTTCTCGTTGGCTTTGTCGCCCTGCGCTACGTGCATCCGGCCTTTGATTTGTCGATCTCGCCGGCCATCATTCTGCTCGGCTTCGTCATCTTGGCGTTGGGGATTTTGGTCACGGCCTTGGGGATGTCGCGCTTAAATCGGGAGTTGCAGGCGTTGGGCACTAGGCGCGGGCAGGTCGCGGTACAGCGGTCGGGCGCGGTGTTGACTTCGGTGGCGGTGGGGTTGGCGCATTTGCGGCGGCGGCCGTGGCGCACCGGGCTGACCTGCGCAACGCTGGTGCTGTTGACTTTTGCCGTGCTGTCCTTCACGTCGGTCCGCGCTGCCCTGCACGCCAATTGGATTGCGATTGGCGCGGACGCAGCGTACGCGGGGGCGTTGGTGCGGATGCCGGGCTGGCAGGCCATGGAAGTGGAAGGCTACGACCTGTTGCGCGATTGGTTTGGCGACGAGCAGGTCGCGCCGCGGGCGTGGCTGTCGGTAAAATCGCTGGCGTCGTCCTACCGAGTCGAGCGGGACGACGAGGACGGGAGGGCGGTTGGGGTCTGGGGGTTCGTCGGGTTGGCGGCGCAAGAGGAGGATTTGCTCGGGCCGCAGGTGGTAGCTGGGCGGTGGCTGCGGCCCGGCGAAGAGGACGCCTGCCTGTTGCCGGTGGGATTGGCGGATTCTCTGGGGGTAAGCGCCGGGGGATTGGAGCGGGTTCGGGTTTTTGGGGAAGTGTTTCGGGTCGTTGGATTGCTCGCCGATGACGCGCTGGACCGGCTCGATTTGAATGGCGAGCCCCTGACCCCGTTGGATCCAGAGGCGCAACAACCCTCGGAAGCGGAAGTAGGACGCGAACAGGGGGGGAAGTTGCGGCCCTTTGCCCATTTGCCGGCCTCGGCGACGCCGGTCTTGCCGTTTGCCGCGTTGATGCGGTGGGAAGGGGTGCGGCTGGCGTCCGTGGGGATTCGGCTCGGAGGGACGCCCGAGGAGCAGCGCGACGCAATAGAGGAATTGGCGGAGACCTTGGATTTGAACCTGTTCGCCGGCTTGGGCGGGCAGCGTTTGCTCGTCAATTCGGTTGGGGTGGCGTCCGTGTCTGGGTGGGGATCGCTGATCGTGCCGCTGCTGATCGCCGCGTTGATCGTGTTCAACACCATGCTCGGGGCCGTGTACGAGCGGACGCGGGAAATCGGCACCTTTAACGCGGTCGGCTTAGCCCCCGGGCACGTCAGCGGGCTGTTCATGGCCGAAGCAGTGGCTTTGGGCGTGGTCGGCACGGTCGCAGGGTATTTGCTAGGGCAAGGCGCGGCCCAGCTGTTGAGTCAGGGGGGCTTTTTGCCCGGCTTGGAACTGAATTACTCGTCGCTGGGGGCGGTGCTCACCGTAGGCGCGATCGCGCTGTTAGTGGTGGCGTCGGCGCTCTATCCGGCGCGCATGGCCGGGCGAATCTGTACGCCCGGGATTGAACGGCGGTGGAAGCTGCCCTTCGTCGAAGGCGAGCACTTGCGCGTACAACTGCCCTTCTCGCTGGCGCGGCGCGAAGCCCTCGGCATGGCGGCATTCCAAGCCGAAGCGTGGGCGGCCAATCAGGAGCAGTCCATAGGGGCGGGATTTTACGTCGAAGCGTTGGCGGTGGAACAGGTCGGCGATCGGCTGCGCGTGGCGGCGCAGGTGTGGTTGGCGCCGTTTGACCAAGGCGTGGTGCAGCAGACTGTCATGGAAATAAGCCCAAGCGCGGATCCGCACTATTGCGATATTCACGTTGACTTGGTGCTGGTGGCTGGAGATTTGGCGACGTGGCAGCGAGTGGTGCGCACCTTTTTGGACGACGTGCGCAAGCAGTTCTTGATCTGGCGCACCTTGGACGCGGATAGTCGCCGCTACTACGCCGAGCAACTGCCGCGTTGGGAGCGGGCGTGAGCATGGCCGCGCTGCGCTTGGCATTGCTCATCGTCGGCATCACGGTCGCGAGCGGGTGGTTGCTCCAGCGCGTTGAGTTGCTGTACAACGGCCCGCATTTGGCCGGGGCCGCGCTAGAATAGACCCACAACGGCCAAGATCGCGGCTATGTCGTACGGCAAGGACGGGGAAAAGGCGAGCAAGGCGGGTAAGAGCGGACAAGGGCCATTTTATTGGTGGCGCACAAGATAAGCTAGGCAGACCAAGGCACACAAGGCGTGGGCCTGTGTCCTGTTCTTAGGCGCGGCTGATCGTTTGGAGGTCAGTTCGGTATCGTCTTGGTATCGTTTTCACGGGTCATTTTTCCTTCATGTCTATCTTGTCGTCAAGAGCTTTCCTGATACGGGTTTTAACTATACCTAAAATTTTCTTAGCGCGTTTCTTCCCCACCCATTTTATTATTGTTCTTTTTCCCTCTCTCAGAATAAGAAAATAGAGAAGAGCATCGCGTAAAGAAAAAGTGCCTGTCTCAATGGTTTCCGCTAGCTGCAAAAGCTGTTCGGACTCAGACGGGATTTCGGGAATAAGAGCACTTGCTTGAATTCCGGGAACAAACTCAAAAGGAACTTCTGATTGCAGATAGCCTCTTTCCTCTCTGAATTTTCGCCCTTCCTCAGTCGAAAACTTCTCATACTCATCAGGTGCAATTTTTTTGTCTTGTAACTCTAATTCTTTTTTCCATTCCAGTCTCTTCCACTCTTCTTCGTGCTCGATATTCTTCCAAAGCAACTCAAATGGGTCATAGGCAGGGACATCTATGTCCTCTTTGTCTTTTAACCACTCTTCCATTTTGGACATTGCTTTGGAGTTAATCTCAAAGTGATCTGAGTTACCTCCCATACGAAGACGAACCTTCTTTCCTTCCTTTTGCATAGACCACCAATACTTCAAACGTTCAAGATCTTCGTCAACAGTCTCACCACGTAAATTGACAACTTCGCAGTTCTCTCGAATTATGCGCCCAACCATAAAAGCAAGTGTTTGATGAATAAAATCTTCTTCACTCCGTTCACTCAACTCGGCAGCACCTCTAATTGCTTCCCGCAAAGATTTAGTGATATGAATTGAAGAAAATTCGATGTTGTTCTTTCTTTTTTGGTCCTCTTCTTTGCTTACTGTAGCGTTTGCAAGATCGCCCAATACTAAACGTCCTTTTGCCGTAACGCTGAGGAGTCCAGCGGACTCCTCTAGGAAGCCAGCCGTAACAAGGGTTTGCACCTCTTCTGCAACCAATCCCTCGAAATGCTCGGAGAAGTCGTTGATATGCAGGCAGAGACCTTCCGATACTGCATACAAGAGGAACATAGTTTTCTTATCTTGCATCGCCTCGGCTGCTTCCCAATCCATCTTTCTTGTGCTGGGCATCAGTTGGACTCCCTTATTTGGTGGCGATAAGCCATGCTCCGCCGTGCTTTTACACGCTTGCTAGCTTGTGTCAGAAGATGGCAGGCTTCGACATCACCTTGCTGGTACCAGTACACACCACCGTACCCTTCATCTAATTCTTCTAGAGTTCCTTGGCCCGGATAACTCTCTTGGTACGAGTCTGGAGCCATAACGTAGATTTTTGTAGCCAAGTCTGGATGGTCACAGAAGTCACATGCTTCAGCGAGTGCACCGGGTGAATCCTCAAGAAGAATAATAACTAGGTCAGCAGCCTTCGCTTGAGCAAACTCTTTGCTCTTTTCTGAACGGTTGCGGTCGTTGCCTAGGTTTGGAAGATCCTCGCTAAACATGGCATTGTGGCCGTCATCAATAAGCCGATTACCGATATCTTTTCGTTTTCTGGCAATGGGAGCGTCTCTGTCGGGCGACATGCCCCACACTAGAATGTTGAAGGCAATCTGCTCCTCTTGCTTTAGCTGTTCTTCAACTCGGTGCTCAAAACTTCTCCGTGCTTGCTTGGCAGCTTCCGTCTTTGGCTCAGGCAGTACTGGATCGCTGCTATCATTACCTATGAGTCCTCCTCTAAAAATAACTTTGAGATCCTAAATCGCGTCACCATCGCAGCCTACGCCAAGGATACGTTCCATATCGACGTGCTCTTTTGCCTGAAAGTCCCGGAACCGCCTGTTGAGCTGTTCGACGACAGCCTTGACGCCCGGCGCGTTCTTATCCTCTGTAACTTGGCCGGGGCCCTTCGCTCGGCCATGACCTTGGCGTGTTCTTCAATCAGTGCTTCGAGGTTTCGATTCATAGTGCGTTTCGCTCTCTTCGTTCCAGAAGAGGAATATCCTTAATTTGGACCGGTATGAGGCCGCTTTTATAATATTCATACTCGGTTTCTTTAGTCTAACCTATATAGTAGAATACCAAGCCCCTAAGTCAATATAGGGCTTTTATTGGGGTGGTCCTAAGTACACGACAGTAGGGCCTTACCCTCGGATCGAGGGCATCTTGCCCTCGTCGAGGGCGGGACGCCCTCGATCCCGGACTCATCGCCCATCAACGACAAGTTATTGGTGTCGTGTAGTTAGGGGGGGGGTCTAAAGCCTCAAAGGTTGGGCGGCTAGGGGACAACGCAAGGAATGTTAGAAAGGTTTCTGAGATGGTGACCCTGCGCTTGGCATTGCTCATCGTCGGCATCACGGTCGCGAGCGGGTGGTTGCTCCAGCGCGTTGAGTTGCTGTACAACGGCCCGCATTTGGCCGGGGCCGGAAGTGAGACGGGGGCGCAGGTCTTTCTCGCCGTGCCCTTAGGGGCCTTGGCAGCCGCGACCTTGTTGCGTCGCTTGCTCGGCCCGGGGGATCGTGCGGTGCTCTACGCTGCGCTGGTCATCGGGGTGTCGGCGACCGCTTCCGGCCTGATGCACCGGTTTCTGCCGGCCTTGGTGACGGGTTTCTACGGGGGTTTTGCCCAGCCGACCGGCCCCTATTACCGCTTTCTGAAAGTCGTCCCGGACTGGCTGGTCCCGGGCGGGCCGAATGAGGCACCGGCTATCGGAGCGTTTGAAGGCGGCGCGGCCGTGCCTTGGGGGGCGTGGCTGTGGCCGCTGGCGATGTGGAGCGCGTTTTTTGGCACGTTTTTTCTCACCTGCTTCTGCTTGGTGTGGCTTTTGCGGCAGCGCTGGCTGGAGACCGAGCGGCTGGGGTTCCCATTGCTCGAAGTCCCTCGCGCCCTCATTGCCGGAGACCTGTTTGGCCAGCGGCTGTTTTGGTGGGGCGCGTTGGTGCCGGGTGTGCTGTTGGGGATCAATGGGTGGCACCACTACATGCCGTCCGTGCCCGAGATCGTCTCGCGTTTGGACATGGCTCACTTCCTCCTCGACGATCCGTGGAAAGCCATGGCGCCCTTTGAGTCGCCGTTTCACTTCGAGTTTGTCCCCTTGCTGGTGGGTGCGGCCTTTCTCGCGCCCGTGGAAGTGTCGTTCAGCACGTGGTTTTTCTATTTGCTCACCCGCGCACAATTGTTGGTGGCCCACTTTCTCGGGCGTCTGGAGTATCGCGGCGATTTCATCCCCGGGCACGGATCGCCGTGGTTAGATTGGCCCAGTCACTTCCCCTTTTTTATGACGCAGGCGCGCGGCGGCTTGCTGTTTTTGGGGCTGTTCAGCCTGTGGTCGGCGCGGCGGGCACTGGCCGCGGCCATCGCTTGGCGCAGCCGGGCGACGTGGGGGCTGGCGGCCGGGCTGGCGTTGCTGTGGGCGTGGACTACGGCTTTGGGGGTGCCGCCGCTGATGGGCATTGCGGCGCTGTTGCTGGTGTTGCTGTTGGCATTGACGTTTGCGCGGCTGCGGATCGACGGAGGCCTGCCCATTGTGGGGATGCCGCAAATTGTGGGCTACCTGTTCTTCGTGGCCTTGGGAACCGGGGCCGGGCGTTTTGCCGACGAGACCTACATGGGCTTTGGCTTTTTGGCGGTGTTTGGCTTTACGATGATTGGGATCTGGCCGGCCCTGCAATTTGAGGGGCTTAAACTGGCCGAGATGCACGGGGTGTCGCCGCGCCGCTTGATTTGGGGGATGGCTTTGGGATTGGCTGTCGGGCTGGGGGCCGGCTATGTGTTTGCGCTGGAAACGATCTACGAATACGGGCTGTTCGCCTTGCAGGAGCAGGGCGGTGCGCGGTCTGAGGCGCGCATTGGCCGCTACTACAACTACTTGTTCAAAGACGCGGGCACAGTAGATGGGGGCACGGACTGGGTGCGCTTGGGATTTCACGCGGCCGGGGCGGGCTTTACCTATTTCTTGGCATTGATGCGCCAGCACTTTCTGCGCTGGCCCTTGCATCCCATGGGCTTTGTGTTTGGCACGGGTTTTGGCTGGCTGGTGTGGGGGTCGGTGTTGTGCGGTTGGCTGTGCAAGTGGCTGGCCGTGCGCTACGGCGGGGCCCAGACCTACCGCCGGGTCATGCCGTTTTTCTTGGGGATGATTTGCGGCGAGGTCGCGCTGCGCCTGTTGTGGGCGGCGGTCGCGCTGTTGCAGGGCGAGATGGGGGGTGGATACCGGCCGTGAGAACCGACGAACTAACTAGCTACCGCGACTTGATGCAGCGCCCGACGCGCTTTCGCGAGGGCTTTACTGTGCGCACTGTGGCCGGGGCGTTTTTCGTCGGCTTCATCATGATGCCCGGGGCCATTTACATGGGCCTGATCGCCGGCGCATCGCTCGGCGCGGCCGCCGAGTGGGTGACCATCATCCTGTTTTCCGAACTGGCGCGGCGTTCCTTTTCTTCGCTGACGCGCCAGGAGATTTACCTGATCTACTACATTGCCGGCGGCTTGGCCGGCGTCATCGGCGGCACCATGCTGGCCGGCGGGCCGTTTGGGCAACTAGTGTGGAACCAGTACCTCGCCCAGTCGCAGGCCGCGGCCGGCTTTGGCATTGCCGAGCACATCCCGGAATGGGTTGCGCCGCCAATTGGTTCAGACGCGCTGGTCGGGCGCAGCTTTTTGCACCGGGCGTGGATTCCGCCAGTGGTCGTGCTGGTCGCCTCGCAGGTTTTGTCGCGGGTTGAGTGGTTCACGCTCGGCTACATCCTCTTTCGGGTCACGTCCGATGTGGAGCGCTTGCCCTTCCCGTTGGCACCGGTGGCCGCGCAGGGGGCGATGGCCCTCGCCGAAGGAGACGAAGGGCGGGATAGCTGGCGCTGGCGGGTTTTCTCAGTGGGCATGGGGATTGGTTTGCTGTTCGGCGCGGTGTACGTGGGCTTGCCGGCGCTGACCGGGTTGATCGCCAGCGATCCCATCGCCCTGCTGCCCATTCCTTGGATCGACCTGACGCGCACTACGGAGGGCATTTTGCCGGCCGCGCCCTTGGGCATTGGTACGGACTTGGGCTTGGTGCTGTTGGGGATGGTGCTGCCGTTTTGGATCGTCGTCGGCACGTTTGCCGCGGCCATGGTCCACGCCTTGGGTAGCCCAATTCTCTATTACGCTGGTGCGCTGCCGCACTGGCGGCCGGGCATGGACGCGATCTTGACGAACTTCGCCAACGACATCGACGTGTGGATGAGCGTGTACATTGGCGCGGGCGCGGCCGTGGGCGCGATTGGCTTGGTCCACGCCGTGCTGTCGGTGCGGGCCGCGCGCCGTCAGGGCGGGCACCGCCCGTTGCAGGATAAGCCGGCCGGGCGGGGCGACTTTCCGCTGTGGATAGCGATTGTCGGGTACGCGCTGTCGACGCTGGCCATGGTCTGGCTCTGCGTGTTGCTCTTAGACGACGACGAGTTTCCGCTGGTCTTTTTGCTGCTCTTTGGCTTCGTAGTGACGCCGGTGATTTCGTACGTCAATGCGCGCATGGCCGGGCTGACGGGGCAGTTGGTCAGCTTCCCGCTGCTGCGCGAAGGCGCTTTTATCCTAAGCGGCTACAAAGGCATTGATATATGGTTCGCGCCCATTCCATACTCCGACCACGGCCGGCGCGCCCAGCTTTTCCGCGAGGTTGAGCTGACCGGGACGCGCTTCTCGTCGATTATCAAGGCCGAGCTGTTGCTGTTGCCGCTGAGCTTGGTCTGTGGCTTTGTGTTTTGGTCGCTGGTCTGGCAGATGGAGCCCATTCCCTCGCCGACCTTCCAATACGCGCAGACGTATTGGCATCTCATCGCGCTGCGCCAGTGTTTGTGGTACTCGGCGACGTTGGGCGGGGAAACGCTGTTTGACCAAGCGATTAAGGGCTGGTGGATCGCGGGAAGTTTTGTGCTGGCCGGGGGGGCGTTTGGGGTTATGTCGTGGTTGGGGTGGCCGATTTCGCTGGTGTACGGGTTTGTGCGCGGCCTATCGGGTCTGCCGCATTTGCTAATCCCGGAAATGGCCGGGGCCCTGCTGGCCCGCTATTGGCTGGAGCCGCGCTTTGGGGCGCAGCAGTGGCGGCAATACGCGCCGGTGTTGTTGGCTGGGTATGCGTGTGGGATGGGTTTGGTGGGCATGTCGGCCGTGGCCATTGCGTTGATTTCTAAGTCGGTGACGCAATTGCACTATTGAGAGCCGTCAGCCGCGCAGCGCTCGGCGCACGCCAAAAGCGCGTTTGACCCAGCGGCTCTTGTAGCCGACAACCGCATAGTACGGCACGAGGTCGCAGCCAAAGCCGCGCTTAAAAAAGGCGATGGATGGAATGTTGGCACCGACGAAGTCGAAACGCTGGAGGGAACAGGTCGCCCAGTACTGCCAGAACAAAAGCGAATTCGCGCCCGTGTGGTTGAAGGCGGGATCCGAACCCCCGGTCCAGAAATAAGCGGTGTCGCGGCCCTCGACAAAGACGACGAGGCCCGCGGTCTCTTTGTCTGCGGCGGCGATTTTGTACGCCTTGGCTAGGCCGGCCTCTAGGACTAAAGCGACAAAGCGCTCGGCCATAGCTGAGGCGACCGGCGGGGCGCTGGTTTGGTTGGTGTAGGTGGCTTCGTATTGCCGCCGAAAGAGCGCGGTGTCATCCGTGGCTTGAAGCTGATAGCCCAGTTTTTCGGCTTTGCGGATGTCGCGGCGTCTGAGGTTTGCCAGCCCTTCCCAGAGGGTGTCGCTAGCGCCGAGAGTCAACCGATAGGTGTAGCGCAGGTGCGCGTCCCAGCCCTGCCAAGTGAAGGGGCGCACGTCGGCGATGGCTGGCGCGTGGACTAGGAAGACGCGGTGGTAATGTTTGGCGAGATAGTCAAGCAGGTGCGTACAAGCGCGGTGTTGGGCGGCTTCGACCGTGGCTGGTTTTTTGCTGGCGACCGGCGCTAGAAGCAGGCCGGTGTGGGGCGTCAGTTCCGGGGTTTCGAGGCGGTAGAGGCCCATGCGCCGGCGGGCCAGGCCACTGAGGCCAGCGACGAGGCAGCCATTGCGATAGCAACCGAGGCGATGGACTTGGCCGCCGGTGGCGGCCGCAGCACAGCGGAGCCACGCGCTGGTGGAAAATACCGTACCGCCGACGGCTTGGCGGACGAAGGCATCCCAAGCGGTGTCGTCGGCGACGAGCTGGATTTCAAAGGTGTCGGCCACAGGGAATTTCGCGGTTGGGATTCAATGCGTGCGGTAAATTAGGGCAAGATGGGCGATTCCGCTACATCGCTTGACATTCCCCTTGGTGCACCGTATATTGAAACCTTTCTAAATTGAAAGCTAACTACTTGGATTACTTAGGTTTAATGCCCATGAGTGCGCCGTCCCAGTCCCCGCGTATTTTCCGCCCGACGCCAGTGTGGGTGCGCCTCCGACTTCTCCTCCTCGACCTACTTATTATTGGCCGGCCGATCAAGTAGGCTTCGCTCCTCGTTCCACGTTTGACAGCCCAATTAACGGACGAAGCCGCTGCAACTGGCCGGCTGTCAGCGAACTATGTCTATCAAACAATCTCAACGCCCTCAGTGAAGGAGAATTTCCATGCAGATGTACTACGACAACGACGCCAATCTCGAGCTGCTCTCGGACAAGACCGTGGCCGTCATCGGCTATGGCAGCCAGGGTCACGCGCATTCGCTCAACCTTGCGGAAAGCGGCGTCAAGGTGGTGGTGGGCCTGCGCTCGGGTAGCCAGCGACGCGCTGAGGCCGAGGCCGCCGGGCTGGAGGTAGCCGACGTGGCCGAGGCCAGCAAGCGAGGCGATATCGCGGTGATCCTGATCAACGACGAGGTCCAGAAGGCCGTGTACGAAGCCGATATCCGCCCCCATCTCAAAGCGGGCAATGCCCTCGCCTTTGCCCACGGGTTTAACATCCACTTTGGGCAGGTGGTGCCGCCGGCCGATGTCGATGTGTTCATGGTCGCGCCCAAGGGGCCGGGGCATTTGGTGCGCCGCGTGTACCAGCAGGGGGGTGGCGTGCCGGGCCTGTTGGCCGTTTACCAAGATGCCACTGGCCGAGCGCACGAGGTCGGCTTGGCCTATGCCAAGGGGATTGGCTGCGGCCGGGCCGGGGTTATTGAGACGACCTTCCGCGAGGAGACCGAGACCGACTTGTTCGGCGAGCAAGTGGTGCTGTGCGGCGGTTTGACCGAGCTGATCCGCGCTGGGTTCGACACGCTGGTCGAGGCCGGGTACCAGCCCGAGGTCGCCTATTTCGAGTGCCTGCACGAAGTTAAGCTGATCGTCGATCTGATCTACGAAGGGGGCATCGCCAACATGCGCTCGTCGATTTCGGATACTGCCGAGTTCGGCGACTTGACGCGTGGCCGCCGGGTGATAACCGAGCAGGCGCGGGCGGAAATGAAGCAAATTCTCGCCGACGTGCAAAACGGCCACTTTGCGCGGGAATGGCTGGCCGAAAACCAAGTGGGCCGCCCGGTGTACAATGCGATCAAGCGCCGCGATTCCGCGCACCTGATCGAGACCGTCGGCACCCGGCTGCGCGCGATGATGAGCTGGCTGGACGACAAATAGCACCACCCGAAAGGAGGTGAGCGCGATGGAACCCCTACTTAGCGAGTTGAGTTCCGATCCCGACCTTACGTCGGTGGGTGGTCTCTACACGGCTGGAGGGGACCGTCTGCCGCTGGTACCACCTCATCCGGCCAGTTTAGGAAAGAGCACATCATGGCGAATGCAAATCGCGTATATATTTTCGACACCACCCTGCGGGACGCCGAGCAGACGCCCGGGGCCTCTCTGACGGTGCGGGAGAAGCTCGAAGTCGCCCACCAGTTGGCGCGGCTGAAGGTCGATATTATCGAGGCCGGCTTTCCGGTTTCCTCCAACGAGGACTTTGAAGCCGTGCGCCGCATTGGACAGGAAGTTGCCGGGCCGGTAATCTGCGGGCTAGCCCGCGCCGTGCCCAAGGACATTGAGCGGGCCGGCGAGGCGCTCCGAGACGCGCCCCGGCCGCGAATCCACACCTTTATCGGCACGTCGGACATTCAGCTCGCCGGCCAGTTGCGCAAGGGCCGGGAAGAGGTGCTGAAAATGGCGGTGGCGGCCGTGGAACAGGCCAAGTCGCACTGTGACGACGTCGAGTTTTCGCCCATGGACGCCGCCCGCACCGATTCCGACTATCTCAACGAGGTCATCGCAGCGACCATTGCGGCAGGAGCCACGACGATCAACATTCCCGACACCGTGGGTTATGCCGTGCCCGAAGAATTCGGGGCGATGATCGCGCATATCATCGCCGAGGTGCCCAACAGTGGAGACGCCATTATCAGCGTCCACTGCCACGACGATCTGGGCATGGCCGTCATCAACACGCTCTCCGCGATCAAAAGTGGTGCGCGCCAAGCCGAATGCACGATCAACGGCTTGGGCGAGCGGGCCGGCAATTCCTCGCTAGAGGAGATCGTCATGGCGCTAAAGACGCGCCAAGACTATTTCGGCTTTGATACTGAAGTGGTCACCGAGGAAATCGTCCCCACCAGCCGGCTGGTCAGTCGCTTGATGGGCATCGCGGTCCAGCCCAACAAGGCGATCGTCGGCGCCAATGCTTTTGCCCACAGCTCGGGCATTCACCAAGACGGAGTGCTCAAGCAGCGCGACACCTTTGAGATCATGGATCCGAAAGACGTGGGGCTGGAGGCCACCGAGATTGTGCTGACGGCGCGCTCGGGACGCGCTGCTCTGCGCCATCGGTTGGAGGTTTTGGGCTACGAGTTGGATCAAGCGAAGCTGGACAAGGTCTACGAGAAGTTCTTGGAACTAGCCGACAAGAAGAAGGAGATCTTCGACGAGGATCTGATCGAGATCTTCCACGACGATCCCGGCGAGGGGATCGCCTATTACGAGTTGAAGCATCTACAGGCGGTTAGCTGCACCGGAACCGTGCCCTCGGCGACGGTGCGTTTGATCATCGCCGGTGGCGAGCCTGTGGAGGGAACGGCTCAGGGCGACGGGCCGGTGGACGCTGTTTATGAGGCCATTAACCAAGCTCTTGCTAACCATCCACTAGAAGGCAACGATATCCAACTGGACGATTATGCCATTCGTGCGATCACCTCCGGCAGCCAAGCACTGGGCGAGGTGATGGTACATCTATCGAGAGGTGGAGAAAAGGCGCGGGGCCGGGGCGTTTCGACTGATGTCATCGAGGCCAGCGCCAAGGCCTATATCGACGCGCTGAACCGCTGGCAACAGAAGAGTCTTGTGAATAAGCATGGTTGTCGACCGAATTCGACGGATGATGTCGACGAGTTGAACCGTCAGGCCCAAAAGAAACCCAAAGAATGACCGTGTAGAGGAGAGCGGAGATGGGTAAGACCCTGTTGCACAAGGTTTGGGACGCGCACACCGTGCGCGAGTTGCCCTCCGGGCAGACCCAGTTGTTCGTGGGCCTGCATCTGGTCCACGAGGTGACCAGCCCCCAGGCCTTTGCCATGCTGCGGGAGCGCGGCCTCACCGTCCGCTTCCCCCAGCGCACCTTTGCCACCGTGGATCACATCGTGCCCACGGACTTGGTGCAGCGGCCTTTTGTCGATGGCTTGGCCGAGGAGATGATGGACGCGATTGAGAAAAACGCGGCTGAGTTTGAGATCCCGCTGTTCAACATTGACGACCAGCGCCAGGGAGTGGTCCACGTCATCGGCCCGGAGTTGGGGCTGACCCAGCCGGGCATGACCATTGCCTGCGGCGACAGCCACACTTCGACGCACGGGGCCTTTGGCGCGGTGGCCTTTGGCATTGGCACCAGCCAAGTCCGCGACGTGCTCGCCACCCAGTGCTTGGCCATGGATCCGCTCGAGGTGCGGCGGATCGAGATCAACGGTGCGCTGAGCGAGGGAGTGTACGCCAAGGACGTCATCTTGCACATCATCGGCCAGCTCGGGGTCAAAGGCGGCGTTGGCTACGGCTATGAGTACGGTGGCCCGGTCGTTGAGGCCATGTCCATTGAAGAGCGGATGACGGTGTGCAACATGTCGATTGAGGGCGGTGCCCGGGTCGGGTACGTCAATCCCGACCAGACGACGTACGACTATCTCAATGGGCGGTCCCATGCGCCGGCCAACTTTGAGCGCGCGGTCGAGTGGTGGGAATCTATGGCCTCGGACGCCGACGCCGAGTACGACGACCTAGTCCAAATCGACGGCCGCGAGATCGGCCCGACCGTGACGTGGGGCATCACCCCGGGCCAATCGGTCGGCATTGACCAAGCCCTGCCCGAACTGGACGCCTTTGCCGACGCCGACCGCCCCACCGTACAGGAGGCCTTCGCGTACATGGACTTTGCGCCGGGGCAGAAGATCGCCGGCACCAAAGTAGATGTGGCGTTTATCGGCTCCTGCACCAACGGCCGGCTCTCGGATCTGCGCGAGGCGGCCCGAGTCGCTCGCGGGCGCAAGGTCGCCCCGGGCGTCCGCGCCCTCGTGGTGCCTGGGTCGCAGCAGGTGCGGGCCGCAGCCGAGGCCGAGGGCCTGCACGACATCTTCGCGGAGGCCGGGTTCCAGTGGCGGGGGGCCGGTTGCTCCATGTGTCTGGCGATGAACCCGGACAAACTCCAAGGCCGCGAGCTGTGCGCCTCGTCGTCCAACCGCAACTTCAAGGGCCGGCAAGGAAGTCCCACCGGCCGCACTCTGCTGATGAGTCCGGCGATGGTCGCGGCGGCCGCGGTGGCTGGCGAGGTGGCGGATGTGCGGGCGTTGGTGGGGTAGGGGGCCGTTTGTGGAACTCGCCCAAGCAGACCGATTGGAACGGAGGTACTGATGACAGAGAGTCGCTATATCGCTCGAGACATTGAGCAGACGAAGAAACTGTTGTATGCCGCGTGACGCAAAAGGAGACAAATTTGATGAACGAATCGACGATCCGACTACATATTGAGCCATTGGATGAAGGTGGCTTTCTCGCCACGAGTCCCGATGTCTCGGGCTTGGTTGCAGAAGGACGTAGCGTCACCGAGGCTGCCGAGATTGCACAAGGTCTCGTACGCAAAATTGCAGAGTCATGTATTGAACACGGGGACCCGCTTCCTCGCGCATTGGCGACTCTCCCGGAGGGTAACGCCGAAATTGATCTGCTGGTCCCTGTAAGCGTGCCGTAGTGGGACGGCTCTCCGGGTTCAAGTATCGAGAAGTTGCTCAGCGCCTGCGACGTTTTGGTTATGGGTTCGACCGTCCGGGGCCGGGCAGTCACGAAGTTTGGCGTCATGCACAGACTGGTCGGAAAGTTACTGTGCCTCGTCACACTAGAGATATGGCGGAGGGAACGCTTCGCGCCATTCTTCGAGAAGCCCGAATCGACGTCGACGACTTCCTCAGGGTTCGTTAGATATTTGCGTGGGCTTGCTGACGCAATCGTTAAGGAGACACCATGGAAAATTCGAGTGTGATTAAGACGATAATCGGCCGCGGCGTGGTGGTGCGCGGCGCAGATATCGACACCGACCGCATCATCCCGGCCCGCTTTTTGCGCACGGTGACCTTTGATAACCTCGGTGCCCATGCCTTTGAGGACGACCGCGCCGGCAGCGACCATCCCTTTGACCAAGCGCACTTCCAAGGGGCGTCGATTCTGTTGGCCAACGCCAATTTCGGCTGCGGGTCCTCGCGCGAACACGCGCCGCAGGCCCTGATGCGCTGGGGGATCAAGGGCTTTGTCGCCGAGTCCTTTGCCGAGATTTTCTTTGGCAACTGCATCGCCATGGGGCTGCCTTGTGTGCGGCTGGCGGCCGAGGACATGCAGACTTTGATGGCTGCGGTCGAGAGCGACCCGGCGCAGGAAGTGGCTATCGACCTCGAAGCGCGGAGCGTGCGCTGGGCCAGCCGCGAGGTTGCAGCCGAAATTGCCGATGGCCCCCGCGAGCAGTTTCTCAAGGGGAGCTGGGATTCGCTGGGCCAGCTTTTGGCCGCCGACGATCTGATCGACGAGACTGTGTCCCGCTTGCCGTACACCCGCGCTTTTGTCGCTTGATGACCAAGCCATGATGCACCGCGAAAACGGTGATCTGGAATTGTCTGACGACGTACGGGAAATTAAACGCTTGGTGCGTTTAGTGCCGATATATCCGCCGATCCAACCACTCCGTTAGGTCCGCTACGCCGGCGGCGAGGTGTCCGCTGAGATAGCGGCCAGCCGGCGCGAGCAGTTTCTCAAGGGGAGCTGGGATTCGCTGGGCCAGCTTTTGGCCGCTGGCTGGCAGAGTTCTGAAGGAGATCGAGATGGGACACATCAAAGTAAATGGACGGAAAGTTACCAACCCATTAGCCCGGGTGCTGATACCGACGACCGCTTTGCTGTTTTTGGCATTTGTCGCGGCATTTGTCGCGGCAATTGTTATCTGCGGGATTCTAATCGCGACCGGGTTGGTGTTCGTGGTGTTGATCCTCACAGTCGGCGCGATGTTGCTATACGCCGCTGTTCGAATCGCGGTCACAGGAGCGCGCTATTTTGCCAATTGGAACGAGAGTAGAAGGAGGTAAATACTTGCACAAAATCGCCGTACTACCCGGAGACGGAACAGGGCCTGAAGTGGTGGTCGAGGGCTTAAAAGCGCTCGACGCGGTGGCCACCAAACAGGGATTCAAATACGAGACCGTTGAGTTCGACTTTGGCGGTGACCGCTACTTGCGCACCGGAGAGGTCTTGCCCGACTCGGCGGCCGACGAGTTTCGGCAGTTCGATGCCATTTACCTAGGGGCCATCGGCCACCCCGACGTGAAGCCGGGTATCCTCGAAAAGGGCATTCTACTGAGATTGCGCTTTGAATTGGACCAGTACATCAACCTCCGCCCGGTCAAGCTCTACCCCAATGTGCCGACGCCGATTAAGGACAAGGGCCCCGAGGAAATCGACTTCGTGGTGGTGCGCGAAAACACCGAGGGGCTGTACGCCGGTGCCGGAGGCTTCCTCAAGAAGGGTACGCCCGACGAAATCGCGGTGCAGGAATCGATCAACACCCGCAAAGGCGTCGAGCGCTGTCTGCGCTACGCCTTTGAGCACACCCAGCGGCGCAACAAGGACAACACCTTGACCCTGTGCGGCAAGACCAATGTGCTGACCTATGCCTTCGACCTGTGGGAGCGGGCGTTCCACGAAATCGGCGCGGCCGACTATCCAGCCATCAAGCGCGACTACGCCCACGTCGATGCCATCTGCATGTGGATGGTCAAAAATCCCGAGTGGTTCGACGTGGTGGTCACCGACAACATGTTCGGGGACATCATCACGGATTTGGGCGCAATGATCCAAGGCGGGATGGGCATTGCGGCCGGGGGCAACATCAACCCCGAAGGCGTGTCGATGTTCGAGCCGATCGGCGGCTCGGCCCCCAAGTACAGCGGCCAGAATATCATCAACCCGCTAGCCGCCATCGGCGCCTGTCAGCTCATGCTCGACACGCTCGGCGAGCGCGAGGGTGCCCGCATTTTGGAGGGCGCTATCGTCTCGACGCTGGGCAAGCTCGACGACATGGGAGCGGGCAGAATGGGATATTCCACGGCCGAAGTAGGCGATCTGGTAGCCCAGGCTGTGGCCGAGGCCTAGTCCATGGAGGGGAGCGACACCATGCGCATCGAAGTCTATGACTCCACCCTGCGGGACGGCGCCCAAGCCGAGGGCATTTCCTACTCGCTAGAGGACAAGCTGCTGATCGCTCGGCGGCTCGATGCGCTCGGAGTCGATTACATCGAAGGGGGCTGGCCCAACCCGACCAATCCCAAGGATCTGGCCTTTTTCCAAGAGGTGAAGAAGCTGGGCCTGAAGGCGCGAGTGGTGGCCTTTGGCAGTACGCGCCGGGCCGGCGTGGCCCCGGCAGAGGACGCAACCCTGAACACGCTGCTGCGGGCCGAGACCAGCAGCGTTTGCATCTTTGGCAAGAGTTGGACTCTGCACGTCGTGGAGGCGCTCAAGACGACCCTAGAAGAAAATTTGCAGCTAATCGAGGATTCGGTCGCCTATCTCGTCGGCCATGGTCGCGAGGTGATCTACGACGCCGAGCACTTTTTCGACGGCTATAAGGCCGACGCCGGCTACGCGGTCGAGACCCTGTTGGCGGCCGAGCGCGGTGGAGCGCGGATTTTGGTGCTCTGCGATACCAATGGCGGCACCCTGACCAGCGAGATGGGCCAGATCGTCGAACAGGTCGCCGAGCGGATCCGGGTTCCCTTTGGCATTCACGCGCACAACGATGCCGGCGTGGGCGTGGCCAATACCCTCGTGGCCGTGGAGCGGGGCGCAGTGCAAGTGCAAGGGACCTTCAACGGCTATGGCGAGCGCTGCGGCAACGCCAACCTGTGCGCCATCTTGCCCAACTTGGAGCTGAAGATGGGCTACCAGACCCTCGGGGCGGAGCGGCTCAAAGACCTGATGGACTTCTCCCGCTTCCTGAGCGAGATCGCCAACGTGTACCACGACCACCGCCAGCCTTATGTCGGCGAGAGCGCATTTGCCCACAAGGGGGGCGTACACATCGACGCCATGACCAAGAACCCGCGCTGCTACGAACACATCGATCCCCAAGCCACGGGCAACGAGCGGCGCTTCTTGGTCTCGGACCAAGCGGGCGGAGCCACGATCGTCAGCAAGCTGCGGCGATTTTTACCCGATATAGAAAAAAAGGATCCGCTGGTGGGGCGGGTCTTGGAACGGGTCAAGCAGCTAGAGCACGAGGGTTATCAGTTCGAGGCAGCCGAGGGGTCGTTTGAGCTGCTGGCGCGCCGAGTTCAAGGCACGTACGAGGACTTATTCACCCTGATCAACTTCCGCACCATCAACCGCCGGACCGGGGCGCACCTCGAAGCAGCCGAGGCCATTGTCAAGGTCGCCATCGGCGATGCCGAGTACCATACGGTCGCTGGCGGCGATGGCCCGGTCAACGCGCTCGACCAAGCGCTGCGCAAGGCGTTGGAGCAGGAGTTCCCCGCGCTCGAGCAGGTGCATTTGGAGGACTACAAGGTGCGGGTGTTGTCGAGCGGGGACGGGACCGCGGCCAAGGTGCGAGTGTTGATCGAGTCCTCGGACGGCAAGGACGTATGGGGTACGGTGGGGGTTTCGGAGAATGTGATTGAGGCGAGTTGGATCGCGCTGGCCGATAGCTTGCACTACAAGTTGATGAAAGACGCGCTGGCCGAGCTAGCTGTCGGCGCGACTGGGACGGACTGAGTGCTCAAATCAAGGAACAAGACAATGACCTCTGCAAAAGTTGCCGATTTAACAGTTGATGAGTTTAGAGCACTTGTTCAGGAGATTGTTGCACACGCGCTCTCAGAAATGCTGGGCGACCCTGATGAGGGAGCGGAATTACGCGAAGATTTCGCCGAGGAACTTCGGTCCACCTTTGTCGCTGTGGAAGGAAGTAGCAATGAAAACAGTTGACCTCTTCAATTTATATGTAGACGAACCACTCGCTAGCCTCCGATGGTCAGAATATGAAATTGGTGGCCTTACGGTTTGTCTCACAGATGATTACGATGCCAAAATTGCCCAACTGGCTAAACCTGCAAGCTTGGTCAGCAATGGGACAGAGGTAAAACTGTCATCACCACGTGAAGGCACTTGGCAAGCCACCGCAACTGTGTCTTACCAAGATTCCAAAGAAAAGAGCGTTCTTATCCACGAAGAATGCGATGATGGAGGGATATGGGATCTATGCAATTTACTCACTTTTCTAACCGGTAGAAGAGTTGTAACTACAGAATACAAGAGAAGGTATAGACCCGATTCACATGGGGACTATGCAGTGGCTGCAGTTGAGACCTTGAAGGCAGCAGCACTTGCTTGGCAGCATAGAGATTGCTTGGTATCGAAAAATTTGCACACTGCTCTGCTCTTATACAATGAGGCAATGGAGGTCAACCTTTTGCAATCCCGCGCCGCTTTGTATTCCACGGCACTCAACATAATTCTCGACGACCATAAAACGACTTATCAGAAGGTCGGCAATAATATCCGTAAGAAACTTAAAAATGAAATAAGCAATGTCCTCAATTGCTTCGAGCAAACAAAGGCTCTCCAACCGGATCAGGCGGAGAGGTATAGACGTTTGCTATATGCCCAGATTGATCGTGGCCCAGCTTCAAAAGATAAATTGTTTTCGCTTCTCCAATCACTTGAGATTATAGATTCGTCGCCGACCCCTGATCAAAAGGATCGGATTCAAGACGTTGACCAAGTACGTAATCGCCTAATTCATACAGGTCGGCCAAAATTAAGAGGACTTAACGATGAGCAATCCAAAATACACACCATAAAAATAGCTGCGGAAGTAGTTCCTGAGATCATACGCATTGTCCTTGGGCACCATTTGGGTTTCAGATCAGGAGCTACTGGATCGCATTGTCAGTCAAAACATGACCTTATTAATTTTTTTTGTAGAGGTGTATTTCGCGGACAGGAGTTTGAGCAGATTGCTGAATATGTGTTGGAGAAGAATAGAGAACTTTATCGAAGACTAAGTTGATGTATTATATCAGTCTAGATGAAGTATTGGAACTTCATAGGCGTGTTGTTGAAACAAGTGGCGGGTCTATGGGGGTGCTCAATTGTAGTGGATTGGAATCGGCTGTAGAGCAACCTCGTATGACGGCCTTTGGACAAGCTCTCTATCCCACTGTTATAGAAAAGGCAGCGGCCTTATGCTTCTCCTTGATTAAGAATCATCCCTTTATCGATGGGAATAAACGGGTGGGACATGCTGCAATGGAAGTATTCTTAAAACGAAATGGATATGAGATTGATGCAATCGTAGATATCCAAGAAGAAATCATCTTCGGAGTTGCATCAGGAGATGTTTCTCGGGATCAACTTGTTAGTTGGTTGGAAGAGCATTCTTCTAGAAGGATAAACTTGCGAACCCCTCTTAGAGAAGGGAAACCAAAGGAGGAAAAATGAGTCAACGCGCCTTATTCGCCATCCTGTTCGCTGTCTTGTGAAGACGGCCGTGGCAAAAACAAAGCTGTCCACGACTCCGCCTACAGTTGGATCGCGCTGGCCGATAGCTTGCACTACAAGTTGATGAAAGACGCGCTGGCGAGAGGCTCGTAAGCAGTTCTTGTGGGTCGCTGGAAAACGTCCTCAAAGCACTTGCCGATCCTCGATCCGTTCACGGCTCAGTATCCCAGCATGGCGTTCGGCGATGTAACATCAATTTATTAATTTGTTAATTAATTTTATTGAATATATAGTCTTAAAAATTAATAAATTGCGATAAACAATCGCCTCAGCCTCTGTTGGCGGGCAGGCTGCCCACGCACCCGGCGGAAACCCTTCGGCTGAGCTCAGGACTTCGGCGAGCTCAGTCGAGTCGTCGAAGCCTTAGTGTCGCGGACTAAGCGGATCGAGACATTGCCCTGACCGATGCTGAGGGGCATATTGGATTCATGCGCCGATTCAATACAGAAGGCCCTGTCCGGCCCGACAAGCACTACGCCATCCCACCGCTGGACAGGGTGGATATCAATGAAATCCTCGACATGATCCGGGACGAACGGTACTTCGTGCTGCATGCGCCGCGGCAGACGGGCAAGACCTCTGCCCTGATTGCGCTGCGCGACCTGCTGAACAGCGGCGAGCAAGGCAACTTTCGGTGCGTACATACGAATGTCGAGGTCGGCCAAGCAGCACGCGAAGACACGGTGCGCGCCATACGTGCTATTCTGGGAATTCTGTCCACGCGAGCGCGCTTGTTGGGCGACGAATTTCCGAACCAAGTCTGGCCCGATATTCTGGCGACGTTTGGCCCCGACGACGCCTTCGCGGAACTGTTGACGCGCTGGTGCGAGGCCGATCCGACGCCGGTTGTGCTGCTGATCGACGAGATCGACGCCCTCGTCGGCGACACCTTGCTGTCCGTGCTCCGGCAGTTGCGCGCCGGGTACGAGCAGCGTCCCGAAGGCTTTCCGCAAAGCGTGGTGCTGTGCGGGGTGCGCGACATCCAAGACTATCGCATCCGCTCGAGTTCGGGCGAGGTGATCGCTGGCGGCAGCCCGTTCAACATCGCGGCCAAGTCCCTGCGCCTCGGCGACTTCTCCGAAGCCGAAACGCACGCGCTGATAGCGCAGCACACCCACGAGACTGGGCAGGCATTCACGCCGGAGGCCCTAAAGCTGGTCTGGACGCAGACGCAAGGGCAGCCCTGGCTGGTCAACGCCCTGTGTGCCGATGCCTGCTTTGACCACCCGGCCGGCCGCGACCGCTCCCGCGCCATCGCCGCCGCCGACATCCTTGACGCCCGCGAGCGCCTGATCTTGAGCCGACGCACCCATCTCGACCAACTCGCCCACAAGTTAGAAGAAGATCGTGTGCGGCGCGTCGTTGAACCCATGCTCAGCGGCGGCGACGAGCCCCGCTACCACCTCCACGATCTCGACTACGTCCGCGACTTGGGCTTGGTCGCCCGAGGGTCTCCGCCGTGCATGGCCAATCCCATCTACGCGGAGGTAGTGCCGCGGGAATTGGGCTATGTCCTACAGGACAGCTTGGATCAGGACGTCGCTTGGTACGTGAATGCCGACAGCAGCCTGAACCTCGATAAACTGCTCGCAGCCTTCCAAGCCTTCTTTCGCGAGCACTCCGAGCATTGGCTGGGACGGTTCGAGTACCGAGAAGCGGGGCCGCAGTTGATTCTACAGGCGTTTTTGCAGCGGGTGGTCAACGGCGGTGGTCGCCTCGAGCGGGAATACGGCTTGGGTCGGGGTCGCACCGATTTGCTGATTCGGTGGCCGGTGGGCGATGGTCCATCAGAGCTTTGGAGGACGTTCGTCGTGGAGTGCAAGGTCTGGCACGAAGGGCAACGCCAGAGCTTGGCGGGGATCGTCTGCCGGGGCCTTGAGCAGACGGTCGGCTACATGGATCGTTGTGGGAGCGAGGCTGGGCACCTGATCGTCTTTGACCGCACAGAAGGCAAGCGGTGGGAAGAAAAGGTGTTCCGCCGCGAGGTGCGCCGGGACAGTCGCACGATCGTCGTGTGGGGCATGTAGTGCCGCGCAAGTTCGCCGACGCGCACCTTGAGTTCACCCTCATCACGGGCGTGAGCAAATTTCCAACGTCAGCCTGTATAATAATCATAAAATAATTAACTGACGTTACGCAGTTTTCAGCCTTTGTAGCTCATCGAAGGCATATCGAATGGCCTTGAGATAGAGTCGAGACCGCAAGGCGAAGTGATTGAGTTGATGTTTGATCCGCAGGCTCTCCAAGCGACAGGCCGCATACAGCGCCATAAAACAGTGATTGCTTTGGGTGCGCTCGCGCTTGGTCGGCGACTTCGCTAAGGCAGCATGGGACTTGAGCGTTTTATGAAACGTCTCGACGTTCCACCGTTTCTGGTAGATGGCTTCGAGGGTGGCTCCATCGCAGGTCAGATCACTGCAGGCCAGATACAGCGTGCCGGTGCTGCCGTCCTTGTTCGTAAAGACCTGCCGGAGTAAAAGGACGGGAAAATCGACTCCTTTTATCCAGCCGGGCACCGGCTGCTGTTCGGGCAAATCACAGGCATCTATGCGCGAGAAAGCCCCTTGCCGTTTCTGTGCATAGCTCAAGGCGACCGTCCGATTGGATTTGAGGGCGACGACGAAGTGTTTATGGAGGGTCTGGCGGATGAAGGTTAAGTTATCCTTGGCCGAAAACCAGCTATCGGCTAAGACATAGCGATAGGGAAGCTGATTCTGCTGGCAAACACGCAACATTGCTCGCATCTGTTCATTTTTCGTAACGAGGCTCTTGCGCTTGACCCGACGGGTCTTGACCTCGCTAAAGAGGATGGGTTTGCGGATCAACGCATACGTTACCGGCAGGCTCACCCCGTCGGCGTGATAGACACAATGGAGGAGGTTGAGGCCCTTGACCGAACGATGTTGGCTATGATCATAATGCCAACAGATGACGTCGTTCTCATCGGTATGCGGCTTTTCTTGGATCGTATCATCGAAGATGAGCACCCCATCGTCCTGTTGGATGGACCGCACCAGCGGCTTGATCTGTTGCCACAGCGTTTTCGCATCATAGTCCGCACGCGACAGAAAGCGCGTGACCTGATCATGACTGACGGCCCCTTTGACCAACGCCGATAAGCCCGTCGCGGTGGTCGCGCCAAACGAACTGAGCAGATAATCGCTATATAAGTCTAAGAGTTGTTTGTCCATACCTGCAAGATAACCGAAAAAGATACGCTGCGTAACGTCAGTAATTAACTGAGATTACGCCGCCCTTATCATGCTCCTGCTTAAAGGCTCATCACTGTCTGCCGTTCACTTGCTCTATGTACGTCCAATCTGAAAGTCAAGATGAGCCCTAAACCCACATCCGTTCAGTACAACGACTGGCGGCAGGTGGAGGTGCCGGTGCCCGAAGCGTTCACGCCCATCCTGCCGGTCAGCGTGATCATCCCGGCCTACCAAACGCCCGCCGAAACATTTGAGCGAACACTGGCGGCACTCGAAAGCCAGACTTACCCGCGGGACCTGTTCGAGGTGGTGATCGTCGACGACGGATCGGAGCCGCCGCTGGAGCGGCCTTGCTCAACGCCGTTGGACGTCAAGGTGGTGCGTCAGGAACGCTGTGGGTTTGGAGCTTCTAGGGCGCGGAACACCGGCGTTCGGGCGGCCGCTCACGATATTCTGCTCTTTCTCGACAGCGATATGATCGTCGAGGAGGGCTGGATGGCGGCGCACGCCCGGTGGCACCACGCCGTCTCCGACGCCCTGACCATTGGGCCCTACACCTGCATGTCGGTTGACGACATTGGCGCGGAGACAATTCGATCCCGGACCGGGCCGTTGAGAGAGCTGTTTTCGGACCGGCCGGCGGATCCGTTTTGGGCTGAAAGCCACATGGCCAGAACCAACAATCTGACGTCGAAGGCCGACGACTTGTTCAGGGTAGTGCCCAGCGGAAATCTCGGGATTAGCAGGATTTTCTACGAATTGATGGGAGGATTCGACGAATCGTTCACCCGCTGGGGAATGGAGGACATCGAGTTTGGCTACCGCGCTTATACCCTCGGCGGGTTGCTGGTGCTGGTCCGGGACGCCTTCGCGTGGCACCAAGGCCGCTGGATGGAGGGAAACGCCAAAGAATGGAGTCATCGACTCCAGCGCAGGAAAGCAGCCCATCTGATCGCCCATTGCGGGTTCCGCAGCAACAGACCCGGGCGAATTTTCAGCGTACCCCAGTACGTGGTGACCATTGATGGGAGAGACTGCCCCTCCGAACAGGTCATCGGGACCGTTGCGAACATTCTCGCTGACCGGGTGCATGACTTGGTGGTGAGAATCAAAACGCCAGCAAGTGACGACGATGAGCTACGGGCGCGGCTACGGGACGAATTCGGGCCGGACCCGCGGGTGCGCATTGGTCCCAACTGCTCGGCGCTCGACGAGTTTCCCGCGGCGGCGTTCCACATCGCACTACCTGCCACCGCGGTCACCAAAAACTTGGTGCATCGTCTGCGCACCAAGCTGGGGACTGCGGTCACCGCGGTCTCGGTCCTGCCCGACGGAAGCGAGGTGTCGATCACCCGTGCGTGGGCACTCCATCGGGCCCATCGTGCGGGCGGCAACCCCGCCGACTTCGGAGATGCCCTGACGATATCTGCCGCGTCCCTGAAACTCGCACTAGCCAAGCCGAAGGACGACGCGGACTGCGCCGCTTCAACGAAGGCGTTGGACTATCCCACCACATGGGATGTCTTGCGCCACTGGATGCGGGACATCCACAGCCCCAGCGCGGCTTGGTGGTTCCTCAAGGGGCTGGCCAGCGCGGTTCGGTGGCAGGCGGCGATCAGTGGCGGGTGGCTTCGTGGTACTTTCCGGCGCTTGAGGCGGCGGAGGTGAATATTGGTCCAGCCGACGACTTCAACGGGGCAGCGGGCCGCACGACGCCGTATTCGACGCCTTGACTTGGGATGGTGCGCCTATGTATCGCCAGTCCGCCGCCGATGACACGCTGCGGAACATTCGTTATTTTTTGGCTTGGTAGATCATTGACTTCATTTGCTGAAAGGAGCAAGGTCATGGCTGAAGGGAACGTCCGCACCGAGGTTGCCCACGTGCGCGGCGAGATGCGAGAGAAGGCGGCGCAAGCCGATGCGAAATTGGCCGAGATGAACGGCGAGATGCGCGAGGGCTTTGCGCGGGTGGACAAAGCGGTGGCGCACGTGCGCGGCGAGATGGAGACCGGCTTTGCCGTGGTCAACGGCAAGATGGACGCCGAATTTGCCCATGTGCGCGGTGAGATGGAGGCCGGGTTTGCTGCGGTCAACGGCAAGATGGACGCCGAATTTGCCCACGTGCGCGGCGAGATGCGCGAGGGCTTTGCGCGGGTGCAGAGCGAGATGGAGAAATCGGTCAAGACCTTGCTCTATGCGATACTCAGCACCGGCGGCGTACTGGTCCTTGGCATGATCACCGCGCTCATCAAATTCTGGTTCATCGCGCCATAGGCGGCCGTCGTTCAACGTCGCAAGTGAAAGACAGGGAAATGACGCCTCAACCGACGATCGTCCGGTACAACGACTGGCGACAGGTGGCGGTGGAGCCGCTGCATACCTTCACGCCCGTCATGCCGGTCAGCGTGATCATTCCGGCCTACCAGACGCCGGCCGAGACGCTGGCGAGGACCTTGGTGGCGCTGGAAGGGCAGACCTACCCACGGGAGCTGTTCGAGGTGTTGATCGTGGACGACGGATCCGAGCCGCCGCTGGAGCGGCCCTGCTCGACCCCGCTAAACGTCAAGGTGGTGCGTCAGGAGCGGCGTGGGTTCGGAATCGCCCGAGCGCGGAATACCGGCGTTCGGGCGGCCGCCGGCGACATCCTGCTCTTTCTCGACAGCGACATGATAGCTGAGGCGGGCTGGGTGGCGGCGCACGCCCGGTGGCACCATGTCGTCTCCGACGCTCTGACCGTGGGGTTTTGCACCTATGTGTCGGTGGACGGCATCAACGCGGAAACGATCAGGCACCGGATAGGGTCGCTGAAGGAGCTGTTTTCGGGTCGGCCGGCCGACCCGCCCGAGCTCGAAGGCCTGATGCTAAGGACCAATGATCTGACGTCGCGGACCGACGACGTATTTCGCGCGATGCTAGGGGGGAACTGCGGGATTGGCAAGGATTTCTACGAGTTGGTGGGCGGAACCGACGAATCATTCGCACGCTGGGGAGCGGAGGACACCGAGTTCGCCTACCGGGCGTACACCCGTGGCGGGTTACTTATCCCGGTCCGAGACGGCCTTGCTTGGCACCAGGGCCGCTGGGCGGAGGACGACCAAGACGCTAAGTCCCGGAGCTGTCGAATTCAGCACGGGAAAGCGGCCCACCTGATCGCCTCCATAGGATTCCGCGGCACCAGACCCGGCCGCATCTACACGGTGCCCCAGTACGTAGTAACTATCGACGCAGGACAGCTACCGGCCGAGCAGGTCATCGGGACCACCGCGAGCATCTTGGCTGACCGCGTGTTCGACTTGGTGGTGAGAATCGAAATGCCGACGAGTGACAATGAGGAGCGTCTAACGTGGCTCCGCGAGGTGTTCGGGCCGGACCCGCGCGTACGCGTCGCTCCCACTCGCTCGGCGCTCGACGAGTTTCCCGTGTCGTCGTTCCATGTCGCGGTTCCCGCCTCGGCCGTGTTCGCCCAAGGCTTGGTGCATCGCTTGCGCACCAAGCTGCGGAGCGCGGTCACCGCCACTTCGGTTCTCCCCGACGGAAGCGAGGTGTCGATCACCCGCACCTGGGCACTCCATCGGGCACACCGTGCGGGCGGCAACCCCACCGATTTCGGCGATGCGCTAACGCTATCTGCCGCGTCTCTGAAGCTCAAGGTCGGCGCAGAGTGCGCCGCAGCGACGGATCCGGTGGGCTATCCCACCAAGTGGGAGCGCTTGCGCGACCGGGCGCGGGACCTCCACGGCCCCCGCGAGGCATGGGGGTTTGTGAAGTGGTTGAGCCGTTGGGGGCTCCGGCACCTGCTACGGAACAACTAGATACGGGACTTGTCGAGGTGCGTCCTAAACCCACATGCGTTCAGTATAGCGACTGGCGGCAGGTGGCGGTGGAGCCGCTGGAGACCTTCACGCCCACCCTGCCGGTCAGCGCGATCATCCCGTACTACCACACGCCCGCCGCATTGGCGGCACTCGAAGGCCAAACCTATCCGCGGGACCTGTTCGCGGACGAATCGTTCGCACGATACGGAAGTGAGGATTACGAGTTCTGCTACCGATCTTATACGCGCGGCGGACTGCTGGTAGCGGTTCGGTCAGTGGCGGGTGGCTTCGTGGTATTTTCCGGTGCTTGATGCGGCGGAGGTGAGTATTGGCCCAATTGACGCCTTCAACCAAATGGGACCGCTTGCTCAACTTGCACAACAGGATGCGGGAAAGCCATGGCCGCGCATGGGCGTGGTTCTTACTGAAGCGATTGGTCGTCCAAGTTTGGCGGCGATTACCCTACAAGCGGCGGGTGGCTTGGTGGCACCTCCAGAGTTCAATGCGGAGCCGCTGGAGGCGGGCCAAAGCTCCGCGGATGATAGGTGCGCCCGGCGAATCAGTGCCCGCCTTTGACCTGCGGGCCTACAATCCGGTTGGATGGCAACGCGACATCGGCAGCGAAGTGGCGGCGCTGGGGCCGGTTGAGTGGCTGCCGTCCGGCGTTGAGGCGCACCGCGTCATTCACCGGCGCAATCTCGGCCGGCTTCGCCGAATCCACCACCTCGAAGATGTGCCGGCGTTCCACGCTGACGCCGTCGCGCACGCCGGCGAACTGGTACGCTTGGCCGCCGCTGGCGTAGTGGTGCATCTGGCGGACGGCGCGCAACGGCTGCAGCCATTGCTCGGCGACGACCTTTACCGGCTGATGACCACGGACGTGAGGGGCATTGACGCCAACGCCCGCGAACTGCTCAGCATCGGGATGCGCCGCGCCGCCCTGCGCGACCATTCGTCTTGGGGGCGCACCCGGCAGATTGGGACGGAGGAGCTGCCCTTGGTATCGATCCTGCTGGCGACCAAGCGACCCGGGTTTTTGCCGCACGCGCTTAACAGCGTTGCGAGGCAGAGCTATCCTCGGCTGGAGTTGGTGTTGGTGCAGCACGGCGAGGGCTTTGCAGAGCTCGAGCGGCGCGTCGCCGAACTGCCGCATCCGGTCAAGGTGCTGCAAATGCCCGCAAGCGAACCGCTGGGCGGCGTACTCAATGCGGCCACGGAGGCATCGAGCGGGACGCTGCTGACCAAGATGGACGACGACGATGTGTACGGTCTCGACCATCTGTGGGACCTCGTGCTGGCGCGCGAGTATTCGGGCGCACACTTGGTGGGCAAATTCCACGAGTTCGTCTATCTGGCTAGGACGGACCAGACCGTTTACCGGTTCAATGGAGGTAACGAGCGCTATGTGACGGCGGGCCTAGCCGGGGGTACGCTGCTAATTTCCCGCCAGGATCTGGCCCGTGCGGGCGGCTGGAGGCGGGTGCCGCGCCATGTAGATGAGGCACTGTGGCAAGATGTCGTTAAGGCCGGCGGGCGATTTTACCGCACCCACGGAGCCGGCTTTATGCTGGTGCGGCACGGCTATCTCCACACATGGGATATGTCGGATGACCATTTCCTCGCGCAGGCTGACAAGGTGAGCGCCGGCTGTAACCCGGCCTTGGCCGGCATCGAGGACCTCAACCTGCCGCATCCGGCACTGGACGCCGCCGTGTGACCTGCATTCAAAATCACTCACTGACGTAGGTATGGGATGCTGTTGACGCCTAATTGCGGGCTTGTTGGTGTGAACAAGGCGCGGTGAAATACGCCGTTGATGCAGCGACCGACAGGTGTAGATGCGGAAGGATGGGGAGCGCGGCTACGCGAATCGGCTAGCCGATTCAGCAGGGAGACGCACAACTTGGTGGCCTTTGAGGCGGCGGGTGCGTAACGCCGGCCGGATATACAACATATTGTGGCAGAAAGAAGCATTTTCCGGTAAATTGCGTAACACCCGTTAAAAATTAGAAAAATCAAACTACCAAAGGTTGTTTCCTGTAAGAGGTGATCATGCCCGCGTCCTATCCTCGCGTTCCCTACGGCGAGACCAACTTCAAGACCATTCGCCTCGAGCGGGCGCTTTGGGTGGACAAGACGCGGTTCCTGCACCGGTTGGAGGCCGAGCGCTACGTGGTGCTGATTCGCCCTCGGCGCTTTGGCAAGACCAGTTGGGTGTCGGTGCTCGACCACTACTATGACCGCGCCAAGGCCGCCAGTTTCGACGCCGTGTTCGCCGGCACCGACATCGGCCGGTGCCCCACGGCGGACCACAGCCGCTACGTGGTTTTGCGTCTCAACTTCTCGGCGTTCAAGAATGCTTTGGCGACGTTGGAGGAATACTTCGAGGAGTACTGTCAGCTCCAGCTACGCGCCGCGCTGGAGCGCAACCCGGACCTGTTCCCCGAGGCGGCACTGCGGCGCATCCGGGCACCCAAGTCCATCAACGGCCAACTCAACGAGTTGTTCATTCACGCCGCCGATCACGACGTTCCGCTCTACGTGCTGGTGGACGAGTACGACAACTTCGCCAACACCGTGTTGGCGCATCACGGCGAGGCGGCGTACCAGTCCCTCACGCACGGCGGGGGCTTCTATCGCAGTTTCTTCGCCACGCTCAAGGCCGGGACAGAGGGGAACGGTGGCATTGAGCGGCTGTTCCTCACCGGCGTGTCGCCGGTGACCCTCGACGACGTCACCAGCGGCTTCAACATCGGCAGCAACATCAGCCTGAAGCTCAAGTTCAACGAGATGGTCGGCTTCACTGAGGACGAGGTGCGCGCCCTGTTGGAGACGTATCGGGAGCACGGCGTGTTTGACCAGGACGTAGACGCGGCGTTGGACGTGATGCGCGAGTGGTACAATGGCTACCGCTTCGCTAGGGAGGCCACGGGCGATCTCTACAACACCGACATGGTCCTCTACTACCTCAAGCAGTCCGTGCCGAACGAGCCCATGCCGCGGGAGCTGATCGACCACAACGTCCGCATCGACTACGGCAAGCTGCGCCACCTGCTGGTGGTCGGGCAGGAAACGGCCGCACGCGCCGCTGGGGCGGTGCGCCTGAACGGCAACTTCGACCTGCTGCGCGACGTCATCGGCGAGGGACGTGCGGAGGCGGCGATCCAGCCCAGTTTCCCGGTGGAGGAACTGAACGAACCCGACAACTTTCTGTCCCTGATGTACTACTTCGGGCTGTTGAGCATTCGCGGCGCGTCGGACGACACGCTATTGGGCGTTCCCAACCAAACCGTGTGGCGGCTGATGTACGGCTACCTGCACAGTGCCTACCGCGACGTGGGGGCCTACTCGGTCAGCCGTTACACCTTCGCCGGCTTAGTACGCAAGATGGCCTACGACGGTGCTTGGCGCCCGGCTTTGGAGTTCCTGCGCGACGCCATCAGGGAGCAGACCGGCATCCGCGACTACATCGATGGCGAGAAGGTGGTGCAAGCTTTCGTCGCGGCGCATTTCAGCATGACGGATCACTTCCTGCTTCATTCGGAGCATGAACTGAACATGGGTGTCGCAGACCTCTACCTCGAACCGTTCTTGGCTCGGTTTCCCCGCGTGGCCTACGCCTATGTGATCGAACTGAAGTATATCAAGCGCAGCGAGACCTTGAGCGAGTCCCTGATGGCCGACACCACGCGGGCGGCCCAAGAGCAACTGCAGCACTACTTGGCGGACCAAGCCCTGCGCCGCCGGCATCCGTCGGTGCAGCACGTCGGCGTGGCGGTCGTGTTCCACGGTTGGGAGATGGTGGCCTGCGAGGCGGCCGAGGGCGACCTTGAGGCTTGAAACATGGAGCAAGGAGGTCGCAGAGGCATATTCCTACCTCGCACATGAAGCGGTCCGCGAAGCACTGCAACGCGCTGCATGGCTGGGCTGAGGACGCCATTGCTCCATTCCATTGAATTATATAGCCGTAAGAATTGATACACTTGATACACAATATTCCTTGTTGGCGGGCAAGCTGCCCGCGTACCGGGCGGCAACCCTTCGGCTGCGCTCAGGACTTCGGCAATAAGGCTTTGTCGAGAAGCCAGCAGCCGTACATGAGTGCCCCTCAAGCCCGCCGCTTTCCATGGAACGAGCGTCGCCAGTCGTTCCGTTCTTGAGCACTTGTTCCCTACAAGAGGTGATCATGCCCGCGTCCTATCCTCGCGTTCCCTACGGCGAGACCAACTTCAAGACCATTCGCCTCGAGCGGGCGCTTTGGGTGGACAAGACGCGGTTCCTGCACCGGTTGGAGGCCGAGCGCTACGTGGTGCTGATTCGCCCTCGGCGCTTTGGCAAGACCAGTTGGGTGTCGGTGCTTGACCACTACTATGACCGCGCCAAGGCCGCCAGTTTCGACGCCGTGTTCGCCGGCACCGACATCGGCCGGTGCCCCACGGCGGACCACAGCCGCTACGTGGTTTTGCGTCTCAACTTCTCGGCGTTCAAGAACGCCTTGGACACGTTGGAGGAATACTTTGAGGAGTACTGTCAGCTCCGGCTGCGCGCCGCGCTGGAGCGCAACCCGGACCTGTTCCCCGAGGCGGTGCTGCGGCGCATCCTCGCGCCGGACGCGATCAGCGGCCAGCTCAACGAGTTGTTCTCCCATGCCGCGGATCACGACGTTCCGCTCTACGTGCTGGTGGACGAGTACGACAACTTCGCCAACACCGTGTTGGCGCATCACGGCGAGGCGGCGTACCAGTCTCTCACGCACGGCGGGGGCTTCTATCGCAGCTTCTTCGCCACGCTCAAGGCCGGGACAGAGGAAGATGGCGGCATTGAGCGGCTATTCCTCACCGGCGTGTCGCCCGTAACCCTCGACGATGTCACCAGCGGCTTCAACATCGGCAGCAACCTCAGCTTGGAGCCGGAGTTCAACGAGATGGTCGGCTTCACCGAGGACGAGGTGCGGGGGCTGTTGGAGACCTGCCGGGAGCACGGCGTGTTTGACCAGGACGTAGACGCGGCGTTGGACGTGATGCGCGAGTGGTACAATGGCTATCGGTTCGCTAGGGAGGCCACGGGCGACCTCTACAACACGGACATGGTCCTCTATTACATAAAGAAGTCCATTTCGCTGGGGCACATGCCGGATCAGCTGATCGACCACAACGTCCGCATCGACTACGGCAAGCTGCGCCACCTGCTGGTGGTCGGGCAGGAAACGACGGTGCGCGCACGAGCCGCTGGGGCGGTGCGTCTGAACGGCAACTTCGACCTGCTGCGCGACGTCATCGGCGAGGGACGTGCGGAGGCGGCGATCCAGCCCAGTTTCCCGGTGGAGGAACTGAACGAACCCGACAACTTTCTGTCCCTGATGTACTACTTCGGGCTGTTGAGCATTCGCGGCGCGTCGGACGACACACTGCTGGGCGTTCCCAACCAAACCGTCTGGCGGCTGATGTACGGCTACCTGCACAGCGCCTACCGCGACGTGGGGGCCTACTCGGTCAGCCGTTACACCTTCGCCGGCTTAGTACGCAAGATGGCCTACGACGGTGCTTGGCGACCGGCCTTGGCGTTCTTGCGCGACGCGATCAGGGAGCAGACCGGCATTCGCGACTACATCGATGGCGAGAAGGTGGTGCAAGCTTTCGTCGCGGCGCATTTCAGCATGACGGATCACTTCCTGCTTCATTCGGAGCATGAACTGAACATGGGTGTCGCAGACCTCTACCTCGAACCGTTCCTCGCCCGGTTTCCCCGCGTGGCCTACGCCTATGTGATCGAACTGAAGTACATCAAACGCAGCGAGTCTCTGAGCGAGGCCCTACTGGCCGACACCACGCGGGCGGCCAAAGAGCAACTGCGGTGCTATTTGGCGGATCAAGCCCTGCGTCGCCGCCATCCGTCGGTGCAGCATGTCGGCGTGGCCGTCGTATTCCACGGTTGGGAGATGGTGGCCTGCGAAGCGGCCGAGGGCGACCTTGAGGCTTGAAACTATGGAACGAGTACCTACAAATGTGTGGTTTATGGCCGCCGCACCGGGCAACCCGCTGGTGGATATTTGGAGGCATGAAGCTCATGCTTACTGGATGGACTCCCCGCCGCAATTATGGCGGTCGCAGCCGCCTCGAGCATCGCAAAGCGGTCGCTGCCGCGCCGCCCGAGCATCGCAAGACTGATGGAGGCCGCTTGGCACTTGGGGCGTGAGCGGCTGCGCCGCGCCATCGATTATCCGCTGTACCCCCTAGGAATGTTGATGCGAACTTTCCCCGTGTTCCTGCTATCGCCGCTTTTCAGGGATGTGCTTAAAGTTGCTCACTCACTATGGATGGGCTTTATCTTCAAAAAATGCTGTAAGAAGGACCCGAGCTTCCGACAAATCTGGGACCAAACGCCGAAGGTGAGGGCGACCGGGCTCAGCGAGTTGGGTGGACTTGCCGGATTTCTCAAACCAATTTCCGCTGGTATGAAACAGGAAATAGACGAGGGCCTTGTACCCGTGTACAAATTGAGCTGGTGGCTTGATTGTACGGAGGTTGCGCCTGGAACGTTTCTTTACTATTTGCTCGCGACGATTCCAAGGGATGAATGACTGCTTGAAAATCCGCGTACTGATACGTCGTCTGAAAATAGCGGCCGCCCTCGCTTCTACGTCGCTTCGTCATCGCAGCGTCGCCGCAGACATTGTAAGCGCGTTGTGGGGTGGGAACTTCAACCAAGTGCGGCACATAGCGTATATGGCGGCGCGGACGCCAGACCTCCGGGCGGAAAAGATCGTCTCCCGCAAGTACCGGTATCTGTGGATATGCAACCCAAAGGCGGCGTCGCGGAGTACCATAGCCGCGCTGTGCAGCGCGGACCCTGGCGCAGAAGTCATCCGCGGCAAAAGCGTCTCCGAAATTTATGCGCTGTATCCAGAAGCGAGAGATTATTTTAGTTTCGCGTTCATCAGGCATCCTTTTGACCGGGCCCTCTCGTTTTACTCGGAAATCCACTTCGCCCCCGAGCGCTATCAGGGAGCGCAGCGCCGGCCCAAAAAGGAGAAACGGCAGAGCTTTTTCGACTGGTATTATGGACTGGAGGAGGCCAGCAGTTTCGACGACTACTGCCGGTGGCTGAATACGCCATACGGCTCTGACGAGTTCGCCGATCGGCACTTTCGCTCCCAGCACCTCCTGATACGCCTCGATGACGGGCGTTTTCCCGATTTTGTTGGACGGTTTGAGAACATCAACGAGGATTTGCAGCAGGTCGCCAAGCGCGTGGGTATGCCGCCGCCGGAACTGCCGATGCTGAACACGATGGCGGGATGGCAACCGCTGTCGCCGGAGGCTCTGCAAACCGCTAGGTCGGTGATGCGCTCTCACCTGAACGAACGGAACCGGGCGTTGCTGAGTACGCGGTATGCGGCCGACCTGGAGCTTGGCGGCTATTCGCCGGCTTGAGGACGGTCCGCAGCCATCAAGCCGGGTATTGAACGAATGGCGTCCACGAGCCGAGTGAAGTCCCTGATTGTGCGGGCGTCCACGGCTGCGGAGCGGCGCACGATGCGGCAGGCCTTCTGGATGGGCACCGCGCTGGCGGTCCAGGTGCTGAGTGGACTGGCAATGATGTCCCTGTACGCCCGGATTCTCGGCGTGGAGGGATTGGGCATCCTATCCGTAATCTTCGCCTTTACCGGTCTCATCTACGGATTTGCGGCCATGCCGGGCGGCCATGTCATTACAATCTTCGCAACGCGGGCAGTAGCCGAGGGACGCCCCGACGAGGGCGTACGCGTACTTCGCTTCGCGCTGGCCGCCTCGCTGGGGCCGGCGCTCATTGCCTACGCCGTCCTTGTCATCCTCACCTTTACCGCTGGACATCTGCTAAATATCGGCGAGGCTGCCAAAGACATTATGCTCCTGTACGGCTCTGTCGGCGTTTTGACGGCTATGAATATAGAGGCTCTGGCGGTGCTGCGGTTGGCTGACCGGGTGCAACTCCACCTGCTTGTCACTGTCGCAAGCAGACTGGCCGGAGTCGGACTGCTAGCGGAAGTGTGGTTGACGGGAGGCGGGATGACTGAAGTAGTATTGGTGAATGTCGCCATGGCCGCGGTGGATGGGTTGGGGATGTTCGCTGCGGCCGCGCTGTCCGCGCCGCGGGCGGGTCTGTCGGGCTTCCTGCGCTCGGCGTCGTTCAAAGTCCCGCCGGATATGGCGCGATTCTACGCCGGAGCGTTCTGGTATCTAAAAATAACTAATTTGGTTAATAACATGGACGTCATCCTGCTGGCACAGTTCGCTGGGGCAGCCGACGTAGGGCTGTACCGCCCGGCGCGAAGGATTGTGGACATGGCAAGACACCCAATCGGGTTGATACCCAATGCGGTGAAGCCTGAATACAGCAGTCAATGGTACGCAGGGCAAGGAGCGGCGTTGCGACGCACCACGCTCCGCGTCACCGTCCTAGCAAGTGCGTTGGCCGTCGCCGGATTCGGGCTGCTTGCCGTCTTTCGCGAGCCTATAATCCGGCTCGTACTGGGAGAAGAGTTCGCCGGCGTGGCCCCACTGATGCTGATACTGATTCTGGGGGCACTCCCCACCGCCGCCGCATACAGACTGCTGCCTGAAGCGACCGGGCGTATCTGGTCGTCCCTGCTGTCGGGGATAGCGAGCCTGGCAGTTTTCCTTGCCGCCATGGCGTGGCTGGTGCCTAAATACGGCGCGGCAGGAACGGCATGGGCCAGAACGCTGTCCGCCTTGGTCGGCTTACTGGTCATTACCCCGTTCGCGATCTCGATACTGCGTCAGAGTTACCGGCTGCGCCGCCCGAAGCACCAAGGGGAGGCTGAGGTCTCGCTATCTTCATCTGAACGCAAGGTCAAGCTGCCCCGGAGATGATCGAGTGCCGGCAAACCACGGTGTTGTCGTAGTTCAACCAATGGAGCGGAACAAAGCGTGAAACGTGGGTTGCCAACCAATTTCCGCTGCCGGTTGCCCGCTGCTGCGCTCGGATGTATCGCGTTGCCGTGGTATAGATTAGTGCGTCATGGAGGCACCGAAGCGACGAGTATGCACTTCCGGGACGGGCACCGCGGCATCCCGTCGCCGATGACCCCCGTACTCGACCCCGGCGAGCCACGCGGATGAAGCCCACCCAGCCAAGCCCGAACCCCCAACCGCCCATGGCGAAGCGCAAGCTGCCCCTCGGCATCCAGACCTTCCGCGAGATCCGCGAGGGGGGCTACTACTACGTCGACAAGACCGGCTACATCCGGCGGCTGGTCGACGGCGGCAAACACTACTTCCTGTCGCGCCCCCGGCGGTTCGGCAAGAGCCTGCTGGTGGACACCATCAAGGAACTGTTCGAAGGGGGCGAAGAGTTGTTCCGGGGCTTGGCCGCCGAAGCCCATCCGGTGTTGTCGGCAGGCCACCCGGTGGTGCGCCTCGACTTCAGCGGCGGGGACTTCACTCAGCCTGAGAACCTGCACCGGAACACGATGGCGCAGCTTGGTGCGCTTGAACGCCGGGCGTCGGTGGTCGGCGAGCACGACGGCGCTCCCGAGCGGTTCGTCCATCTGATCCAGACGTTGCACGAGCGCGGCGGGCGCTCCGTCGTCGTCTTGGTGGACGAGTACGACAAGCCCATCTTGGACGCGCTGGAGAAGCCGGCGGTGGCTCGCGCCAACCGCGACTACCTGCGCGGCCTGTATGGCACCATCAAGTTCTGCGACGCGGATGTCCGGTTCACCCTGCTGACAGGGGTGAGCAAGTTTTCGGGTCTGAACAACCTCTTCGATCTCACCTTGGATCCGCGCTACTCGGCCCTGTGCGGGTATACGGAGGCCGACTTGGATGCGGTGTTCGCGCCGGAACTGCCGGGTTTGGATCGGGACGCCATCCGCGCTTGGTATGACGGCTACAACTGGCGGGGTGCGGACAACGTCTACAACCCCTTCGACGTGCTGCTGCTGTTCGACACGCGCGAGTTCAAGGCGCACTGGTTCGAGACCGGCACACCCGCCTTCCTGATCGAGCGGCTGTTCCGGCTCGGCCTATACTTTCCGAGGCTGGAGGACTTGCGTGCCGCCGATGACCTGCTGTCCGCCTTTGACGTGGACGACATGGAGCCGGAGGCGCTGCTGTTCCAGACCGGCTACCTCACCGTCAAGGGCGTGGAAGGGGCGGACGACCCGACTAGGCTGCCGCGCTACCGCCTCGGCTACCCGAACCGGGAGGTACGCCGGGGCCTAGTCGGACGCCTGCTGCGGGCGGCGGTGCCGCGCGACGCGCACGAACTGGCGACGGGCGACGAGCTGCGTCGGCGGCTGGCGGCCAACGACTTCGCTGGCGTGGAGGCGCTGTTCAAGGCGTTCTTCGACAGCATCCCCTACGAGTGGTACGCGAACAACGACATCGCCCGGTACGAGGGCTACTACGCGAGCGTGTTCTACGGCTACGTCGAAGGGGCGGGGCTGGATGCGACGGTAGAGGACAGTTCCAACCGGGGGCGCTTGGACTTGGCGGTGCAGTTCAAAGGCAACGTGTACCTGTTCGAGTTCAAGGTGGTGGAGCAGGACGCCACCGGGGCGGCCATGACGCAGTTGAAGGCCAAGGGCTACGCGGACAAATACCGCCACTTGGGCTGGCCGATCCACCTGATCGGCGTGGAGTTCAGCAAGGAGGCGCGCAACGTCGTGGCCTTTGACGCGGAGCCGGCCTGAGCGCGGCTACGCGGTTTGGGCTGCCGATCCACCCTATGGAACAAACCATAGATACATCCGAGTTGGCGCGGCGCACCGGCCCCCTGACGTGGGCGGTTGCCGGCGGCGTCAGTTTGGTGCTGTTGTGCTTTGTCGCGGCGCAGTTGGACGGGTCTTCGCTGGCCGCAATGGGTGACATTTCATGGCCCCTCGCCGGGGCGGGCGTGGCACTGTTTGCGGCCGAGAGCCTGTTCAGTGCGGTTCGCATGCATCTGATCGCCAACGAGCGCGGCGGGTTTCCCACGGCCATGCGGGTCACTGCTTGGCACGCGATTTGGTTGATCGCGCTCCCGATGCGCTTGGGCGAAGTGGCTTGGGTCGTCGCCATGCGGCGCGCTTATGGATGGAATGTCGCCACCGCGGTGGCCTGTGCGGTGGTACAGCGGCTGCTCGACATGGTGATTGTCGCGGCCTGCCTACTCGTGACCATACCGGCAACCCTCGGTCTTTACGAGGACTGGCCTCTCGCATTTTTCGCCTTGGCCGGCGCGGTCTGCCTGCTGGCATTGATTGGACTAATGACACTGCACGTCTATTTGCGCCTCGCCGCCAAGCTGCTGCTCCGCACCGGGCGTCCGCTTGGCCCGTCTTAGAACGCGATCGAACGATTATCGTGTTTAAGAAAGTGCCGGCACAGATCTGCGGCAGTTGTGGAGAAGAGTACGTTTCTAAAACGGTGAATGAAGCCCTTCTCCGTCGGGCGCGAGAGGAAGCTGCTCGCGGTGTGACCTTAGAAATGCTTGATTTCGCGGCGTAACGGCTAATATCTGCGAGACATTCTAAGAGCGAGGACGACGCAATGACCACAACGACTGCAACGACCGCCCAAGACGCACTGAACGCCCTCTTGTGCGACGTTATGCCGTCCCAAGGTTGCTGGAGTGACGAACAATACCTGTGGCTCACGGACCAAACCCGCCGCTTGATCGAATTTACCGACGGCCACATTGAGGAACTGCCCATGCCCACCGCCACGCACCAAATCATCCTTGCCTTCCTCTACGACCTGTTCAAGCCGTACCTTAAACCTCGAGGCGGGATCGTCCTGTTCGCTGGATTGCGGATGCGCGTTCGGGAGGGCAAGTTCCGCGAGCCCGACCTGCTGCTGCTCCGCGACCGCTCGGATCCGCGCAATCAGGACCGCTTCTGGCTGGGCGCGGACCTGACGGTAGAAGTTGTTAGCCCAGATGACCCGGCCCGGGATCTCGTTGAAAAACGTGCCGACTACGCGGAGGCCGGCATTCCCGAGTATTGGATCGTCGATCCCCGCTTTGAGACCGTCACCGTGCTCTCCCTCGCCGGGGACGCCTATGTGGAGCACGGTGTTTTCTCCTGCGGCGACACGGCGACCTCGCGGCTGTTAGAAGGATTCGCCGTCGACGTGACGGCCTTGTTCGACGACGCCAAGGGATAGGGTCTATCTTGATACTGAGCATTCCACGACAAGCCACCATGACACACGGAGAGAAAATGAGATCGCTGAATCGTTGGAACTGGCTTCGGCGAGGCACTTGGGTAAGCGGGCGAATGAATTGGCGGGCGTTCTTCCATGTGCTTGTGTTCGCGTCCTTGCTGGGCGCGCATGTCTATACCGCACTTGGTGTGCATGCCACGGTTTTACGGCCCACGGATGCCGACGAGTACGATTACATGAGAGCCGCCTTGTCCGTTTTTCACGGGTCGGGGTCGTACTGGCTGTCGCCCCCCCCCCGAACGCCATGCGGATTTGGCCCTACTCGTCATTAGAGAGACGTCCACTCTATCCCTTGTGGCTGAGCATGTTGATGCATCTCGATCCGGCTTTCACTGATTTCCTGGAGTACCTAGCCGAAGAAAGCTGGGATTCCGCCGGCGTGGAGCTTAGGTTGAGTAGGTTGAGGCCTGATAACCTCGCGCTATACATAGAGACACTCCTAGGTGCCATCGCGATAGGACTTGCTTGGCTCGCGGGCCGGCTTGTATCCGGGCGTCTCATGGTTGCCCATCTCAGTGGATTGGTCGCCCTCGTGGTGGATGACTATGCGTACTACAATACCTATCTTCTCACCGATAATCTGGTCATTCCGCTCTTCGCTGGCGTCAACGTCTGCCTTGCCTATTTGGTACGTGGAAGCAGTCGAACGAAGGGACGGATAGCGGCCGTGGCGGTTGGATGCGGGGTTTTGCTTGGCGCGCTGATGCTCACGCGGCCGCCTTACGAATACCTGCTCTTGGCGCTACCGCTCGCGGCGGTCGCTTGGATATATCGAGATTGGTCGCGTCGCCGTGAAATCGCCGTTGCCACCACGTACATTCTGATCTGCGCTTCGCTGGTGGTGATGCCTTGGATCGTCCGCAACTATGCGACTAGAGGCTTTGTGGGCTTCACGGAAGGCTACGGACCGTTAGTCCTCTCTCAACGGATCAACTACAATGACATGACTTGGACTCAGTGGACTGCCGCCTTTCTGTACTATAGTTCGGTAGAAGGATATGAGTTGGCAGACAAAGTGTTCGGACCTGAAGTAGCTCCTTTGCACCATAGTCATCCAGACCACTTTCATAAACGAGGAAGCTGGGGACGTGAGTTGCTGGCGGGCGTGGCACCGAAGGATCAGCTCGGCTTCGTGTTGGCTCGCGTATGGTCCGACCTTCCCAAGCATTTGGCTGTCTCCGTTCCCTTGGCGTGGCGAGGGATAAACAAATATAGACCGAGCACGTACTTATTTGGCATTCGGCCGATTTGGGGTGTCATCTTTGCGTTGGGAATCTTCTGCAGCCTTGCATGGGGAACGCGCCGAAACCGAACTGTCCTGCTGGCGTTGATGTTCTGCCCGGTCGTCATCTTTGCGATCCACGTGCTCGTGTCCTTCAACGTCCCCAGGTACAATATTGGACTGGTGACGCCCTTTGCGGTCGGGGTAGCCCTGCCTATCGCTTGGGCCATCGACGGTGCTTGGAACAGACTGCGCCGATGGGTTCCATAGTGTTTATGGGTCCGCGCAGTCCGAACCGCTCGACGCGGGCCACCATGACACAAGCAGACACTAGGGCGGACGAGGTCTATGAAGGGTTGCAAGCTGATTTCGGCGATCTTCGGGATTCATGATGGATCGCCTTAGTACACGACCCCTAAAGTAGGCGACCCTTACTTTGAGTACGCCTTTTCTGCGGTTTCCGCTGGGTCCGGGATCGAGGGCGTCCCGCCCTCGGCGAGGGCAAGAGGCCCTCGATCCTTGGCAGGCTGAGGGCTGGTGTCGTGCGTAGTAAGATGGATCGCAATGAGATGGGTCGGGTGCTCTTTGATCCGGCCGCGCACAAGGTCGCGAGCCGGCGGTCGCCGCAGAAGATCGCCGTTCTGTCCATTGACGTGGAGCACGACTACAACGGCGGCCGGAGCGACGCATTGGATCGCTACGACATGCACATGGTGGATTTAGTCCCCGACGGTCGGATTGGAAAATCTCCCCTGCCGCTGTGGCTAAAGGGTGCTCATGCACTGGTGCGGCACCGGCAGCGCGGATTCGACGACTTGGCTGCGCTGGGCGAACGCCTGCGGGCGCGAGGTTACGAATGGACCACCTTGTCGCACTGCCATGAACGGTTGACCGGGAGAGATCAATGCAAACAGACAGCCACTTAATCGCGGGGCTACGAATGGTTCACCTTGCCGCACTGCCACCAACAGCTGACCGAGACGGGGCGATGAGAGGCCTGGCGATGGTGAGTTGGCTGGGATTGATGCTCCTGGCGGCACCGGCGGTGGCCGGAGATTGCGAGGATTGGCACGCCGAACGGTTTTTCGCGCGTGCCACCGTCGAGAACGTTGTCGCCTGCTTGAATGCTGGTGCCGATCCCAACGCGCGGAACGAAACCGGTGCCACCGCCCTGCATCTGGCGGCTTGGATTTGAGTTAAACCCTTGAACAGGAGGCGAAATGACAACCATTCATATCCGATATATCGGGGAGAACGTGCTGGTTCCGCAAGGCGAGCTCGAACGGCTGGTGGAACTGGCACAGCACTATGAAGAAATTACTGTGCAGAGGCAGGAAGATGATGTGCCAACATGGGGTATCATGCGCTTGGTGGAACAAAGTGGCGCATTCGACTTCTGGCAGGAAGAAGGGGAAGACATTTACTCAGCCGAGGATGGGGAACCGGTGTGACGCGCCCAACGCTCTCTCGCGAGGATGCTCAAAGCCCGAGGTACTGCGCCGGATGAGATCGATGCAACCAGACAGCCGTTTGATCGCCGGGCACACCCCAGACTTCGTCGCGGCTTGGCGCTCGGCGTTTTGCGATGTCTATCGCTGGCGGCAGGAGGGCCGGTTCGCGGTCGTTCCGCAGCTCTTCGGAGCACCCGTGTTCTCCTATCTGCCCGGTCTGAGCTACGCCGACCTGAACGCCACCGAAGCGCGGGTGCTTGCGCGGGAGATGGCGGGCCGTTCGTTCAACATCCGTGCGCTGGCGGCGCCGGAAGGAGATCCCCCACCCGGTGCGCCCGCGGTGCTCCGGCTCGATCTTGCGGCCTTCGGCCACGATCGCGATGTCGTTTGGGAACAGGCGCTGAACGGTGCGACCCGCAGGGCGGTCAGGCGCGCGTGCAAGGCCGGGCTCGAAGTCGCCGAAGAGACCGGGCCGGCCGCGGTGGCGGTGTTCCGCGGTCTGCTGTCCGCCACCCTCGCCCGGCACGGTTTAGCACAAGCAGAATCTTTTGCAAAATTTGGTTTGACAGACACCGCTATTGTTAAGTTGGTAAAGGACCAATTTTTAGTGCTCACGGATGACTTTCCTCTATCCAATTACTTGGGCAAGCAGGGCGTTGACGTACTCAATTTCAATCACCTTAGATTCGCCAGTTGGCGTTGATTCTAACGACAGCAACGTTTGTTCGGCGAAGGGGATGTAAGTCGCCGAGCTGTCGGCGCGACGGGAACGGACTGAACGCTATGAGAATTATCGAGGGCGGAGGGGTTACTTCTCCGAGCGGATACCGGGCGGCCGGCATCCAGACGGGGGTCAAGGAGTCGGGCGCTAAGGATCTGGCCTTAGTGTATTCGACGCGCCCGGCCAATGCCGCCGCCGTGTACACCACCAACAAGGTGCAGGGTGCGCCAATTGCCATCGACCGCGAGCACCTCGCCAACGGCAAGGCGCGGGCCGTCGTGCTCAACAGCGGCAACGCCAATGTCTGCAACGGCGACGTCGGCTTGGACCACGCCCGGCAGATGTGCGCCCTGACGGCAAGCGAGCTGGGCCTGCAAGCGGAAGAGGTCTTGGTCTGCTCCACCGGCTTGATCGGCGTACCGCTGCCGATTGCCAAGATCGAAGCGGGCATCCCGCGGCTCGTCGCAGCCTTGTCCGAGGAAGGCGGCGCGGCCGCGGCCGCGGCGATCATGACCACGGACACCGTGCCGAAAAGCTGCGCCGTTGAGGTTGAGTTGGAATCGGGCCGCGTCGTGGTCGGGGCCATGGCCAAAGGGGCCGCGATGATCGCCCCCAACATGGCGACGATGCTGGCGGTAGTGACCACGGACGCGGCCGTGTCCAGCGCACCATTGCAAGAACTGCTGTCGCAGGCCATACAGCGCACGTTTAACTGCATCACGGTTGACGGCGATATGAGCACGAGCGACACCGTGATCCTGATGGCCAACGGCGCGGCCGAAAAACTGAGCGAGCGCGATTGCGAGCGCCTCTACGCGGGCCTTGAGTGCGTCTGTCGGCAGATGGCCGAGGCCATCGCGCGCGACGCCGAGGGCTCGTCCAAGCTGATCACCATAGCGGTGCGCGGGGCCGCCAGCGACGCCGAGGCGAGACAAGTCGGCCTCGCAGTGGCCAATTCGAGCTTGGTGAAGACCGCCGCGTTTGGCAACGACCCCAACTGGGGACGCATTCTGTGCGCGATGGGGTACGCCGGCGTTGATTTCGACCCCGACAGGGTCCGCGTGTCCCTGTGCGGCACCGACATCTACGGCAATGGCGCTGGTCTCGCGTACGACGCGAGCAAACTGAGCGCGGCCATGCAGGCGGAAGAAATGGCCATTGACATCAACTTGGCGCTGGGCGCGGCGGCGGCTGAAATTTTCACCTGCGATCTGACGTACGAGTACGTGCGCCTGAACGCCGAATACACCACCTGAGGACACTATGCCACTTTCGCACAATGTACAGCGCGTCCAGCCGTCGGTCACCATGCAGATTTCGGCTCGGGCCGCGGCCATGCAGCGCGCCGGCATCGACGTAATTTCCCTGTCGGCGGGCGAGCCGGATTTCGATACGCCGCAAAACGTCAAAGACGCCGGCATCCGCGCCATTGCCGAGGGCTTTACCAAGTACACCACCCCGGGGTCGGGGATCGTGGAGCTCAAGGAGGCGATTTGCCGCAAATTCGAGCGCGACAACGGCTTGGTTTATACAACCGACGAAGTGATCGTCAACAACGGCGCCAAGCACTCGCTCTTTTTGGCGGTGGCGGCACTGGTCAATCCCGGCGACGAGGTCATTATCCCCACGCCCTATTGGGTGACCTACCGGGAGCAGCCGCGGCTGGTCGGCGGCGAGCCGGTGATCGTCGAGACCCAAGCCGCCAACGGGCTCAAGCTCACCGCGGACGAGTTCCGCGCCGCCATCACGCCCCGCACCCGGATGCTCTTTTTGTGCTCGCCGTCCAACCCCAGCGGCGCGGTGTACACCCGCGAGGAGTTGGCGGCCCTAGCGGCCGTGGCCGTGGAGCACGGAGTCTATGTGCTCAGCGACGAGATTTACGAGAAGCTGATCTACGACGGGGCCGAGCACCACTCAATTGCAGCTTGCAGCCCGGAGGCCAAAAAACTCAGCATTGTGGTCAACGGGGTGTCCAAGGCGTATTCCATGACTGGCTGGCGCATCGGCTACACCGGTGCCAGCGAGGAGATCATCGCCGGAATGAATAAGGTGCAAAGCCAGGAAGTGTCGCACCCCTCGTCCATGGCGCAGAAAGCGGCTGTCGAGGCGCTCAATGGCCCGCAAGAGTCGGTCGAGGAAATGCGTCAAGCCTTTGATACGCGCCGGCACTACATGGTCGAGCGCCTCAACGCCATAGAGGGCGTGGAATGCGCGTTGCCGTCGGGAGCTTTTTACGCCTATCCCGACGTGGCCGCGTACTACGGCCAGCAGGTCCGCGACTCAGTGGCTCTGTGCGAGTACTTGCTCGCAGAGGGCAAAGTGGCCTGCGTACCCGGCGCGGGGTTTGGCACCTACGAGCACATCCGCCTCTCCTACGCCACGTCGCTGGGCCTGATTGAAAAGGCGCTAGACCGAGTTGAGGCCGCGCTGGGTGCGTTGGGGTGAGTTGCGAAATACGAAATACGAATTGATAATTCTCAATTCGCAATTGCTAACCTAGGGGGCCTTGTCCTGTGAACAACAGTGGATTTTATCTCGATTTTGAACGCGATCTCGTCGAGCTAGAAAAGAAAATCGACGACCTAAAAAGCCAAGCCGAGACCAATGGCTTGAATTTGGATGAGGGCGTGCGGAAGCTCGAAGCGCAGGCCGCGAAGAAGCGCCGAGAGGTCTACGCCAATCTCAGCCCTTGGCAGCGGGTGCAGATCGCACGGCACCCGGACCGCCCGTACGCGCTCGATTACGTCGAGCGGATGCTCGCCGACTTCACCGAGCTACACGGCGACCGCCTCTTTGCCGACGACGCCTCCATCATCGGCGGCCCGGCGCGGCTAGACGACGAGTCGGTCATGGTCATCGGCATTCAGAGCGGACGCAACCTCGAAGAGCGGCAAAAGCGCAACTTCGGCATGCCGCATCCAGAAGGGTATCGCAAGGCGCGACGCCTGATGCAAATGGCCGCCAAGTTCAAATTGCCGGTCTTGACCTTGGTCGATACCTCGGGTGCCTATCCCGGGATCGAGGCCGAGGAGCGGGGCCAAGCCGAGGCCATCGCCCGCAACCTCTACGAAATGTCGCATCTGCCGGTGCCCATCGTCGTGGCCATCATCGGCCAAGCCTTCAGCGGCGGTGCCATTGGCATCACGGTCGGCGACCGGATCCTGATGCTGGAGCACGCCTGTTATTCGGTGATTGTGCCGGAGAGCTGCTCGACGATCTTGTTCAAGGTGCGCGAGCGCAGAGAGGAGGCGGCCGAGGCCCTCAAGCTCACGGCTAAAGACCTGCACAAGCAGGGAATCATCGACCGCATCGTGCCCGAGCCGTTGGGCGGCGCACACCGCGACTGGGACGATGCGGCCGCCACCCTCAAACGCCACGTGCAAGATGCCTTAGCCGAGCTCCAGCGACTCAATCCAGAGGCGTTGGTGGCCCAGCGGCAGGACAAGTTCGCGGCCATGGCGCGGTTTGAGGGATAGGTTCCACTTTGCGGGCTGGATTACACTTCCACCGCCCAGTCGAGGATGACGCCATGACGCAAGCACCGACCACAACGACCTCCCAAGACGCGCTGGACGCCCTCCTATGTGACTCGATGCCACCCCAAGGCTACTGGGGCGACGAGCAATACCTGTGGCTCACCGACCGAACCCGCCGCTTGCTCGAATTCACCGATGGCTATGTCGAGGAACTGCCCATGCCCACCGTTATGCACCAAGCCATGCTTTCGTTCCTCAATGATCGGTTCAATGCGTACCTCAAACCCCGCGGCGGGTTCGTCCTGTTCGCCGGGTTGCGGGTGCGCATCCGCGAAGGCAAGTTCCGCGAACCCGACTTAGCGGCGCTCCTCGACCGCTCGGATCCCCGCAATCAGGACCGCTTCTGGTTGGGCGCGGACCTGACGGTGGAGGTCGTCAGCCCGGACGACCCGACCCGGGATCTCATCACCAAACGCGCCGACTACGCCGAGGCGGGCATCTCCGAGTATTGGGTCGTCGATCCCCGCTTTGAGACCATCACCGTGCTGACTCTCAGCGGGGGGGCTTATGTCGAACACGGCGTGTTCGCCCGCGGTGACGCAGCGACCTCGCCGCTGTTAGACGGCTTCGCCGCCGACGTGACGGCCCTGTTCGACTTCGCCAAGGGATAGATTGATGCCGATGGATCGGCACGGCGGCCATCTCGATAACCTGTGACATGGATCAGAGGGGCGAAGGGCACGACGCGGCGACCGCTGTGTTTTCAGTGCGGCCCGTATATCCTCGAACCAAAGACCGGGCTTTAGGCGCGCCGCAAGCGGTCGAAGAGCCGTTCCAGGCGGTCGAAGACGAGGCGGATCATGTCTTCGTCCCAGTCGCCGTCAATGTTGATCTGGACCGTGGATTGGAGGGTGTCCAGATAGGCTCGCTGCGTCTCGGTCAGAGGGCGCTCTTGGCGCTCGGAGTTGGTGCGCTTGGTGCGTCCGTCGCGCCCGGGACGCTCCTTGGGGGCGGGTTCTCGGGCGCTGCGATCTTCTTGCGGCGCGGGTTCGTCCCTTTGCGGCGCGGGTTCGTCCCTTTGCGGCGCGAGGGGATCGCCAAAGTCGGCTTCGGCGATGAGATATTTGAAAAACATCTTCATCTTGTTGGCCGAATCGCGTCCCATGCCGGTGCGGGTGCGGAAGTAATCGACAATCGCGTCGTCGCTCATGCTGCCGTTGCTCTGTTCCCACTCCGGCAGCAAATCCTTGTACAGGTCGCGGATCACTTCGGCGAGCGCAAATTTGCGCGTCTCCTGTGAAACTAGCCGCAGGAGCAAGTCCGTGGGCTTTTGGTTGCGGTCGGTCAGGTTCATGGATTCGATGCCGCGCAAAAAGCGGTGAATCATCGACGGGGTGCGAATAATAGGCCGCACGTAGTCGCGATCGACTTGGTCCGGGATCTTGCTCTCCAGCCGCGAGAGGAACCGCTCAAACTGCACCTTGGTGATGTAGGGAAACCAAGCTCGGTCCTGCCGGCTGCCGTTTTCTCCGGATCCTTCTTCCGCGGTCGTCTCAGCAGCGTCTTGGCGTACTTCTTCCATCGTCGTCTCCATTCGATAAGATTGATATGTCTCCGGGCGTTAGGGCTGCGGGGCAAATTCGGCCGTCACGACGGCGGAAATGCCGCCGCGCACATTGAAGTCTCCCACCACCGTCATGCGCCGCGGTGCGCAGGCGGCCACTAAATCGCTGAGGATGGTGTTGGTGACCGCTTCGTAGTACGCGCCCTCTTGGCGAAAGGACCACAGGTAGAGCTTGAGCGATTTGAGCTCAATGCAGTGCTGGTCGGGCACGTAGCGGATGTGGATGGTGCCAAAATCCGGTTGCCCGGTCACGGGACATATCGAAGTGAATTCCGGACACGAGAACTCAATTGTGTAGTTGCGGTCCGGATGGGGATTGGCAAAAACCGCTAGGCTTTTGCTTGGCTCGGTAGCCATGAAAATTTCGTCTCCTAACAGCCTAAAGCATCTAAAGATAAGGCCAAACGGGTGTGTTGGCTATGCCGCGACAAAACACTCGACGACGTTCGCGGTGATGCGCGAGACGGTCTCGTCCACGAGAATGGAGGCTGGATAGGTGATGGAGCCAACGGAAAAAACCGCGCCGCCGCTCGCTGTTTCGTAGTGGACGATTTCCGCGCCGCCGCGGTCCGGGTTGAGGCCGCGGGCGACGATTTCGGTGCCGGGGGGCGAAAAGGGCGAGGTTTTGTCGGTCTCGTGGCCGGAGGCGCCGCCGGGTATGCGCTCGTGCAAGCTGGCTGCGCCAAAGGCATCGCCGTTTGTGACGCCCGTGCCGGCAAAAATCCAGTGGTCCGCGTCGAGGACTTGGTACGGCGCGGCCGTCATAATGCCCGGATGGGTAAAGACCACGCCGAGCAGGTTGGCCTCGGACTCGTTGTACTGGTGAAAGCGGCTCTCGTGGCCTTTGGCCCGCTGGACGCGCACGTCGCCGTTTTTGACCTTCATGGTCTGCTCGTCGATTAGCTCCACCTCGCAGTTGAGGCCGTTGCCTCCCAAGTACATGAGTTTGCCGCCGCGCTCGCGCACCCACGCCTTGACCGCGTAGTACATCTTGCGCGACCAGTACTCGGGATGGGTGGTGATGATGAGGACTTTGTACTGATCGAGGTCGAGCTGGCCAAAGTGCAATTGGGTCTCGGCGTACAGGTCGTAGGCAAAGCCCTCGCGCTCTAGCCAGCCGAGGAAGCGCCACTCGGCCGGGGCCACGTGACAGGCGGCGCGTCCGGCAATGGGGTCGGTGATCGCGACATCTGCGGGGACGTGGTTGAGCGGCTCGGGCCGGTCAAAGGAGAGCGGGGCGTAGTCTTCGGCGTCGTAGTTGATGTGCTCGGGGTCGGTGTAGCGCTTCAGCTCGAGGCGGGCGTTGATCGTCGGCGCGTCCGGCAAGCGGTCGGGGTGGATGTAGTTGGAGCGCCCGCCAAAATTGTTGTACGCGTTCCAGTTGATGTTGGCGGCGAGGACCGCGATGTCTGCGCTGGGGGCGGCCGGGGCGACGATCCAGGGAAAGGAGAAAAACGCGCCGGATTCAGCTTGGGCGTGGAAGTAGTACAGGCCCGAGCGTTGCGGCGCGGCCGCGAACTGTTTGTGGGAGGGGCTGGTATAACCAAACTTGTTCCACATCACCCCGGTCTGCGCGTAGTCGCCATCCGGGGTAATCTGCATGGTGGCGCGCGGCCCGTGCTCGTCGAACCAGCCCAGCGGGCGGATGTGCTCTTTTTCCCAGCCGTAGCGCCACAAGTCGAGGCGGTAGGCTTCGAGCGAGTGGACGCGGAACTCGGATTGCTCGCCCGCTTTGACCCACTTGGGCCAAGCGTAGCCGAGCAACTGATGAGCGAGCAAGCGGAAGTGGTGCGGTCGGTCGGGGTGGATGTCGACCTGCACGCGCTTGGGGCCGAAGCCGTCTTTTTGCAAGGTCGCGGTGTAGGGGCCGGGGGGGATGTCGGCGAAGACCTCGCCGGTGGCCCGCGAGCGGGTTTCGACGTGCAGGTTTTCGTTGGCGAGTTCGAGCTGCACGTCGTGCAGGGCGATGTAGCGTTCGTCGCTGACGTAGCCGATTAGCATGGGTTAGCTCCTTGGTAAGTGGATAGGTGCTTTAGGCCGGGACGCAAAGGGGCGGGCTGACCACTAATCCCTGCCATTCGCATAGGACAAGAAGTCGGCGGCACCGGCCCGGCCAAAGCCGGCTAGGCGTACGCGGCAGCTTTCGCAGCGGCCGCAGGCGAGGTCTTCGCGCTGATAGCAGGACCAGGTCAGGTGCAGGGGGGCGCTGAGCGCTAGGCCACAGCGGACGATGGCGGCTTTGTCCCAGTCTATGAGCGGGGTCTGGATGCACACTTGGGTTTGCGGACCAGTACCCGCGGCGACCATGCGCTCGTAAGCGGCGAAAAATTCTCGCCGGCAGTCCGGGTACTGGCTCTCTGCTTCGTGGACACCGATGTAGATGTCGGTGGCGCCAATGACCTCGGCCCAAGCCACGGCCACGCCGAGTAGGTTGGCGTTGCGGAAGGGAACGTAGGTCGAAGGCAGTCCGGCGGCCTCGTTTTCGGGGATGGGCTGGGTGGCATCAACCAAGCTGGAGCCGCCGATCTGACGCATGTACTCGACGTCCACCACGAGGCGAGTCTCCACCTGAAAGTGATCCGCGAGGGCGGTAAACGCCGCGAATTCGCGCTCCTCGGTGCGCTGGCGATAGCGCAAGTGGAGAAAGGCCAAGGGGCCGCGGCGAGCGGCAATGGCGGCGGCGACGCAGGAGTCGAGCCCGCCGCTGACGAGGACGATTGCGAGGCTCAAAGCAAGAGGACGACTTCGTTTTGGATGGGGGTCGTAACTTCCGGTCCGGTCTCTGGATTCACGTACACATTGACTTCGAGCCGCACGCCGAACTCCGGCAGGTACGCGCCCGGCTCCACGGAAAAGCCCGTGCCCGGTAGGATCGACCGGGCGTCGTGAGTCTCTAGGTCGTCGAGGTTTGCGCCCAGCGCGTGGATGCTCGGCCCCGGGCCGAGGCTGTGCCCGGTGCGGTGGACGAACTGCTCGCCCAAGCCGCGCTTTGTCATGGCGTGGCGCGCCACGCGGTCGAGTTGCCAGCCCTCGAGCACTTCGCCAGCGCGCCACGCGGCGGCAAGCCGCGCCAGCACCAGATCGCGCGCTTCGCGCACTGCGGCAAAGACCTCGGCGTGAGCTGCTGGTACGCACGGGCCGGCAAAGGCGACCCAAGTCATGTCGCCAAATACGTGCTGTTCGCCGGGGTGGCGCGCCCACAAGTCGATGAGAATCCAAGCGCCCGGCTCAATAGGGGCGGCCGTGGCCGCGTGCGGCTCGTAGTGCGGATTGCCGCTGTTGCCATTGACCCCGACGATCGGCCGATGCCCCATGTCGAGGCCGCGCCGCTCTAGTTCGGCGGCGATGAACGCCTGGACGTCGAATTCGGTGAGGCCGGTGTGGAGCCGGCGGCGAATGTACTCAAAGGCCGCGTCCTTGACTGCGGCCACTTGGCGGCAGGCGTCGCGGTGCGAAGCGAGCGCGTCCGCACTCCACGTGGCCAAGGCGACTTGGCACAGATTGGCCGAAGACACCACCTCAGGGCCGAGGGATCGCACCAGGTCTAAGGTGCCGCCATCAACCCAAGACGCGGTGGGCAGCGCCCCCCCGGGCCAGTACTCCATGGCCACCTGCGCCAGCCCGCCCACTGCATCGCGCAACAGGGCATGGAGCTGTTCCCAACTAGCGTAATGGACGATCTCCACGTCCAGCCCGGCGAGGGCCTGCGGCTCAACCGCCGAGCCGAGCAGGCGCGGCGCGGTCGCGGCCGGCACGATGAGAAAGACGCGCCGGGTCGTCTGCCGCCGCTGGCCCAAAAGCTGCCACAAGACCGGATTGCCGCCGCGAAAATCGTACACCAACCAAGCGCCGATCCCTTCCTGCTGCATATAGGCTTGTATTTTTTGCAGGTCCAATGAAAGGCTCCTCAGCTAGCTCAACTCTGCGCGGCCAACAACTGCTGCAAGTGCATACCCGTGTGGGATCCGGCCGCGCCGGCTACTTCCTCGGGGCGGCCGCAAGCTGTGATCGCCCCGCCAGCTTCCCCGCCTTCTGGCCCCAAGTCGATGACCCAGTCGGCGGCCGCGATGAATTCGATGTGATGTTCAACCACCACGACCGTATTGCCTTCGTCAACTAAGCGCTGCAACAGGGCGAGCAGCAAGCGCACATCCTCCAAGTGCAGGCCCACGGTCGGCTCGTCGAGTATGTAGAGCGCGTGGTCTTGGCGCGAGCGGCCCAGTTCGGCCGCCAGCTTAACCCGCTGGGCTTCGCCGCCGGAGAAACTGGTCGCCGGTTGGCCGAGGTGCAAGTACCCCAAGCCCACTTCCGCAAGGGTCGCTAGCCGCTGCGCGACTTGGGGCACGGCCGCAAAAAGCGCACTCGCCGCGGCCACGCTCATCTCCAGCACTTCGGCGATGTGGTGCTGGCGGAAGCGCACGTCCAGGACTTCGGCGCGGTAGCGCCGCCCGCTGCAAGAGGGGCAGACGACTTCGAGATCGTCAAACAGGCGGTGCAACGCGCCCCGGCGCGTACGGTGCATCCCCCGGCCCTTGCACAGGTCGCAGGCACCCTCCGGGGCGTTGAAGCTGAAGTGCCCGGGCCGGTAGCCCCGCAGGCGGGCTGCGGGCAGGTCGGCGAACAGGCGGCGAATCGGCGCTAGCAACCCAGTGTAGGTTGCCGCATTTGAGCGTGTGGTGCGGCCAATGGGCCGCTGATCAACCGCCACGACGCGTGCCACCTGCTCAATTCCAGTGCAAGAGCTATAGGGCAGGGGTCGCCGCTGGGCACCGTGCAGTTTGGCCGCCAAGAGCGGATGCAAGGTGTGGCTGACCAGCGAGCTTTTGCCCGATCCGGAAACCCCGGTCACGCAGGTCAAGGTCCCCAACGGCCATTTCACGTTGAGGTGGCGCAAGTTGTGGCCGCGGGCACCGGATAGCACCAACCACGCCTGCGGCCTGCGCGCTCGGGTGCGCGGCAATTGCAGGGCCCCGCCCAGATAGCGTCCGGTCAAAGAGTCGGCCGCCGCCACCTCGCTCGGCGTACCCTCGGCCACGACCTGTCCTCCGGCGATCCCCGCGCCCGGGCCCATGTCGATCAGCCAGTCAGCCCCGCGCAAGAGCGCCGCGTCGTGTTCTATTAGAAGCACCGAGTTCCCGGCGTCGCGCAGGGCCCTGAGCGCGTCTAGGAGCTGGGCGGCGTCGCGGGCGTGCAGACCGGCGCTGGGTTCGTCGAGCACGTAGAGCATCTGGGTGGTGCCCGACGACAGGGCGGATCCGAGGCGCAGCCGCTGAAACTCTCCACTCGACAGGGTGTCGGCGCGGCGATTCAGTTGCAAGTACTCCAGCCCCAGCTCTTGCAACAGGTTCAGCCGGCGGTCGATTTGGGCGCGGATGGCCTCGCCCACGGGGGCTATAGTCGCGGGAAAATCGAGGCCCCGGAGCCACTTGGCGGCTGCGGCAACCGCGCACTCGCCGACCGCGGCAATGGACGCCCCGCCCAATTCCACGGCGAGGGATTCGGGCCGCAAGCGCGCCCCGCCGCAGCTAGGGCACGGCGCGTCGTCGAGGCGTTCCTCCAGATAGGTCAATTCCTCGCCTTGGGCTTTGGCCCCCACGCGCTCCAGCCAGCGCGCCAGCCCGATAAACCGGCCCGGCCGACCCTCGCCGCGCCACAGCCGCTCGGCCACTGGGCCCGGCCACTCGCCCACGGGCTGTTCGGGATCGACTTGGTGCCGCCGGCAGAAGGCTTGTAGGCGGTCGCGCAAATCGCCGTGCCCAAAGTCGTGCCACAAAGGACCCAGTGCCCCTTCGAGCGTGGCCCTTCCATCGGCGAAGATCTGCTCGCGGCTCAAGCCATTCTGCACCCCGAGGCCCCGACACGCCGCGCAGGCCCCGGCCGCACTATTAAAGGAAAACAGCGCGGGTTCTAGGGGCGGGAAGGGCTCGCCACAGGCCGCGCACGCCGGTCGCACCGCAAAAACCAAATCGCTTCCTGCGCTTGGGGTAGAAAGTACCACTTGGCCGTCGCCCGCCTCTAAGGCCGCTTGCAGCGACCCTTGCAAGCGGTGTGCGATGCCCCTTTTGACGACGAGGCGATCGACGACCACGGACAGGTGCTGGGCGCAGGCGATGCGCTCGGGCGCGACTTCCTCCAGCAACAGGTCTCGTCCGTCGAGGCGCACGTGGCGATAGCCAGCGCGGTCAATTGCAGCGAGTACCTGCTCGGGCGTCTCGTCCTCCCGCCGGCGGCGCGGCGCGAGAATCATCAGGCGAGTGCCATCTGGCATACTCGCAGCCGCTTCGCCTGCTTCCTCAAAGCGATGCGTCTGCACCCGCCCGCCGCAGTGGAGGCAGCCGGGCCGACCGACGCGGGCGAAGAGCAGGCGCAACAGGTCGTACAAGCCGGACAGGGTCGCCACCGTAGCCCGCGGACTTTGGCGGCCGGCCCCCCCGGCCAGCGCGAGGGCCGGGGCCAAGCCATCGATGCGACTGGCCTTGGGTACGCGCAAGGCGCGCCAACCGCCTCCTTGGTCCAGCGCCGCGAGAAAGCGCCGGCGCGCCTCGGCGTAAATCGTGTCCAATACGAGGGAAGTCTTGCCCGACCCGGACGGGCCGCTGACGGCCACGAGGGATTCGTGGGGCAGGTCCAAGGAGACGGCCCGCAGGTTGTGTTCGCAGGCCTCGCGGACGACTAAAGTCGGCTGCATGGCGCGCATTTCAAAGAAGACATAGGTGTATAAAACATAGTGTTGGGGTGTTGTAGAAACCAAGAAGCAGAGCGGCTGGAGGATTGACGCTAAATTGCTTAGCCTGTATATTAACTTAACTATTTTTAACAAGTTATAAAAATGACGGACCCGCGCTATTACCGCGAATTCCGCCTCTTCCGCCGCCGAGATTTCCCACTGGTATGCAAATTTGTGCCCCCTTATGGCTAGGGATTTGGGGCCTCGCCATGTGCTTGTCCGCCCTCCCGGCCCGCGCCCAAATGCCCGACAAGCGCTGGACGCTCGCTGAGCTTATCGACCGCGCCTTGGACCGCGATGGCGACGTTGCGAGCGGCCGCTGGAAGGTTGAGTCGGCCGCGGCCCGGCACCGCCAAGTTGCGGCCGCCAAGGTTCTCCCCCGCCTGCGCATCGACAGCGAAAGCGGCCTAGTCCCAGACGCCATGGGCAGTGTGTTCAACCCGCCCGCCGACACCACGGGCATCCGGTCTTTGGGGCCTTTTGCGCGCGCCGAGCTGGAATTTGTGCAGCCGCTCTATCCCTTTAGCCTCGGTCGCCATTTAGACGAGGCCGCCACCCGCGGGATCGATGTGGAGCAGTCCGACCTGTCGCAGGCCCGGTTGGACGTGGCCTTTGCCGTCAAGGAGCTGTACTACGGGCTGCTGTTGGCCCAAGACCTAAACGCCTTGGCCCAGCGCGTGAGCGATGAGCTAGCCAGCCGAGCCGAGGGCTTGGAAGACGACCCCGCGCTTTCGCCATCGGACCGCTACAAGCTGCGGCTGGCCCAGCTCGACTTGGCCCAGCAGCAGCGCGAGGTGGGCGACCAATTGGCTTTGGCGCGGGCGGCACTGGCTTGGCGCACGGGCCTGCCCCGCGAGGTGCCGCTCTTGCTGCGCGCCGAGCGACTCGCGCCGGTGGCGGCCTCGGTCCCGCCCTTAGACGAGCTGGTCGCACAAGCCATCGGCCGGCGACCGGAATGGCGCAAGCTGCAAGCGGGCCTCGCCGCCAAACAGGCCCTCGCGCAAGCCGCTCGCGCCGCGTACCAGCCCCAAGTGTTCATCGGCGGCGGCTTGCGCTACGCCGTGGCCCCCGGGCGCACGGACCAGCGGAACCCATTCGTCAAAGACGAGTTCAACTTTTTTAACGGCGGCGTCTTCATCGGAGTGCGGCAATCCTTGGAATGGCACTTGTTGGCAGCGGATGTGGATAGGGCCCGCGCTGAATACCGCGCACTCGAAGCGCACGTCCCGGGCGCACAGGAGGGGATCCGCTTAGATGTCCAGCGCGCCTATTTGGACTATCGCCGCGCCGACCGCGATTTGCAAGGTGCGCGCAAGAGTCGGCAATTGGCCCGGCAGTGGCTGCGGGAAGCCCGCGACGATTTTGAGTTCGACCCGCAGACCATCGGCGACTTGATCGCCGCCTTTGAGACTTGGGCCCGCCGCGAACAAGGCTACGGCCAAGCCCTGTACGACTTCAACCTCAGCGTCGTCCGCCTCGAAAAGGCCACCGGCGGCCTCGAACTGATTCCCCGCGATGAAGCGATTCTCTCGCCGCCTTAGCGCGGCCCTGCTGTTGTGCTTGTCTTTGGGGTTGGTTAGCCCAGATGATGGGTGGGCTGACGCGAGCGGGCTGTTCGCGGTCGTGGACCAGCTAAACGCGCTGCTCGACTCGGATGGCTTGCACGCCAAAATGGCCGAGCAGTTGGTGCGCGAGAATCTGGCGTTGGATTCGCTGGCGGCCGCGACCTTTCGGGGCTATCTGGCAAAGTCGCTCCATGCGTACCAAGACCTGCTCCCGCCTCCGCGCTTTAAGGATCTCGTCGAACACCATCGCAGCCGCGTACTGCGGGCGTACCAGCACCGCCTCCGCGCGGATCTGGTCGCCCAGCTCGCCGGCTTGGACGAAGTGCAGATAGAGCGTTTCGAGGTGAGCGGACGGCAGGGGCGAGCCGTGTTCCGCGCTCTGTTTGCAGATCGCACTGTCGCCGTTGAGGCCGACTTGATCTCAGTGGCCGGAACGTGGAAAGCGACCGAGCTCAAGATCGACGGCCAGCCCCTCTCCGGCCACTACCGACGGCGCCACCGAGCCATCCTCAACGGCCGCTATTCTCCGCAAGTGCTCGAAGCCCAGCTCGCCGAGCGCGAGTTTGTCGTCCTCGACGACTTTGCCGCTACGTGGAACGGGTCCCGGCCCATGGACTGGGGGCCGTGGAAGAAAAAGGACCGCCACAAACCCGTGCTCTACCGCATAGAGGGCCGCCCGCGGCGCTACATGGCGGCGCGCGATTCGAGCCACTCGGTCATCGTGGGAAAATTAGTCCACTGGAATCCCCGCCAGTACCCGATTATGACTTGGTGCTGGCGGGCCGCGGCCCTGCCGCTGGGCGGCAACGAGTTCCTCGACGACGCCAACGACAGCGCGGCCGGCGTGTACGTCATCTTCTCCAAGAATTGGCTGGGGGTCCCCAAACAGCTCAAATACGTGTGGAGCACGACCTTGCCCGAAGGCACGGTGGGGAGGCGCGACAAGATATTCCGGCCTTGGTTTTTCGTCGTCGAAAGCGGCGCGACCAATTTGGGCAAATGGACCTTTGAGGTCGTCGACTTGGAGAAGCACCACCGGGAAAAGCTCGGCGGTCGGCCGGCCAAGCGCACCATCGGCTTGGGGCTGCTGACAGACGCCAACTCGACCCGCTCATACGCCGAAGCGTACTACGCAGACCTGCGAGTCTGGACGCGCCAAGCCTTTGACGGCGGGCGCGTCGCCAACTACTGCGGCGGACTCCCCGCTCCCAACGGCGCGTACCTACTAGAGGAGAATTCGCAATGAAAATGCTATGGTGCGCCCTCTGCGCCGCAGCGGCGGCCAGCGCGGCCGCAGAGGACGATCCCATCGCCTTCCTCAAAAGCCACGATGCCGAGGTGCAGGCCATCCTCGCCGCCGCACCGGCCGACTCCCTGCCCCCGGCCGTGCGGGAAGAGATCAAAAAGCACATCAACGCGGCCTTTGACTTCCGGGAATTGAGCCGCCTCGCCTTGGGGGACTACTGGGAAAAACGCTCCCCGGCCGAGCGCGACCACTTCGCCGAGACCTTCAGCAGCATCATCCGCGAGCAGAATTTTGCCAGCTTCTCCCGCTACTACCGCGAGGGCGAGTTCCGCTACGAGTCGGCCGAGGTGCAAGGGGACGCGGCTGTCGTCCAAGCGCTGGCACCGGTGCGGGATGAGCAAATAGAGATCGAGTACAAGCTCCATCGGGTAGAGGGTTTGTGGCGGATATACGACTTGGTCATCGACGGCGTCAGCACGGCCGAGGGCAACCGGCGGCGCTATGCCCGCTACATCGAGAAGAATGGCTACGAGCGGCTAATCGCCCAGCTCGACAAGCAGTTGGCCCGCCTGCGCGAAGCGGCTCTCTCGCCGCCTTCAGGCGGTGCAACCCGGGATTAACCCTTCGCCATGCCCATAAGCCACCAGCGCTTGGTCCGCTACATCTACCACCACTACATCGGCATAATCGCGCTGGCCACGGTGCTGTCGGTATTTGCCGGATTTTTTGCCGCCAAGCTGGCCCAAAACATCAAGACCGACTTCGCCGATCTGCTGTCCGACGAGTACGTCAGCGTTAGCGAACTCAATCGCATCAAGGCGCGCATCGGCGGCATCGGCCCGCTGATGGTCGTCATTACCAGCGACGACTTGGGCGCGGCCGTTTCCTTCATGCTGGTCTTGGCCGATTCGCTCGAGCACAGCCCGCTGATTAGCTCGGTGAGCCGCCTCGACAGCAAAAAGGATCTCCTCGAAAAAAACCAGCTCCTCTACATGGACTTAGAGGACCTGCGAGAAATCAGCCGCCGCCTCGACGAACACGTAGCGTTGCAAAAGCTCAAGCAGTCGCCGCTCTACTTTGCCTTTGACGACGAGGAAGAGCAAGTGCTCGACTTTGCGGATATCGAGGCCAAGTACCAGCAGGATGGCGCAGCGGTCGCCGAGCAATATCGCCAGTACTTCCTCACGCGAGAGGGCAACGGCGTCATCCTGCGGCTCTATCCGGCCGGGCTCACCACGGACGTCGTCTTCTCGCAGGCCCTGATCGACCACCTCGACCAGACCATTGCCGCCATTGGCCCGCAGCGCTTCCATCCCAGCATTGAATGCGTGTACAAGGGCAGTTTCCAAAACAGCGCCAACCAATTCACGATCATTATGCGAGACCTCAAGTCAACGGCCTTGTACAGCATCGTCGGCGTGCTCTTGCTCATCACCCTGTTCTTCCGCCAGGTGATTGGCTCGCTCTTCATCACCTTGCCGCTGCTGATGAGTTTGACGTGGACTTTTGGCGTCACCTACTTGGCCATCGGCAGCCTCAACATGATCACCGTGGGGCTTTTCGCCATCCTCTTTGGGCTGGGCATCGACTTTGGCATTCACATCTTCGCCCGCTACCGCGAGGCCCGCCGCCGAGGCATGGACATCGAACAGGCCCTGACCGTGACCGTGCGGCACACGGGCAAGGCCCTTACGACGACCGCGCTCACTACTTCGGTCGCCTTTTATTCGCTGCTGTTGACGGATTTTAAGGGCTTCTCGGAGTTCGGCTTTATCGTGGGCACCGGCATCCTGTTCTCGCTGGTGGCCATGGTCGCTATATGCCCGGCCTTCATCGTCCTCGCCGAGCGCCTGCGGTGGATCATCCCGATCCGCAAGCGAAGCGTCCTGTGGCGCACCGGCCGCTACCCAAAGCCTTGGGCTACCTTGCTGATAGGTGCGGTGATCACCGGGTACTCCCTGTACCACCTCGGCGCTTTGGAATTTGAATACGACTTCAGCAAGCTCAAGCCCGCGCCGCCGCCCAACATCAACAAGGGCAGCCTGCCCCAGAGCCTGAAGGAGGGCCGCTCGCCGGCCATCGTCCTGACCGAAAGCTACGACGAGGCCATGGAGGTGGTGCGCACGGTTGAGCGCATCAAGGCCGCTCACGGCGACTCCTCTACGGTCCTCAGCGTCAAGAGCGTGTACTCGGCCCTGCCGCAAGACCAAGACGACAAGCTGGCGCTCATCGCCGACATTCGCGCCTTGCTCGACCGGGAAGAGGGCCTGTTCAGCGAGAGCGAGCGGGCTAAACTGGATTCGCTGCGCCCGTACCTCAACGTGGAGAAGCTAACGCTCTACGACCTGCCTGCGGACTTGACCAACGAGTTCAAGGACAAGGACGGCAACATCCTCAACTTCGTGGCGATCAACGCCGCGGTCGAGCTCAAGGACGGGAAAGACGCCATCCGCTTTGCCGAGGAAATCAGCCGCATTGAAACGCCGACGGGCACGACCTACATAGCCTCTAGCTCGCACATCATCGTCGCCGAAATGCTCAAGGTCATGCTCGAAGACAGCTCCCTCGCCGTGATCCTCACGCTCGCGGTAGTAGCGGTGGTGCTGCTCATTGACCTGCGGAGTTTGGTCAATGCCCTGCTGGTGCTCACGCCGCTTGTGAACGCCTTGGTGTGGGTCGTGGGCTTCATGTATGCGTTTGACATCAAGCTCAACCTCTACAACATGGTGGCCTTCCCGACCATCATCGGCATGGGCATTGACAACAGCGTCCACATCTTCCACCGCTACCAAGAGGTCGGCCGCGGCTCCCTGCGCTTGGTGTTGCGCACGACCGGGGTCGCGCTGTTGGCTACTTCCCTGACGACGATGGTCGGCTTCTCGGGATTGGTGCCGGCCATCCATCCGGCGCTCTCGTCGATTGGCGTGCTCTCGCTGGTGGGCTTGGGGTCCTGTTTTATCACGTCCGTCACCCTACTGCCGGCCCTGCTGCAAATCCGCGAGCGCCGCGCTGAGAAGCTCTAGCCCCATGCGCGTCGGCATTGTCGGCTTGGCTGCGGCCGGCGCGGCCACCTACTACCAGACCGGCAAGCTCAATATCTGGGGCGATTTGCCCCCGACAGCCCGGCTCGCCGCGGCTTGGAGACGCTGCGCCAGCGGGGGAAGGCGGTCCAAGTGCTGAGCTTGGCTCAGGTCCGCCATTAGCTAAAAAAAGGCCGATCCGCGCCAACGGATCGGCCTTTTCCCCAGAGGGCCTTTAGCTATATTTTTGAGAAGGCAAAAAAATGGAGCGAGAGACGGGACTCGAACCCGCGACAACCACGTTGGCAACGTGGAGCTCTACCAACTGAGCTACTCTCGCTCGAAAATTGACCGCTATGAAAGGAGAAAATATAACCATGCCCCGTACAAGCGTCAAGGTGCTGCCTCTCGTCGCGGCCCTCTTGGGAGTGGCCTGTCAGCAGGGGCCGCCGGCTTGGCCGCCCAAGGTGCGCTGGCACAACAATCAGGGCGTGGTGTACATGGATCAACACAACTACACGCGCGGCCGGGAAGAGTTTGCCCGCGCCCTTGCCTTGGCTCCGGACTACGCTAGGGCGCGGGCCAATTTAGGCATTGCGTACTATGCCCTCGGCAAGTACGACAGCGCCGCCACGGCCCTGCAAACTTCCCTCGCCATCGATCCCGAGCTGCTCCACGCCAACTACGCGCTGGGCCTGATCTACAACGCCCAAGGCCGGGAGCACGGCAAAGCGCTCGCGGCCTTGCAAAAGGTCGCGGCCGCCGACCGCGACGACCCCCATGTGCGCTACTACATGGGGCAGATGCGGGCCAAGCTAAACGAGGGCGAGGCCGCCATCGCCGATTTCAAGGAGGCCATCCGCCTCGATCCCTACAATGTGTCGGCCTATTACGGGTTGGCCAATCTCTACCGGCGGCTCGGGCGCGAGGAGGAGTGGAAAAGCACCTTGGAGCACTTCAACCAGCTCAGCCAAGCCGGCCACCAAGGCGTTTCTTCGTCCTATCAGGGGCAGGGCAAATACGCCGAGGCCGTCGCCGACGCCGGTGGCGGCGATCCGAGTCGGGACGACGTGGCCGGGCCTTTTGCCTTTGCCGCGGCTGGCCCGGCGACTGGCCCGATGCGCTTTGCCGCCTTGGGCGACTTTGACGCGGATGGTCGGCCAGACGTCTTGGCCGGGGCCGAGGGCTTGCGCCTGTACGCCGGTGGCACAGGGGAAATGCTCCCCGCCCCGATCCTCCCCGATGGCTTTGGAGCGACCGGCGCGATCTCCGGCGACCTCAACAACGACGGGGCCGCCGACTTGGTCCTCAGCGGTGCGGGCGGAACTCTGCTCTATCGAGCGGCCAACGGCCAATGGGCCGCCGGCGAAGACCTGTCCGTGGCCTCAACCGGTGTCGCGCTGGGCGATGCCGACCACGACGGCGACCTCGATCTGCTGGTGCTCGGCCCGCGCGTCTCGCTGCTGGCCAACGACGGGGAGGCTCGCTTCGCGGCCACGGGCCAACCAGCCGGTCCGGTCGCGGCGGATCGCGCTGTATTCTCCGACCTCGACAACGATCGCGACGTGGACATCGTCCTCCTCGCGGCCGAGGGCCTGCAAGTGCAAACCAACAATCGCGACGGCACGTTCGCGGAAATCGCCGCGGCCTTGGGCTTGGGTGCGGTGCAGGGCGCGGGCTTGGCCGTCGAGGACTTCGACCAAGATGGCTATATGGACTTGGCTATCGCGACTAGCGGCAGCGTAGAGACGCATATCAATCAAACCGGCCGCGCCTTCGTCCGGGCCGCGGCGGCGGCGACCAGCGGCAGGGCACTGCTCCCCGCCGACCTCGACAACGACGGCGACCTCGACCTGCTCGCCTGCGCGGACGAGCGGCTGCAACCGCTCGCGTACAGCGGCGGCCAGTTCCAGCCGCAACCCGCACTCGACGAGCCGGGTGGGGCTGCGCTCATGGCCGATTTCAACGGCGATGGCCGCGTGGATATTTGGGCGGGTGGCCGGGTGCTGCACAATCAAAGCGAGGGCGGGCACTGGATCGAGATTGCCGCCCAAGGACTCAACAGCAACCGCGACGGCGTGGGGGCCAAGGTGGAGGTGAAAACCACCCACCGCCTGCAGAAGCGCGAGATCCGCAGCGAGGGATACGCGGGCGCGCTTCACTTCGGCTTGGCCCAGAGCGACTCGGTCGAATTCGTCCGCATCCTCTGGCCCGGGGGCGTGCGCCAGACCGAGTTGGCCACCGGGGCCGGACAGCGGCTGGAGCTGACCGAGCTCGACCGCAAGGGCACTTCGTGCCCCATTCTCTACGCTTGGGATGGCGAGCGCTATCGCTTTGTCACCGACATTTTAGGGGGGGCCATCATTGGCTATTTGACCGCCCCGGGCCAGTACTACCAGCCCGACACCGACGAGTACGTCCGCTTGGGGCCGCTGGCCCCAAAGACGGCCACTATGTCTTGCAGCTAGCCAACCAGCTCGAGGAAATCATTTACGTCGATGCCCTCGAACTAGTGGCTGTCGATCATCCGCCCGAGTTCGACGTATATCCCAACGAGCGCCTGCTCTCGGCGCCGCCCTATCCAGAGTTCAAGCTGTATCCCCTGCGGGGGCTGCGCCCGCCGGTGGCCGCCCAAGACCATCGGGGCGCGGATGTGTTGGCCGCCCTGCAAGAGATCGACGACGAGTGGTGCGATGGATTCGCGCGGCTCGACATACACGGCTATGCCGAAGACCATGCCCTAGAGCTGAACTTGGGCGACCTGTCCGAATTCGCCCATCCGGTCTTGCTCGGCTACGGCTGGGTTGACTACGCGCATTCGACTTCCAATTGGAGCGCGGCGCAGCGCGGCTTGTCCCTGTATCCGCCGCGTTTGTCCGTAGCCGATGGCGAGGGGGGGTGGGTCGAAGTCAGCGCGGATATGGGGTGCCCGGCCGGCCTGCCCAAACACGCGCTCTTCGACCTCGCCGGCCTGTTCCCGTCCGACGACTACCGGCTGCGGATCGAGACTAACACCGCGCTCTACTGGGACCAACTGCTCGTGGGCGACGCTGCGGATGTTCCCCTCACAATCCAACGCCTGCAACCGGCGCGGAGCAATCTCCACTGGCGCGGCTACCCGGCCCACACGTCCATCAAGGGCACCTTTGCTTTCCGCTACCACTACGATCAGTTGGCCTTAGAAGCGCCTTGGGGCACCCACGCCGGAGCCTTCACCCGCTTCGGCCCGGTGGAGGAGCTGGTCGAGGACATTGACGACCGCTTTGTCATCATGTTCCACGGCGACGAACTGACCGTTGAGTTCGCCGCCTTGCCGCCGCCCGCGGCTGGTCTCGTGCGTTCGTTCCTGCTGTACGCCGATGGCTTTGGCAAGGACATGGACCTGCACTCGGCGCACTCGCTAACGGTCGGGCCGCTGCCCTTTCACAGCATGTCCGGCTACCCGTACCCGGCGAGCGAGCACTATCCGCAAACCAGCGCGCACTTAGAATACCTGCAGGAATACAACACGCGCTGGGTCAAGGGCTACTATGAATAGAGAGCTTCTGGGCAGGGTGGTAGAAGGAGCGAGACGTGCGATTGGCCGCTTACTGAGCAATGTGAATAGAGAGCTTCTGGGCAAGGTAGTAGAAGGGGCAAAAGGCGCGGTTAGCCTCTCACTGCTCAAGAAGCTGCTGATCTACACTGCTTGCTTCTTCGCCTTGTACGCGGTTGTCGGCGTGGGGGCTTATCTGATCTTCAACGACAACTTGCCCGACATCGACGATTGGAGCTTCCAGCCCAAGCGGGTCACCAACGTGTATTCGGCCGATGGCCGCCACTTGCAGGACTTCCTCGAGGAAAACCGCGAAATCGTCACTTATGAGGAAATCCCCGCGTCCATGCAGGCCGCCCTCCTCGCGATTGAGGACCAGCGCTTCTTCTCGCATTGGGGCATTGACAGCCGCCGCATCTTCGGATCGGTGCTAGCCAACCTCAGGGACATGCTCATCGTCGGCCAAGGGGGCAGCACCATCACCCAGCAGCTCGCCCGCAACATCTTCGCCGAAGTCGGCACCCAGCGCAGCAGTGCTTCCTTTGCGGATGTGGCGGCCACGTACGTGCGCAAGTTCCGCGAACAGATCACCGCCGTCTTCATCGAGCGCCTGTACACCAAGCCCGAGATCATGACTATGTACCTCAACACGGTCTATTTCGGCCACGGTGCCTACGGGATTAAGTCGGCGGCGCGCTTGTATTTCGACAAGGAAGTTGATCAGCTCGTGTTAGCAGAGAGTGCCCTGATCGCCGGGCTGCTCAAGGCGCCCAATAATTATACCCCCCTGCGCCACCCGGAACGCGCCCGCAAGCGCCGCAATCTGGTGCTGTACAGCATGGCCGACAACGGCGCGATTACGCCGGCTGAGCGCGATTCCCTGTGCAACAGACCCATCGCCGCCCGCCGGGGTAGCCGCGAGGAGACCTATGGCATAGCCCCGTACTTTGTCGAGCACGTCCGCCAGCAGATGCAGCGCGAGTTTGGCATGGCCATCTATCGCGAGGGCTTTGTGGTCCACACCACCCTCGACTCGCGCTTGCAGCAGATCGCCGAAAAGCACTTTGCCATTGAAATAAGCAAGGTGCAGAAAAAGGTAGATCAGTATCTAAAAGCCGTGGGCGCGGCCCAGAGCGTGCGCGACTCGGCCGTAGTCCAAGCCGCTTTCGTGGTTATGGATCCGGCCACCGGCCACATCTTGGCCATGATTGGGGGCCGCGACTTCAGCCGCAGCAAATTCAACCGCGCCACCCAGGCCAAGCGGCAGCCCGGGTCCGCGTTCAAACCCTTTGTGTTCACGGCCGCCATCGACAACAACCGCTTTGCAGTAGATATACTCGACGACAATGCCTTTACGCTCTGGGACCACCGGCGCGAGCAGTTCTGGAACCCCGAAAATTACGACAAGAAGTTCAAGGGGCCGATGACGCTGCGCGAAGGGCTGAAACAGTCGCGCAACCTCATCGCCATCAAGCTGGCCGACGAACTCGGCCCGTCTCTGATTCGGAGCTACGCCCGCAACATGGGCATATCCACGCCCATCCACGCCATCCCCTCCATCGGCATTGGCACCAGCGAGGTGCTACTCCTCGACTTGGTGGCCGCGTACGCGGTTTTCCCCAACAAGGGTATTTACGTTGAGCCTGTGGCCATCAGCCGCTTGGAGAGCAAGGACGGCGACGTCTTTTTTACGCGGGAAAGCGGTCGCAAGCAGGAGGTGCTGCGGCCGGCCGTGGCCGTGGTTGTCGCGGACATGCTGCGCTCGGTCGTCGATGAAGTCGGCGGCACTGGACGCCGCATCCGCACGTCCTACGACTTCCGGCCCCAAGCGGCCGGCAAAACCGGCACGACCAACGACTACACGGATGCGTGGTTCATCGGCTTCACCCCCGATCTCGTAGCTGGGGTCTGGGTCGGGCTAGACGACCCCAGCCTGCGCCTGTGGCCGAAGCAGGCCGGCTCTGCGGCGGCCTTGCCTTTGTGGGCGCGGTTTATGAAGGAGGTGTATGCGAGCGTGGAACCCTATCGCAGCCTGAGAAATCGCGGGTTCGAGTACCCAACGGACCTCGTCGTGCGCCGCTCGGTCTGCAACGACACCTACAAGATCGCCACCCGCTTTTGTCCCAATCGGCAAGAGGAGCTCTTCATCGCTGGAGAGGTTCTGCCGAGCACGTGCCCCCGGCACGGACGGCCCCAAGAGCAGGACCCTCGGCATATTCAGAGGTTTTGAAGATCACAAAATGAAGAAGATGTAGAACAATCCGCCGAGAATGCCGGCCGATAGGCCGCGCACGATGGCCTTGTTTTCTGGTTTGATCACCGTTTGTTCGACCATGTCCCCCCCGCCTAAGACCTCGTGCAACCCCTTGGCCACCACGTCCACGCTATAGGCTTGGACGCGGCGGTCCCAGCGCACGATGCGATCTGCGGCCGTTTCGACTCTGAGAAAGAGATCGCCATACGCCTCGCGCCGCTGCTCGTTGCTCCAGGGGAGTAGCCGCCGGGCGGTCGGCGAATACACCACCCGCGCCCTGACCAGCCGGTAGTAGCACACGTCGGCGGACGCGTCTTCCGGCTGGCGCACGAGCACCTGATAGCCCCGCCCCTGCAATGCCTCGATCAGGGCGTCCTCGACGACCCAATTGGCCTCGTTTTTGTGGTCTTCGGCTTCAAGAAAAAGCCGCGTACCCGGGGATAGGGGCAGGGCATCCATTTGGTGGTCTAAGGCGAGGACAAAGGCCTGGTTGATCAACTGCAAGTCCGTGGGCGTTTGCCTGTCGCGGCCTTGGGCCGGGGCCGTTCCTTTCCACACTACGCGGACGGTGTTCGCGCCGCGCAGGGGAATGAAGTGCTCTCGCCCCAAGGGCTTACAAGCGCTCTGCCAAGTAAAAGGCCCCGGGCGCTGCGGCACGGTCTCGAGCGTCACCTGGATCGCCGCGCCCGCGTCCAAGCTGTCCAAGCCGCTCACTAACAGGCTGGGTGCCGCGTCCGCGTCGCTCTGGACGAGAGCCGCGCCCGGCGGCCCTTCCACCAAGGAGACATCCGAAAACGTCGGCCCCACTTGCAGGCGCAGAGTCACAAGGCCGATGGGGTCGGCGCTCTCGTTGCGCCATACGCAGGTGATTGGCCCGCGCTTGCCCACCTCCATAAACTCAGGCTCCAACGCCATCACGGGCAGCGGATCTACCTGCAAGTGCTGGGCCGCCAAGTCCACCGGACTCTGGCCGGCGACCCGCGCGGAGACCGCCAATGGCAGGGGGCCGAGGTGGGCCGAAGCCACGCGCACTGCCCAAGAGAGCGTGTCGGCCTGCCCGGGGGCCAAGCTGCCCTCCCAGCGCTGCGGGGCGTCGCCCTCCGGCCAGCTAAGTTCCGGCGGCCAAGCCCAGCTCAGATCTTCTAAGGGCGGACCGGAGGCCGCGTCAAAGCGCACAATCGCACGCAAGTCAAAGTGCTCGCCCTGATAGACCCGCTGCGGCTCAATGGACCACGAAACAGCCGGCGGCGGGCGCACCGCTAGGTCGAATTCGACCTGATGGGCCGGAGTGCCCTGTGGGTTGAGCGAGGACTGAATCGCCGCGGACCAGCCGATTTTTCCCACCTCAGCGGCGACTAGGCCAATGTAGAGGGTGTCGATGGGTGCCCCGGCCAAGGGCCGCGCCGCATAGTCTATGCCGACGGACGCGGCCTCTAGCTGGGCTTGGCCTAGCGCCGAGCGGACGCTCTGCAAGCGCACGTTCCCGAGGCACCGTAGCCGGGCGCTTACTATGGCTTCGCCATCGCCGGGGAAGTAGTGCAAATAGAGGATGGACTGCTGGTCCAAGGCCGGCCCGGCAATCGCCGGTTGGTCCAAGCGCACACTGAGCGTCGAGCGGGCGCTCGCCGGCACCACGGCCGCCCACAGCGCCACGACCACCCCTAGCCCGCGCCAATACCTGCCCGCGCCCTGAAGGCCGCGCCTTCCCACTGTCCTTCGGGTTGCCATTCGGTTCGTTCCTCTTTGCTATTTCCGCGTACTGACCCCTTGACCAAAAAAGCCTAACTTACTTTTTAACTATAACTTACGTCCGATCCAAGCCTAACGTACGACGCGGGTCCTGTCAAGGCCGAAGCCCCTGTTGGCAGCCGTAGAAAGGCTTGACTGAACCGGCGCACTCGGATAGGTTGTACAAATCAGCTTGGCCGTTGTGCCCCGGCCCACACGAGGAGACGCATACTATGCCCGACCCCATCGCGCAAGCCCAAGATCACGACCGGCGCATTGGCCGCTTGGGGGGTATGGCCGAGCTGTTAGACCGGCGACTGGACGGCATTGAGAAGCGGATAGATAGCGTCGAGTGCGCCATTGACGCCCTGCGGCAAGACCAATGCCGAGACTTCCGCTAACTAATCGGCAGCCAGCTAACGACGCTTTTAGGGTTGGGGACGCTGATCTTGTCCCGCTTGCCCGGCTGAACTCAACCGCTGTCGTGCAGTTTAGCGGCCGGCCGGATTGGAACGCGGCATGGCAGCAAAAGCCGTGCTAGATTGGCTATTCCCCGCGCTCGCCGCGCTCGGCCTCGCCGCGCTGTGGGCCCCCATGACCCTTGCCTTGCGCTGCCAGCGCGAGGGGCTGCCGGAGTCTTGGGAATGGGGCGTGCGGCTGTCCTTTTTTTGGGGAGGGCTAGGGCTGGGGCTGCGATGGGGCCCCAAGGGCCTTTGCATCGCGCCCGTGCTCTTGGGTCAATTCTTGCCGTATCCCTTGCTGCCGCTGCGGCCCCAAGTGAAGCGCCGGCCAAAAGCGCGGCGCAAAGCCGAGCAAGAGGCTGCGCCTAAAGCCCGCAAGCGGAACCTGCGTGCGCTCGTGCGCCTGCTGATCGAGCCCAGCCTTAGGCTATTGGCGAGCTTGCCGCGCACCATTCGGCTCAAGCGGCTGCGGATCGAGGGCCGTTTGGGCTTTGCCGACCCGGGCCAAACCGGGCGGGTCTATGGCTATTTACAGGCAGTTGCAGCGCGCAAGGGAAAGATACAAATAAACGTCAGCCCGGATTTTGTGTGCGCAGGGGCCTTTGGCCGCTTGGACTTGGTCGCTCATTTGCACTTGGGCTTGTTGCTTTTGCTCTTGGGGCGCTTTGGCTCGCAGGTGGCCTACCGCTTGTTGGCCGCGCGCTTCCGCACCCCGATCTAAGCCGAGGAGCTTTTCATGGCATCGTCCGTAGAATCCCTAGTCGAGCGCGTCTTGGGCGAGTTGCACCGCATCGTGCAAACCGAAACCGTCATCGGGCAGCCGTTTCAGGCCGGCAACTTGACCATTATTCCGGTATCGAAAATATCGTTTGGCTTTGGGGCCGGCGGAGGGCTGGAGGGCAAGGGGCAGAGCGGGACGGGCGGCGGCGCGAACATCGAACCCATCGCCTTCCTCATCGTCGATGCCGATGGCAGGGTGCAGGTGGCGTCCATCGGCGATCAGGAGGCCGGTTGGGGTCACATCGTCGGGCTGGTGCCCGAGGCCATCGCCAAGCTCAAGAAGTTCGTCGATAAGAAGAAGGGAAAAGACGCCGAGGCCGAGCGCGACTGAGCCGCTTCAGTGGTGGTCTTGGCCGGTGGGGAATATCTTGAAGCGCCCGTCTAGCAATAGGTGGGTGTACCAGCCGACGATGCAGGCAATGAAGAAAACCCAGTGCCCTTCGAGCAGGGTGCGTACGTTGTCCCAAGTAAATTCCCCTAAAAAAGCCTGCCGCGCCCGCCAGTACTCGTAGGTCGTGCCCAACAGCCCTACGGTGATGAACGGGCTGATCTTCCAATGCGTCCAGCCGCGGTGGTGATCCAAAAGCGGTAGGACGCACAAGAGGCCCACGATAGTCGCCAGCTCGTAGTGTTCGCTCCAGCCCAGATAGAGCAAGGCGCAGAAGACGCCGCGGAAAAACCACCGTTGCACCACCGAAGCCGTGTCCAAGTCGGGAAAGAGGGAAAAGAACAGGGCGGTGCCGGCGATGGCCGCTTGGGTCGTCAGGTCGTCGGGCGCAACATAGCCGGAGTAAACCGCGCCTGCCGCCACCCCACTACCCGCGACGATCCCGCCCACAACATGGCCCTTGAAGTTCACGACTCCAACTCGTTTTTCTGCCGGTGGTAGAGTTGGCCGCAGGCCGCGTCGATGTCCCGCCCGCGGCTGTGGCGCACGGTAAACTCAATGCCGCAGCCTCTGAGCACTTGGTAAAATTGCTCTAGACGCCGGCGAGCAGGTCGGCGGAAGCGGCGGTCCGCAGCCGTTTCGTTGTAGGGTATGAGGTTGATCTTGCAGGGAATGTCGCGGGTCAGTGCGGCCAGCCGCCGCGCATCAGCGTCCGCATCGGTCAACCCGGCCATGAGCACGTATTCAAAGGTGACGCCATAGCCGCGACAGGCGAAAAATTCGCGTGCGACCGCCAAGAGGTCGGCGATCTTGTACTTGCGGTTGATCGGCATGAGCTGCTCGCGCACCTCGTCGGTCGTGGCGTTGAGCGAAATGGCCAACCCCACGTTGAGATCTTCGGCCATGAGCCGGCGGATGCCCGGGATATAACCCGCGGTGGATACCGTGATTTTCCGCCCCCCCAACCCAATGCCCTCTTTTAGGCGCATCAGCTTTAGGGCGCGCGCAACCGCCGAGTAGTTGAGTAGCGGCTCGCCCATCCCCATCATCACCACATTGGTCACCTTCGCGCCGCGCCCGCGGGCGAAGTGGTTCACTTGCAAGAGCTGATCGACGATCTGCCCGGCTTCGAGGTTGGCGATCATCCCCATCCTTCCGGTGGCGCAGAACTTGCAGTCGAGTGGGCAGCCCACTTGCGACGACAGGCACGCCGTGCGCCGGGTGCCATCGGCGATCAGCACGGACTCGATTCGCTGCCCGGTGGGCAGCTCAAAGAGGAATTTGACGGCCTCGCCCGTGGCCGACTCTTGACGCCTGACGAGGTTTAGCCAAGTAATGCGCGTCCGCTCGGCCAGCTTGCCCCGCAAAATTTTGGAGATATTGGTCATCTCGCGCACGTCGCGCACGCCCTTGGCGTAGAGCCAATTGAGGATCTGACGGGTGCGGTACGCGGGTTCTCCAAGCTCGCCGACGAGCTGTTCGAGCTCGCCGGGCAGCATGGCCTTCAGGTCGTAGAGCCGACTGGTCACCTTAAAAGTCCTTGACGCTTAAATGACACAAGATTATATATGGTAAGATTTTGCTGATATTGGTCAACGGTCCCCCAGCCGTTGTCAGCTCCCTTGTTCTTTACCCATACATTTTGAATATGCGATTCGGATTTGCCCTCTGGTTCTGGGGCGTCCTCTTGAGCAGCCTTGCGCTTATGGCGCTGCGCTTGGGGATGTCCTCTCAGCATTCGACGGCTGCCGCCCAGCTCCAAGAAGTGGCCTTTGCTCCGGCCGCTTCGGCCGCAGTGCGGAAGCCGCCCGTTGTCGGCCCCCCAATTTCGCCGCCGCCCGACGATCCCACGCGGACGATTGCCGCCGCCCTGCGCCACGGAGATTCCATCGACCGCTCGCTCAAGCACCATCGCGTCCCGAGTGGCCAATTGGAGCCCCTGTACCAAGCACTGTACGCGGTCTTTGACCCCGCTCAAGTCAGGCCGGGCGACTACTACGAGCTCGCAATCGACAGCAGCGGCGTCATTCGCCGCTTCCGCTACACGCCGCACCGCACCCCGGAGTGCCCGATTGAGGTGGACCTGCGCGGCGGTCAGCTCGTTGGCCGCCAGTTGCAGTTGCCGTTGGAGCGACGGCTCGAGCGGCTCGAAGTGCGCATTGAGGACAACCTCTCCAACGCCATCAGCGCGGCCGGGGAAGGCAGCGCGCTCAGCGATGTGCTCGCCGATGACATCTTTGGCGCAGTCATCGACTTCCAGCGCGACCCGCGCCGCGGCGATCGGCTGGGGGTCGTCTTTGAAAAGATCTACATGGACGGGCGCTTCATCCGCTACGGTCACGTCCTCTTGGCCCGGTACGAAGGTGAACGAGCGACCGAGCTGGGAGTCCGCTATGCCGCGGCCGAGGGGCAGGACGCCTATTACAATGCCAGCGGCCAATCCCTCGGCCGGATGTTTGTCCTCAAGCCCCTCGAAGTCAATCGCATCACCTCGCGCTTCAACCGCCGCCGCTTCCATCCCATCCACAAAGAGCAGCGCCCCCACTTGGGCACGGACTACGGTGCGCCGACTGGCACCCTAGTGTGGACTACGGCCCAAGGGAAGGTCGCGTACGCCGGTTGGAAAGGTGGCTACGGCAAGCTGGTCGAAATCGTCCATGCCAATGGCTACCGCACCCGCTACGCCCACCTGAGCAAGATATTGGTTCGCAAGGGTCAGCTCGTACAGCAGAAGGATCTCATCGGCAAAGTTGGTGCCACCGGACTCGCGACCGGTCCCCACCTGCACTACGAAATCATCAAGGACGGCCGCCACCTCAATCCCGAACACATCAACACAGGCCGTGTCTTCTCAACCCTAGCCGACGACCTGTTGCCCGACTTCGTCCACAAGCGCGACGCGCTCTTGCACGTCCTCGCGCTTGGTCCGCGCCACTTGGCTTTGCGCCGCGGCCCCTTGACATCCACTCTGCCCTAGTTTGTATTGGCTCTCTAGCTATGGAATTAAAATCGCTGCGAGAAATCGAAAATCTGGCCGAGCGCGACGGTCGCTACAAGCGCGATGCGTATCTCTTTGTGTACGACGCGCTGGAATACACAGTGCAAAAGCTCAGCAGAAACAAGGACGCCTTGGCCGAAGAGAAGCGGCACATTTCCGGCCGGGATCTGCTCTTTGGCATCAGCGAGTACAGCGCCGATCAGTTCGGGCCACTCACCCGCTCGGTCTTTGCCCACTGGGGCATCGAGCAAACGCGCGACTTCGGCGAGATTGTCTTCAACTTGGTCGGCGCGAACTTGCTGCGCAAGACAGACGAGGACCGGATTGAAGACTTCGTCGATGTGTACGACTTTGCCGAGGAGTTCGACTGGAAGAAGCGCAAGGCCGACCTCGAGCGCCTGCCCTGAGCGCGGGACGCCGAGATGAAAATCGCCTATTTCGACTGCTTCTCCGGTATCAGCGGCGACATGATCTTGGGTGCCCTGCTCGACGCTGGTCTCGCGCTAGAGCACCTCAACCGAGAAATCGCCAAGCTGGGCGTCAAGGACGTCGCGATTGAGCGCGAATCCACCGCCCGGCACGCCATTGCCGCCACCCGCGCCAAGGTCTGCATGGCCGGCGCACCGTTGGCCGACGCCGCGCACCATCTCGACCTGTCTGGCGCACATGCTCACGCCCACCTCCGAGATATAACCAGCCGCATTGCCGACAGCCGCTTAGACAGCGTCGTCAAGGAACGCTCCATTCGCGTCTTTGAGCGCCTGTGTGCAGCCGAAGCCGAGGTCCACAAGGCCGCGCCCGCCGCAGTGGCCCTGCACGAAGTGGGGGCCCTCGACGCCCTGATAGACGTAGTGGGGGCTGTGGCCGGCCTCCAACTCTTGGAGATCGACGAGATCTGGGCTTCGCCCCTGCGCTTTGGCACGGGTTTTGTGCGCTGTGCGCACGGGCGCTACCCGGTGCCCGTGCCTGGGGTCTTGGCCCTTTGCCGCGACGTGCCGACCGAACAGACCGATATCCGCGCCGAACTCGTCACCCCGACCGGGGCGGCGATCATCACCACCTTGGCCCGTTCCTTTGGGCCGCAGCCGCCCTTCTGCCAACAGGCCGTCGGCTATGGCGCGGGCCGCCGCGACTTAGAGGCCATTCCCAATCTATTGCGCCTGCGCTTGGGCGAGCGCACGCCGGCCAGCGAGCGCGTTCTGTTGATCGAAGCCAATATCGACGACATGAATCCAGAAGTGTACGGCTACCTCTTCGACCGGCTGCTAGCGCAGGGCGCATGCGACGTGTACGCCACGCCGGTCCTGATGAAAAAGGGCCGCCCGGGCAACGTCCTCAGCGTCCTCGCTCCGGCGGGCCGCTTGGACGAGCTGGCCGACATCGTCCTGCGAGAAACGACCACCATCGGCCTGCGCTACTACGGGGTGGAACGCCGCATCTTGGAACGCCAGAGCCGCGCCGTTGCCACCCCGTACGGGGCGGTCGGCGTCAAGTTTAGCTGCATAGACGGACGCTGCCGCGCCGCCCCTGAATACGAGGACTGCGCTCGGCTGGCCCAAGAGCACCAAGTGCCCTTGCTCTCCGTATACGAGGCCGCGTACGCGGCCGCCACCAAGGAGTAATGCCCATCATGTTGCGGTTGATCTTATGTGCGTTGTGGCTGGCGCCGCTATCGAGCCAAGCCGTGGAATGGCCGGCTTATAGCGGCGATCTAGACGAATTCGACAATATCCAGCGCTTGCCCGCGGGCGAAGGCCCAGCTCGCCTCGTACTCGGCGACAGCAACGGCCGGATCCACGTCTATGAAGAGCGCGACCGCGCCTATACCGAGGTGTGGGTCAGCGACTACCTCGAAGGGGCCGTAGCCGGCGTGTTCGTCCTCGATATCAACGACGACCAGCTCGACGAAATCGTCGCCTATACCGATCACGGCCGCGTGTATTACCTCGACTCTCAGGACTACACCCTGCTGTGGAGCAACTCGCCGAATGAATACGCCCGCATTACCAGCCTGACCATCGGCGACATTGACGACGATCCCCAGCCCGAGCTCGTGTTCTGCGCCGATGGCCGCCTAATCGTGTACGACGGCCGCGACCAGTACGAGCAGTGGCGCAGCGACCAGACCGACTTGACGGCCCATCAGATCCTCATCGGCGATGTAGATGGGGACGATGAAGACGAGATCGTGCTCAACGACGGGTACGTGTTCGACGCCCGCTTCTTCGACTTGGAGTGGAAGGCGACCGAGCCTTTTGGCGAGCGCATGGGCCTGCTCGATCTCGACGAGGACCTGATTCCCGAAGTCATCGGCGAGTTTCAGGGCCGCTACCTGCGCATTTTTGACATCGACCTGCGGCGGGAAAAGTCGCTGAGCCGCTAGCGGACGGGCCTTGACATCGCGGCGGCGACCGGCGTATATACTCCCTCCCTTTTGTGCAAACACCAACAAGGAGCGACTACAATGCGATCCGTCACCCTCTTCACTGGCCAGTGGGCCGACCTGCCTCTCGAGACCCTCTGCCAACAGGCCGTTGAGTTCGGCTACGACGGCTTGGAACTGGCCTGCTGGGGCGACCACTTTGAGGTTGACCAAGCCGACGACGCTTACTGCAAGGCCAAGCGCGAACTGCTCGCCAAACACGATCTAGCGCTGTTTTCCATTTCCAATCACCTCGTCGGCCAGGCCGTGTGCGACGCCATCGACAGCCGCCACCAAGCCATCCTGCCCCCGCGCATCTTCGGCGACGGCCGCCCAGAGGGCGTGCGCCAGCGCGCGGCCGCAGAAATGATCGCCACCGGGCAAGCGGCCGCCCGGCTCGGGGTCGACGTGGTCAACGGCTTTACCGGCTCTTCGATTTGGCCCTTGCTCTACTCGTTCCCGCCGGTATCCCCGGACAGGATCGAGGCTGGGTACGCGGATTTTGCCGCGCGCTGGAAACCTATACTCGACCAATACCAAGTGCTCGGCGTCAAGTTCGCGCTAGAGGTACACCCCACGGAAATCGCCTTTGATATCGCCTCGGCCGAGCGCGCCATAGACGCACTCAACGGCCACCCGGCCTTTGGCTTCAACTACGATCCCAGTCACCTCGGCTACCAAGGCGTGGACTACGTCGAGTTCATCCACCGATTCAGCGACCGCATCTTCCACGTCCACATGAAGGATGTAGGCTGGTCGGCCACGCCGACTGACGCCGGGGTCTTCGGCGGGCACACCGAGTTCGGCGACCGCCGACGCTATTGGGACTTCCGCTCGTTGGGCCGCGGCAATATCGACTTCGAGGAAATCATCCGCGCTCTCAACCGCATCAACTACCAAGGGCCGCTGTCGGTCGAATGGGAAGACAGCGGCATGGATCGCGTCCACGGCGCGACCGAAGCGGCCGCCTTCGTCAAACAGGTCGATTTCCCGGCCTCGGACATTGCCTTTGACGCGGCGTTTGAGGACTAGCCTTGCAGCGTCTTGTCGCCCTTCTGCTCGTCGCCTTGGTCGTGGCCTGTGGCGGGGAGGAACGCACGCAGCAGACCTTGGTTTTTGGCCGCGGCTCGGATTCGATCGGGCTGGATCCGGGGCTTGAAAACGACGGCGAATCGTTCAAGGTCTGCGACAACGTGTACGAGACCTTGGTGACCTACGACAGCGCGAGCACGGCCGTGGTGCCGCAGCTAGCGCATTCTTGGGACATCGCAGACGATCAGCTCACGTGGACCTTCCACTTGCGCACCGGGGTCCGCTTCCACGACGGCACCCCCTTTGACGCCGAGGCCATGCTGTTTTCCCTCGGGCGGCAGTTGTACAAAGACCACCCCTTCCACAAGGTTGCCGGCGCGTACAAGTACTGGCAGGCCATGGGCATGGACGACATCGTCGCCGCGCTAGAGGCCCCGGACGATTCGACCTTTGTCATCCGCCTCAAAGAGCCGCATGCCCCCTTCTTGGCGAACTTGGCCATGAACTTCTGTGCGGCCGTCAGCCCGGCCGCGGTGGCTCGCTACGGCCGCGATTACTTCAAAAACCCGGTTGGCACCGGCCCGTTTCGCTTTGTCGAATGGCGCAAGGACGAGCGCATCGTCTTGGAGCGCAACCCCGATTACTGGGGGCCAAAGCCGCAGATTGACCGCCTAATTTTCAAGCCTATTCAGGAAGCTGCGGTGCGCTTCTTGGAGCTTGCGCAGGGCGCGATCCACGGCTTTGACAACCTCAGCCCCGAGTACATTGAGCCGATCCGCGCCGATCCCAATCTCCAGCTTTTGACGCAGGCGGGCATGAACATCGGCTACTTGGCCATGCACATGGACAAGAAGCCTTTCGACGACGTGCGGGTGCGCCGCGCCGTAAACCACGCCGTGGATAAGCAGGCCCTCGTGGACAATTTCTACGAGGGCTTGGCCATGCCGGCCAAAAACCCCATCCCGCCGACCCTGTGGAGCTACAACGACGCCATTGCGGGCTACGGTTACGATCCGGCGAAGGCGCGGGCCTTGCTAGCGGAAGCCGGTTATGCCGACGGCTTTGAGACCGAGCTGTGGGCCATGCCGGTGCCGCGGCCCTATATGCCGCAGCCCAGCAAGATCGCCGAGGCCATTCAGGCCGACTTGGAAAAGGTGGGCATCCGCGCCCGCATTGTGTCTTGGGAATGGGGGACGTACTTGGACAAGGTGTTCGACGGCCAGCACCAGATGGCCTTGTTGGGCTGGACCGGCGACAACGGCGACCCGGACAACTTCCTCTACGTGCTCCTCGACTCCACCGCGGCCGTCAAGCCGGCCCAGAATATCTCCTTCTACCGCAGTGCCGAGCTGCACGAGGCCCTCGTCGCGGCTCGCCGCTCCACCGACCGCGCCGAGCGTACGCAGCTCTATGCCCGGGCGCAGGAAATCGTCCACCGCGACGCGCCCTGGGTCCCCCTAGTACACGCGACGCAGACGGTGGCTTTCCAGCGCCGCGTCACTGGCTTCAAGCTGCATCCTACGGGCAGCAAGTGGTTCCACAGCACCGCGCTAGCCCCTTGACCAATGTACCGCTTCGTCCTCCGGCGGCTCATCGCGCTTTTGCCGACGCTGGCGGGGATTTCGCTGTTGGTTTTTCTGATGCTCTACTTGGTGCCGGGCGACCCGGCCCAAGTCATGCTCGGGGAGCGCGCCAATGCCGAGAGCTTGGCCGAGCTGCGCGCGACCATGGGCCTCGACCAGCCCTTTCACGTGCAGTTTTACCGCTTCTTCACCGGCCTGTTGCGCGGCGACCTCGGCCGCTCAATTCGCACCCACGAGAAAATCACCACCGAGCTCGTCCAGCGCTTTCCGGCCACCTGCGAGCTGACCTTGGCCAGTATGCTGCTGGCCATGACGGTCGGCATCGCGGCCGGACTGTGGGCCGCGGTGCGGCGGGGCAAAATCGCCGATCTCCTCAGCATGATCTTGGCCACGGCCGGCATTTCCATTCCCGTATTTTGGCTGGCCCTGATGCTGGTGTTGCTATTGGCCTTTTACGTGCCGCTCTTTCCGGTGTCCGGCCGCTTGAGCACGCATATCTACTTTGAGCCGATCACTTATTTCTACGTAATCGACGCCCTCGCGCAGGGCGATTTCGCGGCCTGCGGCGACGTGCTGTGGCACCTTTTTCTTCCAGCCCTGACTTTGGGGACCATTCCCATGGCCGTCATTGCGCGCATGACCCGCGCCAGCTTGCTCGACGTCCTCGGCGAGGACTACATCCGCACGGCTTGGGCCAAGGGCCTGCGGCAGCGGGTGGTGATTGTGCGCCACGCCCTGAAAAACGCCTTTATACCCACGCTTACGGTCATTGCCCTCGAATTCGGCTACCTGCTCGGGGGCGCGGTCATCACCGAGACCATCTTTGCTTGGCCCGGGGTTGGGCGCTGGCTCTTTTTGGCGGTGCAGGCGCGCGACTTCCGCGCCGTGCAGGGCGGGGTTTTGCTGCTGGCCACGGTCTTTGTGCTGGCCAACCTCATCGCCGACGTGCTCTACGCTTGGCTGGATCCGCGGATACGCTACGACGAGGACTAGGGGTGACAAAAAAGAAGAGGCAACGAGTGAGAACGTCACCTCCACTTTTTAGGGCATAACCCTTACTACGCGACACCCTCGTTGTATGGTTGACCTACCCCCCACCCAGATTCCGAACAGGGATTCCGGGTTGGACTTGCAACGCTTACGAGTCCAGTCAGTTACGCGGACGCTGACCGGCTGGTAGAGCCGCTTGAAGCGGGGGGCAGCGAATATCGCGGAATCGTAGCGACACGACCAGTAACTATGGCTCTCGATGATGTCGGGAGCGGCGTAATCGAGGAGTCAGCCGCCGCGATGATATCGTTGATTCGCTGCGGCGCATGTAGACGAAAAATGGAGGCAACGGCAAAGCCATTACCTCCACTTTTCGCGTTTAACAGTGCCTAGGTCGCCGGCACTGAGTCATCTCAGCCCTCAGAACCTGCGGCGGAGATGGTGATGCGCACGATGTCGCTCACGGCCGGATAGGTGAACCCGTCGTCCACTAAGCGCACCGCACCCCCTTCGTCCGCGCCGGTGTTGGCCCCAGCCTGCCGCGGCGCTTGGTTTTCGCCCACGCCCGGCTCCTCGTTGACTTCCGTGCCGGCGTCCCACAGGCCGATCTGAGCGGTGACATCGCCGCTTATTGGCTGACCGTCGGTGAACAGGGCAATGCCGGTGTCGTCGGGTGCCAAGAACAGGTCGTTGGACTGCACGTACATGGTGGCAAACGACAGCCAGTCACCCGGCCGGGCAACGAAGCTGAATTCATAGGCATTGCCCGGAGGCAGCGGACCGGGGCCATCGGCTCCCACCGGCGTGGTGAAAACCCCGCTGTTTGGGTGGAGGTTCGCCGCCAGTTCCGCTGGATTGCCGTCTTCGGCGAGGGCTTCGAGGCCAGCACCGCGATCGGGCTGGCCAGCGCTGAACAGGGGCGTACCCCCGCGCTGAGCGACCCACGCGCCTGGAGCGAGGAGGGTGCCGATGTTTTCGATCCGCACCGTAAATTGCACCGGCACACGCGGTTCAGCCAAGCCAGCGACCGGACCGGTCGGGGCGGTCGGACCGCCAGTGAGGTCGCCATCCGCATCGCCGTCGCCGTCTGCATCGGCATCACCGTCTGCATCTGCGTCGCCATCCGCATCGCCGTCGCTGTCTGCGTCGCCATCCGCATCGCCGTCGCTGTCTGCGTCGCCATCCGCATCGCCGTCGCTGTCTGCGTCGCCATCCGCATCGCCGTCGCCGTCTGCATCGGCATCACCGTCTGCATCGCCGTCGCTGTCCGCATCGGCATCACCGTCTGCATCTGCGTCGCCATCCGCATCGGCATCACCGTCCGCATCGCCGTCGCCATCCGCGTCGCTGTCGCCATCCGCATCGGCATCACCGTCCGCATCGGCATCACCGTCCGCATCGGCATCGCCATCCGCGTCGCCTTCACCGTCTGCATCGCCATCTGCATCGCCATCTGCATCGCCATCGCCATCTGCATCGCCATCGCCATCTGCATCGCCGTCGCCAGCGAGTGCTTCAGCCGCTGCGATGATAGCACTGATGTCGTAAGGCACCCCAACGGTAATAGTGCCGGTCACAGAGGGCTCAGCGCCAGACAGATCGACCAGAAGGTCTAACGATACCGCAGCATTGAACGCACCGGAAGCGGTTATCTCTCCAGTTACGGGAATGCTGGGAAACTGATCTTCGCCCACGTTCAAGGTGCCGTTGAGCACCAGCGTCCCATTGGGCGAATAATCCGTTAGCACCCATTCGTTGCCCGCAATGGCCAACGTGCCACCGCTAGCTCCGTCAATCGTCCTCTCATCCGCGAGCAGCGCGACCAATAGGGCGTCCTGAAAATAGCTTATCAGCTCATTGGTCAGGAACAGAACACCGGGCGTTATCACAACCTCGGGCCCGGTTGGGTCGTCGTCCATGTCGCCATCCGTGTCGCCGTCGTCCATGTCGCCGTCGTCCACGTCGCCATCCGTGTCGTCGTCCACGTCGTCCACGTCACTGATGCTCACGCCACCTTCAGAGAAGACGGTGATGCGCACGATGTCGCTCACGGCCGGATAGGTGAACCCGTCGTCCACTAAGCGCACCGCACCCCCTTCGTCCGCGCCGGTGTTGGCCCCAGCCTGCCGCGGCGCTTGGTTTTCGCCCACGCCCGGCTCCTCGTTGACTTCCGTGCCCGCATCCCACAGGCGGACCAGAGCGGTGACGTCGTCGCTTATTGACTGGCCGTCGTCGTTGAACAGGGCAATGCCAGTGTCGTCCGGTGCCAAGAACAGGTCGTTGGACTGCACGTACATGGTGGCAAACGACAGCCGGTCACCCGGCCGGGCAATGAAGCTGAATTCATAGGCATTGCCCGGAGGCAGCGGACCGGGGCCATCGGCTCCCTCCGGCGTGGTGAAAACCCCGCTGTTTATGGTCAGACTCGTCGCTAGTTCGGCGGGACTGCCGTCCTCGGCGAGGGCTTCGAGGCCAGCGCCGCGATCGGGCTGGCCGTCGACGAAGAGAGGCGTACCCCCGCGCTGAGCGACCCACGCGCCTGGAGCGAGGAGGGTACCGATGTTTTCGATCCGCACTGTGAAGTGCGCGGGCTCGCGCGGTTCAGGCAAGCCAGCGACCGGCCCGGTTGAGGTGGTTGACTTGCCTGCTCTATGCGCGATAGATGGGTCCGCAGTGGACGACAGGGGATCTCGGTCTGCACAGGCGGCGAACAAGATGGCCGCAGCACAAAAGACGTAAAGCAGTTTCATGGAACACTCTCCTCCAAAGGGTTTTAAGAATCCTTACCTAAAATTAAGATGACATAAAATTGACATATTCGCAAAGAGCGACGCCCACTAAACCTGCGTCCACGCGCCGCTTCTTTTGGACGATTCTACTGCGGCCGCGACGAATTGCATGCCCGCTACGCCCTCCTTCACGCCCGGATGCGGAAAGGCCGCGGGCACGTCCTGTTCGCCGCGGCGCGTGCGGATGAGCCGCTCAATGGTGGTGTGGAGGTTGGCGAGGGCCGGGAAGAAGTCCTCGTGGTGCCCTGAGGGTACGCGCAAGTACGAGGCGATCGACGCGGGCAGGTCGAATTCAGCGCCAGTCCAGTAGGTAATGTCGCGGCCATCGCCGTGGCGCACCAGCAGGCATTCGGCCCGCTCCTGATGCCATTCGATAGAGCCTTTGGTGCCGAAGACGCGGAAGCCGTTGTCGTTGCGGTAGCCAACCGCGATCTGCGTGGCCGTGATCAGGGCGGTGCCGCCGTTTTTTAGCTCCCCGATCACATTGAAGTCGTCGTCGAGCACCCGGCCTTGGACAAAGGTGTTGAGCCGCGCCGAGACCCGCTCGACGGCCAGCCCGGTCACCCAAGTTGCCGCGATGAAAGCGTGTGTGCCAATGTCGCCGCCGCAATTGGAAATGCCCGTGCGCTCGGGATCGGTGCGCCAAGACGCCTGCTGCTGGCCGGTCTGTTCGAGGGCCGTGGCCAGCCAGCCTTGGTTGTACCAGGAAACCACCTTGCGGACTTGACCGATCTCGCCGCTTTGGATCATTTCCTTGGCCAGCATCATCATGGGATGGCCCGTATAGGTGTGGGCCAGCACAAAGGGCACCTGCTCGCGCTCGACGATCTGGGCCAAGTCTTCGGCTTCGGCGACCGTCATGGTGATGGGCTTTTCGCAGAGCACCGGGATGCCGGCCTGCAAAAAGGCTTTGGCTGGCTCGTAGTGGGCGAAGTTGGGAGTGACGATGGTGACGTAGTCGAGGGCTTGCTCGCCGCTTTGCACCGCCTCTAACAGCGCTTGGTAGGTGGGATAACCTTGGATGCCGTAGTCGAAGGCAGCGCGCATGGCCGCCTCTGGGTTGGAGCGCAGTGCGCCGGCGACCAATTCGCGGCTGGCGTCGAGCGCGATGGCGCGATTGTGGACCATGCCGAAAAAGGAATCGGGGCCGCCGCCGCCGATCATGCCTACTTGGAGTTTGGTCATAGAATTTTCTCCCAAAAATGTATTGTTGAAGTGCTCTATTCGTAGTCTGCATCTTCTAAATTATCCCAGACTTGATTAAAGCTGGCCTCAGCGGTTTTTAAGGCAGCCTGAGTTAGTGCCCGCTCCTGATCATAAAGGAAATCGACGAAGTCCCCAACCGTGGCAAGGCGTTCCGGCGGTAGTAGTTGGAGCTTGTGAAGCACCTGTTGAATGAGTGCTTGTTGGTCCGTATATGAAACCATAAAAATTTCCTTAGAAGTGTTAATTTAGGTACGCATTAAGCCTATAGCTGTCAAACAACGCGGCTGTCTCACGGCACTCGCATCACTCCCTCAGGTAGTCCCTGCTGCAATTGGCTGGCGTCCAGCCCACTGTTGAAGGCATAGCGTTTGTAATCCAACACTAGCGACACATCGGCTTGGCGTATTTCCACTCGGCGCGGCAAGTAAAGCGCGTCCTCGCGGCGGTATTCCCTTAGCTCGCGGAGCAGGACATCGCCCCCGGGCAGCGGGATGCTCTCGCGCAACACCAAGCCGCGACGCAAATCCAGCCACGCCCGCCGCCCTCCGGTGAGCGCGACTACTGCTTGGTCGGCGTGCGGATACTCGACCGGCCCGGCTATGGAACCCGGCTCGACGAGGCCGAGCAAGGCGTAGCGCAGGTCGCATGACCCAAAATCCAGCCCGGTCAGCGTAGTCAGCAACCGGCCGCGCATCGGTCCTTTTAAGGGCGGATCCACGGCCCGGCCGTACACAGTCAGGCTGTCGCCTTCGAGCAGGGCCGTAAAAATGTGCGTGAAAAAGGGGCCGCGCACTTCGATGCGGAAGAGATCGGGATTGATTAGCTGCACGAGGGCCGTGCCCTGATCGCGCATTGGGCCGCGCCGCAGCTCAATGGCCGCTTCCGCCGTCAGGTCCGCGAGCTGGGCGAGGGACGCCGAGGCCGCGAGCAAGGCGGCCGGCCCCTCGGCCGCATCCCAGCCCTCCCGCACCACCGGCGGCGGCGCGCAAGCTAGCGCTAGGGCGCAGAGCGCGAACCACTTCATGGCAGCAGCTTGCGCCGGACCTCTTCGTTGTCGGGCGCGAGTTCCAGCACCTTCTGCCAATGCGTGTGCGCCTCGTCCGTTTTACCGAGGGCGCGGGCAATGTCGCCAGCGTGGTCGAAGATCACGGCCTGCTCCTCCGGGTCGCCCTCGTCCATCAGCTCCAAGGCTTGTTGCAGGTAGTGCTCGGCTTGGGCTAGCTCCCCGAGGCGGAAATAGGCCCAGCCCATGCTGTCGAGAAACGCGCTGTTGTTCGGCTCAAGTGCGATCGCCTTCTCCAAGAGCGCGACCGCTTCTGTCAGCCGCATGCCCTTGTCCGCGTACATGTAGCCGAGGTAGTTGAGCGCGTAGGCATCGTTTGGATCGAGCTCCAACAGGCGTTGGAAGGTCTCTACTGCGCGGTCGAAGTACTCGTCGCGGCCAAGTTTGCGCGAAGCCTGCTCATAGCAAGAGCCGAGGTAAAAAAGCGGGTGGCCCTTGTCGCTGGCGAGCGCGACAGCCTGATTCAATTTCTCGAGTGCCGCTTCCCAGCGCTCCAGTTCCTCTAGGGCGATGCCCCAGTGCAAAAAGGCCGGGCTGTACGCGGAGTCGAGCGCGGTCGCTGTTTCGTATTGGCCCAGCGCGTCTTCCCACTGCCCCTGCCGCCCCAAGCTGATGCCCCATCGCACGTGCAAGTCGGCGTGGCCCGGGGACACTGCGAGCGCTTGGCTATAGACGCCAATGGCCTCTTGCCAAGCGTCTTGTTGCTCTAGTGCGAGTCCCCAGTATAGATATAGCTCAACCGCGTCGGGCAGGTGCTCGAGGCCGCGCTGGTACGCGGCGATGGCCTCGTCGTAGCGCCCAGTGCTCTCTAGGGCCGTCCCCCAGTACAGGTAAATCTCGCTGCTGTCGGGCATGGCCTCTGCCGCTTGGCTGAGGACGGCAGTGGCAGAGTCGTAATCCTCCAAGTAGATGTAGTAGCGCGCTAGGTCGGTCCACTGCTCGACCGTTTGCGGCTGCATCTCGACGATGCGCTTAAAGACCAACGTGGCTTGGTCGTACTTGCCGGCTTCGGACAGGGCCACTCCCAAGTGGTAGAGCACTTCGGCACCCTCTTCGACGAGGATTTCCGCTAGGTCGTGCTCGGAGGCCATCAGCCGCGCCAAGTGGTAGGGGACGCTGCTGTCGGGCAGATGGCCTGCGGCCTCTCGGTAAATGGCGATAGCTTGGGGGCGGTCCTCTTGCGCCAACTTGAGTTCGGCTAGGCCCAGCCAAGCGTCCTCAACCACAGGATCGGCCGCGAGGACCCGGCGGTAGATGCGCTCGGCCTCTTTTTGCAGGCCGATGCGAGAAAAAATGCTGGCGATGTCCACCTCGACCTCCGGCGGCACTTGCTCTTGGGCGAGCACCTCCTTGAAGAGCGGAGCGACTCGCTCGGTTTGGCCCGTTTCAAAGTAGAGATAGGCCAAGTGGCGGTAGAGCGGCCAATTGTCCGGCTCGTAGCGCAGCAGCTCTTCGATGTGGCCGATGGCGGCCTCGTGGTCGCCTTCGTGCTCCAAGATCCGAATCAGCAGGCGGCGCAACCTCACTTGGCTGCCGTCCAATGCCAAGCCCTGGCGCGCAAAGTGGGCGGCCATGTGGGCGTCGTCGATGCGCTGGTAGTTGTACGCGAGGCGGGCGTAGATGGTGGGCGAAGTCGGGTCGAGGTCGGCCGCGCTGCGCAGGGCGACTATCGCGCCGAGGTAGTTGTGCTGGGCTTCAAAGACCTTGGCCTTGACAAAGTATTGCATGGCTTGGTCCGGGTACGTCGGCTCTGCGGGCGCGTTGTGGCCCCGCAGACCCGCGCAGCCGCCCGCTGCCAGCGCGAGAGCGCAAAGCAGGGGGAGGATCACCACGACGATACGCCCATAATTCGACGGCCAATGGGCATAGCCCTTTAGACGATCCTGTAATTTATCCAACATGTCCTTCTTGCCCTGAAATGCATGGATGCGAAAGAAGGGGCAGCTTTCGGGAAACAGGCGCGGAAGTAATTCATGCAGGAATGCCTCCATAGAAGGCTCTTCGACCAGAAACTCCAGATGTGGATTCGCCATCATTCATCCCCGCTGAATGGTACAGTGGCCCCGCCTTGGTTGACCAGTGGATCGCCCACGTTGAAGTGGCCCTCCATCCACAGGTGGCCGAGCAGCGCCCCTTGGTCCATGAACGCACGAACATTCTCCATATCTGCGACGCATTGCGTTTGCGCGTAGCCTTGCTCGTCGCGCCAGAGGACGCGCACCTCTTTGGATTGTAAGGCGTTGAGGAAGAACGGCGAATGCGTGGTGACCAGTAGTTGGGTGCGCTCGCCGGCGGCGCGGCACTCCTCGGCCAGGTCCACAAGCAGCCGGGGGTGGAGGAAGTTTTCCGGCTCCTCAATGCCGATAAAGGGCGGTGGGATCGGGTCGTGGAGCAGCACCAAATAGGCCAGCATTTTGAGCGTACCGTCGGAGGCGAATCGCGCCAGCACCGAGTGGCTGAACGGAGCGTCCTTGATTTGCAACAGCAGGCGGCCGTCGCGCATGGTCTCGGCCAGCACCTTTTCAATGCGCGGTACGCGCTGGCGCAACACCGAGAAGATGCGCTCGAGCCGCTCGGGGTGCTGCTCGGCCAAGTATTGGATGACATTGGCGAGATTGTCGCCCGTTTTGCTCAACTGCTCCTGCGGCCCGGTTTCGGGTTGACCGCGTGCGCTGTCTGCCGAGAGGTAGGACACATGCCAGCCGGTAATGAACTGGCGCAGGGCTGCCACGCACGGATGCTCGGCGAACTGTCCCAGTGCATTGACCGCCAGTAGGTCGGGTGCATTGAGGGGGATTTCTATCCGCTTGTCCCGTTCGTCTGGCTGATCGCCGCTGACCGCCCGGCCTTGACCGCGCTCGTATTGGAGAAAGCGAAACGGCTTTCCGCGTTGGCCCCGTCGCCATTGCAACCACTCTTCTGCGACCACTGGGGCTCGGTTGTGTTCGTCGACGGCCAAGTGATAGGTGATGAGCGGCTGTCCCGGTTGCTCTCGGTACTTGATCTCAATGACTACCGGCCCGTCCCCGCCTCGGGACTTGAGCTCTTGGCCCCGCCCGCGCTTATCCCAAGCGCGGTGCAGCCCCAACTCGAAGCATTCCGCCAGAAAAGCGAATACGTCAAACACCGTTGACTTACCGCTACCGTTGGGACCAAGCAGCACCGTTAGCGGCGTCAGGTTTCTAAACTCGACACTTCGCAGGGTGCGGAAATTCTGCACCGTCAGGTATTCAATGTGCGCCGGGGCAGTAGATTGTGCAGGAATTGGGCTCATCTGCGGTCTCCGTTGGTGGCAAGTCTAAATTTTTGGATCCAAGGCGTCTCTAAGCCCGTCGCCAAAGAGGTTGAGCGCGAGGACCACCGCGAAGATGGCCAGCCCGGGAAAGGCCATGACCCAAGGCGCTTGTAAGAGCAACTCGCGCCCCCCGGATAGCATGGCCCCCCACTCTGGGGCCGGCGGCTGGGCCCCCAAGCCCAAAAAGCTCAATCCGGCCGCGTCGAGAATGGCCGTGCCCAAGCTGAGCGTGGCTTGCACGATGAGCGGGACCGTGCAGTTGGGCAAAATGCTGTGGAACAGCAGCCGCGATTCGCTCGCCCCCAGTGCGCGTGTGGCCTCGACGTACGCGGCCTCGCGCACGGTCAACACCGAGGAGCGCATGAGGCGGGCAAATTGCGGCACCAACACGATGCTGACGGCGAGAATGGCATTGTCGATGCCCGGGCCGATGACGGCGACGATGGCAATGGCCAATAGGATGCTGGGGAAGGCCAGCATCAGGTCCATCAGCCGCATGATGAGCATGTCGGCGATCCCGCCGCGATACCCGGCCACGAGGCCGAGCAAGGTGCCGGTGGAAGCGGCCAGCGCGATGGCGACCAGCCCGATCCGCAGCGAGATGCGGGTGCCGTACGCGATGCGGCTGAAGATGTCGCGGCCAAAGTCGTCCGTCCCCAGCCAATGGCTCGCCGACGGCGGCTGCAAGCGTGCGTAGAGGTTTTGCGCGAGGGGATCGTATGGCGCCAGCAGCGGCGCTAGCAGCGCGACGATAAACGCCCCGGCCAAGACCGCGCCGCCGATCAGGGCGAGGCGCTGTTGGCCGAGCCGCCGCAGTTCACGGTGTGAAATCATCGCAAGCACTTGGAGTGGATCTGGCCAATAGCTCGGCTGAACTCCGACATTGGGCGCGTTTTTCAAGCATGGCAAATTAGCATCGCTCTACTGAGGCTCTAGAACCAACGCGCCTAGCGGCGGCAGGTGCAACCGCGCCGAATGCGGCCGGCCGTGGCAGGCGACTTCCTCGGTTTGCACCCAGCCGCCGTGGCCCACGCCGCTGCCGCCATAGACTTCGGCGTCGCTGTTGAGCACCTCGCGGTACGGCCCGGCGACCGGCAGCCCGAGCCGGTAGTCCGCACGGGGGACTGGGGTAAAATTGCAGGCGAAGATCAGGGGTTTTTCGCCCTCGGCGCGGCGCGCAAAAGCCGCGATGCTCTGTGCAGAGTCCGAGCAGTCGATCCACTCAAAACCGTCGGGGTGGGCGTCGGTGCGGTGCAGGGCCGCGCACTGGCGATAGAGCCGGTTGAGATCGCAGAGCCAGCGATAGACGCCGCGGTGGGGCTCGTCGTCGAGCAGGTGCCAGGGCAGCTCGCCTTGGTGATCCCACTCTTCCCACTGGGCCAGCTCGGCTCCCATAAACAGCAGCTTCTTGCCCGGGTGCCCGTACATAAAGCCGTAGAGCAAGCGCAAGTTGGCCAGTTGCTGCCAAGCGTCCCCGGGCATCTTGTTCAAGAGCGAGCGCTTGCCGTGTACAACCTCGTCGTGCGACAGGGGCAACACGAAGTTTTCGCAATAGGCGTAGAGCATGCCAAAGGTCAGGTCGGCTTGGTGGTGGCGGCGGTGGATCGGATCGCGCTGCATGTAGCCGAGCACGTCGTTCATCCAGCCCATGTTCCACTTGAAGCCAAAGCCGAGGCCTCCGGCGTCGGCCGGTCGGGAAACTTCCGGCCAAGCGGTTGATTCCTCGGCGATCATCAAGGCCCCCGGGCAGTGCTCGCCGATGGCTGTGTTGAGCTGTTTGAGGAAGTCAATGGCTTCGAGGTTTTCGCGCCCGCCATAGGCGTTGGGCACCCATTCCCCTTCTAAGCGCGAGTAGTCGCGGTAGAGCATGGAAGCCACCGCATCAACCCGCAGGCCGTCGAGGTGAAAGCGCTCGAGCCAAAAAAGGGCGTTGGAAATGAGAAAGGAGCGGACTTCGGCGCGGCCGTAGTTGAATATACAAGTCTGCCAATCGGGATGCCGCCCTTGGCGCGGATCGCAGTGCTCGTAGAGGCTGGTGCCGTCGAACTGGGCCAAGCCGTGGGCATCGTCGGGGAAGTGCCCGGGCACCCAGTCGAGGATCACGCCGATTGCGTGGCGGTGGCAATAGTCGATGAAATAAGCAAAGTCCTCGGGGGTGCCAAAGCGCGCACTCGGAGCGAAGTACCCAGTTCCTTGATAGCCCCACGAGCCGTCAAAGGGATGCTCGGCCACCGGCATCAGCTCGATGTGGGTAAAGCCCAGTTCGGCCACGTGGGCGACCAATTGGTGAGCCAGCGCGCGATAGTCGAGATAGGCATTGCCGTCGCGTCGCCAAGACCCGAGATGCACCTCGTATATGGCGAGGGGAGCTTCCTGCCAGTTGCGCTTCCGTCGCTCGGCCATCCACGCGCTGTCGCCCCAGGCGAACGCATCCGCTCGGCAGACCGCGGAAGCGGTGCGGGGCGGCTGCTCGGCCGCAAAGGCAAAGGGATCGCTCTTGAGCAGCACGGGGCCGTCGCGGCTGAGGATTTCGTACTTGTAGAGCGCGCCCGCGCCCACCTCGGGGACGAACAGTTCCCAGATTCCGGCCGCGCCCGGCGGGCGCATGCAGTGCCGCCGACCGTCCCAGCCGTTGAAATCGCCGACCACGCTGACCCGGCGGGCACTTGGTGCCCACACCGCGAAATACGTGCCCGCCGCCCCGTCGATGCAGCGCGGATGCGCCCCTAGCACCTCGTAGGCGCGGTAGTGCGTTCCTTCGTTGAAGAGGTATTGGTCTTGGGGCGCGCACTGCGGCCAGAACGAGTACGGGTCGCGGCAGTAGCGAACCGCGCCCTGCGCGTCTGCCACCGCTAGATGGTAGGCAAAGGGCTTGCTGCGGCCGGCGACCCGCGCCTCAAACAGCCCCTCGGCATGGATTTTGGCGGCCGGAAAGCTCGCGTTTTGCCCCCCCCGCTCCACGACCCGCACACTCGCCGCATCGGGCAAGAACGCGCGCACCACCCACCCCTCGTCTAAAGGGTGCATGCCCAAGACCGCGAACACATCGGCGCATTCGCCGCGCACAAGGGCCTCTATGGTCTGCGGCTCAAGCGTTGCTTCTCGCTCAGAGTTGAACATCCTTGAGAAGATAGGTCAATTTGGGGGAACTACAAGCAAGCCCAAGGCGGCGTCTGTGCGCGGGGCGCGAGCCGAGCTTGTCTTGCTAAAGTGAGATAGCTACAGTCCACCTGACCAAGCGAGGCGGAATGCGATCACCGGATCGATAGCGGTTAATCGGATCATGCGGGAACCGTGCGCTATGAGCGGCGAAATGGGTCAAGGGTAAGCCAAGCGCGTCGGATGGCTCATAGACCCCTCCAAGCTGGTCTGGGGACGGGGAGGTACGCTTTGTAAAAAATCATGCGTAAGTCCTATTTATCACCCGCTCCATGTTTCAATCCCCAAGGTCGCCCTCGGCCGCCTCGCAGGCCACCATCTCCCAACCGTGGAACACCACGGCCACGCCGACGTGCTGCACCGACGGATGCCGGCGGCGCAGGCTCCCGTCCGCCAAGTAGTGCCGCAGTTGCTCCTGGGCCGCCCGCGTGGTGTCGGCCATCAGGGACTCGCTCAGGGACTCGCTGCGCTTGATGTACTTCAGTTCGATCACATAGGCGTAGGCCATGCCGGGGTGCTGAGCCAAGTTCGGGGCCAAGTAGAGATCGGCGTAGCCCATGTTCAGTTCGGGTTCGGAACGAGGCTGGAAGTAGTCCGGCAAGCCAAAGTAGGTGGCGAGAAAGGTCTGCACCACCTTCTCGCCGTCGATGTAGTCGCGGATGCCGGTCTGCTCGACAAGGGCGTCGCGCAGGAACTCGAAGGCCGGACGCCAAGCCCCCCGGTAGGCCATTTCGTGCGCCAAGCGGGAGAACTCGTACTTTCCAACGGAGAACACGCCCAGGTCTCGGTAGGCGTCGTTCAGGTAGCCGTACATCAGCCGCCAGACGGTTTGGTTGGGAACGCCGAGGCGGGGCAAGCCCTCGGAAACGCCGCGGATGCTGAGCAGGCCGAAGTAGTACAGCAGGGAAAGGAAGTTGTCCCGCACGGTCAGCCGCTCTAAGGGGAAGCTTGGTTCGATCATGGCGAGCGCCTGTCCCTCGCCGATGACGGCGCGCAGCAGGTCGAAGTTGCCGTTTGGGCGCACCGCTTGCGGCGCGGCGCGTTGGCTGCTTGGGAGGGCCGCCGAGGCGGCTCGTTCACGAGCGGCCGTTTCTTGGCCGGCCACCAGCAAATGGCGCAGCTTGCTGTAGTCGATGCGGACGTTGTGGTCGATCAACTGATCCGGCATGTGCCCCAGCGAAATGGACTTCTTTATGTAATAGAGGACCATGTCCGTGTTGTAGAGGTCGCCCGTGGCCTCCCGAGCGAACCGGTAGCCGTTGTACCACTCCCCCATCACCCCCAAAGCCGCGTCCACGTCTTGGTCGAACACGCCGTGCTCCCGATACGTCTCCAGCAGGCCGCGCACCTCGTCCTCGGTGAAGCCGACCATCTCGTTGAACTCCGGCTCCAAGCTGACGTTGCTGCCGATGTTGAAGCCGCTGGTGACATCGTCGAGGGTTACGGGCGACACGCCGGTGATGAACAGGCGCTCCAAGCCGCCATCGCTGCGCTCGGTGCCGGCCTTGAGCGTGGCGAAGAAGCTGCGGTAGAAGCCGCCGCCGTGCGTGAACGACTGGTACGCCTCCTCGCCGTGATGCGCCAGCACCGTGTTGGCGAAGTTGTCGTACTCGTCCACCAGCACGTAGAGCAAGATGCCGCAGTCGCCGGCGTATTGGAACAGCCTGTTGAGCTTGCCGTCGATGGAGGGCGGCGCGAGGATGCGTTGCTTCGCCGCTTCGGGAAACAAGTCGCGATTCCGCTCCAGCGCGAGGTAGAGCTCATCTTCGCAATAGCCCTCGAAGCGCTCCCGCAAGGTTTCGAGGGCATCGTCAAACGCGGAAAAGTTGAAGCGCAGGATGACGTAGCGGTGGCGGTCTGCGGTGGGGCGGCGGCCGATGTCGGTGCCGCTGAAGACCGCCTCAAAGGCGTCGGCGCGGGTGCGGTCGTAATAGTTTTCCAGTAGCGACACCCAGCAGGTCTTGCCGAAGCGCCGGGGGCGGAGCAGGACGACGTAGCGTTCATCCTCCAACGGCCGCAGGAAGCGGGTCTTGTCCACGTACAGCCAGCGATTCACGCGGATGCGCTTGAAGTCCGCCTCGCCGTAGGGAATGCGGGGGTAGGGCGCGAGCATGGTGGTCTCCTATAGCGTGATCGGCAATTAAAAGCGGTCGAGAGCTCCCCAAGCTCCCGACCGCTTTTAATTGCCTTGAGTGTGCAACGCGCCTCAGTGCCTTTCGATGTCGGCGCCCAAGGCCCGCAGGCGGCGCTCAATGTGGGCGTGTCCGCGATCGAGCTGGTAGAGGTTGCTGATCTCGGTGTAGCCCTCGGCCGCTAGGCCGGCGAGCACGCAGGCGGCGCCGGCGCGAATGTCCATGGCCTTGACCTTGGCCCCTTTGAGCTGGGCCGGCCCGTGTACCAACACTAGGCGGTCCTTTTCCGGCGCGATGCGAGCGCCAAAGGAGCGCAAAGCCTTGACGTGGCCGAGGCGATCTTCGAATACGGTCTCGCGGACGTAGCTGTCGCCTTTGGCCATGCACGCTAAGGCGGTCATCCCGGGTTGCAGGTCCGTTGGGAAGCCGGGGTAAAAGGTGGTCACTACGTTGATCGGCGACAAGGTTTCCGGCCCGCGCACCCGCATCCAAGCCCCTTCCTCTGTCATCTCGACGCCCATCTGCTGTAGCTTGGATTCAAAGACGTACAGATGATCGCGCACCACGCCCTTGAGGGCGATGTCGCCGCCGGTAATCGCGCCCGCCATCATCAAGAGGCCGGCGTCGAGGCGGTCGTACATGATCGCGTGCTCGGCACCTACCAACTCATGGACCCCCTTGATATGCACCCGACGCGTACCGGCCCCTTCGACTTGGGCACCCATCTTTTGCAGGAGCGCCGCGAAATCCACGATCTCCGGGTCGGAGGCCGCGTTTTCAATCACGGACTCGCCCTCTGCTAGGCAGGAAGCCATGACGAGGTTTTCCACCCCGGTGTGGCTGGGCAAATCGCAGTACATAAAGGCCCCAGAGAGCCGCTCGGCCACCACGTCAATGCCGCCGCCGGCCATGCCTTGAACCTCGGCCCCGAGCCGGGCAAAGCCGCGATAGTGGTAGTCGGTCGGCCGCGAGCCAATCGTGCAGCCGCCGACCTCTTGGATCCAAGCGCGGCCAAAGCGGGCCAACAGCGGCCCGACGAAAAGCAGCGAGGCGCGAAGGCGCTTGGTCAAATCCGCGGGCAACCGGGTCTCTTTGACATCTCGGGTGTCTATAACGGCCACTTCCTCGGCTGCGTCGTAATCGACGCGTGCGCCGAGCCGACTCAGCAGCTCTAGGGCGACCAACACGTCTTTGACCGGGGGGACCCGGTGCAAAACGGTTTGCCCTTCGGTGGCCAACAGCGAGGCGGCCAACATGGGCAGAGCGGCGTTTTTGGCCCCTTGAACCTCGGCCTCACCTTGGAGGGGGCGGCCACCGCGCACAAAAAGGACTTCTGTAGAACTCATTGCCAATCCTAAAGTTAAGAAGGGGAGCAAACACAAAAGGTGAGGGGATGGCTCAAATGTAATGCCGGGTATTCGGTTCGTCAATTACATAGTGCAGTGCTTGACAGGGAGGGGCGCGGCTCTATATTCCACCGAGTGCAAAATCGCCTCTATCACGCCAGAAAGGAGTCCCAATCATGGCGGAATCCCCCCACATCGTCGCCTATCTGAAGCCGGTTTGCGGCTGGAGCAATAGCGTGCGCGAAACCTTCGCCAAGTACGGCCTCGAATACGAGGACAAGGACATTATCAACCGTCCAGAAATCTACGCCGAGATGGTGCAGAAAAGCGGCCAGCCCCTCTCGCCCTGCGTCGAGATCAACGGCCAGATGCTGGCCGATGTCGATGGCGGCGAGGTCGAGGCTTGGATGCTCGCAAACGGAGTCGTCGAGCCGGTCGCGGTCTAATCGCTCATCCGGCTCAACACGCGCCGCATGCCCTCGCACAGGTTGGGCTGCTCGTGGTTGAGCGGCCCGCTCGCCGCTCGGCGAATCAGGGTCAACGCGCCCCATAGCTGGCCGTCGTTGGTCTTGAGAGGCAACACGTAGCTAAAGCCGATAGACCCGCCTTCAGCCCCCTCCAACAGGAAGCGCACCACCCCTGCTGGCAGGGGGTTTTCTTCGTGGGCGCTAACTTGCCCCACCAGCAACAACGCAGAGTTCCCGACCCCTTCCTGACCGGCGAAGGAGCGCACGCCGTCCTGTTCCAGCACCCGCTGCAGAACCTCGGCTCCTGCGCCGGCCGTGTGGACCACCCCTTGGCCGACGCGCTCATATACGATGGTGTCTGCCGCCTCAATGCCCAGCAGCAAATCCATGCCTTGGGCCACGGCCTCGTCTGGAGACATGGCCTCGAGCGATGTGACGATGTGCGGAGGAATTGCAGCGGGTTCGGGCATGTTGAACGGGATGATCGAGACGGGCATGGTGCCTCCTTGACAAGGCGAATGAGGGGGCTTTAATTTTGTTTTTCTGGTGGCTCTTTAGCTCAGTTGGTAGAGCAGGAGACTGAAAATCTCTGTGTCCGCGGTTCGATTCCGCGAGGAGCCACCACTATTAACCAATGGTGCTAGTGGGCTACAAGCTAAATTCCGCGATGGACAACGGGACGAATCCATTTTCATCCGGTTGCAATCCATGCCACTGTGCCAGCAGGTTAAAGGCGGCCATGGCCGCGCTCAGATGCGCTCTAAAGTAGGCCCAAGCTCGATGGGTCTGTCGCTTGAACCGGCCGATGCGGGTCAGCATCGAAAAGACGGTCTCGATGACCATCCGGTCGCCCCAGGTTTTGCGGGGACACACTTTCAGATTAGCCGGATCACCTTCTTTGGCATGAAAGCCTTGGTCGCTGAGGAGGATCATCTGCTCTTCGTAGCGACCAATCATCGGGTGAAAGACCGAATCGTGGACATTGGCCGTGTTACAATCCCAATCGACGATCAAGCCCCACTGGTTGACGATCAAGCCCAGCTTGCCGCCGACGATCCAGCGGTGATTGGACAACCCTTTCTGGCCGATAGGGTGAGCGGAGCGGCCTTCGCGTACTGGATGGATCAACTCGATGCCATAGCTATCGATCACGCCTAAGGGGGTGGGGTCCGCTCGAAAGCGATCGGTCCAGTCCGCATGGGCGACAAACAGGCGGAACAAGCGGGTGCGTTCGGGCAGGCGCGGGAAAAAGGCGCGCCAATCGCGCACTACCCAGCGATAAAACGCCCGTTTGCCGTCCCCTTTGAGCGCATATAGAACCGCCAGGGTCACCGTTTCGCTGGGATATAAGGCGGCTTGGGGGTGTTTGGGCACATCGCCCATCTGGTTGTCGATCCGATAGAAGAGGGCTATTATAAACTCGGCCGTGGTCATGGGACGCTCCTTCGCTGGAAGGGGGGACACCCTCAGCGTAGGAACTACCTCGACCACGGTCAACTCACTAGCACCATTGGTTATTATAAACAATAAACAGCCCCTTAGCTCGCACAAGCTGAGGGGCTGTTTGCATTTGTGCGGGTCATGGCGCATCGCCCTCTTCTGTCATGCGCTTGATTTGTCCCCAACTTGCGGACTGCACGGCCGTGGCGGGGAGTTCGCGCACAGCGCAGCGAAATCCGACGATGATGTAGGTTGCCGAAGGCGGCAGCCCACTGCGGTCGGTGGTGCGCAGGCGATACGGGTCGCTGCTCAGCGACCCGCCCCGCAGCACCCGGCTGATCCCGGCGTCCGGTCCCTGCGGATCGCGCTCGGGGCTCTGCCCGTAGTAATCCTCCCCGTACCAATCCGCCACCCATTCCCAGACATTGCCCCCCATATCGTAGGCCCCATAGGGAGAAATCCCGCCCTGATAGGAGCCTACCGGGGCCGAGTCGAAAAAGCCGTCGCTGTCGTCGCCGCGGCAGCAGCCCTCGCGGCCGTAGTTGGCCCGGCTGCGGTCGATGGAATTGCCCCAGGGATAGACGCGGCCGTCAATGCCGCGGGCGGCCTTTTCCCACATGGCCTCGGTCGGCAACTGCATGCCGGCCGAGGTGCAATAGGCACGGGCACCGTACCACGAGACTTCGGCGACTGGCCGCTGCCCGCTGCCGGGAATCGGCGCGTAACCCGCGTCGCCGTAGCGGATCTGTGCGTCGAGGTCGCGCACGTCGAGCAGCAGATGCCCTTCCCCATCTGCGTTGCGCCCGCTGTCGTTCAAAAAGGCCGCGTACTGGTCGTTGTTCACTTCAAAACGGTCGATGTAGAAGGCGTCGAGATAGACTTGGTGGACCGGCTGCTCGTCCGCCCGCCCCGCGGTCGATCCCATTGCAAAATAACCGGCGGAGACGCGGACCAATTCGTGCATGGTACCAGCCGGCGTTTGCACCTCGACTATCTCTTGGGCTAGGACATCTGCTGTCCAGACCAAAAAGCACCAGAATACGCTGCTGCGCGCCATGCCGCCTCCGCTACATGCCTTTTTTGCCGCGAGCCGTTGATTTACCTTCCCAATACATAACTGCCATCCCCGGTTCCAGCAAAAAAGAAATTGGTCTCCACTCACCGCGAGGCGCTTGCGCTTTTCAACCGCGACGTGCGCCTAGTGCTCTTTAGCCAAGCCCTGATCGGCTTTACGATCTTCGGCGGCGTCTATACCGTCCTGCTCAATCTCTATCTCCTGCGCTTGGGCTACGGCCCCCAATTGATCGGCCAAGTCAATGCCGTTGGTGCGCTGTCGTTTGCCCTCTTGAGCATGCCCGCGGGCCTGTTGGCCAACCGCTGGGGGGCGCGCCGGAGCATGATCGCCGGCATGGCGGTCGCCGCGCTGGGTTTTGGCTTGTTGCCCCTCGGCGAGTTCGCGCCCCCGGCCGCGCAGCTAGCTTGGGTCATGGGGGCGTATGCCCTCGGCGTCCTCGGCAATACCCTCTTCCTCGTCTGCTCAATTCCCTTTCTGACCCTGATCTGCCCGCCGCGACTGCGCAACCACGTGTTCTCGACCCAAGTGGCCCTGTGGCCGCTGGCGGGTTTTGCCGGCAGCCTGTGCGGTGGCCTGCTGCCCGGCCTGTTCTCCGCGCTTCTATCCCTGCCCGAAGACCACCCGGCCCCCTACCGCTATCCGCTGCTGCTGGCGGCCGGCGTGTTATTCATTAGCACCGGCGCTATTGCCGCAACCCGCTCCCGTCCGCACAAGCCGCCTGCTAAGGAACGCGGCCCAGCGACGCCCTTCCCGCTGGCCATCATCCTCGCCTTGAGCTTGGTCACCTTCTTGCAGATGGCCGCGGAAAACAGCCTCCGCATCTTCTTCAATGTGTACATGGACGACGGCCTCGGGGTCTCCACGGCGCTGATTGGCAGCCTGACGGCCGGGGGCCAGCTCCTAGCCGCCTGTACCGCGCTGGCCGCTCCTGCGCTCAGCCGGCGTTTCGGTCGGGTGCCGGTGATCACCGGAGGGGCTGGGGCGATGGTGCTGTGCCTCGTACCGCTCGCCTTAGTCGCCCATTGGGCGGTGGCCGGCGCCGCCGGTATGGCCCTAATCGCCCTCAGCTCGATCCGCCGCTCGGTCTATATAGTCTTTCAGCAGGAATTGGTCCCCGAGCGCTGGCGGGTGACCATGAGTTCGGCCCTGACCATGGCCTACGGCATCAGCATTGCCGGCGTTTCGCTCGGCGGCGGCTGGATGATCGACGCGCTGGGGTATCGGGCGTTGTTTTTGAGCAGCGCCGTGATTTCGGCCGCGGGCGTACTTTGCTTTCAGGGGTATTTCCGCATACCGCGCGGCGAATACGCCAAACGCCTGACAGACGAGCGCACGTGAACGCTTATTTTGCGCCTTTCAGCACCAACACCTCGTAGGTGATCGGCTCGGATATGCGCTCCATCGTCACCCCGAAGTGCTCGCGCAAATAATCGAGAGCCGCGTCCCAGCCGTCGGACAAATCGATGGCGATATCTACCTGACGTTCAAAGGGATTGTCTGCTGCCGCGCCGTCCCATTGCAGCTCGATTTCGTCGAGGTCTTGGTCGTAGTCGTTGAGCGCGGCGTTTGTGAGTATGTTCCGTATCGCGTCCCTGAGATAGCCCATGCCTTGGACGTTGTCGCCACTAATTCTATATCCTCCACTTTGCGGCTCTTCCATACTGAGCGGAAACTCGGAGCCGTCTTGGGTGAAAACCCAGCGCGTCCTAATAGCATGCCGTTCTTCTATGGAGGTAATAAAACCAAAGCGGCGGCCGAGGCGCTTCACGCGCTCAGTGGGGCCTATGTCTTGGTTGTGGACAATCCGCACGGAGTAACGCCGTTCAGCCAACACTGAATCCGGGGTCTCCACGTGCGTGTTCCCGAGGCTCTGGACGATCTCGGTCAGCGGTTTGCGGACGAATTCGTAGCGAATGATTGAGCCTCCGCTCTTATAAGACATGCTTTCGCCAGGCATGCTCCTGTCAGTCGAATCGGAATAGACGGCAATGTCCATTCCGTCTAGCGGCATGTAAAACATCCTGTTCCAAGGTACAAATGGATCTAGCGGCACATCGTCGAACGGATGTGATTCGTATTCCAAAGGGCGGAACGGCTGGAGCGTATCAACGGCGACAGTGAAAAGTTCGTCTGCCAGCGGCGCATCGTAGTCCAGATAGTTCAATTCGCTGACTAACTCCCAGTCCTCTTGGCCCAAATCGAGATAAACTCGAGCGTGGCTAGGCAACCGCGTCTGGGCATCTACTTCTATTTCAAAGCGGATATCCGACGGGGTTTTAATGCCCAGCGAAGAACGTCGCCAGATCGAAAAAAGTACCGTCTGCCCCAGATCCTCGCGTTCAATCTGATAACTCCAAGGCTCAAGTTGCTCGCGCTCGGGCAGGGCCAGTTGGTCGGCGACTTCATCTATGGACCACCATTCCGCTCCCGGGATGTCTGTCCCATACCAGACGCCGTCTGCGTAAAAAAGTATTTCGTCACTCACCACGAGTACGCGCCGCGCCGCACTAGTATCCACTTCGGCGCGGAAAAAGTGTGGTGCCTTGAGCCACTGTTTCACCGGCACTCGCTCTCCCTTTTCCCCGCGAAACCAGCCCACTATATGCACTGAATGAAGCTTGCGTACCTCGGCGACTACCTCTGCCCACGCCGGAGTTGATGCTTCGTGCCAGAGCACCCCAAACACTACCCCGGCTAGCATGGCGGCTAGCCCCGACAGGTACACCGGCCGCGGCAGCCGGTGCCAAAATCCCGTGCGCTGACGCTTATCCGCTGCTTGGATCGCCTCCAGCGCGTTAGTACGTGCCGCCGCAAAAAGCGCGTCCGATGGTTCGGCAGTGCCGATGTCAGCACTCAGCTCCAGCACGGAACGCACGGCCTCCAAGTCGTCGGCCGCTTCCGGGTGCTCGGCCAAGTAGGTCTCGATCTGCCGCGCTTCCGCGGCCGACAGTTCGCCGCGCACGTAGTCGCTTAGTTTGCTTTCAAATTCGGCTCTGTTCATGGCGCTTAGTCCTTGCAGCCAGCACCCAAGTGGGCGCGGATCTTTTTAAGGGCTTTGTACTCGCTGGCTCTGGCCGACTCCTCGCTGCACCCCAGTCGTGTGGCGATCTCGGCAAAAGGCCAGCCCTCGAAGTTGCGCAGGGCGAAGACCATGCGCTGGCGCTCGGGCAATTCGGCGGCTAGGTCGCGCACTCGGTCCATGAGCAAGCGGCGCTCGGCGTCTTTGTCGGCATCGGCTTCTACTGCGGTATCTTCCCCTTCGCAGAGCAGCGCTTGATGTTGATAGCGCCGGATTTTGCAGGCCGCGTTGGTCGCCACCCGGCAAAGCCATGCCTTGGGGTGGGCGATGATCTCGCCGCGCACACAGGCGGCGTGGAAGCGCAGGAAGGTTTCTTGGAAGACCTCCTGCGCTTCGTCGGCATTGGCGACGATCTTATAGGCCACCTTGAGCACCAAGCGTCCGTAGTGCTCTACGGCCTCGGCGCTTATGTCGGCTGGTCGGCGCAAAAGTTTCTCTCTGTAAGGATGTCGATTGGGGCGACGTACAGGATGCGAATGGCTAAGGATTGCATGACCCCTCCTTTGCAAAAGAGGGCGGGTTGGCCGGTAGCGCGTTTGTCCTATATGACCGACAAAGCGCGATTATGTGAACCGCAAAAATAAAAAAACCGCCTAGTCGCCTAGGCGGTCGCGCAAATAATTTTTCCGCTAGTCGAAATTCACAGCACCTTGACCGGCGTCAGCCAACTTGCGCTCTCAATCGCATCTGCCGACCCCAGCACCGCGACCCGGCCCGCTGCGCCGACTTGATCCAGCACGGCGGCAAACTCCGCAAAGTGCTCGGCCTTGGTGCCCAAGACTTGGTCGCGCATTTGCTGGCGATAGTCGTCGTCCATGCCGGTCAGAAAGCGCACCAGCGAAGCGTAGCCCTTGGCGTCGGGGAGCTGGTAGGCGTCGAGGTCGCCAATGGTGCCGATGATGGCCTTGGTCAGCTCATCGCTGCTAATCGGATGGTCGCGCAAGAAAGCCCCGCTCTGGTCGTACACTTGCAGGGTCTCCAGCAAGTTGGGGTCGCGGTACGACGCGTACGCGAACAACCCGGTAAACGGGTCGAGGGAGCAAAAGGCCCCGTAGGCCCCCCCTTGCACCCGCACCCGATCCCACAGCCAAGTCGTGGCCAAGTAACGAGTGATGACGGCCGACGACCCGTCCAATTCGTAGCCGAGCGCAAAGACATTGGCCGCCTTGCCCACGTAGTTGACTCGGGCCGGGACGGTTAGGCCCTCGTCGGCTGCGGTCAGGTGCGGCGTCCAAGTCGCGGGCGAGTGCGCCTCTTGCGGCAACTCGCGCAACAGTGCCGCTAGGCTCTGGTCGCACGCAGCGCGGTCGCGGCCGGCCACAGTTGCGTTGCACAGCATACCCGGCCGGTTGACCAGCAGGGCGCGGATCTGCTCAAGCCGCGCCTGCACGGCCGGCCAGTCGCGGCGGATGTCTTCGATGAGCTGCCGCAAAAAGAACAGATAGCTCAAGCCGCGCATCTGCTCGGCGAGCCAGCCGGTCTCGTCGAATTGTGCGCGCAGCCGCGTTAATACCACGCGGTGCCCGCCCGGCACCAGCCCGGCCTCGGCGCTAGCTCGCTCTTCTAAGGCCATCTGCAAAAAGCGCTCCTGATCGTCGAGGCGGCCCTCTAGCAGCACGTCGCGCACAATCGCGGTCAGGTCGGCGACCCGGTCGGCCATGGCCTTGCCGCGCAAAAAGAGGTGCGCTGCGGCCGGCCCGCCGCCGAGGCGCGCCCCCACCAGCGAATGGGCATTCAGGCCGCCGGTCTGGCTGCCGATCCGCTGTTGCAGCTCCACGAAGCTCAGGCGCTTGGTGCCCATCTCCAGCAGGGCGCGCCCAAAGAGCGGGATGTACGGCAAGAGCTCTTGGGGCAACACCCGCAGATCGCAGCCCACGTCGAGATAGGCGATGCCATTGGTAAAGAGGTCGTGGTGGAGCACCGGCACCCCGGCGATTTGGTCTTCTTGCCGCGGCACGGTCTTGATCGCGGCGTCGAGGTCGCTCAATTGCAGGCGGGGCAATTTGGCCAGATCCGCGGGTGCGTCGGGTTGCTCTTGCAGGCGCTTGAGCTTTTGCGTTGCCGCGACTAGTTCCTCTAAATCCGCGTGGCTCATGCTTGCCCGGGCCTCTGCTAGGCGCGTGGTCTCTTCCTCTTCTATCCGCGTCCCCAACTCGGCATCGGGCTGCAGGACCACGGTCGTGCGGTGCGCGTTGTCTAAGAGGTGGCGTTGGATCAGCCCCTCTAGATAGCGGTCGTCGGCCGCCAGCTTGGCCTTGAGCGCGGCGAAGGAGTCGGCAAAGCGCAAAGGCGCGAAGGGGTCGCGGTCGTAGAGCCAGTCGGTCAATAGCCGCAGCATCAGGCCCAAGCCGCGCGGATAGGACCCGGTGTTGTTTTCGCGGAAGCGGAACTCGGCCGTGTGCAGGGCGGCCGCGACCATTCCTTGGTCGATGCCGCCAGCCGCCAAGTCGCTGAGGTGCTGCAAAATTAGGGCCTCGACCGCATCCGCATCGCCCTGTTGCACGCCCTTCAGACCCACGCTAAAGAACATCTGCGCCAATTCGACCTCTAGCCCGCTGCCGGTCAGATCCTCGCCCAGCCCGGAGTCGATCAGGGCCTTGCGCAGCGGGGACCCCGGGGTGCCGAGCAGCGCGTGTTCGAGCACCTGTAGGGCCCGGCGCTCGTCGGCGTCAATCGCGTCGTGCAACAGCCAAGTGAGCGCGACAAAGCACTTAGGCTCTTCGACCGCGTCGGGATCGACCGCATAGGGAAATTGCCGTTGCTTGGGCGCGGCAAAGCGCGGCTGGATGCCGATGGTAGAGTCGACGGAATGCGCCTCGTAGGCGCTTAGATAGTCGTGCAACAGGGCGAGGCGGTGCTGGGGATCGTCGTCGCCGTAGAAGAAGACGCGGGCGTTGGACGGGTGGTAAAAATCCTCGTGGAAGCGCTTGAACTGGTCAAAGGTAAGGGCCGGGATGTGGCGCGGATCGCCGCCGGAATCCACGCCGTAGGTCGTGTCCGGGAAGATGGATTGCTGGATGCGCTCGGCTAGGATCTGATCGGGGTTTGAATACGCGCCCTTCATTTCGTTGAAGACCACGCCTTTGTAGCGCAGGGGGTCGCCGGCGTTTTCTAGCTCGTAGTGCCAGCCTTCCTGTTGCAGGACTTCCAGCGTGAGGCGGGGGTAGAATACCGCGTCGAGATACACGTCGATCAGGTTGTAGAAATCCTGCACGTTGGTGCTGGCGACCGGGTAGCAGGTTTTGTCTGGATAGGTGAAGGCGTTGAGGAAGGTGTTGAGCGAGCCTTTGATCAGCTCGACAAACGGCTCCTTGACCGGGTACTTGCGCGAGCCGCACAGCACCGAGTGTTCGAGGATGTGGGCAATGCCGGTTGAGTCGGCCGGCGGAGTGCGGAAGTTGATCCCAAAGACCTTGTTCTCGTCGTCGTTGATCAGCGAGACAATCTCGCAGCCGGTGCGGTGCCGATAGAGCAGGGCTCGAGTATTGAGCTCGGGAATTTCTTCGTCGCGCAGCAGTTCAAAATCGCGGCGATCCATTGCGTCTCCTTTGCGGTTTGGTGCGGGAAAGTAGCGGGCAAACATATTCGCGGCGCGGATTCTCAGCAAGAAAATGGTCTCGTCCTCACGGCAGGGCGATCTTGCCGAGGACGACCGGGCGCTGGGCGCGGGTGGCGGCCGGGATATTGCCGGTGCGGCCCATCAGGGTCTCGTTGGCGAGGACCGCAAAGGCGAGGGCCTCGCGCACGTCTGGATTGACGCCTAGTTCGGCCAGCGACCGCACCGCCAAGCCCGGCAGCGCGTGGCGCAACCCGGCCATAATGCGCGGATTGTGGACGCCGCCGCCGGCGACCCACAGCTTGGCGAAGTCTCCGGGGCAGAAACGGCGAATGCCCTCGGCAATGGATTGCACGGTAAAGGCGGTCAGGGTGGCTATCAGGTCGTCGTCGCGCCACGTGCCGCGGCCGAGGAGGTCCGCGAGGAAGGCCGCGCCAAATTCCTCGCGCCCGGTGGATTTGGGCGGCTCGCGCTGTAGGAAGCTGGCGCCCATCAGCTCGGCCAACAGGGCCTCATCGACATGCCCTCGCGCCGCTCGCTCGCCCCCGCGGTCAAAGTGCTCGCGGCCGCCGGTGCAGTGCGCCACGGCCGCGTCGATGAGCATGTTGCCCGGTCCTAGGTCAAAGGCCCGTACTGCGCTGGCATCGGCGTTGGGCGGCAAGGCCGTGATGTTGGCGATCCCGCCGATATTGAGCAGCAGACGCCCCTCGCGCCGATGGGCAAAGAGCAGGTGATCCGCTAAGGGCACCAGCGGTGCGCCCTCGCCGCCGACCGCCATGTCGGCCGCGCGAAAGTCCGCAATGGTCACCGCGCCCGTGCGCGCGGCTATGACGGCTGGCTCGCCAATCTGCAAGGTGGCCCCGCTGGCCGGCAGGTGGCGCACGGTCTGCCCGTGCGAGCCGATTAGGTCGATGGCTTCGGGGCCGAGCGCGGCCCGCTCAACCGCGGCTAGGGCCGCGGCTGCAAACGCCTCGCCGAGGGCAAAATTGACCCGGCACAGCGCGTCGAGCGAAGCGTCTGCGGCGAAGAGGGCGAACACCTCGCGCCGCAACGCGCTGGGCAGCGGCGTGGCGTCGAAGGACAAAATTTTGTAGCGCGTGGATGGGCCGCTGCCCCACAGCTCAACTAGCACGGCGTCGATTCCGTCGGCCGAGGTCCCGGACATCAGGCCCACGACCCGCCGCCGCTTCTTGGCGGCTAGTTCCGCTAGCGGGTGCATGTTAGGCGCGGTCGCGGGCCGAGTGCAGGTAGTAGGAGGCAACCTGCCCGTGGCCGTCGATGACGCGGGCGCCCGGGTAGCGAATCGTCGTCGGACACACGTGCCCGGGCACGGCGAGGAGATAGGTGCCGATTGCAGGTTGGGGATCGGGCCAAGAGAAGACGCCGTGCTCCTCGTTTTGCCTGAGCAGCTCGGCCGTTGCGTTTTGCAAGAGCTTGGCCCGGCTCGGCATGGGGCCATCGTCGCTAATGGCCTTAGTGCCCAAGTCCGTGGTGATCGTCTGCTGCGCGGGATAGCGATCGACCACTTGCGTCAGCACGAGGGCCGCCCATTTGAAGGGCAAGTCGGCCATTTTGCTACCGTACCCAGCATCCCAGTATACGCAGGTGCCCGGGGAGCCGTGCATTCCCTCGGCGCGGGCGTAATACAAAGAGGAAAAGGAGCCGCCCCCGACGACCCGGGGCACGGCCAAGCCCTCATCTTCGAGGGCTGCTTTTAGGCGTTGGGCGTCGCGGATGTGCCGCTCGGCCGCGGCTTGGCGCGCCTGAGGCTCGGAGATGTGCTCGTGCCCGTCGTACAAGTGCAGCCCGCCCGGGGACAGGTGGGGATGTTGGGCGACTTGACGGTAGAGGTCGGCGGCCGCGGCCAAGGAGACGCCGGTGCGGAACATGCCTACGTTGAGATCGATCATCACCCGCAGAGTTTGTCGTCGCTCTTGGGCCACTGCGCCTAAGACCTGCACGTGCGCGGGTGCGCTGGCAATCGCGCTGACGGTCGCCTGTCTTCGAGCCAACTCGGCAAAGCGCAGGACCTTGCGTTTTTGCACCAGCGGATAGGACAGAATGGCTTCCTGTGCGCCGGCCGCGAGGGCCATTTCCAGTTCCTTGAGCGTGGCGCACTTGAATCCGGCCACGCCGGACGCGAGCTGTTTGCGCGCTACGTCAATGGACTTGTGGGTCTTGACGTGGACGAACAGATGCTCGCTGCCGCCGACTAGTTCGCCCACTGCTTTTATGTTGTGGTCGAGTTGGTCGGCAAATACCAGCATGGCCGGCGTCTCAATGCCGTCCGGCTCGGCGACTTTGTACTCTCCTATTTCGATCACGGCCTTGCTTTCGTTGGAGGTGAAGCGCGGAAAATAGCACAAGCCCCGGCTGCGGACAAATTGGCCGCCGCGCTGTGGTTCGTTAGATTAGGAATCCAATAAACGTTCAACACAACTATGATGCGCTTTTTCAATACAGCAGGGCCGATGCGCCCCGCCGAACATTACTGCATCCCCCCGCTTTCGCGCTTGGATATCGACGAGGTCCTGTCGCTGATCCGGCAGGGGAAGTATTTCGCCCTACACGCTCCTCGGCAGACGGGCAAGACATCTGCCTTGTTGGCGCTGGCGGACAAGCTGAACGACGAGGGTGCTTATCGCTGCGTATATGCCAATGTCGAGCTTGCCCAGACAGCGCGGGACGATGTGGCCGCGGCCATAGCTACTGTCATAGGGGAGTTGGCGCAGATGGCCGAATGGACCCTCCCCGGCGATGCCCTAGGGGAAATTTGGCCCGCTGTGGTGCAAAAAACCCCCCCGCATCGCGCATTCCGAGAGGTGTTGAGCCGCTGGGCTGAGGCCGATCCGAAGCCCCTAGTGCTGTTGCTGGACGAAATCGACGCACTTATTGGCGATGCCCTGCTGGCCGTGTTGCGACAACTCCGCGCCGGATACCCCCAACGGCCGGCGCGATTTCCCCTGAGCGCGATCCTGTGCGGGGTGCGCGATGTGCGCGACTACCGGATTCGGTCCACACAGGAGAACGCGATCATCGCTGGCGGCAGCGCGTTCAACATCCGCGCCGAGTCCCTGCGCTTGGGCGACTTCACCGCGGACGAAGTGCAAAGGCTGTTGGCGCAACACACCGAGGCCACCGGGCAGGTGTTTGCCGAGGATGCCCAGAACAAAATCTGGCAACTGACGCAGGGCCAGCCGTGGCTGGTCAACGCCTTGGCGTACGAAGCCTGCTTTAAGAACAAGGCCGGGCGCGAGCGCAGTTGGCCGGTCACCGCCGAGGCTATATGCAGCGCCCGCGAGCAACTCATCTTGCGCCGCGAAACCCACCTCGACCAACTCACCGACAAGCTGCAAGAGGAGCGCGTGCGGCGCGTGGTAGAGCCGCTGCTTAGCGGGGTCGAACCCGCCGAGGCCATTCCCCAAGACGACGTAGAATACGTCCGCGATCTGGGTCTCGTGCGCCGGCAAGACCCCATCGCCATTGCCAACCCAATCTATCAGGAGGTCATCCCCCGCGACCTGACCTACACCACGCAGGCCTACCTCGCGCAAGACCCGGCTTGGTACGTGGATGCCGACGGGCGGCTGCGCCTTGCCGATTTGCTAACCGCGTTCCAAGGGTTCTTCCGCGAACATTCCGAACACTGGATCGAGCGGTTTCAATACAAGGAAGCCGGTCCCCAGTTGCTGCTACAGGCGTTTCTGCAACGCATCGTCAACAGCGGCGGGCGGATCGAGCGCGAGTATGGCTTGGGTCGGCTGCGCACGGACCTGCTGATTGTGTGGCCGACCCCTGGCAGCCTCCGGCCGAGTCAAGCGGTTCAAAAGGCGGTGATCGAATGCAAACTGCTTTACAAGAGCCTAGATCAGACCGTGCGCGAGGGCCTCGAACAGAGCCGCGCTTATATGGATTGCTGCGCCGCAGCAGAAGGCCATCTCGTCATCTTTGACCGCAGCCCGGACAAATCGTGGGACGAGAAGATATTCCGCCGCGAAGAATCCATCGGCGACAGGCGGATTGAGGTCTGGGGTATGTGACTGTCCGCCTTTCTTTATTTTTCGGCAGAAATGACTGGCTTTACTGCATGATATGCCCAATATCAACCTCAATCTAAAGGAAGCCCCTAATGCTCAAATTAGGCTGCATGTCCCTGAGCTACAAAGACGAATTTGCCGCGAATAAGCTCGACTTGGAGCAGTTTATTGAACGCGCCTACCAGCTCGGCCTCGATGGCATCGACATTCACACCCGCGCCTTTGCCTCGCTCGACCCGGCGTACCTGCGCGGCATTCGCATGCAGGCCTTCCGCCGCGGGCTCGCGCTCTCCTATATTGGCGTCAGCTCCAACTTCGGCAAGCCCCAAGACGAGCTCGCCGCGGAAGTCGCCAGCGCCAAGAAGTGGATTGACGTGGCCGAGTTTATGGGCATTCCGTTGGTGCGGGTCTTTGCCGCGTGGATTCCCCAAGGCGACCGCGAAGAGGACGTGTGGGCGCGGATGATGCCCTGCCTTGAGGAAGTGGCGGCCCACGGCGAGGAAAAGGGCGTGGTCGTCGGCTTGCACAACCACAACCACGGCTGCGTCACACGCACGGGCAAAGATGTGCGCCGCATTGTCGAGGGCGTTGACAACCCCTATTTCTCGCACATCCTCGACACGGGTCAATACGTGGGTTCGCCCGGGGCCTCGGGCCAGCGCGGGCACGAGGATCCCGCCCTCAACTTTTACGGCAGCATCGCGGAAACCGCTCCGTTGGCCGTCCACGTCCGCTGCAAGATCTATCGCATCCAAAGCGGCGTTGAAGAGTGGCTCAACTATCCGCGCATCTTCGAGATTTTGCAGGGAGTCAAGTACAATGGCTGGCTGTCGGTGGTGTACGAAGGGCAGGACGTGGAAGCCGAGGCAACGGCCGTGCCCAAGGCCGTGAGCTACTTGCGCGCCTTGATGGCCAAATACGACGCGGCGTGAGCGGCGAGGCCTGGGCAAAATGGTCGCGGTGCGTCCGCCTCGCATCTCTGTGAAATTCTCCCGGACCCGCTCCATTCTCTAGCGGGCCAAACCGGCCGCCCGGGGCCGCTCCGCGGCAAACCGCGTGGACACCCTCAGGGGATGCCCAGCTCCCGCCGGTACACCTCGTCTGCGTTGGCTTGCAATTCCCAGTAGGGCACCCGGATCGTCCGCATCAATTCGCCGCGCCCTCCAGTGCTGTCCTCCCAGCGCAGAATCCGATGCGGATAGGTTTTTTCCGTCCACAGCGTCCGCTGCCGCTGGCCAATGTGCAGGTCCCATCGCACGCTGGCCAGCGCACCGGCTGCGGTCTCGGCGGCCTTGTGGATCCGCCCGGACACGACCGCATGAGGCTGATGCGCCTGCCTAAGCTGCCAAAAGCTCGGCAGCACCTCCACCTCCCGCACCTCGCCGAGGGCCATGAACGGCCCTTGCAGCTCCCGGATGCGGATCAGCAGATGATCCTCGCTCGCGAAGTGCTCGGGCTGCTTTAGCTGATAGGTGCCCCGGCCCTCGCTGGCAAAATAGCTGCTGATTTGCCCGTTGATCTGCCCGGCGCTGAACAGGGCTTCGTCAAAGACCTGTCCGCACCACTCTTGTGCGCTAAACGAAATGCGCCGCAGCGCAAAGGGATGCCGCCCGCCCGCGACTTGGCTGAAAACCGAAGTCATTACTGAATAGTCGTATATCCCGGTGGCAAACTTGAGGATGTGGTTGAGCTTGAGTGCGTAGAATTGGTCGGCCTCTGGCGTCGGCGAATCGACCTTGATAAAGGTCTGCCGGTGCAGGCTCTCGGTCACGAAAATCATCACCCCGTACCCCGGCCGCCGCTCGCCGTAGCGCGGCTGCACCACCTCGTAGCTGGATATCTCGGCCTTCCCGTCGCCCCAATGCGCGTAAAAATCCACCGCACCTGTTTGGACTGCGCCGAGCAACAACGCTCCTATAATTTTTGTCATGGCCCCCCTGCCTTCTGTAAAAACCGCGTTTCGCAAATCGGAACTAAGATGAACAACGCCTCATCGCTTGTCGAATTCTAGCCGGTCAATTTTTATAACCTTCTAAAAAATACATTGACTTATGGCCCTTATTACATATGTTTGGTATAGTAAACATATCGTTAGTAGCTTAAACAACGTAGCCGGATATATCGCGTGGAACCTCGCAATCCCCGCACTTCAGCCGCCCCGCTCGACTTGTCGCAACTGCCTCGGCACAGCGAAGCCATCGTCGCCGAAATCTCGGCTCCCGCGCGCTTGGCCGCCCGTCTGCGCGAATTGGGCTTTTTGCCCGGTGAACACTTGCGCGTACTGCGCTCCGGGACCGCGCTCATCGTCCAGATAGGACAGACCCGCCTCGCGCTCCGGCGCACAGATGCGGCCGCCATCCGCCTCGTCCCCTAGTTTTTCCTGCTCAGCAGGCCCCTTGTGCGGACCCTCGCACTTATTGGCAATCCCAACACCGGCAAGACCACGCTTTTCAACGCTCTAACCGGCCTTGCACAGCGGGCTGGTAACTACCCGGGCGTCACTGTTGAACACAAAGTGGGGACGGTGACGCTGGATGGGAAAGGTGCGCTGGACCTGATTGACCTGCCCGGCGCCTATAGCCTCGCCGCGCACTCGCCCGACGAGATGCTGGCCATTGACGTGCTCTTAGGCCAACAGCGAGACGCGCCGCCCATAGATGGCATCTTGGCGGTCGTCGATGCCAGCAACCTGCGGCGCAACCTCTACTTGGTTTCCCAGCTTGCGGAAATAGATTTGCCCTTGGTCGTAGCCCTCAACATGGGGGATATAGCAATCCGGCGCGGCATTCGCATTGACGCCCGTGCCTTGTCTGAGATGCTCGGTGCGCCGGTGGTTCCCATCTGTGCCCACCGCCGGCAGGGGCTGGATGAGCTGCGGCGCACGTTGGCGGCTTTGAGCGTGGGTCCGACGCCGGCGCGGCCGCAGCGGGTGGACCTGCCCGACCGGCTCCAGCGCGCCACGGCCGACCTGCAAGCCGCGGTCTCCGGGCCGCTCTCTCCGGTAGAGGCCCTGCGCGCCCTAGTTGATGAAGACGGCTATGCCGAGCACCGCTTGTTGGCGTCGGCTGGGGATGGCACGGCTGCCCGCTTGCGCGACCTGCGCACGGCCGGCGCAGATTCCCTTTCCGCGCTCGAAAGCAATGCCCGCTATGCTTGGATTGACCGCCTGCTCTCGCGGGCGATTTCCCAGCCCGACCGCCTAGAGAGCCGCCGCTCGGATCGGATCGACCGCATTCTCGCGCACCGCCTCTTCGGCACGGCGATTTTTGCGCTGGTCAACGTCTTGGTATTTCAGGCCATTTACACTTGGTCGGGGCCGCTGATGGATGGCGTCGACGCGCTCTTCGCCGCCTGCGGCGACCGGGCCGCGGCACTCATCCCGGCCGGCCCCCTGCAAAGCCTCGTCGTTGATGGGCTCATCGCCGGCGTCGGCGGCGTGCTCATCTTCCTGCCGCAGATAGCCATCCTGTTCTTTTTTATTGCCCTGCTCGAAGACAGTGGCTACATGGCCCGCGCCGCCCTGTTGATGGATCGGCTGCTCACCCGCGTGGGGCTTTCTGGCACGGCCTTCATTCCCCTGCTGTCCAGCTTTGCCTGCGCCGTCCCGGGCATCATGGCCGCCCGCACCATTGAAGACCGGCGCGACCGCTTTGCCACCATTTTGGTCGCGCCCCTGATGAGCTGCTCGGCGCGCCTGCCGGTGTACGTGCTCTTCATCGGGGCCTTTGTTCCAGACCGCCCGCTGTGGGGTGGAATCATCGGCTTGCAGGCCCTGACCCTGCTCGCCTTCTATTGCCTCGGTGCGCTCGTCGCCATCCCGGTGGCTTGGTTGCTCAAGCGGACCTTGCTCAGCGGCGATGCCCCGCCCTTTCTGCTGGAGCTGCCTTCGTACAAGACGCCCGATCTGCGCACGGTGCTGCTGCGCGTGTACCACAGCGGCCGCGCCTTTGTCGTCCGCGCCGGCAGCCTCATTTTGGCGACGACTGTTGTGATGTGGGCGCTGGCGTACTTCCCGCGCTCGGAAGCTGCGATCGAGCGCCACCAAGTTGAGCGCCAAGCGGTTGCGCCTGAAGCCCTTGACGCCTTGGAAAAGCGCCAAGCGGCCGAGCTGGTGGAAAACAGCTATCTCGGCCAAGCCGGGCACTGGGTCGCGCCGGCCGTGCGTCCTTTGGGATGGGACTGGCGCATTGGCATGGCGGTCATCGCTTCCTTCCCGGCCCGCGAAGTCATCATCTCGGCCTTGGGCACCATCTACAGCCTCGGCGCGGGCGAGGACGAAGGCTCCGAGAGCCTGCGCACGACCTTGGCCGCGGCTACTTGGCCGGATGGTCGCCCGATTTACACCCTGCCGGTCGCGCTGTCGATCATGGTCTTCTTCGCTCTCTGCGCCCAGTGCCTCTCGACCTTGGTCGTCATAAAAAAAGAGACCGGCTCCTATGGCTGGTCCCTGTTCAGCTTTGGCTATATGACGACCCTCGCTTACGTCGGTGCGCTGGCCACGTACCAAGCTGGCACGGCCTTGGGCTTTTGAAATGGACTGGCAAACGCCGGTGGCCGTCGCCCTTGCCGCGCTCGCCGCAGCGTATGTGCTGTGGCGTTTGACGCGGCCTTTTTTTCGCGCCAAATCCAAATCTCACCGCGACGAACCTTTGCAGATCGGGCACTCGGACGACTAGCCGCGGCCGCATAGCCATCCTGCGTTATTCACAAAATTGCACAAGGCGCGGTGAAGTGAAGAATCTGTTGCCGACAAGGCCGTGCAATCGGCCGATACGCAAATGACGGCGGATGGGTGGGATTACCCCGCTCGCCGCAAAAATCGCTTGCCCGCGAGCTGGTCCACCAGCCCGTCGAGTTCCAACCGCAGCAGTACGTCGAGCAGGGTCGCGGGCGGCAGGGCGCTGTCTTGGGCGAGTTCGTCGATGTGCCGGGGTTGGCGCGAGAGCAGGGCATAGACGCGCTCTTCCTCCGGGGGAAGAGCGGGCGCGGGCGCGGGGTCGGGTTGCAGGCGCGGTGCCGCCCACGCGGCCAATTCCTCTAGCACGTCCTCCACATCCTCCACCAATTTCGCCCCGTCTTTGATGAGCTGGTGGCAGCCCGCGTTGCGGCCCGAGCGCACGTCTCCGGGCACGGCGAAGACCTCGCGGTTTTGATCGAGTGCGTGTTGCACCGTAATCAGTGCGCCGCTCTTTTGCGGAGCCTCGACGATGACCACCCCCAAGCTCAGCCCGCTGATGATGCGGTTGCGGCGCGGGAAGGCCCCCCGCTCGGGCTGCGCCCCCCAAGCAAACTCGGAGACGAGGGCGCCGCGTTCGCGGATTTGGCGGTAGAGCTGGGTGTGGACTCGGGGATAGGGCACGTCGGCCCCGCAGCCCAGCACGGCGATGGTGCGCCCGCCGGCCGCGAGCGCGGCCTCGTGGGCGGCCCCGTCGATGCCGAAAGCCAAGCCGCTGACGATGCAGACGCCTTGCGCCACTAGGCCGCGGGCCAGCTCGCCGGCGATTAGCTTGCCGCCATCGGATGCCTTGCGCGAGCCGACGATGGCCACGGTGGGAGGGGCCAAGTCGTCCGGCCCCAACGCAAACAGCACCGGGGGCGGCGCGGCGATTTGGCTCAGTAGTTGGGGATAGTGCGCGTCTCCCGGAGCTAGGCAGCGGCCGCCGGCCGCGCAGAGCCTTTGCCACTGCGCGGCGGCCCAAGCGAAGTTGGCTTGCGTCGGACGCTGCTCGGGTGCGCGGGATCCCACGGCTGCAGTCCAATCTGCGGCCGCAAGGGCTTCTTGCGCCGAGCCAAAGTGGGCGAGCAAGCGCCGCACGCGCCCGAGCCGCTCGGCTTGGCTCAGGGCGAGGAGTGCCTGCACTTCGCGCTGGGACTCAGGCATTTTGGAATTTCTCCCGCAGGCTTCGCTCAATACACGCCGGCACGAACTGGCGCACCGGCCCGCCCATTTGCGCCACTTGGCGCACGACCGACGAGCTGAGATACATGTACTCGGCCTTGGTCATTAGAAAGACCGTGTCGAACTCCGGCCACAGCGAGCGGTTGGTCAAGGCCATGGCAAACTCGTGCTCAAAGTCGGTCACTGCCCGCAGGCCCCGCACGGCCGTGCGTATGTTGTGCTGCCGCGCATAGTCAACGGTCAGGCCATCGTGAAAATCGACTTTGGCTTGGGGCCAGTGGCTAATGGCTTCGGAGATCATCGCCCGGCTCTCCTCCAGCGAAAAGAGCGGCTCTTTGTTGGGATTGACCGCCACCAGCAGGGTGACTTGGGAGAAGATGCCCAAGGCCCGCTCTAGGATGTTCAGGTGGCCGAAGGTGATGGGGTCGAAGCTGCCGGGATAGATGGCCGCGTCTGCAACGTTGTTCATCAGGGTGCTTGTACTAAGATGTCCACGGCCGCGTAGAGCCGCGCTTTGACCCAGCCGCGCTCGTCGCTTTGGACGGGCATGAGCAAAACCTCGCCGAGGGTCGCGACCGCCTCGGCCTGTTGCAACTGGTGCAAGAAGGCACTGATCTGCTGAGGGGACCCAAGGCCGCGCAATTTTTGCCGCTGGTGAGTGCGCGTGTGGATCGGCGCGTGGATCGACAGGCTGTCTAGGCCGCTGGCGTCGGCCCAGCGGGCCACCTTGCCGAAGAATTGCTCTGCTTGGTCCGACGAGAGGGCGGCCAGTGGGAGGGCACCCTGCTCGGCAAAGCGGCCTTGGAATGCAAAGCGCAGAGCGCGCCCCTCCCGCCAAACCGAAAACGAAACCTGCGATGGCAATGCCTGCAAGCGAAGCCTGAAGGTGCGCAGTACTTTGTGCGAAGGGCTGGTTCCCTCCAGCCAATACTCCCCGGTTGAGTTGCAATTCAGCGAAGCCACGCGAATCCCGGCGGGAACCTGTTCGTCTATCCGCATGACTTGGTGGCAGGCCGTGTTGCGCTGGGGCGATGTCGGGGCCGGTGTGGTGGGACGGGGTGCGGCCTCGCGCTGCACGGCGGGGGTTGGCGTAGCCTCTTGCTGGGCCGCGGGCTGGGGCGCGGTCTCTTGTACGGGGCTGGGCGTGGCTTCTTGTTGCACATCGGGCTTGGGCGCGGTCTCTTGTGAGCTTTGTTGCACATCGGGCTTGGGCGCGGTCTCTTGGACGGGGGTTGGCGTGGCTTCTTGTTGCACACCGGGCTTGGGCGCGAGCTCTTGCCCCGGGCTAGGGTCGGTCTCTCGCCGCTCCACAGGTTTGGCAGGTACGGTGGTCTCTTGCTGGGCCACGGGAGTGAAGGCAGAATCCGCGCTGAAAAGCGACCCCGCCAGTGCGGGAAAGAGCCGGTGAATCCCGTATAGTCCCCCACAAACGACCAAGGCCGAAAGCAAGGCTTTTGCCCAAGGCGACCGCCGCTGGCCGAGCAGTTCGACGCGGATCATCGCGTCAACCCCCGCTGAGCCAGCCCCACGGCAATGGCATAGGCGGATCGCTGCGCGGGCGTGGCGCTGCCGAGCAGCTTGGGATTGACCGCGGCGAGTGGATCGAGGATTGAATGCGGCACTCCCAAATGCGCGGCCAAGCCCTCGCTCCAATACACGACGCCGGCGCCCCACAGGCGCTGGAGGCCGCTGCGGTCCTCGCTCAGCAGCTTGTGCGCCGCGCCTTCTAGGGCTTCGGGCGCAGCGTCCTCTCCCTCCCAGACGCAACTGGCCAGCGCGGACAGCTCGCCTTCCTCTATTAGGAGGAACCAAGCCTCGCCCACATCCGCATAGAGCAGGAGCGAGAACTTATCTTGGGCGAACAGGTTGGCGCATTCGCTGGCGTTGTACAGGGCAAAAGGCACTAGATCCACGTCGAGCTGACCGACCGCGGTCTCCTTGCCTAGGACGCGGTAGCAGTCGAGGGCGCGGTGGCGCGCTGCCACCACAAAGGCCCACTGGGAGGTCAGGGCAAAATCGCAGCTAAATGCCTGTGCGTCTCCGGCCAAAATCTGCTCGGATTCCCACAGGAGTTGTTCGCGGTTTTCGCGCGCAGTCCCCGCTAGGAGGGGCCGGCGCTGAATGAGACCCAAGCGCCGGTCCAGCGAGAAACAGGCGTTGCTGTAGTCAAAGTTGTACGTGGCCGCGAGTGAGACCAACTTGGCGGCTAGCGCTTGCCGTGGCTGCTCGTCGCTCAGGGCCACCGGGTCGAAGGGCCGCTCCAGTTCGTCGGCTGCCAAGACCAGCGGCCGGATGCCAGTGCGCCCAGCGTCTAGGGCGGCGACGCGCACGGTCTGGCCGCTGATGTGGATCCCGGTGGCCTTTGTCCTGCCAAATCCAAACAATCCCAACCCCTTCCTGTGGAGTGCGCCGCTACTCCACTGTGAGCAAAGGACGGAGCTTTTCTAGCGTCTTCGCGCCGATGCCATTGACTTCGGTTAGCTGCTCCAGCCGCTTGAACGGACCGCGCTCGCGGCGGAAGGCCGCGATCCGCTCGGCGATCTTGGGGCCGATTGCCGGCAGCGCGACTAACTCGGCGACCGTAGCCGAATTGAGCGACAGCGGCCCCTGCTCGGCTACTACCACTTCGAGTGGTGGCGGCGGAGCGACCGCGCGCGGCACGACGCTGAATTCCTCTGAATGCGATGGGCGATACCAATCGCTTACGGCGACGAGCATCCCTAGGAGCAGGGCCGCCGCTAGGCCGATAAGAGCGCGTTGCTCGCGTCGATTAAACAAAATATCTCCCGCAGCCGCGCCGAGCAATACGCTCAGCGGAGGAAGAACGTGCCCGAAAGCCGCACCTCGCGGATTTTCCTCGTCTTGACTCTGATGTGGTCTTTTTTGTTCTCAATGCGAATCCGCCCCTCGCCGCGGAAGTTCGCACTGAAGTTGTAGGTCATGGACAACTGCGTGCGCCAGCTATTCGTTTTGTCGTTGGGGACGCGCGTTTCGTCACCTGTGGCGATGGAGCGCGTTTCTCTTTCAAACTTCTGTTCCAAGTTGAGCGTGACGTCGCTCTTGAGTCGGCCTATCAGGGGCAGCCGCCGCGGCTTGAGGTTATGAGTGATCTTGAACGTGGTGGCCACGCGCTCTTGGTCGCGGGTGCCGCGCAGGCGCTGCGTGCCGTTGTCGCCCTCTGCGGTTGGTTCAAAATCTCGGCTCTCCGCAATGGAGATCACGCGCTCGATGGTCGTCGTCGGCCCCCAGCGCCAACGGCCGTTCCACGACGCTCTGAACTCGGTCTTGGTCTCCTCAGAGAGCAGGTGCCCGGGCGCGAGGCTACCCTCGCCCTCGCTGCCCTCCGAGGTCTCAAAACTCGCGTTTACCTGCGCGCTGTTGATCACTCGCTTTATCAAGGGAAGCCGGTCGGCGCGCCCCCAGCTAAGGCTCAAGCGCGGGTACGTCCGCTCGTGGCGCAGGCGCAGCCGTTGCTGCGAAGCGCCGCTGCGCTGTGTGGTCTGCTCCTTGGAGTTGACCTTGACGCTGATGCCAAAGGGCAACCGCATCCCCGAGCCGGTCTCAAACGAGGCCGTGTGCGACCAGTTGTCTTGATGGGTCAGCCCTTGGGTCACTTGCCGCACCCGCAGGGTGTCATCGAGGCCGAGTTGATAGGAAAGCGAGGGCCGGCGCAGCAAGTTGAAGTGGCGCGAGTTGGCATTGCGCCGCCAACTGGCATTGACCGGCTCGACGAGGCGGCCGGTCCACCCGGCGAGGCGGCGGAGGATATTGGGGCCTTTTGGCGGCTCGGCTTGGTCGTCTTTTGCGGTTGGCGCGTCCTCGTCTGCGTCCCGATTTCGCTTGCGGTCGTCGCGCGGCTGCGCCTTGCGGCTTTGCCCCGCAGACTTGCCCAAGTTCTTGAGCAGGGTCGGAATTTTGAGATTGAGGCGTGCGGAGAGATCGTTCTGGTTGTCGATGTCAAGGGTCTTGAACGGCAGGCCGCTGACCGAATCGATCGGGGCCACCCCGCGCCGCTGCGCTGGGTCGTTCTGCTCTCCGTAATTGGCCTTGAAGGTGTAGTTTTGATCCAGCCACGAGACCAAGCGCAGCGAAAGACTGAGGTCGGCCGTTTGTTTGCGCCCGACCTCGCGCCCAAAGCTCCGCTTGTCGAGGGCGAATTTTTTCCGCAAGTCTCGATCGATCTTGAGGTTGTAGTTGGCCGATAGACCGGAGAGCGGATTGAGCTTAGAGGCATAGGTTTCCACGAGCGCGAAGTCCTCCTGCGCGGTCGGCGCGGCGTCGCCGCGGCGCAGCAGCCGCGAGGTGCGCCGGCTGCCGTTGACCGCGTAGGTCAGGCTCGCAGGTAGCGGGCGGAACTGCATCTGGGCCCAGCTCTTGGGCATGAACGTCGGCAGCCAGCCCATGATCCGCAGCGCCGGCTTGGGCAGGGGCATGCTGTAGTTGAAGCTCATGGTCTGGGCCTCGCGCTCGTTGATCGGGCGCACCGGGTCCGAGCTGTGTTCGCGCGAATGCGACAGCCGCAGGTTCATCTGGTCGAGGGTCCAGCGCAAGAGGAAGTTTTTGCCCTGCCGCCGGCTGATGGACACGTCGTAGAACTCCTTGGAGCGGACGGCCTGTTGCTCCAGCTTCTCTTCGGCGGTCAGCTCCACGTCCGACCCGGGGCCGAAGCGCGGCAAGCTGGTCGTGCGGCTGAGGTTCACCTTGAGCGGGATCAAAACCCCCCAGCTACTCGGCAGGAGCTTTTGCGCGTTGGTGGAGACCGACAGCGCGGCTTCGCGGTCCGTGCTGTTGCCTCCTTGGCCGGTAAAGCTGCGGAAATTTTCCTGCCGCCACAGCACGTTGCCGCCGAGGTTGGCAAAGTCAGCTAACTTGGTGTTGAGATGGGCGTACGCGGCCAGCCCGGGGTCGTTGCGCGCCTCGTCGAGGCGCAGCTCGTTGAGGAAGATGCGGCCGCTGTACGCGCGGTTTGCGGCCCGGTTGCGCAGGCCGATGCTCAGTTGTTTGATCGACTGCATCGACGGATTGCCCCGCACCCGGTAAATGGCTTGCTCGCCGCTGCGCAGGCCCGACCGCGCAAAGACCTGATCTAGGGAAAAGACCTCGACTTGGGGGTCGTAGCCGGCCGCGTGGAGTGCTTCCAGCTCGCGTTGGGCGATCGCGGTCTTGCCGTCTAGCGGTGCCCCGCGCGGGTCAATTACCCGGTAGGTGTAGTAGAACTCGCCGCTGGTGGTGTCGGCCCGCCCGGATTGCAGCAGGGCCTTGAGCTGGGAGATGACCGGCAGATCCACATCTACGTGATTGCCCTTCCAGCCCTTGCGCCCGCCCGTCCAGCCCGGGAAGATGGGGCTGATGGCCTCGTAGTAGTTGGTCGAATCCACGCCAAAGCGCACGAAGAGCACCAAGTCGCTCGAATCGCCGTGCGCGTATTCAATGGTCTCGGTTGAGTCGCCATACACGTACATGCGCAGCCGCTCGTAGCTGGTGTAATTGGCCGCTTGGGTGAGGATTCTAGTCGCCGACATCTGGTGTCCCGGCTCCAGGTTTTCGTAGGCCAGCACGAGGGACTGCTCGCGTTCGCGGGTGCGCGACTGCACGTTGCGGCGAATCTTCACGCCGGGCGGAGGCCGGTAGCCCTGGCTCTTGTCGGTGCCGATGACCGTGACGTCGAGGGCCTCGCGGTCGCCTATTGGGAAGCGCTCGTCGAGCCGCACCACGCCGTCTTCCTGCCACTTGTTGCCCACGATTTCCACGAGCGCGATCTCGGCCCGCACCGGGTCTCGCGGCCCGCTCGAAAGCATCAGGCGGACGTATTCAATGCGGGTGGAGTCGGGCAAGCCCACGCGCTCGACGTGGGGGCCGAACAAGGGCACCCGCACCTGGCGCCAGCCCTCGTTTTGGGTGCCGGCGACCTCGTAGTGGCTCGACGACAGGTCGATCTCGTAGTGGTAGTAATTGTTGCGCCGGTCGAGTACGCCGTTGCCGTTGAGGTCTTCCGTGTCCGGGCGGTCATTGCTTGCGAGGTCTTTTTTGTTGTTCTCGGTTCCGTTGATATGGCTGTAATCGTTCTTGTTGCGCTGGCGGTCGTATTTCCAGTTGTCCCCTTCGGGATCGTCGGGCGAGCGGTTGGGGCGCAGCGGGTCGGGGTCCGGGTAAAGCGCGGCGAAGGCCTGCTTCCGCTCGGCTAGGGAGCGGGTAGTGTCGAACCCGGCGTCTTGCAGGCGCAAGTAGAAGTTCAACTCGGCCTCGTCGTTGCGGCCGTCAATGCCCACATCTTCCTTCGGCTCTACCAACCCGTCGCCAGCGGCTTGCCCGGGGAACGGCTCGTCTTCGGTGTCGAGGCGGCCGTTGGCGATGTAGTCCTCGTTGATTTGGTCGCCCAAGTTCACGTGCAGGGTGCCCTCCTGTCCGCGGACCCAGATCTCTAGGAACTTGGACTCGGAGAAGTCGTTGACGGTTGATAAGGCGAGGGAGATTCCCCCCCAAGACTCGGCCGCTTCGAGGCGCGGCGTCAGCTCTAGCGACAGGATGTCGGTGCGCCGGTTTTGGGCTTCGATTTGCTCTTCTTGGTTGGGCCAAATATCGGTGCGCAGCACCCCGTCGTAGGGATTGTACCAGATGAAGTGGGCGCGATTTTCCACGCCGAAGCGCGCGCTGGCCGGCGCGCTAGCCGGTGCCCAGCGGGTGCGGTGGACGACCAGCGAAATGGGCCGCTCGCTGTCTTCAAAGTCGTCGATGTACCCGCGCCCCTTGGTGTTGAGATTGGGGCGGCTTTGCGCGACTTCGGCGTCTAAGGTCACTTCTGAGGGAACCGCAGTCTTGACCAGCGGCAGCATATCGACGACGCGGGTGAGGACCGGCACCTCGCGCCGGGCGCGCAAGTCAAAGTTCCAGATCACCGTGCGCTTGGGCTCGTTGCCCACCCGCACCCGCCGGTCGCTCGAACGCTCGTTGTTGTAGATCATGGTGCTGCCCACCCGCCCGTCGCCCCCCCAGAACTCGTACTCGGTGCGCAGGCCCAACAGGGTCTTCTGCTGACTGCCGATGTTGAAGACATCCTCGGACTCAAAGGAGATTTCCAAGTCGGCACCCGGGTCGGCCACTTCCTGAGCGACTGCGCCGACAAACGTCACGCTGCCCGTGAAAGGATCGACTCGGTACTCGGTGTCCCGCGCCAAGGGGCGGCCGTTTAGCTGGACTTCCACGGTCTCGGGCCGGACGTTGCCGAAGATGCCGCCCAGCCGAATGCGCTGCTCCGAGGCGGCGGCGCGGACGAGGATTTTGTAGCGGCTGGCCTCGATCTGGGCGCGCTGCTGCTGCTCGTCGTAGATGGCCGGCACGGGTTCGTCGAGCTGGCCGCGATATTTGTTGGAACGCGGATCAAAGGGCCGCTGGTCGGGAAAAATCAAGTGCCCGCGGATGTCGTCCAGCCCTATGTAGTCGGCGTCGATGACGCGGTCGGGTGCGCTGCCGGGGTCTTTGCCGCGCTCGTCCAAGCCCAGAAGCTGCAAGTAGGAGCGGCCCTTTTGCGAAAGTTGGTCCTCTTGGCCGGGCACTTCCTTGGCGATATCGACCTGCAAGGTCTTGGGGTCGAAACGGCGGCCGGTGGAAAACCCAGAGGCAATGCGGTACACGTTTTTCCACTCTAGATTCCAAGTGGGAAAACCCGGGCGGGCGTTGCGGGCTTTAATCAGCTTCAGGTGCAGGGAGTCGGATTCTGCGCTGGCGTTGAGCCGAGCTGTCTCGTGTTGGAGGGTGCCGTCGAAGTCCGGTGCGCGGGTTTTGAAATGCACGGCCATGGCATGAGAATCGTATACGGATCTGTTGAGGATGATATAACCCGCCTCGGCCACGACCGCGTAGTCGTCGTCCGGGTCGAGCCGATGCCAGGTCCCCTCCTCAAAGCAGCCGCTGTTGCGCCGGCGATTGCCGGCCGCGTCAAAGCACTCAACGGTGGAGAGGGAGTCGGACGGATCGACCCAAGCCGTGCCGGGCTTGGCGAACAGTTCGGCGTCATTTCGCGTATTGAAGTCGTTGATATAGACTTCGAGGCGGCTGATATCGACGAAGTTCTCCGAGCCAAACTGCGCTCCGTCCAACAGACTGCGGAAATCGAGGAGGTGGGTGCGATAGAACTCGTGCAAGAAGAAATACGTGTTGCGGATGTATCGGTAGTCTTCGAGCTGGAGCGTGTCGATGGCCGCTCCGCCCTTAAAGGTCTGGCGATTGGACTTGCTCTTTTCGTGGCTGGCTACGGTCGTAAAGGCCAGTGGGCCGACGTGCCCCTTAGCGCGGATGCCGAAGAGGCCCTTGTTTTTCTGCCGGAAGCCGACGAAGCGGGTGTTGGGCAGCTCTAAGGTGGTATTGCCAGCCTGCACCTCTTGGAATATGGAGTCGTCCTCGCCCTTGTAGTCGAGCTTGATCTGGTTGGCTAGCTGATCGCTCAAGTTGGAGCTAAGGGCCGAGCCGAAGTTTTGCGTGTCTTGGTTGATGCGGATGCTGATCAGCTCGCCGACTTTGCCTTCCACCGTGAAATCGGATTCCTGTTCGATGCCCAGCGCGGGGAACTTCGAGCTTGTCCAAACGAGGTCTGCACCTCGCCGTCGGTCCACTCGCTCTTGCCCGGAAATGATGATGGTGCGCGAGCCATTGAGCCGGAGGGCTGGGGCCTTCGTCGCCAATAAAGCGCCGCAGGGGCTGGGCGCGGAAAGGGCACGGTCCACTCAAAGCGGCTCTTGCCATTGGTGCCAAAGCTGCCGGTGCTTGGCTTGGTATTCCATGCGGAGGGCTTGGGCGCGGAAAAGGGCACGGTCCACTCGAAGCGGCTGCCCTTGCGCCGGCGCTGTTCTGAGGCCGTGCTGCGAAAGTCGCGGCGGACTTGCTGGTGCCAAAGCTGCCGGTGCTTGGCTTGGTATTCCATGCGGAGATAGTCGTCTAGATCCACGGCGACCGTTGGTCCCTCGGCAAACCCGCTGACGCGGCGGCCGTAGTGGGCCATGCCCCGACGGAGTCCACTGCGGCTTGGTACGAGATCGGCGCGCGGCTGGGGACCGGCAAGAGCGGTTGGGGCGGCCCCAAAGGCGGCTGGGCGAGGGGCTGCAAAGCGCTGGGCAAGCGGGCCGTACAGGGGGCTCAAAGTGCAGGCCAGGCTTCGGCGCGTACCACCGCCGCGAGCAAGCAAACGCACAGCCACGAGGAAAACGCTTGGACGGAAAAGCGGGGAAACACCTCTAAATTCACACCTATCGACGTCTATCGTTTGACGTGCTCCCAAGTCTATGGGCGTCAAACATCAAGCCATTGCCGGATACGCTCGCTTGCTACTCGGCAGTCTCAATTAAGAGAGCGGTTTTTCAATTGAGGTTTAGCGGAAGCGACTCAGAAGCCTTCAACTTGTGGCTCGGCCTAGCAAAAGCGATGCGCCGAGCGGCTTCTGTATTAACCAAACGCGATAGGCGGTCTCCAGACCCAAGAACAGGAGGACGCTGCCCAGACAGGGCAACCACCTGAAAACATAGCATGTGGCTGCGATTATTTCAAGGAAGCCCTTGCAAAAATCGTTCCCGTTGCGCGGCGCGAGGGCGCGCTTTTTTAGACAGTGGCCTAAGTCGTTATATTTAAGGGCACTAGGCCCGTGGCCCGTCCGGGTGCTCGCCGCTTGCGGCGCGGTGCTCTGTGTGCTGCGCACCACAGCCCCGTATCCCTTTCGACCCATGACGACCCTGTCCCGCTACGTACTCAAAGAGCACGGCTGGCCCTTTGCGCTCGGCTTTGCGCTGATCCTCTTCATCCTGCTGATCGACGTGGTATTGCAGACGATGGACCAAGTGCTGAGCAAGGGCTGACCCTGCTGGCCGCTCTCCAGCTTTTGCTCTTCAACTTGGCTTGGATCGTGGCGCTGGCCGTGCCCATGGCCGTGCTTATCGCCGTGCTCATGGCCTTTGCCGCCTCGCGGCCGACGGGGAAATCATCGCGGCAAAGCCTGGCGGGGTGAGCTTTTGGCTGCTTTTGCGGCCGGTGCTTGCAGCCGCTTTTCTGCTCACCCTGCTGATGGTCCTTTTTAACGACCAGATCCTCCCAGACTGGAACCACCAAGCTCGCGTCTTGTCGTCGAGCTTGCAGCGGACGAAGGCCGCCTTGGTGCTGCGGGAAAAGGAAGGGGTCTTCATTCCCAACTTGGGCGATTATCACCTGCTCATCCGCAAAATCGACCCGGCGAATAACGAGCTGGCCGGCATTGCGCTCTACGACGCCTCGCGCCCGGGCCGCCGGTGATTCTCCACGCCCCTAGGGGGCCGCCTCGCGCTGTTGGGAGATGGCGCGTACATCCGCTTGGAGCTGGAGGAAGGCCACGTCCAGCGCGTCGCAGCCGGCTTGGAGGAGCGCTTTTTCTTTGGCACCTTTGCCCGCCAAGTGCTGCACATCAAGGACGAGCGCCGTCGCTACGAGCGCCGCCCCTCGTCTTACCGCAGCGACCGCGAGCTAAACATCGCGGCCATGCGCCGCTTGGTGCTTAGAGGGCCGCCGCGAGCATGGAGCGCGCCTACGGCCGCCTCGATTCGATTGCCGCGCACATACCTCGAACTTCACCAAGATCAGCTCGCCGACTCCCACGGATAGACAGCTAGAGCGAGAAGGGCAACAGGCGGCCGAGGCCCTGCGCCGACAGTGGCGGCACATAGACCGCCGCGTCGGGCGGATCAACGAGTACTTGGTCGAGATTCACAAGAAGCTATCCATCCCGGCCGCCTGCTTGATCTTCGCGCTGGTCGGTGCTCCCTTGGGTCCTCGATCTCTATCTGACGCGCCGCTTCCTGTTGTGTCTGGGAATCGCCGTGATCAGCCTGTTGCTCATTGCGGTGATCATCGACCTCACTGAAAACATCGACACCTTTATCGACTTTGAGGCGCACCCCGAGCAGATCTTACTCTACTACGTCTATCGGGTGCCGTACTGGCTCATCCTGACCCTGCCCATCGCCGCGCTCCTCGGCGCGCTCTTTGCCCTGACCAGCTTGGCGCGCCAAAACGAAATCACCGCCATGAAGGCCACCGGCATTGGCCTGTATCGCCTGCTGGCCCCGGTCTTGGCGTGCGCCCTCGCCGTTGCGGTCGCGGCCTTTTTCTTTGCCGACCGGGTGGTCCCGGCTGCCACCTATCGGTACAACCAAATCAGCGACGAGATTAAGTCCTATCACCGCAGCGACGGGTCCCGCCGCCAAGTCCTGCTCCAAGACGCGGGCAACCAGTTCGTGTACGCCCGCAGCTACGATGCGGGGCGGCAACGCGCCGACGAAGTGTCTTGGGAGCGACTGCACGGGTACACTCCGCTGGAGCGCGCGGTGGCCCGGCGCATGGAATGGCGCGAGGGCACTTGGGTGCTCTGCGAAGGCCGCCGCTTTCGCTTTGCCGCGGGCGAAGCCGTGGCGACTTCTTCCTTTGATACCCTATCCCTGCCGAGCGTGTCGTTGCTCCCCAGCGACTTTGCCCGCCAGCAGAAGGACCCCGAGGAAATGAACTACGCCGAGCTGGCCGACTACATCGCCCGCGCCACGCTCAACGGAGAGGACGCCACGCGCCAGCGCGTCGATTTGCACCTGAAAATATCCTTTCCCCTGACCAGCTTTATCATCATTGCCCTCGGCGCGACCCTCGGCGCCAACGCTCGCCGCGCCGGCTTGGCCAATCGCTTCGGCTTGGGGGTCCTGCTCTGCTTTGCTTATTACAGTTGCGTCAAGGCCGGCCAAGCCCTCGGTTGGAATCAGTTGCTCGCGCCTTGGCTGGGTGCGTGGATAGCCAACCTGCTGTTTGCCGCCTTGGCCTTGGTGCTACTGTGGCGCGCGCACAAATAAAAAGGCCGTTCGCCCGTCGACGAACGGCCCTTGGGGAGACTCGTATTGGAACAAATGCTCAGCGGATGCCTTGCTCTAGGTGATAGATCTTGAGCTTGAGCGAGGCCGAGCGGGATTTCCAATTTTCTAAGAGGGCTGCCGCCTGCTGCCCTGCTTGGCCGTCGAGCCTCCTACTCAACCCGACTAATAGCTGGGCTAGACGGGCCACCTTGTCCTCGGAGGCGCCAGAGGTGAGCCGCTCGAAGTGGCCGATTAAATCGGCGTCCAACGACGAGTCGGCTCGCTGGGCGATTCCGCGCAGGAAGCGGGCGTGGCTGCGAGCGAAGGCCGCGTCCTCGCTACTCTTGCTGAGCAGGTGGCGCAGCAGCTTGGCCGATGGGGCCTCTTGGAGGACCTCGGTGGCCATTCGCGCCGCCTGCTGCCAAGCGCGGGCTTGTGCGGCCGAAGCCATGGTTTGCGGCAGCCCGGCCTCGACAAAGAGCGCGCAGAGCGGTACTTGCGGCAAGTGCGCCAAGAACGCGCGCAAGAGGCTCTCGTTGGGGGCGCACTTGAGGAGGCAATCGACTGCATAGGGCACCATAGAGGGATGGGTGCGGCGAATTTTGTCGAGGAGTACGGCCGCGATGTCGGCTGGGAGGCCCGCGGCTAGGGCCGCGGCGATCGGTGCGAGGGTCTGGCGGCTGATCGGTACGCCTTGCGCGGCCTCGCGGGCGACCGCACGCTCTTTGCTCGTTAGGAATTGGGCGACCTCGTCGCACTGGCGCAACGCTTGCACCAAGGCCGCGGCTGGGCCGCGGTCGTGCTCCTTGTGCGCCAATCGCACGATCCGGCGCAACATGCCGAGCGAAGCCAGCCAAGAGCGGTGACGGCTCAAGACGTCAATGGCCGCTAGCCGGCGGCTGTCGTCCGAGTCCTCGGCAATGGTCAAGAGCTGCTCCAAATCGTCCGCGTTGAGCTGTTCGCCTTGGAGCAATTGGTCTAGCGATGTTTCGGCGGTTGGCGCAGTTTCTTCGCGCCAGCCGCGGATGTCCAATACCATAGGTTTTTGACCTCTTAGCTGTGCCAAAGCACGCGGCTGGCACAGCTAGCCAATTTAGCAGAAACGGAAACGGCTCTTGCGCTATGCGAGAGACGAAAAAGTAAGGGGAAGGTGCTGAAATTTATCGCGGGGTTCTCAAACGTAAAACCCGCCCCGCGATAAAGCAAGCGAAAATGTTGCGCTCTCTTTGAGCTATGGGGACGCGCTGGTGATCGCTAGGCTGAAGGGGTCGGATTCGTCCGCCAAGCGCACACTCAAGACCCAATCGCCGTCAATCGCGACCCGGATCTTGCGCCGCACCCGAATCCCGTCTGCCGTGTGCGGCACGAGTACTAGGTCGAATTCCACTTCTAGACCGGCTGGCAGCACCCCGTCCGAAACCTCGGTGCGCTGGCCAGCCAGCACGCGAGTGCGCACAATCCGCGGCGCGTCCGCATCGGTCTCGTTGAGGTAGGTCACTTCGAGATCGTGGGCTGTGTGGTTGGCGACCGCAACTATCCCGTCTCGGCCGGTGGGTTCGGGGGGCGCAGGGGCCAGCGGTGCGGTGGGTTCTTTGCCGCCGCAGCCGCTGAGCAGCCAAGCCGCTAGCAACAGCCCAGTTCTCACTGCGCCGCGACGTGGGTCAATGCTCGGGCGATCCATTCTACCTCGTCGTCGCGCACGGTGCGCATGTCGAGCAGGAGCCGCTCGCGGGCGATGCGACCGACGATGCCCTGCCGCCTGAGCTGGCGCCCTAGCTGCTCGACTCGGACCGCGCTCGGCTGGAGGGCTAGGGCCCGGCTGGGGATCTCGGCCAAGGGCAGGGACCCGCTGCCGGCTTGGGCCAGCGATTCGACCACTGCGAGGCGGAGGGCGCGGCAGACCGCCTCGGGCAAGAGGGACAACAGCCGCTGGGCGCGCTTGTCTAGCGTCTCAACGGTCGTCCGCAGCATCGCCAGCGCCGGCAGGGCCTGCGTTAGCTCGTCCGGCCGCAGGCGATAGAGCGACAACACCGCTTCGAGCGCAGCGTAGATCAGCTTGTCGCAGCGCAGGGCGCGCATCAGGGGATTTTGGCGCACTTGCTCTACATAGGGACGCTGGCCGGCGATAATACCGGCTTGCGGCCCGCCCAGCACCTTGTCGCCGCTAAAGCTGACCGCGGTCGCCCCGGCCTTGAGACTCGCGGCGACTAGCGGCTCAGGCGGCAGCCCCCACTGTTCCAGATCAACCAAGGCACCGCTCCCCAAGTCGTGGACCAGCGGCACCCCTGCGCGCTGGCTGAGGGTGGCCAAGTCCTTTAAGTCAACCTCGGCGGTAAAGCCCTGTACCCTGTAATTACTCGGATGCACCACTAAAATGGCGCCGGTCGCCGGGCCGACGGCGTGCTCGTAGTCGCGCAAGTGCGTGCGGTTCGTCGTGCCAATCTCGCGCAGCTTGGCCCCACTGGCGGCGATGATGTCGGGCAGGCGGAATGAGCCGCCGATTTCGACTTGTTGCCCCCGCGAAACCACCACTTCCCGCCCCCGCGCCAAGGTGTCGAGCAGCAGGAGCACGGCCGCGGCGTTGTTGTTGACCACGGCGGCGGCTTCTGCAGCGGTCGCCGCGCATATAAGGGCCTCCACGTGTGCGACGCGCTCGCCGCGTTTGCCCGACTCCAGCTCGAATTCGAGGTTGCAATAGCCGGTGGCCACCCGTGCGACGGCCTCTTGGGCCACTCGGGGCAGCGGCGCACGGCCCAATCCGGTGTGCAGCACCACGCCGGTGGCGTTGACGACGCGGCGCAGCCGGGGCGTGGCCTCCTGCTCAATGCAGCGGCGCACGGCCCGCTCAATTCGCACGTCCAAGACCGCCCGTTCCTCGTCCACAGTGCCCGCCCGCACTTGGCGACGCACGTCCGCAATGCAGCGGCGCACCTGATCGACGACATAGGCGCGGTCGTACTTTCGCAAGAGGTCGGCGACCTGCTTGAGCATCTGATCTACCGAGGGCAGCCTAGCTTCATTCATGGGGGCGAAGTATAGGTTGCCCCTCTATTGCCAGCAAGTAGCCTTTGCGCTATCACCGCAATAGCGTTATACTTGCAGCACCCCTTCCCCTGTTGTCCAATTCCAAATTCCAATATCTAGCCTATGTCGCGCCCGGTCCCTATCTTGGTGGCGCTGCTCTTGTGTGCTTTTGCCATTGACGCCGCCGAGCGCAAAAATCCAATCGTCTATGTGGTCAAACGAGGGGATACTCTCTCTGATATTGCCGTGCGCTACCGCGTCTCGCTGGGGCAAATCAAGCGCTGGAACAAGCTCCGCGGCAGTAGGATATACCCTGGCCAGCGCCTCAAAGTTGGGCTTCCAGCGCAAAGCGGCGATTGGTATCGCGTTCGGCGCGGCGACACCCTCTCGAAAATCGCTCGGCAGTTTTCGGTCTCGGTCTATAAGCTCAAGGCGATCAACCGCCTCGCTGGGGACGTCATCCACGTCGGACAAAAGCTCCGCTTGCAACCGGCCGCGCCCACTCGGAGCACCTTGGCCGACGACCACGACGAAGAGCCGCGCGAATACGCGGTTCGGCGCGGCGACACCCTCTCGAAAATCGCCCTGCGATTCGACGTGAGCTTGGGTTTTCTGCGCCAACTCAACCAGCTCAAAAGCGACCTCATCCGGCCCGGACAAAAGCTCCGCCTGCGCGCTTCGCGGTTAGATGAAGCTGTCCACGTGGTGCAAGAGGGCGAAAACCTGACCGAGATCGCCCGGCGCTACCGAGTCTCGGTCAGCCAATTGCAGCGCCTCAACGCCCTTGTCGGCGACCGAATTCTCATCGGCCAGAAGCTCCGCCTCAAAGACGCGGAGAGCACGGTACACATCGTGGAGCGCGGGGACGCGCTGTGGGAGATTGCCCGTGCGTACGGCATCAGCGTCTATCGCCTCAAGGTGCTCAACGGCCTGCGGTCAAACCGCATCTACCCAGGCCAAGAGCTGAAGCTCTACCCCGACCGGAAGCTCGAACCGAGTGCCGCGCCTATGGACGGTCCGCGGCTGGCCACGTACGTGGTGCAGCGGGGCGATTACCTCGCGCAGATCGCCCGACTGCACCAGATGAGCGTGGCTGAAATCACCCGCATCAACAAATTGAAGAGAAACGCCGTCATCCACCCGGGCGACCAGCTCAAGGTGCGGCCGATGCGCTGGGTGGAATTGTCTGAGATCAATTGGGACGACCTGCAGATCCGCCGCGCTGACGTGCCGAAAATCGCATTAGACAATGGCCCGTACTACTTTTCTCGGCCGCGCAATAAGCGCCAGCCGAACAAGACCTATTACGAGGAGCATCCAAGCTCGCCGCGCCAGACTTATCGCCAAGCAGTGCGCCTGTGGCGGGAATTTGAGCGCAAGGTCGGGAACATGGGACGCTTGAGTTCTCGGTTGGAAGGCTGGCACATCGTCCTCGACCCGGGGCACGGCGGGCTGGACCCGGGCGCGGTGGTGTCCACCCGCGACGGCAATGGCAACAGGCTCTATGTAGTTGAAGACGAGTACGTGTTCGACATCGCGCTGCGGGTCTATGTCTTGGTGCGCTTGCACGGGGCCCACGCCACCATGACCCTACTCAGCCCCAACCACCTAATTCGCCAAAGCGAGCCGCCGACCCAGACCTTTGTCAACGAAAAGAACGAAGTGTACAACTTGGCCGCTTACAACCACTGGCCGCGCGGCAAAAATCTTTCGACTCGCGTGCGCGTTGCCCGTCAGGCTTTTGCCAACGCGCCGCGCGGCCGGCGCATCTTTCTCTCCTTCCACGCCGACATCGACCCCAAGGCCCCAGAAGCACCGCTGGTTTTATACTACAAAAGCAGCAGGAGTGGGCGCGTAGATCGCGTCTCGCACCAATTTGCCCGCTCCCTGCTTCCGGCATTGGGGGCTGGTGCCCGCGTCCGCGGGCAGGGGCTAGGGGTCTTGCGCAACAACCCCGCTGACGTCAAGGTCCTCATCGAGCTGCGCAACATGGCGTACCGGGACCACGTCTGGGCCTTGCGCTTTGAGGATCTGCGCCACCGCGATGCCGAAAAGGTGGTACACGGCCTCCTCGACCACGCAGCGCGCTCCGCGCTCCGCGCTGGCTATTAAACGCAAAAAAGCTCCGGAAGTGTTCGTCCCGGAGCTTTTTGTTGGTTTGTGCTGTTGTGTGCTAAAAAGGTCGTTCCTCAATCAGCCGTTTGGCGGCCTTGCGCACGACTTCGGGTTCGAGGCCGGCCAGCTCGCACCAAGGATCGATCCTAGAGCTTTCGACAAAGGCCATCTCCGGGGTGTCATCTGGCGTTTCCACGACCTCATCCATCTTGGATATTTCGCGTAAAGTACTGAGAATCATAGCATTAGCAAGGCGTCGATAAGCCATCGCAACGCGTTCCACTTGGGCGACATCCTGATCTGTTCTCATAGCACTTCCTGCGGGGTTAAGGGTCTCTGAGATGCGGGTAGATAGTTGGTTTAGGGTACTTCACTTCGCCTAAAGGCATTCCTTCCTTTCTATGACAAAAAAGTAGTGTTTGCCGTCTAGCTATCTATATGGTAAGAAATTTTTGCGCAAAATTTTCAAAAAAATAACGCGCGCGGCAAAAAATAATCGCCGCACCTAGTGGCGCAGCGACCGTACTCCCCATAACTCATTTTTTTCTATATGGTTAGAGATTCTTCCCGCCGCACGGAGCGCCCCTCGGCCGCCGCTTGGTAGAGCCGGTAAATCCACTCGATAGTCTCCAAAGCCTCCCGTCCAAGCGAATGAGGAGTGCCCGCGCCGGCTATACCGCGCAAAAAATCGGCCCACTCCAGCTCCCACGAGCGGTCTTCGTCCGGGTAGGAGAAGCACTCGCTGTCTGGTGCGCCACCTCGGGGATTGCGCCGCCCTACGACGGCGCGTTCTGGCCCATAGGCTCCCCCCAAACCCTCGGCGCAGACATAGCCGTCGCGTCCAAAAACCTCGAAGCTGAAGAGGTTTTTCCACTGCGTCCAACTCGCGTGCAGGGAGGCGATCTGCCCGGTGGCCGTGCGAAAGAGTCCGTAGGCATTGTCCTCCACGGGTGCGTCCCAGAAATGGGTCTCGGCATAGCCTGTGACTTCGGCAAAGTCCCCCAACAGCCACTTGGCCAAGTCGATGAGATGCGCCCCTTGGTCCAACAGCTCGCCGCCGCCGGCCTTCTCGGGGCTCGCCCGCCACTCGCGCTCGTAGCCGGGTCGCCCGCCGTGGCCATAGCGCGCCCGGATGCTCAGCAGCGGGCCGATCTCGCCGGCCGTGCAAACCGCGTGCAGCTTTTGGATGGCGGGGTGATAGCGGTGGTTGTAGCCAACCTTGAGCACGCGCCCGCTCCGCTCGGCCGCGGCCACGGCCTGCCGGGCTTCCCGAGGGTTGCGCCCCAGCGGCTTTTCGCACAAGACGTGTTGGCCGGCCAAGAGGGCGGCGGTGCTGATGGGGGCCAAGGCGTCGTGCGTCGTCGCGACCACTGCGATGTCGAGGTCGGCCGCGACTAGCTCCTCCCACGAAGCCGCTACCGCGGCTCCGCATTTGGCGGCCAGTTCGGCGGCGGTGGAGGCGCACTCGTCGTAGATCAGGGCCACGGCGGACGCGGGATGGGCCCGGGCCGTGGCCGCCCGCCGCCGCCCCATGCGCCCCGCGCCGACGATTCCCACCTTGTACACTCAGCCCTCCTGCTGTTGGACGCGCCGCACCGCAAAAGTCTCCGTGGCCATAATCGCCTCGACATCGAGGGCTTCCCACGGATCCCAAACCGCGGACAGCAACCGGCCCGTCAGCCCGTCTGAGCGCGCCGAGGCCAGATAGACCGCCAGTGCGGCCGCTCGCTCGCCTGTAGCGTCGCCCTCGCGCAGCAGGCGCTGGTCCTGCTCTCGTTCCGCTGCACTCACAGCCGCGCCGGCTGCTAGCCGCTGATCGAGCATCCGCGTGTTAACCGCTCCGGGGGCAAGGGCGTTGACGTCAATGCCGTGCTCGGCCACTTCTCCGGCCAAGTTTTCGCTAAAGCGCACGATTCCGGCCTTGGAGGCGCTATACGCGCTAAAGAAGGGCCGCGGTCCTACCGCGCCGCCGCCCGAGAGGTTGATGATCTTGCCGTAGTGCTGGGCGATCATGGCCGGCAAGACCTTGCGGGTGCAGTAGAAACAGCCGCCGAGGTTGACCTGCACCACCTGCATCCAAGCCTCTGGATCGACCTCTTCCACCCGCCCGATAGGCCCCTGAATCCCGGCGTTGTTGACCAGCACATCGACGCCATCCCAAGCTGCGAGCACGCGCTCAATGGCCGCATCTACCTCCTCGCGCCGCCCCACATCCGCCCGCAATTTCAACGCCGCTTGGCCTTGGTCGGCCAAAAGCGCGGCCGTCTCGTCCAGCTCTGATCTGGTGCGGGCCACAATCGCCACGTGCGCCCCTTCCCGCGCCAAGGCCAAGGCCAAGGCCCGGCCAAGGCCGCGCCCCCCGCCGGTCACTAGGCAACGCCTCCCTATCAGCTCCATATCGCGCTCCTTTGTCGTCCGAGCAAATATGCGCTGCGGGCTTGGTCTTGCCAAAGGCCAACCGGCCCGTCGTTGACCGAGCGGACCATTTGTCCTACATTGGTTACATCCATCTTAGAGAGCCTATTCGATGTCCCTCCCGAGCACTGCATCCGACCTCAAAGCGCTCTGCCTCCACATCAACGCCCATTGTCCGGCCGGCGGCCTTTTTGAAGGCGACCGCACCCATGTACACCCGGACAGCAATCTGCCGTGGCGCATTGCCCCGGAGCCTTTCTGGCTCTCGCCGGCACAACACCGCTACTTAGACCAGCTCGGCGGCGTCCTATATCAGTTTTACCGGGCCTGCAACCAGCTCTACCACCAGAGCGTCAAGGGCGTTGAGCCGCCTTGGATCCACGAGTACTTGGACTTGGGCAAACCGAGTGCCGTGCGCGAGATGGGCCTCTGGAATCGCATCAAGTCCCAGTTGCCCTTGGTCATCCGCCCGGACCTTTTGCTCACCGAGGATGGCTTCAAGTTGGTCGAGCTAGACGCCATTCCCGGCGGCATGGGCTTCACCGCCCAAGTCTCGGAGGCCTATGCCGACCTCGGCTACGCCATCATCGGCGGGGCCCGCGGCCTGATCGACCCATTCTACGAAGCTATTGCCGCGGCCGCCAAGGTAGCCGAGCCGCATTTTGCCCTCTTTGTCTCGGACGAATCCGAGGCCTATCGCCGAGAAATGGAATGGCTGGTCGAGCGCTTGCAGGCGGCCGGCAGACCGGCCCGCAGTGCCCATCCGCGCGAGGCTCGCTTTGACGAAAATGGCCTCTTCCTCCAAGGCCCTGACGAGCCGGCCCCTTGGCGCATTGACGCGGCCTATCGCTTCTTCGAGTTGTTCGACCTCAAAAACATTCCCAAGGCCGATCTTTTTGCCTATTTCACCAAGAAGAACGCCCTGTGCCTGACCCCGCCGCCGAAGGCCTATCTCGAAGAAAAGCTCTGGCTGGCGCTCTATCACCACCCCGCGCTCAAATCCTATTGGCGCCGCGCCTTGGGCAAGGAGCCTTTTGCCGCCTTGGGCAGCCTAATTCCGCGCTCTTGGATCGTCGATGCGCGGCCGCTGCCGCCCCACGCCATCATTCCCGGCCTCGACATTGGCGGCCAGCCCGTCAGCGACTGGCAGCAGTTGAAGCAGCTAACCAAAAAGCAGCGCGAGCTCGTGCTCAAGCCCTCGGGTTTTTCCAGTATCGCGTATGAGAGCAAGGGCGTGTCCATCGGCCACGATCTGCCCGAAGCCGAGTGGGCCGAGCGCGTACAAGAGGCACTCGACCACTTTGCGCACCAGCCCTATATCTTGCAGGAGTTCCACAAGGCCGCCCGCCGCACCGTGCGCTACTACGACTTCTACCGCGACGAGGTCGTGCCCATGCGGGGCCGGGTGATGCTGCGTCCTTATTACTACGTCATCGGCGATGCGCCGCGCCTGTGCGGCATTCAAGCGCTAGTGTTCCCGGCCGACAAGAAGATCCTGCACGGCATGGTTGATGCTGCGATCATGCCCTGCGCCACTTCCGTGGAAAAATCCCCCTTCTGACCGCCGTGCTTCCCCTAGACGAAAAACTGGCTCACCTCGAAGAAATTCTGCGCCCCATGGGGCAGGTGCTGGTCGGCTATTCGGGCGGGGTCGATAGCGCGACCTTGGCGGTGGCGGCCCAGCGGGTCTTGGGCGCGGGGGCCATCTGCGTCACCGCGGATTCTGAGAGCTACGCCACCGGAGAGCTGGAGAAGGCCACCGAAATCACCCGCGAGTTCGGCATCCGCCACGAGGTGGTCAAGACCCGCGAGCTGGACAATCCCGACTACGCCAAAAACGCGCCCAATCGCTGCTACTACTGCAAGCAAGAGCTCTTCGTCCACATGGAAGCGCTAGCGCGCACTCTCAATGTCGATTACATCCTCTACGGCCAAAACGCCGACGACATCGGCGATTTCCGCCCCGGGGCTGCGGCCGCCCGCGAGCGCGGCGTACACGCGCCCTTAGCCGAAGCGGGCCTGACCAAGGACGACGTGCGCACCCTAGCCAAGCGCTGGGGGCTGGCAGTGTGGGACCGCCCGGCCATGGCCTGCCTCTCGTCGCGCTTTCCCTACGGTACGCCGGTCACGGCCGAGGGCCTGCGCCAAATCGACCGCGCCGAGCGCTATCTGCACGAGGTCTGTGGCTTTGCCCAAGTTCGCGCCCGCCATCACGAGACCCTGTCGCGCATTGAGTTGCCCGCTGAGGACTTGACGCGCCTGCTGGGCGACCCGGGGGCGCGTCGGTCTTTGGTGGAGCACTTGCGGGAAATTGGCTATCTGCAAACTACGGCCGATCTGTGCGGCTTTCGCTCCGGCAGCATGAACGAGGCCCTGCTCTCCATCGCCAACTCGGGTGCCGACGAGCCGCTCTTTGCGCGGGTCAATCCGCTACTCGCAGCGCATTCGCTGCTGCCGGCCGCGTACGAGCAACGCGGCCAGATGCTCGTTTTGCGCCTGCCGGCAAAAGCCATCGCCTGCCTCGCTGCGGCCCAGTTGCGCTCGGCCCTCGTGGCCACGCTCTCCGACTTGGGCCTGCGCTATATTGCCCTCGAATTAGACCCCTTGGACGCATGAAACGCGAAATTGCGCTGTTCGGGGCGCAGTGCCTCCGCCAGTCGTGTGCTCCGGTCGCGGTGGTGGACGACGCCATCCGCGCGCTCGTCACCGACCTCTTCGACTCCATGCAGGCCGCGGCCGGGGTCGGGCTTGCCGCTCCGCAGATCGGCGTCCTCAAGCGGGTCTGCGTCGTCGATGTGACCGCCCACCAGCCCAACTGCCAGCCTGTGGCCTTAATCAATCCCAAGATCACAGCCCACGAGGGCGAGCAAATCGGCGAGGAGGGCTGTCTGAGCTTTCCCGACCTGTACGGCGACGTCAAGCGCTACGCTTGGGTCGAAGTCGAGGCCATTGGCCTCGATGGCCAGCCCTGCAAAACCGCGGGCGAAGGCTTTTACGCCCGCGCCCTCCAGCACGAAATCGACCATCTCGACGGCAAGCTCTTCATCGACCACCTCAGCCCGCTCAAGCGCCAGCTCATGCGCGGCGCACTCAGGCGATTAAAAAAAGAGGGGGCTGCACAGGCCAAAGTCGCGGCCATCCATTGACAACATTTGATCTGGCTTTTACCTTATTCAAATACATGGGGGCGTAGTTCAGTTGGTTAGAACGTCGGCCTGTCACGCCGAAGGTCGCGAGTTCGAGTCTCGTCGTCCCCGCCATTTTGCCAAGCTCCTTTAGCGCGCGTTGCGCGGTTGAGGAGCTTTTCTTTTGTCAATTCTACTTCTCAAGCGAGAAAGGTACAAGATGCAAGAGCGCATCCGCGAAATCCTAGGCTGGTATGGCAGCGACAACCCTGGCACCTTGACCAACTTGGCGCGCCTGCTCAACCACGGCGCACTCGGCGGCACGGGCAAGCTAGTCATTCTGCCGGTAGATCAGGGCGTTGAGCACGGCCCTGGGCGCAGCTTCGCCCCCAACCCGCCGGCGTACGATCCGCGCTATCACTTTGAGCTGGCCATCGCGGCCGGCCTCAGTGCATACGCCGCCCCGCTCGGGTTCCTCGAAGCCGGCGCACGCGACTTTGCCGGCGATCTGCCGCTGATCCTCAAGCTCAACAACCGAGAAAACCTCCACTCCGACGCAGACCCCGCTCAGTCGCTCACCGGGTCCATCGCCGCTGCCCTGCGCTTGGGTTGCGTTGGCATCGGCTACACGGTCTATCCGGGTTCGGCCCTGCGGCAGGAGATGTACGAAAAGCTGCAAGCCCTAGCCGAAGAGGCCAAGCGGCACGGTTTGGTCGTGGTGGTGTGGTCCTATCCGCGCGGCACGGACTTGAGCAAGGACGGGGAGACCGCGCTCGACGTCACTGCGTACGCCGCCCAAATCGCCGCCCAGCTAGGGGCCCATGTCATCAAGGTCAAACCGCCTACGGCCCACATTGAGCAGGACGAAGCCCGCAAGGCGTACGCGGATGTGCCAGCCAGCACCTTGGCCGAGCGCGTGGCTCACGTGGTGCAAGCGGCGTTCAACGGGCGGCGCGTGGTGATCTTTTCTGGCGGCCCGGCCAAGGGCGAGGGGGAAATCATCGAGGAAATCACCGGCATCCGCGCTGGCGGCGGCTTTGGCTCCATCATTGGCCGCAACGCCTTCCAGCGCGAGCGCGGGCAGGCCCTAGACCTGTTGCAGCGCATTGTGGCGATCTACGCCGACAAGTAATAGATGCACATCACCGACGCCCAACTCGCTGCGTACAAAGAGCAGGGCTTTCTGATCGTCGAGAACTTCCTCACTAAAGACGAGCAGCAAGCCGCGCTCGACGGCTTCTTCACCCACTTCGCCCCGCCCTACGACCAATACCTAGCCAACGACCGCCGCAACGACACCCCCCAGCACAGGCTCTTCCCTTGGGACCACGCCGGCCTCAATCACGTCACCGTCCATCCCGATCTGATTGACGCGGCCGAGCGCGTCTTAGGTACGCGCGAGATTCGCCTCTGCGAGGGCCACCTAGGCATGAAATACGCCGGCGAGGAATACGGGACCAATTTCCACATCGACTACGGCAACAACACGCTAGGGCCGATCATCGAGCCAGATGACTTTATGAACTTGGTCTGTTTCTACTGCTTCGACGACGTCGAGGAAGGCATGGCCCCGATCCGCATGGTGCCCAATGGCCGCCCCGACGAGGAAGCCGTGCCGATGCTCGTCCCCGGCGGCTCGGTGTGCCTCTACAGCGTCTTCACCCGCCACGCGGCCTCAGATTTCACTGCGCCAGCGGGACACCGTCCGGTCATGTGGGTGGGCTTCACCCGCAAGGACCGCCCCTATGACGGCGGTCGCACGTTCGCGTACAAAAGCGGTGCCCAAGGCACCGCCATGCACCGCTTCATGGCGGAAGCCACCCCGCGCCAACGCGAACTGCTCGGCTTCCCGCGGCCGGGCGACTCCCTGTGGACGGAAGAATTTGTCGCGGGGATGGCGACGCGGTATCCGGGCTTTGATCCTGCTCCCTACCGCACGGCGGAACGACGCTGCGGGAACGCTTAACCCCCGCGTCCAGACGGCTGCCCGACGCCGGGGTCGGGCACCATCGCGCCATCCTAGCCGAGCCGTAAGCGTCTTCAGCCGAACAGGCTTGTCTGCAAATTTTGGGGCGGTCGCCACCCCGCAGCGTCTGTACTAGGCGGATGATCTCGCCGCGCTTCTCAAAGCCGCTTTCGACGAGAGCCGCATAGACCCAAGGCTACACGCCCTGCAGTTCCAGCTCGTCTTTGTGGTGGCAGGCGGCCAGATGCGACTCGCCCTCCAGCGCCGGCATCTGCTGGCTGCACAGGTCGCTTTGGTAGCGGCAGCGCGGCGCAAACGCGCACCCTTGGTCGCCCGCCGGCGTTGGCTCACCCGCCTCGCTGGCGTCTTCGTCGGCCTCCATCCACGAGGCGTGGGGGTCGGGCGCGGGCGCGGCCTCTAGCAACATGGCCGTATAGGGATGTTGCGGTTGGGTAAAGAGGGCCTCGGTGGCGGCCTGTTCCACGATCCGGCCTTGGTACATGACGGCCACTTCGTCGCACAGATAGCGCACCACGCTCAGGTCGTGGGCGATAAAGAGCAAGGTGAGGTCGAGGTCGGCCTGCAATTGGCGGAGCAAGTTGAGAATTTGCGCTTGTACGCTGACGTCGAGTGCGGAGACCGGCTCGTCGGCGACGATGAGCGACGGGCTCAAGGCCAAGGCGCGGGCAATGCCGATGCGCTGCCGCTGGCCGCCCGAGAAGGCGTGCGGATAGCGGCGCGCATATCTGGGGTCTAGCCCCACCCGCTCCATCAGCTCGCCCACGCGCTCGTGGCTGTCGTGCGGCGACCAGCCATAAGCCCGCAGCGGCTCGGCGATGAGGTCGCGCACCGGCATCCGCGGATTTAGGGACGAGTACGGGTCTTGGAAAATCATCTGCATCTGCCGGCGGGCTTGGACGACTTCGCGCCGGCCGAGCTGGGCCATGTCTAAGACCTGACCGCTCTGCTGCCGAAAGAGGATCTTCCCGGCGGTCGGGTCCAAGGCGCGGAGAATCATCCGCCCGGTGGTGGTCTTGCCGCAGCCGCTCTCGCCGACCAGCCCCAAAATTTTGCCCTCGGCGAGCGCGAAGCTAACGCCATCCACGGCCTTTACCCAACCCGTTTGTCGCTGTAAAAGCCCCCGGCGCACGGGAAAGTGCTTTTTTAACCCTCGCACTTGCAGGAGGATGTTTTCGGCCCCTGTGGACATTGGGCTAGTCCCCTTCTTGAGTGTGAATGAAACAACGGGCGCGGTGGTGCGGGCCCACTTGGGCCGACGCCGGCATTTGCTGCTGGCAGATGGGGCCGACCTTTTGTGTACAGCGGGTGTGGAAGGGGCATCCCTCGGGCAGGGCGTACGCGCTGGGGACGCTGCCCTCAATCGGCTCGATGCGCCGGCGTTTGCCCGTCAGGCTGGGGATGGATTGCAACAGGGCCGCGGTATAAGGGTGGGCCGGGCGGTCGAAAATTGCGGCTACTGGCCCCTCTTCGACGATTCGCCCCATGTACATCACATAGACGTATTCGACCGTGTGCGCGATCACGCCTAGATCGTGGGTAATCAGCATGAGCGCCAGCCCTAGCTCGCGCTGCAGGCGCTGGATCAGTTTAAGCACCCGCGCCTGCACGGTCACGTCGAGGGCCGTGGTCGGTTCGTCGGCGATCAAAAGTCGCGGATTGCTCGCCAGCGCCATGGCAATCATCGCTCGCTGGCGCATGCCGCCGGAAAGCTGGAAGGGATAGTCATCGGCGCGGTCCTGTGGCTCGGGGATGCCGACTAAATGCAACAGCTCCACGACCCGCTGTTGCGTCGCTTGGGAGGACAGGGAGTCGTGGAGTTGGATCATCTCGGCGATTTGGTTGCCAATGGTGTGAACCGGCGAGAACGCGGTCATCGGTTCTTGGAAGATCATGGAAATGTCGCCGCCCCGGATCTGGTGCATCTCGTCGCTGTGCGCGTCGAGTGCCGCCAAGTCGATCTCGCGCTCGTCCAGCTTGCGGCGATAGCGGATGTGGCCGCTGGTAATCTCGGCCGCCGCCGGCAAAATCCGCAGCAGGGCGTTGGACGTCATGGTCTTGCCGCAACCGCTTTCGCCGACGATGCCCACGGCTTGGCCGGTGTTGATGCGGAAGCTGACGCCGTTGAGCGGCCGCACCACGCCTTCGTCGCGGGCGATGCGCACGCTCAGGTCGTGGACGTCGAGTAGGGGAGAGGTCATAAGTGGCTAAGCGGTCTCGAATTTCAAGGCGGAGAGATTCAGATTGGACGAGCGTTTCGATAGATAGAGCATTTCCACACCCACCACTTCGTTCGATTCGTTGTAATCGAGCACTACTCCCGGCGAGACCTCTTCGGACTCGACGATGGCAGAATCATCGAGGCGCAGGTAGAGTGCGTCAGCTTTTTTATCGACATGCAGTTTCATAATTTTCCTTTCATGTTTCGGTCAAAAAATACGCTCACCACCCGCCAGGGTGCAACGTGGGTGTTGACAGCAACGCGCAGTATTCGGTTGTCCCGTTGTGGGATAGAACGGAAAAAACGCTCTACCTCGGGGTCGTTTGGATCGGGCATGTGCAACGCCGGTTCGGCTACTACCAGTTCGACCCACTCCATGGGGATCATTCGTTCGGCCATCGCATGAACCGCGTGCTTGGTATATTCCAGTTTCCCCGATTCGGCTGGCGTGTCATTATTCATTTCTGCTCAGATTATTCAAGCACGTTTCAAGATTGAATTAACACCAACTGGCCCGGTTGTCATAAGGCCAACAGCCACACGTGCGACCTCGAGCACCACACGCCTGATCGTCGATATTTACGTTGGTACGAGACATATACCCACCAAAAGGAAAATGGCTACAAAGATTCGCTGGGCCGAAGTTTTCTCGCCCCGCCAAAAGGCAACTAATGGCTAGCATACGGATCGGCCGCATCGCGCATCCCATCGCCCACCACGTTGAAAGCCAACACCGCGATGACCACGAAAAGCCCGGGCAGCAACAGCCACGGCGCCATGGCTACGGCCTGAAAGTTCTGCGCCTTTTGCAGCAGCACTCCCCAGCTAACCACGGGTGCGCGTCGAGTGCCGCCAAGTCGATCTCGCGCTCGTCCAGCTTGCGGCGATAGCGGATGTGGCCGCTGGTAATCTCGGCTGCTGGCGGCAAAATCCGCAGCAGGGCGTTGGACGTCATGGTCTTGCCGCAACCGCTTTCGCCGACGATGCCCACGGCTTGGCCGGCGTTGATGCGGAAGCTGACGCCGTTGAGCGGCCGCACCACGCCTTCGTCGCGGGCGATGCGTATGCTCAGGTCGTGGACGTCGAGTGGGGGCGGTGGGGTGCCGGAGGCCGGAAGCCAACACGTCATTTGTCGTCTCCTATTCCCATCTCGGCCAAGAACTGAGATGGCTTCTTCGGATATCCGTAGTACCGCTTCGATCTCGTGAGCGTCAACGTTTCTTCGACCCGCGTTATGGCTACGAAGCAGTTTCTTCTCTCCTCTTCGACCTCTTTGCTCGTTATTCCCTTGCACAGTGCTTGGAAGGACGGAAGCACCTCTTGCGCCATGCCGAGCAGATAGACGTGCTTGAACTCGAGCCCCTTCGCTCCATGCACGGTCATACAGCGTACTGCGTCCGGTCCTGGGCGAGGCATCTTTGAGGCGAGATCCATCTGCTGGAGGTAGGTATTCAAGGTCAAGTCGTCGTGATTATACTCGCGGGAGATCTCATCATGCAGATCGCGCCAAGTCTCCACCTCATCGGTGAACTCTCGGTCATCTTCCTTGCTCCATGCCTGCCAGCCTCGGTTGAAGAACCAATTGACAATCCCCGGAAAGGCGAGCGAATCCACCAGATCCGAGCGAATACGGCTTACTGCAGCCTCAGCACATCCTGTTGCAGTTACGGATGCCGCGTCGGCCCACGCACGCAAGAAATCTCCGCCCGTGAGCGTTGCCGCTGCAGCCACAGCATCGGCCTCAAGTGGCTGATCAGCCAGTCTCTCCCACGCTAGGCAAAGCCGCCTCAGGATGTCGCGGTCATGACGCGCATTGGCCAGACGGAGAGCATTGACCATCACACATACGGGTGCCGACTCGAATTCGCTCTTTCGTCGTGTCAGATATGCTTTATAACTGGCGTCCCGCAGAGCGTCTGCTGCACGATCAATCAACTTCGCGGTTCGCCCCAAAACCACGCAATCTGCAGCACGAAGACCACGAGCTCGAATATCCTTTGGGATGAACTCCGCTTCTGCCTCAGGCGACGCGAAGGCACCATAACGAACAGGATTGCTATGCAAGTCCGTCGTACCGCTGGCTATGATAGGTTTCTTGCCCGGAGTACGTACGCGATTGTGAGCAATCAGGAGATTGGCGAGTTCGATGATGGGCGCAGGACAGCGATAGCATTCTGGAAGCTGGACCACGTCCATCGCGTAGTCCCGCCGCAGATGCTTGAGCCGTTCCGGACTGGCACCATTCCATTGATAGATGATCTGATCGTCGTCCCCAACCACGAAGAGGTTGTGTTGCTCGTCGGGCGCGACTAGCCGGAGCAAATCGTACTGCGCCTTGTTGGTGTCTTGGAATTCATCAACACAAACGTGGGTCCAACCGACTCGCACCACTCGTGCGATGCCCGGATTCTTCTCTAGAAGTAGGCGAGCGAAGTGAAGCAAACTTCCGAAGTCGAGTCGGTTACTGGCCAAGAGGGTGTCGCAGTAGCGCACGAAGAGATGAGGGAGCCAATCTGGCGTATGAATGAGCGATGGTGCGTTCTTATTTCCGTCATAGGACTCGGCAAAAAGGCGGTCAATAAGGCTGAGGAGATTTTTGCGATCCGTCGGCAATGGAGTTTCATAATCGGGCAACTTAGCTACAATCTCGTCGAGGATAGCGATACGGTCTTGGTCTTGCGTGATCAAACTGAAGTCGGGCCGCAGTCCCAAATGACTTCCGTGCTGACGCAGGATGGCGGCTGCAAAGGAATGAAATGTGTGCAGGCGAGCTCGGCTTATGCGCTCGCCGAGAAGCGCATCTACACGCTCGCGCATTTCAGCAGCAGCCTTGTTCGTAAAGGTGAGTGCGAGCGCTGCCACATCCTCACGTTCCTCAATCAATCGTGCGACGCGGAAGGTCAAGACGCGCGTCTTGCCGGAACCCGGACCTGCCAAGACCAGAAGCGGGCCGCCGTTCCATGATACGGCGATACGCTGATTCTCGTTGAGGCTGTTGAGGTCAATCGGCATCATTCACCTCCTGACAGTGAGATAACCTTATCCAACACATCGCGAATCTCCTCCGTCACACCCTCCATGCCACGGTTTTCCATTTCGACTGCCACATCTGCCGCCGCATGGGTCTTGGCCTTTCTCGGAAGATTCTTGGCATATTCGATCCAGTAGTCCGGATCGCTTGGTTTCTTCTCCATCTTGGCCAGATTTTGTTCTGGCATGAAGGGCGCATATATCCCGTCATATCCGTTGCCGAGAAGATGAATCTCGATGTCAATGTACGGGAAAACGAGCCGGTCCGCATAATCGGCTGAACCCAAATTCTCCTTAACCTTCGACTCGGTTTTCTGGCGCTGAGAATCGTCGTCCCCCACGCAGTACCAAGCGATACCTAGCGCATTCGCAATTTTCGTCAGCAAGCCAACATCGGTCTGTCTGTATTCGATCACTCTCACACCTTCGCGGTGGAGGTCTTTGCCAAGAGCACGGGCCGCCGCAGGATAGATCCACGCCTCGGTCTCCCCTTCGACTAGTAGCCAGCAGCGTGCGAAGAGGAGTTCTCCGCGTACTAGCCGGATGTGGTAGTTGAATTTCCGCCTCTCTTCGGCCGACAGGAGATTTGCAGGAATCTGGAAGGCTGAGATGCCATCCGGCGTACGCGAAAGGCGGCGGATGTGATGGATGTCGGTCTCTGCAAGCAGGTCACCGCTGTGTGTCGAGATCAACTTCTGTCCTGAAAAGTCGTGTACTAGGTGCCAGAGTGCTCGTACCGCCGAAGGATGCAGATGAGCCTCCGGTTCCTCTAGCGCCACAATCGGGTCCCTGTCCGGCGACAATTTGAGAAAGGCAGAGAATAGCATCAGCACCGCAAGGCTCTGCGTTCCTTCCCCGTGTCGTCCCACAGGGATCTTCGCCCCGGTCATCGTTCCCAAGTGAATCTGGGCCTTGGCCAGCATGTCGAACATTCGTCCAGGGACGGCTTCAATCGAAACAACATCACCCGATGCTAAGGGAACCACATCTTGCACTTGGCGGAGTGCCGTTCGGACTTGCCCGAAGCTAGCATGCGAATTGACGACGAGTTCATTGACCGCGCGCAGTTTCTGCTCAATTTCAGTTTTCTTTTCGATAGGGAGTTGGGTGTCCTTCAGAAATGGCCGCCAGAACGGGCCACTCGCATCGAAGTGGTGAGCCGCGTCGCGAAGTGCGGTCAGATAGAAGTAGGGAACTTCTTGCTGGATTCTCGCCAGTGCTTGAGGTCCCACATTGGTCAGGGGGTCCCGATTCAAGTTCAGAAATGACCACTCCTGTGCGAAATCTCGGCTGGTCGAATCGTATTTGCAGGTCACCCGCAGGAGCACATGGTTGCGTCCGTCGTCTCCAACCTGAAGAATTTCGTCTCTATTGAGGCGGCCAACCAGTTGATCGTTCCATTCGCCCATCTCTTGCTCAGAGAACGAGACTTCGATCTGGATTGGCTCCGCGGAGGCAGGCTCAGCACCTGTATCGGGTAAGTGGAAGTCGAGGGTATCGAAGACGGTGCGCCGCCGCGACCCGAGATCCCGAAGGCAGAGTCGCAAGGCGTCGAGTACCGCTGTCTTGCCCGAATTATTCTCGCCAATCAGAACCGTAGTTTCGTCAAGCTCTAGTTTGAGGTGCTTGATGCCACGAAAATTCTCTATACGGACGGCAGTGACTCTCATGCTGCGTTCCCAGCGTCAAGCTGGTTAGTAACGGCGGTGAGAAGATGTACACGACGTTCTTTGAACTTGCTTACGGTCAAAGTTTACTCCTCTTCAGCTAATAGAAGGTTCACTAGGTCTTCAGCCTGGACCGGCACAACGCCGAGTTCTACGAGATGCGCGTTATCTGGGGAGTCTATGGCAAACACTAATTTTCCGTGGGTGAGTGCTTCCTTGCACAATGCCTCGGTTTTGCCGCCCTTTTCGGCATGGGCAATAAGGATGCGGTTGGCGAGCGCAGCGATATAGGCATTGCGCTTGACCGCAAGATCGGCTGTGGGTCGGCGAATGCCGTCGGCGAAAAAGGATAGAATCAGCAAACGCCCTTCAGCCAGCGGGCCCCTCCAGCCTTTCGGAATTCGCATCCGGCCAAGCCCTCGCGCCGGACAGACCACCACGGACGCCGCGCCGCGCAACAGCAGGTTCAAGCACTCCTTTTCCATCGGCGACTGGAAACCGCCGACAATCGTCACGTTGGTTTCGCGCAGCATCCGCGCAAGATCGTAGGTCTTGAGGAGCACGTCGCCCGGACAGCGCACGGAACAGAAGAAGCCAATCTGGGTGCTGTCAAGTATGCCGAGGTCGCCTTTCAATGTGAACGCAGGTGCGCTTCCGGCGTCAGCACAACGCCGCAATGCCGCTGGGATGTCCGGTGCTCCCAATCCATAGCGTATGGTATTCAATTGCTCACGTCCGGTTTAATTTGCACACCTACTACTTCGTTATCTTGTCCCTATTGCCACACTAATTGATGGGTCTACTCGGCAGCTATGGAATATCAAAGAGATCCTGATAGCCAAAGTCCAGTCCAGTTCATCTATTTCGATTCTGGAAAACATTGTCGACTTCTCAGTCTAACTCAACTCCCCGAAGATCATTTCCGAGAGTAAGGTTATCCGGTGCAGGCAGCAAATCATGCTCGATGGGCAGAAGCAGTTCACGTCTAAGTTGCCGTTTGTACCTCTTTAGCCCATCAGATCTGCCCATCTTTTTCAAGTGTCTGGCCCTAGCTCGGTTCAGATGGATTGAATAATCGTCCCGAACATAGAGTAGTCCCGTGTCGAAAGACCGATGATGTAGAGCGCAAAGGGCCAAGCCATTACTCACTATATCAAGCCCTTTTGGATGAGAGTGTGGTACAATATGAGCGGCTTCTACAAGGTCTAATTGAACCTCGCACATTGCACACCTATAGGAGTACGCTCCTAACACATCTTGCCTGAACTTTGGGCTTCGAGGATACTCAGTACTGGTTATCCGAATTCTCTGTCGTTTAACAGTGATTGGTCGCACAGGAGGTTGTCCTGATTGGGTGTTACTATAGACTTTGGCTATCTCTCGCAACTTCCGAGCAGTAGCTTGGTGAAGTACTGTTGAGTTTTCCAAGTACAAGCCGATGAGATCGGGGCGAAACATGACCACGACTTGTCCAGAGGTATCGGTATGAGTTGAGAATCCCTGTGCGGCAGCCTCTTGCAGGCGCGATAATCGAGTATAAACAGAAAACCGCTGGACTCTCGGGTTCCGATCCAAGAATCTACCTGGATCCCATGTACTGAAGGCATGTACGTCTGCAGAAAATCCTAAGATGAGTACCGTGTCTCCCCTTAGCTTGCTGTTGCACAGCGTCGCTGGCAGATTACCTGGGCATTGGATCCGATATTCATCTGGATCAGTGCGCTTAGCAAAGTGAATGTTACCAACAAAAATAGTAACGAATTTGCCTTTGAAAGAGAATCGGTACGGGTTATCTCCACCTACAAAATAGACAGAATCTGTGTTCTGGCGAAAGGCATCGAACAGTGAATGGAATAAGTCTGTTTTGTTTAGTATGGTCATTTTAAATTCCCCTCAATAGTCATGCCAACGAAATCCCATCAACTAGCCTAGGCTCAATCGAGTACGTCGTTGATATCCACTCGTCAATTTCGTGCAGACGGTGATCAGTGTAGAAGTCAATGGAACCCGGTGGCAAAAAAAGTTCTCTTACTGACATGGGTATATTCTTCTCACCAGCTTCTTGGTTAATACCGCGTACCAAGGAAATGAAGGAGAATAATTCCCTCAAATCATCCCAACCAGCACCTAATCCCGATAGAAACAAGATGTCGGCCTTTCTTGTCAGCAAAAGTAGCTTTTGATAGTTGAAATTCCCAACATATTTACCTGCGTTTTTCTTGAAGACAAGCGCAGAATATCTGTGCTTGTGCAGTAATTCTCCGATGATGGCCAGTCTGCACAAATGATCTGGTGGAAACGAATCGATGGGAGCCAGAAGGTCAATGAGCAACCAGTTTGTAACGTGGAATCCATCTCCTCGCGTTAGCCAATACCAGAAACAGGCATCGCCTGCTGTGATCGCGAGAGCTGCAAATGTTTTTTTCGTTGAAGGCAAAGTCACCCAGCCGCATTGAGTAGGACCGAGTACACTCCCATTATCCGCATGCAATACCGGCGGTGGCTCGATATATGTGGAGATGAAATTTCGCGCCGTTGGTGAGAATCCCAATCTGACTGTTGCCCTGCCTGCACCGCGGGGTGAGATTAACTTTGAAGAAGATGATTTGATATGAAGCGCTAACAATTTTGTACCGAAACGATTCGCCAAGCGGGGAATACCGAAACTTGCGGCAGGAACTCTATTTGTCGCCTTGTTGTAGATTACATTATCTAACAGAAAAGTTCGATATGCTGAGCGCCATCTGAAAAGACGAGTAGCAAACGAATCACCGTTTTCCGAGGAACTAAGCCAGATTGTGCATCGCTGACTTACTCCAGAAAAGAGTGCTGCTGGAATGTTGTCGAATGAAGAAAACCAATGAGTTCCACTGCTAGCTAGCTGTCCTCGGAGATCAGAAAATTCAAAGCTGAAGGTCAATGAGAGAGGAACAATAAATCCGCACCGTCCGTGCTTGCTTATAATGCAATGTGACTGTATGACTACATAACCATAAATATCCGGAAATTTTAAGGACTTAGGAGACTGCACAACGTATCCAAGCGACTTACAGTTGACATACGGCGGATTCCCAATAATTACGTCAAACCCACCGCCGTCCATAATCCCATAAAACTCGACGAACCAATGGAAAGGCTGGTGATTTTCGCGCCATTGCCTATAAGCTGTCTCGTCGTCAACTTTCACCCCATAGTCTCCGGCCAAGTAGCTGTCCAATTCCGCCCGCAGTTCATCTAGACGTTTCCGCAAGTCAGTCTTGGCTCTGGTGAATTCACCCGCGTCCATGCCGTGTTCAGTCTGCATCTCGCGGAACTTGCGGAAGGCGCGGTCAGCGATTTCAGCGCGTTCTTCGATTTTTGGAAGCTCCGGCAGTTTTCTCAGGTCAAAACTCAGCGCGTTTTCTACTTCTTTAAACGAAGTGAACCCAACGAGTGTGTTGCCAGCGCGGACGTTGAAGTCGATATCGGGCAGCGGCTCGATCTGCTCGTAACTCTCCAACTGCGCGACCAGCTTCAAAAACAGGCGCAGTTTGCAGATTTCCACGGCCTCTTCCATGATGTCCACGCCGTACAGGTTATTGACAATAATAGACTTGAGAATGAAATACGGTTCACTGGCGTGTTCGGCGACGTGTTTTAGCACCTTGCGGAAGTCACTTTGTTTCTCTGGGCGGTGCTTGCGTTCCGAGCGCCCCAGATCGTCGAGGAACCCCTGCATGGCCTCTAGACAGGCAGTGTATATCGGCTCCAAGATGTTGAGCGCGGCAAACAAGAAGGCACCGGAACCGCAGGTGGGATCGAGGATGGAGACCTGAGTAATCGCCTTCCAGAAGGCACGAACCAGTTCCGGCCCCTCGCTCCCGGCGATCGCGTCTTGGGCGAATTTCTCGATGTCCAGATTGTACGTGATGAGCTCGTTGATTGACGTGACCTCGCCGGCAGCGAGCTTGGCATGGACCTCTTCATAGCGTTGGCGGCGGGCCACGTGCTCACGCCAAGTTTCGGTGGGAAGGGCATAGTCGGGCGGGGCCGCCTTGTTCCAATCTCCGCGCTTGGACACATCTTTTAAGCCAACAGCTATCTCAGGCGGTAGCTCGCGCTTTTCCGCAAGGGGCTTTCTAGTATGGATATTATATGTGATGCCATGGCGGACAGCCTCGTAGAAATACCTATCTGGGTCATCCGCTAACAGCCGCCACACCCCGCCACCGGGCTCGAAAGCGATGGCGCACTCCTTCTTCGCTCGGTCGAACAGAAACGGGATGATGGTGTTGCGACTGATGTAGCCGGTAATGTCCTCCTTGGTATAGTAGGCCCCCATCTGCTTCTGGTTGATGTACTTCTCAAAGATGTAGCCGAGCACGTCGGGATTGATCTCGTTGTCTTTGCGAAGCGGCCGGTCGTCGAGGTGCCACTGGTAGGCGTCGAAGAAATCGAATATCTGCTGAAATGCCTCGTCCGGGATGCGAATATCTTGGTTATTCTGCTCTAGGTCGTGTACGTCGAACAAGCCGCCGTTGAGATACGGGACTTTGCCGAGCAATTGCGCCAACTCAGGGGCACGGTCCGCCTCGGGCTGACCCAAGCCTTCGTGAAAGAGCTTGAGGAGAAACAAGCGGTAAAAATTGTGGAATTTGCCGTTGCCCTGTTGCCGCACTTGGTCCAAGCGGTCGCGCAGGTAGTTGATGTTGTTGTCGAGGAAACCCCGCTTCTGAATAAAGTAGATGAACATCATCCGGTTGAGCATCAGCGAGGCGTACCACTCGCGGTCAGCTACATTCTCGATTCCTTCGATGAAGCTGAGGAAGGCGTGGTGTTCTTTCTTGAAGCAGTCGTAGAATCTCTTTGTGACCTTCTCGACGTCGAAGGCCGCGCGCACCCGCCCCGATACATCGACGATGGTCAGGTCGGCTTCCTCGTCCAGCGTGAAGACGATTTGCTCCAACTTCTGAATCAGTGATTCTCTAGCCTCCCCCCTTTGGTAAATATGCGAACGCGAGCGGTCAGGCTGGCCGGGTTCACGCTTCACCCATTGCCAATGGTGTGTGCCCCTGTCGGATGAGGTGTAAACGATGATGTGTTCGCGGACGGTCTTGACGACGGTTTTCTCAATCTTCTGTCGAGTGGGATGGTCCGGGAAGGCGTCGTCCGAGTCCGCCCTGTATTGGTAGGCGACCATGCCGCGCTTGTGAGCAATAGCTTCGAGATCATACGCATTGCCTGCGACCATGGCTTGTGTGTCCGTGCCACCGCGGTCCCAGCCAAGTTCCTCAATGAAAAGTGTCTGGAGATCGAAGTTATCCAGATATTGTTTGACTTTGTTTCTGTCGAGAGTTGTCGGCATTTCAGCTCCCATCCTGTTTAACAAGGCCCAGCGAGCAGACTATGCTCGGTTCTTGGCGTTCTTCTTCTTCGTGGACGATGCAGAGCCGGTCTTCCGCCCTGAGCGTAATGACCAATTCGGCAAGTGCCTCATCGGAAATCCCGCTGCGCAACTGCCGGTTCAGCGTATCCAGCGCAGCCTGACGCAAGGGATAGTGATAGATGTCGTCAATTGCCCGACGTAGGGGCTCCGTATCGAACAGGGTCCCCTCGACCTGTTCAGCATGGCTCTTGAGCCGCTCGTAGGTGCGAAATCGGGCTCCGGATGGTCGCCCAAGTTGGCCTCCTACCTGTTTTTCTTCGCGGGCAATGTGCTCTACGGCCTTACTCACCAGATCGTGATGGGTGTCGTGACGCGGTAAGGCCGGCGTGTCAGGCGAGCATTCGGCAGTCCGTAGAATCTCGAATTGACTCTCGGTAACGCTGCTACCATCGCGGCCAAGCCAAGCCAATGCATCGTTTCCTTGTGCGGTACGCATATAAACGAGAGCCCCTTCCGGTTGCTCTGGTCGTTCATGGTAGGCTTTCGAGGAATAGACCACGGAGGGCAAGTCCTCGATCTTCTTTTTGAGCGGCGGGTCGGCCTCCGTTGCGTTTTTCCAGATTTGGTAGGCATAAGATGAGAGATCAACTTCTGTATCGTCGTCGCCATCGAGAATGCCGGCTTTCTCGTTATAGAGGTCGAGTACAGCCTGTTGGTCTTCATCCTCGAAGAATGCCTCGTCCGTTCCTACCACCTCGGCGTTTTCTCGAAGACGTTCCCGTACGCGCTCCCGCAGCCGGATCAGGTGCTCGATCCCTTCGGCGGGAAGAAAGGAATAGCATTGGATATCGTCCGCCATTTGGCCGATGCGGTCAACCCGGCCAGCCCGTTGAATCAGGCGGATAATGGCCCACGGCAGGTCGTAATTCACGACAATGGCGCAGTCTTGCAGGTTCTGCCCTTCGCTAAGCACGTCAGTCGCAATCAGTATGCGCAGTTCCTCTTTGCCGAGGTCATCTTTCTCGTTGCTCCTCGGGCTAAAGCGCCAAGCGAGTTTCGTCGCGTCCGGCATGTCCCCTGTAACGGCGGCCATGTCCGGCACTCCGCGTACCTTCAACTCGCTTTCTAGGTAGTGCACAGTGTCGGCGAATTGAGTAAAGACCAGAACTTTTCGGTCCGCATGTTCATCCCTCAGCAATTCTTCCAATGCACCTAGCTTGGCATCCTTGGTCGCGTGCCACTCGCCGAATTGGGCTAGGAGGTCGAGAAACACCTTGGCATCGGCCCTGAGGGCGCTGCCAAGATCCGCAGCGAAGTGGCGTGGCGACAGCCAGCGAAATCGCCTCTTATAGCGGTTAGCATAGAGCGCATAGACCTCGGCGGCCCGTTGGCGGAAATCGGCCTCAGTCCTTAGTGAGGTTGCTCTGTTGGACTCTTCAGGCTCATCCTCCTCTCCCGCATCGAAGAAGTCTCCGACGCTCTCATCGACATCTTTGTCGAAGGATTGCGTATCCAGAAGTCCGGCATCGGTCGTTCCGATGGGGAGCGGCAGGTCATTCTCAATGGCGTAAAGAAAAATGAAGTTCCTGAGAACGTGCCGTTCGACCGACAGCAGAAATGAATAGCCGCTGCTCTCTAGGCGTTTGAACAGATTGGTTCGGCAAAAGCCCATGAGGCGCTTGCCAGCACGCGATAAGTCGTCTAGGACCTTTGTCTCAGTCTCGGTAGGTGGCGTGGGCGGCGATGGCTCGACGTAGTTGCCTAGGCCATAGCGCGGGAGTTCCAAACCGTTTATGGCCTCAACGACGTTGTCCGCGAACAGCCGGGCATATTGCTCATCTATATCAAACCGAAGCGTCTTTGGGACTCGTGCGGGGAAATAGGAACGCGTGCCGTCTTCAAAGGTCAGATATTTTCGTCCACTGGTCTCGTCGGTAGCAGCATAGTTGTCTTGGATGAAGCTGCGAGTCCGACGCACCAGATACAGACGCATCAGCTCTCGCCAGTCGTCGGCGTATTCAGATTTTTCAAATGCCGCTAGGGATCGAATCGGGGCTTGATGCTGGCGCACGAATTCGGTCTCACCCATCTGCTGGAGCAAGCGTTCCGGGCGAATGCCGAGGTCTGCATCATCGGCTACAAACAAGCGAAGCTGGCTAGATAAATCTAGGTAGGTCTTGTTGTACGGGGTCGCCGATAGTAGGATGCACTTGCTGTCGTTTTCCGCGATGTATTCTTGGATAGCGCGGTATCTCTTGCCTTCGCGGTTTCTCAGATTGTGGCTCTCGTCGATAAGTACCAGCCGATAACGGCGCATGTTGGGCAATTCTCTAATCACGCGGCTGATCGACAGGACGAGAGCCCGCATACGGTATTGCTCGCGATAGTCTTCCCACATCGGAACGAGATTCTTCGGGCAAATGATTAAGGTTTCAAGTCCGTGATCGTCTTCAAATACGCGCGCCAGAGCGGTTGCCATGAGCGTCTTGCCCAGCCCGACAACATCGCCGATAATGACGCCGCCACGTTTGTTCAGGAGATGGGCCGCGATTTTTACTGCAGCCGTCTGGAAGTCAAGTAGTTTGTTGCCGAAGTCTGTGGGGATGCGAAACTCGTTCAGGCCGGCCCGTGCTTCCTGTGATAGGTGATAGGCCATCTTAACGTAGATATGGTACGGCGGAATTGGTTCCTCTCTCGCCCAACTCTCGTTGATAATTTCGCGAAGCTCTTGCGATATATCGATGCACCAGCGGTCATTCCATCGTTCCTCAAACCATTTAGCAAGTTTCTGACAGGCGTCGTGCTCCAGCACATCGACGTTGAGTTCACCCTGACCAGATAGCCCTGCTTGGGTGAGATTGCTACTGCCCAAATATCCGACGATCGGATTGATCGGATCGGGGCGGAACAACAGGTAGAGCTTGGCGTGAAGCGGGTGCCTGAGAAACAGCTTGACCACGACCTTCTTTGCTTCGATCTGTCGCGCTAGTCTGCGAAGGCCCGCCTCGTCCGCGTTGGTAGGTGCGCCGATAGTCAATTGCTCTCGAAACTCTTCCGCTAGCTTGCGCTTTAATCGCAACGCTGTCTGGTTGTCTAGCTGTTCTTCACTGATATTTCTCGCAATGCGAAGCTCTTCATGGGGCAACCGCTGCATGCCGACCAACAGACGGCAGCAATGACCGTCGCCACCATCCCATTTTTCGCCGTATTCGTCAATGGCTCGCCAGCCGCGCAGGTTGAAGTAGCCCACGCAGAAGTCCGCCCGGTCGGAAACTTCCATGGTTTCCGCCAGAGCTGGACGGAGCGATTGTTCAATGTTGTCGAAAATCCGCGGCATTGTAATCGCGTACAGCATTCGGCTTCGGCCGACTATCAAGGTGGAGAGCGTCTCGCGCTCGTCCAGCTTGCGTCGGTAGCGTCGAGTGCTCCGCAACCTGCATCACAAGTCGGTCCGCAGCTCCGTGTGGCGCACGATCGCGTTGAAGTCGGAGTCGTTGTGAAGGATGGGAACGCCGGCGCGTATGGCGATGGAGGCGATGAGACAGTCAATTAGTTTGCGCACGGTTTCCCCTTCCCGCCGACAACGGCGGTAGAGGGCCGCGGCATCGTCGTAGTCCGTCGGCAGCGTCGGAATGATGGCCGCCCGTGCGAGCATCCGGCGCAGACTTTGCAGATGAGACTCGTCCCGCGCACCCGCGCAGACCTCCATCCGCACGGCATCGCAGATGGCAATCTCGTGCTCCAATAGGACGTCGACGCGAATGCAGACCGCAGACCCGGTGTCCCGCAGAAACTCGACCCACGCCGAAGTGTCGATCAGAATCACGTCGTGCGACTAGAACGCAACGTGTCTAGATCGCCCTCCCAACCCGACCCGCGAAGCTGACGAGCCTCGTCAATGGACAGGGGCTTGGCCGCGAGCGAACGCAGCGCGAAGTTGATCGCCTCCCTCTTGGTCGTTAGCCGATAGCGGCGCATCACTTCTGCACATGCCTGATCGTCAATGTTTACGTTGATATGGGACATATACCTAATGTACACCCCCAAAAAAGTGGTTACAAGGACTCGTTCTGTGCCAGTCGCCGAGGTACAACGCCCAATTTTGCATAGGCTTTTCTGCGCCTTTTGCTGACAACTAATGGCTAGCATAAGGATCGGCCGCATCGCGCATCCCATCGCCCACCACGTTGAAAGCTAAGACCGCGATGACCACGAAAAGCCCGGGCAGCAACAGCCACGGCGCCATGGCTACGGCCTGAAAGTTCTGCGCCTTTTGCAGCAGTACCCCCCAGCTAACCACGGGTGCGCGCAGCCCAATCCCCAAAAAGCTCAGGGCGGTCTCTCCGAGGATCATGCCCGGCACGGCTAGGGTAGCCGACGTGATCACATGGCTGAGGAACGACGGCAGCAGGTGTTTGAAGATGATTTTCAACTCGTTGGTGCCCGACAGGCGAGCGGCGACCACGAAATCCTCTTCGCGCAGCGACAGGAAGCGGCCGCGCACCACCCGCGCCAACCCGGTCCAGCCCATCAGCGAGAGGATGATGGTGACGCCAAAGTAAATCCGCAGCGGTGCCCAGTGCGCCGGCAGGGCCGCGCTCAACGCCATCCACAGGGGTAGCTGGGGCACGGCCATCAGGACCTCGATCAGCCGCTGCACCACCACATCGACCCAGCCGCTGTAATAACCAGCCAATCCCCCCAGCAGGATGCCGATGAGGAAGGTCAGGGCCACGCCGATTAGCCCAATGGTGAGCGAAATGCGCGCCCCGTGTATAATTCGGCTGAACAGATCGCGGCCCAAGTCGTCGGTGCCAAAGAGGAACAGCGGCCCGCTGCCGGCGCTGAACAAGTGCCAGTCCGCGTTGAAAAGCCCCCAAAATTCGTAGGACGGGCCGCGCATGAAAAAGCGAATCGGATACACGGCCTCGGTATCGACGACATATTCGCGCTGCCACGGGCCGGCGGCCGTGTCTTGCCGCACCCCGTGGACAAAGGGCCGCCAGTGAAAGCGCCCCTCGCCGTCGAAAAAGCGGATCGACTGCGGCGGGCAGAGGACGTATTGCGCGTGGCGCTGGTCGGGCCGGTACGGCGAGACAAATTCGCACAGGGCCGCGAGCCCGTAGAGCGCGATCAGGACCGCGCTGCCGGCTAGGGCCAGCCGATGGCGGCGGAAGCGCATCCACATCAGCCGCCATTGGGAGGCGTCGGCTAGTTGGGTTGCGGGGCGAGCTTCACTCATAGCGGATGCGCGGGTCGGCAATGGCCAAGAGAATGTCCGACAGCAGGGTGCCGATCACCGTCAGGACGCTGAGCATGAGCAGGAAGCTGCCCGCCAAGTACATGTCTTGGTTGCGGAGGGATTCGAGCAGCAAGGGGCCGGTCGTGGGCAGGCTCAACACCACGCTGGTGATGGCCGAGCCGGAGATCAAGTGCGGCAGCATCCAGCCGACCGTGCTGATAAAGGGATTGATGGCAATGCGCAACGGGTACTTAATCACCAAGCGGACCGGGCCAAGCCCCTTGGCTAGCGCGGTCGTCACGTAGGGCTTGCCCAGCTCGTCGAGGAGATTGGCCCGCATGATCCGCATCAGCCCGGCCATGCCGGCCGTGCCAATGACCACGGCCGGGATCCACAGATGCCCGAGCAAATCGGCGAACTTGGCCAAGCTCCACGGCGCACTCGCGTATTCGGGAGAAAACAGCCCGCCCACGGCGATCCCAAACCACTCGTATCCCAAGTACATCAAAACTAGCGCGAGCAGGAAGTTGGGCGTGGCTAGGCCGACAAAGGCCGCGAGGGTTGCTGCGTAGTCGAGCGCCGAGTACTGCCGCAGGGCCGAATAGACGCCCACCGGGAAGGCCACCAGCCAAGTCAACAAGGTTGCGGTTGAGGTAATCAGCAAGGTGTAGCCAAGCCGCTCCCAGATCAGGTTGTTGACCGACTGGCCGTACATCACCGAATAGCCCATGTCGCCTTGGAGGAAGCCGCCCATCCACTTGCAGTATTGGATGAACATCGGGTCGTCGAGGTGGTAGCGGGCGCGCAGGGCGGCGATCTGTTCTTCGGATATGTCTTGGCCCTCGGCCTGTAGCTCTTGCAGGCGCGACGTGATGATGTCCCCGGGCGGCAACTGGATGACCACGAAGACCAGCACCGAGACGGCCAGCAGCGTGGGGATCATAATCAAGACGCGGCGGATGATGTAGTTGATCATGGCTCAGTCTTGCTGGAGATACCAAGTCTCTGGATAGTAGGGCCAAGACCAGCGCGAGTCCCACCCCCAATAGCCTTGGCGCGGGACATTGCGCAGCCGGTTGCTAACGATGACGGGATGTGGCCCTAGGCCGATGACCCCGAGTGCCCACAGGTTTTCGGCTTGGCTGTGGAGAATTTTCTTGCCCATGGCGATGCGCTCTTGGAGGTTTGATGTGCGGCGCAGCACCTCCCAATAGGCGATTAAATCCCGGACCTTGTCGGGCGGCATCCAGCCGCGCACTCCGTCCGACTGATACCACCGCGACCACTCCGGCCACTGGGTCACCTCCTGCCCCACGTGCATGGGCACGTACCAAAAAGGCTCGATGGGAAAGAGGATGTCGGCGTTGCGATCGGCGTGCCAGATGCTCATGTCCATGACCCCGCCTCGGGTGCGGATGCCTTGCAGTGCGCCGCTTATTTGCTTGCGGTTGATGTGCAGCCCCACCTCGCGCCAGTGGGCGGTCACCAAGTCAACGGTAACTTGCTTGGGCGTCTCCCCGAGCGTGTACTCCAGCGTAATTTCGAGCGAGCGGCCATCGGGATACTCGCGCCGGCCGTCGCCGTTGCGGTCTATCAGACCCATCTCGTCGAGTAGGGCACGGGCGCGTTGCGGATCGTGCTCGGCCCACGCCGCAGCAAAGGCCGGCTCAAAGTAGCGGCTCGAAGATACGACCGTCAACTGGCGCGGGATCCCTTGGCCGTAGTAAGCGATGTCGTTGATTTCTGCGCGATCGATGGCCAGCGAGAGGGCGCGGCGAAAGCGCACGTCTTGGAAAATTCGTCGGAGCCGCTCGTCGGGGTGGGTCATATTGACCATCAGGGCCACGTCCGAGCCGTAGGGACGGGGCCAGAGGTACGTGGCGTAGCCATTGTCCTGCTCAAAGCGCTTAAACAGCGGGATGTCGGCGGTCTTAAACTGCCGCCCGGCAAAATCGACCTGCCCGGTGGCGGCCTTGGCCGCCATGATCTCGGGGCTGTCAACCCGCTGGACTTCGAGGTAATCTATATAGGGCAGTTGATTGCCGGCTGGATCTACTTTGGGGTAATAGGGGTTGCGGCGGTAGCGGACACGCGTCGAGGTTTTGCTGACCACCACATAGGCGGTCTGCACCGGCTTGTGGAAGACCATGAGGTCGCGCGTGTTGGCAACGGCTTGGAAGTAGGTGCGCCAGTCTTGCAGGCCGAGCTCGGCTGCTTGGTGCGCTAGCTGATCCGCGTCGGTAAAGTCGGGGTGATAGCGGCGCATAAAGTGCGCTGGTGCCGACAGGTGCGAGCTGTTGTGGGCGAGGTGCTTGACGAAAAGCGGCATGGGCTGGGGAAAGTGATAGCTAAAGAGGTGGGGGCCGTGCTTTTCGATGCGGGCCCCCTTAAAGCGCGGCGACACCACGGGCGTGAGGCTTTTGTTCATGTGGACGCGGTCGAACCAAAAGACAAAGTCGTCGGCCGTCACCGGGTGCCCGTCGGACCACTTGTGGCCGGGCCGCAGGAAGACCGTCAGGGTCTGGGCGTCGTTGCGGTACTCGACTCGTGCGGCAAAGTTGGGCAGGGTTAGCTGGAGCTGCGGACCCGGGCGCAGGGTCCCTTCGGGCACGTTGAGAAGCTGTTCGCCGGCGAGGAAGAGCCGAGCCGTGCCCCCGTAGGTCCCGATCCCGTTGAGTGGCTCGACGACAATCGGGTCGTCGGGGAGCCGCGCCGCCACCGGCGGCAACTCGCCGGCCGCCACGGGCTCGTCGAGCATGGGCGACTGGCGGAAGGTTGTCAAGCCGACTTCTGAGGCCGTGCGCGGCGGGTGAAACCAGCTTGCGGGCCACGCTGTGCGAGGGATGTCGCCCTCGGCCGCTGGCTGGGCCGCTCGACTTTCCCGCCCACATCCCACTAGGGCCACGATCACTAGCAGGCACCCGGCCTGCACTACATTTACAAGCGTCATATACAAGGTAGCGAAAAAGCAAAGTTAGAAGTCTAAAGCGAGTGCGCCCATTGCGCCAGAGGGTGCGGCGGCCTACCTTGCTTAGGGTCTAACATAGCCCGAGGAGATGGCGATATGAAACTGCTAATGTGCGTAGTGCGGCCCAACGCCCTAGACGCGGTCAAAGAGGCGTTGAGCGGATTGGGCATCCAAGGCATAACGGTCAGCGAAGTCAAGGGTTTTGGCCGCCAGAAGGGCCACAAGGAGATATATCGCGGTGCCGAATACGTCGTCGATTTTACTCCCAAGATCAAGGTCGAGGTGGTGGTGCGGGACGACCTCGCCGAACAGTGCGTTAATGCAGTGTGCCAAGCGGCGCGGACCGGCCACATTGGCGATGGCAAAATTTTTATGATGCCGGTGGAAGAAGTCATGCGGATTCGCACCGGGGAGATGGGAGACTCGGCTATTTAGCTGAAAGCAAAAATCGCCGGCTCCACCACCATCGGCGCGGCGCGGCAACCTACTTTTCTTAGGCACCAACACGTGAGGAGATGGCGATATGAAACTGCTAATGTGCGTAGTGCGGCCCAACGCCCTAGACTCGATCAAAGAGGCGTTAAGTGGGTTAGGCGTCCAAGGCATAACGGTCAGCGAAGTCAAGGGTTTTGGCCGCCAGAAGGGCCACAAGGAGATATATCGCGGAGCCGAATACGTCGTCGATTTTACTCCCAAAATCAAGGTCGAGGTGGTGGTGCGGGACGACCTCGCCGAGCAGTGCTTTGACGCGGTGAGCCAAGCGGCGCGGACGGGCCACATTGGCGATGGCAAAATTTTCGCGCTGTCGGTGGATGAGGTCGTGCGGATCCGCACCGGGGAGACCGGCGACGCGGCTATTTAGCTCCTGCGGGCGGCAATTAGAAAAACAACGATTAACCCCGATGCGGGCGAGGGACATGGTTCCCTCGCCCGCTTTTTTTTGCATTTTTTGCAAAAGTGCTTGACAAGACTTTTTCTTTTAACTGTATTAATGATTTAACACAGCGAATCATTAGTACAATCCGGGAAGACGCTCATGGCTAAACGCGAGACCGCACGTGGAGGGGACGCGCTGCATCTGCGCCTCGACACGGCCGCAGGGGTGCCGATCTACCTGCAACTGATCGAGCAGATCAAGTACCACATTGCCACCGGCACCCTCAAAGCCGACGACGAGCTGCCCTCGGTGCGGACCTTGGCTAGCTCCCAGCTAATCAACCCGAACACGGTCGCCCGCGCCTACCTCGAATTGGAGCGCGAGGGCGTCATCTACAAAAGGCGCGGCATGGGGACGTACGTCGCCGAAAAGGGGGTCTCTATGAGTGCCGAAGAGCGGCTGCACATCGTCCGCAAGCTGATGGAAAAAGCACTGGTGGAAGGGACCCAGCTCGGGTTGGACGCGGCGAGCTTGCGCCGCGTGTTTGAGGAAACCCTAGAAAAATTCAGCAGCCAATAGGAGAAGCAACTATGGCAGCAGCGGCGATTCGCATCGCAGGCTTGGTTAAAACCTTTGGCAACCACCGAGCGGTAGATGGACTAAGCTTGGAGGTGCCCGAGGGCAGCATCTTCGGCTTTTTAGGGCGCAACGGGGCCGGCAAGACCACGACCATCAAAATACTGATGAACATGCTCAAACCCACCGCCGGCACGGTGGAGGTGCTGGGCCACGACCCGCACGTCCACGAAAAGGAGCTCAAGGAGCGGGTGGGCTACATCTCGGACAACCCGGTGCTCTACGACTGGATGAAGGTCGAGGAGGTGGCGTGGTTTGCCGGGCAGTTGTATCCGCGCTGGGACCAGCACAAGGTCGCCGCGCTGATCGAGCACTTTGGGCTGGATCCCAAGCAGAAGGTCAAGCACCTGTCGCGGGGCATGAACGCCCAACTCAATTTGGCTTTGGTGCTGGGCCACGACCCGGAGCTGTTGATCCTCGACGAGCCGGCTTCGGGGCTGGACGTGATCGTGCGCCGCGACGTGCTCGAAAGCATCATTCAAGTCATCAGCGCGGAGGGCCGGACGGTGTTTTTCTCGTCGCACTTGGTCCACGAAGTCGAACGGGTGGCCGATCGAGTCGCCATTATCGACGAGGGCAAGCTGCTGGTCTGCGGCGAGTTGGACGCGGTGCGGCAGCAGGTTAAACGGGTGCTGGTGCGGGCCGAGGGCGCGGTGGATTTTGCCGGGGTGGCTGGGCTGCGCGGCGTACAGGGCGAGGGCCGCCAGCAGCTGTTGACCATTTTCAACTACGGCGGCGAGGCCCAAGCGCAGATTGAGGCGGCGGGCGGACGAGTTGTAGAGGTGATCGACCTGAGCTTAGAGGAGAGTTTCGTCGAATACGTGACAGGGGGGCTTCCGTCGTGAGGGTTTGGCGCGCATTGCTGTGGAAGGAAAGCCGCGAGGAGCTGCCGAAGGTGCTGGTGGGGTTGGGGCTGTGTGCGGTGGTGGTGCTGCTGCGGCAGAACGCGGATTTCAACGCGGAATTTGCCCAAGACTTCGGTACTTGGATTGCGAATTTTATCGTGGTCTGCGGCGTCGCGCTGGGCATGAATTTGGTCGCCAAGGAAAGCAGCCGGGGCACCTTGGCGTTTTTGCTGGGCAAGCCCCTGTCGGCAGCGGAAGTGTTGCTGCCCAAGTACGTCGTCGGCGCAGCAGCCTTGAGCGCGATGGCTGCTGGGGCTTGGGTGACGGTGTATCTGGACTTAGAGGGGCTGGCCTACGGCTTTAGCGGCAATTGGTACCCCTCTGTAAATCGGCTCGTTGAGGAGGTAGGCTATGTCAACATGTTGCTGATCTCCTTTGCGCCGGGATTGGTCGCTTACAGCGTGATCTTCGCCTGCTCGACGGTGGCCGATCACCCGCTCAAGGGAGCGGCCTTGGGCGTTTTGCTGCTGATCGTCTTGCTCATGTCATCCGACAAAATGCTGCACTATTTCCCCGCGCTCGAGCCATCCTTCTCCTTGAATCTAGGAATCCACAAGGATAAGATCGTCCGCACAGTGAACGACCCTTGGCTCTATTTCGTGCGACTCAGCGCGACAGCGGCGGTGATGGCCACTTGTGCGGCCGTTTCCATCGTGCTTTTGCGCCGCTTCCGCGGGGCCAGTCTCGGCTGGAAGCCCGTTGTCTCCGGCTGGCTGGCCCTGATCGTGATCGCTTTCATGACTGTGACGGATATAACCTCTGAGCCCCGGCCGCCGAAACCGGGACCGCTGCGTGTGCTGACGCCCGAGGAAGGAGCCTATCTCGACTTGGCCGTCGTCGGAGATCGCGGATACGTGGCGGCTGAAGGGGGTTTGGCGGTCGTGGATTTGCGCGATCCTACTAAGCCTGAGCTACTAGCCGCTGTGGAGGTGCCGCTGTGGTCGATGCACCGGGTCGCGGTCGTGGATTCGCTGGCCTATCTCCTCGGCCAGCGCAAGGGCTTGCCGGCCGACAGCCTCGGCATCGCCGTGTTCAGCGTTGGCGATCCGGCCCAGCCGGTCTTCAAAGGGTATCGGATAATCGGCGACGATATAAATACATCTTGGGCTTGGGACCGCTGCGGCGCGGGGCTGATCCTCAGCGGGCGCTGGGGCGGCAAGTTGGGATTCGTGTCGTTTGCCTTAGATGCGCAAGGAATGCCTAGACGGGCTGGCGAATTGGTCGTCGAGGAGTTGCCCAAAGACGACTTCAGAAGCTGGTGGGGTCACGAGCTGTCCATGCACATACACGACGAGCGGATATGGGTAGGGTATAGAGCCGGTTTCCTCGCGGTGGATGCCCGGAATCTGGGTGCGCTGCGAGAGACTGTGCGGGTGGAAATGGGCGACTACAACAGCGAGTACGACGCGCACAAGAGCCGCCCGATAACTCGCGAGGGCGACACGCTCTACGTCCAACGGTACTGGCCCGGAGACTTGGTAGCCTTTGACATCACCAATCCCAATAGGCCACGCGAGATCGGCTACTGGTCTTTTAGTGCTAGAACTACCATAAAAATAATCGACGGCTGGGTGTACAGCGCGCAACAGGATGGGTTATCCGCGTATCGGCTGACTCCTTATCGCACCCATGAGCGCGTGTATTATTGGCAAGAACCTTCGTCTTCTTTTGGTCGCGATTGGAAACGGCTCCACCTCGTCCGCGGTCATTTATACCTCCCGCTCGGGCGTTCGCTCATGGTGTTCTCGCTGGAGCAGATTAAAGGGGGCCAGCTATGAGTGCCTTATACGCGCTGTTGTGGAAAGAGGGCCGCGAAATCCTGCCCAAGGTGTTGGTGCCCGTCGCACTCGCCGTGGTGGTCTGTCTGATGCGGAACAATGCCGATTTCAACCGCAGCTACGCAGGAATTTTTGACGGGCTGATTATGGGCGTTCTGCTAGCGATGGCGATTATGGTGGCCGCGGCCGCCATCGCCGGCGAGCGCAGCACTGGCACCTTGTCCTTCCTCCTAGACAAGCCGGTGGCGGGCGCGACGGTGCTGGCCGTCAAGTTCTTAATGGGGCTTGGCGGACTGCTGTTGGTCGCGCTAGCAGCTTGGGCGACGGTGTACATAGACGTGGCGAGTCTTGAGGCGAACCGCGATTGGCAAGCATATCAACTGGTCACCGTGCAGAGCATTGACTATGCCTCCATGGTCGCCCTGTCGTTTACTCAATTCTCGCTGCTCTACGCTTTAATTTTTATCAGCTCGGTGGTGACGGACCATCCCTTCAAGGGTCTCGCCGTAGGGATTTCGCTGGCCGTGGTGTTGGGGGTTTTCCTCACCGGCCCGGCGACGGCTATCTTGCCGATTCTCAATCGCTATCCTCTCGTCGCAATCGGCTTGGATGCCCAAGGGCACCTCGTGCGCTTGGCGACGGACTCGGCTCGGTTTTGGGTGAAGGTTTTGGCCAGTCTGGGCTTAACAGCGGCGGCATTGGCGGTGGCCGTGGTGCTGTTGCGTCGCTACCGCGAGGCAATCCTCTCGTGGCGCACGGTGGCGATAGGGTGGGGTGCAGCCCTTGTAGCCGTCTTTGCGATTTCCTATGTCGAGGTCCCTTGGAACAACCAACGAATGCCGGTTGGGATATTAGAGCGCCCCACTGTTGGGGCCTATATGGACCTCGCCATCCATGGGAAGTTCGCCTATATGACCAACGGAGAAAGCAGTATCGCCATAGCCGACTTGAGCAATCCGCAGGAAATGCGTTTGCTCGGCAGCACTACATCCAAGAATTATAGATTGAGCAGTCAAGGGCCACCATCGAGCGAAATATGCGTAGTCGATTCGCTGGCTTACATCGTCGGGTGGCGCAAAGGGCTACCCAGCGACAGCCTCGTGGTGACGGTCTTCGACGTCAGCGATCCGACCGCGCCTACGCTCAAGGGCCACCGCATGTTCGCCGCCATTAGCAAGGAGAAGTGGTTCTACCAGTATTGGGGAGCCACAGACGGCGGTTTACTCCTCATCCGGGAGCGGGGCGATGCCCTGATCGCCGAGGCTTTTGCCCTCGACGAGGAGGGAATGCCGGTGGTGGGCGATGAGCGGGTGATAATGACCATACCCGATCCCTTCAACGATCCCTCAGTATGGAGACGCCGATGCCATGTACGGGTGCGCGGAAGTCGCGCTTATATAGGGACCAAGCACGAATTGGTGGTCATTGATGTGACCGATGCGAGTGCTTTGCGCGAGACCGGGCGGCATACTCTAGAGTCCTTTCGGCCTCGGTCTTACTACGGTCCTAAGCTAGTGGCTACCGATGGAGACAAGCTCTATGTCGAGCGCTTTTGGCCGCACGAGTTGGTCGAGTTCGATATCAGCGATCCCGACTCATTGCGCGAAGTAGGATACCTGCCGTTGTCTCAAAGCGATAGGTGGGACCTTGGGCAGTTGCTGGTTGCCAATGGAGTAGCCTATGGCCTAATAGACCACTCAGACGGCAAAGTGAGAGCGTGGACTATAGCCGGATACGGGGCACTAGTCGAGGGCGATCCCTTGATTGTACCCGAAGAACCCGACAGTGACCACTCTTGGTACTTCAACGCCATGTCTGTGGCCAATGGGTATCTTTACGCGACGAGGCGCGGTGCGCTGCTGGCGTACCGTTTGGACTAGGGACCTAGGTCGAAGCCTTATGTCGCGTACTAAGGTGGGCGTTTATTGCCTCGCCGTTGCGCACCATTGCCGACGCCGTGTACCTCCACCGAGAAATTAGCTGGAAGCGAGATGGTCTGAGTTATTGTACCGAGTCCCTGCGGATTGCGGTCGAACAGGAGAACGCATTGCAGGAGTTGATGCAGCACTATATCCTAGCTAGCTTGTCCCGCGCCAGACTATTTTCGGAGGCCATGTTCCACGGCGGGACGTGCCTCTAGCATAGCATCACTTGTTCAACGAAAGCCAACCCACATCCCCAAGGCACACCTAACGGAAATCTGGGCGTCGTGTATTGAAGAAAGGCAAAGGTCCATGAGCAACCAGATATACGAGCAATACGCCGCCGCGCGCCCTCGGTCGCAGGAGTATTTTACCCGCGCCTGCAAGGTGCTCGGGGGCAAGGCCGGGCACGACCTGCGCTACGCAACGCCGGTGCCGCTCTACATCGAGCGGGGGGCCGGCGGCCGCAAGTGGGATGTCGATGGCAACGAGTACATCGACTTCCTGCTCGGCAACGGTGCCTTGCTCTTGGGGCACGCGCCCGCCGAAGTCGTTGCGGCCATTGCCGAAGCGGTGGGGCGCGGGACGCACTTTGGCAACGACCACCCGCTGCACATTGAGTGGGCCGAGCGCATACAGGCGCTCGTTCCCTCGGCCGAGCGCGTGCGCTTGGTCAATTCGGGGACGGAGGCGACCCTGCTGGCGCTGCGCTTGGCGCGGGCCTTTACCGGCCGCCGCAAAATCCTGCGCTTTGCCGGCCACTTCCACGGGTGGCACGACGATGTGATGCGCGGCGTACAGCCGCCCTTTGACGCGGACGGCTCGTTGGGCATTCCGCCGCAGGTGCGCGAGCACGTGGTCTGCGTGCCAGCGGGAGATGCGGACCAAGTCGCCCGCGTCCTCGACGCCGATGGCGATATTGCGGCGGCGATTATTGAGCCATCGGGGGGTTCGTGGGGCCGAGTGCCTTTAGCAGCGGAGTTTTTGCGCGAGCTGCAAGCCATGACCCGCGCACGCGGGGTGATACTGATTTTCGACGAGGTGGTCACCGGCTTTCGCTTTAGTCCGGGCGGCGCTCAAGTGCTCTACGGACTGCGGCCGGACCTGTCTTGTTTCGCCAAAGTGGTGGCCGGCGGCATGCCCGGCGGGGCCGTGGTGGGACGGGCGGACATTATGGAACTCTTCGACGTGCCGGACGATGCCCGCCCGCGGGTGGCGCACCAAGGGACTTTTAACGGGGCACCGCTTTCGGCCGCGGCCGGGATCGCCGTGCTCGAGCGCGTGGCCACGGGCCAGCCCATAGACCAAGCCAACGCCCGCGCCGCCGAGCTGCGCACCGCTTGGGACGAAGTACTGGAAGGCCGCGGCATTGCCGGGTACGCGTACGGGGTGTGTTCGACTTTTCACGTCTATTTTGAAACCGAGCGCCAGCGCGTGCAAAAAGCCCACAGCCGGGCGGATTTGCACGCGACTGCGGCCGAGCGGCTCAAGGGGATGCCGGGGAAGCTGATCGAAGAGTACCAGCGCAATCTGCGCTTTTACGGGGTCGATAACATGAGCTCCACCGGCGGCGTGCTCTCGTCGGCGCACACGGCCCAAGATGTCGAGGAGGCGACCGCGGCGTTTGCCCAGACGGTTGATTCGCTTTTGGCACAAGGGTTGATTCTGACGTTGTAACATCGCGGCCTTGCCGTATGGCGAGGTCGCCCGTACTTTTTGCGTTACATTCCCTTCACATTTTCCGCGAGGTACGTCTATGGCCGAGGTCGTTCGCCACAACTGCGGTTTGACCGTAGCTCACTCTCTGCACGACGCCTATCGCTTTATCCATTCGCTACAGCATCGGGGCCGGGAGGCGGCCGGCATTGCCGCAGTAGGTGACGGCCGCATCGACGTGATCAAGTGGAAGGGCGGGGTCTCGCGCTTCGACGTAACCGACCTGCACAAAATTTTCCTCAGCCCCAATTACCACACCTACATGGCCCACGTGCGCTACGCCACGCGCGGCTCAAAGGACAAAATCCTCGAAGAGGCGCATCCGCACGTCATCGGCGGCGCGGTCGAACACCGCGACAACCACATCCTGATCTGGGACTGCGACATGGCGGCCGTCCACAACGGCCAAATTGACCGCGTCTTCTTCGAGGACTCGGCTCCCCTGCGCCTGTATTCGAGCTGCGATACCGAGGCCCTGCTCTACCTCTACCGCGAGCGCGGCGCGCACAACTTTCTCAAGGAAGTGCCCGGTGCCTATACCTTGGCCATTGCCGACAAGCGCGAGCGCGACGTGGTTGCGATCCGCGATCGCACCGGGATTAAACCCGGGGTGCTCGGCTGGAAGGACGGCAAGTACGTGATGGCCTCGGAGGACATTGCCTTCCGCAAAAACGGCGGCGAATACGTCGAAGACTTGGAGCCGGGCGGGATCTACTATCTCACGCCGGAAGGGAACTACAGCAAGGAAGTCGTGGTCTCGACCAACCTCGCCTATTGCTTTTTTGAGTGGAACTACATCACCGACCTCGACTCGATCATCAACGGCGTCAGCGTGCGCCGCATCCGCGAATCCCTAGGGGAGATGCTCAGCGAGGAATTTCTGCCGCCGGACGTCGATCTGGTTACGTACCTGCCGCGCTGTCCCGAGGTAGCGGCCCGCGCCTACGCCAAGCAGGCGGAATTGCCCTTTGAGCCCGTGTTTTACAAAATGCGCGGCGAGCGCTCGTTCCAAGGTTCGACCGCTGGCGAGCGCAAAGAGTCGATCGAACAGAACCTGCATCTTTTGCCCGGGATGGCGCAAAAACTCAAGGGCAAGACCGTGGTCCTGATCGACGACAGCATCATCCGCGGCAACAATTCCAAGCGCGCCTGTGAGCTACTCTACGAGGAGGCTGGCGTCGAGCATGCCTATTTGGTGAGTTACACGCCGCCGATTGGCATTATCGGCGACGATGGCGTGCCGAGGGGATGCACCTTTGGGGTGGATATGCCGCCGGACCCGCCGCCGGGCGACGAGTTTATCGCACGTGGGCGCACGACCGCGGCCATTGGCGAGACGATGGGGATGCCGGTGATTTACTTGTCGCGGCAGGGGATGCTAGACGCGTTTGTGCGCGCCGGCCTGCCCGAGCGCGACTTGTGTACGTACTGCATTGGCGGGCGCATGCCCTTTGAAGCGGCTGGATCGCTGATCCAAATCGGCGACCGGCCCCAGCTCGACTTGTGGCGGGCTTGAACGGCGGGCTTGGGCCGCTATTGGGCCTCTAGCAGTTCGACCCAGCTTGCGGGGTCGTCGGTCTCAATTCCGCTAAACAACTCCAACTCTTGCTCCATCCACAACGTATTGCCCGGCATAAGTTCGCTCAGCGGGCCGACGTTTTCGATCTCGCCAAAGCGCGGCTTGCCGTCAAATAGTTCAGACGTGGAATTGAACATCGTCACCGTGCCGCCATCTTCGGGGTATTCGGCGTTGGTGACGTGGGCGACGGTGGATTTGAGCGCGTTTCCGTTCCACACAAAGGCGATCCAACCGGCGTCGCTATTGGTGCCGACCTTGTGCCAGCCGTTTTGCGGCTCAATCCGATAGTCGAGCGCGAGAGCACGGGCCTCTAGGTGGATGCCTACTTCGTTGGGGTCGGTGCTCGGCCAGAACAGCAAGCTGCGGCGTCCCGTGCTGCGCCACGGTACGACGCCGACGCCCGCGTCCGGGCGGATGACGTTGAGGACCCAGCAGGCAATGCGGCGCTTTGCGGTGCGCATGTTTTTGAAGCCGTGGCGGATCTGGAGTACGGGCCGCTCGCTGTCGAGCGCGACTTCCATGATGAGCTGTAGGCCCGAGCTGTCGTCCGGGGCGGCCGTGAGGCGGACGGAGCGCACGCCAGTCATCTCAGCGGTGGCCGGTTGCAGGGCCGGCAGCCCGGATTCGGGAATCTGCGTCGGCTCGAAGAACCACGAGCGCACGCCGACGTATTCGTATTCGCGGGAGACGTGGAGGGGGTTTTCGCCGCCTTTGAGGCGGAAGGCGAGGACCCGCGGATAGGGCGTGGCAATGGCAAAAGCCTCGGCGCGGTCGTTTTCGAGCCAGAAGCCAGCAAAGCCTTCGTACGGGTCGGTTTGGGCGGCTAGGGGCAGGGTGGCCAAGAGCAAAAAACAGCAGGCAATGTGCATGGGCGTTGTCTCCGGTCGATTAATTTTGCATGATAGGCCCTGAGAGTTGCACTGTCAAACGCCAATCCGAGGAGTAGAACGATGATCGTCGAAGAAGTACGGCTGTGGAAATTGACTCGCCGCCACGTGCGCGAGCGGTTGGAACAGGGCCTGATCAAAGGGGCGATTTTGCCCACCGGCAGCACGGAGCAGCACAACGAGCACTTGGCAATGGAGCACGACACTGCCAGCGCGGCGCATGTGGCGCACCAAGCGGCCTTGCAGCTCTATCCGCAAGTGGTGGTGGCCACGCCCCTGTCCATAGGCATATCCGAGCACTGGATGGAGTTCCCCGGCACCTTGAGCCTGCGGCCAGAGACCTTCTTTACCGTGGCCTACGACGTGTGCGAGTCGCTCAAGCGGCACGGGATTGAGCACGTCTTGATATGCAATGGCCACGCCGGCAACAGCCCCTTGGGCGGCCAAGTCGAGGACTTCAGCAAGCGGCTGGACATGGACGTGCAGTTTTATTCGTATTGGGCCGCGTATTCGCCGGAGCTGGTCGCCCAAGTGCTGGATTCGGGGGATTGCCCGGCACACGCGGCCGAGTTTGAAACCTCGTTTGCCATGGCGGCGTTCCCCGAGAACGTGCAGTGGAAAGGGGTTGATTACGAGGCGGCCAATCTCCAGATACAGAGCGAAAGCTACGCCCCGCGCGACCCGATCTACTTTGAGGCCGGCCGCGACTTGGCCACGCCCAAGAAAGGCCGGGTGATGGCCGACGTGGCCATTGACTGGATCGCCGCTAAGATGCAGGAGATGATCGGCGCTTAGGGAAGGACGAGCCGTGCCCCCGAGGATGCTGTTTTTCTTTTTTGTACCTCACCCTCGACGACATCCACTGCCAAATGGCGTCTTTTGGGATCACCCGCGCCATGCAGAAAGCCCTTGCCATGGCGTATGCCGACGTGAAAAATAACGATATGCCGGTTGGGGCCAAATAAGTACAGAGAGCATAGGATAAATTGCTCGCCGTGCTCCTGATTGGCCCGTGGCGCGAGATTAAACGAAACAGGAGCATGACATGACGAAGACCGTGATCCTCGATACGAATGTGCTTTGCGATATAGGATTGAATCGAATCCGCATTGAGGACGTCAGGCAACCTAGAGAGCGCCTCTGTTACTCTCCCATCTCAATAATTGAGTTGGTATCTAAACTTGATGACAGGTCATTTGCAGACCGCAAGGCAGCGGCTGACGCCATCCTCAAGCACCGGATAGAGGAACTCCCGGACCCCGAATCACATCTGACTACGGCATTTGGCTACGAGTTGGCGGAACCTGCTCCCTCATACGCCGACGCTGTCCGATCCTTGGCTAAAGGTCAGAGCCTTGAGAAAGTTCAGCGCGGTGTACCGGACTACGAGATTCGGGTCCGACGGCGCTTGAATGTACCGTTTGCAGCGACTTGGCGTGAGAAGAGTGAGCAAGAATGGGTGGATTCTCTCATTGCCCTGATGGCGGATACTATCCCAAGGTTTCAAGAGTGGTACGCAAGGGCTCCAGAGAAACGGTCCCCGTCTGTGCCTAAACTGCGAGGTGAGGAAAAGAAAAAATTTCTCGCCGGGATGAAGTCGAAAGAGTGGTCTGCTCGCATTATATCCGCTTGCCAGATGCGTGCCTTCTTCAAAGCGGACAAAAAGGACCTCGGTGTGCTTACCAAGCAGAGAGCCCATGAATTGGCCGCCGCCATTCCCAAGATAGAGTGCTATACCCATCTGTACACGCACTACTTGATCCGCCTGATGACAGAGGGGCTCTTGCCCAAGAAGAACGATAGTGGGGATATTGATTTCTTTCTTTACTCGGTTGATGATGACCACGTCGTGGCCACTAATGACAAGAAGTGGTTTGCTATTGCGGATTCGGCTCGTGGCGCGAATTGAGGAGGTCTTTCCCGGCACCGCCAGTGTCCATCAAGTTGGACTTCGCAGCCAACCTGATACAGCTATTTGGGCCTACGCAGTCGAACAGGGATTCGCAATCGCGTCGAAGGATGAAGATCTTTGTCAACTCAGCTTCTTCCGAGGCCATCCGCCAAAGGTAATATAGCAGTCCTAAATCATTTAAGAGCCAATGTATATTGCATCAATTTGGGGAACTGGAAGTATTTTTTCTGTCGAATGCCCTTTACGAATAGGTCTTTGATCTGTTCAAAACAGGTCGTCCATAGCGCATGGGTACGAACAAAGGTCTTGCCCTTTAACCAGATGTCCTCGACCGGATTTTCTTGCGGTGTATAGGGGGCCAATCTCGTACCGCATATCTTCCACTGGTTGGGCGGTAGCGAGGCCTGCATCGTTTGTAGAAAATCGCGCATGATATGTTGATGGTGATAGGAAACACCATCCCAAAAGATCAACAACTTTTGACCCGGCCGACGCTGTTGTAGGTAACGTAGAAAATCGACCGTATGCTGCGCATTGGCCTTGGGATAACTTTGCATGAGGAAGGTGCCCTTAACCACATCCAAGGCCCCATAATAGGTTTGGCGTTGGCGTCCATTTTCAATAGCCACCTCAAGGCGTTGGTCTCGACGGCCCCAACCATAGCCACACGCATCAGCCCAACACAGGTGCGACTCATCGATGAAAAAGGCACTGACTTGACCCGCTTCGATCTCGGCTTTATGCGCCGTTCGTTTTTTTTTATTTCTTCTCGTTGGTCTCGCCCCTGTTGGGGATCGGCTTTGGGCTGTCGAGCCTGCGTCTTTTTCCAGCTATAGCCCGCCTGAGAAAGAATAGCGTAATAACTTTGCGACGATTTGAAGACCACGCCAAACTGCGTTTGGATATACGAGGCTAACGAGGCGACCGAAGGCTGCGATTGGGGCGCTAACCACGCATGGATTTGCGCCCGTTGATCGGCCGACAAATACGGCTGCGAACCTTTATAGCCTAAGCGAAAGCAGGCAACCCCCTCGGATAGGTAGCGCTTCTTCCACGTACTGATGAAGCTCGACTGCACCCCGAGAATCGCTTGTATCGCACCTTGTTTGATGCCCAACAGCGTCATCTGAACCGCTAACGCTCGTTTCAGTTCCCGGGCGTCGGGATTGCGCGCGATAAACGCAGATAAAGACGTATCCGAAACCATAGATAACCTCCAAAAAAAGACGAAGCATAGGAAAACGTAGAATGAAGATAGAAAAAACCATGAAACTTCTCAAGTCATTTAGGACTGCTATATGACTTGCCGTGGGAAATGTTGGAACTGACCGCATTGCGGACTTGTTGCTGCGGAACAAAAATCGGATCGCCACTTTTCTCAATCGGAGTGAGGATTCCCTTCTCACTTTGTATCTGGCCGATCTTGGCCCAGTTTAACTCAGCGATGGCTTGAAACTCGCCCCTACTTCTAAAACAAACGCCCTGCTCCCCGAAGGAAGCAGGGCGTTTGCATACCCTGAAGAAGCTGTCGCAGCTCTTAGTAAGCTGTTGAGTTAAAAAAGCTATCTTTGTATTTTGTATAATGTATTGCGTAATGTCTTTTTTGCGAAAGGAGGCTTTTGCTATGGGCGGCTATCCCAGTGACTTGACTGATACGTCTAACTACACGACACCAATAATCGTATCATGTGTAGTATTGTTTTCTTTTTTTGTTGTCGATTGGCGATGAGGTGTTGTATATAATCGAGTCCTCGTCGGAAGCGGCTTTGGGCGAGGGCTCCATGTTTTTTTATGGGCGTCGTCTGGTGTTGGTGTAGATGCGCTCCGACGCGCAGTCCCCATAGCATGGCGATTGTGAGGACGCTCAATAGACGCCGGATGCGCTCGGGGTCGCGCAGGTGGGTCGTTTCCAAATCAAAGCCTTTCGACTTGAGGAACCCAAACGCGGTCTCGGCCGCCCACCGCTGTTTATACAACGAAACCACCGCGTCGAAATCGGTTCGATGGGTCGCCAAAAAGATGCGCGCTCCCTGGAGCGGACGATGACATATAATATGAACCGGTACGGTATTAGACCCCTCATATAAGTGGACATGTTCATAGACGCATGTGGTGTTTGGGGCCTGGCCGCGGGTGGTGCACGCTAAGGATCGAACGGTGCCGTCGGCTCGTTCTATCGTGTAGTTGGCGCGCACCCGAATGACGAAGTCGACCTGCTGTTTCTGTAGATGGCGTAGCCAAGTGCCGCCGATAAACTCCCGGTCGGCCAACAGGCAACAGCGCCCCGCCGGCAGATAGGCTAAGGCTCGGTTCAACAGGTTGATTTGATCGGCCATGGTGGAGTTGCCCGCTCGACCCAGGGACCCCGATTCAATCGGGATCGAGACGCGCTGATATACCACCCCTAAGCACAACAGATTGTGATGGGTTTGGCCGTACTGCCAGTGGGTACGATCCAACGTCAGCAAGACCGGCGTACCCGGCTTGACCACCCGTTGCACGATCAGTTGGGTGCCTACCTGCGGCGACCACCTGCCGCTGAGAAACCGCTGCAAACGGCGATAACAACTGGCAGGGGTCGCCGACCCCCAAACGGCGGCAGCCACCTGCTTGAGGTTGACCGAACGGGTCTGTATTAACGCCCACAGCAGACGAGGCAACAGGTCGGCTTGATAGCGCGTCATCGAGCAAGCTCCTTGACGTAGTGCTCGTTTTAACGTATGAAATACGCTCACGGTGCAGCTCCAAACGGTTAGGAGGAGGGTTGATGGACACAACCAATAAACCTAACCGGGGGCTGCACTGCAATTTATTTGGTGTCGTGTAGTAAGATCATCGAGAATGGGCGCTGCTGGCTGCGTTTTTCGACCGTCCCGATCCCCGGGGCAACCCCGGCAAGTATGCAAAACGGGCGGTGGTCAATGCCATTTTATATGTGGTCAAAGGGGGCATTCCGTGGCGGATGCTGCCCCTTGATTTGCCGCCTTGGGATACGGTCTATGACCATTATCGGCGCTGGAATCAACGCGGCGTCTGGGAACCGGCGCTCGACGCGCTGAATGCGCATGCCCGTCAAAAGCAGGGTAAAAACGAGCCTCCGACCTATGTGTTGATCGATTCGCAATCGGTTAAAACCCAATATGCCAGTCAAGATCGCGGCGTGGATGGGGAAAAAAAAGGTTAAAGGACGGAAACGCCCCCTCGCCACCGATACCCTAGGGAACATGCTGACCGTCCAAGTACATGCCGCGAATGTAGCGGATACCAGTCAAGGGGCCCACGTATGTGCCCAAGTCGCAGAAAAGTATGCTTCGGTCGAAGCCTTCTCCGGCGACCAAGGCTATCGCGGAACCACCGTTGAATGCGTCGAGACCCTGTTAGGATTGCGACTCGATATAGCGGATAAACCAGCCCAAGGGTTCCACGTGGTGCCCAAACGCTGGATTATCGAGCGGACCTTGGCGTGGCTAGGCGGATTTCGACGCTTGGCCAAGGACTTCGAAATTCTTACCCAATCCGCAGAGAACATCATTCGGATTGCCATGATAAAGATTACCGTCGCTAAATGCATCTGAATAACTCAACAGCTTCTTAAAGGCGTGAACCCGACCGCCAGGCCCGAAGTCGTCGGCCAAGGGCCCTCGTTTGTCATAGTGGACGGACGCAATTCAATGGGACAGATCGGCACGGCCTTGGCCATGCGGGAGGTGATCGGCAAGGCAGCGCAGACCGGCATAGCAGCAGGAGCTATTCGCGGCAGCAATCATTGCGGTGCCATGGCGTATTTCGCCCGCATGGCGCTGCCGCACGACGCGATCGGAATCGCGACCACAAATGCACTTCCGACGATGGCACCCTGGGGAGGTGCCGAGCGAGTCTTGGGCATCAATCCGCTTGCGTTCTCCGTCCCAGCCGGGAAGATGGCTCCCATCGTGTACGACGCCGCGTTCAGCGGCTCTTCCCACGGAAAAATTCGCATCTACGAACAGAAAGGGATGCGCCTGTCCAAGGGCTGGGCACTAGACCGGGAAGGCCGGCCGACGACCGATCCCAAGGTAGCTATCGACGGCCTGCTAGCCCCCATCGGAGGGTTCAAAGGCACCGGGCTAGCGATGATCATGGGCGTCCTTTCGTCTATGCTTTCCGGCGCTAGCTACGGGACCGAACTGGGGAGCATTGAGGCGGGGCCGACCCCCGGCGCAGACGGCCACTTCGTCGCCGCCATCCACATTGCCGCCTTCGAGGATATCGAACGCTTCAAGTCAAGAGTGGACGCCGCCATCGAGCAGATCCACGACTGTCGGCTCGCGCCCGGTTTCGACCGAGTGTACGCCCCCGGCGAGCTAGAAGCGATTCACCGCGCCGAGTATCGCACACAGGGAATCCCGCTCAATCGCGTGACGCTAGCGGACGTTAGGGAGATGGCACAGCGGCTCGGTATCGACGGGGACGAATACAAATGGCTTTAGGAAAGGGAGATGGCACAGCGGCTCGGTATCGACGGGGACGAATACAAATGGCTTTAGGAAAAACGGAAGATGCTATCCGCGAATGCGCCCCGGGCGTTTTCAGTATCGGGAATCGGGGCTATACTACAACTTAGACCCCTGTTGAGATTTTTCACCGAGGAGGATGCAATGGCCAATAAGGTGACGATTTTTGGCGCGGGCAGCGTGGTGTTTTCGCTCGGCTTGGTCAAAGATTTGTGTCTGACCAAGGCACTGAACGGCAGCCACGTTTGTTTTATGGACATCAACGAGGAAGTGCTCAATATCATTTATGCACTCGGGCGGCACTATGCCGAGGATTTGGGCGCAGAGATGACGTTTGAGAAAACCACGGATCGGGAAGTTGCGCTAAAAGACGCCGATTTTGTAATCAATACAGCAACAATAACGCACAATGAGTACTTCATGCAGCACCGGCGCAAAATGACGGCTACACTCGGCTATTTTTACGACCGAACCGGGATGCCCGAATATCACAATCTGCAACTAATGTTGGACGTGGCAAAAGACATGGAGAAACTGTGCCCCGACGCGTGGATTTTGTTGGCGGGCAATCCGGTCTTTGACGGAACGACGTTGATGACGCGGGAGACGGGGATCAAGGTGTGCGGCTTGTGTCACGGGCACTACGGCTATGCGGGCGTGGCGCACACCTTGGGCCTAGATCCCGATAAGGTGACGTGGCAGGCACCGGGGTTGAATCACAACATCTGGTTGACGGATTTCATCTGTGAAAACAAAGACATGTATCCAAGACTGGATCAGTGGATTGCCGAGGAGAGCGAGGCGTATTGGGAGCGGTTAGCCCGAGAAGGCAAGGCGATCCCCACGCAGATGTCGCGCGCGGCGATCCATCAATACAAGATGTATGGCCTGATGCCCATTGGCGATACGCCGCGGCGCGGCGGCTGGTGGTATCACACGGATTTGGCGACGCGGCAATACTGGTATGACCCCAAGGGCGGCAAAGACACGCCGGCCGGACGCGATGCAGTGCTGGCCGGCAAAGCAAAAAAATACGAGCAGATGAAAGCGGCGGCCTATGACGAGAAAATCCGCCCGGTTGATCTGTTTGGCGAGCGGATGACGCCCGAGCAGCACATTCCCATTGTGAATGGACTAGTCAACAACGTGGAAGGTCAGTTTCAGGTGAATGTGCCCAATTGCGGTGCCCTGCCGGGCATTCCCGACGACGTGGCAGTGGAAGTCCCCGCGATTGTCAATAAGAAGGGCATTCAGCCTTTGCGCGTGCCGCCATTGCCAAAGAAAATTATGCTAGAGTGCATCTATCCCGATTGGCTCAACATGGAGCGCACCCTCGAAGCGGTTTTGTCGGGCGATAAATCCATGATGCTGTTTGGCGTACTCGAAAGCAAAGAGACAAAATCGTATGAGCACGGGTTGGAGACATTGGACGCGCTGTTTAATATCGAACCCAATGCACCGATGAAATACGTGGAAGATATCAACGCGCATTTTTCCTGGCCAAAGAATTGGTCGTAGGGAAAGGCTGAATAGCAATGGAAGACACAGATAGCACAGTGGCGGTGACCGGTGCTGCGGGCTTTCTCGGCAGCCATATATGCCGCGCCTTGCTGCGCTGCGGGTATGCGGTGTGCGCTGTTGAGCACGAGAGTAGCAAGCGCAAACTTCCCGCTGACCTGAGCAAGCAGGTCGAATTGCGGCCTGCCGATGTCCGCAATCCCGAGTCGTTAAACCAAGCATTCCAAAATGTTCACGCCGTCGTACACAATGCCGCGATTGTGACAATTGACGCTGATCCCGAAGGTTTGGCTGACGCGGTCAACCTGACGGGCACCCGCAATGTGATTCAAGCATGTATCAGTAACGGCGTCCACAGGCTGGTACACATCAGTTCCATACACGCATTCAGCCCGCTGCGTGGAACGACGTTAAGTGTCAGTTCAAAACTGGGTCAACATTCCAAAATCCCCTACGTGGCCACCAAAGCCGAAGCGCATATAAGCGTGCTCGACGCGGCGAGAGGCGGTTTGCTCAACGCATCTATCGTCTGTCCTTCGGCCCTCATAGGTCCCGGCGACAGCGAGCCGAGCCTCGTCGGCAGCATGTTGCTCGCCATGGTGCGCAAGCGGCTTCCGTGTCTCGTCAACGGGGGATTTTGGTGGAGCGACGTGCGCGACGTGGCGCATGCCATAGCGAATGCGGTAGGGGCAAACGAATACGGCGGCGAGGTTCATTTTACTGCGGGGCGATACGCAAAGATCCGTGAACTGGCGCGACTGTGTTCGCAAGCCTTGGGACATAGCGTGATGCGCCCTGCCATACCCTATTTTCTGGCCCGAGCAGGTTTGCCCTTGATTAAAGCCGCGAAGCGAAACCAACCGCCTCTCTACTCCCGAAATTCGCTCAAACTCTTGCGCGACTGTCCGGTATCCGTTGATGAATCCTCGGCGAAGAGTCAATTGAGATATGCACCGCGGCCACTCGAAGAATCGATCCGCGAGGCCTTGGATTGGTTCACGGAGCAGGGAGTGCGTTTGTAATCAGAGGATTTCTGTCGCTCAATAATCGGTAAAACCACCTGCGACGGGTATTCGGGCGCGTGACAAATCGCCACCCGTATTCTGCTGGGCTTCACTGGGAATGTTGAGCTGGCTGCTCAATCCGGCAACGGGTCCTCCCCCACATAGGGCTGGTCGCCCACCTTTTCCTGTAGGCGGCGCAGCTCCCCGCGCAATTGGCGCACTACTGCGGCGTAGGCTGGGTCGCGGTACACATTGACCAATTCGCACGGGTCTTCTTCCAGATCGAACAATTCCCACTCCGGCTCTTTGCGCTCGTCTAGGGCACCGGGCTGGCCTAGGGCGTCGGCATAGTAGTAGATGAGCTTGTAGCGCAAGGTGCGAACTCCGTAGTGGGCGTACACGTGGTGGTGTGCCAAGTGCATCCAGTAGCGGTAGTACATTGCGGTCTGCCAATCGTCCGGGGTTCGTCCATCCAGCACGGGGCGCATGGAGCGGCCTTGGAACGAGTCGGGAATGGCGACGCCAGCGTAGTCGAGGAACGTGGGGGCAAAGTCGACGTTGAGGATCATGTCGGCACTGACACGGCCGGCGGCAATGGCGCGGGGATAGCGGATGAGGAAGGGCATGCGCAGCGACTCCTCGTACATGAAGCGCTTGTCGTACCAGCCGTGGTCGCCGAGAAAAAAGCCCTGGTCCGAGGTATAGACGACGATGGTGTCGTCGGCAATGCCCTCGACGTCGAGATAGTCGAGCACGCGACCGACGTTGTCATCAACCGCGGCGACGCAGCGCAGATAGTCCTTTATATAGCGCTGGTACTTCCACCTTTTCTCCTCTTCTGGGGTCAGTCCTGCGGGTACGGGCCGCTTGAGATCGGTGGCGTTGAGGTCGCGGTCGATCCGCATTTTGGCAGCCTTGGCTGCCGCCGCCCGATTCTGATAGTCGTCGTCAAAGGTCTCCGGCTCGGGAATATCCTCGTCCTCGTATAGCTGGGCGTGTTTTTCGTCCGGCTCCCACGGGCGGTGCGGGGCCTTGTGGTGGTACAGCAGGCAAAACGGTCGGTCCTTGTCGCGCACCCGGAGCCAGTTGAGCGACAGGTCGGTGATAATATCGGTAGTGTAGCCTTGATATTGGACCTTGTCGCCGTTGCACACCATTTCCGGGTTGAAATAGGGGCCTTGGCCTTGGAGGATGTTGTAATAGTCGAAGCCGGTGGGCCAGTGGGCCGGCCCTTGGCCGAGGTGCCATTTGCCGACGATGGCAGTCTGGTAGCCAACGCCCTGCAAGAGCTTGGCGAAGTTGAGCTGGCGGTTGTCGTGGCGCGAGTTTAGGGTGGTCATGCCGTTGACGTGATTGTACGTGCCAGTGAGGATAGTGGCACGAGAGGGGCCGCAAATGGAATTGGTGCAAAAGCAGTGGTCAAAGCGCATGCCGCCTCGGGCGATGCGGTCGAGGTTAGGCGTGGTGTTGATGCGGCTGCCGTAGCAACTCATGGCGTGGGCCGCGTGGTCGTCGGTCATAATGAAGAGGATATTGGGACGGGGCATGGAATTCCTTGCGCAAGGGTTAGTAGATGACAGCGACGGGGCGCACAGCCACGCTCTCGCCGGCTGTCGCCCCCAAATCAATGTGGCACAGATACAGTCCCGGCGGCACCAGCACTCCTTGGGCATCGCGCCCGGACCACGTATAGGAAGCAACGTCTCCACTCGCTCCGGCCAACTCGGCCACCACGCGGCCCGCCAAGTCGAATACCCGCACCTGTGGCGTTGCGGTCTCTACCTTAAAAATCACAAACCGGATCTGCACTTGGTCGTTGATGCCGTCGCCGTTGGGCGTAACGGTGGCTGGAGCAACTTGCAGATCGCCGATGAGCCGATCGCTGCCAGCTAGCGCCGGTAGGAGCACCACATTGGCGCGCCGAGCAGCAGCCTCCACCGACTGCCAGAGGCCGGGCCGATCTCCGTGGCCAAGCTCCGCGCTGAAGACCGTGGCATTGCGCCACAAACGCGCGGTGAAATGGACTGCTAGCGAGTCGCCGCCAACGCGCTGGCCCAAGGTCACAAAAAGGGAGTCGCCCCGCAGCGCGACCTCTTCTGGGGCGATGGTCTCGCCGGCAAGGGTCAGCTCCACTGCATCGGCCTCTAAGCCGCCGCCGGGGACGATGAGCCGCAGCCGGTCGAAGCCGCTGTCGTCTCCGGCAATCGCCAGCCACAGCGCATAGGTAAAGCGCGTGTCCTCGTTGGGCTGGGCTTGGCGCGGCCAGATCTGCCCTTTGGCCTCGGTCACCAAGGCGTCCTCAAATTCGATCGACAGCGAGCGCAACGCGGGCGCAACCTGCGGATCCTCGGTCGAAAGCAGGGCTTCTAGCTGGACGAAGCGGCGCGGGCTGTCCGACTGGAAGGCTTCGCCCGAAAGCTGATAGACATTGCTCCACGCGCCCCAATCCTCGCCTACGACCAGCATAGTATCCACCCGGCCGCGCAACACCTTGGGCGAGCTGAGCCACTTCTCTTCGGTGACCTCTTCGCCGATCTTGTTGTGATAGGTGTACTCCTCGCTGAGCACCACGCCCGAGCGGGAGCGCAGTTGCATTCGCGTTCCCTGCGGCAAATCCGCATCCCACGACAGGTGCTTGATGGCCTTGGAACGGCCGTCGCCGACGATCTGGCCCAAGTCGATAAAGCCCGAGCGCAGCACCACTTGCGCGGGGTAGCCGGGCGAAAACAGCATCAGCTCGGCCGGGCGCGCGTGCCACTCCCAATCAGTCAGGAAGCCGTGCCAGAACAGGTAGCGCACTTTGCGCGGCGCGAACAAGTAGCGATAGTGCCGCTCTGGACCGGCGGCGGGGTTTTGCTCATTGCCGTGGCCCACCAGTCGATCGTAGTCCACCGCGCCCGAGGTCGTGCGCCGGCCGTCCGAAACCAAGAAGGCAAATCCCGTGCCCCCATTGCGCACCGAAGAGCCGGAAGCACCCTCGCCGCGGTCGTTGAAGTAGAGGAAGAGCTCGTCGATCCAAAACTGGGCCCCTAGGTCCAACTCCCACCACAGCCCTTCGTTGCGCCAGCCAGAGGTGGCTCGATAGGTAGTGAACTTGTTGGCATAGGTATTCATGTCGCCGTCGACCAAGCCCCCCACGTCGCGGACGACTAGGCCGGTTTTGAAGGACCCACCGCGCCCTAGGACGCCGAGGCTGAGGTTGTCGCCGACAGCGCGCACTTCAACCTCGGCGAGAGCCGCGTCCGCACTCTGCTCATCCACGCCGATGCGAATGTACTGGATGACCCGGAAACGCGCCGCGTCCGCAAGTACCACATCCAAACCAGCGTCTAGGACCCGCGTTGTGTCGTTGCGCCCGCTCAGCTCAATGCGGATTTCGCTCTCTTCGTTGGGCAAGGTCGTCTGATACACCGACTCGAAGCGGAAGAGGTCCTTGCGCGGATCAATCGTCGCCCCGGTGGCCACATAGACCGTAAACTGCCGCAAGGGACGCGCACCTCCTTGGTCGGGGAAGCGCAAGCGCAGCTCTTGGGCCAACACGGCCCGGCCGAGATCTATTTCGACTTCCCACTTGGCCAGCGGATCGGCCGGGTCGGGCTGCCAGAAGGTGTTATAATCGCCGTCGATGATCTTGAAGGCGTCGCTCGGATTGGACCCGGCCCGAAAGATGCCGCCCGGCACGGCTTTCCGCTCCATTGTATCGTGGAAAAAGCCGCCCGCATCGCGCACTGGGTCAATGTTCTTGCGGAACTTGACCAGCTCTAGGTGCCCGGACGGGCCGAGCTGCACCAGCCCCTGCGGCAGTTGCCAAGTCTGCCACTTTTCGGCACTGTCAAAGGTATAAACCTCGGCCGCGAGCGGGCCGGCCCACAGGCCGAGACCTGCACACAAGAACCAGATCGCCATGCCTTGCTCCCTCAATAGACCAAGCCAACGGGCCGCAGCGTGCGCCCGCGCTCGGCCTCGGTCATCAGCGCCAAGTCCAACAAGTACAGGCCCGGCGGCAGGAGCGCACCCTGCTCGTCGCGGCCGTCCCAAAAGGCCCGCTGCGGGCCGGTACTCTGTGCGCCAACCTCCACGCGGGCGCGGCGGTTGCCCGCCAAGTCGTACACCTCGAGCACCACCGGCACGGGCGCCGGCAGCAGGAACAGCGCGTACTCAATAGCTAAGCGGTCGTTTACCCCGTCGCCGTTGGGCGTGACGACCCCGCTCGACAAGCGCACGCGCTGGATGATCTCCGCGGCCTCGTCCTCAGCCCCGAGCACTCGCAGGCTATTGGTCGAGACCGCGGCACTGGCGTCGCCCGGCTCAATCGGCTGCGGCAGCAGGCTCTCGTCTGCGGTCAACGCCTCGCCGGTAAAGGTCGTCGCACGCGCAAAAACCTCCGCGGCAAAGACCACCCGCAGCGGCTCGTTGGACTCGGCCGTCACTTTTTGTGGCAGGAACACCTCCAAGCTGGCGTCGCCTTCGACCACGGCTAGCGGCTCGACGACCGCGAGCGGGTCGCCCATTTCCAAGCGCGTAAACTCGGGCGCAATGCCCGTGTGGATCCGCACCCGGTCAAAGCCCCCTTCGGCGGCGTTGGCAAACGAGGCGCGCACGTCGTACACAAACGTTTCCCGCGCCCCCAAATCAACTCGGACAAAACCCGGGGCGGGCTGCATGTCGGCTGCACGTGCAACCTCGCCCACGATCTGATCGGCCAGCGGCGGCGAGGTCTCAATCCACAGCGAGTCGAGCTCCACCCAGTCGCCAAAAGCCCGGCTTTGCAGGGTGATTTGGAGCTGCAAATGCGAGCCATTGCGCAGGTCGAGTTGAGTGCCGGATTCCGCAATGGGGCTGGACCAAAAAGACCAATGCTCGCTGTCGTAGCCAATGGAGGCGCGGATGCCGGGCTGGCGGTCGATTTGCAGGATTCCCTCGGTCTCGGGCAGGCGCAATTCGCCTTCGTAGCGCTCGCGCGTCACCGCAAATTCCCGGCCCGAGTCCGTGTACTCGTAGTAGATATTGGGATCGCCGTCGCGGCCGGCCCGCACCTCCACCTCCACCCACGCCTCGGCGTCGGGCGCGGCCACGGCCTCTGCGCCGACCATCCGCATGGTGTGCGCTGCCCACGCCAAGCGGCCAAAATTGACCTCAGTCCCCAAGTCGAGAATTTTGCTGCGGTAAATCGCCCGCTTGGGTACGCCGCGGCCGGTGAGCACAAACTCGGCAATGGTGCCGCGCACGGTGTTGCTGTCGGTGGTGCGCTGCTCGTCGAGCGCGGATGCTTTGCGCTGGTAGCGCACAAAGCGCACGTATTGCTGGGGGAACTCGATCTCGACCTCTGGGTCGAAGTTGACCGGCACGTCGGCGATGAGGGTGTTCAAGCGGTGATAGCCCTTTTGCGCGAGGACGTCGCTCGCCTCGGCGGCAATGCTCACCTCAAAGGCCGGCACCGGGTCTTGGTTGAGCGGAACGCCGTCGGAGCGGATGCCCTCGGTCGGCGTGGCAAACCCAAAGCGCGTGGCTGGCACGGGTACGCCGATGTCGATGGTCCACCAGCCATCGCGGGCCGTGTTGTACGTGCTCCGCAGCCCATCCACGTAGAGCGGGCTGTCGTAGTACGAAGTTTGGTTGACGTTCGTGCCGTCGCCATACCACAGCCGCGGCTGATGCCCGTCGAGGTATCCTAATTCGCGCGGGGCGATCAGCTCGGACCAACCCGCTACCGCTAGGAACATGTTGTCGCCGGCGGCAAAATACACCGGCCGGATGCGATCGGCGTTGATGTCCATGACGACCCGCGTGGTGTCGCTTTCGTCCCAGGCCAGCCCGGCCCCGCCGATTTGCCACAGCGATATTTGCGCTTCCGCCGCGGCGCACAGCGCGAGCGCGACTAGTGCAATTCTGTACATCGGTGTGCGTACCATCACGCCCTCTCGTTGAATGGCATTCAATATTATAATGATAATGCGGTGCTCGAGGACGGGCTATTGACGCGAGTGCGTTCTGCTCCCTTTATATCCCAACCTATCTCACCCCAACAAGGAGCTTTTCCACATGGGCAAATCAGGCTACGACGATACCCCCCTGCTACCCAACTCTCCCTATTGCGTCCACGATCACCGGCGGCCCGCCCCAGCGGTTGTGACCCCCGGCCGCGACAACAGCCCCCCCTCGGATGCGGTCGTCCTCTTCGATGGGACCAACCTCGACGGCTGGCAGAGCACCAACGGCGGCGACGCCCCTTGGCAGGTGGCCGACGGCTACGTGGAGGTCGTGCCTCGTTCCGGCGACATCGTGAGCACGGCGCACTTTGGCGACGTCCAATACCACCTCGAATTCGCCTGCCCCAGCGCGATCCAAGGCGACAGCCAAGGGCGCGGCAACAGCGGCGTCTTCCTCATGAGCCTATACGAGATCCAAGTCCTCGACGGGTACGACAACCCCACGTATGCCGATGGCACCACAGCCGCTGTCTATGGCGAGTACCCGCCGCTGGTCAACGCCTGCCGCCCGCCCGGCCAATGGCAAACCTACGACATATTCTGGAAGGCCCCGCGCTTCAACGGCACCGAGCTAGTCAGCCCGGCCTATCTCACTTTGGCCCACAACGGCGTCTTAGTCCACCACCACGTCGAGGTCTTAGGCCCCACGGGCCACCGCGGCGTCTATCGCTACGAAGCGCATCCCCCCACCGGCCCGCTCCGCCTACAAGACCACGGCGACTTGGTGCGCTATCGCAATATCTGGGCGCGGCCCGTAAAGGGATACGACGAGGGCTGAGCGTCTATACCCAGTAAATGGAGTTGCCGGTCATGCCCGTAAAGTAGTCGATAGCCAGCCACGCCCCGGCCACGGAAAATTGGCCCAGAATCAATCCCAAAAAGAAAGGGCAGGCCTGCCGAAAATAGGCCGGGCCTCCGTACTTGAGAATGATGGCCTTGATGAGCCAAGCCAAAAAGACGCTGAAAGAAATGTAGTTGGTCAGATAGGTGCTGGCGCTGACGGCATACCCGAGCGGGTGTAGGGGCCACCAGAACAGGTGCTGACGCGCGACCATCAGCAGGGCCATGACCCCGCCGCCGACTAAGGTCGAAATCCAGCCTACCAGATCGGGTCCGTCTAGCGCGTGGAACTCGCGCGCCACAAATTTGAAGGGCACTTGGGGGCCGCTGATGAAAAACCAAGGCTCTAGATTAACGCCGCCGTAGGTATAGCTCAGATAGAGTACGATCCAAATAGAAGCCCCCAGACTAATGCAGATGGCCAGCATGATGGCGGCAAACAGTGCCCGTTTGCTCCCGCGCAAATACTCTTCGGCCAATTTGAGGCCATTGGCGCAGGACGCGAGGACAAAGGTGCGGATGTCAGCGGCCCAAACATAAGTAAAACTTAGCGCTGTGATGGTCTGGCCTCCGAGCACTGCAGAACCCAGACCCGAAGTGACAAAATCCGCGGCGATCAGCGGGGCCCGGGTGGCGGCAATACCGCCTTCGGCCACAACCCGGGTAATGCCGACGAACAGCGTGAACATGGCGAATAAATAGATGGGCACCACCCACCACGCCAAACCCGCCAGTGCCAGCCAAACCCCGATAAAAAGACTCGTGCCTATAAGGCCGCAAACAGCGGCCCGGTAGGACAGCATCTCGTCTGAATCATCGACATCCGGGAGCCCCATGAACGCCTTGCGGAAAACCCGCACCAGATGCCGGCGGGCCATCCACAGGCTGAAGAATACCAGCACGATCATGGCACCCATGCCCTGATGGGCGAAGATGGGGATGGTGGCGAAATTGAGCTTTTCCGTACTCGCCACCCCCAAAATGCCAAGGGTGCCTTCTTGGACGCGGCCGACCAGATTAAAAAACCAGACACTAAAAGCGATATCGAGATTGACCAGAAAGGCGAAACCCACCATGGGGAAGCTCAGGGCGATCTGCAGGTTGGTGGTATTGCGGAAAAGCGGGATGCTGGTGACCAGAACGATGTCCGGGACAAAGTCGTAGTAGTTGTGCAGGGCGCGGATGGAGCCGATGACGAAGGGAATGGCAAAGCCCGCCCACATAATCGGATTCTTGAAAAAGGGACTGAGTCTGTCCGCTGGCCCGCCCTCGGCAATCATGGCGATGGGCACTTGAATGAGCGGAAAATTCAGGCGTTCGTCTTGGATCCAAGGACGCCGCAAGATGACCGCAATGCAAACCATGGCCACGTACACGCACAGAATGAGAGGCATCCAAGCCAACAGGGGCACCAACCAAGCGGACCACGGTATGGGCATTCCCTCGGGCAGACCTTCGTAGAAATACCGGGCTGCATCGTAGTCTTGCGGTACGAGCCAAGGGCGTACAAAAGGGTGAATCAGCTCGGCCCACTCGTTTTCCGGGGTAGCGTAGTAGAGCACGCCGCTCGTGATGGGCAGGAGGTATTCGGTGAGCCCCATACTGGGGATGGCGCAGCCCACGATGGCCATGATGTAGATGACCACCAGTTCCTCGCGCCGCAGGCTCAAGCGGGGATGCAGGGCCTTGAGCCCGGTTTGAATAAAAAACACCAAGAGAAAAAACAAAAAGATCGCGCCGGCCGTACTAAAATCGAGGGCAAAGTTTGAGCCGCGCAGGATCATGTTGCTGTAGGGTGCTATGGTGCTGATGCCCAGCGTCATCAAAGACCCGACTAGCAGAGAACGCACCGTAACACCCGCTGCCGCCGCGTCCTGATTTTTCTTTCTTAAAACTTGCATCCGCTAACTCCAATGCTTGCGCCAAGGATGGATCGGATGCGCAACCTACGCAAAGGATGAAAAACCTCTTGTGCTGTCAGGCCATATATACTATAAATCACTTTCTGCTGCCAGTAAGCTCCATTGACGGAAGGAAGTGCAATGACGGTCTCTACTGCCCGCAAAGAGCAACGCGTTACCATTTTTACGAAAGCCGAAGAGGCCTACACTAGCGCCGCCAAAACGACGGATCTGTGGATGGGTCAGCCGGACGAGGGCATCCGCTTGTTTCGCGGCCAAGTGATCGACAACGACGCGCCCGGCTCGGGCCGTTCAGACCAAGAAGACATCGAGCCTTTTGTCGAGGTGAGCGGCCAGACAGTGTTCCGCAAAACCCTACAGTTGGATGATCCGGCTGTGCTTGGAACCCAGTTGGCGTTTATAGCCAAGGAACGCCAAGACAACCAATCCACCCTCCAGTTTACAATAAACGGTCACCCAGTCCTGCGTCCCCCTTCGCGCCAAGCCGCACCCCATGCCAACCAGTACTGGGAGTTGCTGGTGGGGCAGTGGAGTTGGAGCCGCTGGTACTATGTGGATATTCCGCCAGAGACGCTGCGGCTAGGCGAAAATGTGATTGAAGTGGCCGCAGTAGAGGGCTTGGCTGGCTGGCAGCTAATGGTGGCGGACTACCGCGATTTTTACAAAGGCATGGTCGATCCAGTAACGCTTCCCTACGCCAGCCGCCATAGTGCCGATGGGGGCCAAACTTGGGAAGAAGAACGCGGGGAATACGTGCTGCGGCTGGCCCTTGACCGCTTTCGCAGCAATGGCGAGCTGGTCTCTAAGGTGATCGACGCGGCTGGCGAGCCGGAAGACGCTGTTAAAAGCGAGCGTAGCCTGCAGCGCATAACCCTCGACTGGGACGCGGATATCCCCGCCGGCACCCGGCTCAATTGGGCCTTGCGAACCGGCTCTCGTCCCGTCTGGGATCCAGACCACTGGAGCGACTGGCAGGTCTATGGCGGACAACCGGCAACAGTCAGAGGCCGCTATCTCCAGTGGAAAGTCGGTTTTTTAGCCGCAGACAGGTTGCAATCCCCGGTGCTCAAAAGCGTCCAGATCAACGCCGACTTCCAGCAAGGGGAGCGGTTTACAGGCCGTTTGGTCAGCACCAAGAACGCCCAAATTCTAAGGCCGTCTATCCCCATGCCGTATGAAGACTATCGCGCCCAGCCACTGCGGGATTTGCGCCAGCAATGCGAACTAGACGCGGTAGTGGCTGGGGCACAGACTGAATTCGATAAAATTGCGCGGCTGCACCGCTGGGCGTATCACATCCCCTTGAGCGACTGCAGCCATTTCCCGTGGGACCCGCTCGCTTGGGTCTGTCTTGAACGGGACGAGAACGGCGCCATTCGGATGAACCAGTACGACCAGCGGCGGCGCGACCACATGTGCCTGTATCCCAATGTGGTTCTGGTGGCCGCCTGTCTGAGCATGGGCATCCCCGCCCGCCACCTCAATTTCCACAGCGAGGGTATGACCGGCCACGAAATCGCCGAGGTCTGGTCCAATGACTACGGCAAGTGGATGCACTTAGACGCCACCCGCGATTACTACTGGTACGACCCCCGAACCTTGGTGCCGCTAGACACCCAAGAAATCCACCAAGTGCTGGCCGCACGGCTGGAGCGTCCCGAACGCTGGGATCGCCCGTATCTTTTTCACCAAGACTTGGAGGCGCTTGTAAAAGACCTGCCCATTGCCTTCTACGATGGAGACTACCAACATTCCACTGCGGAGGGTGCGCTCTTTTTATTCCGCTCGTTTTGCCACTTCCGCATCGTGCCGCGCTTTGACGTGTTCAGCCGGCCCCGGCCCCTGCCGGTGAGCCAAGGTACCGAAGTGTGGTCGTGGAACGGCTATCTCAACTGGGCCGACGACCAAGTCCCGCCGCTACCCCACTTTGCCCAGCATACCAACCGGCGGGCGGATTTCTACCCAACGCTCAATCAAACGCGGTACGTCGCCGAGGCTATTGGCGAACGCCAGTTGCGCATTTACTTGGACACGGAAACGCCCGGTTTTCTGGCCTTCCAAGTGCGGATCGATGGGCAATCATGGCAGGAGAGGCCGGCCCAGATCGACTGGTCGCTGCACGAAGGACTGAACGTGCTGGAGATGCGCGCCTTGAATAGCATGGGCGTACCAGGCGTGGTCAGCGCGTTGAACGTGGAAGTGTGAAGGCCGCGATGCGAACCAAACCGTCGTTTCACCATCGTGAATACTTCGGCAATTCCTCCGTTCAAGGAGGATAGAACAAATGAGCGCAAAAAATCATTGATAATTGAAAAAAATCAACTTATCATACGGCAAACCACCCGGAATTTTAAGAAAGGAGGCTAAGGTATTGAATTTTGCTTTCTAAAATTACTTAACGAAAAATCACGCTTTAACTAAACGAAGGAGACGAGGAGAAGAAATGAACTTCTTGAGAAGTATTGCCATAGGGGCGGCATCCCTACTGCTTGCAGCAGGAACGGCCAACGCCCAGTTCGTCCATGCTGGTAATCCCGATGTCACCAGCCTGTCCGATATGACTAGCGGCGGCAGTCCTACGGTCTTGGAGATCGAAGGCTTGTCAGATGTATCCAGCTACGCTTTTGATGGTTCGGACTTGGAGATCCCTTTTACCCTTTCGGGTAGCGGTGCCACAGTCTGGCTGATCATCTACCATGCTGACGCGAATCCCCCTCTGACCATCGCGGGCGAAGGACCGGGACCCTATAACGATCCCGAGCATCCCGATCCGGGCTGGCACGTGTACGAAGGGGTCAATCCCCTCGTGTTCAAGTCCAACGGCCAGCGCTTTGAAGAAGGAGACAACGCCATCGTTTGGAACGGCCGCGACAACGACGGCAACGCGGTGCCCGCAGGAAGCTACAAGCTGTTCTTGGCCGCCTTTGACGACGAAGCCGCGCCCCATCTGGTAGCTGGTGCCGTCTTCCGCAAACTGGGAACTCCGGGTCGCTTCATCATCGACACGGGCAACAACCGCGTTTTCGATCATACCCGCAACAACAATATGAACAACGACTGGATCGAGAACTTCGAGGGATTCGATCTGATCGACCAGACTGCCATCACCGACGCGGGCGGTGGCGTGCCGCTATCCGGTGTGCCGCTCAACAGCGATATGACCGAGTTCATCGGCATCGGCCAGTCCAACCGCCTCATGCGCTGGACCGTGGACTGGAGTTCCAATCGCCTAGCTCCGGTGGAGGACTGGGGCATTGACAACGGCGCTGAGGACGGCATCATCAACATTGAGGAACTGCCCGGCAGCCCGGGACAGCGCACCCTCATTACCAATCCCGACAAGACCGTCGCCTACGTCACGGCCGGCGTGACCGGCACGGTGGCCCAGATCGTATCCTACGATGTCGAGACTGGTGCCAAGCTGGACACTTGGGACGTGACCGACCTGTTTATCTACGATAATGCAGGCTCCGACCGCGTCGGGGGGCCTATGGAGACGGCAGCCTTTTACAATGGCGAGCCCCCTCCTGAAGGCATCACCACTACCTCACACCACACCTCGTGCATTGTGCGCCACAGCTACGATGGCGATCTGATGTGGATGAACCGCAACGGCGATGGCTTTGGCGATACCCGCGCTTTCAATTCGGAAGACGGCACGTTTGGCGACCTGCTCTACGGCCACACCGAAGCACCCAACTTCAAGTACTCGATTTTCGCCAATAAGTGGGGCTGGGTCTCGGTCTGTGAAAACGGCTTGGACAACACCAGTTTTGGTGCCATGCTGGGTGAAGACGGCTCCGGTCTGTTCAAGTTCGAGCCCAAGCAGGCCCCGTTGACTTGGTCGCAGCACGTGGCCGTGGTCGACGAGGGTGCCGACTGGGACGGCGTGTACATGATTATCGGCGGTTTCGGCGATGCCCTAGCTTCTAACGAATGGGTGCCCGAGGATAGCGGCGCAGTGCCGCCCACCCATCCGGTGGCCCAGTTCCCTTATGATCAGAAGCAGGTGCTTTTGGGCTCGGCCAGCACTGCGATCGAAGCGTTGGAAGGTGCCGCATTACCCAACGCTCCTGCGCTGGGCAATGCGTACCCCAATCCCTTCAACCCCGAGACTACGATTCGCTTCGACCTGCCTTGGCAGGCACCGATCCAGATCAAGGTCTACAGCCAGACTGGCCAGTTGGTGCGCGTGTTGGCCAATCAGGTTATGGGTCCAGGTAAATTCTCGGTCACGTGGGACGGCAAGGATGACAGCGGTACAGAAGTATCCACTGGGGTGTACCTCTACCGGATTGAAGCACCCAATCTGCAGTTGAGTAAAAAGGTCACATTCCTCAAGTAAAGTAACTGACTAAGTAAGTGCTGCCGGCGTACCAGCCGGCAGCACTTTTTATGTAGGTAAACAACGGTGCAAACCGATAAATCCTTTTGCCTGCCAGCGGTTCTGATGGCCTTGGCGATACTGCTGTACGGCAGTACCCTGTCATCCCAAGAACTCGTGCGCGCCGCTATCTCTAGCTGGCCCACGACCACGTATTATCTCGGTTTTTTCGAGTTCGCAAGTAAGACGGACGGCCAGCTCCAGATTGCCGTCGGGGGCCACTATACCCTCTATCTCAACGGCGATCTAGTGGGCAGTGCTCAGGGGCCTGATGCGGCACAATCCTACGAAGTTTCCTTTAAGCGCCGGGTGAATCACGTAGCCGTAATCGTCCAACACGATGGTAGGCAGAGTCCGTACGGACTGTTCTGTGTGCTGAGTGGGGGGGAAGAGCGCTTTGTCAGTTCGCCCACGGGTCGGGTCAATCCTTGGTTCTGGACTGGCACCCCGCTTCCCAACGAGGAAGATGCGGATTGGATGACCCTCCGCCAGAGAAATTTAGGAGATTACGAGGAAAATGGCGGAGCCGTGCATTGGCAACCCGTTCAGGCTGGCAATCTCGCTCCGGGTATCTATGCCGAATTTGCGGATTTGGATCTGACTAGGAATCAGAGTATGGCAGGGTTTGCCGGTGGCTTGGCCGGCCATCAAGGCGGGTTGCAACTACGCGATTTGGCCGGCCAGAATATGGCCTTCAATACGCTGTCGACCGAGCCCAATATGGTGGACGGCAACCTCAGCACTTCGGTGAATTTTCGCAAGGGAGCTGGTGCGCTTTTACAGAGTGTTGGAACCGATCTGGGCCGCCTGTTCTCCATTGAACGGGTGCGGGTAATCACACAGCCCCCTTCGGGTAGAACCAGTTACGAAGATCTCTCGCTGCGCGGGTATAGCATTCTAGTGAGCAAGGACGGGGTCGGATTCCTAGAAGTCGGATCGCATAATCAGATTGCCACATTTCAGGAGAGCGAAGTGGTCTTTCCGCCCATTTCCGCCCGTCACGTGCGCCTGACTATCACCGAGTTTTCCAATCGCAATGCTGCGCCGCGGGTGGGTGAACTGGAAGTCTATGTTCAAGGACTGGACCAGCAGGGTATCTACCGGTCTCCCCAGCTAAATCTGGGCACCGATGATCTGAAGAATTTTGAACGAGTCCAATGGTTCGGCCAAGTACCGTCCAACGCGGAAATGAGTCTGCGCTTTCGCAGTGGCGACGATGGCCAAAGCTGGAGTGCCTGGTCGGACTGGGCACCGGCCCTCGATAGACTGCTGGACGTCCCTGAACCGCGCCGTTTCCTGCAATTCGAATCCCGCCTTGCGACCCAAGCGTTGACGGAGGGGCCAGTGCTAGACAGCCTAGTTGTCTTCTACGACAGCGGTCCCACCCCGGCCTCTCGCGCAGCAGCTTCCATCTTGCCGCTACGCGCTTCGATTGGCGTGGATACGCTTTTTACCTATACGCTCGAACTAGACATCAAAGCGGATGATGCCGGGATTGGACGCTTGGCGATTACAACTCCGTGGCCGGCCAGTCTGGACAAGCCCTCCGTCCAAGGCTTGGGTGATGCCGGCATTGCCGATGTAGTGGCCAGTAACGATTCCCTAGTGTTGGTTTTCGACCCGCCTATTACCTCTGAAACCGGCACTACGGAACTGGTTATACCCTTTACTACCCGGCTGCTAGCGGCTAGCCACGCCTTCCAGGGATTGCTTTCTCCGCCCGATGCGGTCTCCTCGCTGCGGGTCCAAGAGCGCGAGGGTACCAATCCAAATACTGGATTGGCGTATTCCATCACTGCCTCGGCAACCGATTTCGACATTGCTATTCTCGATAATGTGAAGGCCCATCCTGCAACCTTCACGCCTAATGGCGACACCATCAACGACGAAGCCATTTTGGGTTTTGTTTTGGGACGAGTGCATGATGCCCAGGTCCACTTTGAAATCTACGATCTGGGAGGCCACTTGGTCTGTACTCTCCCTATGCACACCCTCAATGCCGGGAATTATGTACCTAGAGATGGCCTCAACGCCAATCTGCCCGGTCGCTGGGACGGACGCGGAGATGACGGTGAAGTACTGCCGCCCGGCTTGTACGTGTTTCGCATTGTCGTAGACCTAAAACCCAACAAAAAAGTAGGCACGGGCGTCATCGGGTTGGCTTACTGAAGCGCGTAGGTCAAAGCGTTCGCGGTCGTTTACTGTTCACCCGAGATGGCTCGGGTAATCATTTTTCGCCTTGTGTCTTGGGGCTATTGTAATTCGCGTTATGAAACGTGCATTTATGCACACTCCCAGCTATGCCCTTAGCATTCTTTGTCTCCTGCTAGCAGTTGGTGCCGATCTAGTCGAGGGCCAATTTCTATCGCGGGACTACCGGCGCTTGTGGGCCAACGAGCTGTTTGAAAACTACGGTGCATCGGGCTATCGCGACTATGACCTAGAAGATGAGAATCGCCGCTTCGACCTGTTCGGCGACCTGCTGATCGATGGTGTCAATGTGGTTGATTACAGCGAAATTCGCCGGGACGCACCCGGGATTAGGGGCAGCTTTGAATCTCGCAATGCGCGCTACGATCGCTTCTTCCAGAAGCTGATCATCGCCAACGAGGGCTTCGGCTCCTGGTCCACCCGCTTGATAATTGGGGACCATATCCGCACCTTCTTCACCCCGATGACCTTGAATCTGCCTAGCTACAACGGCATTCGCTGGGACGGCTCTTCCCGCAAGAGCCGTTTCAGCATTATTGGCACGCATCTCACCGATCCGGTGATTGCATCGGGTTTAGGATCCCTCGAACAAAACGCAACCCAACGCCGGATTTTTGGTACGAGCCTGTTCGGCGGGCACTGGGAGAGCCAGATCGGCGATATCCTCAAGATAGGATCCACCTATGTCAACGTGCATCGCTTTGACGCCGAAGCTAATGCCAAAACCAACAGCTTGAGAGGCACCGTGCCTCAGGTAATGCAGGACGGCTTGCGCAAGGTATTCGTTTTTATTAGCGACGATGCGCCGCACAAAGGCTCTGGTGCCGAAGTGCATCAACTGGATATGTTCGTAAACGATGTCCCCGTACTGCCGGTGCGGGTGGGCCGGATCAGTAATCTGCTCGAACACATTCCGGTGACTACAGATCTGAGCAGCACGATCCTGTTGCAACCACACGAAATCGGCTATTTGCGCCGCAATCGCGACTGGCTGCACGCAGTGGTCGATGCCAGCAATACGCCTTTTTTTCGTTCTCTGCTAGCCGGCATTACCCAAGATGTAGCCCCCGCCACTCAAGCCACCCCCCTTAGTGCCCACGACACGGACGTCATCTATTATGAATACGTCGTGCCTGATACGGTGAGCCGGATCGATTTCAGTGCCGTCGTGGCCAATGACTACAGCCTAGATGTGGTCGGAGCCGTACAGGTACCCCTATTGGCACCGGGCGATGATGATTTTTACTACGACTGGTACAATGCGGCACGCGCCACCGGCCAAGCTGGCCAGCGCAGCAATTTGCGCCAAATCCGCTTTAACTACGGTTTTCCCACTGGCCTCTCGCTACTCGGTTTTAATTTTGCAGCCACCTTTATGGGCTTTCAATTAGAGGGAGAACTCGCCCGCAGCACGACCTTTTTTAAGGTGCCCGCAGCTCGAGGCAAGCGCTACAAGCGCGAAAGTTCAATGTATTATGTCAATATGCTGCGTCCTATATACAACCGGGCAGAGGTAGGCTTTGAGTTATTCGATGTGCCGCACGACTACACCACAGATTTCTCTTTGTTTTTTTCTTCCAAGGTAGGCCCTACCGTCGGCGGCCGACTTTACGATTCGTTCGCACTAGTCGAGGATAACGACGATCTGGACGACTGGCCCGATCGGGTAGAACGCGACGATCCATTGGCCCCCTACAAGAGCGCCAGCGGCCAAGGCCACGGCGTGTTCCCCGGCTTCGATCCTAATGGCGACGGTATCCTCGATTTCAACCTAGACTTGGATCGGGGTTCCGATGCAACACAACCCTTTATAGGCTACTATGCCGAACTGCCCAACTTGGTTTTCGGAGATGATTTCGACAACAACGGCACAGTCGATTTTCGCGAAAACGACAATCTGCCCGACTACCTATATCCAGTGGACCATCGCGGCTTTCATGGTTTTGTCTCGCTACAACCTACTGAGCGCACGCAGCTACGGCTGGGCCTGTACCGGGTGCGTCAGCCAGTCCTGGGTACGCGCAACCACTCCCGCTATCTGGAAACCCAGTACCAGCGCGACTGGAAAAATTGGGGCTATGTGCGCCTTAATCACCGCATTAAGCGGGTGAAGGACAACATCCAAAATACGACCTTTATCCCCACTTCCGACACCACCTTAAGCCCGGACCGGCTGGAAAACAGGAACAGCCTCAACAACCAGAGCTTTTTTGAGTGGGCTCTGACGACTCTGCCGGTGTTGAACATGCGCAATATCATCTCCTTTACCCATATCGACCTAGAGGGACAGATCCTAGCCGATCCCGTAGCAACCAAACCGGGCACGATGACCCGTTTTGCCATGGTGAACAAGGTCGACTACACCATAACCCGGGGACGTTTCAGCATTCTCCCCCAGTTCAAGCATATCTACCAGCGACACAAGTCGTCCGAACTCCAGATCCCGGACACCCAGAGCCGCTGGCTCATGCCCATTCTGCGCGTGGACTATCAGTTGACGGCTAAGACCGTCCTCAAAACGGGAATCCAAGGCTTGCCTTTCTGGCGCGAGCGTTTTCTCGATGCGGCCCGTCCAGAGAGTGAGTTCACGCGCCTGACCTACACGGCATTTTTCCAGAACAAGAGCAATTACCGCGGCTACGACCTGACTCTACTGTTGGGAGGATATCATACGATTAAGAAATTCACCGGCTCGACCCGACCCCAAGACGGTTTCCTAGAATATTTCTTTAGGGTCTACATTGGCTAATACGGGTGGAATCACATGAGATTGTCGGCTACATTGGTCCTCGCAGGAGTGATATGGTCTGCCGCTGCCGAGGCACAGCTATTATTCAGACCCGGCGAGCCTTATATCAACTATGCGTACGAAAGTTACCGCAGCTACGAGAACCTTATCTTCGGCCGGGACCGCACGCCCCAATTCGACCCCTTGGGCCAGTTCGTGCTGAATGGGGCGACCGTGTTTCAGCTACAGGAGTTCCGCACCATCCGGCCGGCGGCCGGAAGTATCATTGCCAAACCGAGGCTCTATGAGGCCTACCTCAATCGCCTAGTGATAGCCAACGACTCGTATAAAGGTGCCAATTCACAGTTGATTATTGGCGACCGGATCCGCACCAAGTACACTTCGCTGACCTTGGACCTAGCGGCGATGAACGGGATCCGTTTGGACACTCATTTCAAGGGTGGCTCGGTGGTGCTAGCCACCTCGCGAGTGGATAAACCTATTTTTGAATCCGTGCTCAACGCCGACCATAGAATTCACGGCACGGAAGGCTCTGAATTCCGGCCGCGTTGGAGTACATACCTAATGTCGGGAGATGTGCGCACCCAATTACCTGGTCTGGACATGGGCTTGAGCTGGGTCAACCAATACCGCACGGACAGTTTTAAGGAGCTTAGCGAAAACAGCTTCAAAGGTACCCTACCCACTACGGGCAAACCGCCGGAGTGGATAGTGGTGCGCGTATCGGATCAGGTGCCCGAAGATAATGTCGGCGTCCGGGTGGCAGCACCAGTGCTAACGCTCAACGGACGCCAGTTTACCCACGTGTTGGGTCCTTACGACAAGCTGGACACCGAAACGCTGACGCTGACGGTTACGGAGCACGAAGATCGGACCATCATTCCGCCCATAACGCGCGACACTAGTAACGATCTTATCATCGATCACCCCCACGTCGAACCGACACCGCGGGGCTTCTACCAAACCCGAGGCCGAGGCAGTTTGCTGTTCTGGTTCAAGGTGCCGGCTTTTTTTGCGGACAACGGCGACACTGTCATCGTCACCAAGACATACGCCAGCCTAGACGTGGCCGGCGACTACGCGATCGAGCTATCCGAAGTTTTTGACGGCCTCTCGAGGAATCCGGCGACCTATTTCTACACCGCAGCCCAGTCGCGCGGTAGGCCGGCTAATCTAAACGACTTCAAACGGGTGCGGGTGGACTATGGTCGCCAAACAGGCCGCACTCTTGCCAGCGCCCATCTCAACTTGGACATTCGGGGCTTCTCCCTGAATACCGAATACGTGCGCAATTTCTCGCACCGGGCCTATCCGTCCCTAGTCAGCACCAAAAACCATCCCTTATCAGACCAAAGCCAAGCTTGGTTTGTCGTTTTGCGCCGGGCTTGGGACAGGTTCACTATCGGTGGCGAGGTGTTTAACGTAGATAGCCGCTACTCAACCGCCCTAACGGTACAGGACGATGACTTCAGGAGTTATTCCGGTTTTCTCACCAGCCCTTTTCAATTCCCCAATAACTATCACGAACCGCGCCTGCCCACATTCATTGGCTCGAACATAGCGGATCAGACCTATACAATCGAATTCAATACCGTGGACGACAACGACGATAAGGACCCGTTTCCCGATTCGTACTTTCTCCGCCGGACCACAAATCTAGCGACCGGGGGGCGCTTTATCGAAGATCCCGATGGGGTGTTCCCGGGATTGGACGCTGATTTGAACGGCCGTCCAGATATTAATGAGAACAACAACCAGATCCCCGATTACTTTGAGCCTTTCCTCCTCTATAAAGTCAATCCCGACGCCTTCGAATGGGGAGACGATACCAATAACAACGGCAAGATCGACGAGCGCGAGAATGACGAAAAGCCGGACTATCCGTATGATGCGGACCGCCGCGGCTTCCACGGTTTCACAACCCTTTTTCTCATCAGAGCCATGTCTGTGACGCTGGGCCATCACAATACTTGGGCGCCTTTCGGGGGGGGGCAGGCAACATCCACCTATGGCAAGCTCGAGTACCGGCGTCGCATTCCCTTTCTGGTGGATCTGTACACAGTAGAACGGCTCAAACGCGTACAGGATGACATTGCCGATGACGTGTTCGGCCTCAGGCGTAACCCTATCTACTTCGAGCCCGACGTGATTCCCATTGTAGCGCTGACGGACGAGGAAATTTTCAACCCACTGGGCGATGCCGAATTACTACAGGATCCGCTGCTGATGCAAGATAGCTGGGTGAATACGTTTTTTATTCGGACCCGTTTGATCCGCATCCCTAACCTGAACGTAGAACTAACACTCAAATACGAAAATAATTTTCAGCAAAGCACTTCCCGGCAACCGGACAACAGGATATCCGATCTGGCCACGGTCTGCAAAGCCGACTATCAGTGGAATCCGTGGCGCAAACTACAGATAATTCCCCAGTTCAAGTGGCTGCGGCAACGCTTGCAAGATGACGCAAACGCGCTCTTGCCGATTCACGAGAATTTTCTCTATCCCATTTTGCGGCTGGAATATCCGCTTTCCGCCCGCACGACGATAAAACTGGGGGCCCAAGGCTTTTCGTTTTTCACAAGCAAGTACCGCAATGAATTGACGCCAGAAGCGGATTTCGATTCCGCAGTGTATCTGGTGCTGTTGAGCAACAATTCCACCTACGTCGGTTATCAGCTCAATCTCAACCTAGGATATGAGAAACGCGTACGGACATTCCTAGACCAGAAGCGCAGTGCCCAAGGCATCGATTTCTCGCGGCTGTTTCTGCGCTTGATTGTCGGGCTGCGACCTTTGTATTGAGATGCTCAAAATAATGTTTAAGGTGCTTAGAAATATCTTAAATGCGATAAAGATACTCTTGGTAGGTGCCTGCGGGCAGGCGCTGCTGTTATTCTTGTATGCCGGTGCTTTTGCCCAAGAGGTTGAGGACTCGCCCGAACATCCCCGGCTGGGTCCGCAGCGCCTGCTTTTGGACCAGCCCTATATGGGGCAGTTCGGGCAGGAGTACTATCAGAACTACGGGTTTGAAGACTACTCCAGACAACCTCCAACGACCAGTAATCTGCGCAACTTTTACAATTCATTGGGCGATCCACTCCTGTACGGAACCGAGTCCATCCGCTGGGTGGAACGCCAAGGGTTGGGAGTGCGGCGTGGCTTCAGTTCCCAGCAAGAGAGTTTCTCTCATGGCCAAGCCCCTGGATCGAGTTATGGTAGTCTTTTTAATTATGTCATTGTCGGCACCGACGGCACCGACGCTTGGCAGGCGCGGGCCATCTATGCCAACGAGCTGCGCTCGAAGTTCACGCCGCTCACACTTAAAATGGCCAATGTGGATGGCCTGAGAATCGACGTAGGTACAGAACAGGACAAGTTCTCGGCCATAGCCTCCAACTTGGTGCCCAACAATACTTTCATTGTCAATACCATGATGCTGGGTACGCACTACGAACGCAAGTTGGGCTTCCTCAATTTTGGCACCACCTTTATCAACGCACACCAGTTCGAACCCCGCATGGAGAGTGGACACCGGACACTTAAAGGCGTAGTGGGTGCGGTGCAACGCTCAACCGCCTTAGTCGCCATCCGCATTTCGGATGGGTCACCACAGGACGGCAGAGGGGGTCCAATGCTGCATGGAGTCAAGGTGTTCGTCAACGGCGTTCACAGGCCCGAAGCGGAACCCTTCGTTGTCCGCTTGAGCGCACGTGGTGCTGAGCGTCAAAGCTATATGGCCGGTCTGCTGCGCAGCGGCGACCGTCGGCCTTTGCCGGATCTGGACAATGATTATCAGGCAATCAACCGGGGAGCAGTATGGAATACCTACGATCCGTACATCAACTACGCCTCTTTTGACACCGATGTATTCTATCGGGGGTACGAGTTCCCCTTCTGGATTGATCATCTATTTTATCGGGATTTCAAACTCTACGGTGCCGACCACGTGCTCAACGCCGACGAGGAGATCAGCGTCAACTCCGAATTCGCCCACGAACTGAGCGAATTCGACCCCACGCGCAATCCAACAGGCCAGTTTTTAGGGCTGCATACGCTGGCGGATCTGCCGCAGGCGTTCGATGGCGATGAGTACGGCATCCTCTATGTCGATCTGGAACCGTTCCAAGAACAGATCACTTCGGTGAATATCGAACTGGCGTTGGCCAATGACTACCATGTCGAAGTGTCCGAGATCGACCTATCAGGCGAGGCCGGGGATGCGCCCAATCCCAACTATAGGGACCGCTACAATTATGCGACTTTTTTCCGCACTGTAGCCACGGCACCGGGCAATCCGCAAAACGGCCGGGTGCGGACCGTGCGCGTCACGGTGGGTGCCCCTACCGGCTTGAGCATCTATAGCGCCAATGTGTACGGCGTTCTAAAGGGTTTTGAAATAAACGGCGAGTTCAGCCGCAGCAACAGTTTCTACCAATATGCCAGCGGCCTGCCCGCCCCGCGCGTACCCTCCGAAGCACTCAGTGTCAATGCCCTTAACCGCGAACAGTTTCCGGGTGCCCGGTCCACCATCGCCGACAATGCCTATTACCTGACGATTAAACGCGACTTCGACCGTTTGGGCTTGGGTGCCGAGTTGTTCTCCATGGGCTCACTCTACAACACGGAGTTGCGTACCTATATAGGCCGTAGTGAAAACAACTTCGGCAGCTTGGTCGCCTACAATAATGTGTACCTACACCGCTTGGTCGAGGACAACGACGACAACGACCGCTATCCAGACAGTTGGTACACCAATAGGCCGACCATATTCCAAGGGCAATCCGACATCGACGGCATCTTTCCCGGCCTTGATGAGGACCGGGACGGCATACCCGATACCAACAGAAATTTCAATGGCACGCCGGATTACCTCGAGCCGTTCCTCATGTACGATTCCGATCCCCAGATCTACGACTACGGCCTCGATCTCAACCACAACGACTTTATCGACGTACGCGAAAACGATATCCAGCCGGACCTCCCCTACGATCCCGGGCTGCGGGGCCGCCACCTGTACGGGACCTTCAAGCCTCTGCGCAGGGCGCGTATAACATTGGGGGTCATGGACGCGGAGCAAATCGCGGCCAATGATCCCAGCGATTTTTACTACGGCAATCTGGGATACGAGCGACAGATACCTGCCCTAGGGCAATTCTTTGGTGTGCTGTCGGTAGAACGGGTGGAAGATGGCGTGGCCGACCCCCTGAGCATCTACAGCGATGAAGTACTCACCCCTGCCCAGCAACTCGAGCGCGAATTTGCCGGCCTGCAGCGCAATATACAGATCTCCCCTTTCCTAGAGGAACCGCGCGACGATCCACTGCTGTTCAAGAACAGTACCTTCACGCGGATGTTCGTCGATGCCCGCTGGAAAGCCGTGCAAAACCTGAAGGTCCACAACAAAGTCAAGTACGAGATCAATTCTCAGCACGAAGGCGAACTCTACGACGGCACCTTCCAGAAAGGTAACCGCTTGTCGCGTCTGACCATGGTCCACAAGGCGGATTACCTGTGGCAGATAAGACCCCGGCTCAGTCTGTTTTCCGGTTTTAAGTTTCGCTATCTGAAAGAGTGGCAAAAAACGGATGACCTGACCACGGCACAGGAACGCCATATCGTCCCAATGTTGAAACTACAGTACGAACTTACGCTGAGGACGCGTTTTCAGCTCGGTATTCAAGGAATCGGCATGGCTTTGCCTTATTCGGTGACCGACGAAATACAGCCGATAAACGATTTTGCACAGTACGACGCAGTGTTGATGATGACGAACAATTCCCAATACTTCGGTTACATCATTTCCACTAACGCAGGCATTGGTCGCCGCCTCAAGGAACTCGACGATCCGACCCTAGGTGAGACAAAGAACGAAGATTTTACCTCCGCTTTTATTAATGTGATCCTAGGATTCGTAGATGAAACCTGATCGGTAGTTCGGGAGAGAACGCGCTATGAATCTGACCCTAATCGTAGGCTTGCTCACTATAACCGGAGCATACTTTGCCGCTCGTACGCCGAGCGCAGAAGAACTGGTGGCCTCATTTCAAGAAGCCCAGCGGTTCTACGCCGAAGGTGCCTATGACCAAGCTATTGCAGAATACACGGCCGTTACCCGGGTGCGAAGCAAGGCCCTAGATGTACAGAATATAGAGGTGACGGTCGGTGAGGAACGTTTCCCTCTCGGGGAGGCTGCGTTCTATCAAATCGGCAATGCCCATTCAAAGCTCTATCAGGACTATACCCGCTTTGCGGAAGATACCTCTACCGCAGAAAAAAGGGCCGAATACCAAGCCCTATCAGACAGTGCCTTTGCCCGGGCCGTGGCTGAGTTCCGCCACGTGATCGCAACAGCTACCAGTCAGGTGCTCCGGATTCGGGCCCATAGCCGACTCATCGATCTTTCCTTTACGGCTAAAGCCTACCCTGCCGTGATCGCCGCATCCGCGGAGATGATCTCCAACTATCCCAATAGTCCCCAAATCGCAAATGCCTACTACAATACGGGATGGGCTCACTACGAGACCAAAAACTATGACCGCGCCATCCAATCTTTTGAGGCCCTGCTAGTGAGGTTTTCTACCGGCTACCAGTCTGATCGCAGCCTCTTTCAAATTGGCGAGTGTCATCGGGAACAGGGAGATTGTCTGCGGGCTATCGGCTACTACCGCCGCTTAGTGGAGCGCCAGCGCATCGAAGCGCTCAGCGAAGATGAGCTGTTGCAGATGAAGCGGGAAAAGATGGCTGGTCTGGTGGATGAGACAGCCCTAGAACTGGCTGCTAAGGCAATGATTCGCGTCGGAACCTGTTACGCCCAATTGGGCAGTTTCGACGAGGGGCTCCAAGCCTATCGCCGCGTTATTGACCTGTTCAGCACCGAGCGCAGTCTGGTAGAAGAAGCCTATTTGCGCATGGCCGACCTGTATCGGGAACAGGGCAACCTAGATGCGGCGCTGCGGACCTATCGCGAAGCCATCGATCAATCACAGGACCGCACCCTAAAAGCGCGCATCCAATATGCCCTGGCCGAACGCCTGTTTAGTCAAGGACTTTACGAGCAGGCGATTCAGGAATACCGAATTTATCTTCAAGGATACGGCGATATCGCACGGGTGGCAGGTTTTAGCCAAGACCGCGTGCGCTACCGAATCGGTAGCAGCCATCAACAGTTGGGGCAACAATATCTGGAGGCGGGCAATCGATCAGGGGCCACCGATCAGTTAGAGTACGCCATTGCCCAGTACGACACTTTGTACAACGCTGCTGAAGCCTATGTCCTAGACGCCCAATTCAACCGCGCCCTAGCTCATCAGGCATTAGCCACCGCTTCATCGGTAGCACGTGCCCGCGCCGCGTACGAAGCGATTATCCACGAGGACACAGAAGAAGTCTATACCCAACGAGCACTGATACAACTGGCCGAATTGCTATTTGCACAGGGCCAGTACGCCGCCGCGGCCGAGCGCACCGAGCAGTTGTTGCGCACTTATGGCAACAGTGAGTTCACAAACGAAGCCCTGATGCGCTTGGCTCTTTCGCGCCAAGCCGAAGGGGCGCTCGAGCGGGCCGGCGTCGCCTTCCTGCGGGTCGCCCCGGCGTCGCCTTATTTCGTCCAAGCACGCCTAGGCGGAGGGCATGTCTTTTTAACACAGGGCAAGTACTCTGAGGCCATCGCCGCCCTCGAAGCGGCTTTTGACCAAGTGGAGGATGAGAAACAGCTTGGTAGCTACCACTATCTGCTGGGGCAGGCCTATAGCGGACAGGAGGAATATCGGCGGGCGATTACTCATTTTACCGAGGCTTTGGGACTGTCGCTAGACAGCAAGCTGGTAGAGGCCATCCACTTGAGTCGCAGCAATGCCGCCTTTGCCGTGGAGGACCACCGGCAAGGCGAGCAAGATATGCACTGGATCATTGAAAATGTGGAGGATGCAGAAAAAGTCCGCTTTGCCCGGAATGCGCTAGCGTTTTCTTATATCAAACAGAACCGGGGCGGGGATGCGGTCCAAGTGTTAGATGAAATGATCGCCCAAGCCGATGGCCCGAAGGAAAAGGCGGACCTGCTCAATCGCATGATGGATCTCTACTATGACCAAGACAACTATCCGCAGACGGTGCATACAGCCCGGCAACTGCTGGCCCTAGACTTTGCCGACGAAAGCACCTCTGGATCGAATGGCATTAAAGAGAAAGCCTATTTCATTTTAGGGGACGCATTGTTGCGCTTGGAACAAAACGCAGAAGCTGTTGAGATTTTTAACCAAGCGCTGAGCACCTATCCGAATTCCCACTTTGCCGAGGATATGCAGTTGACCCTCGGCACACACTATTTCTCTCAGGGAGAGCTCGACCGCGCCGTAGAGACATTCACCCAATTAAAGGGCACAGAGCGGAGTTCGGAGAAGGCCCTATTGGTTTCTTTTTATTTAGCCAATGCGTACTATAGCCTGCGTGAATTCGGGCAAGCACAGGTAATTTTTCAACAGCTATTAGCAGATTACCCCGCTGCGCGCGAATTGCCCGATATTCTTTTTGGCCTAGCGGAGAGCTTTTACCAACAAGGTCAGTACGCAGAAGCCATCGTCTATTACCAGCGTCTCCTCGGCGAATTCCCGGACGAGCCTTCGGCCGACGACTCCCAGTACAATATGGCTTGGTGCCTTCTCGAGCTCAATCGCGCCGAACAGGCCATGCAGGCATTCCGCATGCTGCTAGAGCGTTATCCCCAGAGCGAATTTGCCGCTTCAGTCCATTTCACCTTCGGGGATTACGCGTATAATCGCGGTGCCTACCAAGAGGCGATGCAGTTGTATTTACTCGTCCAGGAACGTTTTCCCAAGGCCGCGGTGGCGTCTCAGGTGCCTCGACTAGTCGCCGAACTCAGGGAGGCAATCGCGTATGAACGCTACGAACAAGGCATCGCCCTGATGGACTCGGCCGAAGCGACCAAGGAGACCCAGTACTATCAGCAGGCCGTGGAGATTTTTCAGGATGTGATCGACAATTATCCCGGCACCGAGAGCGAAGTCGGCGCACTGAGCAACATGGGCGTCTGCTTGGAGGGGCTGGGAAAATGGCGTCAGGCCGTAGAAGCGTACGACCGAGTGATTCAGTTGTTCGAGGATAAACGCGCCACGAGGGACGCCTTTCTATTTGCCCAATCCCATCGGGATTGGATCGTCTCCACCCGGCTCTGAAGTAGAAGGTCGTATAACAATGGAAATGCGCTTCAGACAACGCTGGCACCTGATTATTTTGAGTAGCACCTTGATGTTGGCCTCCAGCCAACTCCTCCATGCCCAAGCAGGGACAGATGATATATCCCATTCTCAGGTCATCGCCCTTTCGGTCGCCTTTCCAGGTTTGGGACAACTAACTGCCGGGCAGCGGATCAAGGGCACGGCATTGGTGGCAACCGGTATCGTCACCCTAGTGGGGTGGCTCACCTCGCACGCCGATTACAATACGCAGGCCGATCTGTTCGCCTTAGAAAAAGAACGCTATCTTTCGCTGCAAAATGGGGGGTCCTTTGACGCAGCAGAAAAAAGCTGGCACTGGCTCGGTAACTTAAAATCCGATCTGGACAGCTCCCATATTCGTCGCCGCCTATTTGGCGTCTTAGCCGTGGGTATTTACGGCTACAATTTGCTCGATGTCCTGCTGTTGGACGGGACGTCCCCCGCTGCGAAGCGGAGAATGCGGATCGCGCCATTGCCACAGACCAGAACATTAGGCGTTTTGCTGGTTGCCCAGTTTTAGCATCTGGTTCAGGAAAAAACTGGATATGGGAACGCGAATTTATCTTTTACTCGGTCTGCTGAGCTGGGGGTGCAGCAATGACCCTGAACTGCCTATGCAGTACCACCGAGGATATCTTGCTCAGCCCACTAGTGTGGAGGCGGTAGCCGCAGAAGGCAGGATTGTGGTTTCATGGCATTTGGATTCAGCAGCCAATGTATCCGGTTTTGTCATTAGCTTCACCGACTCGCTTGGAGTCGTAAAAACGCGCTCGTTGGAAGACGCGGGGGCAAGGTCCTACGAGGAGACGAACTTGGATCTGAGCCCGGGAGTCTGGTATCTGATTCAGGTGTGGGCAGTGGATGCCCGCCTGTTTTTCGGACCGCGTTCAGCAGTAGATACGTTGGCGGTGTTTTAGGCTGCCTCCCAACCACATCTTCCGAGCATGGACTTAGCAGGAGTTGCGTAGTATGGTCTCAAACCTAGGCCGTTTTCAAGCGCCAAGCGATCAACTAAACTTTAACCGCCTCCTGCGGGAAACCCCCAAATACACAGTCTGGGGTTTACTCATCGGTGCGGGACTGATAGCCGGGATCTTCGTCTATTTGGTATTGAGTGCCGAGGAGCGGCCCGCGCCGGAACCGGCGTTGACCCGACTCATCATTCGCAAACCTAGGGCCACCAAGGCTTTTGCGCTCAAGCGTCAACAGCTCAGGCCACGGGCCCTCACCAAACAGGTCACGGCACTCAAGCCGCGGCTGTCCACGCCGGCGAGTCCGCGCCTCAAAGGCTCCAGTGTTTTCGGTAATGTACAGACGTTCGAGTACACCCTGCAACCAGACGTGCCAATCAACCTGAAGACCAGCTCCATTGAATTGTTCGCCGCCAAGATCACTGGCACCAAAGATCCGGAGAAGCGCATTGCTATGCGCGAGGAATTGATCGATCTGAACGCGCTGGATACGGGCAAATACAAGGGTCTTATCATCCAAGACCCGACCGACCGCCGCAAAGTCAAGGGGTTCGTCTATCTGGGTACGGCTTGGGCCAACGACCTGAAGCCAACGTTTGACAGCGCTGCCAAGGCCATCCCCAACCTAGTTGATGCCCTCAACGAACAGACGGGCATCTCAGCTAGGGTGGACGCCCATTTATTTATCGACTCTCAGGAACTATTCCGGACGCCTTTTGTGTACATCACCGCCACAGAGGCCTTTGAACTGACGGAACGCGAGCTAGAGAATCTGGGGAAATACTTGCGGCAGGGCGGGTTCATCTTCGTCGACAATGCCAATCCCACCACAGAATTCAGTCAGGGGGAGGCGTCTTTGCGACGCATCTTTCGCGGTGCCTTGGGGGCGCAAGGCCAACTGCGGCCCATTTCCAACAACCATCCGATGTATCATACTTTTTACGATTTTGACGGCCCGCCGGTCGGCTCTGAGTTGGAGATTCCCAGCTTTTCCGAACAGCGTAGCCTTGATCACTTAGTCATCGCCGAGCAATCGTACTACCTAGAGGGTGTTTTCCTAGAAGATCGCCTAGTAGCCATGTACTCCGACAAGGGATACGTCCATACTTGGGCACGCAACTACGGCAATGAACCACAGCTAAGATTTGGCATCAACGCCGTTATTTTTGCCCTGACGCAGGAAGGATCTATTGCTCAGCAGCAGATCGATTTCTTTAGCCAACGGGGCCAATAAGAGAGGTAATGGCCATGTATTGGGGAATGATGCTAGTGTTATTCGCGTCCGGTTGCAGCTTTTTTATTCCGCCGACCATTCTGTACAAAAACGAACTGATACCTCGTTCTTCCCAAGGTGAAGAGGAACAGTATATCGTGGGCGAAGACGGGGCGGCCGCATATGCCATAGAGGGGCTGCGCGTCAAGGTTGAACCCATGACGGACGATCAATTGAATGCCCTGTTGCCCGAGGATTCGAGCAAAGGGGTATTCTCGACAAATCCCTATACCTACGGCAATTGGATTGATCCGCTGTTGGGTTACAGGCCCAAGCGCTTTACGGTTTTCCGCGTCACGGTTATCAACGATATTTACGCCAAGGTCTTGCTCGATCCGATCAAAGCGTTGCTCTACACCAATCAGGGCGAGGTCCTGCATTCCTATGGTCTGCCGTCTTTTTCTCCACACAAAAGTTTTGAGCGCTACTACCGAGCCATTCGGGGTCAGAGCGGCAACGAATTTTATCGCTTTGACCTGCGCATGGGCAATGCGCGTAGCACGGCCTATATAGAAAACCAAAAGGTGTTCAAAGGAGAGAAATATTCAGGGCTCATTGCCTTCGATCCACTGAACGAGGAAGTCCGCCAAGTGCGCTTAGTGCTCAAAGATTTTGTCCTAAAATTCGATGCCTCCGGACAGCCGCTGGAAACGGTGGATATCGCCCTTGAGTTCGAGCAAAAGATCGCAACCGAGGAAGTGCGGCAAGCGGAGGCAACAGACAGGTAGCCGGCCCATTGCGTGCGCTAACCACTTTATTTTTTTCTATTTGGGCAGGGGCCGACCCCCTAACGCTCAACGTGGCGGTCGCGGCCGCAGGGCCGCTGCCGACCCTGCGCCTTGCCCTGCTCGATTTTGAGGACCGAGCCGGTTTTCAGGCGGAATGGCACTTATCTAGGGATGTACCCGATTTGCTAGGTCGATATCTGGATGCCGACGCTGCGGTCTCTGTCATTCCGACGCAAGAGGTTGAGGCCGTTCAACGGAACAAACAGTTAAAAAAATACTACGGCATTGACCGGGCCGTGCGGCTGGGGCAGCACTTGGGTGCCGACGTGGTCATTACCGGTGTCGTGGAGAAGCTGGGCATGCGTCGCGTGACCGTGGGAAATCCCAATCTGGCCGGCTATAAATCCTACAATTCAGTGGTTCACCTCAGCCAAGTGCAGCTAATCAGAGTAGCGACCGGAGAAATAGTCGATACCTTTGAAACGCTCAGAGACTCCACGGAAAAGTCGTACGGCCTAGATCTGTTCGGCCGACCGCGCAAACAGGATCGGGTATTCCGCGAACTCTTCAAGGTTGACTTCGGTTCCGAGCGTTTTTTTGAATTGGCCTTTGGCAAGCTGGTCGATGTCGCCTTCAGAGACCTCAGCAGCCAAATTATTACGAGTCTGACCGAGCGCCCCCCTATCGACCTTTCCGGCGAGCAAGCCCAAGTCCTAGCGGTCGAAGCCGACGAGGTGTATCTAGGCATCGGTATTTTGGATCGCGTCGAGTACGGCGATGTCCTACCGCTGTATGATAAAGAGGTGCGAATCGCTCTAGTCAGGGTGCATCAGATTATCGGGCCGCACTTGTGCAAGGCCGAGGTCGTTGAGAAATTCGGTGCCATTGATGCCGGTTTGCGCATAGGGCAGCGCTTATCTAGAAACGCCAAGGAAGACGACTAGAACTCTTCTCTTGCCAAAAAGGAGCAATTGCAATGTGGGATATAATTCAAAGTGGCGGTCCGATGATGGTCCCCCTAATCGCCTGTGCTATTCTAGCCATTGCCTACTCTATTGAACGCCTGTGGATCTTCAAGCAACTGCCCACGCCTGAAGAGGCCCAAAATGAGCTGGACAGGCTCGAAACCGCGCTGCGCAACGGCGGGGAGCAGGCGGTCGTGGAAGAGTGCAACCAAGGCAAGGGCCTGCTCAATTACGTATTTGCTTCGCTGTTGAAACGATACGATACCCTGATGATCGAACAGCGGGAATTCAAAGAGACGAACGAGGAGATCATCCGCCTGACTGACGCGGCCGGCGGTGGCGAGGTGGGCAGATTTATGGTGATGCAACGGGAGCTTGCTGACCTCAAAGACGAGCTGGTCATTCAGACCGAGGAATCCGCTCGGGCCTATCTGGGCAAGAACCTATCAATCCTGAATACCATCGGCAACATAAGCCCTCTGTTGGGATTGCTCGGCACCATTATGGGGATGATCATCGCCTTTGAGTCCATCGCCGTAGCTGGTGCAGGAGACCCGAAAGTCGTTGCCGGTGGGATTTCCCAAGCCTTGGTCACTACGGCATCGGGGCTGATCGTCGCCATCCCGACGATTGTATTGTACCGCTATCTGGCACGTAGAGCGGACAATTTGCTCGAAGACGCCGAGATGTACGGACATGCCTTTGCGAACGCTCTGATCACTACGGGACAGCGCCAACAATACGGAACGACAGAGTAGGTCCTGCTGGGGGAGTTAACCCAATGGCCAGACACCGAAAACAGCGGTCAGAGAGCTTTCTCGCAGAAGGCGGCCCAGATATGACGCCACTGATTGACTGCGTCTTTTTGTTGTTAATTTTCTTTATGGTAACCACGGTGTTTATACACACCAAAGGGCTGGAAGTGGACATGCCGGCCAAAAGCGAAGCCACAGAAGAAAAGAAAAAAGATATCAACGTCTTGCTGGACCGCGATGGCAAAATTCAAATCAAGGGCGAGGATGTGATGCCGACGGCGTTGGCGGCCCGGCTGGTCGCGGCCATGGAAGAGGCCAATAACGAGAATATCATCATTCAGGCCGACGGCGAGTGCGCTCAGAAGCACGTCGTGTACGTGGTGGATAAAGCCAAAGAGGTTGGGGTTGAGGGCATCGCTTTTGTGCGGGAACGGGAGGAATGAGTCCGATGCCTAGGCGCAAATCCCTGTACGAAGAACAAGAATTGAATATGACGCCATTGATCGACTGCGTCTTTTTGCTGTTGATCTTCTTTATGGTAACTACGGTATTTAAGCAGCCCTACAGCCTCCAAGTCCTATTACCCGAAGCGCAACAAGCGCAGATCGTCGAAGAGAAGAAACTAGTGGCATCGATCACCGCGGACGGCCGCATGGAGATCAACCGCCATCTCGTGACCTTGGACAACTTAGAGCAGGTCCTGTTGCGAGAAAAAGAAGGCACCCGGAGCCTGACGCTAGTCGTGCGGACCGATCGGGAGACCCCGCATAAGTACCTACTAGATCTCTTTGAGGTGGCCAAGCGCGTGGGGATTGAAAAAATACCCTTGGCTGCGGAAGAGCTGCGAAAAAAGTAGTTTGGAATCGGACCGCCGCGGCACCCCCCCACCAAAGATCACCATCTGAAGGTGCGGCGCAGCAGCATCCCCAAGTGTAGCCTTCGCCCTAGCGTTGCCCTGCTAGCCGCTGACGCGCCCGGCGGATCCCTTGGGCCGCGCCAGCGTGGTCGGGCACCAAGCGCAATACAGCTTCCCACTGGGCTAGCGCTTGCGACCAATTCTTCTGGGCCGCATAGACTTGCGCCAGCGCATCCCTTGCATCCGCTTCCTCCGGTTCAAGCTCAATACTGCGCTTAAACGATGCCGTGGCTGCGTTGAAATTTCCCTGCATGGCATAGGCCATGCCCAGATTGCTGTGTACTAACGCCAGATCTGGTTTGATCTCTAGGGCGCGCTGGTATGCGGCCACGGCCCGATCATAGCGACCGCTCTGGTGGTAGGCTTGGCCGAGATCGTTGAAGGCATCATAGAGCTGCGGATCTAGTTGGCAGGCCCGTTCGTAGGCGCGGATGGCCTGCGCTATTTGGTTGCGCTGGTACAACACCCGCCCCTTGCCGTGAAAGGCCGGGGCATAGGAAAGATCCACTGCGATAGCGCGTTCAAAAGACTGCAATCCCAGCGCAAAGCGCCCCTGTTCGACATAGGTCAATCCCAACAGGGAATGCGCCCGGGCATTTTCTGGATAATCGGCGACCTTTTTCTCGTAGAGTTCCACCCGATTCTGCACTGGACTTAAACGCTCAAACAGGGCCTGCTCTTTGACGGCCTGTGCATGCTGTCCCTTGCTGGCGTACAACTGGGCTAGATGCAAATGCGGTTTGGGTGCCCAAGGCGCACACCGGGCCGCGTTTCTAAAGGCGGCCGCAGCGGCCCCTAGGCTATCGGCCCGCAAGTAGGCTAGTCCCAACCAGTGGGCGTACTCCCAAGCCTGTGGTTGCAGCCGGATCGCCTGTCCGAGTGCCTTGATTGCCTCGGACAGGCGACCCTGCTGCAAATAGACCTTGCCCAACAAATGGTGGGCATCGGCCCGCGTCGGTTGTATCTGCACGGCCTGTTCCAGCACCTCACGCGCCGCAGCAAATTCGCCCAAGCCGGAGGAGAGCACCAAGCCCAAGTTGATATAGGCCGGGATATACTCCGGATCCAGTTCCAAGGCTTTTTGCAACATAGCTCGCGCCTCGAGATAGCGGCCCTGTTTGAAGAGGTCCCCGCTGGAGCGGCGAAAATCTACCGGCCCCCAATCCGCTGCCCCTGTGACCTGCGGTACGGCATTGGATGCGCTGACCGGAGCAGCCGATGCGCTCACAGCCGGCACCACCGTCGGCACTTCATTCCCGGCCGCTATCTGGTCGCTGCCTTCGCGGACGGTCAGATAGCGGCGCAGCAGAGGATTGCGGATTACCTGTTTTAGGCCCGAAGGCCAGTGAATCTCCACTCGCTCCACACTCGTCGCCCGGCCCAGCCCAAACAACAGACGCTCATCGTGCTGACTCTGAAAACCGTACCCGCGCTGCACTTCCTTGGTTTGCACCAGACCCCCTGCCCACACCCGTACGCGTGCGCCGATGGCATCCTTGTTGCTTTGCACGCCCACCAGCTTCAAGCCCAGCCAGTTATGGGCATTACCTCCGTCGTTGCGCAACAAGGCCGGCCGCTCGTTGAGGTTGGTCACCAGCAAGTCTGGATCGCCGTCGTTGTCGTAGTCGCCTACGGCCCCACCCCGACTCACTTGTTCGAGTTGCCACCCCGGACCGGCTTGCCCCCCTATTTCTACAAAGCGGCCCTGTCTATTTTGATAGAGCAGATTGCGCTGGGCATAGCGCAGGCCGGTCGCGTATTGATTTAGCTGGGGATAGACGTGCCCGTTGGCCACAAATACATCCTGCCAGCCATCGTTGTCGTAGTCGAAGAAACCCGTGCTCCAGCCCAGATAAGGTAGTACTGCACCGCCCAGCCCCACTTCGTATGTGGCATCCACAAATGCGCCGTTTCCCCTATTCCGGTACAGCGTATTGACGTCGTCCGAAAAATTGGTCACGTACAGATCGAGATCGCCATCGTTGTCGTAGTCGCCGCCGTGGACGCCCATGCCGGCTTGCGCCCGCCCACTTTCGCTAAAGCCTACCCCCAGCGGGATGGCGGTATCGACCCATTGCCAGTTGCCGTCATTCCGATAGAGGACATTGACTTCCGAGTCATTGGCTACATAGATATCGGCGTCGCCATCGTTGTCGTAATCCCCGAAAACAACGCCCAGTCCCGGCAGCGGCCGATCGGCCCCTAGAGCCTCGGTCCTGTCCTCAAAGCGATCCCCGCCTACATTGCGGTACATGCGATCCGCTTGCGCTGTCATCCCCTGAGGACCACAAAAGCTCTCGAGCCCCTTGTAGAGGCACTTTTTCCAGCCAACCGGGGGATTTTCCAGATCAAACGCCAGATAATTGACCACGTAGAGATCCAGCAGGCCGTCTTGGTCTAGGTCGCCGAAGGCGGCACTCGTGCCCCAGCCCTCGTCATTTACACCGGCCACAGCGGCGATTTGGTTAAAGCGGCCGTCCCCCTCGTTGCGGTAGAGCCGGTTGGGGCCCCAGTACGTAGCGTAGAGGTCCACGTCGCCATCGTTGTCGTAGTCGCCCACCGCACAGCCCATACCCCAGCCGCTGTGCGCAACGCCGGCCTGCTGACTAACCTCCGCGAAGACGCGCTCGCCCGTTGCTGCCTCAATGCTGCGATAGAGCCGGCTGTGGTTGCCGATTGTCTCGCCTTTTAGGCGCGTGCCGTTGGCAAAAAAAACGTCCAGATAGCCGTCCCCGTCGCTATCGAAAAAAGCCACGCCCGCCGATATAGTCTCCAGTATGTAGCCTTGCTCGGGCCCACCCGACACATTCTCAAAGTCCAGCCCCAGAGTTTGCCCCACATCCTCGAAATACACGGCCGTCGTTTCCACCCTGGCCGCATTTGAGACGGGTCGGGGTTCTGGCGGTTCAGGGTGCGCTATGGGTTCAGGCTCAGTGGCGCATCCCGAGCATAGCAAGAACAAAAGAATTCTGCGGCACCTGTTAAATGCGATACAGTGTATCAAGCGTTCTCCATTCCATGATACAGTCAAGTACAACGCGCAAACACAATATACTCTGCAAAGTCCCAGCCGAAAGACCCCCAACGGATACCTTGAAATCTGTGCGGCAATCGCTCATATTTCAAGGTATGCAGATTGCTCGCCAACATCACTTGCGTCGAGTGAGGCGGCTCTTGCAGGAGTTTCCCGTCGTCGCACTTTTGGGTGCTCGGCAAGTCGGCAAGTCAACCCTCGCTCGCCAGCTCGTGGCCTCGCGCCGCGGTCCTACCACTTGGTTTGACTTGGAGAACCCGACCGATCTCGCTCGCTTGGCCGATCCCGGCCTCGAACTGCGACCACTCCGGGGACTCGTCGTATTAGACGAAATCCACCGGCTCCCCGATGTGTTCCCGCTGTTGCGCGTCCTCGCGGACCGGCCGCGGACGCCAGCCCGGTTTCTCGTGCTGGGTAGCGCATCCCCCGACCTGCTCCGGCAGACCTCCGAGACGCTGGCCGGGCGCGTGGCCTTCCACGAACTCAATGGCTTTGGACTGCGCGAGGTCGGCGACCTCGAAAGGCTCTGGCTGCGCGGCGGCTTTCCGCTTTCCTATCTGGCGCGATCGGCCCCGGCGAGCCGCCGCTGGCTCGACAGCTTCATTCGCACCTTCCTCGAACGCGACGTCCCCGCGTTCGGCAACTTGGTCCCATCGGCGACCCTGCGTCGCTTCTGGACCATGCTCGCCCACTGGCACGGCCAACTGTGGAATGGCAACGAGTTTGGACGGGCGTTCGGCGTCGCTCATACCACCGTCCGGCGCTATCTCGATCTGCTGACTTCGGTCTTCGTGGTTCGGCAGCTCCAGCCTTGGTACGAAAACATCGGCAAGCGACAGGTGCGCTCGCCGAAGATATACATTGGCGACTCGGGCGTCCTGCACGCCCTACTGGGCCTGACCACCCGCGAGCAAGTCGTCTCGCATCCCAAGGTGGGGGCCTCTTGGGAGGGATTCGTCGTGCAACAAGTCATCGACCTGCTCGCCGCCCCCCCCGAGCAATGCTTTCACTGGTCCACCCACTCGGGTGCCCAACTCGATTTGCTCGTCATCGCTGGCAACCGACGCTACGGCTTTGAGGTCAAGCGCACCGAGGCCCCGCGCCAGACGCCCTCCATGCGCTCGGCGGTCGAGACCTTGGGGTTGGATCGCCTCGATGTGGTCCACGCCGGGCCGGACCGCTACGCGCTGGCACCGCACATCCGCGCTCTACCCGCCGCCCAGCTCGTGCGAGAGCTTAGACCGCTGCGCGACTGACCACCCACAACCCACTGCGGTTAGGTCTCGCTACCGGTCATGCGCCTCAATTCCTGCGAGACTTGCATCACAACAGCCTTATCACCCCACTTTGCCCATCGACTTCGATCAACTGGCCGGTCTTGATTTTCTCAGTCCCGATCAGGGTTCCCACCACCGCTGGCAATCCATATTCCCGGGCGACGACCGCCCCATGACACAACGCCCCACCTTTGTCGCTTACTAATCCCGCTCCGACGGCAAAAAGCGGCGTCCACTGGGGACTGGTCGTACTACAGAGCAAAATTTCTCCCGGCTGTAGTTCTAATGCCTTGTCCAGATTCACGGCCACGTGCGCACGCCCCCTGACAATCCCCGGAGAAGCCCCTACTCCACGCACCTCTCCCTTTGGTGCCGCGAATGGAGTCGAGGGGCCCCAAAATAAGTAATTTTCCTCTTTGACCGGCGGCTCTTCGCAAGCACCGAGGAAATCTGGCGGCGACAGTTGCAACCGTCGATTAAATTCCCGTTGGCGTTCGACGACTCGCGCGCGCAACGGCTGACGTACGCCGAATCCCCAGAGGATGATTTCGTTCAGTTCCAAGTAGTTGATATCACTCCGCTTCTTGCTGAGGATGCCGCCTTTGATCATTCGGCGGCCTAGTTCATCGAAAAGCGGAAATATGTAATGCGCGGCGATCCCATCGACCCAGTAGTTGTGGTCCTCAGTAAGCGGATAATTGGCCAGCGCTACCTGCAAAAGCTCCTCGAAAATCTCGCGTTCCTGCTTTTTTAATAGCGAGCGCACCTGCGCGGTGAATTGCTCCCGCTCTGCCGCCAGTTGGCGCAATTTCACGTGCGGGTCTTCCACGCCCTGCTCGGCGTATTTGAGGACCAAGGAGGCGAGAAATTCCGGCGAGTCTTTCCAATAGGTTGCTAAATACCGGTCGAAAACCTCTTTGAAGGACCCCTCAAGCCCGTCCCATCGGCCCTGCTTCTTGCGCGACTGCAAGGCAGCCCTTAGAAGCTCCTCGTTGGCGGGAGTAAGGTGCTGTTGCAACTGCCACAAGAGGTGTCCTTTCTCAACGCTCAAATTTGACTGACCCTGCACCAATCGGTAGGGTTCGCTTTCTGCGGCATCGGGGAACCGTTTGCCATACCACTGCACCAAGTGCCCAACGGCCTCAACCGCCGTCCCGCCCAAATGCGCGTGCATTCTCGCGCATTCGCAATACCAAGGCAGTGCTTCGACCAGTACGCTGGCTAACTCGTCGTTGGGCAGTGCCGACAGGTCCAAGCTGCGGAAATAAGCCCGCTTCCGCTTGAGTCCGGGTAGCCATTCACTTCTCCAGAGTTCAGGTATCTCGCGCTCCGTTTTTTTGCGAGCGTTCTCTTGCGCCTTGCGGTTGCCGATCCTGAAGGGTTTTTCCGCCTCGTATGCGTAGCCGTTCACATAGATGCGCATGGGTATTGTGCCGCTGCCCGTCTCTCGCCGCGCTTTCGCCCAACCCTGCATCCAATACCATTCAAACGACTGATCGAGTGGTGCTTGCAGGTTGCCCCTGCGCCACGTCAATTCGGCATCTTGGGGATCGTCCCATTCCACCGACCAATCTTCCTCGCGCCCCGCGAGGGTGGTCACCGGGCGGCATTGGAGCAAATACAGCTTTCCATCCTTAAAAGCGCATTCCAAGTCAACGGGCCATCCCATCCGAGTCTCTAAGTCAACCGCGCTACGGCAGATCTCGGCGACCTGATCGTCGGTTAGCGTTGGCCGCCAACGATTGGCTGCTGGCACGTCTATTGCAATCGTGCCAGCAGATCCAGCGGCGCACATCCGCTCTTTCTTGGCCACGCTCCGCGTCTTGATCCACAACTCCCGTTTGTCCACGGTGTACGTGTCGGGAACCGAACTGCCATCGACCAGCCCTTCTCCCAACCCCCAATAGGCATTGATGACGATCTCGCTTGGGTCGTTGGTGACCGGGTTGGCGGTAAACGCGACCGCCGAAGCGTCTGCGGCGATGAACTCCTGCACGAGAAGGGCCAGATTCACCTCGTCTGCACTGGTTCCCGAGCGCTTGCGGTAGGCAGCTACATGGGGCTGGTACGCGGCCTCTAGGCACTCAACTACCGCGGCCGCCACGGCCGCCACGCCCACGACATTTAATAGGGTCTGATATTGGCCGGCAAAGGAATGAACCGCACCATCCTCCGCCACCGCCGAGGATCGGATCGCCACGGCCGGCTCGGGGGTTTTGCAGCGAGCACCCAGTTCCGCGTACGCGGTTTCGATCTCCGCATAAAGGTCGGGAGGCAGCACAGCACCATTCCGCAGCGGCATCACCTTCGCCGTAGCACTGGCGGTGATACAAAAACCAAGCGGCACTTGTCCGCCGCTATGTAGCTGGCTGAGGTTAGCCGCTTTACCGCCTACCAGTTCCCTCTTGCCGCTTGCAGGGTCGTCTAACCAAATAACATTCAAAGCCGTATTATCCCTTGCTACGCGTACCTGAGACTCCACCAATCGGCCGCAGGATCAACCCACCCAAACCCGCACATCTCCCCGCCGCGCCGTCAGGCCCTCGGCGTCGAAGTGGCCCAAAAGCGCCATGGCGCATTTGCGATTGCTGCCAATCAGCGTGCGGAATTCGGCTACTGCGATCTCGCCATCGCGCTCTAGAAAGTCGCTCAGCAGCGTCCGTGCGCGGGCGAGCCCCTCGCAATGGATCAGCAAGCCCCCCTCCAACGCGACCACTACCCCCAGTGCTTGCAGTGCTTGGACCAGGTCCGCGACCTGCGGCAGTGGGGCGTCGAGGGCTTGGGCTAGCTCGGCCATCGCAGGCAAGTCGGCAAAATTCCCGCTGTTGAGCCGCGCCTCCACTGCCGCCCGCAGCACCTCTTGCTCCGGGGTGAAGCAAATGCGGTGCGACCCAGCCCTCACTACGGCCCCGTCCAGCGCGATCCGCCCCGCTTCCTCCAAGTAGCGCAACACGCAGTCGAACAATTCGGGCTGGATGTAGCGCGCGCTCAAATTGCGCAGTTCTTCGCGCGGCAATCCCAACTTGAGCGGCTGGGCGCGGTGAAAGCGGGCGAGCGCGGCCTCAATCTGCGCGCCCCAGTGCTCGCACACGTCCAAATGCAAAACGTGCGGTTGCCCCTCGGACACCACGCGCACCGCGCGGCCAGCCGCTACGAGCGCGTCCGTCCAGCGCGCCAACCGCTCCACGCCAAGGCCCATCTCGCCAGCCAGCGCCTGCTGGCTCTTGAGCCGGTCGTCCGCGTAGCCGAGCCAGCACTCTACTACTTCGGGCAGATCGGCGCTGGCCAACGCCTGCAAATGCGCCAGCAACGCGGGCTCAAAGCGCCGGTGTTTGGCCGGGTGCGGGTTGAGCACGCGGCCGCCGCCAATGGTCAGGGCCGGCGAGTACCGCCGCAGCACAAAGCGGTCGCTCCACGCCGCAACTACCGGGGCCTCCAAGCGAAGCTGGGCGAAACCCTCCTGCCCGGGCGTCAAGGGCTTGCCACCGGGGAGGACGACCCGCGCCATAATCTCCCGCGTACCCAAGTGCAGGCGCACGCGGGTGCGCGACGCCATAGTCATGGGGCTTGAGGCGAGGAGCTGCACTTGGGCGTCTAGCATCTGAGTGGGGCGGAAAAATCCGGGCGCGACCAGCGAGTGGCCGCGCACGATTTGGTCTTGCTCCACGCCGGCCAAATTGATCGCGGCGCGGTCGCCGGCCCGCACCGCTTGTACTGTTGCGCCGTGCTGTTGCAAGCGACGTACGCGCGCCAACCGACCCTCGGGCGCGATCTCGACGCGGTCGCCCTCGGCCAAGGCCCCGGCCTGCACCGTGCCCGTACAGACGAGGCCAAAGCCCTTGACCCCAAAGGCCCGATCTACCGGCAGGCGGAACGGCGCGTCCGTGCGCTTGGCCACAGTGCCTTCGACCATGGCCAACAGCCGCTGCCGCAGCGGGTCAATGCCCGCGCCGCTGAGCGCGGAGACGCGAAATATGTCGGCCTGCGCCAAAAAAGTCCCGCGCACAAACTCCCGCACCTCCTCCTCTACCAAGTCCAACCACTCCTCTTCTACCAAGTCGGCCTTGTTGATCACCACCACCCCGCGCTCGACCCCCAAGAGCCGCAACACGTCGACATGCTCCCGCGACTGCGGCATCACCCCATCGTCCGCGGCAATGACCAGCATGGCCACGTCAATGGTGCTGACGCCGGCCACCATGGTCTTGACGAAGCGCTCGTGCCCGGGCACGTCGATGATGGTGGCTTGATCCCCCAAAAAGGCAAAGCCGAGTTCAATGGTAATCCCCCGCGCCCGCTCTTCCGGGGCCTGATCGGTATCCATGCCGGTCAGGGCCTTGACCAACAGGGTTTTGCCGTGGTCAATGTGCCCAGCCGTGCCAATAACAGTGTGCGCCATCTGCTCAATATCCTATGTTGAGGTGCTCTTCCTGACCTATATTATGTCCAATTCCGCGCACACAACAAGGAACTTATCCATGTACCTCAAGCACCTGCGTCCCGACCAACTTGCAGATGCGGTGGCCCAAGGGCATCCCCTGCTGGTGCCGGCCGGCTGCATCGAAACCCACGGCCCGCACATGGCCATCGGCCACGACACCCTCATCGTCGAGGCGATCTGCGACCGCGTGGCCGCACGCACCGCTTGCGTTATTGCCCCGTCGTTTGACTACGGTCCCACCGGCTATGCCCTCGGCGGCCCTGCCGACGGGACCATCGACCCGGACTACGACGCCTTTGGCCGCTTGGCCAAGAGCATCTTGTGCAACTTTCTCGAGATGGGCTTCCGCAAGACCTACGTCATCATCATGCACCAAGGCATGGGCGGGCCCCTCGCCTTGGCCTTTAGCAAGGCCGCGGCCGAGCTGGCGTTTGAGCAGGTGCTGGCCGCGGGGCACCCACGCGGCTGGTGGGGCGACCGCGACGCGCTCGACCGGGCCGGCGCTTGGGGCGGGCGCATCGAAGTGCAGCCCATGATCCTCCCGGAATCAAGTCCCCCGGCCGGGGGCGATCACGCCGGGTACAACGAGACCTCCTTCCTGCTCGCCGCACACCCCGAGCTCGTGGAGCAAGACTGCCTCGGCGACGACCCGCCTTGGTACTGCCAGCAAGACGACGCGCAAAACAGCTACACGGCCAACGCCGAGCACGGCCGCGCCATGATCGCGGCTGTCGTTGATGCGTGGGTCGCCAAAATCGACGAGGAGCGTTAGATGACCCAAGTACTGACCGTCCATCCCGACCGCCTCAAAGGCCGCCACATTCAGCGCGCCGCCGAGGTGCTGCGCCAAGGCGGCGTCATCGTCTATCCCACCGATACGATCTACGGCCTCGGCTGCGACATCACCAACAAGCAGGCGATTGAGCGCGTGCAGCGCATCAAGGGCCGCGACCGCAAAAAGCCCATGTCCTTTGTGTGCGCCGACCTGACCCACATCAGCGACTACGCCCGCGTCTCCAACTACGCCTACCGCATCCTCAAGCACTGCCTGCCGGGCGCGTACACCTTCGTCCTGCCGGCCACCCGCCAGACGCCGCGCATCCTGCAAACCAAACAGAAGACCGTCGGCCTGCGAATTCCCGATCACCCGGTGCCGCTGGCCTTGGTCCGCACCCTCGGCCAACCCATCCTGAGCACCAGCGCCAACTACGCCGATCAAGAGGTGCTGACCGAGCCGTGGGCCTTGGAGGAAGAGTTAGGGCCGCAGGTGGATTTGATCTTGGAGTGCGGGCCGCTGCCGGTGGAGGCTTCGAGCGTGGTGTCGTTGGTGGGGGATCAAGCCGAGGTGTTGCGGAAGGGCAAAGGGGATTTGCGCTTGTTTGTCGAGGAAGCGTAAGAGGCATCTTAGTTAGCAGGAAATCTACTAAAGTCTACTTGTTTAGTGATATAATATGGTATAATATGGTATAGATACGTATAAATAGATAGAAATAGGTATAAATAGATAGAACAGCGTTCATGGACCCCATAAAAAACCCTTTTTCACCCGGTGCTGGAGCACCCCCTCCTGAACTCGTCGGCAGAGACGATGTGCTTGATCAAGCTCGCATTCTACTAGGCCGAATCAAGCAACGCCGGCCCGAAAAGAGCATCCTGCTGACGGGATTGCGCGGCGTGGGCAAAACCGTCTTGCTCAACGAAATGGAACGAACCGCCCAAGCGGACGGATATCGTACGCTTCTCGTCGAAGCCCACGAACAAAAGCCGTTAGGGGCGCTACTGGCCCCTCCTTTGCGCCAACTGCTGTATAAACTGGATCGGCTGGCAGGCGCGGGACACAAGGCGCGTCAAGCTTTGGCGGTTCTCAAAGGCTTTTTCGGGACGATCAGTATCAGGATGGAAGGGATAGAATTGGGGCTGGACATCGATGCGGAGAAGGGGACCGCAGACAGCGGCGACCTCGAAATTGACCTGCCTGATTTGTTTGCGGCAGCGGCAGAAGCGGCGGCAGAACAGGGGACCTGCCTAGCTGTCATGATCGACGAGATACAGTATCTGAATAAAAAGGAACTCGGCGCACTCATCATGTCCATGCACAGGATGCAGCAGCGCCAACTGCCATTGGTGTTGCTGGGCGCCGGCCTCCCCATCCTGCCGGGTTTAGCGGGCGAGTCCAAATCGTATGCTGAGCGGTTATTCAGTTTTCCCGACGTTGGCGCACTTTCCGAGTCGGATACCAGCAGGGCCTTGCAAGACCCCGTCAAACAATACAGAGTCGAGTTCGACGAAGCCGCTATCCGGGAAATATACCGTCTCACTCAAGGCTATCCCTACTTTCTCCAAGAATGGGGTTATCAAGCTTGGAACCGGGCCGAAGTCTCGCCGATCAGCTTGGCGGTCGTGCAAGACGCTTTCGCGACCGTAACCAAGCGTCTTGACGAGAATTTTTTTCGAGTTCGCTTTAGCCGCCTAACTCCGAGGGAGAAGCGGTTTCTCCGCGTCATGGCGGAACTTGGCCGCGGAGCGCAACGCGGCAGTGAGATCGCAGAGTGCTTGTCGGTAAAAATCAACAGCATCGGGCCAACCCGGGCGAAACTCATCAACAAGGGCATGATCTACAGCCCGGCGCACGGCTACTTGGCGTTTACTGTTCCCTTGTTTGATGACTTTATGCGGCGCACCATGCCTGAATTTGAGAGGGGCTAAGCATCTTCAATCGTTGCCTCGCCACCAAAGAAGTAGCTGACGCAAAGCACCTTGAGATGTCGGAACGGCGTCTCAGGAAGAAAGGTAACACGGTTTCGACATTGCCTATGCGCTCGTTCCAATTCCTCTGCTGCCTCCTCGCCGCAAGCGCGGTAAACGCCCAATCCCCGTTTATCTCCTATGCCGAGCGCAGAGAATTCGCCCTCGCCCCTTCTGGTGCGCTCGACATCGGCCTCTACGGCTACGCCAATCCCGCGCTGCTCAGCTATGTCGAGGGTTTGGAACAGGGGGTCGCTTGGTCGGACAGCAGCACCGTCCATTCGTGGGGCCTTTTCACGGCCGTGCCCCATTTGGGATTTGGGATAATAAACGGCCGCCGCGCCCGCGAGTACCGGGCTGGACTCAGCACCGGCGACCGCGACTTCAGCCTCGGGGTGGGCATGGGATGGGGAAGCGGGCGGCACGTTGTTGTCGGGGGGATTTGGCGGCCCGGGCCGGCCCTTTCTGTGGGGGCCACCTTTGCCTTTGCGGAAGCGGCCCGCGAAGGATCTTTCGACCTAGCCCTGCGGCCTTGGAGCGACGAGCGGCTAACCTTGTATGCGGCCTACGTCCGCACCAGCGATGAGCTGCTCCGGCGTCAGGTGAATCAAACGGAAGTTGGCCGGGCCAATTTCTGGAGCACCGGAGCCGTTGTCGAGTTAGTGCCGGGGCTGGCGCTGACCGGGCGCTTGTTCGCAGATCGCGCCCTGAGCGTTGGCTTGCGCCTCGGGCTGGGCGCAGCCGATTTCCAAGCGCAGACGCGGGGACGCGCCTTGCAGACGTATGCGGCGCGCCTCGGAGCACAGCGAGGGAACCTGTTCCGGCCGCGGGCGCGCTACCTGTCGCTGGAGTTATCCGGGCCGGTGCAACACCGCCGCTTTGCTTTCTTCGACGACTCGCAGAGCCTGCTCGAGCTCATCGCTTTGTTGGAACGCGCACGCCGCGATCCAGCGATTGAGGGCCTTGCCATCAATGCTTCGGGCCTGCGGATTAGCCCGGCGCTCGGCTGGGAGCTGCGGGAGAAGCTGCGCCAGATCCGCGCCGGGGGGCAGCGGGTCGTGGTGTACATCGACCGCGTTGACATGCACGGCTATCACTGGGCTTCGGTGGCCGATCACTTGGTGCTGGACCCGGCTGGCGCGGTCGGCTTGCAGGGTTATGTGGCGGGGCACACGTACTTCAAGGATGCGCTGGACAAGCTCGGGATCGGCTTTGACGAGTGGCGGCTTTTCCCGTACAAGTCCGCGACCGAAGCATACGTCCGCCGCGACATGTCCGCAGGCGAGCGCGAGCAGCTAACGGCCCTGCTCGACGACTGGTACGCCCTCGCCCGGGGCGACATCAGCGCGGATCGCTCGCTTGCGCCCGAGCACTTCGACCGTCTCGTGGAAGAGACCGCGTTCTTTTTGCCGCAAGAAGCCCTCGACGCCGGCTTAGTGGATCGCCTCGGACGCTGGAGCGAAATCGACCGCATGGTCGAAGGCTTCGAGGTCGTCGCGGCCGATTCGTACGCCCAGCTAGCCGACCGGCGCTGGGGGCAGCGCAAGCGCATTGCCATCGTCTATGCGCTCGGCCTCTGCGCCATGGACGCCGGCATGGGTGCGCGCCGGCTCGTCGGCGAAATTGCCGCGGCCTGCGCGGAAGCGGACGCGGTGGTGCTGCGCGTCGATTCTCCGGGCGGCGACATCCTGCCCTCGGCCCTCGTGGCCGATGCCGTGCTGCAATGCCGCGAGCACAAGCCGGTCGTCGTCTCGCAGGGCTATCTCGCGGCTTCGGGCGGGTACATGCTCTCGCTGCCCGGCGATGCGATCGTCACCGCGCCCAACACCATCACTGGCTCGATTGGGGTCATTGCCGGCTGGGCTTATAACAAAGGGCTCAAGGAAAAGCTCGGCTTGAGCACGAGCCGCGTACAGGTGGGTCGCCACGCGGATTTGCCGTTTGGCATGACCCTGCCCCTGCTCGGCCTGCGCTTGCCAGACCGCACCTTCACTGAAGACGAAAGTGCGCGCATGGAGCACACCATCCGCTCGCTGTACGCGGACTTTGTCGCCGAGGTAGCCAGCAGTCGCCACCTCGCGCCGGACTCGGTCGAAGTCATGGCCCAAGGCCGCGTCTGGAGCGGCCAGCGCGCCGTGCAGCTCGGCCTCGCCGACCGGATCGGCGGTCTCGAAGTGGCCATCGCGCTCGCCAAGGAAAAGATCGGGCTGCCGGCGGACGCGACCGTCGAGCTGATGGAGCGGCCCCGGCCCAAGCTGTTTTCGTCCGCGCTTTTGCGCCCGCGGCTGTTGGGCCTCACCGCGCAGCCCACCCCGGAACTCGACTACCTGCACTTTCGTCTCCAGCACAATGGCTTGCCCTTGTTGCTGGTTCCCGCCAACCACGTACCTAGCCCGGTGGGGCTGTATGGAGAGAAAACCTATGAGTGAAGAAGCGCGCGCACTGTACGCGGATATGGGGGTGACGCCGGTGATCAACGCCCTCGGCCCGCGCACCCTTTTAGGGGGGTCGTCCCCCCACCCGGACATCACCGCCGCCATGGAACTGGCCGGCCGCTACTACGTTGACATGGACGCCTTCTTGGCGAGCACCGGGCGGATCGTCGCGGACCTGCTCGGGGCCGAGGCCGCGCTGATTACCCCTGGCTGCGCGGCTGCTTTGGTCTTGGGCACGGCCGCCTGCGCGACCGGCGCAGACCCGGAGAAAATGGCCCGCTTGCCCGATGCGACCGACATGCCCAACCAAGTGGTCATCCAAAAGGCCCAGCGCTACAAATACGACCGCATGGTGCGCCTGCCCGGCGTCACCCTCGTGGAGGCGGGCACCGAGCGAGGCACTACGGCCGACGAACTCGCCGCAGCCATCGGCCCCCAAACCGCGGCCGTGCTCTACCCGGCCATCGACAACTTAGCCGCCATCGTCCCGCTGGCCGCGGCCATTGACATCGCCCACGCCCGCGACGTCCCGGTTTTCGTGGACGCGGCCTTCCGCGTCTATCCCCTAGACGGCTTGACCCGCTACATCGCGGCCGGGGCCGACTTAGTCGGCTATGGTGCCAAGTACGTGGGCGCGCCCAACTCTTCGGGCATTCTCTGCGGCCGCGCCGACTTAATCGAAGCGGCCCACTTGCACAGCTTCGCCTGCTTTGAGACCCGCGATCTAGAGGGAGTTGGCCGCCCGCTCAAGATCGACCGCCAAGAGGTCGTCGGCGTGGTCGTGGCCCTGCGCCGCTGGCTGGCCATGGACCACGACGCCCGCAACCGAAACGACGCCCGCCGCGCCGAGACCGTGCGCCAGCACCTCGGCGCACTGGCCCATGTGCAGAGCGCAGTCGATGGCGCGTCCCTGATCTTGACCTTGGACGAACAAGCCCTCGGCCGCACGGCCGCCGCCATAGAAGAAACCCTGCGCAACGGCAACCCCTCGGTCTGGCTCTCAGCGGCCCCAAGCCAGCTTCACTTGTCCATGCCCACGGTGGCCGATGGCGACGAGGAACTCCTCGCCGCACAACTGAAAAAGGCGTTAAGGGGTTAGTGGTCTGGGATGAGCACGGCACAACAACAACCTTGATCCTCTTTCTATATTTCTTATAAATACATGTTTATAAATAATTTATGGAGGTATGTCCTCTCTGCTGTGCAACGCCTGAGAGAACGCTTCGCATTGCGCGGCGGCCTTCTTGCGCTGCTCGCCCTCTGCGCGGTGGCTTTCTGGATACGCACAGCGCACATCGCTGCGTCTCTACCCTATCCGCAGCATGTCGATGAAGTACACGTAGCGCGGTCAGCGGCCAACATTCTGACGACTGGGAATTATCATCCGGCTCCCTTCACCTACCCGTCCCTCCCCACATATCTTGCGGTAGCAGCGATGAGCGTCGGTTTCATCAGTGCCGCGCCCGAATTGGGGCTTGAAAAGCGTGCGATCGACATAAGGGAGAATCTTGGGGACGTGTCTTTTCCATTCTATACCCTTCCGGGCGTTGTTGAGAAAGCGCGGTGGCTGTTTGCGCTCTTGTCGGTCGTGGCGATGGCGGCGAGTGGAGTCGTGGCCTATCAACTGCTGGGGCGGCCCAGTGCTTTGATACTTGCGCCGCTCGTGCTTGCCCTCTCCTACTTCTTCTTTCATATGTCCCATAGTTATCTGAACGTCGATATCGTCGGCACGTGTTTCGTCGCGCTGGGCATGGCCGCAGTGCTGCAAGGCACTCGCCGTCCTTGCCCAGCCCTACGCGAGATCGCTGGCACACCGGCAATCTGTGTCGGCTTGGCCGCCGGCAGCAAGTACCCCTGCGGCCTTCTCCTTTTGCCCGTCCTGCTTGCAATCTATCTGTTCATGGAGCGCGGTCACCGGCTTCAAGCGACGGGCATCGCCATAACGATAGCTGGCCTGTCGTTCCTCGCAGTCGCTCCATACACGGTGATCGCTCTGCCGGATTTTGTGAACGGACTCGCCAGACAAGCGTACCATTATGCCACCGGACATCCGGGCTTTGAGGCCAACCCCGGACTAGACCAACTCGTTTTCTATGCGTCTCACCTTGCTTGGGACTTCGGGGTCGCCGGCCTTATTCTCTGTTTGATTGGTCTGATTTCGGCCGCCTATTCAGACTGGCGCCGGACGCTTATCCTCATCTCATTCCCCGTGGCTTTGCTGGCGCTACTCTCGGCGCAACGAGTCCACTTCCCGCGCAATATATTGCCTGTGTTCCCCCTAGTCGCAGTACTTATTACTTGCGGTATTTACTTCCTTCATGGGCGGTTGATGCGCGTGGCTTGGATCCGCCGGAGAGACGTTGGCGGGCTTCAAAGTGCCATTGGGGTGGTCGGTTTTGTGGGGCTCTTTGCGCTGGGCTTGAACGTGCCGCTCAGCAAGTTCGCCATACAAATGGAAGTCGCCAGCGAAAGTCGGGTGCGAGCCGTGGCTTGGATAAAGAAGCATGTCGCTACGGACGCGACGGTGATCGTCCCGCAGGAACTCCATCTGGACACCCGGCCGCTGGCCTCTAGTGGCTATCCGGTACGGGTAGCGGCATTCAAGGCCCTTGACACGGCGCAGCGCATTGACTCGCTCGTGGCGGAGATTCCCGGTCCAGTGGTTGTGCTCGTTCCGCGGTGGGTCGCGGACCGCCGGTTGGCGGATGCAGACAGCGCCAAAGACAAGGCGGCAGCCCTGAATGAAGCGTTGATGCGAGCGCAACTTGTGCCGTTGGCCGACTTTAGTCTCCAGCGTGGCGTGTTGATCAATAGTGACAGTCGCACTATCAATAAGAGGGGAGTCCCTGGGCGGAATCCCGGATTCAGCATCGCTAGACGGGAGTCGAAGTGAGTACGCACGGCCATTGCGGCCGCGCAATCCGCTTCAGCTCGGTGGAGGCGATTTATGCCGAGTACAGCCGCCGCGAATGGACTTGAGTATATTGGGATATGCCCTACGACATATCACAAGAAAAAAGAGACTGGTATCGGGAAATCTCTGCGCGATCTAGGCGGAGAAAAAAAGCGGCCATCCGCGGTGAGCTTACATGCGATCCAAGCCGCATTAGCAAGCCGGTTTTGGCACCAAATAAACTAATGCCCCAACAGCGGCAACAGGGCTTGCGGGCGCTGTCCCTGTTTTCGGGGGGTGGCGGCTTGGACCTCGGTTTTGAGCGGGCCGGTTTTGAGCATGTTGCCAGTTTCGACACCTTGGAGATTTGCGGTGCCACGCTGCGGCGCAACCGCCCCCAATGGAAGGTTTTCTCTGGTCAATACGGCGATGTGACAAAGGTCAATTGGGCCGCCTATACAGGTGCCGTCGATCTCATTCACGGCGGCCCTCCATGCCAGCCCTTCTCCGTTGCCGGAAGACGGAGTGGGAGTAAGGACACTAGGGATATGTGGCCGGCCTTTATCGACGCGGTGCTCGCCATCAAACCCGATGCTTTCGTAGCCGAAAACGTTCCGGGACTGCTCGCTCCCAAATTCAGTGAATACGTAAACGAGGCAATTTTAGTGCCGTTAGAGCCAAGCTATCACATCGCAAAGTTCAAAGCCGTCGCTTCTGCATTTGGCGTCCCCCAAGTGAGGAAGCGAGTTATTTTCGTCGGGTTTCGCTCGTCCAAAGCAGTCCGTGAATTCGAGGTCCCGCAGGCAACGCACTGTCCCAAGGACAGTCTGTTTTCATCGGGCCGCTGTACGCTGGGTGCTAGGGCAGCTTTGGGCCTAGACGACATTGGATTCGATTGCTTCGCTCCGACTCTCCGCTCTGGTTTTACTGGCCCGAGAAAGACGACGAGTGTTCTCAACAGCAAGGCTAGTCAAAAAGTTTGGGAGCGGCTACATATTTGGCCAAACGGCGTACAAAAGTCGAGAGGGGAAGCCGCGATGTTCCCCCCAGAAAACGGCCATTTCAGGCTTTCCGTCCAAGACTGTGCTCTCCTGCAAGGCTTTCCAGCAGATTGGCTCTTTGCAGGTGCTGTGTACCAAGTCCTTGGACAAATCGGCAATTCCGTTTGCCCGCCGGTGAGCTATGCTATCGCAAAATCTGTAGCGAGCGCGTTGGGGGCCTAATGGCTGTCCAAGACGATAGACGACAAAAGGAATTGTGCCAGCTATTGGGCTTGCGAGAGGGAGAAGGCCGTTCCGAGGTGGACGCATTCTTTGATCGACAATGGAGCGCAGAGAAATATCGCTTAGAAATGGATGATGCTGATGGTTATACACCGGCGAAAATGCTCGAAATTCTCAAGTTGCGAGCCATTTATCTCAACCAACGCGGTTCAACTCTGAACAACCCACATATTCCGAAGTCGTTCTTTGCAAACGTTAGAGACCAAATGATCGACGTGGAACATTTCAGTGCAGATGTACTAGCCGCTATCCATCAGACGCTACGCGACATAACGCTTGCCAACGAAACATTGCAGTGGACTCGATAACTCACTCTTCGCAAGGAGCCTGCTCATGGCCTTTGAAATTTTCGACTTTCGCAAAGAGGAACACATCAAAAACCTCCTCGTCACCCCCCACATCCGCTCCCGCTTCCTCCGCATGCAGCCGGGCGCGGTGGCCGACCTGCACAGCCACGACCTCGGCCACGAGATTTTCCTCATCCTGCAAGGCCGCTGCATCTTCTACATCGCCGGCAGCGAACAGGAGCTGTGCGCGGGGCAACTCTGCGTTGCCCTCGCCGACGAGATCCATCAGGTGCGGGCCATTGGCGACGAGCCCATGGTCATGTACCTATCGGTAACGCCCCACATCCAGCCCACGCACACCGGCCGCGACCCCGACGGCACCCGCCACCCAACCCGCTTCCAGCCCTCCAGCTCGTACGACGTGGAGACGGATACCGACACGCCCATTGACGAACTCATCGACAAATTCACGGTCGCAGCTAACGACTTGTCTTGGGCCGCCAGCGACCTAGCGATCGCACAAGCAGAAAGAAGCGACCAACTCAAAGCGGCCCTCGCGGCCGGCGACCAAGCACAAGCCACCGAGTTGCGCGAGGCCATGTGGCAAGACGTGTATCAGAGCTTTAAGCGGGCCTACGCACTAGCCGATGTGTGGAACGACTTGACGCCCCGCGTCGGAAAGGTGGGATAAAGGCATGGAAATGGCAGCGAGGGAGCTAGGAGGGGACAGGAATGCCTAAGTCCTTACATATTTTCTTGGCAAGCTGATTGCCGATCTCAGTATGCCTCGGCACCGCACTCTTGGTATTCAGCACTGCGAGTGTTTGCGACCTACAGTTGTACCTTCTGAGGTGTCTGAGTAATGCTTTTCGTTTCACGTCTGGATGGCGATTTCCTGATATCCATCTTCTGCTGTATTAATTGCATCTTGCCGGTTGAATTCTAAGGCTTCTACCAGCGTGATTCTAAGGGTATCAATCAGTTCTTCCTTTGTTCTCTCTTGACAATTGACTCCGGGAATCTCGGCGATCCATCCGATCCACCAGTCCTCTTGTTGTTGGATTAGGGCTGTATAGATTTGACTCATGTTGACTCGCCTCAGTTTGGGGTAAAGTCTGCCAAGTCCCGCGCCCGACTTGCCGCTCCTGACCACGTTTCGTCGGTACGTCGCGCTAGTCCCGCTCCAACAAAATGCCCAAGACCAAACCTAAGGTCAATCCTGCTTGGCACCGCTCTTCGCGGTCGTACGCAAGACGCCTTTTGCCTTGTGGCAGGAGAGGGGCCGCGCTATTTTTCGCCCGAGACCCAACACGCCTTTCCACTCAAACCACAGAACACCGCTTATGAAAGCCCCTATCCGCATCGGCGTCGTCGGCTGTGGTGCCGTCGCCCAAGTCCAGCACCTGCCCAACCTCACCGCGCTCAAGAACCTATTTTCCGTAGAAATGGTTTGCGACCTCTCGCCGCGCTTGGCGCAGACCGTGGCGCAAGAGTTTCACGTGCCGCGCCACACCAGCGACTGGCGCGCGCTGCTCGCCGCGGATCTCGACGCCGTGCTCTTGTGCCATACCGACCCCAAGACCGAGATCGCTGTCGCCGCTTTTGAGGCCGGCAAACACGTCTTCATTGAAAAGCCGATCTGCTTCTCGCTGCAAGAGGCCGACCGGATCATTGCCGCCCGGCAGGCGGCTGGCACGGTTGGCTTGGCCGGTTATATGAAGGTGTACGACCCGGCCTTTGAGGCGGCCGCTCGCGCAATCGCCGACATGGCCGCGATCCGCTTCGTCCAGATCCACCACCTGCACACCAGCAACGCGCATCATCTGGCACACTTCCGCCTGCACCGCGCCGACGACATACCCGCTACGGCCGTCGCGCAGACGAGCGCGGCACGTGCTGCGGCCGTGCGTGCGGCCATCGGCGAGGTCCCGGCCGACGTGCGGGCTGCCTTTGGCTGCCTCTCCGGCAGCATGATCCACGACCTCTACGGCCTGCGCACCCTCATGGGTGTGCCCGAAAGGGTCGCCAGCAGCGAAATCTGGTACGACGGCTGGGGCGTCAGCACCATGCTCGCATACCCAAACGGCGCTCGCTGTGCGGCCACTTGGGTCGAGTTAAAGGACGTGCGCGACTTTAAGGAGACCCTCGAAGTCTGCGGCGACGACCGCCGCGTATTGCTCTCTTACCCGACCGGCTTTTCGCGGGGCATCCTCTCGACCTTGGAGATTCAGACCCTCGACGAAGCCGGCGAGGCCATCACCCACCGCCCGGCCATTGCGTGGGAAGGCCCCTTCGTCCGCGAGCTGAAGCACTTCCACGCCTGCATTACTGAGGGTGCGCAGCCACGTACTCCTTTGGAAGAGGCCCGCTGCGACGTCGCGTTAATCATCGATATCGTCAAAGCCTATATACAGAGTGGTTAGTGGTTAGAAGCTGTCTTATAAGCTCTGAATATCGCCCGTTGTTTAGACTGCTAGCGAGGAGGAGACATGGCCCACAAGCGCAAGGCACCGCCCATCATTTTCACCGACGATGGCTGGATTTTCACGGCCGAGGAAAACGTCTTGGTCGCCGACCTCAAGGAAAAAGTCGTCAACGGCTATGCCGGCACTGGCGGCGCGTTTTGGTGGAGCACGGGCGATCACGAGGTCTATCAGTTCGAGACGGAGATTGGCGAGAAATTCGGCGACGCAAGTAGCGGCCTCGACGCGACCGCCCCCTCCTTCGTCCACTCGGCCACGCCCGGCGTTGAGGAGCGGCTCGCCGCCAACCTACAGAACCTGATCGCCGAGTGCGGCGGGCCGTTGACCGCGCTTGCCGGGCTGTGCCGAGCGGCGGCGATTCCCTTTTTCCCGCGCATCCGCATGAACAGCCACTATGTAATCGACCCGACCCATCCCGGCTACGGTCGCTTCCGCCGCCAGCAGCCCCACCTGCTCATTGGCCGCCCCGGCGAGGACTTCCCCGCAAAGTCGGTTGAGTGGGGCATCCGCACCGGCCTCGACTACGCCCACGCCGAGGTGCGCGAGCACGTGCGGCGCATTGCCTGCGAGGTCTTTGAGCGCTTTGACGTGGATGGCATCGAGCTCGACTTCATGCGCCATCCGGCCTTTTTCCGCATGGCCGAAGCCACGGCCAACAGCTACCTGATGACCGATCTGGTGCAAACGATCAAGGCGCGGCTCGACGAGGTCAGTGCCCAACGGGGCAAACCATTGCAACTGGCCGTTCGCGTCCCACCGACTTTGGCCGACTCGCGGCGCATCGGCCTCGACGTTGCCGAATGGATCGAGACCGGCCTCGTCGATATCGCGGTCGTTGGCGGCGGCTTTATCTCGTTTGAGACCCCGGTCGATGAATTCGTCCGCGCTGCGGCCGCTACCCCCTGCCGCGTCTATGGCTGCATTGAGGCCACCCGCCACAGCGACCGGCGCTTCCTCCGCGCCTTGGCCTTGCGCTGGCTCACCGACGGGGCCGACGGCATTTATCTGTACAACTTCTACACCATGTCGCCCGAGTGGAACCGCCAGACAGCTGCTGAGTTTTCCGATCTCGAAACCCTGAAAAAACTCGACAAGTGCTACGAAATCAGCGGTACCATGTCCTTCAGCCCCACGGAGGGCCACAGCGCCGCCTTCCGCTTGGCCCACCCCTCAACGCCGCTTCCGGTGCCCTTGCCCGCTGAAAGCCCGAGCTTGGGGCCGACGCTTTGCATCCGCGTCGCCGATGAAGTGGCCGACGCCACCGGCGGCTTGGCCTTGCGCTTGGAGCACCTGCCGCCGGAGGACCGTCTCGAAGTCGAACTCAACGGCCGCGCCCTTCCTTGGGATCAAGCCCAAGTCTGCGGCGATGGCTGGCCGCGTCAGCAGGTGGTGCCGCTGTTTTGGGCCAGCTATCCCACCCGTCCGCTCGAGCAACAAATGGAAGGGATCAGCGTGGAATTTGCAGTGGATGGTTCTCTTTTGCGGCAGGGGATCAACGAGATCGTCGTGCGGCTAGTGGCGGGGCAGAAAGGTCGCCGCGAGCCAGTGATACTGACTGGCGTTGAATTGGCTATCTCTCACTGACCAGAACCGGCTGCACCTTGCGAATGTTTGGGCATGGAGCGAGTGTACCGCTCTGTCGTTTCTAAGTGATTAGTCGATTCACTCGAACAGTTGCCGTAGCCAATTAGCGAATGCTGTGCTGAGTGTTCCATCCACGTGCAAATCTCGTCCGCCAATGGCGGCCCCCATTTTCCTAGGTTCCGTTCTCGTCGCCAACCAAGCGTGGACCTTGGCTCGCATTATCTTTTTCTCGATAAACTTTCGGTCGTCCCTTGGAATACCGTCAATGTAACACTGGGATCGTGGCCATACCGGATCGTCGTCGGGAATCATCTTCGAGACGAAATTTTCGAGTTCGCCGGGCGATGTGTTGTCGGGCATCAACCAGATGCCGACGCGAGGGGTGCGGGTAGTGCCGTCTATAATGGTACCAACTAATTCAGGGCTATGAGGCACCTCGAGACCCGCCTGATCAAGTCTATCGGTTACAGCCTGCCAGCGACTATTCAAGCAGTCATTCGCATCCACGAGGATGCCGACGGCTTTGCGGCTGGGAACTCTGACTTCCTGTTTAATGGAGTCAAGAAGATTATCAATGTTGAGCTTATTCTCTATGTGGAATGACGATATTGGCTGGCTGCGGCGGCAAAGATGTTGAACAACATGCTCGTCGTCTTGTCCTTCAACGAGGAGGACGCGGTCGTTATTATCCATCCAACTACCTCACCTCAATACGTTGTTCAGCGACGATCCTGAGATCGCTTTCCGAGTACTCGACCGCCCACATCTCCTCATCTTTTCGTTCGATGCGCACAAGCACCCCTTCGCTCTCCTCGTACTCGACTGCTGCTTGTGCGAATCCGCGTACGCAGTCAAAGCTGTGCGTCGTCGCAATGACTTGGGCGTTGTTTGTGTGTGCAGTCTTAAAAACCATGCGCCAGAAATCGCGCTGCACGGAATGGTGAATGCCGTTTTCGGCTTCGTCGATGAGTAGAAAACCGTCCCGGCTATTGGCCTGCGCCAGTGCAACGCCGAATAGGCGCAGTGCTCCATCGCCCAAACTTTTCAAAGGGACTGGACGAGCTTGACCCTGGAGCTTTACGACTACGCGCCGACCGCGCCTTCTGTAACGTGCTCCGTCGGCACCGATCACCGCCACACGATCCACCTCGTTGCCGAGGATTAGTTTCAGAGCCTGCACCGCTCGGTCTTCATCATCCGTCAGTGCGATAGCGTCCCAGAACTGTGCAATTTCGTTGTTGCTCAATAGATCCGGACCCAAAGAATGACACACTATTGGGGATGGCGATTCGGTTTCGTCCAATAAATGCCGTACGTATCGGTATGTCTTTTTGTCCGTAGCTAGTTTTGAGATTGAGAGAAACCATGGGAGGACCTGTTCAGCATCTTGAAATGCGATTCTTAATGCCTGAGTATGACCATTCGTAATAGAGCGAGGTAAAATTTTTTCGAGACGAGACGCCTGTTCATCACTCAGAGTAGTCCACTCAATCTGGAGTTGATCTGTGTTGCTTTTTGGACCGATCGAGATGCAGGGCCCCGACGCATCCCGTCCGTGAAATAGGGCCGCAATATCAGGTGCCTCTATACTGTCGCCATCTTCGTCGCTAGCGGCAGAGATCTCTTCACGGCTCTCCAGTAGTTCGGACAAAACGTTATTGCTACCGCACGCCGCATAGACTCGGACGGCATCTAAAACGGTCGTCTTGCCGACGCTATTCTTGCCCGCTAGCAGGGTCACGCGGCCCAATCGCTCAATGGAAAGCTCCTTGATCCCCCGAAACCCTTCTATCGACAGGTCTGGAAGATGCAGGCGGTCGTCGAGTCGTTCTTGGGACATGGCGTTAGTACCTTCTTTCACGGGCGAGAATTTTGAACTGACGGAGTGTAGCGCTGAATCTTGGAATAAGTCAAATCTCTTTTACATAGTCCTCGTCCATAAGATGTCTCCTGCTCTTCGCCGGCTGAACAGCGTCCTTCGATTCAAGGCGAATCGCTTTTTCGTAGTTGTTTACGGCTCTTTGGAATCTGCATAGGTCCGCTTTTGAGAAATCTGCGCTTTGGCGGCCTCGCGTCGTTTTTCACGCGCCTTTGTTCCACGATTAATTTTGCTCGGTCCTCGTGCTTTCATATACGTTTGATAATCAAATTCTGTCTCTTGTGTAGTATTCATTGAGCCATCTTCCTTTTGCATCAAATGTTAAATGGATACTGTCCCACCCCGAAAGCCTGTCACGCTTAACGTCTCGTATCACTCAAACCCTGTTAAGCACCGCCGCTGTCGCCAATCTACACCGCCACCACCGCTTCCGCATCCCCCGCCGCCAGCGCGTTCATGTACGCCAGCGTCATATCGCGGGTGCGGTATTTTCCGCAGGCGGCCTCGTCTTCCTTGCGGACGATTGGGAAGGTGTCGAGCACGTACCCGGCGTCGTCCCGCGACAGGCCGTAGAGGTGGAAATAGAGGGCGTCGAGGCGGGCGCGTAGGTGGCGGCGTTCCTCTTCGTTCCAGACGAAGGGCGGCCCGTCGTAGCCGAGGTCGCGGGCGAAGGGGGTCATGTCGTGGGCGGTGTACGTGAGGCGGAGGACGTGATCGCGGACGAGGTCGCGGGCGATTGTAGAGCCGAATTTTCGGTCGTAAGCGTCGGGGGCGATGACCGGGAGTTGTTCGACGATGTACCAAGTGAGGTGAGTCGCCTGAACTTTCTGACGTGCAACATAATCGAAAACGAAGCTGTTGAGATTGGCCAGCAGGCCGGCCGCGCTCTCGCTGTTGAAATCGCATTCGGCCGGAACAAGGACTGGCAATGTGTGTCCACATCCAACTTGCGGAACGACAGCGGCGATCATGGTGCGGACATTGGTTGACGCCGTAATGTCTTTGAACGCCAAGAGCCAGTGCAAACTCTGGACAACATCACTCTCCTGCTGCCTGACCCAATATCGCGGACGAGGAGAGAAAGCCGGATCACAGTATTCTTCGTCAAGGGTTCTGTCCGGCTGCCCCGGTCGGAACAAGTTGCCTTCTCGGTTGGTGATGCTAGCGGCGCGATGGTCGAATGCCTGCACCATCTTGCCTTCGTACAGCGGCAAATAGAGATCCTCACCTTTCTTCCAGCGATTGCCCTCGACGGGATAAAAACCTGCCGCATCGAGCTGTTCAGCAGTCCTGAAGAGGTGCGAATCATTCGCCATGTGGAACATCGTAGCGTATTTCACCGGCCACACGCGCATCTCTTCGCCCCCGGAGCGATCCACCAACACCGGATGCTGTTCGTAGATTCCACGAGTGATCTCGGCGTCTCGCCGGCTGCGGAACACGGGCGCGGTGCCGGTATTCGGATTCACGCGGGCGAAGTCGTCCGGTGCCAATGGAAAGCAGCGGTCCTCGTCATAGATCGTTTTCGTGTCGTGCAGGAAAAAGGCGCACTTGGTCTTTCTGAATCGTCGCTCCTCGCCACCTAAGATGAGAGCGCAGAATTTGAACGAAGCGTGGATGTCCTTGAAGAAAATTTTCTTGTTCTCAAAATCAAACAGACCGCCCACCCGGCCTTTGGTGGAAACGGCCTTGAAGAACTTAGCCGCTGTCTTGTCCGCGTAAATGCCCGACGGCGTCAGCAAGCCGACAAAGCCATCGGGCTTAATCAGGCTCATGGCCCTTTCCACGAACAGCGAATACAGATTGATGTCGCCGCCGCCGAGCAACGGATAGTCGCCACCGGAGCGCACCATTTGACTCAGACTTTCGGACTGCGACTTGGCCGCGTCGAACTCGGCCGCAAGGGGTGCTCCCTGATCGCGCAGCCGCTGAATGCCCTTTCGCCGCGCCGCTGCTGTCGGTGCGAGAGCGAGTTCCGGGGCGCGAGTAGCAAACCACTCAACCTCTTGCAGCTTGATGCGATCCCACGGCGGATTGCCGATGACCGCGTCAAAGCCGCCTTGCGGACGACTTTCCTGCCACCGATGCCACACCCCGGGAAAGGCCACCTCCCAATGCAGGAAACCCTCCCGGTCGGCAATGGCTCGCGCCGTGCGCCACAATTCGGCAAACCGCGTGGCCTCGGAGACGCCCATTTCCGCCGGCCCGCGTGCCAGCAGCCGATACGCATCCGCCGTATGCTGGCCGAGCGTCGCAACCAGCGGCCCCTCAAATTCGTCGCGTTCTTTCTTCTTCATGCCCGCCATCCGCCAACGCCAGCCGCACAAAAAATCGAGCAAGCCGCGCAGGTCGGCGGTCGTCTCCTCCACCCCGTCGAACAGCGCGGCCGACGCCTGCACCTCGGAAACGTCGGCGTCGGACATCTCCTCGATGCGCTGCATCCCGTCGGTGGCCGTCTCCGCCCCGGCAATGGCGCTACCGGCAAACATCCCGCCGAGCCGATGCAACTCATCCGTGGCGTCCCGCACCCGCAGCCCGACCAGCGAGTCGCCGCAGCGCAAGTGGTGGTCGAGGAAAGACAGCGGTGCGCCCACCGTAAAGCTGTGCAGCCACAGCGACACCTTGGCCAACTCGACCGTCAGGCGATTCTTATCGACCCCGTAAATGCAGCGCTTGAGCACCATGCGGCGGATAATGGCTTGGTCGGTAAGCTGAGCCTCGTCCAAGACCCAGTTCGATGCGGCGGCCCGTTTGCGAATGTCATCCCGAATCGCCGCCACGCGCCCCACCAGCGGCGACGCGTACTCGCCGTCAAGCCATTTCGGAACCGCGGGGACGCGCTCGATTAACTCGGCGATATAGTCCGACAGAAAGTCCACCGCCGTGACGAGGAAGTGGCCGCTGCCCATGGCCGGGTCCAGCACCTTCAGGTCCAAGACAGCCTCGGCCGGGTCGAACTGCTCGAGCTCGGCCCGGCGTTCCTCCTTGGAGCGGCGGGCGCTTTTGAGCGCGGCAGCTTTTTCCTTAAAGGCGTTGAGCCGCTCTTCGGCCAGCGGCTTCAAGGTCCGCTCGACGATCAGATCGACGAGTTCTTGGGAGGTATAGAAACTGCCGCTGTCCTTGCGGGCATACGGGTTGGGACGAATGGAAATTTTGCCCTCATCGCGCACCGGCTCGCGCTCCAGCAGGCGCTCGTAAATCGAGCCAAGCTGCTGCACGGACATGTCGCGGTAGTTGACGAAGCGGCGCACGCCCTGCGGGTCCTTTGCGTGGCTCAGATCATGGATGATGGGCGCGATGTCTTTGTCAGCCAAGCGGACCTTTTCAAGCAATGGAGCCGCTTCCGTCGCGAACAGCCCGCCGTTGTAGGGTGGCAAACCAATGGACTCATCGCCCTTGTCAATGAGCTTGAACAGGGTCGTCAGGTGGTCGTAGTAGTTGGTCGCCAGATTGGAAAACGTGTCTTGCTGGTCCATCCTCCGGGCGACATCATCCCGCACTCGCTTTCGCAAACCATAGTCGTCGTACCGCGCATCGTTGACCGGCAGCAAGCCCCGGTCTTCGGCGTAGAGCACAAACAGCAAGCGATAGAGGAAGATCAGCGCCGCATCTCGGCTCTCGGCAAGGCTTCCTCCTCGCTCCTTGGCCAGCGCATTGACGAGATTTGGAAACACGCGCTCAAACACCACCCCCGAAAGGTCCTGCGCGACCTGTTCCTCATAGCGGCGGCCCTCGGCCAACGCCGCTTCGAGGAACGTGGTCGTGGCCCCGTCCCGGAGCGCGAAGGACTCGCGGCGGAACAACAAATGAAAGACGCGGAGCTCGTCTTCGTTGCCGGGCGCGAGCAGTGCGGTCAGGTCGGCTTCAAAATAGCCGCTGGTACGCGGCCGGGCGCAGTAATCGTAGAGCCGCCAGACGCCGCCATTGGTGAGAATGCCCCAGCGAATGCGCCCCTCCGACTCAATCTCAGCCGTCGCCAAGTATCGGAGAATTTGGCCGTGCGGCGTCCCACGCTGCGCCCGGTCGCTCTGGTCCCGGCTGTCAAGAGAAAGCCCAAAGCGCTTGCTCTCTTCGACCACTGTCGCGTAGCGAAAGCGATCTCCGGCATTGCGCTCGGCCGCGGCGCGTTGCTTGGCGTCGGCGTCGGCGAAAAGCAGATGGTCGGGAATATCCTCGTTGCGCGCTACGCCCTGCTGCGGCAAATAATCAGCCCAGCCGAGCAACTCCAAAACCGGACGGATCAAGTCCTGCTCGGTGACAGCTTCGTTGGGATCTTGGGAACGGCTGAGAGCATCGTGCTGCCGGGCAACGCCATCTCTGAACGCGGCAAACGCCTCCGGCTGGGCGAGAGACGCTTGCCACTCAGCCGTAGCCTTTATGCCGTCGGTCAAAAAATAATGGGTGAACAATTGGCCGGGCATATCAGTTCCTCTGAACTGAAAAAGCGTTGACTTCTGCGCCGTGATCAGTCATAGGACGTGTCGCGCCTGAAGAATGGGGATTTTGACCGTTTCAGCGTAGAACGGCTGTTTGCATTTCTGAACCGGCTCAATCGCAATGTCGAGATTCACATTACGCCAGCGGAAGACGCCCAGGGGCACCAGCGGGTCGTCGCAGTCTAACGCCCCCGGCTTTCTCACTCCTCGACCTCAGCCCACGCCCCCTTAGCCATCAGCCCGCCATCGACGCAGACGTTTTCGCCGGTCATAAACGATGCCTTGTCGCTGGCTAAGAACAGCATGGCGTTGGCAATGTCCTCGGGCTGGCCGTAGCGGCCAATCGGATGGATCTTGGCGTAGTCCTTGAAGAATTGCTCGCGCTCGTGGCCGAATGCCTCGATCACCTCATCGACTAACGGCGTCTGAATGCCCCCTGGGTTGACCGCCAAAACCCGAATCCCGTACTGGGCGTAGTCGAGCGCGAGCTGCCGCGTCAGCGAGATAATCCCGCCCTTGCTGGCGGCATAGGCCGAAACCATTGACGCCGACTGCAAGCCCTGGACGCTGGCCGTGTTGATGATGACCCCCTTGCGCTGCTCCATCATCTGCGGCAGGCAGTGCCTAGCCATGAGGAAGAAGCTCTTCAGGTTGACGTCGATGATCCGGTCCCACATTTCCACCGGCAGCTCGTGGGCCGGCAGATAGCTGGGCACGGGCTGGATGCCGACGTTGTTGCACAACACGTCGATGCGGCCCCAATCGTCGATGATCTGTCCCACAGTCTGGGCGCAGACCGCGTCGCTGGCCACGTCGGCCTCAAAAAAGCGGATCGGGTCCTCTGCCGCGGCCAAGGCCGCGCCAGCCTCCGCGTCTATGTCCAACGCTGCCACCTGCGCCCCTTGGCCAGCGAACGCCCGCGAAATCCCCGCGCCAATGCCCTTGGCACCGCCGGTTACGATTACTACTTGGCCCGTAAAATCAGCCATGACAATCTCCTCGTGTTTGTAATGTTAATGTTTCATGCGCCGATCTAACGATCAGGGAGTTTCTTCAATTTGCAACAAAACGCCCGTTGCCCCAGCACCTCAACCGGATACACGCGCTCCATGTACAGATCCGGCCACGCGCCGAATGCTTCGGCCAGCAGGGCGCGCTCGCTAGTCAGGCACACGGCTACTCCACCGGCCTTTAGCACTCTTGTCACCTCGCGGGCAAAGCCCTCGTAGAGCGGGCGCAGCGCTTGCGGCTCGCCGATCTTTTTGCCAAAGGGCAGGTTGCACACCACCCGATCGACGCTGCCGTCGCCCAAGGGCAAATCCCGCGCATCCCATTGGCGGATGGCGATTGGCTTGTAGCGCGGGCCGATGTTCGTGCGGACAGCAGCCACAGCGGCCGGGTGAATGTCGCCGCCCAAGAGCTGGGCGTAGCGGCCGGACAGTCCCCGCTCGATGAGGATGGTCCCGGCCCCGCACATGGGGTCGAGAAAGACGTCGCCGTCCGCTGGTTCGGATAGCATCACTAAGGCCCGCGCCACTGTCGGCCGCAGCGAAGCCTCCACTTGCGCGACCTTGTAGGTGCGGTGGCGCATGGTCTCGTCGGAAAGGCGCACCCCGCACAGCAGCTCGCCCGCGGCCTCCAAGCCCCACACCTCCAACAGCGCGTGCTCGGCCACGTACTTCCAGCGCGGGAAGCGCCACGCTACGGCCCGTTGCAAGGCGCGGCGCATCTCTTGGCGCGCATAGTGCTGCTGCCCGCTGCGGCGCTGGGCCACGATCCGGTAGGTGATGCGCTTGATCCGCTTGGGGCGAGCGCGGCGCTGCGCGCCCACGGCGTCCGCAAAAAGCGGCGACTCGGCCACGAGTGCGCCGGCCTGCGCCAAGCCTTCGCGCGCCGCAGGCACCGGACCGCGAGCCACCAGCGCGAATACATCCTCGGTCGTCCCCAACCCGAGCAAGGCTTGCGGCGGGGCGTCCGTCGCAAAGAACACTACGCCGCGCTGCTGACCCTGCGGCCGGCCCCCAAAGCGCGCGGCGATTTCTCGTTGGGCGATCTCCTCTAGCCCGGGGGCGACGAAAGCGTAGAACTGCATGGCCCTATTCGTAGAGGTCGTCTAGATCGGCGGCCGCTAGCTCGACCAAAAATCCGGCGAGTTGCGCGGCCACTTGCTCCAAGCAGCGACGGCCCTTTTCCGGGGTGGCTTGGCGCGGGTCGCCGATGCCGGTGTCGTCGGTCGCCTGCGTCCAGTCGCGCTGGGTCCAGACCCAGCCTTCCCGCAGCGCGGCGAGCTTAAACTTGTGCTCGCGACCGCTGCCAGCCTCCGACAGGGGCAAGACCCAATCCGGCCGCAAGTATTGCATGAGGCTGGTTTCCATTTCGTTGGCGTGGTCGCCGCCGGCCGCGAAAAGCCCCGTATCGACGATGCCGTACCAATCCGTGCAGCAAATAAAAATCGCATAGCGCGGCAAAAGCTCCCGCACCATCTGCTTGAAGTCGTTGCCGCCGTGGCCGTTTACAATGAGCAGTTTGGGAATGCCCTGATGGGCGAGCGCCTCGACCAAGTCCTGCAGGACAGCGAACTGAGTTGAGGGATTGAGATTGAGGTCCAGCTTGATGTCGAGTTGGCCGGTGTTGACGCCAAAGGGCACGGTCGGCAAGACGATGACCTTGGCGTGCTGCTCCCAAGCGATGCGGGCCGCGGCCGCGGCGATTTCGTCGCACTGCACCACGTCGGTCGAATAGGGCAGGTGGTAATTGTGGGCTTCCGTAGCCCCCCACGGGAGGATCGCCACCTCGTAAGGGGTTTGCGCCACGGTCTGCCAATTGGTCTCGGCGAGAATGTAGGGTCGGCCGGGCATGGAAATTCCTTTACAATTAGTGGTTAGAAGTGGTCCCAAAACGCTGGGGTACGCAGGAAAAAAAGCGTCGGCTCAAGGGCGTCTCGCCCAATGAAAAACGCTCCATGCGAATGATGCGGCCCGACGCTAGTTTTGAAACAGCTTCTAGTTAGTCTCAACCCAAGGGTAGTGGGGACGGGGACTGATCACTGTCTTTTGCAAGCTCGGCTCGGTGCAGGGGCCGATGCACAGCCCCGGTTGGCTTGAGGATGCTTTCGATGAGTTCCACTGCCTCCACCGGAACCTGCAACCGCGGCAGGTCGCCGCTCCACTTGCTGCTTGGCGGCCGCACCCCCGGCCGCACCCGACCCAGCGTCACGTGCGGGCGGAAGGCCCGTTCCTCCGGCGCCCAACCAGCAGCGCACACCACTGCTTCAACATCCCGTTGCAACGCGCCCAATCGTCCGTCCGCGTCCGCCACGCCGGCCCAAATGAGCTTCGGTCGGCGGCGATTGGGAAAGCAGCCGCTTTGCCGTATAGCCGCAGTAAACCCCTCGTGCCGGGCGGCAAGCGCCGTCAGTCCCTGCCTCAGCGCGGCGATTTGTGCGTCCTCGGCCGCCCCGAGAAAGCGCAGCGTCAAATGGAGATTCTCCGGCCGCACCCAAGCCACACCGCGCACCGGCCACAACGGTCGCAGCGCATCGCTCAGCTCGCCCAGCCCGGCCGGTAGCTGGACGGCGACGAAGGCGCGTTTAACGGGCACCGCAAGCTCGCAAACAGGCGTTCAAATACCCCCGGCTCTCCGCTGCAATCGTCGCCACCTGTCCCAAGCTGTACTCCTTGGCGCCAATCACTTCCAAGCTGGCCGCCACGTCTAGTCCCGATTCGTGCAACACCTTGACGTACCCGAACAAATCGATATTGCCCCGCCCACACGCTTGCAACTCCGGCGCACCCGGCCCGCCTTCTGCCACGGCGCAATCCCGAATATGCACGTGCTTGACTCGCGAGATAACCGCCGCTAGGGCCTCTACCGCATTCTCCCCCGCCCGATGGATGTGGCTCGGATCCATATCCACCCCAAACCCCGGCGAGTCGATCCGCTCCATCGCCCGCAACGTGGTCGGCGTATCGTAGATGCACTGCCCCACGTGCGCCTTGGCGCACAGGGTCACCCCGTGTTCGTGCGCCCTATCGGCCATTTTGGCCAGCAGCGCGACCTGCCGGTCGAAATTTTCCTCCACATCGCTTTGGCCCCCCGGGCCGACGTTGACGACGGGAATGCCAATTTCAGCGCCCGCCGCAAACGCCAGCATCAGGCGCTCTTCGTCGAGCGCGGCTTCTTCCATAGCCAGCAATTTTAGCTCGTATTCTTCCGCTAGCTCTTTGATTTGGTTGGCCTGCGCCTGCCAGTTGTCCAACTGCAAGTGTTCGCACATGCCCTTGATGGCCGAAAGCTCGACGCCGTCGTAGCCAGCGAGGTGAATATGGCGCATCGCCGTTTCCAGATCGAATCCTGCAAAGAGCACTGAATTGGCCCCTAAATGAATCATTTTAGCAACTCCTCTTGGGTGATAAACAATTGATTTTACTGGATTACCGAGGGGCTAGTATAGGCAGGTGAAAACGGGGCGTCAAGCGAGGGCGCGGAGCGTGCTTGACGGGGTTTAGCGGTTCGTATATTTCACGTAGGGCCTTGCCATCGGCTCCGCCGCAGCACAAGTGGACGCTAACGTAGCAGAAGCCAAAGTCCAAGGAGATCGCAATGTCTAGTGGGAGAGGATGGAAGCGACAGGAGTTGCTCGTAGCATTCGGACTGTACTGTCAAATGCCATTCGGCAAATTCCATGCGCGAAATCCAAAAATCATTAAATTCGCTGAACTCATTGGGAGAACGCCGTCTGCCCTGGCAATGAAATTATCGAATATAGCGAGTCTTGATCCGGCGATAACCTCGACTGGCCGCAAAGGGTTGCCAGGTGCATCTACTGCGGATAGAAAAATGTGGAAAGAGATGAAAGATAATTGGGAAGACTTTGCGATAGATTCAGCAGGTGCTATAAATTCTATTCTGCGAGACAGCGAGTCGTCTGATTCGGACGACGAAAGCGCACCTGAATATCAAAATTACAGTGGCACGGAGAAGATCGTTCAAAACAAAGCACGGATGGGCCAGAGTTTTTTTAGGAACTCAGTGCTGAGTGCCTATAACTATAGGTGCTGTATCACTGGTCTTTCCATTCCGCAACTCTTAGTAGCCAGCCATATTGTGCCGTGGCGTATTGATTCAGCGAATAGACTCAACCCAAGGAATGGGTTGGCCTTGTCCGTCCTCCACGACAAGGCGTTTGATCTTGGCATGATCACGATAAATGAGGATATGACTGTTCGGGTGTCAAAGAAGGAATTTAGGGTGAGTGATGATTTTGTTGCGACTGCTTTGAAAAGCTATGATGGAAAGTTGATAGAGTTACCTGATAAATTTCGGCCAGATGAGGCCTTTCTCCATTATCATCGTCAAAACATATTCACGGAAAATGGCTGATACGCTGAGGGAAGTCTGGCAGGGCATTCCCGCTAGCACGGAGCGGAAGTTAAAAAAATTCACCGCCATCTGAACGCCGCCGATCACGTCGGGAACTCAGAACGCGGTGCCGGGACAGAATGGTTCCTCACCCATCTGAAGTTTCCTCCTCGGCCTCGAGACTCACTTTGCAATCGGCGACTCGGACGACGATTAGAAGCTCAACGCATCGCTAAAACCCCCACGCTCCACCGCTTGCCTGCTGCACATCCGTATAGTATATTTTTGATTCCCCTTACGCGCTACAAGTCTTAGCGCCCTTCCCCCGAGGCCCGCGATGCCTACCGAACCGATTACCCCCCTGCCGTCGCCGCTCAACTCCTTCCCAGCCTATCCGCCGAGGGACGACATGCAGAATGCCCTCTATCTCCACAGCCCCGGCTATCTGCCGGCCCTTATCCGCTACTTGGGTGCGCCCGACACCACCATCGTCATTAGCGAAGCCCCCATCGGCTGGACTACCGGCCAGCGGGAGGGACTACTGGTTCCCGACCTGCTTATCGCCTTCGACATTGACCGGGACGCCCTCCTCGCCCAACGCGGCTACGCCATCGAGTACCAAGGCAAGCCCCCGGACTTCGTTTTGGAAATCGCGTCACACACGACAGGGCAGCGCGACGACACAAGCAAACGCACTGGCTACGCCACGTATGGCGTCCCGGAATACTGGCGGTTTGATCCAACAGGCGGCGAGTACCACCAAGCGCACTTGGCCGGCGACCGCTTAATCGACGGCCTGTACCACCCCATCCCCATTACCCGGAGCAACTCTGATAGGCACTGGGGCCACAGCGGCGTACTGGCGCTAGATCTCTGCTGGGAATACGGTCGGCTCCGTTGGTACGATCCAGCCGCCCAACGCTACCTGCTGACCCACGACGACGAAGCCGAGGGCCGCCTCGCCGCCGAAAGTGAGTGCGCCGCCGAACGCACAGCCCGCCTCGCCGCCGAAAGTGAGCGCGCCGCTGAACGCACAGCCCGCCTCGCCGCCGAAAGTGAGCGCATCGCTGAACGCGCAGCCCGCCTCACCGCCGAAAGTGAGCGCACCGCCGAGCGCACAGCCCGCTTCGCCGCCGAAGAGGAAGCACGACGCCTGCGCGAACAACTGGACCGCCTGCGGTCTGAGTGATGGACGCTGCGGCACGGGGCGCACGAAGGCAGGACCAAGCACTACTTTTGCCCGCTGCACATCCGTATAGTATATTTTCCGTTTCCGTTCCCCTCCCCTTGTGCGCTACACAAAGTCATGGAAACACGAGATATCGTCGTCCGCGGTGCCCGCGTCCACAACCTCAAAAACGTCCACCTCACCCTGCCCAAAAACAAACTGATCTGCTTCACCGGCGTCTCCGGCTCGGGCAAGTCCTCGCTGGCCTTCGACACCCTGTACGCCGAAGGCCAGCGCCGCTACGTCACCTCCCTGTCGGCGTATGCACGCCAGTTTTTGGGCCAGATGGAAAAGCCCGACGTCGATCAGATCACCGGCCTGTCCCCCACCATCTCCATCGCGCAGAAAACCGCCGGCCAAAGCCCCCGCTCCACCGTCGGCACCATCACGGAAATCTACGACTATTTGCGCGTGCTCTTCGCCCGCGTCGGCACCCCGCACTGCACCAAGTGCGGCGCGCCGATTGGCGCACAGAGCCGCGGGCAAATCGCGGCCCGCATCCGCGCCCTACCGGTCAACTCGCGCTTGCACATCCTCGCCCCTGTCGTGCAAGAGCGCAAAGGCGAATACCACGAGCTTTTTGCCGACCTGCAAAAGGCCGGCTACATCCGCGTACGCGTTGATGGCCAAGTCTTCACCCTCGACCAAGCCCCCCAGCTCGACCGCTACAGCCGCCACAACATCGAAGTCGTGGTCGATCGCTTGATCCTCCGCGCGGGGGAAGACCGCCGCTTGGAAGAGGCCATTGACAATGCGCTGCGCCTCGGGCAGGGGACCTTTATCGTGGCCCGCGAAGGGGCCTCCGACTTCCTGCTCAGCGATCGCTTCGACTGCCCGGCCTGCGGCATCTCCTATCAGGAGCCAACGCCGCAGATGTTTTCCTTCAACAATCCCCAAGGCATGTGCCCGGACTGCCACGGCCTCGGCACGCAAGTGCTGATGAGCGAGCGCCTGATGGTGCCCGACCCGTCCAAGACCCTGCGCACCGGTGCGCTCGCGCCGCTCGGCGAGATGGGCAGCAACCGCTGGCGTTTGCATTTATACGAGGGCGCGGCCGAGCACCTCGGCTTTGATCTCGACACGCCGTGGGGTGCGCTCGCCGCTGAGCAGAAGCGCGGGTTCCTCTACGGCCTCGGCGACGAAAAAATCACCTTTACGTACACCAACCTGCGCGGCGCGAGCTGGTCGCACGACGACAAATACGAAGGCGTCATCCCGTTTCTCGAAGGCAAGTTTCGCAGCGCAAAGGAGAAACAGCGCCGCGCATTAGAGCAATACATGGGCGTACAGGGCTGTGCGCGGTGCGCCGGCGGCCGCTTGCGGCCAGAGGCCCTCGCCGTCAAGGTCGGCGGGCGCAACATCCCGCAGCTAACCGCCATCGCCATTGAGGAGGCGCGCGCCTTCTTTCGCGCCGTTGCCTTTGAGGACGCCAAGGCCCTCATCGCCGAAGAGGCCCTCAAAGAAATCCGCGGCCGCTTGCAGCTCCTCTGCGACATGGGCTTGGGCTATCTAACCCTCGACCGCGGCGCGCACACCCTGTCCGGCGGCGAGGCCCAGCGCATCCGCCTCGCCTCCCAGATCGGCTCGGGTTTGGTCGGCGTGCTCTACATCCTCGACGAGCCTTCCATTGGCCTGCACCACCGCGACAACCAGCGGCTGTTGGCCACCCTCAAGCGCCTGCGCGACATCGGCAACACGGTCATCGTCGTCGAGCACGACGAAGAGACCATGCGCGAGGCCGATGTGGTCGTGGATTTTGGCCCGGGAGCGGGCGAGCGCGGCGGCAGATTAGTGGCCTGCGGCCCGCCGAGCCACGTCGAGCACAGTCCCCAATCCCTCACGGGCCGCTATCTCGCCGGCGCGGAAGCCATACCGGTCCCCAGCCAGCGCCGCCCTGGCAACGGCCAGTGGCTGGTCGTCCAAGGGGCGCGCCAGCACAACCTCAAAGACATTGAGGCGCGCATCCCCCTCGGGCTGTTCACCTGCGTCACCGGCGTCTCCGGCTCGGGCAAAAGCTCGCTGATCAACGACATCGTCTTCAAACAGCTCGACCACACCCTCCACCGCGCCCTACACGAGCCGGGCCTACACGCGGCGATCCAAGGCGTGGAGCACCTCGACAAGGTCATCCGCATCGACCAGAAGCCCATCGGCCGCACGCCCCGCTCCAACCCAGCCACGTACACCGACGCGTTCACGCCCATCCGCCAGCTCTTTGCCAAGCTGCCCGAGGCCCGCCTGCGCGGCTACCAGCCGGGCCGCTTTTCCTTTAACGTCAAAGGCGGGCGCTGCGAAGCCTGCGCCGGCAATGGCGCGAACTTGGTGGAGATGGAGTTCCTCGCCGATATATGGGTCACCTGCGAAGTCTGCGCCGGCCGCCGCTTCAATCGCCAGACTCAGACCATCAAGTACAAGGGCCAGTCGATCGCCGACGTGCTGGACATGGAGGTTGAGGAAGCACTCGAGCTCTTCGAGAACGTGGCCCCGGTGCGCCGCGTGCTTCAGACCCTGTACGACGTGGGCCTCGGCTACATCAAGCTCGGCCAGCCGGCCCCCACCCTGTCCGGCGGCGAGGCCCAGCGCATCAAGCTGGCCAAAGAACTCTGCCGCCGCCGCACCGGCCGCACCCTCTACATCCTCGACGAGCCGACCACCGGCCTGCACTTTGCCGACGTGGATAAGCTGCTGCACATCCTCCACACCTTTGCCGACCAAGGCAACAGCGTCATCGTGGTTGAGCACAACATGGAGGTCATCAAGACCGCAGATTACATCCTCGACTTAGGCCCCGAAGGGGGCGAGGACGGCGGTTGGATCATTGCGGCCGGCCCGCCGGAAGCCGTGGCCCAAAACGAGCAGTCGCACACCGGCCACGCGCTCAGAAAGGCACTCGAGCCGCAGCGGGCCGCGCTGCCAGCGGCCGCGACCAACGGCCACCGCGAGGACAACGGCTGGATCCGGGAAATCGAGGTCCTCGGCGCACGCCAGCACAACTTGCGCAACATTGACGTCAAAATCCCCCGCGACCAGCTAACCGTCATCTCCGGCGTCTCCGGCTCGGGCAAGTCCTCGCTGGCCTTCGATACCCTGTACGCCGAGGGCCAGCGGCGCTACGTGGAGTCGCTGTCGGCGTATGCGCGGCAGTTTCTCGAGCAGATGCAAAAGCCCAAGGTTGAGCGCGTCTCCGGGCTGTCGCCAGCCATTGCCATTGAGCAGAAAGCACCCAGCCGCAACCCGCGCTCCACGGTCGGCACGGTCACCGAAGTGTACGATTACATCCGCGCCCTGTACGCGGCCTTGGGGACCCAGCACTGCCCGCGCTGCCAAGTGCCGGCCGGCACCCAGACCGCGCAGGAGATGGTCGAGCGCATCCAGCAGATGCCCAGCGGCCGCCGCATCCTCCTCCTCGCGCCCATAGAGCCGCGCCACAACGAAGGCTACGAGACCCTGTTGGGACGCGCCCGCAGCGATGGCTTCCTCCGCGCCCGCATTGACGGCAGCGTCCACGATCTGCGCACAACAATCCAGCTAGAGCGCCGCCATCGCCACCGCATTGAGCTCGTGGTCGATCGCCTCGCCGTCCGCGCCAGCGACCAAGGCCGCCTCACCGAATCCGTGGAGCGCGCCCTAGAGCTGGGGAGCGGAGAGCTGGTCGTGGCCTCGCTCGACGACGAAACCGAGGAACGCTTCAGCCGCCGCTATTCCTGCCCGGGGTGCGGCCGGGCCTTCTCGCCCCTGTCGCCGCAGTGCTTCTCCTTCAACCACCAGCAGGGCATGTGCCAAGTCTGCGAGGGGCTAGGGCTGGGGCAGGGCGTCGATCGCGAGCGGGTCGCCGTGCCGCATCTCAGCGTACGCGAGGGGGCCATCCGGGCTTGGGGGCCGGTACAAGACCCGGAGTTTGCCCGCCTGCTCTCGGCCGCGGGGGCGGCCTTGGGCTTCGGCTTGGACACGCCGTATGCCGCGCTCGCGCCCGAGGCCCGGCGCGCCCTGCTCTACGGTGCGCCCGAGCACCAATTGACGGCCGGCGATCTCAGCTTCCGCTACGCCGGCGTATTGCCGACCCTCGACGAGTACGCACGCGTCAGCAAGCGACACCGGCACCTGTTGTGCCAAGTCCCGTGCTCGGCGTGTGAAGGCAGCCGCCTGCGCACCGACAGCCGCACCGTGTACCTCCGCGACAAGAGCATCGTCCAAGTCGCCCGCCAGCCCATCGCCGAGAGCCTGTCTTTCTTCCGCAACATGCGCCTCCACGAGCGCGAGCGCGACATTGCCGGCGAGCTATTGCAGGAAATACGCACGCGCCTCGGCTTTTTAGAGCGCGTCGGCCTCGGTTATATCGACTTGGAGCGCCGCGCCGCGACCCTGTCCGGCGGCGAGGCCCAGCGCATCCGCCTCGCCTCCCAGATTGGCTCCGGCCTCACCGGCGTGCTCTACCTGCTCGACGAGCCGACCATCGGCCTGCATCCACGCGACAACGCCCGGCTGTTGGACGCGCTCAAGTCCCTCAAGGACTTGGGCAATACCGTCGTATTAGTCGAGCACGACCGCGATACCCTCGAAGGGGCCGACCACATCGTCGATCTCGGCCCGGGCGCGGGCAGCGAGGGGGGTGATCTCGTCGCGGCCGGACGCCCCAGCCGGCTCGGCAACGGCCGGCAGTCGCTCACCAGCGCGTACCTGCGCGGCGAATTGCACATTCCGGTCCCGGCCAGCCGCCGCAAGCGCGGCCGCGGGCAGCTCGTGGTGCGCGGGGCGCGCCAGCACAACCTCAAAAACATCGACGTGCCCATCCCGCTCGGCCGCCTCGTGTGCGTCACCGGCGTCTCGGGATCGGGCAAGTCCTCGCTCGTGGAAAGCGTGCTCTTCAACGCGCTCGCCAACGAGTTGCACAAGGCCAGCCGCCCGGTCGGCGAGCACGACCAAATCGAAGGGGTTGAGCACATCGACAAGGTCATCCACATCGACCAAGCCCCCATCGGCCACTCCCCGCGCTCCACGCCGGCCACCGTCATGGGCGTCTTCGACCTGATGCGCCAGCTCTACGCGGACCTGCCGGCCGCCAAGGTCGCCGGCTTGGCGGCCGGCCGCTTCAGTTTCAACAAACCCGGGGGCCGCTGCGAGACCTGTGAGGGGCTGGGGCAGCGCTGCGTTGAGATGCACTTCTTGCCCGATGTGTGGGTCGAATGCGACCACTGCCGCGGCCAGCGCTACCTGCCCGAGGTGCTGCGGGTGCAGTTCAAGGGGCATTCGATTGCCGATGTGCTGCAAATGCGGGTGCGCGACGCGCTCGTCCTCTGCGAGAACATTCCCCGCATCCACAAGCGCCTGCAAATCATGGAGGACGTCGGCTTGGGCTATATGTCCTTGGGGCAGTCCTCGACCACCCTGTCCGGCGGCGAGGCCCAGCGCCTCAAGCTGGCCGCCGAATTGTGCCGACCCGACACCGGGCAGACCCTCTACATCCTCGACGAGCCAACCACCGGCTTGCACTTGGCCGACATTGAATGCCTGCTCGCCGTGCTCCACCGCCTCGTGGATGCCGGCAACACCATGGTCGTCATTGAGCACAACATGGATGTCATCAAAACCGCGGATCACCTCATTGACTTGGGGCCAGAGGGAGGCGATCAAGGGGGAAGACTCGTGGTGGCCGGCTCGCCAGAAAAAGTCGCTCAGAGCCGACAATCGCACACCGGACGCATTCTCGCCCAAGTGCTGCGGCGAGACAAAAAGGCGCAGCGAACATGAGCGAGTTGCACCTGCCCCAACGCGCCTTTTTCGAGTTTTCCTTTCGCTGCCCGCGACCGCAGAAGCCGCCCAAGATCGACGGGAACTTGCGCGATTGGGACGACGCAGCGCGTGTGCCCGACCTGATGGCCGTCGATGGCCAGCAGCCCTTTGCCGCGGTCTATATGGCCTACGACGACAGCGGCCTGTACTTTGCCTGCGAGGTCAAGAGCAAGACGACCTACAAGCTCAACCCGCTCCAACCCGCTGCCGGCGACAGCCTCGAACTCTTCATCGACACCCGCGACGTCAAGGAGCACCGCGCCAACCGCTTCTGCCACCGGTTTTACGTCTTGCCCGGCGGCAGCGGCAAGGACGGCAAGCAACCCATCGCCCGCCAAACTTCCATTGAGGACGCCCGCGAACAAGCACCGCCCTGCCCGGAAGATTCGATTGCGACCGGCTTGCGTCGGCTCAAGCGGAGCTATCAGCTAGAGATCAAACTGCCGGCCGCGGGCCTCAATGGTTTTGCGCCGCGGGAATTCAGCCGGGTGGGGTTTGCGTACCTGTTGCACGATTCGCATCGCGGCACCCAGTCTTGGTCGGCTACTTCGGACATGGGCGTAGAGCGCGACCCGAGCACTTGGGGCACGGCCGAATTGGTGGGCTAGGCGCAGCAGGTGCCGCTGGACGAAACTATCTGGCCGATCTTGCGATTTTGCTTAGAGCGGAGGAGACTCGGTACTGGCGCGACGGATTGCTTCGTCCCCAAGCGAGGCCAGCGTCCGCCGCGCCGATTCGTCGCTTCGGCGCGGCGGACGCTGCGCCCGGGCAAGCGGCTCGAAAGGGATCAAGCCGAAATGTTCCTAACCGCGAAATTCCCCTATACTATAATACCTTGACTACACGACACCAGCCCTCAGCCGGCCAAGGATCGAGGGCATCTGGCCCTCGATCCCGCACCCAGCGGTAACAGCAGAAAAGGCGTACTCAAAGTGAGTGTCGCCTACTTTAGGGGTCGTGTACTAAGCTATAATACTATAAACAGAGCGTTTGTCCGCGCATTCACCTAAGACTATTGCCAATGCCTAATTCCGCTGTAATCCACCGGGTTTTCGGGGTGGGGATTTTCGTGCTGACGTTGGGGGTGTACGTGAAGACCCTCGCGCCGACCGTGTCGTTTTGGGACTGCGGCGAGTTCATTGCCACGTCCTATATCCTCGGCGTACCCCATCCGCCGGGGGCTCCTTTGTACGTGCTATTGGGGCGGGTCTTCACCTTGTTCCCCATCGGCGAAGTTGCCATCCGCGTCAACTTCATGTCCGCGCTGACCTCCGCGCTGGCAATTTGGTGCGTCTATCTATCAACCGTCGCGCTGGGGCGGCGAGCGTTGGGCGGCCAGCCCCTGCAACCGCTGGGCGACGCCCGCGACATCGGCGTCCTCGCCGGTGGGGCCGTGGCCGCGCTGACGTTGGCGTTTTCCTACACCCAGTGGTACAATGCCTCCGAAGCCGAGGTGTATGGCTATTCCATTTTGTTTACCTGTCTGGGGCTGTGGCTGATTTTCTACTGGGAAGGCAGCGGCGCTGGGGCGGCCAACGACCGCTGGCTGTTGGTGCTGGCCTATTTGTTCGGCCTCGGCGGCGGCGTGCATCTGTTGTGCCTGCTGACGATTCCATCGCTTATGCTGCTGGCGTGGTTTGCCGACCGCCAGTTGCAACGGCTGATCGTGCTGCTAGTCGGCTTGGGCGTAGTCAGTGGGCTGGGATTGGTGGCATTGGGGCCGGGGGCGCAGTCGAATGGGGTGATGGTGCTGGGGCTGGCTGGGCTGCTGGCGTACCTGCACGGCCGCGACCGACGGCTGTTTGTCCTCCTACTAGGCGTCCTCGTGCTGTTCGCGCTGGGCTATTCCACGTATGGCGCGTTGTACATTCGCTCTGGCTTGAATCCGGCCATCGACGAGAACGATCCAGAAACCTGGTCGGCGTTCTTGGCGTTCCTCAACCGCGAGCAATACGGCACCGAGAGCATGCTTACTACCATGCTGACGGCGCGGGCGAGCCGCACCTATCAGTTCTGGGACCAACAGATGAAGTACTTCTTCCAGCAGTTTCCCTTTCCGCTGTTGGAGCGGGTCGTGGAGTTCCGCAAGGCCACCATAAACCTGCCGGACCGGGTGTCCATTTCGCTGGTGCCGTACGGGCTGGGGCTGTGGGGGCTGTGGTGGCACGGGCGACAGGACTGGCGGCGGTTCGGAGGGGTGTTGCTGCTGTTCTTGATCATGGGGTTTGGGCTGTCGCTCTACCTGAACATGCCGGACCCGCAGCCGCGCGAGCGGCACTACGTGTTCGGCGGGATGTACTTGGCGTTCGCGCTGTGGATGGGGTTGGGCTGGCTGGGCGTGGTGGAGGCCGTGCGGCAGCAGTGGGGGCGGCATCGGGCGGCCATCGTAGCGGTGGCGGCCGCAGGGTTGTTGCTGCCGGCCGGGGTGGCGGCGCGGCTCTATCACGTGGAAGACCGCACGGGCGACTTTATCGCCTACGATTACGCGTACAACATGCTGACTAGCTGCGAGGAAGGCTCCATCCTGTTCACCAACGGGGACAACGACACGTTTCCGCTGTGGTTTTTGCAGGAAGTAGAAGGAGTGCGGCGCGATGTGCGGGTGGTCAACTTGAGCCTGTTGAACACCGGATGGTACATCAAGCAACTGCGCGACCGCGAGCCGCGCATCGACATCCGCTACACCGACGACTTCATCGACTCGGTGCTCACCGACACGCAGATGGTCGATTTATACAAAAGGTACTGGCCCGATCCCAAGGTGCCGCCGGAGCTAAAGAAGCTGGGCATGGACGTGGAAGTGAGTACCCCGCTCGATTACCCGGTCCTCCGCGTCCAAGACGTCATGGTCATCAAAATTCTGGCCTGGAACGAGTGGAAAAAACCCATCCACTTTGCCATTACCGTTCCCACCAGCAACCTGCTCAACCTCGACCCCTATCTGACGATGGTCGGCATGAGCGTAAAAGCCTCGCCCGAACCTACAGACGGAGTAGATGACGAGGCCCTAGAGCGCAATCTCCTCGAGCGATACCGCTTCCGCGGCCTCACCGACCCGTCCTTGTACAAGGACGAAAACTCCGAGCGCCTCTTGGGCAACTACTGGGCTTGCGTCTTGCAATTGGCCCGCAGCTACGAGGAGCAGGGGCGCAGAGCCGAGGTGCCGCAGCTCATGCAGTGGGCGCGGGACAACATCTACATGAGCTGGGAAAACCACTATGCGGCGGCTGATTACTTCAGCGAGCTCGGCCAGCACGACATAGCGACCGAGCACATCTACGAGGCCGCTCGGTTCCTCATCGAGCGCGTGGGCATTGAGTCGGCCGCCACGTACGACAATATCATCGCCCTGATCGGGGTGCTGATCCAAGAACCCTACTCGGCCTACGATCGCGCTGAGCCCCTCTATCGCCAAGCCATTGCCCTCGCGCCGAAACGCTGGGAGGGCTACTACGAGTTGGCGGCCGCCCGCCAAGCCAAGGGCGATATTCCCGGGGCCCTAGCCATTCTCCAGCAGTACAAAGAGCAATACGGCGAGCGGACGGAGTTGGTCGAGGCCGAGCGCATCCTCCGCCAATCCACCGCTCCATGACTGAGGCCGTCACCATTGTCATCCCGCACTACCGTGCGGACGTGCTCTACGACTGCGTGGGCGCGGTCTATGCCCACAGTGATCATCCCGTCTGTGTGCTCGTGGTTGACGACGGTGGCAACGCGCCGAGCTTGCAGCGGGCCCAAGCCGCCTTTCCCGAGCTAAAGGTCTTGACCAACGAGCGCAATCTCGGGTTTGCCGCGGCCTGCAACCGCGGTTTGGCGGCCGCCCACACCCGCTACGCCGTGCTGCTCAACGACGACACGCGCGTCGAGCCGAACTGGCTCGCCCCCCTCGTCGCCATGGCCGACAGCAACCCGCGGATCGCGGCCTGCCAGCCCAAGCTGCGCTCGGCCAGCGCACCCGAGCACTTCGACTACGGCGGCGGCGCCGGCGGCTATATCGACGCCTTGGGGTACGCGTTTTGTCGGGGGCGGCTCTTCGACCGCTGCGAGCGCGACGAGGGCCAATACGACGCGCCCGTACCGCTCTTTTGGGCCTGCGGCGCAGCCCTTTTCCTCCGCGTCGCTGCGGTGCGCCAAGTCGGATTTTTCGACCCCGAGTACTTCATGCACTTTGAGGAAATCGACTTGTGCTGGCGTCTCCAACTCGCTGGCTACCAGATCCGCGCCGTGCCGCAATCCGTGGTCTTGCACCACTCGGGCTTTTCCCAGCCTCCGGCCACCTTCCGCAAGGCGTACTTCAACCACCGCAACAGCCTCATCACGCTGTGCAAAAACGAAAGGCTGCGCCGCCTGCTGTGGCTGCTGCCCCTGCGCCTGTGGTTAGAGGTGTTCGCCGCGCTCTACTACGTCGTCCAAGGCCGGTGGTCCAGCGCCCCAGCTCCTTGTGCCGCCTTGCTTTGGTGCCTCGTGCATCCGCGCAACATCTATCGCCGCCGCCGTCAGAGCCAAGCCACCCGCTGCGCATCCGTCGCACGCGATGGCGTCTATGCGGGCAGCATCCTCTACCAGTACCTTGCTCGCCGCGTCCAGCGCACCTCCGCGCTCGTGCCCGAGCCATGAGCCGCGTCGTCCTCGGCTGCGAACGCCTGCTCGCGGCCAGCGACCTGATCCGCGACCGGCGCGTCGGCCTGATTACCAATCACTCAGGGGTTGATGCGTGCCTGCAATCCACAGCCGACCGGCTGCACCAGTCCGATCTCTGTGCGCTCGTCGCCTTGTACGGGCCGGAACACGGGATCCGCGGCGCAGCGCAGGACGGCGAGCGCATCGCCCATTTCACGGATGAGCGCACCGGCGTACCGGCCTATAGCCTCTACGGCCCAGTGCGAGCACCCAACGCGGCCATGCTCGCCAGCGTCGAGCTGATGCTCTTTGACATTCAAGACGTCGGCGCGCGCTTTTACACCTATCTCTACACTATGAGCCTGAGCATGGCCGCCTGTGCCCAAGTGGGCATCCCCTTCCTCGTCCTCGACCGCCCCAACCCCATTGGCGGCCAAGCCATCGCCGGAAATTGTCTCGACCCGGGGTTTGCCTCTTTCGTGGGGCAGTACCCGATCCCGGTGCGCTACGGCCTGAGCATCGGCGAGCTCGCCCGGCTCTTCAACGAGGAATACGGAATCGGCGCGGACCTGCACGTCGTCGCTATGGAGGGCTGGCAGCGCTCTTTTTACTGGGAGGACACCGGCCTGCCGTGGGTGCCGCCGTCGCCCAACATGCCCAGCCCGCAGACGGCCGTGATCTATCCGGGAACCTGCTTTTTCGAGGGGACCAACGTGTCTGAAGGACGGGGAACGGCCAAGCCTTTTGAGCAGTTTGGCGCGCCGTTTATCGACGGGGCGCACCTAGCCGACGCGCTCAACAGCCGAGCGCTGCCCGGGGTGGGCTTCCGCCCGGTGTTTTTCCAGCCGACGGCCGGCAAGTACGCGGGCGAAACCTGCCAAGGCGTCCAAGTCCACGTCCTCGATCGCATGGCCTTTGAGCCTGTGGGCGTTGGCTTTGAGGCCCTCGCGGCCGTGCGTCGCCTCTATCCGCGCGAATTCGCTTGGCGCGTACCCACCGGCGGCATCCACAACTTCGACTGCCTCGCCGGCACCGACCAGATCCGCCGCGCACTCGACGCGGGCGCGGCTGTCGCCGAGCTACAGGCCGCTTGGGCCGAGGCGTGCCAAGCCTTTGACGCCATTCGCCGCCGCTACTTGGCGTACCCTTGAGCGAGGTTGTTTTGCCGCGCGATCTTTGTTATCGTCCATAGCGGCACTCGCCACACCTGATACCTGTCATGCCCGCACCGCTCCAAACCGGAACTCTGTTGGTTGCTAGTCCTGCGCTCGAATCGTTCGCCTTTGACCGCGCGGTCGTGCTCATTACCCACTACAGCGAAACAGACCTCACCATGGGCTTGGTGATCAACCGGCCCCTCGGCGAGCGGGTGCGGCGCTATGCGACCGGGTCCCTGCAACACCTCGCGGGCAGCGAAGAGGCGTGTGCGGAGTTGGGGCGGATTTTCTATCAGGGCGGGCCAGTACACCAGCGCTATCTTTTCTTTTTGCACCGGCTCGACGGCCTAGTCAAAGGGGGTACGAAAATTCTCGACGGCCTCTATATGGGCGGCAACCTCGATACCCAGTACGCCGAAGCCGAGGTGCTCCGGGCCGACGCACCGCGGCTGCGATTCTACTTGGGCTATGCCGGCTGGGAGCCAGGCCAGCTCGAATCCGAGATTGGCGCTGGCACTTGGTTTTTGGCCCCGGGCGACCCCGAGCTGGTCCTCGCCCCCGCGCCCGAAACCATTTGGCAAGCAGTGCTCTACTCCATGGGGGGCAAATATCGCCCTATGTCGGTATTTCCCGAAGATCCTTCGGTCAATTAATCAGCACACCATGCCCCGCTTGGCGCGGATGCCGTGCGCGGGCGGGTCGTGGCCGATCCAGCGCTCGTCGATTGGCTCGTGGGAACGCTGGTAGCGCGTATCGGCCGAGAGGCGAATGCGGTCCGTCTGGTTGTCTGAGCTGGCGTGCAACAGATACATGCAGAAGACCAGCAAATCCCCCATCTGGTACTCGGCCGTCAGCCAACGGCCCTGTAGCTCCTCGCGCACGGCAATCGCGTCGTGTGCATAGGCCCCGGACGAGTTCCAGCGAATTTGCTCGCGTTCCCGCTTGGTCAACTCGCGGCCCTGCTCTTGAGCGGCCGCGACGATTTGGCGCGCTGTGGGGCCGTCGTTTTCGCAAAACGCATCCACGTCGGTTTGGCCGTAGCCTTGTTTCAGAGCTTGGTTTTGGTGCGATCCCTCCAACACCATCAGGCCGCCCATTTCGTAGGGCACGTCGCTGAAGGGCGTCCACGACGTATAGAGCGCCTTGGTCCCTCGGCCCATATAGACGATGTCGCAATGCGGGGTCGTGGCCGTATGCGTACCCGGCTGCTTGGCGCGGAACCAAGTGTAGTCGTAATGCCGGACCGGCCCTCCCAAGAAGAACTCGTAAAAGGCCATCATCGGGCCGTCGTAGAGGACCTTGTCCAGAGGCGGGTTGTTGCGCGCTAAAATTGGCATAAACGGGCCGGTGGCCGCCGGATTGATCGTCTTGTCCGTGGCCACTACGCCTTCCATGGGTGGATGTGCTGGGTCTAGCACCCCGGACTTGAAGAGGCGCTCGCACAATTCTGCCCGTGCCGCCAACACGTCGCGCCGGTCCAAATACCCGGGCAAAAACAAATACCCGTCTTCTTCCATCCGCTCCCAGAGCGCGTCCCGATCGTCGATTACATCATCCGAGCGGCAAAGCTCGCCTACCTGATCCATGGCGACCGGCTTGCCACTATACGTGAGTTGAGGCATGGTTGCCGCAGTCATCTGTTGTCCTTTCTGGTCTAAAATTACGCTGCTGGCCCTCGTGTGCAAACGGTGCAACGCTTTTTCCACCGACCGCTAGATCGGCGATTGACCTAAAATGGCTGAGCTATTACATTTGAAAACACCCCATTGTGCAACCCCGCGTTTTGTAATCCCCGTCCGCTTTTTGATCGAGAGAGACAATGTACATTCGCTCGCTGTGTGTCGCCTTATGTCTGTCGTATGTACCGCTTCAAGCCGCCTCCTTCGACCCCGGCCCAAACCCACCGTATGCCGCCGCCATCTTGCTCGAAGCCGAAAGCGGTGCCGTGCTCTTTGCCCACAAGCCAGATTTGCCGCGCTCGCCCGCCAGCACCCTCAAGCTGATGCTCGAACTGGTGGTCATGGACTTGGTCAAAGCCGGTAAGGTCGCTCTGGACGACCCGATTCAAGCCTCCCGCCGCGCCGCCAGAACCGGTGGCTCTCAGGTCTATCTAGCCCAAGGCGAAGTCTTTACACTGGAGCAGCTCATGGAGACGGTCGTCATCGCCTCGGCCAACGATGCCTGCGTCGCCATCGCCGAGCACGTCGGCGGCTCGGCCGAGGGCTTCGTCGATCTGATGAACAGCCGCGCCCAAAGCCTCGGCATGACGGACACGCGCTTCGTCAACGTGCATGGTCTCGACGATACCCCTCGCAACGAGAGCAACATCACTACGGCTCGCGACCTCTCCAAAATTGCCGGTGCGCTCTTGGAGTACCCCGAAATTTTGGCTTGGTCCTCCATTCGCTCCAAGCCGTTCCGCAACGGCAAGTTTATGCTCCGCGCCACCAACAAGCTCCTAGGGAGGTTCCGGGGAGTTGACGGGTTTAAGACTGGCTATACCCGCCGCGCCGGGTACTGTCTGGTCGCCACGGCCGAGCGCCACGAGATGCGCCTGATCTCGGTGATCTTAGGTGCTCCATCGGGGCGCGTCCGCACGCGCGAGACCAGCCGTCTGCTAAACTGGGGCTTTAATAGCTTCTCTCGCGTACCCCTCGTCGAAACCGGCGAGCTGATGGGCAAGGTCGTGCTCAACTGGGGAATAGAGCCAGAGGTGCGCGTCTTGGCCCAAGACACTGTAGTCGCCGTGCTCAGCCCCGAACAGGAGAAACAGATCGTCCGCCACCTAGAGCTACCCGAGGAATTGCCGGCACCGGTCGCTGCTGGCGACGCGCTGGGCAAGCTGCGGGTCTCGCTGGGCGATAGCCTATTGGCCGAGGTGCCCATCCACGCTGAAAAGAGCATCGGCCGCATGGGGCTTTGGGACAAGCTGATGACGTATTTCTAAAAAGAAGTGCTCTATTGAACGCGAGGGAGAAATGCACCCTGAGCTTCATTTTGAAGCGTTTCTCGTAGGAGACAACGCTGACCTGCATTGGCGCTAGTAGTGATCTGGAGCAATCGACAAGGCCCGGTTCTCCAGCGGCAAGGCCACCCGCGCCCCACCCTGCCGATGCGACTCCACGATTGCGAAAATTAGCTCTTGGCTGCGACAGGCGAGCGGCAGATTGCCTTGGGTATCGCCATCCTCGTCGAGTGCCCGGACGATGTCCTCCATCCCGCGCAGCGTACCGCTCTCAACGATAGCTGCGGGCGCGGCCACCGGGCGCAATTCCCCGTGCTGGTCTTTCTGGCGCAAGCTATAGCCCATCCCGTTGCTCAAAGTGCGTAGCTGGCCCTCGGTGCCGCTGATTTCAAACTCCCAGCCGGGCGCTCCCACCAGATAGGCGTGGATCCCGTTTTTGAACTTTACGTATCCGCTGCTGATCGCCGGGTCCTTGGTAAGCCAGTCGCCCTCCCAATCCGCGGCCTCTGCCTGTGCCGTCCCTTGGGCGAATTCCGCCGCTGCATCCAGCGCGAAAAAGAGCATCATGTCGGCTGCGTGCGTGTGGCCCCATTGCGCCACGCTGATCCCGCAATGAGCCACGACCGTCTGCACCTGACCGATGTCGCCGCGCTCGATCAGCGCCCGCGCATTGCGGTAGAGTGCGGCGTAGCGCCGCTGGGTGCCGTAGTTGAATTTGACGCCACGCGGCTCGCAAGCGGCGAGCATCGCGTCCATCTCGTGTACCGCGTTGCACAGTGCCTTCTCGCAGTAGACGCCTTTGACGCCGGCCTCGGCCGCGAAAATCACCTGCTCGGCGTGCGGGCCCGGTCGGGTGGCAATGCTGACCACGTCGAGATTTTCGTGCTCAATCATTTCCCTGTAATCGGCATAGGCTCGTTGGGCACCGTAGCGGGCGCGGATGCGTTCGGCCTTCTCCTTGACCGGGTCGCAGACAGCGACCAGTTCCATGCGCTCGCAGGCGACGATGGCCGCCGCATGCGAATACGGCAGATAGAGCCGGGCATTGGGGCCGCCTTTGACTTCGTCGTCGATGGTGGCACCCATGCGCCCGCAGCCGATGAGTCCAACTCGGTAGGTGGTGGGCATTTTGCTCTCCTCTCCGTGCGACCTTGACGCAGTTGGTATGCGGGGATATATTATTGGCCCGTTTGCAATTAGGCAACATGAGGGCGATTAGCTCAGCTGGCTAGAGCGCCTGCTTGACATGCAGGAGGTCCGCAGTTCAAGTCTGCGATTGCCCACCATCTTCTAAGCCCCTGATTTTTCAGGGGCTTTCTTCTATATCCCCTTGTTTTTGTTTTTCAGCGCACAGTGGACCAAGCGCAGGAGAATCTGCGCCTAGTCAAGGACCGCTATACCTTGTACTCGGATCTGGCAGGTGAGATGATAGCGGCGTATATCAAATAATATCAGGCAGTTAAGTGGCTTTTTGAAGGGCGCACAAAAGCAATATTCGTTTAAGATAATGACGCGTTGGGTATGATCGATAGCGACGTTCCCTTTTTTTTGAGTGACCATTACATGAGATAACGGAGCTTATCTTCAGCCTCCCTAGCCTTGGTCGAATCGTCAATAAGCCGAACGAGCGTAAAAAAACCGTAGAGTGTCTTGATTCGGTGCGTGAGTTTAGCGCGCCCTTTCTCAACTCTTAAAGAGTCCCAAAAAGCCGGTATTCTGGGATCATGTTCCACCGGTTTTTCAGCGCCCAATTCGTTCGATACGTTTGGCAATGATCTCCACAATCGCATATGCTGCTGGTGCGCCCTAAGGCCCATTTCCCCTAATTCCTTGTAGCCATATTGTGATAGCTCAGTCAGCGCAGCGGCATGGTTGATAATATGGTGGAGTCCGCCAAACCCCTGTCGGCGCTCGGCAGCCTTATGAATTAATTCGTCCAGCACCACTTCCGCCATTGCCTGTTGATCGGAATACAGTGGAAAATCGTCATCCTCATTCAAGGAAACTTTGTTACCATCGATCCGGCCAATGGTCTTTCCGTAGTACCCGTTTCCAGGGGATTCATCGTCGAAGCCTCGGATCAACCTGGAGATGCCTTCGATGATGGATGGTGTCGCATACTCTGGATGGTCTTTAAGGGCCCGAATCGCAATAGCAGCAAAAATCACGTTGTGTCCTGACTGACGCGTCTTGTCGATATTGTGGGACAGCGCCTGTGCAATACGCTCGATTTGGTCTTCTCGTGGTTTTTCTTCAGAGTGTGGTTCAAACAGCTCAGGAACCGCAATGTCATCGTCTTTTCTTGGATTAAACGCCAACTCTTCGCCTTGGATGATACGACTCAGCTCATTCTCGATACCTGCGTGAACCTTGGAGTCAAGTTGGGGATGTCGTTCGCTAAAGAAGTATCCAGCGACGACGGCTGCGCCCAGATGTCCAGTCATGGTATTTGCCCGGTATGCACGGCTCAAGCCGAAAAGACCTTTCTTGAGAAATTCAAAATTGATCATCGGAATACCTCCTCTGTGCTGTGATTTTACAACCCATCAAATAGGGGCCATTTACTCCCTGTCTAGAAATACTAAAAATATAGCTCCTACAAAACCCTCCGCATCGTACAATAGAACAGATTTATATCTGTCAAAAAGTTCAGCACGAAGCCTGTCCTTTTTGACAGTTCGACCGGGCGTTGTTGCATGAATCTCAGACCCAAAAGCGATTGGATAAAGCCCTGCGTCTGGCGCAACGGCAACTGAAGCAACATCCGCATCGTCAAAATCCATGCAATCGTTGGATCCGAACACACAAACTGAGCACCCCGTTGCGACGGCCCCTGAGCATACCATTGCTTCCACAAACAATCGTCCAGCCACACCGTCAGGCTCCCCCGAGCGACCAACGCGCGATTATACAACGACCAATTTTGACACGGATGAGCGGATTTTGCGCGCCGTGCAGGCCGGGGCGCAGGGCTATCTGCTCAAGAGCGCGCCGCGGGAAGAGGTTTTTCAGGCCATTCGCATAGTCTATGCCGGGGGGTCGCTCTTGCAGCCGGTGGTCGCCGCGCGCTTGCTCGGCCAGCTCAGCGGGGAGAGTGCGCCGGCTGGATTGACGCCGTGCGAGCGGGAAGTGCTCGAACTGTTGGCCAAGGGGTTGCAGAACAAGGAAATCGCCGCCGTCCTGCACATTGGCGAGCGCACCGCCAAGTTCCATGTCAGCGCCCTGCTGCGCAAGTTGGGGGCTGGCAACCGCACCGAGGCCGTGGCGCTGGCCGCGCAACAGGGGCTTATTACCGTGTGAATTAGCGCCGCCCTGTCCTTTGGGACAGGCCATATCTTGGCCTAATTGCAGACCTTTAGACTGGTCCTCCGAGCGATTCGGAGGGCCTTTTTTTTTGCGAATTTGAGTAGCGAGCAGAACAAACTCATTTGCAAGGAGCAATAGCATGAACGCAAACTACCTCTTATTCGGATTGAATGCTGTGAGCCGGGCTCATTCCCTCGATTACTTTGAGGACGGGCATCGTGGCGGTGCGATCATCTCAGCCATCTATCTCTGCAAAGAGAACCCAGTTGAGGACGAAGTTCCACAGGTGTTGGGGCGACTGATTGACAAGCACTGGACGCATACAGATCTGTGCGCCCCTTTCCCAGATGAAGATGCGCAGCCCGGGTTGAGGCAAAGAATACTAGACACGCTGGCTCGAAACACGGACGGTTTGCGCCAGGCCGGACACAACGTCATCCTTCCAACACTGGCGTTGAAGGCCTTTAACGATGTTCTAGGGGCAGTCACGGAGTCTCGAGTAGAGGGCATCTGTAGGCTCATTGAGAGTTTCACCGTATCCGATGTACCCGATTCGGACCCAGTCGAAGTACCTGATCCAGTACATGGCCAAGCGTTTGCGGAGTTTGTACTGGAAGAATTCCTCGAATGCGGGAGACGATTTGACGGCAGGGGACAGGGATGGACGGGCCATCTATTGACCTATTCCAAGGCATTATTGGATCTGCAATGCATGGGATATCTAGAAACTGTTCAGGCTGCTAGAGCAGGGTTTGAAGCATTTATTCGGCGAATTCGATTGGGGCCGCTGGAATCGGATATACCAAGAGCGGAGCATTCACGAAAGGAGGCAAAACCACTTCAGAAGCAATACTGGGTCGAGCAGAAAGGGGACTGGAACCTTGGTCATGTTGTGAAGTACCCGTATGGATTCTATGGAATCCTTGGCTACGTACAAGATAGAGCTCTTGTTGATCGGTGTATGACTGAAGTTTACAGGATCTTCTGATGTGCCCGGAGCAGCAAAGCTACCGATGCCCAACGTTTACAGCGTCGCCTAACACGACCATGCCCGCTCCGGCACCTGAAGGCACCTCCGCCCAACCGCATGCGCGGTTCGGGCACGGCGAAGCCATTAGAGGCGTTCTTAAAACTAGGGTTTCGGTATCAACGAGATCGTGTTGGGGAAACGAGGTATTACTGCTGATACGGCCCTGAGCACTCTATGCGTGTTGTGTGGACATAGCAGTTGCAACAGTTGCACACGGCGTCTTCGTCATTCCGCACTTATTCAGACGAGCGTCAAGTCGGCTCGATGACCCTCTTCGAGAAAGGCGGTCAGCAGATCCACGGCCGCTTGCAAGTCGCCTTTGTCAACCAGCTCGAACGGGGCTTATCATCGGGGCTTGACGAGTCTGAAGGATGCGAAAAATCGCTCGATATCCGAGGAATCGTCAAACGCATAGGGCGCTCCGACCGCCATCAAGCTGTAGAGCCGCTGGCCCACCTGTAGGCTCTGCAATCGCAACAGGCTTTGGTCCGCAGCTTGTATCTGCGTCTGCCAAGCGGGATATCCGTCCATCTCAACGGCGGCCTCCGACAGGATCGTCCCCGTCACCTTCTGCAAGATGGCATCTCGGTGCGCGGCAATCGCGCTATCGGCTTGGACGGCCTCGGGCACGTCTCCGTAGGCAATGGCGTATTGCACGTCGGCGCGCTCGAACATCAGGTATTGGAACTCTACCTCGCCAAAGGACAACTGCTCGCGCAGCTTGCGCAGATTGGGCCGGCCGGCCATCTGCACTGCAAAGGCCCCCGGCTCATAGGTCCGCTCCTCCCATTCCGGCGCACCGCGCACCCAATCGACGACATTGTAGGCGACAATGGCCCCTAGGACGACAAAGAACAGCTTGACGGACAATAGGTCCGTTTTGGTCTTAGGCGCGCGGCCCATTGGCTCAGGCCAGCCCCAGCTTCTCTTCGGCGCTGTCTGCCGGGATATAGCCCAAGACCTCGCGCGGATGGTCGATATCGACCCAGCGCCAGCGGTTGTTGGACACGCCGTAAAAAATATCAAAGCGCAAGTCCGCGGGCGCTTCGATGGCGCGCTGCACGAGCTGCACCACGTCGCGCTGGCTGCACCAGATGGCCCCGCCCCGCTCGTCGCGCGGGTGGTCCTCGGCATTGACCCAGCCGATGCGCAGACAGGGCACCGACATATTGTGAACGTCGGCGTAGTATCGCGCTAGGGCCTCGCCCCAAATTTTGGTCGCCGGATAGAGGCCAGTCGGCCGATGCGGCCACTCGTGGGTCACGATCTGTACCTGACCGGCATCGACTGCGTCAAAGCGCCCTTCGGAGATTGCCTTGTACGGGTCCTCCTGCTGGTAGCCCCAAGACACCATGATCGAACTGGCGAAGACCACGCGCCTGACGCCAGCGCGGCGCGCGGCCTCCAGCACATTGCGCGGCCCGACGATATTGCTGCCGAGCAGGCTCTCCCAACTAGCGTCTGGCCGCGGGTCGGCTGCCAGTTGCACGACCACGTCCATACCCTCGACAGCCTTTGCTAGCGCGTTGTAGTCGGTCAGGTCTGCGAGGGTGAATTTCTCTTCGGGAATTCCCAACTCTGCGTCTTTGGGCACCCGCTCCGAAAGCTGGGGGCGCCGTGCTAGGCCATAGAGGTCATAGCCGTCGGGTTGGGTGTGCAGATGCCGATACACAGTCCCGGCGATCAATCCGCAAACGCCGGTAATTAAGACTTTCTTGGGGGCCATTGATCCGATTCTCCTCTGGCGTATTCGATGGCGGCGATGTAGCGCAGGGCGCGGTAGCGCTGGTTGCAATCCATGCCGTAGCCAACGACGAACGTGTCTTCAATTTCAAAACCACAGTAATCTATCGGCACTGGAAACTCTCGGCGAGCGCGTTTGTCCAGCAGCGTACATGCTCTGAGCGAAAGGGGTTGCCGCGACGCTATCATGGCCATCACAAAATTTAGCGATCGGCCCGTATCGACGATGCCATCGACGACGAGCACGTCCCGGCCGGCCACGGCGACGACGAGGTCTTTGGTCAGCTCGACCTGCCCGGTATTCTCCGTGCCCCGATAGCTCGAAACGCCGATAAAATCGTAGTCCAACCGCGCCGACAGCTCCTCGGGCAGGCGGTTCACGAGGGCCATCATAAACGGCACTGACCCGTTGAGGAGGCCGATAAATAAGGGGGCGGACCCAGCGTAGTCGGCGGCTAGCATCTGGGCCAACTCGCCGATGCGCTGCTGTACTTGCTGGCGCTCGATTAGCACTCTTAAGGCGGGGGTTTCCAACGGACTGCGGGGCATGCCTTTGATTATACGGCATGGGCTGTTTTTTGCAAACAAAAGGCACCGGAGTTTTTTACTCCAGTGCCCATGTTGGCCCACCCTAAAGGCGGGCTGTGTCGCGGCTTGGTCAGGCGGCTTGGCGGGTGTTGTGCGACATTTCCCGCTCCCGACCTAAGAGCACTTCGGCGGGGATGCTGGGCTGCTCGGGCACCTTCAGGGCGGCAGCCGCAACCAAGGCACTTAGCTCGTCGGCACTGGACAGATCGAGCTCGCCGCACTGATAGGCAGCGTCGATGTGCTCGCACAGCAGCTCCAAGTCGGCCCAAGAGCGGGCGTGGTCAATGCGCGCTTGCAGGGGGTTTAGTCTGGCAGTCTGCATGATTTCACCTCCTTGGGGGAGTTAAGGAGTGCGCGCGGGTGCGAGGTGCTGCGGCCGCCTTGGCGTGGGGTTCCCAGCGGCCTTGGCACCTCGACCCGCGAGTGCGCAGAGGCTAGGCCAGCTCGGCCTCTGCTTCTTTGCGTTCAGTTTCAATCGTTTCAATCCGCTCCCCCTCACCAAAGCAAGGGGGGACCTTCAGGTTGAGGGCTTGGCGCACCTCGGTCTCTAGGCGCGTGCGGACCTCGTGATTGTCGCGGAGGAAAACGCGCGCGTTCTCGCGCCCTTGGCCTAGCCGCTCTTCACCGTAGGAAAACCAAGTGCCGCTTTTGGCGACGAAACCGCTGTGGACGCCCAAGTCGAGCAGATCGCCCTCGTGCGATATGCCTACGTCGTCGCCGCGAAACATGATGTCGAACTCGGCCTCGCGGAAGGGCGGGGCGACCTTGTTTTTGACGACCTTGACGCGGGTGCGCCGGCCGATGATCTGGTCGCCATCCTTGATCGCGCCAATGCCGCGGATGTCGAGGCGGACTGAGGAATAGAAGTTTAGAGCGCGACCGCCGGTAGTGGTCTCGGGGCTGCCGAACATCACGCCGATTTTCATCCGCAACTGGTTGATAAAGATCACCGTAGTCCCCGACTTCTGACAGGACCCGGTGAGCTTGCGCAGGGCTTGGGACATCAGCCGCGCTTGCAATCCTACGTGAGAGTCGCCCATATCGCCTTCGAGCTCGGCCTTGGGCACTAGCGCTGCTACCGAATCAATCACGATGAGGTCGAGGGCCCCGCTGCGCACGAGGGTATCCGCAATCTCTAGGGCCTCTTCGCCCGAATCCGGCTGCGAGACGAGCAAACTGTCGATATCAACGCCTAGCCGACGGGCAAAATTCACGTCGAGCGCGTGCTCGGCGTCGATAAAAGCGGCCGTGCCGGTCTTTTGCGCCTCGGAGACGATGTGCAGCGCCAGCATGGTCTTGCCCGCAGCTTCGGGCCCGAAAAGCTCGACGACTCGGCCTTTGGGCACCCCGCCGACCCCGAGGGCTGCGTCTAGCGAAATGGCACCCGTGGAAATGACGTCGACGTCCACTGCCGCTGACTCGCCCAACCGCATGACGGCCCCTTTGCCAAACTGCCGTTCGATCTGGGCGAGTGCCAAGCCGATGGCCTTGTCCTTGTCCCCACCTACGGGCTTGCCGTTGGCACTGATCCTGCCTTTGCGCGCTGCCATGATTTCCTCCTCGCGTATTCTATGAATGGGTAGCACACCGCCAACCTGAACAAAAAGATAGTGAAGTAATGTTCAGGTGTCAAGCATTTTTTAATTGAAGCGGATTAAGCTACTCTAGCCGTTTATAACAAATGCCGTGCCAAGCGGCAAAAATACGCGCAATTTATTGTTTAATAATATGTTAGAAAAAGGAGAAGGATGCTGCGAAAAGCAAAAATTGGGAACTGCGAGAAACAGCTCTGTGAAGAAAAGGGGCTAGCTTGAGCCAAGTGCGAGCGCTTCGGCTGCCTCCATCCCCCCCACCCCGACCACTTCCATCCCCGCCGGTCGCTTCCACCCCTGTAGGTTGCTCCGCGCCACCAAACACTGCTCAAACCCCAAGCTCCGCGCCTCGGCCACCCTCCGGTCAATCTGGTTCACCGGCCGGATCTCCCCCCCCAACCCGATCTCGCCAATCGCCACGGTCTGCGCGTCAATGGGCTTGTTGCGGAAGCTAGAGACAACCGCCAGCCCCACTCCCATATCCACGGCCGGCTCGTCGAGGCGAATGCCCCCTACGACATTGACGAAAATGTCCTCGCTCGACAGGTCGTGGCCGCAGCGCTTTTCGAGCACCGCGATAATAATCGAGAGCCGCTTGGCGTCGATGCCGGTGGCAACCCGCTGCGGATAGCCAAAACTAGAGCGCGAGACGAGGGCCTGAATTTCGATCAAGAGCGGCCGAGTGCCCTCTATGCTACAGACGATGGCCGAACCCGACACGCCCTCGGCGCGCTCGGCCAGCAGAATTTTGGAGGGGTTGGCGACCTCGATTAGCCCTTGGTCCCGCATCTCAAAAATCCCGATCTCATTGGTTGAACCAAAGCGATTTTTGGCAGCGCGGAGGATGCGGAAGTGATGGTGGCGCTCGCCCTCTAAATAGAGCACGGTATCGACCAAGTGCTCCAGCACTCGCGGCCCGGCGACCGTGCCCTCTTTCGTCACGTGCCCCACCAAAAACGTGGGAATGCCGCTTTCTTTGGCCAAATAGACGAGCCGCGCCGCGCATTCGCGCACTTGGGTTACGCTGCCGGGCGCACTCTCCAACTCGGGCATGTAAATGGTCTGGATCGAGTCGATGACGATGGCCAGCGGCCCGGCGGATTGCAACTGGTCGAGAATGGCCGCGAGGCTGGTCTCGGCCATCACGTGCAGGCTTTCGCACAACGCCCCCAAGCGCCCGGCGCGCAGGCGGATCTGCGCGGCCGATTCCTCGGCGGAAATGTATGCGATGCGAAAATCAGAGGCCGCTAGCTGTCCGGCCATCTGCAACAGGAGCGTCGATTTGCCAATGCCGGGATCGCCGCCGACTAAGACGACCGAACCGGGCATGATGCCGCCGCCCAAGACCCGATCGAACTCGGAGATGCCGATTTGCAGCCGCTCGTGGTCTTGGTCATCGACTTGGGTAATGGGCTGCAATTGGGAGCGGGGCGATACCGCTAGGTGTTCGCGCCGACTGTCGGGTGCTTGGGGCCGCTCTTCGACGCAGGTGTTCCACTCGCCGCAGGCCACACAGCGCCCAAACCAGCGCGCGGCACTGTGGCCGCAGGACTGGCAGATGTAAGCGGAACGGTTCTTTTTGGCCATGCTTCAACTCGCCTGAGCAGCCGTGCGCACGACAACGACGCGGGGGATTTGGTTTAAGTCCAGTCTTATCTGAACCTCAGTCAAGCGTTCAGACCGCGCAAGTAAGTCCACCACGGCCGCGCTTTGGCCGTCTCCTACCTCTAGCAGCAGATAGCCTCCGGGGCGAATAAAGTCGGCCGCCGCCTGCGCGATGCGGCAGAAGTACGCCAAGCCGTCCTCGCCCCCGTCTAGGGCGAGATGCGGTTCGTAGTCGCGAACTTCCGGCGCTAGTTGCGCCAAGTCGCTGTGGCGCACGTACGGCGGGTTGGCCGCGACGAGGTCAAAAGGCTCGGTGCTGCGGAAGGGCGCAAAAAGATCGCCGCAGTGCCACTCAACGCGCCCGGCTAGCCCGCAGCGTTGGCCGTTGGCCTTCGCCACGTCTAAAGCAGCGGCCGATACATCGGCTGCCACCACCTCGGCCGCTGACGCCTCTCGGGCCAGCGACAGGGCGACCGCGCCTGCGCCGCAACACAGGTCGAGGACCCGACCGCCTTCGGGCAAAAACTCCAAGGCCACATCGACGAGCACTTCGGTCTCGGGGCGCGGGATCAACACCGCGGGCGTCACGGCCAGCTCTAGATGGCGAAAGGCGGCCACGCCCGTGATGTACTGCACGGGCACGCGCCGCAACCGCTGCCGCACGTATTCCCGATAGCGATCCACTTCGCTGCGGTGCAAGGGACGTTCAAATTGCAGGTAGAGATCGAGGCGTTTGACACCGAGCACGGCAGCGAGTAGGAGCTCTGCTTGTAGGCGGGCGTTTTCCAACCCCTTTGACGCGAAGAAACAGCTCGCGTTTTCGAGGATATCGAGTAGCCGCCAAGAGCACCCGCTCATAGGCCTGCCGCTAGCGCGTCCTGCTGAGATGCGAGCGCTAATTGCTCGACGAATTTTTCAAAATCGCCATCGAGGATTTCCTCTAAGCGATAGAGGGACAAGCCAATGCGATGGTCAGTGACCCGGCCCTGCGGGAAGTTGTAGGTGCGGATTTTCGCGCTGCGATCGCCAGAGCCGATCTGGCCGGCGCGGGCGGCGTCGCGCTCGGCCTTTTGCTCGGCCTGCAATTTGTCGTAGAGCCGGGCGCGAAGGACCTTCAATGCCTTGGTCTTGTTCTTGAGTTGCGACTTCTCGTCTTGACAGGAGACGACAATACCCGTTGGAACATGGGTGATTTTCACGGCCGAATCCGTGGTGTTGACGCTCTGGCCGCCAGGCCCGCTGGAGCGGTACACTTCGATTTTCAAATCCTCGGGGGCGATCTCCACCTCAACCTCCTCGGCTTCGGGCAAGACCGCCACCGAAGCCGCCGACGTGTGAATCCGGCCCGAAGCCTCGGTTTTGGGAACCCGCTGTACGCGGTGTACCCCGCTCTCGAACTTGAGCTGGCCGAAGGCGTCCGCGCCCGAAACCACGAACACCACTTCCTTAAAGCCACCGGCCGGATTCTGACTGGAGGAAAGCTCCTCGGTTTTCAAGCCCTTGCGCTCGGCGAAGCGGTGGTACATGCGATATAGATCGCTGGCGAAAAGCCCGGCTTCGTCGCCGCCGGTGCCGGCGCGGATCTCGACGATGGCGTTGCGACCGTCGTTGGGGTCTTTGGGAATCAGCAGCACTTTGAGTATTTCTTCTAGCTGCGCCACTTTTCCTTTCAGTTGGTCGCGTTCGGCTGCGGCCAATTCGACTAGCTCTGCATCACTGCCATCGGCGATGATCTCCTCGGCCTCTGCGAGCTGTGCGAGTGCTGCGCGGTACTGGCTCGCTAAATCCACCACTTCCTGCAAGTCGCCCATCTCCCGCGCCAGCTTCTGGTACTGAGCCGGGTTTTGGCTAATGGCCAGATCGGCCATCAGCGCACTTAGCTCCTCGTAGCGCTGCTCGTATCCGTTCAATTTATCTAACACGATAAGTTGGCCTCGCTTTCACCGCGCCTTTAGGCGTGAACTTCTTCATTTAGGGCGCGGCGCAGCGCGAACAAGGCGACCTCTAACTGGTCGTCGTCCGGCTCGCGGGTCGTAATGCACTGCAACCACAGCCCCGGGGCACTCAGCAACCGGACCAGCGGGGCATTGCGCTTTTTGCCCGAGAACTTGAGCAACTCAAAGCTCGTCCCCGCGACAAAGGGCAGCACTGCAAAATGGGTGGCAAAGCGCTCAAAAAGGCTCTGCGTGTGCCCAAAGACGAGCGGGAAAAGCGAATCCACGCAGGCGAAAATCAGGATCGCAAATAGCACTACGATTAGCATGAAGCTAGTTCCGCAGCGCGGATGCAGCCGACCAAAGCCCCGCGCCACTGCCACCGTCAGCTCGGCACCGGCTTCTAAGGTGAAGATGCTTTTGTGCTCGGCACCGTGGTATTGAAAAACCCGCTGGATTTCGCGCCACTGGCTTATCGCCCAAAGATAGAGAATCAAAAGCGTCGCCCGCACCGCACCGGCCACTAGGTTGAATTCGAGGACGTTCTCCTGCAAGCCGAAGAGCTGGGCAGCTAGCAGCGGCAAAAAGAAAAACAGGCCCACGCCCAGCCCCATGAAAAAGATCATCGTCGCCCACAAGGCCAATTGCTCCCGCCGCTCGAGCTGCCCTTCTTCCTGTCTGGCGACATCGGCTGAGAAATTGAGGGCTCTCAGACCGATAAGCATCATTTCAAAAAAAGAAAGGGCACCGCGCAATACGGGCAGACCCAACAGGCGATAGCGCTGCGCTAGGGCATCGTACGCTTCCTCGCGCACCACGATCTGGTGGTCAGCCGCCCGCACCGCAGTGACGATTTTGCCGGGCACGCGCATCATCACCCCTTCGATGACGGCTTGGCCGCCGACTGGCAGATCTTGCGTGAGTTGTTCCCTATCCATGGACTCGCGTACACGAAAAAGGCGATACGAGCACCCTCGGGAGGGCGTCCTATCACCTCATCGCACGAAATGGATCGCTAGGCTTGTGCGCTTGTGCCGTAGCGACGATTGAACTGGTCGATGCGCCCGCCGCGATCCATGATCTGCTGGCGCTTGCCCGTGTAGAAAGGATGCGAAGCCGAACTGATTTCGACCCGGATCACCGGATAGGAATTCCCGTCTTCCCACTCCATCGTCTCTTCGGACTTCGTCGTCGAACGCGACAGTATCTTGTAGTCGCAGCTAGTGTCGAGAAAGATAACCGTTTGGTACGGGGGATGCATGTCTTTTTGCACTTTGCACTCCTCTGTTTTCTTGGCGGTGAAACTCGGCTACCGAGTCAATAAGAATAGAGGCTTAACGCTCAAAAAACAAGGCGACTAGTCGTTCATGGCCTTGAGAAATTCCTCGTTGGATTCCGTGCCCTGCATGCGCTCTTGGAGGAACTCCATGCCCTCAATGACTCCCATCTGATTGAGTATGCGGCGCAGTACCCACGAGCGGTTCAATTCAAACTCCGTGAGCAGCAGCTCTTCTTTGCGGGTGCTCGTCGCTGTCACGTCAACGGCTGGATAGACGCGGCGGTTGCTCAGCCGGCGGTCTAGCTGCACCTGCATATTGCCCGTGCCTTTGAACTCTTCAAAGATCACTTCGTCCATGCGGCTCCCGGTCTCGACCAAGGCCGTGGCGATAATCGTCAGGCTACCGCCTTCTTCGAGATTGCGGGCGGCGGCGAAAAAGCGGCGCGGCCACTGCAAAGCCGTCGAGTCAACGCCGCCAGTGAGGATCCGGCCCGAGTGCGGCGTCACCGTGTTGTAGGCCCGCGCCAAGCGCGTGATGCTGTCGAGTAGGATGACCACATCCCGCTTGTGCTCAACTAGGCGCCGAGCCTTCTCGATCACCATATCCGCCACCTGCACGTGCCGCGTAGCCGACTCGTCAAAGGTCGAACTGACGACTTCGCCTTGGACCGAACGCAGCATATCGGTGACTTCCTCGGGGCGCTCGTCGATGAGCAAGACGATGAGAATCGCCTCGGGATGGTTGGTGGTAATGGCGTTGGCGACCTTTTGCAGAAGCATGGTTTTGCCGGTGAAGGGCGGCGCTACGATTAGGCCGCGCTGCCCCTTGCCAATGGGCGAGAGCAAGTCGAGAATCCGCGTCGTCATATCCTTGGGATTGTGTTCTAACTTAAAGCGATCCGTGGGATGCAAGGCCGTCAGGTTCTCGAAGATCGTCTTGTTCTTGGTGACTTCTGGATCGTCGAAGTTGATCGCCTCAACTCGCAGCAGCGCAAAGTACTTCTCGTCGTTTTTCGGCGGGCGGATCTGACCGGAGATCGTGTCTCCCGTGCGCAGGCTAAATCGCTTAATCTGCGAGTGGGAAACGTAAATGTCGTCGGGGCCAGGCAAGTAGTTATAGCTCGGCGAGCGGAGAAAGCCGAATCCCTCTTCCAGCACCTCCAAAGTGCCTTGGGCAAAGATCAGCCCACTGCGCTCGGTCTGGTGCTTGAGGATGGCGAAGATCAGCTCCTGCTTGCGCAAAGAGGTGCAATCTACAACTTCCAATTTCTTGGCCAGCTTTTGGAGATCCAAGATGTTCATGCGCTGGAGTTCGACGATATTCATTTTCTGCGTTCTATTGACAGGCGGCATCTCTTCCCTGCTACCTTTCTTGCGGTTAAAGTGCGGGACTCGAAGCGGACATTTAGGTGCGATGCAGCACTAGAAACACCTAGGGCTGTTGCGAGGATTGGATTGTTAAAAGCGGTAGTACCGCTAAGACATTAAAACCTAGAGTATGCCGTACCTTGGCAAAATTCTTTAATCGCTACAGGAGGTCTATCGCGAAGGAAGAATGTCTAAAGGGAAAGTGGAATTTCAAGCGGAATAAACCGCTGAGGTATTTGCTTGAAGGTGGTGCGTAAAGAGATCAAAAAGTACAGAGAACATCTTTGTTTGTCAAGACGTGCTACCGTAAAAAAATAGGACGCTCGCTCGTTGAGTGGGCGTCCTATCCTCTGCGGCTTCGCGTACGCCCTATTGATCGGCGCTGACGAGCATCGCCGTCCGGGCTATATCTTCATTGGAAGCAAAAGGTGCGATGACGCCAGTTTCGTTGTCCCCGTCAAAGGCTCTTACGTCATAGACATAGGAGGCTCCGCTGACGACGTCATCGTCGATGAACTCGGAGATGCCCGGCCCCAGCGTGGCGATCAACTTTTCACTGCCCTGTTCTTCCTGAGTTACGGCCTTGCCGAAATCATCGGCGAAACGAAGAAAATCATCGACGTCAATTTGGCCATTGGGCACTATGTCGAAGAACAACTCAAAATCCGCCTCGGCGTCAGAAGTGCCAAAGCGATCGGCTAAGAGGAAGAAGTCGTCGAAGTCAACCCTGCCTCCCTCGCGCGTAAACCAACCGAGCACTACCTCTCCGCTATCGTCCACGGGCAGAAAGAAATCCGCACGGTACACGCGATAGCCGTGTACGTCGCCCGTGGGCACTACTTGGGCACCAAAGGTCGTAAACGAACGAGCGTCCTCTGTTGATAGCGTCCAAGTGAGCAACACGGATGGCTCATCGCCGGCTGTGGCGAGCGCTTGCAGGTTGGCCACAGGTGCCGGGGGGATATTATCGACGGAAGCTACGGGCCCAGAGGTGGTCAACTGAGCGGCCGCGGGAGCAGCGCAAAAAGCGGCTAGCGCGATGATGCGGATATACTCTTTCATCGAACTATACTCCTTGTAAAGGATGGAATACCATAGCTAGGTTGAAGCCGGCACCTAGTACAAGTTGGCACCGAGGTTGTCGGCCCAAAGGAAAAAGTCCTCGAGCTCAACCACGCCGTTGCCGTCGATATCTGTGGCTGGATCGAATTCGGCTTGGCCAAAGTTGGCTTGAAAAATTCCGTAGTCATCGAGGTCCACATCGCCATCGTAGTCAAAGTCGCCAAGGAGCAATGTGTTCTTGATTTCGTTGGACTCGATGGGAGCGCTCTCGTTGCCGCTAGCATCGACGACCGAGACCATGTAGAAGTACCGCTTGCTCCCCTCGCTCACGTTGATCGAGGCGTCAACTAAGGCCGTCACGCCGGCACCAGCGGTGCCGACTATTGCCAAGCTACCTTCAGGGTCCTCGGCTGGACGGCGCCATATATTGTAACCAGCCACATCGTTGACGTTTTTAAAGGTTCCGCCCGTTGTAAAGTCGCTACTCGTCGGGGTCTGGCGCACGACATCGTCGCCGGACAAGGTCCAAGAGACGGTAATACTCCTTCCACCTTCGTTGAACTCAGCCTGTACTCCGTCGACAGGACTGGGTGCAAGGTCGTCTGTATCCACCGAAGCTCCAGAGACTGCCAACTGCGCTGCAGCCGGACTCGCGCACAGAAAAACGCTGAGTCCCAACAAGGCCAAACTCGCGATAGCTTCCTTTATGCCTTTCGACATATCTGATATCCTCCTCTTGATACTCAATGGGTCAAATTTTGATTTGGCCCCAGCATAGGCCATGAATAAGCGTTTAACTTATCAATAATACCAACAGTTTGCTGTAAACTCAAGGAATTAACGCAAATTAGCGTCGCTAATTGACTTTCTTGACCCAGTTAATAGGCCGCCATATTTTGCTTAATGGTGCTGTTAATATAGAGAAAAAGCCCCCTGCTAGCAATGCCACGCATCCCCGAAGACATCCTCCAACGCATCCGCGACGCCACCGACATCGTCGACTTGGTTTCCGAACACGTCCAGCTCGTCAAAAAGGGCCGCAACTACTCCGGCCTTTGCCCTTTCCACGACGAAAAAACCCCCTCTTTCAGCGTTGATCCCGACCGCCAATTCTACCACTGCTTCGGCTGTGGAGTAGGGGGCAATGTATTCAAATTCATCCAAGAGATTGACCGCGTCACTTTTGTCGAAGCGGTCAAATTCCTCGCCGCACGCACCGGCGTCGCCCTGCCCGAGCGTTCGGGGCCATCGCACGAGGAGGGCGCGGCCGCCGACGAACTCTATCGGGCTAACGACCTAGCGCGAAAGTACTTTCACCATCTGTTGCTTAACGACGCTGTCGGCGCTAGTGCCCGCGCGTATTTACAAACCCGCGGTCTCGCAGGCGAAACCATCGAGCGCTTCGGCTTGGGCTACGCGCCGCCGGAGTGGGACGCCTTGCTCAAAGTGGCTGGTCGCCGAGGCTTGACTCCCCAGATTTTGGAGCGGGCCGGGCTAGCCCTGCCGCAAAAGAGCGGTAGCGGCCACTACGACCGCTTTCGCGACCGGGTCGCCTTTCCCATTGCCAATCTCTCCAATCGGACCATCGCCTTCGGTGCGCGTGCGCGCCAGCCCGACCAAGAGCCCAAGTACCTCAACTCGCCCGAGACGCCCATCTATCACAAGGGTCGAGTGCTCTATGGCCTGTCCGACACCCGCGACGCTATTCGCCGCCAAAATACCGTACTAGTCGTCGAAGGCTACATGGACCTCATCAGCCTAGCGCAGGCCGGCATCCAGCACGTGGTCGCCACCTCTGGCACGGCCCTGACCGAAGACCACGGCCACCTGTTGGATCGCTTTGCCCGCCGAGTCGTGCTGCTGTTCGATGGCGACGCGGCCGGTTCCACGGCCGCCATGCGCGCCCTAGAAGTTCTCCTAGGCACGGGCCTAGATGCCCGCGTCGTTTCGCTGCCCTCCGAGCACGACCCCGATAGCTTCGTGCAAAAGCACGGCCCGGACGCTCTGATAGAGCGGGCCGAAAATGCCCAGTCGGTTCTCGATTTCTACCTCGAACAACTCGCCCAGAGGCACGATCTCTCCAGCGTCGAGGGCAAGGGCCACGCTGTCGAAACGCTCAAACCGCTCCTAGCCAAGCTGAACAAACCCCAAGATGCGGTCCGCCGCGACCTGCTGCTGCGCGAAGTCTCCCAGCGCCTCGCGGTTGACGAACAGGCCCTGCGCGACGGCGTGCAAGCCTCCATGCGCCGCCCCCAACGGCCGCGCAAGGCCGTTGCCGAGTCACCTCCAGCGGCCGCGCCCGACCCGCCGCGCCACGAGCTCGAATTCATCGGCTTGTTGATCAAATTCCCGCAGTTTATACCCGAAACCGTCCGGGAATTCGCCCCAGACTCGCTAAGCGACAGCCGCACTCAGGCCCTGTGCCGCACGCTCTTCGACCGCCATGCCCACGGCAAAGCCATCGACCTTGGCATGATCATCAGCGACCTAGAGGACGATCCCCCCCTCGTACGCCTAGCCGCCCAATGCGCGGCCCAAGGTTTTGACGAGGAACAAGTCGAGCGGCAATGGCGCGACTATTTGCTTTACTTTCAGAAGAGTGCGCTACAAAAGCGCATCGCCAACGTGCGTCAAGCTCTCGCAGCGGCATCCAAGGCATCCGACGACAGCGAAATTGTGCGCATCAGCGCCGAACTCGTCGCGCTCAATCAAGAGCGCCAAGCGGTCACTACCCAACAAAACTCTTGACCTTCTTGGGGAAAAATCCTAGGTTTTTAACAACTTTACGGGGGCCTATAGCTCAGTTGGTTAGAGCAGCGGACTCATAATCCGTTGGTCGTAGGTTCGAGTCCTACTGGGCCCACCAAATCTCCAGCCGCTAACTTTGGCGGCTTTGTTGTTTAACGCGAACTCCCGAAAATTCTCCTCCGATGATAGGCCCTGCGCCCTGCACGAGTCGTGGAGAGCCCTGTGCAATGCCACCCTGCCCTATGTTTCTCTTGCGCACTACGGCTTCGACGAGACAACCCGTATAGAGTGCTCAAGACCCGGGAGGCGACTCGGCCAGAGCCGCTCCTCCTTCCGTGGCCTCGGCCGCGTCCCCAGTGAAGTGACGCGCCAAGAACCGCGCCATGTCGTCGGTGAGCGAGTACATCACGGGCACGAGGATCAGCGTCAGGAAGGTGGCGAACAGGATCCCCACGATCACGGCGATAGCCATGGGGCCCCACCACGCAGCTTGCTCGCCACCCCAATACAGGTCTGGATCGAGGTGGCCGTAAAGTCCGAAAAAGTCGAAATTGAGCCCGATGGCCAACGGCACCAAGCCGAGGGCGGTGGTGATCGCCGTGAGGAGCACCGGCCGCAGGCGGGTGCGGCCACCGCGGATGAGCGCCGCCCGCCGCTCGAGACCGTCGCGCCGGCGCAGCACGTCGATGTAGTCGACCAGCACAATGGCGTTGTTGACCACGATCCCGGCCAGCGAGATGATGCCGACGCCAGTCATGATGATCCCGAAGGGCATTTGGAACACCATCAGTCCGAGCAGGACGCCGGCCGTGGACATCACCACCGAGGTGAGGATGATGACGGGCTTGACCACCGAGTTGAATTGGGTCACGAGGATGAAGGCGATCAGGGCCAAGGCCGCTAGGAAGGCGTTGGTCAAAAACTCCTCGGCCTCGGCCTGCTCCTCCTGTTGTCCTGTGTAGCGCATCGCGTAACCCGGCGGCAGCTCGTCGCGGACGAAGGGCTCTAGGCTCTGCTGCACCTCGCCGAGCACGGCGTTCTTGTTCAGGCCAGCGCGCACCTCCGAACTGATCGTGGCCACGCGGTCCATGTCCTTGCGGCGGATTGAGCCGAGACCCTCGCCTACGGTCCAGCTAGCCACCGACACCAGTGGGATCTGCTCGCCCGGGTCGTTCTCGATGGCCAGATCGCGCAGCGACTCTAGGTCGCGGCGCCACGGCTCGGCCAGACGGACGATGACGTCGTATTCGTCGTTGCCAGTGCGGTACTGGCTCGCCTCAGTGCCCTGTACAGCGGTGCGCACGACGCCGGCCACCTGCGCCGTGGACAAGCCGTACAGGGCGGCTCGCTCGCGATCGACGTGCACGGCCAGCTCTGGACGGGCTTCGTCGAGGTCGCTCTTTAGGCCGGTGAGCTTTTCACCGACGGGGGAGTTCTGCAGGATCTGCAACACCCGGTCGGACAGTTCCTTGAGCACCTCGGGCTTCCGACCGACGATCTCGACGTTTACCGGGGCACCCGTCGGCGGCCCCTCCTGAGGCTTTTCCACTGAAATCTCGGCACCGGCGATGCGACGTCCCACTACCTTCTGCATGCGCACCAGCGTCAGGGAACTGTCGAAGCGGCGTTCCTGGTACTCGGCCAAGCTCACCACCAAGCGGGCACTGTTGGCTCCTTGGGCACCGCCCATCAACACATTGCCACCACCGCCGACCGTGGTCACCGCCGATTCGGCGTCGTCGTAGCCTTCGACGCGGCGCACTCGCTCCTCCAGCTTGCGGGCGATGCCGTCGATGAACTCAACGCGCGTACCCACGGGCGTCTCAATGTCGACCCAGACTTGGCGCGGCGGAATGTCCTCGGGGAACAGCTCGATGCCGTGATTGAAGCGGGCGAAGGCGACCACCATGGCCACTAGGACCGCGAAGGATCCGGCGACGACGATGAGGCGATGGTCGAGGGCCCAGCTCAGTGTGCTCTCGTAGCGGTCGACGAGCCACGGCAGACCCGCGCTCTGGAAACGGCGGGCAAGGGGACCGAGGAGGAGTCGATGCACCAGAATGGCCACCAAGGCCGTCGCCCCCAGCAGGGCCATGGTGAACGCGTTGAGCGCCGCCAGCCACGCCGCGATGGCCAGCGCTAGACCAGTTAGCATCCAGCGCCCCGACCGCGGCAGGGACGCGGTGCGCTGGCCCTCCAGCCGCAGCCATCGGCTGCACAGCACCGGCACGATCACGAGGGCTACGAACAGGGAACTCGACAGGGTGACGATCAGAGTCATGGGCAGGTACTTCATAAAATCCCCGATGATGCCGGGCCAGATCAGCAACGGGCCAAAGGCAGCCAAGGTCGTCAGCGTCGAGGCGATGACCGGCACGGCCACCTCGCCCGTGGCCTTGCGCGCGGCCGCGGCCCGGTCCCAGCCTTCCTCTACGTAGCGGTAGGTGTTCTCCACGATGACGATGGCATTGTCCACCAGCATGCCGAGGGACAGGATCAGCGAGAACAGGACCACCATGTTCATAGACGCACCGAGCAACCCGAGGAGGAGGAAGGAGAGGAGCATTGAGGTGGGGATGGCGATGCCGACGAAGATCGAGGTGCGCACGCCGAGGAAGAAGAGCAGCACACTCACGATCAGCAGCAGGCCGGAGAGGATGTTGTTCTCCAAGCTGCTGACCATCATGCGGATGTCGCGGGACATGTCGGAGGTCGTTTTCACCACTGTGGTCGGCGGGAACTCCACCTCCATGCCGGCGATCACAGCATGCACTGCGTCGGCGGTCTCGATGATATTCTCTCCCGTGCGCTTGATCACGTCGAGGGTCACCACCGAGCGGCCGTCGAGGCGGGCGTAGCTGTCGCGCTCGGCAAAGCCGAAGTCGACGTCGGCCACATCGCGCACGTACACTGGCCGGCCGCCGGGTGCGTTTACTACGAGGTCGCCGATCGACAGCGGGTCGTCGATCTCGCCGTCGACGCGCACTAGGAACTTCATCTCCCCCACGTCGATGGCACCACCGGGGATGTTTACGTTCTCGTCGCGCACGGTCTCGACTACGTCGTTCAGGGTCAGGCCGTAGTAGAGCAAACGCGGCAGCGATACATCCACCTGCACCTCGCGCTCGCGGCCGCCGCGCAGATCGACGCGCAGCACGGTGGGGATCTGTTCGAGGCGATCCTCCACCTCCTCGCCGATCTGCTTGAGCCGCACCAGCCCGTATTCCCCGGACAAGTTCACCTGTAGGATCGGCACCTCCTCGAAGTCGAATTCGAAGATCCCGGGCTCTTCGGCGTCGGCGGGTAACTCGGGCTTGGCCAGATCGACTTTCTCCCGCACTCGCTGCAGGGCCTCGTCGAGGTCGACCTCAGTGCTGAATTCAGCCACCACGCTCGAGTAGCCCTCGACCGAGGTCGAGGTCAGCACCTTCAGACCTGGTACGGTGTTCAGCTCCTGCTCCACAACCCGCGTAACTTGAGACTCCACGTCCTTTGGCGAAGCCCCCCGATAGATCGTGTTCACCGCGATCATGGGGATCTCGATCTCGGGGAAGGATTCCTTGGGAACACTGCGGTAGGCCAGCGTACCGGCGAGAGCGATGATGGCGAACAGCATCAGCATGCTGGTGCCGTGGCGCACCGCCCACGAGGTGACGGCCAACTCCTTGAACGCGTCAATGCGGCTGTCAGAGCGATCGGTCATTCGGAGATCCGGAGGTGGCGTTCAGAGACAATGCTCAGGCGGTCGCCATTCGCTACCTGCTGCTGGCCGACGACGATCAGGCGATCCGCCGGCAACAGGCCGGAGGTGACCACCACTTGGTCGCCGCCGGAGGCACCGAGAGTGACCGGGCGTACCTCGGCTAAAGGGCCGGCCTCCCCGTCGATGGCGACGAAGGCGCTAAAGCCGTCCTCGGTGCGCACCAAGGCTTGGCGCGGCACCATTAGGACCTGCGGATAGACGCGGCGCACGAGATGCACCTCGGCCACCATGGCCGGCTTGGCACTGGCCACCGGACGCTCGAGGGCCAGCTCGACGGGGAAGGTGCGATGGCCACCGTCGACCGCGGCACCCACGTAGGTCAAGATGGCAGCGCAAGTATCCGCGAGGGCCTCGAAAGCGACCACGGCGCGGGTGCCGACGCCCACGTCCGCCGCGTAGCGCTCGGGGACGCCGGTGGCTACCTTCAGCGGCTCCAGATCGAGAATATGGGCTACTGCTTGGCCCGGGGAGACGACCGAGCCGACGTCGACCAGACGCCTGTCGAGTAGGCCGTCGAAGGGAGCGCGCACCACAGTGCGCCGCAGCCGCGCTTCGATCAGGTTGAGCCGCGCTCGGGTCTGGTCGGCAGTATAGCGCGCTTCGAGGTACTCCCCTTCGGTGCCAATGCGCTCCTCTTCGTAGAGCCGCTTCTTGCGCCGCCAAATCTCCGCGGCCAGTGCCGCCTGCGCCTCGGCTTCGCTCCGCTGGACGCGCAGGAGTTCGTCGTTTAGCCCGATCAGAGCCTGTCCACGGCTCACGCTCTCGCCCTTGTCGGCGAGAATCTGGACCACGGTGCCGCTCTCCTCGGCGGCCAGCGTCACCGCGCGGTCGGCCAAGACCACACCGGTCAGGCGAATCACGTCGGTGAAGGAGCGCACCGCCAAGGTCTCGACTTCGACGTTGATGATGCGGCGAGCGTCGCCCGCTGTCTTTGGCTCGCCTTCCCCATCACCACAGCCCCAGAGAGCGAGGATGGCGACGCTGGCGGCGCGTAGGACGGCGCACTGGAAGAGACGCGATCGGGGGCAGGGGATTCTCACTCCATCTCCTCCAAATTAATTGTGATCTCCTCGTCGATAGGGGCGACCCGCCCTATGGCCAAGTTGAGCCGGGCTCGGCTGGCCAGCCGGTCGTGTACCGCTTGGGCCATGTTGAACTCGCTCTGCCGCAGTGCCATCTCGGCATCGGTGACCTCGAGCTGGCTGCCGAGGCCCTCGCGGTAGCGGGCGATGGCAATGTCGAAACCGCGTTGAGCTTGGGATATGGCGAGCCGTTGGCCCCTTTCCCGCTGACCGGCCTCGGCCAGCGCCGCCGCTAGATCCCGGACTTGGGCCGTGGCTTGGTGCCGCGCCAACTGCGCTTGGATCTGCGCCTGGCGCAGCACCGCTTGGTGCCGGTCGATGCGGGCGTCGCGCTGCAGGCCGGTGAACAGCGGCAGCTCCACCAACACGCCGGCGATCTTACTGGTGGCGCGCGTCTTCTCAGTGCCGAAGAAATCGGGTCTCCCGTTCTGCTGAGCCTGCACGTCCCAAGTAGCGAACAAGGAGATACTGGGCAAATACTCTGCCTTCTCGCGCCGCACCTGGATCCTGCGCAGCTCGGCCGTATGCTCGAGCTGGCGCACGTCGGAGCGGTGGGTCAGTGCCGTCTTCACGAGATCGGCGGCGGGCGGCGGCGGAGCGAGGAGCACCGTGGCCCCGGTGAGTGCCCCGCTCTCCGACAGTCGCAGGCGGCCGGGATCGTCCACGGCCAGCTCGATGGCTAGCTGGCGGCGCGACGACGCCTTGGCGTTGCGGGCGCGCAGCAGGAGCGGCTCGAGATTTGCCACTTCAACCTCCAGCCGCAGCACGTCGTACTCGGAGGCCAGCCCCGCCCGGGCACGGCCGCGCGTCTCTTCGAGAGCTTGGCGCAGGCGCTCTAGGGACCGTTCGCTGAGGCGCACCTCTTCGGAGCGCAGCAGCAAGTCAAAACAGACGAGACGGACCCGCGTCACCACCTGCTGGGCGCGGCCGCGCACCATCTCCCGCTGCATCCCCAAGGCGCGCTGGGCAACACTGAGACCGACCACGGCACCCGGGTAGAACAGGGGCTGCCGCAGGGTGAGGGCGCTCTGCCAACTGTTGTCGGCCCCGAACTGCAGCGATAGGAACTCCCCTTCTGGTGCCGTGGGATCGAAGATGTTGGCCGGCACGAAGGAGACAGCAGGCGAGATGTTGCGGACGTAGCTAGCGGAGAAGTCGAGCTGCGGGAAAATCTCCCCCCAAGCTTCAGAGACCTGCTCATTGGCTTCGGTCTGGATCAGTCGCGCCTCTGCCAACTCCTGATTGCGTTCCAAGGCTAAGGCCACGGCCTCGTCGATGCTCAGCACCAACTCTTCCCCGGGCTGCGCGATCTCCGAAGCCGCAACGCCGCAGGCCAGCAGGAGCCAAGTGATGGCCATGCCCGTGATCGCGCACCGGCTCGCGGCGCAATAGTGACGACCGTCGGCTCTCATTTCAAGGCAATCGCTCGAGTAGAAGTAAATCAAGCCATGTGCAGAGGTACGGCCACTGATTGAACCGTGTCAACATTTTGGTAGTGAGTCCCTTTGAATTTGTACGCGAGTACTCGGACGCCGAGCGCACCGCACGATCCGTTCCCCCGATTAGGTACTGCAACGCGAAAGAGCAGTACAAGACATTTTTATTTTCTACGATATATTGGGTTAATATCCCTTAAAAACGGATATAATGGGCAAAATATCCGCTTTACGCCAGTTGATACCAGTCTCGCGGCGGCTGGGTGGGTAGGGGTCTTTGCGAGACCGCATAGCCGGTCCGTCCCCGCCGCCGGCGTAACGTGGAGAAGCGGGAATCGTTTGACGCTGGCCGCTTGCTGCTCTACTATCGCTCTGGGTTGGCGGGCAGGCTGCCCGCGCACCCGGCGGAAACTCTTCGGCTGAGCTCAGTCGAGTCGTCGAAGCCTTAGTGTCGCGTACTAAGATGCAGAGCATTATAGCCGTCCTGCTATGGGCCACAGCCAGCGGGCAAGTCGAAGCCGGCGTCGAGCGCGGAGATTCGCGTTTTATGGCGACGGTGCTGGCGCGCCTTGCCCAGCGGGCCGATCCCATTGCCAACATCTATCTGAACCAAGCCCGCGCCGAGGGCCTTAGTTCCCTGCTGGGGCAACCAATGAGCGCGGGCAAGCGGCTAAACATGCGCCTGCGGATCGCCCAAGAGCGGGTGCGGGCCGGGGATTTGCGCGCGGGCATCGAAGAGATGCAAAGCGTTCTAGCGGCCGTAGAAGCCGGGCAGGTGCCGGCGACCGAGGGCTTCGTCTACATGCTGCACGACCAGCTCGCCATTGCCTATCTGCGCCTCGGGGAGCAGGAAAACTGCCTGCGCAACCACACCACGAATTCCTGCTTGCTGCCAATCCGCGGCGACGGCGTCCACCGCTTGCAAGAAGGCTCCCGCCGCGCCATTGAGCACTACACCCTAAACTTGAACAAGCGCCCAGGCGATCTGGGGACGCGCTGGCTGTTGAACTTGGCGTACATGACCTTGGGCGAATACCCGGAAGGGGTGCCGGAACCCTATCGCATTCCCCCGCGCGTATTCGATGGCGACAGCGGCGGGATCCAGCGCTTCCGCGACGTGGCACCGGCGGCTGGAGTTGCGGCCGTGGGCCTAGCGGGCGGCAGCGCGGTCGAGGACTTCGATGGCGACGGTCTGCTCGATATCGCGGTTTCCTCATGGGGGCTGCGCGATCCCCTGCGCTATTTTCACAACGAGGGCGACGGCACGTTTGCCGAGGCCACCACAGCGGCTGGGCTGGCCGGGCAGATCGGGGGGATCAACCTCGAGCAGGCCGACTACGACAACGACGGCGATGTCGATCTGTTCGTCTTACGCGGGGCTTGGATGGGGGAAGAGGGCCGCATGCCCAACTCCCTGTTGCGCAACAACGGCACCGGCACCTTTGCGGACGTGACGCGGCGCACCGGCTTATTCTCCTTGCACCCGACCCACGCAGCGGCCTTTGCCGACTACGACAACGACGGCTGGTTGGACCTGTTCGTCGGCAATGAGTCCGGCAAGCGGGCCCACCCATGCCAGTTGTTTCGCAACCAAGGGGATGGCCGTTTTGTCGATGTGGCCCCCGCGGTCGGCGTCGATCACGTGGGCTTTGTGAAGGGAGTTGCTTGGGGCGATATAGACAACGACGGCTCAATCGACCTGTACGTATCCCAGTTCTACCGAGAAAACGTCCTCTACCGCAACCTCGGCAACACACCAGCGGGCTGGCGCTTTGCGGCGACGGTCGTCGCGCCGGGGCCGGCCGAGAGCTTTCCCACTTGGTTTTGGGACTACGACAACGACGGCTGGCTCGATCTGTTTGCCGGCGGTTACAACATGGACGACCTCGGCGACATGGCGCGCGCGTACCTCGGCGAGGAATTTGCCGCCGACCGCGCCCACGTGTACCGCAACAACGGCGACGGGACCTTCACCGAGGTCACCGAATCGCTGGGGGGATTTGGCCGAGTCATCCTAGCCATGGGGGCCAACTACGGCGACTTGGACAATGACGGATTCCCCGACTGCTACGTGGGCACCGGGATTCCCGATCTGCGCTCGCTCACGCCCAACCGCATGTTGCGCAACGACGGTGGTACGCGGTTTTTGGACGTCACCACCACCGGCGGCTTCGGCAACGTGCAGAAAGGGCACGGCGTGTCCTTTGCCGACCTCGACAACGACGGGGACCAAGACGTCTTCGAGGTGATGGGCGGCGCCTTTGAAGGCGACCTCTACCAGAACGTGCTCTACGAAAATCCCGGGCACGGCCATCGCTGGCTGCGGCTGTTTCCCCAAGGTGTGCAGTCGAACCGAGGTGCTATTGGCGGCCGCGTGCGCGTGCGCGTGCGGCGACCGGACGGCAGCACCCGCGACATCCACCACCTCATCGGCTCGGGCGGCAGCTTTGGAGCCAACCCGCTCGCACCGCAACTCGGGCTGGGGGACGCTGTGGCCTTGGAGTTCGTGGAAATCACTTGGCCGGCGACCCATCAGACACAGCGCTGGCCGGGGCTGAAGCTCAACCGAGCGTACCGCCTGCGCGAGGGCCACCCATCGGCGACTGAAGTAGCCCTGCCGAAATTCCACTTTGCCGCCGAGCACAACGGACATTGACTCAGTAGCCGTTGGAGGCTAACTTAGAAAATGTTCTGGGGCGATTAGCTCAGTTGGTTAGAGCGCCGGTCTCACATACCGGAGGTCCGCAGTTCAAATCTGCGATTGCCCACCATCAGCAAAGAAAGGCCGTGCGAAGCGCATCTCAGCTTCCGCGGCCTTTTTCTTTTTGGCTATAAAAAAGGCACCTACCCGCAAGTAGGTGCCTTTTGTTCTGCAATCCGCGCTATGGGGATAGACGCGCTTTTACTAAAGCCCAAGGCATCGCTAGAATGTTCGTCCCCATGACGCGCTCGGGTGCTTCGCCCGCGTCCGGGAGCAGGTACGCGGGAATGGATCCCGGCGTACCCAACTCGCTGGCACCCGCATCCCAGCCGCTTTGTTCGGTCGCCGTGGCCCAACTTTTGGGCTGGTCGCCGGGCTGGTCAAAGGCAATGCGCACCATGGCGCTTTTGCTGGCCGAGTCACCGGCGAAAGGGGCCCCGCGGCCATCGTCGGCTGTGTCGATGAGCTGGCCCCCAGCTTGTGGGTCGCCATCGTATAGCTGTAAGAGCAGCTTGGTGTTGGGCAGGGAAACGGCCGCGTCAACGCGCTGCGGCTGGACAGCGAGAAGGGAGTTTTTGTGATCGGCGGCATAGTTGGCGATGAGAAAGGTCTGTCCGGGGGGGATCGCACCGGCTTCGAGGACGAGCATTACCTTGTCCTCGGTGCCGCTGCGGTAGGTCAAGGTCCAGCCGGCTAGATCAACCGCTGAGTCGCTGGGGTTGTAGAGTTCGATCCACTCGTCGGCCGTAGATGCTGTACTACCCGGCCACATCAGTTCGGAGATGACGACCGGGCCGGATTGGGCCGAGAGCGGTGCGGCGAGGGCGAAAAAGACAACGGCGATAAAAGAGCGCATGGCAGCCTCCAGGTTGGGGTGAGATGGCAAGTGCCATGCGTTTAATGCAATATGCGTACCGCGGGGTTTTATTTTTTATAACATATTGTAAAATATACAAATATAGAATTCACACTGCGCGTCTTACCCGCGCTCAGTGCGTCGGTCCGGCAACAGTTCTGACACCTAGTCGATACAGGGCGCACGGGCCGCGAGTGCCGCGCACAGCTTCTGTTGCAGGCCGCCGAAACCGCCATTGCTCATAAAAACCACCAAATCGCCCGGGCGAACTTCCGCAGCTAAAAAAGCGGCCATCGATTCGGTGTCGGGCAAGTAGTGCGCCGATTTGCCGGTGGCGCAAAGACGCGCCACTAAGCGCGCGGGCGAGAAGGGTTCGTCGTCCCGGGCGCGTTCGGGACGGGGGACCGCGGTTGCGACGAAAGCGTCGGCCAAGGCGAATGCCTCGACATAGCGGCTCTCAAAGATAGCGCGGGCGTTGGTCGCGCTGGCTGGCTCGAAAACCGCGACGAGCCGGCGGCCGGGATAGGACCGGCGCAGCCCTTCTAGGGTGTGGGCGACCGCAGTGGGATGGTGGGCGAAGTCGTCGAGGAGGAGAATGTCGTCGATGAGGCCAAGCTGCTCCTGACGGCGCTTGACGCCGGCAAAGCGGGCCAAGGCCGCGCGCAGGTCGTCGGCAGTCAGGCCAGCGTGGAAACCAGCGGCCAAGCTGGCGAGCGCATTGCAGACGTTGTAATCGCCGCTCAGCGGCAGGTCAAAAACCCCCACCGCGCGCCCTGCCCGACACAAGGTAAAGCGCGTGCCCTCGGCACTGGCCCGGCGGTTGGTGGCGCGCCAAAACGCGCCTTCTGAGAGGCCAAAGGTCTCCACCGGTGCCGGCGCAGCGGGGAGGAGTTCGGCGATATTGGGGTCGGTGCCGTTGGCTAGAATCAGGCCGTTTTGCGGCACCATGTTGACGAGTTGGCGGAAGGCTTTGACGATGTCGGCAAGGTCTTGGTAGATGTCGGCGTGGTCAAATTCGATGTTGTTGACGATTAGTACATCGGGTAGGTAGTAGAAAAATTTCGCCCACTTGGCAAAGAAGGCGCTGTCGTATTCGTCGCCTTCGACGATGAAGTGCGCGCCTTGGCCGAGCCGGTAGGAGCGGTCGAAGTTTTGCGGCACTCCGGCGACGAGAAAGGAAGGGTCGAGCCCACAGGCGGTGAAGAGGTGGGCGATGAGCGCGGTAGTGGTGGTCTTGCCGTGGGTTCCGGTCACTACCACCGAGCGCTTGCCGCGGATGAAGAACTCGCGCAGCACTTCCGGTAGCGACAGGTACGGGATCCGGCGCGAGAGTACGGCCTCGGCCTCCGGGTTGCCGCGCGAGACGGCATTGCCAATGACGACCAAATCCGGCGCTGGCACGAGGTGATCCGCCGAGAAGCCGGCCCGCACGTCGATTCCCAAGGCCGCGAGCATGGTGCTCATCGGCGGATAGACGCGGCTGTCCGACCCGGTGACGCGATATCCCCGCTCGCGCAGCATGCCGGCCAAAGACCCCATGGCCGTGCCGCAAGCGGCAATCAGATGAATGTGGGAACCCGAGGGAAGCGGCATGTCCGTATATACCGTTGGGGGGACGCAGATGTCAAGCGAATCGGGCCGGTTTGTGCGCGGCAATCGGCGATTGTTTTATAGTGGGGGTATTGCTTGCAAGAGAGGAGCCAATGGGCCAAGAGAAAGAAGCGACGGGAGAGGTTTTTCTGTCCCTCGTCATTCCCGTTTTTAACGAAGAGGAAAGCCTGCCCCATCTATGGGTGCAAATCGACCGCGCCCTCGCGAATGCGGAATGGCCTTGGGAGGCCATTTTCGTGGACGACGGGAGCACGGACGCCTCGTTTGCGGTCTTGGGCGAGTTGGCCAAACAGCATCCGCAAGTGTGCGCCTTGCGCTTCCGCCGCAACTACCGCAAGGCCGCAGCCCTCGCCGCCGGCTTCAAGCAGTCGCGCGGCCAAGTCATCGTCACTATGGACGCCGACCTGCAAGACGATCCCGGCGAAATCCCCCGGCTGCTGGCCGAGCTAAACCGCGATTACGACTTGGTCTCGGGCTGGAAGGCCAAGCGCCGCGACCCGTTGAGCAAAACCCTCCCCTCCCGCTTGTTCAACTGGATTACCTCGCTGGTCTCCGGGGTGCGCCTGCGCGATTTCAACTGCGGCCTCAAGGCCTATCGACGCGAGGTGGCCGAAGACGCGCTGCCGTACCTCTACGGAGAATTGTATCGGTTTTTGCCCGCTGTCGCCCACTGGATGGGCTATCGAGTCGGCGAGATCCCGGTGCAGCACCATCCCCGCCGCTTCGGCCATTCCAAATTCGGGGCCAAGCGGCTGCTAAACGGGTTTTTGGATCTGCTGACCGTGACCTTTGTCGTGCGCTTTATGACCACGCCCATGCACGTCTTCGGCAGCTTGGGGCTTGGCTCCACCCTGTGCGGATCGGTCATCTGCGCCTATGTGGCCTTGCTGCGCTACGAGCACGGCAACATCCAAAATCGCCATCCCCTGCTCATGCTGGGCATCCTGCTGATCATCGTCGGCATTCAGTGCTTCTCCATCGGCTTTTTAGGGGACATGATCGCCAGCATGCACCAGCGCGGCGGGCGCACCCCGCGCATTGCCGAGCGCTTAAACGGGTGATAGCTCTTTTAGGGCCGCCAGCAACGCGGCGATCTCGGCGTCCGTGCCCACCGAGATGCGCAGGCAGTTGGCCAAGCGCGGCGGCGCGGCAAAGTAGCGCACCAAGATCCGGCGCTCCTTGAGCTGGGCATAGAGCGTGGCAGCGGCGCAATTGGCCCAGCGCTCGCCGAGCCTAGCGAGCACAAAGTTCGCCTGCGAATCCCACACGTAAAAACCCAACCCCCGCAGCCCAGCACACAGGTGCGCCCGCGTCGCGCAGACGCGGGCGGCGTTGGCGCGCATCGCGTCTATATCTTCTAGAGCCGCCTCGGCGGCCACCAAGCTCAGCCGATTGAGATTGTAGTGGTCCTTGACCTTCCACATCCCCTCGATCAGCGCGGCCCGGGCAAAGGCAAAGCCGATGCGCAGGCCGGCGAGGGAAAAGGACTTGGACATGGTGCGCACCACAATGGCGTTGGGGTGTTCTTCGATGAGCTGAATGCAGCCGCCCTGCGAAAAATCCACATACGCTTCATCCACGACCAAGACGCCGGCAATCCGCGCACAAAGCGCGGCGACCTCGTCGTAGGGGACGAGGGTGCCCGAGGGAGCATTGGGATTGGCGAGAAAGGTGACGCGAGCCTCGGCCCCGGCCAAGCCCTCGGGCAAGGCGAAATCCTCGCCGAACTCAACCGGGACCGCCTCGGCTCCTTGGATGTCGATCAGCGGCTTGTAGTAGCCGTAGGTGGGATGGGGATAGGCGATTTTGTCGCCCTCGCCGGCAAAACTGCGGATGATGACGTTGAGCAACTCGTCCGAGCCGTTGCCGGCCATGATCTGTTGGGGGGCAATGGCGAACACCTCGCCTAGCTTGCGGCGCAGGGCCCAAGCGTCCGGGTCGGGATACAGGCGCAGATTAGCTGAGCAGGCATGGCGCAGCCGCTCCAGCACTAAGGGGGAGGGCGGATAGGGGTTTTCGTTGGTATTGAGCTTGAGATAGCCCTTTTCGCGGGGCTGTTCTCCGGGGACGTACCCGTGCAGGCGGGCGATATTGGGACGAAACAGGTCTGACACGACTAAGGAAGCGGGTCGCCGTTTGCCGGCTCATCCACGCGCAGCACTTCCAAAACGCCCTCGATGCGCTCAATTTGGTCTATGGCTTGGCGCAACTGCTCGCTATCGGCGACATCGATCAAGAAGTCCTGTTCGGCGATGCCGCCATCGGTGCGGGTAGTGGAGCCGCGGATGTTGAAGCCGGCGTCGCTGATCGCCCGCGAGATGTCCGCGAGCAAGTACGTGCGATCCCAACTACGGGTGCGCAGCAGAACGGTAAAGGCCGGTTCGTCCCCCAGCTCCCACTCAACCGCGAGCAGGCGGTCTGGCTCGGAGGAAATCCGGCCGATGTTGGGGCAGTTGGTGCGATGGACCGTGACGCCGCGGCCGCGGGTGACTAAGCCGACAATATCGTCGCCCGGGATGGGACCACAGCACTTGCCGAAGCGGATCATCAGGTTTTGCATGCCTTGGATGCGGATGTCTCTGCGGTCTTGGGGTCGGAGCGTGCGCCGCTTGGGCTTGGGCGGGGCTATTTTGCTGATGATCTTGCCGATGGACAGATCCCCGTTGCCCAAGGCCGCGTACAGGTGCTCGGCGTCGCTGAACCCGAACTCCGCCGCCACGGCATTGAGGTCGGGTGAGTCGGCAGCCCGATAGGGCTTCAACTCCCTGTCGAGCGCCTCCTTGCCGAGGCGCACGTTGTGGTCGTATTGCTCCTCCCGCAGCCAACGGCGGATGGCTTGGCGGGCCTTGGCGGTCTTGACTTGATCCAGCCAAGCGAGTTTGGGCTTTTGCTGCGGCGTGGTGACGATCTCCACGGTTTCGCCACTGCTCAAAGTCGCGCTTAGCGGCACGACTTGGTCGTTTACTTTGGCCGTTGTGCAGTGCAGCCCGATGTCGGTGTGAATGGCAAAGGCGAAGTCGATTGGCGTGGCCCCCTTGGGCAACTGGTGTAGGTCGCCTTTGGGGGTGAAGACGAAAATCTCGTCCTGAGACGCGAGCTCGGTCTTCAGGTTTTCCATGAACTCGACCGGATCGGTGGCCTCCTGTTGCCAGTCAATGACTCGGTGCAGCCAACGCATGTGTTGGTTTAAGTCGCTGGGAGCCTTGTCGTTGGATTTGTAGCGCCAGTGGGCGGCGATGCCCATTTCGGCCGTGTTGTGCATCTGCTCGGTGCGAATTTGCACTTCGACGTATTGACCTTTGGGGCCTTTCACCGAAGTGTGCAGCGACTGGTACATGTTGCTCTTGGGAGTCGATATATAGTCTTTGAAGCGTCCGGGGATGGGGGTGTAAATGTCGTGGACCAAGCCGAAGATGTCATAGCATTCGCGCATGGTGCCGGTGATGATGCGCATGGCCAACAGGTCGTAGATTTCCTCAAAGGGCTTGCCGCGCACCTTCATCTTATTGTAGATGCTGTAGAAGTTCTTGGCGCGGCTCGTAAACTCGGCTTTAATGCCATTGGCGTGCAGGCTCTCCTCGAGCAGGACCTTAAATTCGTTTATATAGTCTTCGCGCTCTTGGCGCTTCATGGCCACCTTGTTGCGCAGCTCTTGGTACATTTCGGGTTCGAGGAACTTGAGGCTTTGGTCCTCCAATTCCCAGCGGATCCGCGCCATCCCAAAGCGGTGGGCCAGCGGCGCGTACACTTCGAGCGTTTCGCTCGCAGTGCGCTCGCGGGATTGGGGACTTAGGTATTGGAGCGTGCGCATGTTGTGCAGGCGATCGGCCAGCTTGATGAATAGGACGCGGATGTCCTTGAACACGAAGAGCAGCAACTTGCGATAGGTCTCGGCTTGGCGTTCCTCGCGGCTTTCGCAGGTTGTCTGATCGATTTTGGTAACCCCGTTAATCAGTTCGGCGATCTCTTCGCCGAATTGTTCGGCGACTTCCGCATCGGTCGCCGGCGTGTCCTCGATGACGTCGTGCAACAGCCCGGCAGCGACCGTAGTGTGGTCCATGCGGAGTTGCGCTAAAATTCGGGCCACTTCGACGCAGTGGGCTATGAACGGCTCGCCGGACTTGCGGATCTGGCCCTCGTGATGCTTCTTGGCGAAGTAGTAGGCGCACCTGAGCAGCTTGAGACCGTTGCGACCGGCTTGGTCGTCGCAGGCGTAGGAAGAGACCTCGATCAGCAGCATCTGTAGATGCAGTTCGTCGCCCCCCTGCTCAACGAGCTCGTCCAAGTAGGTGTTTGAGAGGGCCAAAAGAGGCGTGGGAGTGGTTTCGGCCATGGGGTCCTTCGTTCTCTATTTGCCCGTCAATATAGAAAAAAAACAAGTACATACAAGCAGAAGTTCCCCGCTCGTTTGCACGTCTGGTAGAACTTAAATTAAAATGAAAAGAGAAAAGGGAGCAGGATGTGGCGGCTAAATACCGAAAACGCACCGGCGCTGACGCGAGCGGATAAAATCCTCGCGCTCGTCGTGAGCTTGAGCGCGCTCGGGCTGGTGCTCTACGGCCGCTATACGGCCGAAGCCGGCGGCGTGCTCATCGTCGAGTTGGCCGGGGCCGCGCCCGCCACACATGCCCTCTCCAACTACGGAGTCTTGCCGGTTGTAGGGCCTTTGGGAGCGAGCGAGATCGAAATCGGCCCTAAGGGCGTGCGCGTACTTTCCGCGCCCTGCGTCCACAAGATCTGCATGCGGCAAGGCTGGATGCAGCGAGCGGGCGACGTGGCCGCGTGCGTACCCAACGGCCTAGTGCTGAGGATCGCTGGTGCCGCGCCCCTAGACGCGATGATTCGCTGATGTTTGCGCGCCCTAGAGACGTGGCCCGTTTGGGGCTTATGGCCAGTGCGGCCATCGTGCTCTTTGCCTTTGAATCGCTGGTGCCCAAACCCTTGCCTTGGATGAAGTTGGGGCTCGGCAATCTGCCGGTTTTGGTCGCGCTGGTGAGCTTTGGCGGCGGCCCGGCGTTGGCCGTTAGTGCCATCAAGCTCGTAGTCGGCGGCTTGCTCAGCGGGGGATTTGCCGGTCCGGCCTTTGTCATAGGCGGCGGGGCTGGCTTGGCGAGCTGGCTGGTCATGGTTGCGGTCCGCCGCATGGGAGCGCGGCTTTTCAGCGTCGTGGGCCTGAGCATCTGGGGCGCGTTGGCGCACCAGCTCAGCCAGCTCGTTCTCGCCGCTGGCTATATCGGCCACAGCGGTCTGTTCGCGCTTTTGCCGCTGGCCTTGTTCAGCGCTTTGGTGAGCGGGGGGGCGATTGGCCTGTTGGCTTGGTGGACCTTGGAACAACTAGAGAAAATAGGCTGGTTGGACTAGGGCTAGTACTATTATAATAGACCTTTCCTATAAGTACACGCCCGTCCCGCCCTCGTGCGGGCCAGAAGCCCGCGCTCCCAAGGCGACGCCAGAAAACGCCCACTCAGGTAAGGATCGTCTCAATGGATTTGCCGCAAGAGTCTGCCTTTCAGGGCCCAGTACGAGCCGAGCCGGTCTTCAGCGCCAAAGCGCTGACGGCGGGGACCTTGGGGTCGCTGTGCATTGCCTTGGGGGCACCTTACGGCAATATGGTCATCCGCGGCTCCTACATGTCGATTGATTTCAGCGCGGCAGGTGCCCTGTTCCTCTTCTTCGTGCTGACTGGCTCGTTCAACGCCTTGCTGACTCGCTTCGCCACTCCTGTGGCCCTCGGGCGCTGCGAGCTCATCGTCGCGTACATTATGATGCTCACGGCTTCGGCCATCCCCACGATGGGCCTCAGCGAGTACTGGCTGACGATCATCACCGGTGCCCAGTACTACGCCACCCCGGAAAACGAGTGGGCCTTGCACATCCTGCCGCACCTTCCCGACTGGATCGCGCCGCAGGATCCCGAGTCGATCAAGTGGTTTTACGAAGGGGCACCGCGCACCGCTGGGGTGCCTTGGGCCGTCTGGGGCGGCCCGCTGTGCTATTGGGCCGTGCTGATCGTGGCCCTGTACTTGGTTATGATCTCGTCTATGGTCATTCTGCGCCGCCAGTGGGTGGAGCGGGAGCGGCTGGTTTACCCGCTGGTGCAAGTGCCCTTGGCCATGGTGCAGAGCGGGAGCCGCGGAGAGGCCCTAGGGCCTTTCTTCAAAAACCCGATCATGTGGATCGGCTTTGCCCTGCCCGCGCTCGTCAGCAGTCTCAACGCCCTACACGCGTACTTCAACTTCATCCCCGCCATCCAGCTCGTCTCCTCTGTGCCGATCCTGCGCAACACCGTCAGCCTGATCTTCCGCCTGAGCTTTCCCATGGTGGGGTTCGCCTATCTAATCAATCTCGACATTGCCTTCAGCCTGTGGTTTTTCAACACCATCGCCAAGCTGATTCGAGGAGGGCTGGGGGTTTTAGGGGTCGGTAGCACCGAAAAGCTGGGCATTTACGGTGCTCCTAGCGAGCCGATCCTCGCCCATCAAGGACAGGGGGCGATGATCGTCTTAGTGTTTTTCGGCCTGTGGGTCGGCCGCGAACACCTGCGCGACGTGTTGCGCAAGGCCCTCGTGGGCGACGACCGCATTGACGACCGCGGCGAGATGCTCTCCTATCGGGCGGCGGTCTTAACTTGGCTCGCCGGAGTCGCGGTGATGACCATCTGGCTGTGGCAGTCCGGCTTGCCGCTGTGGGCGGCCTTTTTGACCCTGATGCTGGCCATCCTTATTTTTGTCGGCTTGACCCGAGTGGTAGTAGAGGGAGGCGTGGCAGCGGCGGTCGGGCCGATGATTTCTTCGTCGGTCTTGGTCTCGGCCGTAGGCTCTTCGGTGCTCGGCCCGGCGGGCATGGTCGGCCTCGCCTACACTTACGTGTGGGCGGCGGACATCCGCACGTTTGTCATGGCTTCCTGCGCACACGGCCTCAAGTTGGGCGAAGAACTGGGGCCGCGGCTGCGCCCGCTTTTTTGGTACATGCTGCTGGCGATTTTCGTCAGCATTGTCGGCTCGGTCGCAGCAATTTTGTACCTCGCCTACGAATACGGTGGCATCAACCTCAACGGGTGGTTTTTTGGTGGTGGAACTCGCGCCCCTTTTGATTATATTACCACCAAGTTAAGCGCGCCCACCAAGCCGAACATAGATGGCTGGGTTCACACTTTTGTCGGCGGGGGCATCATGGCCCTGCTCATGTGGGTGCGCCAGCGGCTCTTGTGGTGGCCTCTGCATCCCATTGGATACCCCATTGGTGCCGTATGGCTGATGGACCAGTTGTGGTTTAGCATTGCCCTCGCTTGGCTCTTAAAGTTAATGGCAATGAAATACGGCGGTCCCAGCCTTTTTCGCCGGGCGCGTCCCTTCTTTTTGGGCCTGATCGTAGGCCAGTTTTTCATCGCCGGGCTCTGGTTGATTATCGATTTTTTTACGGGCATGACCGACAATGTGGTCTTCTGGATCTGAGAAAGGCACTTACAACTATGCCTAAGTTCGCGGTGAAGTGGATGGCCCTCGGCTGGATTTTGGCCGGCGCGGCACTGGCCCAAGCCGAGGTCGATTTTGCCGAGTTGGCGCGCACGGCCCCGGTCGAGCGCGTACAGCAGACGATGGACACTTTTGCCGGTTTGGGATCTAGGGTCGCCGGCTATCCGGGGGCCGACCAAGCGGCCCAGATCGTGCAGGAGCACTTCCGCGCAATCGGCCTCGACGACGTCGCAGTCCACGAATACGACGTCTCGATTCCCGTCGATAAGGGCGGATTCCTGCGGGTCGTCGAAAGCGGCGAACAAGTGCCAATCCACGGCCTCTGGCCCAATCTAGTCAAAACTTCGACGCTGCCCGAAGGCGGGGTGACCGGGCGCTTGATAGACGCCGGCGCGGGCGAATACGCGGACATGGATGGCCAACAAGTCGAAGGGGCCGTCGCCCTGATGGACTTCAATTCGGGCGACGCTTGGCTCAATGCCGCCTATCTGGGGGCGCAGGCCATCGTCTTTATCGAGCCGGACTCCACCGTGTACTTGGAAGGCGAAAAGAAGTTCCTCACCATGCCGCTCGACCTGCCGAGGTTCTGGATCAATCGCCAAGCCGGCCAGCGCCTGCGCCGCCAATTGGCCGCAGGGGACGAGCAGACGCTGCACTTGGAGTACCGCATGGATTGGGAGCGGCGTCCCGCTTGGAATATCCTCGGCGCGATCCCCGGATACGATCCCTTGATGAAAGAGGACGTGATCGTGCTGGAAGCGTACTACGACGCCATGTCGGTCGTGCCGGCCCTCACCCCGGGTGCCGAGCAGGCCTCCAGCATTACTGCACTGTTGGAGCTGGCGCGCTATTTTCGTGCGCACCCGCCAGCGCGCACGGTCGTCTTTCTCGCTACTTCGGCCCACCACTTAGGCTTGCGCGGGGTCGATGATTTCATCCAGCGCTATTTGCGCAAAGAGGATCCCTTTATCGAACACATGCTGGTGAGGCGGGTCGTCGATGCCGCACTCGCACGGAACATGATCGCCCAAGACGGCATCCACTACGCCATCGGCGAGGAGGAGTTCACCGGCAAGGAAGCTCTCGTGCGGAGCGTTGCCGAAGGGCGCACCGACTTGGCCGCAGACATTGCCGACGCCGCGCTCGCCGAAGGGCTGCTGAGCCAAGAAGAAGGCGCAGCGAGCAGTTCACAGGGCTTGTGGAAGAGAGCCGTAGAGGGCCTCAAGGGGCTGCTGAGCCGAGAAGAAGGCGACCTGCACCTCGCCGGCGAGCGATTCAAAAACCGCCGCGAACTGGTTGATCAGGTGCGCTCGGACGACGACTTGCGCCTCGCGCTCTACAAAACTTGGGTCGATCCCAAAGTCGATTCGCTCGCGGTCAAGCTCTTCATCAGTCTCGACCTTTCTTCGCAGACCGACGAGCTCGGGGTGTGGAATAGCAATACCAGCTTTTACTACAAGCGCTACTTCGCGCCCTTCGGCAAGAACTTCATGGCTTATGCGCGCAAGATCAGCCGCGAACTGGGCTACCAACAGCGCGACGTGCTGGTCAATGGCATCAGCCCCGAAGGCGGGATGAGCTGGCAGACTTTTGTACCGGGCGAAATATCGGTCAACAGCGAATTGGTGTTGGCGACCGGTACGCCGGCGTTGGCCTTTGTCACCGTCAACGACGCGCGCTTCCTCGTCGATACGCCCTTAGACCAAGGCGAGCGCGTCAACCACGCCAATCTCGCCAAACAGATCCGGGTGCTCTCCGGCATGTTCGAGATGGCCTTTGCAGACCCAGAGCTTTTCCCGGACTTCAAGATGCGCCTGCGCGACAATCTGCGCTCCCTGCGCGGCCGCACCATGGTCTTTCCGCGCCGCAGCATCATCCCCGACCTGCCGCGTGCCGACGCAGTGGCCGTCGTGCGCAACGGCAAGAAAAAGTCGTACAAAGGCGTGCGCGGCGAGTATTACGAAGTCGTCGATGATCGGGGGGCTTTTTACGTAAATCGGGTGCGGGTCAACAACGTGCAGATCGAGGGCTACTACATGGACCCGATCACCGGCCGCATCACCTACGCCCCAGACCGCGGCGTGCAAGGCGACGAGAGCTACCCGATGAAGGTCTCCATGGACTGGCGCGACAAGCAGTGGATGGTCATCCTCTTCCCCTGCGTACCCTACAACTTCTTCGACATCGTCGATCCGCGCTATCTCACCAAGCTGTCCAACGTGCAGGTTTTCGACGAGACGAACAGCGCACCCGTGGAGTACGGTTACACCATCGGCGAAGGCCCCTCGGCCCAAAACGAGCCGGTTGGGGTGCTCTTTGCGCGGCCCGGCTCGCGCATAAAGATGGGCTTTGGCGCGGGCCTGCTCGGCTTTCGCTCGCTGCTGCTCAACGCCACTAGCGTCACCAACAAAGACAAGGCCGAAGGCGAGGGCTTTGAGATCCGCCCCGGCACCTCTTTTGCCCGCACGACCTTCCAAGCCGCCCAAGACATGTGGAATCTCGACGAGTCGCGGATGCGCGAGTTGCGGAGCTTTGCCATTGAAAACCAGCGCCTCAACGACCTCCACTACCGGGCCGAGACCGAGCTAGACCAAGCCGCAGCGGCTGGCACCGAGCAGCGCTGGGGCGATTTCGTGCGCCACACGCGCGCGGCCTTCGGGCTGGAGTCGCGTGCCTATCCAGACGTCAAATCCACCCAAAACGACGTCATTCAGGGCATTATCTTCTTCATGGCCCTCGTCCTTCCCTGCGCCTTTTTTACCGAGCGGCTCCTTTTTACGGCCGCCACGATCCGCAATCAGATCATCGGATTCGTCGGGGTCTTCTTGGCGATCTGGATCGTGCTGTGGATAGTGCATCCGGCCTTCCAGCTATCCAATCCCTTCGTCATCCTATTGGCCTTCATCATCATCGCGCTGGCCGTCCTCGTAATGTCGATCATTTCCGGCCGCTTCAACGAGCAGATGAAGAAGCTGCGCACCGAGGTGGCCGTGATTCACGACACGGACGTCAGCCGCTCTTCGGCCTCGCTGACGGCCTTCCAGCTCGGGATTTCCAACATGAAGCGGCGCAAGACGCGCACGGTCCTCACCTTTACCACGCTCTTGCTGCTGACCTTTACGGTCCTCTCTTTCACCTCCATCCGCACCGGCTTGCGATTCAACCAAATCAGCCGCGACAACGAGGGCCTCTACGAAGGCATCCTAATCCGCAGCAAGGCGTGGAATCCGATGGAGGATTCCGTGCTCGAATACGCCCGCAGCAACTTCGGCGGTCGCGCCGCGGTCGCGCCGCGCAGTTGGTACAGCAACAAAGCCAAGGCGCATATCAAAATAAAACACGGCGACAAGGCCCATAACGCGCTCGGCGTCCTCGGATTGACCCCGGATGAAACCGAGGTCACCGGGCTGGACCAAGCCCTAGTTGCCGGGCGGTGGTTTGAGCCGGGCGAGGACAAGGTCTGCATCCTGCCCATCGACATGGTCAAGGAGGCCCATCTCGACCTCGACCTCGCCGATGTCGGCCGGGCGCAGGTGCGGATCTTCGGCGACTTGTTCACGGTCGTTGGCGTCCTCGACTCCAAGCGGATGAAGGACCTCAAAGATCTCGACGACGAAATCCTGACGCCGGCCGACTTTGCCGTCACCGGCGGCCAAGCCGTGCAGGAAATAGCCGAGGAAGAAAAGCGCGAGAAGCAGGGCTTGGAGGACGCCAAGGTCGTCATCAAGCCCTTTGTCCATCTAGAGCCGGCCAACATCCTGATCACGCCCTACCACACGCTGCGCAACGTCGGCAGCGGCAACCCGCTACAGTCGGTAGCGGTGCGCTTCCCAGCAGGCAGCGATGTGCGCGGCGAGGTCGAGGAGTTCCTCTCCCGCCTCGCGGTGACGCTCTTCGCCGGAGTCAAGGAGCCCGGAGACGAATACATCAAGGTGTCGATCTATTCATCGCTGGGGATGACCTCTTTTTCCGGCATGAGCAACTTGTTCATCCCCATGCTGATCGCCTCACTGATCGTGCTCAACACCATGATGGGCAGCGTGTACGAGCGCTTCCGCGAAATCGGCATCTACTCTTCAGTGGGCTTAGCCCCCGGCCATATCTCTTGGCTCTTTATCGCCGAGAGTTGCGTGTACTCGGTGCTCGGAGTAGTAGCCGGTTACCTCAGCGGCCAAGTGATCGCCAAGGTGCTCATTGAGTTCGACCTGCTGGGCGGCTTCACCCTCAACTACTCCTCGGTGGCCGCGGTGCTCTCCTGTATGCTGGTAATGGCCGTGGTCATGCTCTCGACGATTTATCCAGCGCGCAAGGCATCGCAGATGGCCGTGCCCGACGTGACCCGCAAGTGGAAGCTGCCGCCGCCCGATGGCGACCAGTGGGATTTCGAGTTCCCCTTTACGGTCAGCGGCCACGAGGTCTTGGGCTTGAGCGTATTCCTCATCGGCTATTTCGACTCCTACAGCGAGGAGTCCATCGGCACTTTCTACACCGACGGTGCCAGCTTGAAACGCGAGGAGACGCCCAACGGCGAGGGATATCTGATCGACATGAACATTTGGCTGGCTCCCTTTGACCTCGGAGTCAGCCAACACGTCACCGTGCGGGCCATGCCAGAGGCCGAGCACAACATTTACGCGGTCGGCCTGCAAATCAAGCGACTCAGCGGCGAGGACGCCTCGTGGCGAAGGGTCAACCAGCGCTTTATGAACGTCATCCGCAAGCAGTTCCTCATCTGGCGCACGGTGGATGCCGAGGCCAAAGAAGGCTACCGCCAACAGGGCGCGGAAATTCTGCAAGGGCTGCGCAGCGAAGTGTCGGCGTAAGGGAGGATAGCGAGTGCTCGGAAGAAAAAATAGAAACCCGAACCAAGAGATCGAAGAATATCGGGATCTAATGCAGGTCCCGGACCGCTTCGAGAACGGCTTTACGATCAAGGCCATCCTCGGCGTATTCTTCGTCGCCTTTATCATGGTGCCGGGCAACATGTACTTGAGCCTGATGATCGGTGGCTCTTTGGGGGCAGCGGCCGAGTGGGTGACCATCATCCTCTTCGCCGAAATCACCAAGCGCTCCTTTTCCTCCCTCCGGCGCCAAGAAGTCTATGTGCTGTTCTACGTGGCCTCCTCCCTGATTGCCGCGGAGACTGGTGCCTTTGAGGGTTTGCTCTACAACCAGTACTTGGTGCAATCCCCAGCGGCCAAGCAGTTCGGCATCACCAAGCTGATTCCCACTTGGGTGGCACCGCCGCTCAATTCCTCCGCCATCATCGAGCGGACCTTCCTACACTCGGATTGGGCGATGCCGATCGTACTCCTAGTCTTGGGGATGATCATCTCGCGCATCAACTGGTTCACCATGTCGTACGCGCTCTTCCGGCTCAGCTCCGACTACGAGCGCCTGCCCTTTCCCTTCGCGCCCGTAAACGCCCAAGGTGCTACGGCCCTAGCCGAGACCACCCAAGGGCTTGAGACTTGGCGCTGGCGAGTATTCTCGGCCGGGGCGATGATCGGCTTGGTCTTTGGCACGATCTACGTGGCCTTGCCGGCGATTACCGGCGCACTGCTGACTGAGCCGATCCAACTCATACCCATTCCCTTTGTCGACTTCACGCAAGTCACCGGTAACTTCATCCCGGCCACTCCGCTGGGATTTACCGCGCACTTGGGGCCGATCTTTACCGGGCTAGTGGTGCCGTTTTGGGGCGTGGTCGGCACCTTTCTCGGCGTGGTCGTCGCCTCCATTGCCAATCCGCTGCTCTATACTTGGACGCCTTCGTGGCGCGAGGAGCCGTACCTGAATTTGTGGCAGCAAGGCATGGGCACGGTCGAGACCTTCTTCGTCAACAATGTCGATTTCTGGATGAGCTTTGGCATCGGCACCACCATCGCCATCGCCGTCATCGGCATCTATCAGGTATTTCAGAGCGTGCGCAGTGCTAGGGCCAACGCAGGAGATGATGGCAGTCCCAAGCGCAGCTTCGCTACCCCCGTGGGCCGCGGCGATTTCCCCATCTGGGTAGCGCTGGCCCTATACGTCTTGGCCACGGCCGGCCTGATCGGCATCGCCGCCTGGCTGCTGCCGGGCATTGCCCAATTTATATGGTTTTTTCTCTTTTTTGGTTTCATATTCACGCCCTTTCAGTCCTTCGTCAACGCCCGCCTAGTCGGGATGGTGGGGCAGACGGTGGAGATCCCCTTTGTGCGCGAGGCCACGATTATCTTCTCTGGGTATCGCGGCGTTGACATCTGGTTCATTCCGTTTCCCTTGGGCAACTACGGTGCCCAGACCCAGAAGTTCCGCGAGATCGAATTGACTGGAACCCAGTTTACCAGCATCATCCGCGCCGAGATTTTCATGGTGCCCATCGTACTCTTTACCAGTTTTCTCTACGGCTCCTACATTTGGAAACTGGCACCCATTCCGTCGGCCTCCTACCCCTATGCCCAGCTAATGTGGCGGCTGCGCGCCTACCAGCAATGCCTGTTTATCACCGGCACCATGCGCAGCGAACTGGCCATAGACAACGACCGGGCGGGATGGACCCCGGCTAATCTAATCGAAAACGAGTGGTGGTACTGGCGGGTGCGGCTAGTGGATCAGGAGTGGCTGGACTCCAACGGCAAGCGCGGCCAAGTCGGGCAGTGGATGCCGACCCAAGTTTTCTACTCGTACTTTGAGCAGGGGGCACCCGACATCGTCGCCGAGCGCTACTTGCGCGACGAGCAGCTAGCCGAAGAGGAAGTTGTCGAGGGCCTGCCGGCGATTGTGCCGCTGGGGCCAGCGATGGACACAATCATCCGCGATCCCCGCCCGACCCTCGAAGTGCAGGTCGAGCGTGCCGTGCCGGCCGGATGGTCCTTCTACTTTGAGGTCGATACCGATCCGCTCTTTACCAGCTCTTGGATCCAGCACTCCACCGACGTGCCTTGGCTCTTTAGGGCGCTGAAACTAGAGGTCATCGCCTTTGGTGCCGGCTTTGGGCTGGTGAGTTTCATTCTGCTGTCTATCCTCGGGCTGCCGATTCTGCTGATCTTTGGTTTCGTGCGCTCACTGACGACTCTGCCACACTTGGTCGTCACCGAGATCGTCGGTGCGCTCTTGGCTCGCTACTACTTTTGGAACAAGTACGGGCGGCAGGAATGGCGGCAGTTTGCTCCGATTCTGGCGGTAGGCTTCTCCTGCGGCATGGCACTGATGGGGATGGCATCGGTGGGGATTGCCCTGATCCAGAAATCGGTCTCCGTGTTGATCTTCTAGCATGAGCGATTGGGTGGATTTCGCGTGGCAAGGACTGAGGCTGTCCGTGCCCGACGACTGGAATCTCGGCCGGGTTGACGGAGACTTTGAAAAGGGCTATGCCCGCCTCGACGACGCCGAAATCGTGCGCGCCGAGATCGAATGGCGGCGTCTCAAAGGCCGCGGCGAGGCCCTGCGCCTGACCGAGCTGGTAGATCGCTACTTGGCCAACCTGCAAAAGAAGGCCCAAAAGGTCGATGCCCCCTTTGAGGTCCAGCGCCGCGCCCGATTCCTCAAAAACAAGAAATTCCTCGAAGGCCGGGAATACGAGGTCTTCATCTGGGAAGCCGACTTTCGCGCGTACAACCTAGCGCTCGCCTTGGAGTCCGGGCGGGTAGTGCTCCTGAGAGTGCTGGCCAAGCTAGACGAGTTTTTGCCCGAGCAAGCCGAGGCCGTGTTCAGCTCGCTCGTCGACCAAGAAGCTGAGGACGCTCATCTGTGGAGCGTGTACGGCTTGCAGTTTTTCGCGCCCAGCGACCTCAAGCTGCAAAGCCATTCCCTCAAATCGGGCCACATCCAGCTAGAGTTTTCCCGCGGCAAACAGGTTCTAAGGGTGCATCGGTTGAGCATGGCCCGGATCATGCTCAAAGACGCGTATGTTCAAGACTGGTATCCGGTTTTTTTTAAGAAGCAATTGCGCGACTTCGTGGTGGACATTGCTCCAGAAGCCGTGCAAGAGCACGAGGGCATTCGCGTTGAGGGGCGGCCGCGCAGCCGCTGGCGTCAGCTGCTGCGTCCCCTGCCCTTTATGAACCCGAGGCCGCGCCTATATCTGCGGGGGCGCGTCTGGTGCGATACCGACCTCGACAAGATCGCAATCGTCGAGCACCTCTACCGCAAGAAAGACGCAGAAGACAACTTAGTCTCCAAGGTAGTAAATGGGCATTTTATCAAAAAACAAGGCACCCAAGCTGAGCCGGGCCGCCATGTTGGCGTCGCGGCCAACGCGCAATGAGTCCCTGAGCTGGGAGCTCAGCGACAACGACGAGGTGCGGGTCTTAATAAAGCGCCAAGAGACCTGGAAGGTGCGGCTGCTGTCCAAGTTTTTCTACATCCCCAAGCAGCGCAAAATCACCCTCGACGAGGTCGGCAGCGAGGTCTGGCGGATGTGCAACGGCCGCAACTCGGTCGGCAAGATGATCGAATTGCTCAGCGAAAAGTACCAGCTCAACCGCAAGGAGGCCGAGGTCTCCCTGCTCCAATACTTGAAGACCCTTGGGCAGAAGCGCTTCATCGGCTTTGTGCTAGACGACGAGAGGCCGCCCGATCGCGGCGCGGCCAGCGGAAAAAAATGGCAAAAAAAACAAACAGGGGCGAGCAATTAGCTCGTCCCTGTTTTCGTCTGCATCCGCACCAAGCCGCACACTTCCTCTCGCACTTGCTCAATCCCGCGCTGTTGGCACTCTTGGTCTTCGGCGTCCAAGCACGCGTACTGGGCGACTGGCTCGCCGGCGCAGTGGCGATCGGCACCTTCTCTGTGGTACCCGGGTTGCTACTCTGGCACTTGGTGCGCTCGGGCTATCTCGACCAAGCCTATACAGACGACCGCAACAAGCGCGCTACCCTGCTCTTGCTGGGTGCTCTTTGCTACGCTTTGGGGAGTGCGGCCCTCTACGGGATCGGTGCTCCGCCCCTGATGCTGGTCGCGGCCGCGTCTTGCGTCGTCAATACGCTGTTGGTCTGGTGGATCAATCGCTCTTATAAGATCAGCATTCACGCGGCTGGCGTCGGGGGAGCGACCTACATATTGTTGATCAGCGTCGGCAGCGCAGCGTGGCCCTTCTTGCTGAGTTGGCCAGCCGTCGCTTGGGCGCGGCTTTACTTGCGGGCCCATACTCCGCTTCAGCTCGGCGCGGGTGGCGCGTTGGGCGCGGGGAGTACGGCGTTATTGTACCGGGCATCTGGATTGTTATGAACCAATCGTATAAAGGCTTTATAGATCGCCTGACCTACCACAACCCGGAAAACGGCTATACCATTGCGCGCTTAGTAGTAGAGGGCCAGCGGGAGCGAATCGCAATTGTGGGGGCGATTGCCTCCATCCAAGAGGGCGAGAGCATCGAAGTAGAAGGCGTGTGGACCAATCATCCCAAATACGGCAAACAGCTCAAAGTGGAGCGCTATAAGGCCGTTTATCCCTCGACCCTCGAAGGCATGCAAAAGTACCTCGGATCTGGTTTGATCAAAGGCATCGGGCCGAGGTCGGCCAAGCGCATCGTCGAGCACTTTGGCGAGGAAACGCTCGACGTCATCGACGCGGATCCCCAACGGCTAGCGGAAGTACCCAAGCTGGGCAAGAAGAAGGTCGAGCTCATTGCCGAGGCTTGGGACGAGCAGCGGCAAATCAAGGACGTGATGGTCTTTTTGCAGTCGCACGGGATTACCACTGGCTACGCAGTAAAAATTTTCAAGACCTACGGCCAAGAGGCCATCCAAAAGGTGCGCAGCGATCCCTATCGCCTAGAGCGCGATGTGGATGGGATCGGCTTCCGCATCGCCGACCGCATTGCCCAGCGCTTGGGCCTGAGCCACGATGCACCCGAGCGTGTGCAGGCTGGCATCCGCTATCTGCTCTCCGAAGCGGCCAACGAGGGGCACGTGTACCTGCCGGCGGTCGAAATGATGGAGCGGGCGGTCGAAATTTTGGACATCAACGCCGAGCTGCTGCCGCCGGCATTGGAGGCCCTGCGCGCCAGCGATGGCGTAGTCACCGAAGACCTGCACTACTACTTACCGCCGCTCCATCGCTCCGAAGTGGGTGCCGCATCGTCGCTAAAGCGGCTTTTGCAAGCATCGGCCGCAGAATTGGCCGTGCCCGCAGAAGCTGAAGACGGGCTGGAATTGGCCCCGGCGCAAGAACAGGCCGTGGAGTTGGTCGCTACGAGCAAGGTGCTAGTGCTGACCGGCGGACCGGGCACCGGCAAGACGACCGTTACGCGGCGCATCTTGCGCCTGTTGGAGGAAGGCGGCCTCAAGGTCGCGCTGTGCTCGCCTACGGGCCGCGCCGCCAAGCGGCTGAGCGAGGCCAGCGGCCGCGAGGCCAAGACCATTCATCGGCTGCTCGGATTTCAGCCGGGCGAGCGGCAATTCAAAAAGGGCTATGACGACCGCCTCGAACTCGACGCACTGATCGTCGATGAGGCTTCCATGATCGACGTGGTGCTGATGAACGCGCTCCTGCGCGCCCTGCCCGATCGCGCTCGGCTGGTGCTAGTCGGTGACATCGACCAGTTGCCCTCGGTGGGGCCGGGCAACGTGCTCCGCGACATCATCGACTCTGCCCAAGTGCCGGTGGTGCGCCTGACGCAGATTTTTCGCCAAGCTCAAAAAAGCCACATCATCCGCAACGCGCACCGCATCAACAGCGGCGAAATGCCCGTTGTCGAAAACCATGCGGCCGCGGATTTCTACTTTATCCGCGAGGGGGACCCGGAGCGAGTGGTCGAGCTAGTGGAGGAGTTGTGCGCCACGCGGCTGCCCAGCTATCGAGAGTGGGATCGACGCGCCGACATCCAAGTGCTTTCGCCCATGTACCGCGGCGAGACCGGCGCACTCAACCTCAACCAGCGGCTGCAACAGCGCCTCAACCCGCACGGCCAAGCACTCCGCCATCGCGGGGCCGAGTTCCGGGTGGGCGACAAGGTCATGCAGGTCAAAAACAACTACGACAAGGGCGTTTTTAACGGCGACATCGGCACAATTGAGCGGCTCGACGCGGAAAAGCAGGTGCTCTACGTGCGCTTTGACTACACCTTGGAATACGATCAAGTCGATCTCGACCAGCTAACCCTCGCCTACGCCATCAGCATCCACCGCTCTCAGGGGTCGGAATTTCCCGTGGTGGTGCTGCCGCTGACGACTCAGCACTACGTGATGCTCCAGCGCAACCTACTCTACACGGCCATTACCCGCGCCAAGCAAATGATCGTCATCGTCGGCACCCCCAAGGCCCTCAAGCTGGCCATTGCAAACGACAAGGTCGCCCAGCGTTACACCACCCTCAAAGAGCGCCTGTGCGGCGAGGTCGGCGCGGTGTTGGAAGCAGGGCAAGCCGTCCCGCTAGAACCGACACGGCCGAGCGATTGATTCCGCAAACCGCCGCGCTGGTGGGAGCCGTACTTACTTAGGTCAGCTTCAGGGCGGCGAACAAAAGGCCCATAAGCGCGATTTGCGTTCCAATAACCCAATAGATGCGGCCGTTGAGCACGTCTAAGCGGCGGTGAATCTCGGCGTTGTCCTGCCGCATATCTTGCCGCAATTGAGCGTTGTCCTGCTGCATATCCTGCCGTAGTTGGACATTGTCCTGCCGCAATTGGGCGTTGTCCTGCCGCATATCCTGCCGCAGTTGGGCGTTGTCCTGCTGCAATTGGGCGTTGTCCTCGCGCTGGTTGGTCTCCATGCGGTCAAGGCGACGCTCAAAGCTGTCTAACCGCTTGGACAACTCCACTTGCACGGGATCGGAGTTGACTTCGGGGGGTTGCTGCATGGGTGGTTCTCCTTCGTTGGGGAACAACAAAGTGGGGGGCTTGGCACCGAGGCCCGGTATGTAGGTTGCTGCATGGTGCCGGGCCCGTCGTATAAGCAATATACATGCCAGCACTGATAGTCTGGTAGAGGTGGCTTGCGGGGGCGCACACTGTGTCGGAAAGCACACACCGATGGGTTGCTTACGCGCCTTGCCTAGCAGGCGTCGCGCAGCAGCCAGCGCACGGCGTTTTGCTGCAACTTCTCGTAGGCCGGGTTCCACAGCGCGGGGATAGTGTGCCCCGGCGATAAATAACACACTCGGCCCGCGCCATAATCGTAAGCCCAAGCCGCCTCGCACGTGGTGCCCAAGTCCTGCCAAGCGTGTCCGTCGTCGTTGACACTGACGGCCAAGACATGGGTTGGGTCCTTGTCGTACTGCATGAAGTGCTGCTCGTCTTCGACGACAAAGTCCTCCACGCCGCACGTTATGGGGTGGTCTGTGCGCGTGATGTGAACGCGGTATGGACGCACCGGTGGGTGCCCTTGCGTAGCGGCGCCTAGCACGTGGCGGAAGTCGCGGCTGCCCGGGGCGATGTACGTGGAATTGTGGTAGAAAAGAGCCGCTCCGCCCGCCTCCACAAAGCCCCGCACGGCGCGTCCTTGGGCCTCGGTAATCCACTGCACGGGACGGGATTCCGCGGCCTCGACGGGCGGCTCGCTGACGGGCGCAGCCTCTAGGCCGTAGCCATTCGGCCAGATCATGCCGTCGCGGAAGACGATCAGCAGCCGGTAGCTCGACAGATGTTGGGCGTTGAGCAGGGTGATCTCGTCGGTAAAGTCAACGGACAATCCCATGCCTTGGACCAAGGTGCGGCCCAAAGCCGTGCGGATGTAATCAGACGTGTGATAGCGGTCGCCCACTAGGGCAAAGGCCGTAGCCATGAATCGCCTCCTCAGCATGATTTCGCTTCTGCAATGGGCGCGGGCCCCTACGTGCGTGATTGTGCGGTTGCAACTGGCGGCGAGCGCACCGCCTTAAAACCGCTCCAACTCCGGGAACTTTTCCTCGCCTCCATGCACGTGCATGGCCCCGCCCTCAGCGCACCGCCGCAAGGTGGGAAACACCTTGCCCGGATTCAATACTTGCTGCGGGTCAAACTCGGCTTTGACTCGCTCTTGGGCGTCCAAATCCGCGTCCTTGAACATGCACGGCATTAAATCTCGCTTCTCAATGCCAATCCCGTGCTCCCCGCTCAACACGCCTCCCACCTCCACGCAGAGCTTCAAGATCTCGGCCCCCAACGACTCGGCCTTCTCCAGATCGCCTTCGACATTGCCGTCGTACAGCACGAGCGGGTGCAGGTTGCCATCGCCGGCGTGGAAGACGTTGGCCACCCGCAGGCCATAGGCGGCCGACAGCTCCCGGATTCTCTCTAGCACCTGGGGCAGCGCCCCCCGCGGGATGGTCCCGTCCATGCAGTAGTAGTCGGGACTAATCCGGCCCATCGCCGGAAAGGCCGCTTTGCGGCCGGCCCACAGCTTTTGCCGCTCGGCCTCGGTGGTGGCACGGGAGAGCGCGGTCGCGCCGGTCTGCCGCAAGAGCGATTCCAGCGCACGGCTGTGGCACTCAACCTCGCTTTGCGGCCCGTCCAATTCGACCAGCAAGAGTGCCGCGACCCCAAGCGGATAGCCCGCGCCGACAAAGCCCTCAACCGCTTCAACAGATAGCTGATCCATGATTTCCATGCCGGCCGGCACCATGCCCGCGGCAATGATCTCGGCCACGGCCTGCCCGGCCGCGGCGACCGAATCGTACACGGCCATCACGGCCTGCGCCACTTCCGGCTTGGGCAAGATGCGCAGCGTGGCCTCCGTGGTAATGGCCAACAGCCCTTCTGACCCTGTCAGCAGCCCGAGCAAATCGTAGCCCGCTTGGTCCATGCCCTTGCCGCCGACCCGCACGATCTCGCCATCGGCCAACACCACCTCTAAGCCGAGGAGGTTGTTGGTCGTCGTCCCGTACTTGAGGCAGTGTACGCCGCCTGAATTCTCGGCGATGTTGCCGCCGATCGAGCAAGCGATCTGGCTCGAAGGGTCGGGCGCGTAGTAGAAGCCGCTCCGCTCCACCGCTTCAGTCACGCCTCGGTTGGTCACGCCTGGCTGCACGGTCACTGTGCGGTTTTGCAAGTCGATGTCGAGGACCGCTCGCATCCGCGCCGTGCTCAATACCACTCCATCTTCCCGCGGCAGGGCACCGCCCGAAAGCCCGGTGCCGGCACCCCAAGGGACGATGGGAATGTCGAGTTGGGAGCACGACCGGAGCACGGCCGCGACCTGCTCGGTGCTATCCGGTAAGGCGACCAGCATGGGCCGCTGGCGATACGCTGACAGGCCATCGCATTCATAGGCGACTACGTCCTCGCGGCGGTGAATGATCTGGTCGGTGCGCAAGTGCTCGCGCAGGCGGCCGATGAGGGCTTTGCGCCGCTTGAAGCGGGTGGGGTCGGGTGTGGGAAGTTGCATTAGTAGCCCAAGTCTTTGGCGTAAGCAAAAAGCGCGGGGGTGCCGCCAGTGTGGAGAAAGATAAGGCTCTGATCGGGACGCCACCAACCGGCGCGGACGTGCGCCAAAAGCCCGGCCATGGCCTTGCTCGTATAGGACGGATCGAGCAACAGCCCTTCTTGCTGGGCCACCAAGTGCAGGGCTTGGCGGCTCTCGGGAGTGACCACCCCGTAATCCGGGCCGACAAATGCGGCGTAGCTCTCGAAATCCTCCGCCTTCAGCGAGAGGTCTAGCCCCAAGAGCTCGGCGCATTCCCGCCCCAGCGCGAGATGCCCCTTTGCCGCCTGCTGGTCGTCGCGTGGCGAGGGGCTAATGCCCACCACCCGCATATTGATGCCCAGCGCCTTGAACGCCACCACTAGACCCACGTGGGTATGAGCTCCAGAGCACAGATAGATGGCCGCTGGCTCAACGCCCTGTTCTTCGCATTGGGCCAAAAGCTCTAGCGCCCCATCAACGTACGCTACACTGCGGAAGATGCGCGCGTCCGAGCTGGTGTGGAAGGGACGGTGGCCGGCCGCAGTCAGCCCGGCCATTTTCGCGGCCACAGTCCGCGCCTGCTCCTCGGGTGCTGGCAGGTCCACCTCCGCGCCAAAGAGACGGGTCAACAGCAGGTTTCCCTGGGTCTGGGCGTGGGCGTCGTCGCGGCCGACGACTACCGCAGACAGCCCCAATTTTGCGGCCACTGCGGCCGTCTGCCGCGACTGATTCGACTGGGCAGCAGCCGAGTGTACCAACACGTCGCAGCCCTGCTCTACGGCTTGGGCGATCTGGTATTCAAACTCGCGGATCTTGTTGCCGCCAAAGGCCAAGCCGGTCAAATCGTCGCGCTTGACCCAAATCTGCGGACCGGCTAGGTGGGCGCTGAGACGCTTTAGTGCTTCCAAGGGCGTGGGCAAGGCCGCTAGCTGCAACCGCGGCAATTGGGCCAACCGCCCTTTCAGTTCCTCTTGGCTAATAGTCATAGCCTTCCTCTTTCTCGTTTGCTTTGCCGTGCGGTCTCAATACAACCATTAAACAACCACTGGGCAAATTCGCTTGGGCCGCACCGAGTTTGCCCTTTTACTAAAAACCCTTAGCTTTTAATAGTGAAGCCCACATAGCCTCCGCCCCACCTTGGAACCTCATTCCTCCCCAATACAAATCGCATTAAACAATAGGATAGGGCCGTTTTGGATCTAGTCGAACCTATACCCGAACGCCTATTGCCCCACATCCGCGGCGAATTGCAACCCGGCGAGCTGCTCATCGTCCTCCTCGCCGCCGACATTCGCCCCGATGGGCAGTACGGCGACTCTTGGTTTGCGCTTACCGACGAGCGGATGCTCGTCTTTCACCCCAATGGCTCAGATAAGCCCGAGACCGTGCGCCTCGGCTTGGACGAAGTGCAAGGCATACAGACCCGCAACTACGTGGGTAGCGGCGCACTCGTCGTCGAGCTAGAGGATGAAACCGTCGAGCTGCTGCGCTTTTCGCAGAGTGCGTACTACAAATTCTCCGGAGTGCCCCAAGCCATTGAGGGCGCTGGCTTGGTCGAGGAAGAAGACGCAGAAGAGGACGGGGTGCTACATGTCGATCCGGTCAAAGTAGTAGAACATTGCCCCACCTGCGGACGAGCGCTCCGCTCCGGCTCTAAAGTCTGCCCCAACTGCCTGCGCCAGACCGAGACCTTCTGGCGATTGTTTTCCTATATCAAGCCCTACAAAAGCCAAGCACTGCTCGGGTTCACGCTGACGATTGTACTGACGGCCATTGGCCTGCTGCCGCCCCAGCTCAACCGCATCCTCATCGACGATGTCATCATCCCGGTCCTCGTCAAATACGAGGCCGCACGCATCGCTGAGGGCGAGGCGACCACGCCCCCCGCCGCGAGCGTCCAATTCCTGCTGTGGGTCGTGCTCGGCCTGCTCGGTATCTACATCGGCCGCGGCATCATCAGCGGTGTGCGCATGTACGCCCTAGGTTGGCTCGGCCAGCGCATCGTGTACGATTTGCAGATGCAAATTTTCCAACATTTGCAATTGCTGTCGCTGACGTTCTACAACAAGCTCAGCACCGGTCGGATCATGACCCGCGTTACCAGCGACACCGAGCGCATGCGCAGCTTTATCACCTCGGGATTCCAAGACATCGTCATCGACGGGCTGACCATCGTCGGCATCTGCACGATGCTCTTTATAATGAATTGGGAATTGGCGCTTTTGTCGCTGCTGCCAATCCCCTTCATGATCATCGGCACCATTATCTACCGCAACCGCATCCACTGGATTTTCCACCGAATATGGCGTCGCATTGCCACCCTCAACGCCATGCTCGCCGACTCCATCCCCGGCGTCAAGGTCGTCAAAGCCTTTGCCCAAGAAGACCGCGAGCTCGAACGCTTCAACGAGCGCAACGTCGATCTGCGCGAATCGCGGATGACCGCCTTCAAGATGCGCTCCTATTACATTCCGACGATTTCCTTTATCACCTCAGTCGGCTCGATCATCCTGTGGTGGTTCGGCGGCAACCGGGTGCTCAGTAACGCCCTGACCTTGGGCGATTTGCAGGCTTTTATCTCGTACATGGTCATGTTCTACGCGCCGGTGCGCTCGCTGTGCAACCTCACCGAGCAGCTAGAAAGCGCAGCGACAACGGCCGAGCGCGTCTTTGAAATCATCGACACCGAGCCCGAAGTCCAAGACGACCCCAACGCCATGGACCCCGGCCCGCTCGAAGGCGAAGTAGAGTTCCGCAACGTCAGCTTCACGTACGACGGCTCGGCGCGCATTCTCGACCGCATCCACTTTAAGGCCGCGCCCGGCGAGATGATCGGCATCGTCGGCCCCAGCGGCGCTGGCAAGTCGACCTTGGTCAACCTCATCTCGCGGTTCTACGACGCCACCGACGGCCAAGTCCGCATCGACGGCCAGCCCATTACCCGGCTCAAACAGCAGGCCCTGCGCAACCAAATCGGCGTGGTCTTGCAGGAGCCCCTGCTCTTCCAAGGCTCCATCGCCAGCAATATCGCCTACGGCCATCCCAACGCGACGCGCCAAGAGGTTATCGAGGCGGCCCGCGCGGCCAACGCCCACAAGTTCATCATGAATTTTCCCGATGGCTACGACACCCAAGTCGGCGAGCGCGGCGGTCGGCTCTCCGGCGGCGAGCGCCAGCGCATTTCCATTGCCCGCGCCCTGATCGGCAACCCGCGCATTCTCATCCTCGACGAGGCCACCGCCTCGGTCGATACCCAAACCGAATTCGAGATCCAAGAAGCGCTCGAGCGGCTGGTTGCCGGCCGCACCACCTTTGCCATCGCCCACCGGCTCTCGACTCTCAAAAACGCCGACCGACTGCTGGTGTTGGAAAGAGGGCGCATCGCCGAGGTCGGCACCCACGAAGAGTTACTCAATATGGAGGACGGCGTCTATCGCCGACTGGTCAATATGCAAACCGAAATGGCGAAAGTACGGGCCCTATGAGCGAAGCACGCGGTTATTCGTACGAGGATTTTCTGCTCGACCCGCAAAAGATGCGCTTCAGCCGCTCCGAGCGCGGCAGTTTGATCCTCGCGCTCGATGGCGAGGACCACACCGACCTCAAGATCCGCCGCGCCTTCCCATTAGAAGAGGCCAACCGCTACATCGGCGTCTTTGCCGCCGAAGACCAAGAACTCGGCCTAATCGAAGACCCGCAGCAGCTCGACGCCCAAAGCCGCCAAGTGCTGCTAGACGAGCTCGACAAGATCTACTTTCAACCGCAGGTCCTCGCTTTCAATAGCCTCGACGAGGAATTCGGGGTGCTGCGCGGACAGATCGAAACCACCAGCGGTCCCCGCCAACTCGAAATCCGCGGCTACCGCACCAATGTGCGCATACTCTCCGGCGGCCGGGCCATCATCGAGGATGTCGATGGCAACCGCTATCTGATCGCCAACTGGCGGGCACTGCCGCAAAAAACGCGCGAGATTCTGGGGCTGTAGAGCGGTTGCGGCTGAGGTCCTAGCCGGCAAAATACGCCCGCATCTTTTCCAAGCCGATCCGGGCAACTTCCGCTAGGTCCTGCTCCCATAGCTTCGGATTGAACAGCTCCAGCGACACAAACCCCTCGTATCCCTGCGCTCGCGCCAGCCGCTCGATCTCGCGCAGTGGCCCGGCCCCGTCGCCCGGCATCACCCGGTCGGCGTCGCTTTGTTCGGCAAAGGGCTTGTCGCCGGGGGCATCGTTCCAGTGCCAGACCGCGACCTTGGCACCGGGCACCTTGGCGATGCTCGCAATGGGACCGCCGCCGCGTAGAATGTGGAACGGGTCCATGATCAAACTTGCATCTAAATGGTCGGCGTCGGTGGCAATCTGCCAAGCTTGATCAATGGTGTACACGCTCTGTACAAAGCCTAGGTACTCCATGGCCGGCCGCACGCCGATTTCTCTGCCGATCTCCAGCAATTCGCGGTAATCGGCCCCGCCTCGGCTCAGGTCGCAGGGATCCAGCGGCGGGCTGGCCACGATAAACTCGGCCCCCACCGCTACGGCCTGCGCCATCCGCCGCCGAACCTCCTCCAATGCCTGCACCCGCGCCGTGCCTTCAGACCCCAACCAGCCGTGGAGTGCAATGACGGTCGGCACCGCCAGCCCATAGTAGGATAGGGCCTGCCGCACGTCCGCGAGCGAGCCGCCCTGTTGCTCGTGCGCGGTCAAGTCATCGTTCCATAGCTCAATGCCCTTGTAGCCGGTCTGCCCGGCGATGCGGATTTTCTCCATCAGCGATGCCGGGCGGATCGTCGATGTGTTGAGACTGTACTGCACTGTCATGTCGCTGCCTTTCCTTTTTTAAGCTACGCATAAAAAGTCCGCGCCCTCCACCCAGCCCTCCTCCCGCAGATGCCGCCGAATCAGGGCCCGCGCACCCCGCGACGCCACGGCCGCCAATAGGATCGGCCGCTCGTGGCGCACCCGCCAAGCCGGCAAGTCCTCCGGCCCGATCACGGGCTTGCGCCGCAAGGTGCCGCCGATTTTTTGCGGCGCAATATCGACAAATACATCGGGAGCGCGGCCTTCGCGCTCCAGGTGCTTGGCGAGCCGGCGGCCGGTCTTGCCCGCGCCCCAGACAGCCAGCCCGTCCCGCTCTTGCAGGGGCCCGGCGCAAAGGTAATGCGCTTTGGCGCGGAGGAAATTCTCCACCGAGTAGCGGCCCTGCACGTGGGTGGCCCGCTGCGGATGCTCGCGCCAGTAGTGCAAGACCTCCGGCACCTTGGCAAAGCGCCGACCCGCCGCCCGATAGCGCAACCACAGATCGTAGTCTTCCGGCCATCCCCGATCTTGGTAGCCCCCCAAGGCCACCAGCTCCTCGCGGCGCATCATGGCCGACGGATTGGCGATGGGACTCTCGACGAAAAACTCTCGTTCAATCGCCGCGCTATCCACCAAGCCGTTCAACCAAGCCTCGTACACCAACATCCCCTCCCCGGTCTCCTCGCGCGGAAAGATCTCCACCAAGCAGCTCACTACGCTCAGCGTAGGATCTCCTTCCAACCACGCGAGTTGTTTTTCCAAGCGCTCGGGGTGCATCCGGTCGTCGGCGTCCATGCGCGCCACGTACGCACCCCGACAAAAGGCCAAGCCCCGGTTGGGGGCCTCGACAATGCCTCGGTGGTCGGATATCAACGTCCTAAAGCGGCGGTCGCGGAGAGTCCATTCCAAGAGCAGGTCCCCGCTCTCGTCCTCCGAGCCGTCGTCTATGGCCATGACCTCAAAATCTTCGCAGCTCTGCGCTTGGATACTCTCTAAGGTTTCCGCCAGCGTGGCGGCTGCATTGAACACGGGGAGTAGTACTGATACGCGGGGCGTTTGCATGGTCGTTAGCTAGTTGCGTTTTTAGAAGCTGTCTGAAATTCCGCGACCGTCCCTCGTGTGAGAAAACGCGCTAGGAGCGAGGGCATCTCGCCCTCGAAAAATGCTCCCCCGAGGGCCTCTCGACCGCGAAAAACGCTCCCCCCGAGGGCCTCCGACCGCGGCTCAACGCGGTCTCTCCGAGGGTTTGTCACGCCTAAAGGCGCGGTGAAGCAGACAGCTTCTAATGTATAAGAGCTTGACATTTTTCCGCTCAATGCCCGATTTTTAATCCCTATGATACATCTCAAATCTGCCTTGGAAATCGACCGCATCCGCGCCAGTTGCCGCATCGCCGCCGAAGCCATGCTCCGCGTCGAAGAGGCCCTCGCGCCCGGAGTCACTACCCTCCACCTCGATCAAATAGCCGACCGCTACATCCGCAGCCAAGGGGCGGTCGCCAGTGCCTTGGGCTACCGCGGCTTTCCCCGCAGCATCTGCATCTCGGTCAACGACGAAGTCGTCCACGGCATCCCCGGAGACCGCGTCCTGCAGGAGGGAGACATCCTCGCCGTTGACATTGCCGTTAAAAAGGATGGCTTCCACGGCGACATGAACGTCACCATGAAAGTCGGCTGCGTGACCCCTAAGGCCCAGCGCCTGCTCGACGCCACGCGCCAGAGCTTGGAGGCGGGATTGGCCGCCTGTGCGCCCGGGCAACGCCTCGGCGACATTGGCCACGCCATCCAAAGCTACGTCGAAGCGCACGGCTTTTCCATCGTGCGTGCGTACTGCGGCCACGGCATTGGCCGCAACTTCCACGAGGAACCCCAGTTGCTCCACTACGGCAAGGCCGGCACGGGCCGCCGCCTGCAAAGCGGCATGGTATTTACCATTGAGCCGATGGTCAACGAGGGCGAGCACGACACGCGCGTGCTCGACGACGACTGGACGGCTGTCACAGCCGACGGCAAACTCTCGGCTCAATACGAGCACACCGTGGCCGTCACCCACAACGGGCCGGACGTGCTGTCGCGCTTTGCCGATCTGCCGTACTGAGCTTGCTCAGCGGCGGCATTTTCTTATTTTTTCAGTTCATCTCACGAGGAGAACAACATGGCACGGCCGAAAAAAATCCAGTCCAACAGCGACGACGACAACGCTGAATTTTCGTTTGACCCCGGTACGCAAGTTGAGCTAGAAATGGAAGACACCTGCTGCGTCACTGGCGAGCCAATCGAATACAGCTTTTGTCGCTTCCCCGACTACAAGAGCGGTACGCTGATGGTCATGTCCAAAAGCGAGATGCTCAAGCACCTGCGCGCCGGCGACTCCATCGCCAAGTTCAAAGAAGTGCTGGTCCAGCGCCACGGCGAGCAAGTCTTAGAGGAGCACTACTCAAACCACTAGGGCAACGCGCAATCGCCTATATGCAAAGAAGGGATGGTCCCACTGCGGACCATCCCTTCTTTTGCTATGTGCCGACGCCCTACGAGCGGGCCAACAGGGTCTCGATATCCTCGCCGAATACTCCGCGGGGATTGAGCCGGCCGCTCCTATCGCGCGGTACGCCTACGTGCGTCTTGTACACGCGGCCTGCGCGATCAAAAACAACGGTGAGCGGTACGCCTACTCTCGCCAAATTTTTTTTGTAGAAGGCGCGGAGCAGCTCCTGTTGACTGTCGTGAACCACCGGGTAGTTGATGGCCAAGCGCTCGACGAACTCGCCTATTAGGGGCAGGACGCGCTCGGTGGGGCCTTGATCTAGGGAAATGCCAATGATCGCCACTTGCTCGGGGTCGTACTCATTGCTCATCTCGACCAAGGCTGGAATCTCGTAGCGGCACGGGCCGCACCAAGTAGCCCAGAAGTTGATCAGGACGACCTTGCCCTCGTAATCGCGCAAATCCACGCTCTGGCCCTGATAGTCCGTCCACTGAACAGACTGCGGGGGGAAGAGCTTGTCCCCTTGCGGCTCGGGGGAACCACAGCCCAGCGCTAGGAGTGCCAACCCGCTCACAAGCCCTTTGATCGCCATTGCGCACATAGTCGTCCTGTATTCAACTGGAATGGCGGAAGCCCACGGGCGCTTGCACCTTGGGCGTCAGCCGGGTGGATCGGGGGCCAATCAATTCCTCAATGCCGCGCAGCAAATCATCGCAGGGATCCACGCGAATCGTCTTCGAGCGCACCATCTTGTCCTGCTCGTCGCCGTTTTTGAGCTGGAGCCACAGCTCGCAATCGCCCATGTGGCGCTCGCAGAGGTGGCGCAGCCGACTGAGAAGGGGGTCGCCCACCTTCTGGTAGGACAGCGACAAGGTGACGGACTTGGTCAGTTCCGCTCGCGCCGATTTGAGGGGTAGGGCGCGGTCGGCCTGTAAACTCAGGCGTCCGTTGCGTTCGCAGACGCGGCCCTCTACGAGGATGGTTTCGCCTTCTACGAGTAGCTGTTGGTGGTTGGCGAAGGCTTCGGCGAAAAACGCGATATCGCCCGTGGCGTTGAGGTCTTTGAGCGTGACAAAGGCAAAGGGATTGCCGCGGCGGTCGAAGAGCTTGCGCACCTCCTCGACTAGGCCGCCGACTCGCAGCGGCGCACCGTTGCGCTGACCCTCTATCTCGCTTAGGGGCCGAGCAAAGTTTTTCAGGTCGCGGGCGTAGGACTTGAGCGGATGGCTGGAGAGATAGAAGCCCAATAGGTCGCGCTCCTTGGCCAGCTTCTCGCGCTCGGACCACTCCTCAACCTCGGGCAAATCCTGAACCACCAGCTCGGACGAGCCGCCGCTGTCGAAGAGGCTGATCTGCCCCTTTTCGCGGTCTTCTTGGGCCTTGCTCGCGGCCTTGAAAGCCAATTCAAGGGCTTCCATTTTTTGGGCGCGATGGCCTTCAAGGCTGTCCAATGCTCCAGCGGCAATCAGACTCTCGACCACGCGCCGGTTGACTGCGCGCAGGTCAATGCGCTCGCAGAATTCGAAGAGGGTGGTAAAAGAACCGTCTGCAATCCGCGTATCGACCATGCTCTGCGCCGCACCCTCGCCGACGTTTTTGATCGCCGCTAGGCCGTAGCGAACGCCCCCATCGGTGGGCGTAAAGTTGAGCGTACTCTCGTTGGCATCGGGCGGTAGGACCGGGATTTCCATACGGCGACACTCATCCAAAAGCACGGTGAGCGTATCGGTGTTGTTGCGCGCGATGGTCAGGGAGGCCGCCATGTACTCCTTGGGATAGTTGGCCTTGAGATAGGCGTTCTTGTAGGCGACTTCCGAATAAGGAGCCGAATGCGAGCGATTGAAGCCGTAGCCCGAGAATACTTCGACCGCGGCAAAAACCTTGTCCGCAGTTTTGCGATCCACCCCATTGGCCCGGCACCCGTCAATGAAGGCCTTTTTCATTTTGGCCATCTCTTCGGGCTTTTTCTTGCCGATGGCCTTGATCATTATATAAGCCTCACCCAGCGACAGACCGGCCAAGGCCTGGGCTACCTGCATGACCTGCTCTTGGTAAACCAGTACCCCGAAGGTATCGGCGAGAATCGGCTCTAGCGCGGGATGGTCGTAAGCCACGGGTTCCGCGCCGTGCTTGCGGGCGATATAGCGCGGGATCATATCCATGGGGCCTGGCCGGTACAGGGCGTTCATGGCGATGATGTCCTCGATATTGTCGGGCTCGAGTTGGCTCAAGTACTCGCGCATGCCGCTGCTTTCAAACTGGAACACGCCAATGGTCTCGCCGCGGCCGAACAGGTCGAAAGTGGCGCGGTCATCCCAAGGAATTTTCTCCAAGTCGAAGTCGGAGAGGCGGAGGCGGATGAGGCGGACGGCCTCGTCCATTAGGGAGAGTTCCTTGAGCCCTAAAAAGTCCATTTTGAGCAGGCCCAGCGCGTCGCAAGTTTCGCCGTCGAACTGGGTGGAGATCCGGCCGTCTTTGGGGGATTTGTACAGGGGGACGAAGTCGGTCAGGTCCGAGGGAGCTACGATGACCGCGGCCGCATGCACCGAGGCGTGGCGGGCGAGCCCTTCGAGTTTGCGGGCGTGGGCGATGAGCCGGCCTTTTTCGTCCGGCGCTGCGGCCATCTGCTCGAGTTCGGGGACTTTGTCGAGGGCTTTGTCGAGGGAGATCTTGAGTTCGTTGGGCACCAGTTTGGCAATGCGGTCCACTTCGCCAAAATCCATGCCCAAAACGCGGCCCACATCGCGGATGACGGCCTTGGCCCCCATGGTGGCAAAAGTGATAACTTGGGAGACGTTGTGCTCGCCGTACTTGTCGATGACGTAGCGGATGATCTGGTCGCGACCGGTGTCGGCAAAGTCGATGTCGATATCGGGCATGGCGGCCCGCTCGGGGTTGAGAAAGCGCTCGAAGAGCAGATTGTACTTGATGGGATCGGTATTGGTAATGCCCAAGGAGTATGCCACCAAACAGCCGGCAGTTGAGCCGCGGCCCGGGCCCACGGCAATGCCGTTGTTGCGGGCGAAGTGGACGTAATCCCACACGATGAGGAAGTAACCGGCGTACCCCATCTCGATGATGACGTTTAGTTCGTAGTTGAGGCGCTCTTGTAACGTATCGTCGATGTGGTCATAGCGCCGTTTGAGCCCTTCGTTGGCGAGGTAGGTGAGATATTGGCCGTCGTCGTCAAACTCCTCGGGCTTGGGAAAAGTAGGCAGTTTGAAGTCGCCGAATTTGAACTGCACGTCGCATTTTTCGGCGATTTCGAGGGTGTTTTCCAAGGCGTGGGGCATATCGCCGAACAGTTTGTACATTTCCTCGGGCGTTTTCATGTACAGGCCGTCGGGATAGCACATGCGGTTGGCGTCGGTGATTTGCTTGTTGGTCTGGATGCAGACCAAGGCTGCGTGGGCTGCGTGGTCTTCGGCGCGCAGGAAGTGGAAGTCGTTGGTGGCGACTAGGGGCAGGCCCAGCTTTTTTTCTAGCTTCAGGAGGCCGTCGTTGACCTTTGCTTCGATTTTCGGGAGGTTGTCGTTGGTCTTTGCTCTGCCGTCGTTGGCGTGGCGCTGGATCTCCAGATAGTAGTCGTCGCCGAAGATGTCCATGTACTCGCGGGCGGCTTTTTCTGCCGAGGATACGCCCTCGCGCTGAATGAGATGGGCGACTTCGCCGCTGACACAGGCCGACAGGCACAGCAGGCCGTCGGCGTGTTGGCGCAGAAGCTCTTTGTCGATGCGGGGGTTGTAGTAGTAGCCCTCCAGATACCCCTTGGAGACTAATTTGGTCAGGTTTCGGTATCCGGTGTCGTTTTTGGCCAGCAGGACCAAGTGGTTCGATCCGTGGGTCAGGCCGCGGGCGGCTTGGCGCCGATGGCGGCTTTCGATCGCGACATATACTTCACAGCCAATGATCGGCTTGATGCCGGCGTCTTGGCAGGCCTGATAGTGCCCGATGGCACCAAAGAGGTTGCCGTGGTCGGTGAGGGCCAAGGCCGGCATTTTGTGCTCTGCGGCCAAGCCGGCCATCTCGCCGATATGGCACCCTCCATCGAGCAGACTGTACTCGCTGTGACCGTGTAAATGGACAAAATCAGCCGAAGCCATGACCACCTCCGCTACCTGTATGCGCTAGAAAAAACCAATGAACACTAAGAGAGCACGGCCGAACAACTAGCCAACTGCCTTGGGGAAGGGCATCGCCTCGGGTGAAACATAGCCAATCCAAAAAGGGCTGTCAATGGCCGACAGAAGGGATTGTTTTTTTTATAACATGTTATTATTGTTATATTTATAATCAAAAGAAAATTGTTATGCGCCGTTGTCAGCACGAGCCGGACCCCGCCCGCGCCGCGCACTTGTCGCTGGAAACAGACCTGTCTATCTTTAATTTTTTGCCGAGGAGATATATCTGATGATTGACGAAGAACTGCTGGCGATTCTCGCCTGCCCCGAGACCAAAGAGCCAGTGGCACTCGCCGAGGAAGAACTCATCGCCGCGCTCAACAGCCGCATTGTGCGCGGGGAAGTCAAAAATCGGGCCGGCAAAACCGTAGAAGGTAAACTCGACGGTGGCCTAGTGCGCGCAGATGGCGCGTACCTCTATCCGATCCAAGACGAAATCCCCATCCTGCTCCTCGACGAGGCCATTCCACTCCGCTAGCGACCGCGTCGCATAAAAATAAGGGACTGTGCGCTTATACAGTCCCTTTGCCAACTACATTATGGTGCCGAAGCGGGGATTCGAACCCCGACGCCCGAAGGCACTGCCCCCTCAAGACAGCGTGTCTACCAATTTCACCACTTCGGCACAAAAACTAGGCTGGCCGGCTATGGAGCCTCGGCTGGCGGCTCCTCACTGGCCTCGGCCGACTCTTCCTTCTCGCCCAGCAGGTGCTCTGCTTCCGGAATGGCGGGCACCGCGGGCACCTGTTGCTCGGTCATCGTCCGTTGCGTTGCCGTCGTCGGGGTGGTCTCGGCCGTCTGAAAGGCCACCGACTGCACCAAACAGCTAAGCATAAAGGCCGTGGCCAAAACGGTCGTGGCCTTGGTCAGAAACGTGGCTGCGGTGCGGCCGCCCAATACCGAAGAAGAGGCTAAACCGCCGCCGATCGATCCGGCCAAGCCGCCCCCCTTGCCCGCCTGCAAGAGCACGGTCACGACTAGGAGCAAGCAAATCAGCACGTGAAAAATCGTAAATAGAATCTCAAACATAGTCTTGTGATAGCTTCCGAGTCTAGGAATTGGGAATTTCGCCGCCCCCAATTCACAATTAAAGTAAATTTAAGGTTAAAGGGCGGCCTTCACAATAGCGGCGAAATGCCCAGCATCCAGCGCGGCACCGCCGATCAAGCCTCCGTCAATGTTGTCTTGGGCAAAGAGCTCGGCTGCGTTTGCGGGCTTGACGCTGCCGCCGTACTGGATGCGCACCTCGTCAGCGGCTGCTTTTCCCAAGTGCCGAGCGAGAAAGTGGCGGATCATCGCATGTACCTCTTCGGCTTGCGCGGCCGTTGCGGTCGCGCCGGTGCCAATCGCCCAAACCGGCTCGTACGCCCACAGTACCGCGCTGGCTGCGCTCGCCTCAATCCCGGCTAGGGCACCGCCCACTTGGCCGAGGACGACCTCCTCAATTCGGCCGGCTTCGCGCTCTTGCAGGGTCTCGCCGACGCAGATGATCGGGCAAAGTCCGGCTTGGAGGGCGCAGGCTAGCTTGCGGTTGACCAGCGAGTCGTCTTCGCCGCAGAACTGTCTTCTCTCGGAGTGCCCTAGCAGCACATAAGAGCAACCAGCCGCCAAGAGCATGTCCGAGGATATTTCTCCGGTGAAAGCTCCTTGCCGCTCCCAGTGCATGTTCTGGGCCCCCAGCCCAATGGCGCTGTCGGCAAGGGCCAAGCGCACGGCTTCTAGGCAAGTGAAGGGCGGGCAGACTACTACTTCTGCGTCGAGCCCGGCGACGAGCGGCTTGATCCCTGCGACCAGCTCAACGGCCTCAGCAGCGGTCTTGTGCATCTTCCAGTTGCCAGCGACAATGGCTCGGCGCATCTCAGATTTCCTCGTCGTCCAAGGCCGCCACCCCGGGCAAAACCCGCCCGCTCATGCACTCTAGCGAAGCCCCACCCCCAGTGGAGATGTGGGTCATCGCTGGGGCCAAGCCAGCTTGGACTACAGCCGCGGCCGTGTCCCCGCCGCCAATAATGCTCAAGGCACCCTCGCGGGTGGCGGCCGCTAGGGCTTGGGCGACCTGTTGGGTCCCCTCGGCAAAAGGCACCATCTCGCACACTCCGAGAGGGCCGTTCCACACAATGGTGCCTCCCCGGGCGATCTGGTCGGCGTAGCACTGCCGGGTCTGAGGGCCGATGTCCATGCCCTGCCAACCGCGGGGTATGGCGTCGCGGGCGACCACTTGCGCCTCGGCGTTGGCGGCAAAGCGGTCGGCGACTACGCAATCCGCGGGAAGCTGGAGATCCAATCCCCCATTTGCGACTTGGGTCAATAGCTGCCGGGCCGTATCTAGGCGGTCCTCTTCGAGCAGCGAATCCCCGATCTCCAGCCCCATGGCCTTGAAAAAGGTATAGGCCATACCGCCGCCGATGAGCAGGGCATCCACCCGGCTGAGCAAGTGCTCAATCAGCTCGATCTTGCCCGAGATCTTGGCCCCGCCCAAAACCGCGATAAAGGGCCGCTGCGGACGGCGCAGGGCCTCGTCGAGATAGGCAATTTCCCGCTCCAGCAACAGGCCGCTGACTCCCGTCCCCATCCAGCGCGGCACCCCCTCGGTCGAAGCGTGGGCTCGGTGCGCCGCCCCAAAGGCGTCGTTGACGTACGCATCGCCCAACGCGGCCAAGTGCTGCGCAAAAGTCCGCTCGTTTTGCTCCTCTTCCGGGTGGAAGCGCACGTTCTCTAAGAGCAGGACCTGCCCCGGCTGCAAGGCAGCGGCTTGGGCCGCGACCTCGGCCCCCACGCAGTCTGGAGCCATGCCCACTGCGCGTCCCAACAACTCGCTCAAGTGCTCGGCTACCGGGGCCAGCGATAGCGCGGGTACTCGTCGGCCGCGGGGGCGGCCCAAGTGCGACATCAAAATTGCGGACGCACCCTGCGCCAATAAGTGCTCAACCGTTGGCAGGGCTGCGCGAATCCGCGTGTCGTCGACGATCCGGCCGGTCTCGTTGAGCGGCACGTTGAAATCCACTCGCACGAGCACTCGCTTGCCAGCGACATCGAGCTCCCTAATGGTGCGCTTGGCCATAAAATTAACCGAAAAATACCGTGGCTAGGTCGTATAGCTCTTGGTCAACGACCTTGAGCTGATTGACCGCCTCGGCGAGCGGGATCGCCACGATTTCATTGCCTTGCAGACTCACCATCTTGCCGAAGTCGCCGGCATGCACCAAGTCGATGGCGGCAATGCCAAAGCGCGTACCCAAGACGCGGTCAAAGGCCGTGGGCGTCCCCCCGCGCTGCAAGTGCCCCAGCACCGTAACCCGCGTCTCGTAGCTCGTGGCCTCCTCGACCGCGTTGGCGACGAGTTGGCCGATACCGCCCAGCTTGACGTGGCCGAACTCGTCGAGTCCCCCCTTGGAGACCACGTATTCTTCCGCCCCGCCTTCCGCAGAAATCAGTTGCGCCCCCTCGGCCACTACTACAATCGAAAAGTCCTTGCCGCGCTCGTGCCGCTTGCGGATGGTGTTGACGACTTCCGCGATGGTGTATTTCTGCTCGGGAATGAGGATCATATCCGCGCCACCGGCCAAGCCGGCGTAGAGGGCGATCCAACCGCTGTGCCGCCCCATGACCTCGATGACCATCACTCGATTGTGGGATTCGGCCGTGGTGTGAATTCGGTCGATAGCCTCGGTGACGATATTGACCGCCGTGTCAAAGCCAAAGGTGTAGTCCGTGCCGTTCAGATCGTTGTCAATGGTCTTGGGCACGCCCACGACCGGCACGCCCATGCTCGCCAACTTGTTGGCCACTCCTAGCGTGTCCTCACCGCCGATGGCCACGAGCGCACCCAACTTCATCCGCCGCATGTTATCGACGACGATTTCGCCGCCGTCTTCCTCTTTGAACGGGTTGGTGCGCGACGTGCCGAGGATGGTGCCGCCCTTGGGCAAGATGCCGGAAATCTCCTCCAGACCCAAAGGCTCCCAGTCGCACTCCATCATTCCTTTCCAGCCCTTGAGAATGCCGCGAAAGCGGTAGTGGTATGCAGTAATGCCCTTGCGCACCACAGCGCGAATGACGGCGTTGAGGCCCGGACAGTCGCCGCCTCCGGTCAATATGCCGATCGTCTTTTCGGCCATATTCAGACTCCTTGGCTCGCGGTCAGCTCTGTGTAGGGATTGGAGTATGGGGGATTCCAAAGGGGCCTAAATGTAGGCAATTATTAGAATTAGGTCAATAGATCGCCCGGCCCCGAGCGCGCCAAGACAACGGCCCACAGGCGGTCGCCCCTCACGGCTTGGGCACAGGCGACCATGGTCTCTCCGGTCGTCCACACGTCATCTACTATTCCGATCCGAGTGCCTGCGGGCGGCGCGGCCGTGAGCGCAAAGGCACCGCGGAGATTGGCGCGGCGTTCCTCGGCCGACAACAGGGCTTGCTGTCGAGTATTTCTCCGCCGCCGCACGACTCTATCGCACACAGGGACGCCGAGCGCGGCCCCCAACCCGGCGGCGATTTCCGCGCTCTGGTTGTACCCGCGCTCCCGCAGCCGCGCCGGGTGCAAGGGCACGGGTAACAAGCAATCCAGCGGAGCAAGTTGCTCGGCCAAGCACTGCCCCATGCGCTCGCCCAGTGCCCGCCCTAGCCGCACTTGGTTGCGAAATTTAAGCGCGTAAATGGCCTGTTGCAGCGCACCGGTGAACGGCCCCAAGGCGACGACCTTTTCAAACGGACTTCCTCCGTCCTCGGCTTGGGGACGCGAGCGGTCCGGCGCAATCTCCGCCCAGCACGACCCACACAGCAGGTCGGCGGCTTCGATGTCCGCTTCGCACACCGCGCAGTGCGGCGGATAGGCAAAGTCCAACAGGGCGCGGCCCCACGTCTGTAGTGTTTCCATTTTGCCCATTCTGTCCCTCCGGGGTCACGCCATGGGCGCGCTGCGCTGCGTTGTGTACAACACAGAAAAAATCGTGCCAAACCAACGCCCGTGCTCTTTGCATCTGGCGCGGTTCCGAAAATAACGGCTTGCTCACCTGGCCCATTCCTCCCCTCCGATACCACGCTTAATTTGGCCCACATCGTCCCGGTTGATACAGTTGGTACGTCTCGGCCATCATTACAAAGCCCCGACAAGCGGCCCTGTACGGAGGTTGACAAGAGAGCAAATAGAGTGGTTTTTAAGAGTTCTAAAGCATTTTTTAGTAAAAGAGGAAGTTGCGATATGGCCATAATGATTCCCGATGTAATTCCTGAAGACGCCCCAGAGTCGGAAAGAATCATATTCAATAATCTTAAAAAGGCTGCCCAAGCCAGAGATTGGGAGGTATTTTACTCAAAATACGTGGAAAATCCCAGCCATAGCACAAGACCTCGCGAGATTGATTTCGTCATCCTCATCCCCGAGTACTGCTCAGTTATCTGCTTAGAAGTGAAAGGCGGTCATTACGAAACAAGGAAGGGACAGTGGTACAAGAAATCCACCGACGAATCGTTACGTTCTCCTCTCGACCAGTCCAAAGATGCTATGTTCGCTCTAAAAAAACAATTTGAGCGTACCCATTTTCGTGAAAAATCCCTGCTTTCGCTTGACTGTGCCGTGGCGTTCACGGATGGGAAAATTTCCAATGCTGCCACTTCTTCACACCTAGCGTTGTCGATAGGTTCCCGCAACGCCCGGAACCCCGATAAACTCGTCAGAATATTGAAAGATCGTGCCGACCAAATGCGCCGGAAAAAGGTAAGCAACGCTCTTAGCGAGGATTGGTCCTTTCAACTTGCACAGATAGATTTGAACAAACTGCGAAATGACTTGGAGCCTGATATGGAAATAGGACCGGAAGACCCGAAAACGATATTCCGCTCTGAATTGGAGACCCGTCGCCCGCAGTTGTTGCGCCTGACAGCCGATCAAATCAATAGCCTAGATATAGCGGAAGAAAACCCTCGTTGCGCCATTAACGGCGCGGCAGGTACGGGTAAGACCGTTCTCGCCATGGAACTCGCCAAACGCCGCTGCGAGGCCGGCGAGACCGTCGCCCTGCTGTGCAGCAACCCTAACCTAAGCCATCGTTTTGAGCGATGGGCCAAGGAGCTTTCCGCCGACAACAGCGGCGAGATCGTGGCGGGTACGCCCGCGACCCTGCCATCCTGGATATTCAGAGAGGACAGTGCCTCCTTGGACAGGCACCAGCAGAGACTGGCCAATTCTCCCGAACTCGAAAAATCGCTAACATTCGGCTACTTAGATGATAAATGGTCTTCATTCGTAGATGAGACAGTCAAAGACTTGGGACAAGGGATCATCTTCGATTATCTAGTTGTCGATGAGGCCCAGAATCTGTGCGACGAGATATTTCTGAAGTTGATGGACGCGCTGTTGAAAGGTGGGTTGACCACCGGACGCTTTACCATGTTCGGCGATTTCACTAATCAAGATATCGTCTCCCATCAGCGCATCAACGACGGCAGAGACGCACTGAAAGACTTTATCAAGAGCCGCGACTTGCCTAGCATTACGTTGAGAAATAACTGTCGGAATACCCATCAGATAGCGAAGAAAGTTGCCGAATTAACCGATATTGAATCGCCCCCAATCTCCGGCGTGCATGGGCCAGACGTTCAAATTGAATACTTCGGACCTGGGGAAGACCTGCGGAAGCTGTTAGACCGCCTAGTCAGCGACCTCAAAGAGAGAGAGTTCCGCTCTTGGCAGCTTATCCTACTGTCCAGCGACGACGATGGGTTTGATGCTGCCGGCAGCTATGGTGGCTGGAAACTATTAAATATACGCGAGGCAGAAGGAGCAACCTTCAGGGACCAAGAAGACGTTCTGATTCCCAAAGATACCTCTCCAAACAACATACTCAGGTACAGCGATGTGTATGACTTCCAAGGCTTGGAAAGCGAAGTGGCTATTCTGGTTATTCCTGTAACCGACGGCCAAACGGTTACTATAGGAGGAGATGTCACCCTACCGCGCGAGAAACATCTACGAAAAATGCTCTATACCGGCATGAGCCGGGCTAAGGCAATGCTCATCATTGTTGCCGATGAGAGCTACAAGAGAACCTTGGAATTGCGTCAGAGAATACAAAGCCCGCCATCCCGCCGCTAACTCCTGCCGTAACGCCTTATGTGCCTGTCCCAATGCGCCGGATAATACGGGCCGCGAGAACGGAATTTTCGGCCCGCTATTCCGGATTCGTCAAGTTCTCAAGATGCTTTGCGAGCTTGACCCCGTTAGCCCCATCGTCATAACCTAGCTCCTCCGCCCACTCGAAACACCTCTGGGCGGTAAGCCGGTCGTTCCTGAATAGTGATTCTACTCCTAAGTAGTAGTAGTCGGCATCACTTTCAGGGTTATAGATATCCCCAATTTTGCTCTCCAATAGTTCGATAGCCCTGTCAACCGAATCCTGGCCTCCGTATGCGAAGTTACGATCCATGAAGTCGGTCTCATAATTAGGGCAGAGCCTGACGGCGTTGTCGTAGTCTTCAATAGCCCGGTCATATGCGTCTGTTAAATTATCTATTAGATCGTGGTAGAGGACACCCCTGTTGAGACAAATTGTAGCATGGTCAGGCTTAAATCTGACGGCGTTGTCGTAGTCTTCGATAGCCCGGTCATACTCGCCCTTTACGTGATAGGCAAGCCCTCGGTTATTGTAGGCTGAGTCAAGGCTGGAATCGAGCCGAAGTGCTTCAGTACAATCGGTGATCGTTTGATCATACTCGTCCTTTGCACAATAGGCGAGTCCTCGGTTGTTGTAGGCTAAGGCAAGGTCAGGATCGAGCCGAAGTGCTTCAGTACAATCGGTGATCGTTTGATCATACTCGCCCTTTGCACAATAAGCGAGTCCTCGGTTGTTGTAGGCTAAGGCAAGGTCAGGATCGAGCCGAAGTGCTTCAGTACAATTGGCGATCGCTCGATCATACTCGCCCTTTACGTAATAGGCGAGTCCTCGGTTGTTGTAGGCTAAGGCAAGGCTGGAATTGAGCCGAAGTGCTTGATCATAGTCGGCAATCGCTTGATCATACTCGCCCTTTTTGTGATAGGCAAGTCCTCGGTTATTGTAGGCTACGGCAAGGCTGGAATCGATCCGAAGCGCTTGATCGTAGTCGGTGATCGCTTGATCATAGTCGCTCTTTTCGTAATAGGCGAGTCCTCGGTTATTGTAGGCTAAGGCAAAGCTGGAATTGAGCCGAAGCGCCTGATCATAGTCGGCAATCGCTTGATCATATTCGCCCTTTTTGTGATAGGCATCCCCTCGGTTGTTGTAGGCTAGGGCAAGGCTGGAATTGAGCCGAAGCGCCTGATCATAGTCGGCAATCGCTTGGTCATACTCGCCCTTTTTGTGATAGGCAAGTCCTCGGTTGCTGTAGGCTGAGTCAAGGCTGGAATCGATCCGAAGCGCTTCAGTACAATTGGCGATCGCTTGGTCATACTCGCCCTTTTCGCAATAGGCGAGTCCTCGGTTGTTGTAGGCTACGGCATCTCCCGGATCGAGCCGAAGCACTTGATCATAGTCGGCGATCGCTTGGTCATACTCGCCCTTTCCCCGATAGGCCTCCCCTCGGCTATTGTAGGCTAAGGCAAGGCTGGAATCGAGCCGAAGTGCTTGATTATAGTCGGCAATCGCTTGGTCATACTCGCCCTTTCCCCGATAGGCATCCCCTCGGTTGTTGTAGGCTACGACATCTCCCGGATCGAGCCGAAGTGCTTCAGTACAATCGGCGATCGCTTGGTCATACTCGCCCTTTCCCCGATAGGCCTCCCCTCGGTTGTTGTAGGCTGAGGCACGGTCAGGATCAAGCCGAAGTGCTTGATCATAGTCAGCAATCGCTTGGTCATACTCGCCCTTTTCGCAATAGGCAAGTCCCCGGTTGTGGTAGGCTACGGCACTATCAGGATCGAGCCGAAGTGCTTGATCATAGTCAGCAATCGCTTGGTCATACTCGCCCTTTTCGCAATAGGCAAGTCCCCGGTTGTGGTAGGCTACGGCACTATCAGGATCGAGCCGAAGTGCTTGATCATAGTCAGCAATCGCTTGGTCATACTCGCCCTTTACGTAATAGGCATCCCCTCGGTTGCTGTAGGCTACGGCACGGTCAGGATCAAGCCGAAGCACTTGATCATAGTCAGCAATCGCTTGGTCATACTCGCCCTTTTCGCAATAGGCATCCCCTCGGTTATAGTAGGCTACGGCACGGTCAGGATCGAGCCGAAGTGCTTGATCATAGTCAGCAATCGCTTGGTCATACTCGCCCTTTTCGCAATAGGCGTCCCCTCGGTTGTTGTAGGCTACGGCACGGTCAGGATCAAGCCGAAGCGCTTGATCATAGTCGGCGATCGCTTGGTCATACTCGCCCTTTTCGTAATAGGCGTCCCCTCGGTTGCTGTAGGCTACGGCACGGTCAGGATCGAGCCGAAGTGCTTGATCATAGTCAGCAATCGCTTGGTCATACTCGCCCTTTTCGCAATAGGCGAATCCTCGGTTGTGGTAGGCTACGGCACGGTCAGGATCAAGCCGAAGTGCTTGATCATAGTCAGCAATCGCTTGGTCATACTCGCCCTTTTCGCAATAGGCGTCCCCTCGGTTGTTGTAGGCTACGACATCTCCCGGATCGAGCCGAAGTGCCTGATCATAGTCAGCAATCGCTTGATCATACTCGCCCTTTCCCTGATAGGCGAGTCCTCGGTTATTGTAGGCTGAGGCACGGTCAGGATCGAGCCGAAGTGCCTGATCATAGTCGGCGATCGCTTGGTCATACTCGCCCTTTCCCCGATAGGCCTCCCCTCGGTTGTTGTAGGCTGAGGCACGGTCAGGATCGAGCCGTAGCACTTCAGTGTAATTGACGATCGCTTGATCGTATGCACCCTTTGCGTAGTAGTAGTAGGCGAGTCTTTGATAACTTTTAACTTGGTCAAGAGCACCCATTCAGTAACCTCCTCTCTGAGTAGCTTCGTATATTTCTGACGCGCAAAAATAATGCGCGTCCACCGCTGCGGCAACTTAGGAATCTCCCCTAGCCCTTTGCCACAGTTCATCATTTTCCGTTCAATATAATAAAGTGAGCCTAATACACTCCCTAACCCCTTAAAACGAGGATCGGTTATGCCCCTCCTATACGCCCTTTGCTTTCTCGTCTTGGCCGAGGCCCTTCCCGCCGAGTACAAACTGCTCCACGGCCCAGACCCCAAAGACCCCATGCAGGCCCACATCTACCAGTTGGACAACGGCCTGACGGTCTATCTGACTCAAAACAGGGAAGAGCCGCGCTTCTACGCCGAAATCGCCGTCCGCGCCGGTTCCAAGCACGACCCCCAAGACGCCACCGGCATTGCCCACTATCTGGAGCACATGCTCTTCAAGGGCAGCCAAAAAATCGGCACTCTCAACTACGAAAAGGAGCAGGTCCACCTCGACCGCATTGAGGAACTCTACGAGCAGCACTTTGGCGAGACCGACCCAGAAAAGAGGGCCGCAATCTACGCCCAGATCAACGCCGAAAACCAACTCGCCGCTGCCTATGCCATCCCCAACGAGCTCGACCGCCTGTACACTGCGATGGGCGAGCGCGGCCTCAACGCCCACACTTGGGTCGAGGAAACCGTGTATAAGGTGGAACTGCCAGCCAATCGCCTAGCGCAATGGGCCAAGATCGAAGCCGAGCGCTTTCACGAGCCCGTCTTCCGCCTCTTCCAAACCGAATTGGAAACCGTCTATGAGGAAAAAAACCGCTCCCTCGACAACAAAGGCCGCGTCATCCGCAAGGCCGTGCAGGAACAGTTCTACAAGGTCCACCCCTATCGCATCACCACGCTGGGCACAGTAGAGCACCTGAAAAATCCCTCGCTAGAGCGCATGTACGAGTTCTACCACACCTATTACGTGCCCAACAACATGGCGATTTTCATCTCAGGCGACATCGACATCGAGGCGACCATCCAGCTTATCGACCGCGAATTCTCTCTCTGGGAGCACCGGGAACTGCCCCCATTCCCCGAGTACAAAGAGCCGGCGATCCAAGCGGCGGAACGGGTCGAGGTCAGCTACCCCGGCGAGGAATACGTGCTTTTGGCTTTTCGCACGGCGCGGCGCACACACGAGGAGGCCGAGGCCCTGCAGATCCTCGACATGATCCTCGACAACGCCACAGCCGGGCTGATCAACCTCAACCTCAATCAGCAGCAGAAGGTGCGCGAAGCCGGCTCCTACCCCTATCTACTCAACGACTACGGCGCCCAGTACTTGTGGGGCATCCCCAAAAAGGACCAGACTCTCGAGGAAGTCGAAGCCCTGCTCTTGCAGCAGATCGACCTGATTAAGGAGGGGCAATTCGAGGATTGGATCATCCCGGCCATTGTCACCGACTTCAAAAAGAGCGAGAAGCAGCGCTTGGAGGACAACGACTCCCGAGTCGCCATGATGCGCGATGCCTACTTGGGCTTTGAAGAATGGTCCCACGCCGTGCAGACCCTCAACCGCATGGCCGAGCTCGACAAGCAAGACATCGTCAGAGTCGCCAATAAGTACTTCAACCGAGCGTATGTCGCCGGCTACCGCCGCGACGGCGAGCAGGACATACCCGAGATCGCCAAGCCGCCCATCGACAAAATCGACATCGACGCCTCGCGCCAATCGGCCTTTTTCGCCGAGGTCATGGCCATGCCCTTTGCCGAGATTGAGCCGGCCTACCTCGTGCCCGAGCGCGACTTTACCACCCGCGAGCTGGCCGGCGGCAACAAGCTCTATTACGCCCGCAACCCGCTCAACGACCTCTTCGACTTTTCCATCGCGATCGACATCGGCTCCCTAAGCGAAAATCGCCTGCCCGTGGCCCGCGAACTGCTCGACAAGTCGGGCACCCCGCGCTTTACCTCCGAAGAGCTGAAAAAGGAGTGGTACAAGCTGGGCATCAACTTTAGGATGAGCGTCGGCGACCAAGAGACCGCGATTTCCATTTCGGGCCTCGACGACAACTTCGCCGCGTCGCTCGCACTTTTGTCCGAGCTCATGCACGGCCCGACCACGGACGACGCCACGCTCGCCGAGCTTCAGGCCATCATCATCGCCAAGCGCGACGACGCGCTCAAGGACCACCGCACCATCCACGAAGCCCTCTACCGCTACCACCGCTTGGGCGACATGGCGTACTACCGCCGGGTGTTGTCCAACGAGGAAGTTCGCGCCCTGGGGCGTCAAGAGCTTATCGACCTACTCAGCGGCTTGCTCTCCTATCGCCAGACCCTCAGCTACACCGGGTCGCAACCCATTGAGGACGTACAGGCCATCCTCGCCCAGCACTACCCGCTGCCGGCATCGCCCGTCGAGCCGCCGCCCTATCAGGTCTTGGAGTTTACCCAGCCCGAAAAAACCCGGCTCTACTTCTTTGACAAGGAAATGGCCCAAGCCCTCGTGAGGATCGAATACGTGGACGTGCCCTACCAAGCGGCGCTCGAGCCAGCTATCGAGCTGTTCAACGACTACTTCTACGGCGGCATGGCCGGCATTGTATTCCAAGAAATCCGCGAAGCGCGCGCCCTCGCGTACTCGGTGGGTGCTCTCTACTTCAATGGCCGCGACAAAGCCGACTACAACTACATGGTCGGCGGCATGGGCACACAAGCCGACAAGACGCCCGAAGCGGTTGCGGCCTTCGTCGGCCTGCTCGACGACATCCCCGCCTCGCCCGAGCGCTTTGCCGCTGCCCAGCTTTCCGTGCTCAACAAGTACCGCACTGAACGCCTCGGGTTCCGCTCGGTGCTGGAGACCGTGCGCGGCTGGGAGCGCAAGGGGCTAGCCGGCGACCCGCGCTCTGGGCGCTTTGCACAGATCCAAGCCAGCGATCTCGACGAGGTGCTCGAATTCTACCGCCAGCACGTCCAAGGCCGCCCCAAGCTGATTTCGATCACGGGCGACAAGAGCAAAATGGACTTTGAGGCCCTAGCCGCGCAGGGCGAGATCGTCGAACTCGGCTTGGAGGATCTGTTCGCCTTCTGAGTTCTATTTAACTACACGACAGTAGGGCCTTAACCTCGGATCGAGGGCATCTTGCCCTCGTCGAGGGCGGGACGCCCTCGATCCCGGACTCATCGCCCATCAACGACAAGGTATTGGTGTCGTGTAGTTAGGAGTTCTATTGACAAAGCTTCCCCCACCGCCTAGCTTGTAAAACAAGCTCCTGGCGGCGTAGCTCAGTTGGTTAGAGCAGCGGAATCATAATCCGTAGGTCGGGGGTTCGAGTCCCTTCGCCGCTACCACATTCCTGCCGCCAGCTTTGGCAGTTTGTTGCTTAATGCAAGCCCCTGGGGGTCGCCTCCTCGGGGGCTTTTCGCATGGGATTTCCCAACCCGCCTCATTTGATGAGGAACACTGAGGAAGAACCAACGACGAAGGACGCCATGATCAATATAAAAAACATTCTCATGCCTACGGACTTATCCGACTATGCCGGATATGCACTGAATTATGCGCGAGGATTTGCCTCGGCCTACGGCGCGAGCCTGCACCTGCTACACGTGCTAGAACTGCACTGGTTGGGCACGGGTGCTGATTTTCCAGGGGTGGTCACCCATGCCCTGCCCCAATACCAGCGGGACAAGCAGGCCCAGTTGAACGCCGTGAAGAGCGAGATCGAGGGTATTGATGTCAAAGCTACGGTCGATACCGGCGTGCCCCACGTCGTTATCGTTCGCTATGCCAGAGTCCACGACATTGACCTCATCGTCTTGGCCACCCACGGCCGCACGGGAATCTCCCATGCCCTGATCGGCAGCGTGGCCGAGAAGGTCGTGCAGATGGCCCCCTGCCCAGTGTTGACCGTCAAACACCCAGAGCACGAATTCGTGCTGCCGTAGGCGCACTCCAGCCAAGCAGATGACGGGAATGAGCGAAGAAACCAGCCTAATAATTGAAAGGGATCAGTTCCAAGCACTACTCAACGCCCTACAGGCAAGAGGGTTTCAGACCATCGGCCCTAGAGTGCAGGAGGGGTCGATCATCTACGATGAACTGACTTCGATCGACGATCTTCCGGCGGGTTGGTCGGACCAGCAGGAGGCCGGCGCGTACCGCCTCATCAGGCGAGATGATGAGGCCCTGTTCGGCTACAACGTTGGCCCCCATTCGTGGAAGCAGTTCCTCCACCCCCCTGCCCTGCGGCTGTTGCAGATCGAATCCGTCGCCGGGAATCTCACCTTTACCGAAGGCGAGCCAGAGGCACCAACCTACGCCTTCATCGGCGTCCGCGCCTGTGATCTGCAGGCCATGGCCGTGCAGGATCGCGTGTTCCTCGATGGCGAGTACGCCGATCCAAGCTACCGATCCCGGCGCGAAAGGGCCTTTGTCGTGGCGGTCAACTGCGGGCAGGCCGGTGGCACCTGCTTCTGCGCCTCAATGGGTACGGGTCCAAAGGTCATTGACGGATTCGATCTATCGCTTACCGAAATCGTGCAGCAGGATGGGCACCGCTTTCTCGTAGAAGTGGGCTCCGAGCGCGGTGCCGAGCTGATGCGGGAGATTTCCCACCGAGATGCCAGCGACGCGGAAATGGAAACAGCAGAGCAGATCGTTCAGCAAGCAGCAGGGCAGATGGGCCGCCGCATGGAAACGGCGGGCATCAAAGAGCTGCTCTATCGCAACCGCGACAACGCGCGCTGGGAGGAAGTGGCCTCTAGATGTCTGACCTGTACCAACTGTACCATGGTCTGCCCGACCTGCTTTTGCACTACCACTGAAGACGTCACTGACCTCGACGGTAGCCGCGCCGAGCGCTGGCGAAAGTGGGACTCCTGCTTCACACTCGACTTCTCTTACATCCACGGCGGCAGCATCCGCCGTTCCACGGCCGCCCGCTACCGCCAGTGGCTGACCCACAAACTGGCCGCTTGGATCGATCAGTTCGGCCAGTCTGGCTGCGTTGGTTGTGGCCGCTGTATCACCTGGTGTCCGGTAGGTATCGACATCACCGAGGAAGTGGCGGCCATCCGGGCGAGTGAGCCGGCGTCGCATGCCAAGAGTTGACTCGACCAGCCTCGGCCCGGTGCTGGCGCAACATCCCTTTTTTGCCGATCTCGACGCGGAGACGCTAGACCTGATTTCCGGCTGTGCTGCAAACGCGAGCTTCAGTGCGGGAGAGTACATCTTCCGCGAGGGCGATCCGGCCGATCAGTTCTACGTCATCCGCTTCGGCAAAATTTCCGTCGAGATCAATACGCCCAACCGCGGGCCGCACTCGGTGCAAACCCTTGGCGCGGGCGAGGTGCTGGGCTGGTCTTGGCTCATACCGCCACACCGGTGGCGTTTCGATGGCCGGGCCCTCGAGCTCGTGCGGGCGATCGGCCTAAACGGCAAGTGCTTGCGCGCCAAGTGCGACGACAATCGCGAACTAGGGTATCGGCTCCTTTCCCGCTTTGCCGGCGTCATGGTCAAACGACTGGAGGCGGCCCGGCTGCAACTCATGGACGTGTACGGGAAGTAGGCCCGACGTGGTTTTCAGCCCAACGGCTCCTGCGGCTCGCCCGACAGTGCAACCAATGCTCCCAACCCCGCAGCGGATTCTGCGGGTTCGGAAGGACGCGCACGCTACCTACACGCTCGAACTGGATACCGAGGATCGGGGATTTTCCTTTGCCCCGGGTCAGTTCAACATGCTCTATGTCTTTGGGAAGGGCGAAGTGCCAGTTTCGATCAGCGGCGATCCCGCTCGCCCGCAGCGGCTCGTCCACACGGTGCGCACCGTGGGCACGGTCAGCGAGGCCCTCATCGAGATGAAGAAGGGCCAGATGCTGGGCGTGCGCGGTCCCTTCGGCACACCCTGGCCGGTGGAGCGGGCCGCGACCCGCGACGTGGTGATCGTGGCCGGCGGCATTGGGCTGGCGCCGTTGCGGCCGGCGTTGTACGCCCTGATTGCCGCACGTGAAAGGTTCGGTCGGATCGTCCTGCTGTACGGCACTCGGACGCCGGGCGATCTGCTGTACCGCGAGGAGCTGCAGCGTTGGCGCGGTCGGTTCGATCTGGAGGTTGAGGTTACCGTGGACAGCGGCGGTAGCGACTGGCGCGGACACGTCGGCGTCGTAACTACCCTGTTGGGGCGCACTGAATTCGATCCCCATTGCTCCTTGGCCATGGTCTGCGGCCCGGAGATCATGATGCGGTTTGCGGTGCGCGAATTGCTCGACAGCGGCGTGAATCCCGCCGATGTGTACGTCTCTATGGAGCGCAACATGAAGTGCGCTGTCGGCCACTGCGGGCATTGCCAATTCGGGCCTGAATTCGTCTGTAAAGACGGGCCGGTCTTTCCCTTCGAGCGGATCGCCGACACCTTCGGCAAAGCGGAGCTCTGAAATGGGACGCAAACCCAAATTGGCGGTGTGGAAGTTCGCCTCCTGCGACGGCTGTCAGCTGAGCCTGCTGGACTGCGAGGATGAACTTCTGGCCCTCGCCGCAAAAGTGGAGATCGCCAATTTCCCCGAAGCTTCCCGCGCCGTAGTAAAAGGCCCTTACGACGTCTCACTCGTAGAGGGCTCGATCACCACGCCCCACGACGCCGAGCGCATCCGCAAAGTCCGCCGCACCTCCCGCTTCCTAGTGACCATCGGGGCCTGCGCCACGGCCGGCGGTATCCAGGCCTTGCGGAACTTCAAAGACGTCGAGGAGTTTACCAGTGTGGTCTATGCCCACCCGGAATACATCAGCACCCTCGACAAGTCCACGCCCATCGCCGACCACGTCCACGTCGATTTCGAGCTGCGCGGTTGCCCGATCAACAAGGACCAGCTACTGGAGCTTTTGAACGCGTATTTGCACGGCCGACGCCCCAACATCCCCGCCCATAGCGTCTGCGTGGAATGCAAGCAGCGGGGTACACCCTGCGTCATGGTGACCCGCGGTACGCCCTGTCTCGGCCCGGTGACCCATGCCGGATGCGGTGCCCTTTGTCCGGCCTACAATCGGGGCTGCTATGGCTGCTACGGACCGATGGAGACCCCGAACACCCGTTCCCTGAGCAGCACCTGGATTCAGCTCGGGGCAGACGAGACGGATGTGCTCCGGGCCTTTCGGGGATTCAACGCCTTTGCGGAGCCGTTTCGTCGCGAGAGCGAAAGGCATGAAGCGTAAGACGATCAAAGTCGATTACTTGGCCCGCGTCGAAGGGGAGGGCGCACTCTACATCAAGTTGAAGGATCGCGCCGTAGAGGATGTCCGGCTCGAGATTTTCGAGCCGCCGCGCTTTTTCGAGGCCCTGCTGCGGGGCCGCGACTTCACCGAGGCACCCGATATCACCGCCCGCATCTGCGGAATCTGCCCGATCGCCTATTTGCTCGGCGCTTCCAAGGCCATGGAGGACGCCTGCGGGGTGGAGGTCGTCGGCCCTTTGAATCTGCTGCGCCGACTCATCTACTGCGGCGAATGGATCGAGAGCCACGCCCTCCACGTGTTCATGCTGCACGCCCCCGACTTTCTCGGCTATCAGGACGCGGTGCAGATGGCTCGGGACCACTCCGAGTTGGTGCAGCAAGGCCTGCGGCTCAAGAAGATCGGCAACGACATCATGGGCCTTTTGGGCGGCCGCGAGATCCACCCCATAAACCTGCGGGTCGGCGGCTTCTACAAGGTTCCCAGCAAGAAGGATTTGCAGACCTTGGAGGCGGATCTCCAATGGGGCCTAGAGGCGGCCTTGGAGACGGTCCGTTGGGTGGCCACCTTGCCTTTCCCCGAGTTCGAGCAGGAGTACGAGTACGTGGCCATGAGAGATGAAAAGGAGTATGCCATCGTCAATGGGCGTCTCAAATCGAACAAGGGTATTGATTGCCCGGCCAGTGGCTACGACGATCACCTGATCGAGGAGCACGTGGCCCACTCTACCGCCCTGCACACGGTCGTGGCCGGCCGCGGCTCCTGCGTGCTCGGGCCGCTCGCCCGCTTCAGCCTCAACTTCGACGCGCTCTCGCCGCTGGCTCAGGAGGCTGCTCGGGAGGCAGGCTTGGGTACTACCTGCTGCAATCCATTCAAGAGCATCATCGTCCGCAGCGTTGAGATCCTCTACGCCTTTGAAGAGGCCCTGCGTCTAATCAATGCCTACGAAATGCCCGACGCGCCGGCGATTCCGGTCGAGCCAAGGGCCGGCACGGGGTACGGCTGTACCGAGGCTCCCCGCGGCATCTGCTACCACCGCTACACCCTAGAGGACTCCGGCACCATCACCGACGCCAAGATCGTCTCCCCGACAGCGGCCAACCAGAAGACGATAGAGCGAGATTTGTGGCAGTTCATTCCCGAGCGCGTCGATCTGCCCGACGAGGAGTTGAAATGGCAGTGCGAGCAGGCCGTGCGCAACTACGACCCCTGCATTTCCTGTTCGACCCATTTCCTCAAGCTCAAGGTCGACCGATTGTGAACGCCGAACCGGGTGGAATCGTGGTCATCGGCATGGGCAATCCGCTCGGCCGCGACGACGGCGTAGGGTTGTCCGTGGCGCGGCAACTAAAGGCGCTTGTTCAACCCGGGGTCGAAGTCCGCAGCCACCGGGGCAGCGGCTTGGGGCTGATGGATACTTGGAAAGGGGCGTCGGCGGTCGTGGTCGTCGATGCGGTTTCTTCGGGGGCTCCGGCCGGCACCGTGTCCCGGTTCGACGCCAGCACCCGGCCTTTGCCCCAACATCTTGGCACCACGTGCTCAACCCACGGCTTTGGGCTCAACGAGGCTGTCGAACTAGCCCGCGCCGTGGATCAACTCCCCGACCGATTCATCGTCATAGGCGTTGAAGGAGCCGACTTTACTACGGGTAGCGGCCTTTCTCCCGCTGTCGATAGTGCGGTCGAGACGGCGGTAGAAGCGGTGTTGCAGGAGATCGGTCCATGGGCCACACCGAGCTTTCTGAGAAGCGAGGCGGAACGTGCATGAGCTTTCACTCATGGCCGACTTGATGCAGAAGGTCGAGTCCATCGCCGCCGCCGAAAAGGCCACCAAAGTGCTAGCTGTGAACGTGAAGTTAGGCGCACTGGCGCACATCGCACCGGGGCACTTGCGCGACCACTTTGCCCGCGCCGCTCGCGGCACCATAGCCGAGGATGCCCGGCTTTTCGTCGAACTGTCGGAAGAGGCCCAAGAGATTGTGCTGGAGAGCGTCACCATTGGAGAATGACCCAGATGGCCCAGTTTGGAGCAAATCTGGAATCCGTCGTCTGCCCCGTGCTGCTCGTGCGCTAAGCACCGCTGCTGTCCGGTACTTGGTCCGCACACTGCTGGAGAACGCCAAGGAGCCATGACACAGAAACTAGACCGAGGTTCTTGCACCGCTCGCACCGACTCGATCCAACGGATGTCCATTGTCATCCGCGGCACCGTCCAAGGCGTTGGATTCCGACCATTCATCTACCGCCTCGCTCGGGACTTGGACCTGACCGGATGGGTGCATAACTCGCCTTTGGGGGTCCTCGTCGAAGTGGAGGGCAGCAAAGAACGACTAAAGGCTTTCCTCGTGCGCATTGAAAAGGAAAAACCCCCTCGCGCCTCCATTCAAAGCCTCGAACCCACCTGTCTCGATCCAGTGGGCTACAATAGGTTTGAGATACGTCAAAGCACTGGCTCGGGCCGCAAGAAAGCGCTAATCCTGCCGGATATCGCCACCTGCGCGGATTGCTTGACGGACCTTTTCGATCCGAAAAATCGCCGCTACCGGTATCCCTTCACCAACTGCACCCATTGCGGCCCTCGCTACAGCATCATCGAGGCACTGCCCTACGACCGCCCACACACGACCATGAAGGGATTTGCCATGTGTCGCCAGTGTCGGGCGGAGTACGAGGATCCCCTGAATCGCCGCTTCCACGCCCAGCCAAACGCCTGTCCCGAATGCGGGCCCCAGCTAGAACTGTGGGATGCCAAGGGTCGCTCCGTGGCTATACAGGGCAAGGCACTGCGCCAAGGCGTCGCCGCCGTGCGGCAAGGGAGGATTCTCGCCGTCAAGGGGCTCGGCGGCTTTCACCTGATCGTCGATGCCCGCAATGAGGCAGCGGTTGCGCGGCTTCGGCACTTCAAGAACCGGGAAGAAAAGCCCTTTGCCTTGATGTATCCCAATCTTCGCCGCATCGCCGCTCACTGCGAACTCTCTGAATTGGAAGGGCGATTGCTCTGCTCCCCCGAGGCCCCCATCGTCCTGCTGAGACGCAATGGCAGGGACGACTTGGCGTCCAACGTGGCGCCGCACAATCCCTATTTCGGAATCATGCTACCCTATACGCCATTGCACCATCTGTTGGTCCACGAGCTCGGTCGGCCGATCGTAGCCACCAGCGGCAATCTGGCGGAAGAGCCGATCTGCATTGACGAACGACAGGCACTGCAGCGTCTAGGGAAAATTGCCGATCTGTTGCTGGTCCACGACCGGCCGATCCGCCGCCACGTGGACGATTCGATTGTGCGCGTCGCAGAGGGGCGCGAGCTGGTTCTGCGCCGCGCCCGGGGCTATGCACCGCTGCCAGTCGAGCTGGAGACTGCCATCCCCTCGGTCATCGGGGTCGGTGCTCACCTCAAGAGCGCAGTTGCCCTGTCGGTTGAGCGCGACGCATTCGTCAGCCAGCACATCGGCGACCTGCAAACCGCTGAGGCCAACGCCGCCTTTTGCCAAGTGATCGACGATTTTCAGGCCCTCTACGAAATCAACCCACACTTCATTGCCTGCGACGCCCATCCCGATTACCAATCGACCCGCTACGCCGGCCACTCCAAGCGGTCGGTCCTGCCCGTTCAGCACCACTGCGCCCATGTGCTTTCCTGCATGGCCGAAAATCGACTAACTGGCCCGCTTTTGGGCGTCGCTTGGGATGGGACTGGATTCGGCCTAGACGGGACCGTCTGGGGCGGAGAGTTTTTGCGCATTAGCAAAGACTCCTGCGAGCGGGCGGCACACCTGCGCACCTTTCCCCTTCCCGGCGGCGACGCGGCCGTCCGGGAACCGCGGCGATCCGCTCTGGGGCTGCTCTTTGAGCTGTTCGGAGAGAAGGTGTTCGAGCAGCCGGACCTCATCCGGCTCTGTGGGTTCGCCCGAGTGGAAGCTGCGCTACTCTGCACGGCACTGGTGCGGAAGGTAAATAGTCCGCGCACGTCCAGCATCGGTCGCCTCTTCGACGCGGTGAGCGCGATCGTTGGGCTGCGCCATCACTGCCGATTTGAAGGGCAGGCGGCCATGGAGCTGGAGTTCGCAGTGCGGAAAGGGGTGGACGACCACTACGAATTCGAGTGCGCCGACGGTCCCACCCGCGTAGCCGATTGGGAACCTGTGCTTCTGCAGGTATTGGCGGATGTGCGCGAAGGCGCGTCCGCTGGCGAAATCGCCGCCAAATTTCACAACGGACTAGCCCGGCTGATCGTCCAAATGGCCCGCATCTTGGGCGAGGACCAAGTCGTGCTCAGCGGCGGCTGTTTTCAGAATGTCCATCTGCTGCAAATAGCCGTGCAGGGTCTGCGCGACGAGGGGTTCAGACCCTACTGGCATCAGCGCGTCCCGCCCAATGACGGCGGCATCGCGCTCGGTCAGATCGTTGCCGCGGCCCGTTCTTTGACCAGCAAATCTGAAGACTATTATGTGCCTTGCCATTCCGGGTGAACTGCTCGAAATATCGGACGACGACGCCCTGATGCGCACCGGCAAAGTTAGCTTTGGCGGCATCGTCAAGACCGTGAATCTGGCCTGCGTTCCAGAAGCCCGGATAGGTGATTTCGTCACCGTCCACGTCGGTTTGGCCCTGAGCGTGGTGGACCAAGCGGAGGCTGAGCGCGTGTTCGAGTATCTGCGCGAAGTGGGCGAGTTGCAAGACCTAAAGGACGACGGCAAGTGAAGTTCCTCGACGAGTACCGCAATCCCAGCGACGTCCGCGTGTGCGCCGAATCGATCGCCCGCTTGGTCTCCCGGCCTTGGACGCTGATGGAGGTATGCGGCGGACAGACCCACGCCATCGTCAAGTTTGGCCTCGACCAGTTGCTTCCCGATTGCATCCGTCTCGTTCACGGACCGGGATGCCCGGTCTGCGTCACTCCCGTAGAGCTGATCGACAAGGCGGTCGAAGTCGCCGCCCGTCCCGACGTCATCTTCTGCTCCTTCGGCGACATGCTGCGCGTCCCCGGTAGCGATTCCGATTTGTTGTCCGTCAAAGCGCAGGGGGGAGACGTGCGCGTTCTCTATTCTCCGCTGGATGCCCTCGACATTGCCGCGGGGAATCCAGACCGGCAGGTGGTGTTCTTCGCCGTGGGATTTGAAACCACAGCACCGGCCAATGCCATGGCGGCCTATCGGGCCCGGCAAGAGGGCATTGGCAACTTCTCGATGCTGGTTTCCCACGTTCTGGTGCCGCCAGCCATGGAAGCCATCCTCGGCGCGCCGAACACTCAGGTGCAGGCGTTCCTAGCGGCCGGCCACGTCTGCATGGTGATGGGATACGCCGAGTACGAACCCATCGCCCGCAAGTACTCCGTCCCCATCGTCGTGACCGGATTCGAACCCTTGGACATCCTCCAAGGAGTGTACATGGCCGTCAGGCAGCTAGAAGAGGGACGCGCCGCAGTCGAAAACCAGTATGCCCGCACGGTCCGGCGGCAAGGGAATTCGACCGCTGTCCAACTGATTCGGGAGGTCTTTCAGATCGTGCCCCGCAAGTGGCGGGGGGTCGGCGAGATCGCCGCCAGCGGGCTGGGATTGCGGCCGGCATATGCCGATCTGGACGCCGAGACGCGCTTTGGCGTGGCCGCGCATGCGGCCGAGGAGGCCGGCGAGTGCATCAGCGGCCTCATCCTCCAAGGTCGGAACAAACCGACCGATTGCCCGGCCTTCGGCAGCCGTTGTGTACCGGAACATCCGCTGGGGGCGACCATGGTCTCGTCGGAAGGAGCCTGCGCTGCTTATTACGCGCATCGGAGAATGGGAGTGGCACTGTGAGCGCAGAGAAGGGGCCCGAGTTCAACTTTAGTTGTCCTCTGCCAGTCAATTCCCACACTCGCGTCCTGATGGGTCACGGCGGTGGGGGGAAGCTGATGGCCGACCTGATCGACCAACTGTTGGTGCCGGCCTTTGAGAACGAGTACCTAAAGGCGCGCCACGACGGCGCAGTGGTGGAATGCGGCGGCCGCAGAATCGCCTTCTCAACCGACTCCTACGTGGTCAATCCCCTCTTTTTCCCCGGCGGCGACATCGGCTCGCTCGCCGTTTTTGGCACGGTCAACGATCTGGCCATGTGCGGCACTCGACCGCTCTACTTGAGCTGCGGCCTCATCCTCGAAGAGGGCTTGGCGATGGAGACCCTATCCCGCATCGTACACTCCATGCGCGAAGCGGCCAGCGAGGCCGGCGTACAGCTAGTCACGGGCGATACCAAGGTCGTGGACCGGGGCAAGGGAGACGGCCTGTTCATCAATACGGCTGGGATCGGCCTCGTCGAATCGAGAACACCCATCGGCCCCGGGTCCATTTGCCGAGGCGATGCCGTACTGGTCAGCGGCGATATCGGCCGCCACGGCATGGCCATCATGGCCGTCCGCGAAGGGCTTGAATTCGAGTCGGCCATTGAAAGCGACAGCGGCTGTGTCGCCCAAGTGGTGCTGAACCTGCTAAAGGCCGGGATCCACGTTCACTGCCTGCGGGACCTGACGCGCGGAGGCCTAGCCAGTGCCTTGGTGGAGATCGCCGAAGCGGCCCACCGGCCAATCGAAATCGACGAAGGCTCAATCCCCGTCATAGATCAGGTGCGAGGTGCCTGCGAAATCCTCGGACTTGATCCCCATTACGTGGCGAACGAGGGCCGCTTCATCGCCTTCGTGCCGCCGGATCAAGCAGACGCAGCACTCCAGATCGTGAAATCCCATCCCCACGGCGGGCAGGCCAGTCAGATCGGCGAGGTTGGCCAAGGCGAAGCAGGTATCGTCACCGCCCGCAGCCCACTCGGGACTCGCCGCGTCATCGACCGTCTGAGTGGGGAGCAGCTACCGAGGATATGCTGATCTCAATCTCGCTCGGGACCATATACCATATTTCATGGACAAATCCGCTCTAGTGAATTCTGATGTTGCGACATTGGGTATCGCCCTTGGCTTGGGATTGTTGGTCGGACTACAGAGAGAGCGATTCGCTCGCGCATGGCGGGAATACGCACCTTCAGCCTGATCACCCTCTTTGGTGCGCTTTCCAGTATGGTTGCCCGGCATTTCGATCAGGTCTAGCTGATTGCGGCTGGACTGATCGCGCTTGCCATGCTCCTTGCGGTTGCGAACGTCCTGAAAAAGCAGGAAGACGAGGCCGATGTCGGTCAGACGACAGAGACCGCTGCCTTACTGAGGTGGCGAGCAGTTTCAGCGGTATCGTTCCGCCTGGACATTGAACATTTCGGCGTACTTCCCATTTTGCAGGAGTAGCTCATCATGGGTTCCCTTCTCTAGCACACATCCATCATCTAATACTACTATGAGATCAGCCATACGGACTGTTGAGAACCGGTGCGAGATAAAGATACTCATCTCAGCACTTGCCCCAGATTCTGATGGATGTAACTTCTATCTTTCTTAAAACGTACAAACCCATGCAGACTTGAGAGCCTCAGGAGCAAGTTAAAATTCTATAGACACCGAAACGTTGTAAACCCGACGCCCTAGCGACCTACGCAGCTCAATTGGCTTTCCACTTGATGATGGGAGGTAAGAATAGCCTAAGACGTTATGCTGGTCGAATACATTTGCTATTTCTTCGCGGAGGTGAAGCGTCTTCCGCCACAAGCTAGTCGCTTGAGTCATCCCGACGTCAAATCTAAAATACGGTCTATCTCGTACACTGTTGCGCGGTCCATCAGTTAATTGTGGGCGGCCATCTTCCGATACGGTTACGATCTTTGGGGTGTGTGGAAAGCCAGTCCCATACAAAACGCGAATGTGAAATCGAGAGTAATCTAGAAAACGTATCCTCGAAAAGTCTAGGAACATCCTATCTTCGAGATACATGGATAACGTATGACGCTGATCATTTGCTCGCGGAAGGTAGGCGTGGCCATCTCCAATGATGTTCTCTCGCGCTATCAAATAGCCATAGCTCACAATTCCAATCAGACTGTCTAGTTTTCCTCTAAGTTTCGAATTCACACCAAAGACGCGTCCTTTCGAATCATTCTCACCTGAATAGCGCATTCGAAGATCGTCAATTTGGTAAGAGATCATTCTCCACTGGAGCCTATAGAAGATCTCAGTGCTCCAATACAATGACTCTTGGATTTCGTAGATAAGCCCAGTGCCTACTTGATCGGATCGTTGAGACTTAAGGCTCTCTCTTGACGATTCGCCTCGTAAGAACTCCTTGTATATAGGTGGCTGTGTGTGCCGCCCGGCTGCAAGTGTCCATGACACACGAGGAAAGAGCCGATAGTTGGCGCTAATTCGCGGCATTACAATTGTCTCACCGGTTGCCCCAAACTGAGCGATTCGCACTCCGAAGACGGTCTGTAAGCGGCCATCTTGGCGTCGGCTTTGAAGATAGAAGAAACTGTCATTGTAGTTGCGTTGCAATTCCGAGTTGATGCCTTCCGCGAAGAATCTTCCACGGTCGTATGTAATTTCCTCAAAAGAATTTACATTACCATTGATCTTTAGGAATCTCGCACCTGCCCCTACCATGAAATGTGATTCCCCTAAGTTCTTTGATGCGACTATTGCAGATTCGACCTTTATCTGTTTCAGTTGGTTAGTGAAGGCCTCCGTGCTTCGAATACTACCAGGTTCAATTTCGTACTGTACACTGGTGTCTTCGTCTTCTCTCTTGTGTACTATATTGGTATATACTCTGATTCTCCCATGTTTTATGGACATTCCTAGGAGATTGTCCTCGTAAGTGAAGTTCTCATGCCCGCTCGCGAAACCGTGGTACTCATCGCATATTCTCTTATGACGAAAAGCATGACAGTTGTAGCGAAGTAAAATTTCCTCTGGCCGCATGCCAAAGGTACTTCTGAGAGTTGCCATATAGAGTATTAGTTGGCCGATTCGGGGATACTTGACTCTTATCTGAGTCTGCCAATCCCAAAACTTCCGCTCGAATTGGCCGGAAATTTGAAGACCGCGAGAATTTCGGCTCAGATTGGAATAGCGTATACCGCTAATGAAATCGAGAGGTTGAGCGAGGTGTCCTTGGAGTGTGAGACTCTGAGTTGTTGCTGATAGCTCCAAGGTCCCTCTATTTTCCTTCGCATTCAGCTTGTAATTGGCGTCGAGCACACTGCTGAGTTTATCTCCGAATGCCACGGGGAATGAAATGGCCCGAAACGTCATGCTATCGATCATTGCAGGATTCAACATGGAAAGAGTCTGAGCCAAACCTCGGCGCAGCAGAAGGGGTGGTTCCATTTCAACGCCGTTGATGTACACAAGGTTTTGGTCGTAATTGCCACCTTGAACATTGTACAACCCACTGAAGTCGTTGCCCGAGGTAATTCCGGGCAATACTTTCAGGTATCGCAAAGGGTCATTGGTCGGGGCCGGATATCTCCGTAATTCAATCAGTGAGATGTCGGTCTTGCCCTGCTCTGGTGTACTTGCCGAAGTGCTTATTATTATCTCGGGAATTTTAACTGAATGAGTTTGAAGCAGGATCAGGAGAGTCGAACCTAATGAGTCCAAGTGCGTTTGTATAACACCACTGGAATAGGCAATATGGGAGTACTGCACCAGTAGGTGTCCCGGAGCTAGTTCAAGGCGAGTCTTTCCTGCAATGTCCGTTATTGACGTATGCGGCGATCCTGCAACATTCACGAACACCCCATTGACCGGCTTTTGTGTCAGGGAGTCCAATGTAGTTACAGTAAGAGTAGCGGCCTCGCCTATGGCATAAAATTGGAGAATTGTAGCGTAAGATAGGCACAGGGCAGGAAGCCCCTGTATGGTACTCAAAATTCAACTACTCGTGCGAATGCGATTGATCGCCCGCGCCAGCGCCGCCTGCGCCCGCGCTACATCGACCCGCTCCTCCCGCCGCCGTGCCAACCGCTCCTCGGCCCGCCGCCGCGCCGCCGCGGCGCGCTCAACGTCGATCTCCTCGATGCGTTCAGCCGTCTCGGCCAGCACCACAACCTGCGTACGCTCGACCTCAACAAAACCGCCGCTGATGGCCATTTGGATCTCGCGGCCGCCCTCCTCGACAAAGCGCAACCGCCCGATCTGCAACCCGGTCAAAAGCGGTATGTGTCCGGCCAAGACGCCGAAACTCCCCTCGCTGCCGGGTGCTTGCAGGCTGGCAACCGGCCCCGAGTAGGCCACCCGCTCTGGCGTGACGACCTCTAAGGCGAAGGCAGGCATGGCCTAAAGGTCCTTGGCGGCTTGTAGGGCCTGTTCGATATCGCCGACGAGGAAAAAGGCGAGCTCGGGCACGTCGTCGTACTCGCCCTCGACCAGTCCCTTGAAACCGCGGATCGTGTCTTCGATTTTGACGTATTCGCCCTGCTTGCCGGTAAAGGCTTCGGCCACGTGGAAGGGCTGGGTGAGGAAGAACTGAATTTTGCGGGCCCTCGACACGATCAGCTTGTCCTCGTCCGACAGCTCGTCAATGCCGAGAATGGCGATGATCTCGCGCAGGTCGCGGTAGCGCTGTAAGAGCTCTTGGACGCGCTGGGCAACCTGATAGTGCTCTTCGCCGACGACGCGGGGATCGAGGATGCGCGAGCTTGACGCCAGCGGATCAACCGCCGGGTATAGCCCTTGGTCGGCCAAGGCGCGCTCCAGCACGATGCGGCCGTCGAGGTGGGCGAAGGCCGAAACTACGCCCGGGTCTGTATAGTCGTCGGCTGGCACGTAAATGGCCTGCACCGAGGTGATCGAGCCGTTCTTGGTGGTGGTGATGCGTTCTTGCAGGGCCCCCATCTCGGTCGCCAGGGTCGGCTGGTAGCCAACCGCTGAGGGCATGCGCCCCAGCAGCGCCGAAACCTCGGCACCGGCGAGGATGAAGCGAAAGATATTGTCGATGAAGAACAGCACGTCCTGGCCGGCCTCGTCGCGGAAGTGCTCGGCCATACTCAAACCAGCCAGTGCGATGCGCTGGCGCGTCCCGGGCGGCTCGTTCATCTGGCCAAAGACCATGGCTGTCTTGTCAATGACGCCCGATTCCTCCATCTCGTACAGCATCTCGTTGCCCTCGCGGGTGCGCTCCCCCACCCCGGCGAAAACCGTGTACCCGCCGTGGCCAGAGGCCACGTTGTGGATCAGCTCCCGCTGGGTGACCGTCTTGCCCACCCCGGCACCGCCGAACAGCCCCAGCTTGCCGCCGCGGGCAAAGGGACAAATCAGGTCAATCACCTTTAGGCCGGTCTCCAGCATTTCGTCTGTGGTGACTTGGTCTTGGTGGGCCGGGGCCGGGCGGTGCAAGGGCATCCGAGGCACCTCGTCGCCGAGCGCACCCTTGCCGTCGATTGGCTCGCCAATGACGTTGAACAGGCGCCCCAAAACGGCCTCTCCCACTGGAACCTCAATCGGGCCACCGCTATCGACGACGCGCGCACCGCGCATCAAGCCATCGGTAGAATCCATAGCTACACAGCGCACTAGGTGCTCTCCCAGATGCTGCTGCACTTCGAGGACTAGGCGTTCCTCGCCGGGACGGTCCGACTCAACCACTTCGAGGGCGTTGTAGATGGGCGGCAGTTCCTGCCCGGCAAAGTCCACGTCGATGACGACGCCGATGATCTCTTTGACCTTTCCTTCTTTCATATGTACCTCGCGTGTAATGGCGCTATTGGGCCACGGCCTCGGCCCCGCCGATAATGTCCATCAATTCAAGGGTGATCGAGGCCTGTCGCTCCTTGTTTACTTCGCGCGTCAGTTCCTCAATTAGGTCGCCGGCGTTTTTGGTGGCATTGTCCATCGCGGTCATCTGCGCGGCAAAAAAGCCCGCATTCGACTCCAACAGAGCACGCCAGACTTGGAAGTTGACTTGGCGCGGCACGAGCGTTTCCAACAGCTTCTCTGGCCCCGGCTCAAAAGTGTAGTCAGTCGCCTCGACTACGTCCTCCTCGGGCACGATGGGCAGGAGCTGGCTGACGACGGGCACCTGCGCGGCAATCGAGACAAATTCGCTATAGCAGAGCAACACCCGGTCGGTCTCGGCAGCGGCGAAGCGGTGCGTCAGGTCTTGGGCAATAGCTGTAGCGCGGGCGAATTCGAGCTGGCTGAACACGTCGGCGTGGTGGCGGGCGATGGTGTACCCGCGAGCACCGAAAAAGTCCCGGCCCTTGCGCCCGACCGTGATTAACTCAACCTCGGCATCCGCGTACTCGCCTAGTTCGGCTTGGACTCGGCGACACAGATTGGAGTTAAAGCCGCCACAGAGACCGCGGTCGGAAGTTATGACTACCAAGGCCACGCGCTGGGCCGTGCGCTCGGCGAAAAGCGGCTGCTCTTGCGTATCGACGCTCTGGTGCAATTGCTTCAGCAACCGATCTAGCCGTTGGGCATAGGGGCGGGCGGCGGCGATGGCGTCTTGGGCGCGGCGCATCTTGGCGGCCGCCACCATTTGCATGGCGTTGGTGACGCGCTGGATATTGGTAATGCTGGCAACGCGCGTCCTCAGCTCGCGAAGAGTGGCCACAGCTCAGCCTATCCCTCGGAAGGACGGAAGCGGCCCTTGAACTCTGCGATGGCGGCGTCTAGCTGGGCCTTGGTCTCGTCGCTCAGATCGCGGGTCTTCCCAATTTCGGCCATGAGCGCGGGCTGGTAATCGCGCATGTGCGCTAGCAGCGCTTCCTCAAAGCGGCTCAAGTCGGCCGTAGGCAGGTCGAGCACGTGATCTATGACGGACAGCGAGACCGTCAATTCCGCGAGCGATTGCGGCCGGTACTGCCCCTGCTTGAGCAGTTCCATCAGCTTCTCGCCGCGATTGAGCAGATTGCGCGTGGCTTGGTCTAGATCCGAAGTGCCGAACTGGGCGAAAGCCTTGACTTCGTTGTAGCGAGAAATGTCGCCCTTGATGGTCTTGGCCACGGCCTTCATGGCCTTGGTCTGCGCGGCCGACCCCACCCGCGACACCGAGGCACCCACGTCCATAGCCGGGCGGTTGCCCGAATAGAAGAGTTCGGGCTTGAGCAGGATCTGGCCATCGGTGATCGAGATGACATTGGTCGGCACAAAAGTCGATACATCGCCTTCGAGGATTTCGATTACCGGCAGCGCCGTCAGCGATCCACCGCCCTTTTCGTCGCTCATCTTAGCCGCGCGCTCCAACAGGCGCGAGTGCAAGTAGAACACGTCGCCGGGATACGCTTCGCGCCCGGGCGGGCGGCGCAAGACCAGCGACATCTCGCGGTAGGCCCACGCCTGCTTGGACAAGTCGTCGTAAATGATGAGGGCATGCTGACCGTTGTCGCGAAAGTACTCGCCCATCGAAGCACCTGCGTACGGTGAGAGAAACTGCAAGGGTGCCGGGTCGGACGCCGTAGCCGATACGACGATGGTGTAGTCGAGAGCACCATTGGCCTCCAACTCGGCCACCACCTTAGCCACGGTCGAGGCCTTTTGGCCGATGGCCACGTAGATGCACTTGACGTCTTGGTCGCGCTGGTTGATGATGGTATCAACGGCAATGGCCGTCTTGCCAGTCTGGCGGTCGCCGATGATCAGCTCGCGCTGACCGCGACCGATGGGAACGGTCGAGTCGATGATTTTAATGCCCGTCTGCAGGGCCTCGCTAACCGGCTGGCGGTCAATCACGCCCGGGGCTTTGCGCTCAACCGGCAAGCTCTCATCAGCCTCGATATCGCCCTTGCCGTCAATGGGCATGCCCAAGGGATTGACGACCCGGCCCAAGAGAGCCTCGCCCACGGGCACTTCGACGATGCGGCCGGTGCGCTTTACTTGGTCGCCTTCGTTGATCAGGGTGTCCTCGCCGAAAAGCACACAGCCGACGTTGTCTTCTTCGAGGTTGAGGGCCATGCCCATAATGCCGTGGGGGAATTCCACCAATTCAGTGGCCCGCACGTTGCTCAGACCGTGGACGCGGGCCGTGCCATCGCCGACGTAGAGCACAGTGCCCGTCTCGTATATGTCTATTTCTTTTTCAAAGCCCAGTAGCTGTTGCTTGAGAATTTGGGAAATCTCATCGGGCTGAACTATCGCTTCGGTGGCCATAGATCCTCCTGCTGACTAACCGGCTAAACGCGCTTGCAGGCGCTCCAGATAGGTGTTCACACTGCCGTCGAATACTGTGTCGCCGAGGCGGACGACCGCGCCGCCCCGCAGGCTAGCATCGACTTGGACATCCAAACGCACTGTTCGGCCGCTGTAGCGCTCTAAGCACACTTGTAGGCGCTGGCACTGCTCCGCACTCAGGGCCACGGCCGAGCGCACCTCAGCGCCGATTATGCCCTCGCGCTCGGCGATTTGGTCGAGAAAACTTTCGAGTGCCACCCCAATGATAGAGGCGCGGCCCCTAACTGCCATGAGCCGGAGGAAGTTCAGGGTCAACACCTCAATCTGGCCGCTGAAAAGCTCCCGCAGGACATTGGCTTGAGCTTGGCTGTCGGCTAGGGGGTTGGCCAAAAACTCGGCCAACTCGCCGGATTGGCGCACGGTCTCCAAAAGCCGCTCAACGTCGCGCTGCACCGCTGCGGTCGCGCCCGTTTCATCGGCGGCCTCCAGCAGCGTAGCCGCGTAGCGTCTCACTACTTCGGGTGCGTTCATGGTCCTGCTCGCACGATGGCGTTCAATTGGATTCGGGAATTCTGGCGATCAAGTCGTCGACTAGGCCGCGGTTTCTCTCATCGTCCAAATTGGCGTCGATCAGCGCACCAGCGGCTTGAACCGCGAGATCGGCCGTCTCGCGGCGCAACTCGGCGATGGCGGCGCGCTTCTCGCTTTCGATACTGGTCCGCGCTTGGTCGATCATCCGCTCGGCCTCTTCCCGCGCTTGGGAGACGATCCGCTGCCGCACATGTGCCCCGGCCTCGCGGGCCTCGGTGACGACCTGCCGCGCCTCTTCATCAGCGGCGGCGAGCTTCTGCCGGTGCTCGCGCAATACCTCTTCGGCCTCTTGCCGCGCCTGCTCAGCCGCGGCAAGCGCATCGCTGATGCGTTTCTCGCGCTCGTCGAGGACTGCCAAAAGCTGGGGCCAAGCGAATTTTCTGAGGACGAGAAGCACCACCAAAAAGGTGATGATCGTCCATATTATGAGCCCCGAATGGGGATCAAGTAACATAGGGCTTGTACTACTTGGTCAGCACGATCAGCAGGCAAAACACCTCGCCGATCAGGGCCACGCCTTCGACCAGAGCGGCCGTCAGGATCATACTGGTGCGGATATCGCCTACGGCTTCGGGCTGGCGGGCGATGCTCTCCAGTGCTGAGCCGGCCAGCTGGCCGATGCCCAAACCTGCGCCAATGGCGCAAAGCCCCATGCCAATTCCGGCACCCATATACGCCAATTCCATAGCCAAATACTCCCTCTTGTGATGTGAACGGTGTGAACCCCTGCTAATGGTCTGGATGAGCGGCCATGCTAATAAAGACCGTCGATAGCAGGGTAAAAACAAAGGCTTGCACAAATCCCACGAAAATTTCGAGCATGTAAATCGCCACGGCAAAAGGCACAGATCCAATGGCGATCCACTCACTTTGCAGAATGGCGATCAAGCCCAAGAAAACCAAAATCGCTACGTGGCCGCCGGTCATATTGGCAAAAAGACGCACACACAAAGCAAAGGGCTTGACCAACAAACCAATCAATTCTACGGGAACCAGAATGATGAGCAGCACCGGCGGCACCCCAGAAGGGATCAGGCTCTTGCAGTAGCCGAACAATCCGTTGTTGGCGATGCCGGCCCCGATCATGACCAAAAAGGAGCAGAGGGCCAGACCCGCCGTGATGTTGATGTTGCCAGTCGCCGTAGCACTGTAGGGAACTAGCCCTAGCAGGTTGCAAAATAGAATAAAAAAGAAGAGCGTCAGCAAAAAAGGCAGATACTTTTTGCCGTCCTCGCCCATGATGGGCAATACGACCTCGTCGCGTAGGAAGACGACGATGGCCTCAAAGAAATTGGCCAGACCCGAAGGCACGGTGCGCGGCTTGCGGAAGGCCCGGAGCATGAGCACTATGAGCAGGATGCTCGCCACCCACATAATCACTACGTGCCGGGTGATAGAGAGGTCAATGCCGAAAAGCTCTAGCGAAGGAAGGGAAACTTTGCCTGCGAGCAGGTGATGAAAATCGACAAAGGGCAATTCGAGATGAGGACTATCTACAACGTGCCCTATGATGTCCACTTGCGCATTTGCGGCATCTGCCGCCTGCGTATCGCCAGCCATTTACTGCCTTGTGAAATATGTAAAAATAGGAGGGAATCTGTCGCAGTAGCCAACCAAATAAATTAATTGGGCCGCAAATTTCTGTCAATACCTCACGGGCTTTTTAGCGCTTTGAACGGCCTTGTAGCTTGAGTACGTAAAAAATTTCAAGTACGAGAAAAAGCAAGTACGCGGCTACTAGCGCGGTGACGTAACTCGCGGGGTGGAACTCGGCCCATTTGAGCACCAGTACCGAGAGGACCACCACGGCGATCAACCGTGCGATCATCCCCCCGAAGAAGGCGATCATAAAGACCTGCATACCCTTGCCCCATCCCCAGCGAATCACCCCCAGTGCGAGTGCGCCGTTGATCCCAGCGACCACCAAGCCAGCGACGATGCTGTCCCACTTCACGGTCCGTCCTCCCGCTTGCGCCGCTCATCTAAGTCTATCAGCGTCCGATAGAGTTTGTAAAATCCAGCACCCGCGCCAAGCAGGGTACCCACCAAGAGAAAGAGCGGCGTAGTTGCAAACTTGCCGTCAAGCCACCAGCCGATAGACACGAAGATCAGGATAGTCGCCGCGAATTGAATCCCCAAGCTGGCGTACGAACCGATATCCGCGTATGCCCCGGTCTTTTTTTTGGCGACCATACTCTTACGCGCAAAGAAAGACGGCGGTGGCAACCCGCCGTTTAGGCAAGTGTTTTCGCGCTTAAACGATCAATCCGTCTCCGACCCGGCATCCCCGCACGAGCCGGGTGCCTGACCGCACTCGCACATAGGCTGGCCCAATGCATCGCGCATAGTGCCCAGCCCGCCGCACGAGCCTTGGATCCGGCGATTGCTAAAAATCACGCCGACAGCCATGGCAACCATGACCAGCCCAAAAACGGTGAAAGCGGCGATAAGCGTGCTCATAGTCATCCTCGTTTCTCAAAACTCGTCAAAGCGGATCATTTCCTCTTCAATGCCTAGATCGTCGAGCATCCCGAGCGCGGCACCGAGCATCAGCGGCGGGCCGCACAGGTAATACTCGATGTCTTCAGGGGCGGGATGATCCTTGAGATAATGGTCGTACACCACCTGGTGAATAAAGCCCACATAGCCGTCCCAATGGTCCTCCGGTCGCGGCTCGGACATGGCGATGTGGAAGGTGAAGTTGGGAAACTCTTGTTCGATTTTGCGGAAGTGGTCCTCGTAGAAGACCTCGTTGGGATTGCGCGCCCCGTACCAATAGGACACCTTGCGCCCCGTCTTGAGCGTGTGGAAGAGGTGGTATAGATGCGAGCGCAAAGGTGCCATGCCAGCGCCACCGCCGATATAGACCATTTCGCGGTCGGTGTCTTGGATGAAAAACTCGCCGAAGGGACCCGAGATCGTCACCTTGTCGCCCGGCTTGCGGCTGAACACATAAGAAGAGGCGACGCCCGGTGGCACGTCCTCCCAGCCGCCCTTTTCGCGGTCGGGCGGCGGAGTGGCGATGCGGATGTTGAGCATGATGATGTCGCCCTCGGCCGGGTGATTGGCCATGGAATAAGCGCGGAAGACGGGCTCGGTATTGACGGCTTTGAAATCCCAGACCTTGAAGCGGTCCCAATCCGGGTGAAAGCGCTCCTCAATCCCCTCAAAATCCTTGAAGTCGCACTCAAAGGGCGGCACTTCGATCTGGATAAAGCCGCCGGGCTGGAAGTCGAGCGTTTCGCCCTCGGGGAGCTTGACGATAAATTCCTTTATAAAGGTTGCCACGTTGTCGTTGGATACGACTTCGCACTCCCACTTCTTGACCGAGAACACTTCGGGCGGCACTTCGATCTTCATGTCCTGCTTGACGTTGACTTGGCAAGAAAGCCGCACGCCCTCGCGCTCCTCGCGCTTGGTAATGTGGCTGGTCTCGGTCTGCAAGATATCGCCGCCGCCCTCGTAGATGTTGACCTTGCACTGGGCGCAGGTGCCGCCGCCGCCGCAGGCCGAAGACACGAAAACCTTGTTGTCGGCCAGCACGTTGAGCAGCTTGCCTCCGGCTGGAACGGAGAGGGCCTTGCTCTCGTCGTCGTTGATGAGGATCCGCACGTTGCCGCTGGGCACCAGCCGGGAGCGCGCGACCAAGATGATGGCCACCAAGGCCAACACCACGCCCGTGAACATGCCAACGCCGGAAATGACTTCAGTCATAAAACGCTCTTTTCTGTTAGAGCTGAATACCGGAAAAGGACATAAAGGCCAAAGACATCAGGCCCACTGTGATGAAGGTGATCCCGAGGCCGCGCAGCCCTGGGGGCACGTCGCTGTACTTCATCTTCTCGCGGATGCCGGCCAGCGCGACAATGGCCAGCGCCCAGCCAAAGCCCGAGCCAAAGCCGAAAACCACGCTCTCGCCGAAGTTGTAGTCGCGCTCAACCATGAACAGCGAACCGCCTAAAATCGCGCAATTGACGGTAATCAAGGGCAGGAAGATGCCCAGCGCATTGTAGAGGGCCGGCACGAACTTGTCGAGAAACATCTCGAGGATCTGCACCATGGCGGCGATGATGCCGATGTAGCTAATCAGCCCTACAAAGGTCAGGTCTACCCCACTCAAGCCCGCCCACGCCAAGGCGTCTTCCTTGAGCAGGTACTGGTAGATTAGGTTGTTGGCCGGGACGGTAACTGTCTGTACCACGATTACGGCGATCCCAAGCCCGAAGGCCGTCTGCACCTCCTTGGAGACAGCTAGAAAAGTACACATCCCCAAAAAGAAGGCCAGTGCCATGTTCTCGACGAACACGGACTTCATAAATATGCTCAGATAGGCTTCGACCATGTTCGGTTACTCCTTGTCGACTTGTTCGCTCTTCCAAGTTCTGAGCGCCCATATAAACAAGCCAATTATGAAGAACGCGCTCGGCGGCAAGAGCATCAGGCCGTTGGGCGCGTACCAACCCCCCTCGGCAGCCAAGGCGAACATCTGCACCCCCAAGAGCGAACCCGACCCAAATAGCTCGCGCAACACGCCGACGACCATCAGGATGACGCTGTAGCCCAAGGCGTTGCCCAAGCCATCGAGAAAGCTCAGGCCCGGGTCGTTCTGCAAGGCGAAAGCCTCGGCCCGCCCCATGATGATGCAGTTGGTGATGATCAGCCCGACAAAGACCGAAAGCTGCTTGCTGATCTCAAAGGCATAGGCGCGCAGAAACTGATCGACGATAATCACCAGCGAGGCGATGATCGTCATCTGCACGATAATGCGGATATTGGCCGGGATGAAGTTGCGGATCAGGCTGACGGCCATGTTGGAACAACAGAGCACGAAAATGACCGCCAAGCACATGGTGACGGTGGTCTCCAACTTGGTCGTCACCGCCAGTGCCGAGCATACACCGAGGCTCAGCAAGGCAATGGGATTATAGTCAAAGAGCGGCCTGAAGAGGACGTCTCTTGGTTTGTCAGCCATTTAACTAACTCCTCGTTCTTTGAGCTTGGCCAAGTACGGCCCAAAGGCTTCTGCACCCAGCCAGTAGCGCAGCATGTCCCGGACGCCGCGCGAGGTAATGGTGGCACCCGACAGCCCATCGACCTGATACTGGGCTTCGGGCCGTCTCTGAACGACCTTGCCCCGGATCACCTCGATACGCACTGCGCCGCTTTCGTCGAAGGCCTTTTTGCCGTCCCACAGGGCCTTCCAGCTCGGGTTATCGACCTCGCCCCCCAAACCCGGAGTCTCGGCGTGCTCGTAGTACACTAGCCCGCGGATAGTATTGAGATCCTTGGCATCGAGGGCCACGAATCCATAGAGCGTTGACCACAGCCCTAAGCCGTGGACGGGCAGGATGACCTTTTTGATCTTGCCCTTCTGCGAAACCAGATATACCGAGGCATGGAGGGCGCGGCGCTTGACGTTGGCGATATCCACATCGGCCGGAACTAGCTCGCTCTGCGCCGGGTCTTTGGCCGCCCGCCGCTGGTCGTAGGCGATAGGGTCCACTCCATCGACGTATTCCCCGGTCGCCAAATCGACGACGCGGGGATTTATATTCTGGTACAACTCCTCGACGCGCTCACCGCTTGCAGCCTCGCCGGACTTCAGCAAGCCGGCGGCCATTAGGATATTGCGCTTCTTGTCGAGCATCTTGTTGACGGCTTGGGTCGGCCGCAGCGACACGGCCGCCGCCGATACCAGCACCGAGCAGACGAGGCAAACGCCGAGCGCCACGCCGAATGTTCTACCTACTGAATCGTTAGCCACTTTGTCTATCTCTCCTAAGAGCTGACAGCGGTGCGGGCCAGCCGGCGCTTAATGTTGGCTTGTATTACCACGTGATCGATTGCGGGAGCGAAGACATTGCCAAAGAGAATCGCCAGCATTACGCCCTCGGGAAAGGCCGGGTTGATCACGCGGATCAGCACGGTCATAAAGCCTATGAGCGCCCCGTACACCCAACGGCCGGCCGGGGTCATGGACGCCGACACCGGGTCGGTCGCCATATAGACGCAGCCAAAGGCATATCCGCCCAGCACCAAATGCCAGCTCGCGTCCATCTCGAACATCGGGTTGGTATCGCTGCCAATCGCGTACAGCAACTCAGCGCAGACGACCGTAGCCACCGTCATGCTGGCGATGATTTGCCAAGAGCCGACCCGAGTCGCGATGAGGATGGCTGCGCCGATCAGGCAGGCGAGGGTCGATGTTTCGCCCATGGACCCGGGGATCGCGCCCAAGAAGGCCTGCGTCCAAGTCACCGAGCCGGTAAAGGCCGCCATGCCGTCGGCCGCAGCCGCCCCCAATGGAGTAGCATGCGTAAAGCCGTCGGCCGCGACCCAGATCGCGTCGCCGGTGATCTCGGCGGGATACGCAAAATAGAGGAAGGCCCGCCCGGTCAGCGCTGGATTGAGGAAATTCTTGCCGGTGCCGCCGAAGACCTCTTTGCCCAGCACCACCCCGAAACTGATGCCGATGGCCACCTGCCACAGTGGGATCGTCGGCGGCAGGGTCAAGGGAAAGAGCATGCCCGTGACCAAGAAGCCCTCGTTGATCTCGTGCTTGCGAACCATCGCGAAAAGCCCCTCCCACAGACCGCCCACCATATTGCACACCAAAAAGACCGGAAAAAAATAGAGAAAGCCGTGGAATACGTTGGCCAGTGCGCTGTCGGGATTGTAGCCGATGCCGAGGATGTCGATGATGATCCCGCGCCATTCGCCCGTCGTGGTGGCCTCCATCTGCTGCATGGCCAGATTGACCTGATAGCCAGTGTTCCACATAGCCATGAAGATACAGGGCACAAGCGCGACGACGACCGTGATCATGGTGCGCTTGAGGTCAATGCCATCGCGCACGTGCGTCGGCCCCTCAGTGACGCGACCGGGCGTATATAAAAATGTATCGGCTGCCTCGTATAGAGCGTAGAACTTTTCCAGCCGCCCCCCCTTGTGGAAAAGAGGCTCGGCTTGGTCGAGCAGATCTCGCAAAACCTTCATTGAATGCGCCTATCCTTCTCTTTCAATTCGCGCCAAATTTTGCCGCAGGATGGGTCCGTATTCGTACTTGCCGGGGCACGCGAAAGTACACAGCCCCAAGTCCTCCTCGTCCAGCTCCAGACAGCCGAGAGCTTGGGCGCGGTCCGTATCCTCTACGATGAGGGCGCGGAGCAGAAAGGTTGCGAGGATGTCCAACGGCATCACCTGCTCGTACGAGCCGATCGGCACCATGGCTCGGTCGCTGCCCTCGGTCGAGGTAGTAAAGTCGAAAATCCGGCTGGGCAGCAGCTTGGAGGCAAAGACATTCTTGATGGAAAACTTATCGACGCCCGGTTTCTGCCACCCCAGAAACTCGCGCTCTCGGCCCTCGGCCAGCACCGAGACCTGCGCGTGGTAGCGGCCGAGGAAGTCCAAGGGGCCGGACGCGACCCGCCCCGCCAACACCGACCCGGCAATGACCCGATTCTCGCCCGGCTTGAGCTGGCCCGCGGTCAGCTCGCTCAGGCAGGCCCCTTGGCGGGTGCGCAACAGGCGCGGCTGTTCCACTTGGGGGCCTCCCAAGGCCACGACGCGCTCGGTCCACAACGAGCCGGTGGCAAAGAGCTTGCCGCAGGCCACCACGTCTTGGTAGCCAATGTACCAGACGGTCTTGGCCGGCCCGACCGGATCGAGAAAATGGATGTGAGTGCCGGGCAACCCCGCGGGATGCGGGCCGGCAAATTCGACGACCTCGGCACCGTCGGCCGGGATACTCGCACCGGATGCCTTGCACACATAGACCGGCCCATCGGTGAGTTTGCTTAGGATGGTCAGGCCCCGTGCGAAGTCGTCTTCGCGCCCGCGGAGCACGACTTGGGGATCAGCCGCGAGGGGATTAGTGTCCATCGCGGTGACGAAAATCGAGTGCGGCGCACTAGCCGGCGCGGGCACCTTGCTGTAGGGTCGCGTACGCAGTGCGGCCCACAGACCGGACGCCACCAAGGTTTCGCGCACCTGCTGGCGGCTTAGCTGGTCGGGTGCCGTGCGCGTGTGCTGCGCAAAGCGCTCTTCCTCGCCCTCGGCAACCTCGATGACGACCGAGAGCAACACGCGTTTGGCACCGCGATGGACCGCGATCACTTTGCCGCTCGCCGGTGCCGTATAGCGCACGCCTGAGATCCTCTTATCCTCGAAGAGCAACTGGCCCTTTTTGACCGAATCGCCCTCGCTTATGGCCATCGTCGGCCGCAGGTCAATGGAGTCCGGCCCCAAGACGGCCACCTGCCCAATGGCCGGACCGTCTTCAATCACTTGCGTGGGCGCACCAGCAATGGGCAAGTTCAACCCTTTTTTGACTACAATTTTACTACTGGCCATTATGCGTACTGCGCGACCCCTTTCAAAAGTAAACGCCCCTGTTTAAGCCAGCCCCACCTGTCGAGAAAAACAGGGCCCTGATTCGCTGCCGAAAGTCTTTAGTGCCTTGCAATCGGCCAGACATCCGTTCACCTCCCGCAAACAGCCTCAAAATAAAAGCCAATGAGCGCGATGGAGCAAGCCATTTGCGCGGCAGTCGCGTTCCGGCCGAACTTGCCAAGCCGGGCGAAACCTCGGATTTTAGACGCTCATCCACCAAACCGATCGAGGACTTATGAGCCTGAATGCGCCCGCAACGCGCGAGGAAATCGCCGCCCTCTACAAAAGCCCCATACTCGACCTCGCGTACCGCGCCGCGACCGTTCATCGTGCGCACCACGATCCGCGGCAAGTACAGGTCTGCACCCTGCTTTCGATCAAGACCGGCGGCTGTCCTGAAAATTGCAGCTATTGCTCGCAGTCGGCCCACTTCGATACGGGTCTCGAACGCCAAGACCTGCTGTCGCTAGCCGCCGTGCGAGAGGCCGCCGAGTGCGCCGCGGCCGCCGGCAGCACGCGCTTCTGCATGGGCGCGGCTTGGCGCCAAGTCCGCGATGGCGCGGAGTTCGACCGCGTGTTGGACATGGTGCGCGCGGTCGCCGCCACCGGCATGGAAGTCTGCTGCACCTTGGGCATGCTCAACGCCGACCAAGCCCGCCGACTGCGGGAAGCCGGCCTCCACGCGTACAACCACAACTTGGACAGCGGGGAAAACTACTACCCCGAAATCGTCACCACCCGCACCTATCGCGACCGCCTCGAAACCCTAGGCCACGTCGGCCGCGCCGGGATTTCGGTCTGCTGCGGCGGCATCTTGGGCATGGGCGAAAGCGACGAAGACCGGATCGACCTGCTCTGCGCGCTCTTACAGCTACCAACGCCGCCGGAATCCATACCGGTCAACGCCCTAGTACCCATCGCCGGCACACCGCTCGGCGACCGCGAAAAGGCGACCGCGTGGGAGCTCGTCCGCATGATCGCCTGCGCCCGCATCCTCTTTCCCTCGGCTATGGTGCGCCTCTCGGCTGGCCGCGATCAGCTCTCGGTGGCCGAACAAGCTCTGTGCTTTTTGGCCGGGGCCAATTCCATCTTCTCGGGCGACCGCCTGTTGACTACCCCCCACCCCGGCACCGACGCCGACCAAGCCCTCTTCGACCTGCTCGACCTAGAAGCGCGGCCGCCGCAAGGGGCTTCAGAGCGCGTCGATCAGCTCGCAGAAGCAGTCGTAGATCGAGGCTAGCTGAGGCCGCTCAATGCAGTAGGGCGGCAGCACGTACACGCTATTGCCCAGCGGCCGCAGCATGAATCCCCGCGCCAAAAATCGCTCCCTCAGCAGCGGCCCCACCTCGCCCTCGGCTACCACGTCCGCCGCCACAATCGTACCGCACACTCGCACCCGCCGGAGTCGCTGGTGCCCGCGCAGGCGCACCGCTTCCTCGCGCTGCCAAGCCGCTAGGCGGCGGAAGGGCTTGTCAGCGAGCAGATCCAGCGAAGCCAGCGCAGCCGCGCACCCCAGAGGATTGGCCGTATAGGAGTGCCCGTGATAGAAGGCTTTAGCCGGGTCGTCGCAATAGAAGGCCGAGAAAACCCGCTCGCTGCAAACAGTGGCTGCCATGGGCAAAAAGCCGCCGGTCAGTCCCTTGGCCAAGCAGATGATATCGGGTTGGGTCGCGGCTTTCTCACAGGCGAAGAGCGCCCCAGTGCGCCCAAACCCGGTCAGCACCTCGTCGTAGATGGCCAACACGTCGCATTGGCGCAAAAGCGCCTGCACGGCCGCGAGAAAGTGCGGGCGGCACATTCGCATGCCCCCAGCGCCCTGCACCAGCGGCTCGAGTATCATGGCCGCGTACTGGCCAGGACGGCGTGCCAACAGTTCCTCCAGTCGCGCAAGTGCCCGCGCCTCTTTGGCCTCTACCTCCCCATCGCCCTCCCAAGTGGCCGGAAAGGGCACGGCGTCGGTCGGAAAGAGCAAGTCGGCAAAAGGGCGCGTAAAAAGCGAGCGTTCCCCCACCGACATCGCCCCGAACGTATCGCCGTGATAGGCCCCTTCCAAGCGCAGAAAGCGCGTGCGATTGCACTCGCCCTTGTTGCGCCAAAACTGATAGGCCAGCTTGAGCGCCACTTCCACGGCCGTTGAGCCGTCGTCCGAGTAGAACACCCACTTTAGCGGCGCCGGCAAGGCCTCCACCAGCCGCCGGGCCAGCTCTTCGGCCGGGCGATGGGTAAACCCGGCCGCTATTACCTGTTCCAGCTCTTTGGCCTGCTCGGCCAAGGCCGCGGCGATTTCGGGCTGGCCGTGGCCGTGCAAGGTCACCCACCAGCTCGAAATGCAGTCGAGTATCTGCCGCCCATCCTCCAGCTCCAGCACGGCCCCGCGACCCGCGCGCACCTGCTGCACCGCCCGCGTCGCCTTCATTTGGGTAAAAGGCGACCACACGTGGGAAGCAACGCGCTCAGCCACGGCCGCCAAAATAGCGGGCAAAGAGTGCCCGGACCTTGGCCGGCGACAGCTCTACCCGGCGGTCGATTGCGGCCAGCACCGGCACCTCCCCGTAGTGGGCAATAGCTCGGCAGTTGGCTGGGTTGGGGGGGCCATTGACCACTACGCCCAAGAGCGGGCAATCGCGGCGGCGCAATTGGTCCAGCGTCAATAGGGTGTGATTGATGGTGCCCAATTCGCTGCGCGCCACTACCAGCACCGGCAGGGCCAGAGCAACCATCAGATCGACCATCAGGTGCCGGCCGTTGAGCGGGACCATAACCCCGCCGGCCCCTTCGACGATCAAGCGCTTCCGCTGGGGCAGCGCGAAGCGGCTCATCTCGATCTGCACCCCCTCGCGTCGGGCCGCCTCGTGCGGCGACAGGGGTGCGCACAAGCGGTAGGTCTCCGGCAGGACGCGCTCGGCCGGCAGGCCGGCGACGCGCCGCACCCAATCGGCGTCTGCATCGGCCCCGCTTTGCACGGGCTTCCAATAGGCAGCCTCCAGCCCGGCGGCCAGCAGGGCCGCGACATAGGACTTGCCAACGCCCGTATCCGTACCGGTGACAAACAAGCGCGAGGGAAGTTCAGCCGCCACGGCCTCCCGCTTTCTCGACAACTAAGTAATGAACAACGCATGTAATCTCCACGCCGTTGGGGCAGTCGCGGTCCCAGCCGCGCAAGAGCCGGCGCAATTGCGCTGGGCCGAGGGCAAAAAGCCGCGTCGGCGTGTGGGCACCCGTGCGCTTGAGGTGGCGCAAAAAGGCGCACGCGGTTGGAAAGCGCAGCGCGAGCACCTGTTCCCATTGGCGCACTGCGACCGGCTGGGCGGCGAATGCGCGGGCCACGGACGCTAAGTCGGGCAAGGCATTGGCGCTGTAGGGGACGCCTTGGCGCACACATTGGCGCTGCCATTCGGCGTATGAACCCGCCCCCGGATAGGAGCAGAGCAATTGCCCGCCGGGTTTGAGCGCGGCCAGTAGCTGCTGTAGCCCGGCGCGCAAATCGGCGAACCAGTGAACCACAAAGCTGGCGCAGATCAAGGCGTAGCATCCCGCGCTTGCTAGCTGCTCCCCGTCCAAGACCCGGTAGCAGATGTGTGGATGGGCGGCCTCGGCGGCCATTTTTTGCCGACAATGCGCGACCATGGCCGGCGCAAGGTCGGTCAACTCCAAACGCCGCTCGGGGAAGAGCGCGGCCAAGGACGCGCTCAAAAAGCCCGTGCCGCACCCGATTTCGAGCACCGGGCCTTCTACTAAATTTCCGGCGCACTCGGCCGCGCATTGGGCCAAAGTGGCGGCACTAGCGCACTGCGCCTCGGCGTGGCGGTCGTACGTTGAGGCGCTGCGGGAAAAATTCTCGACGACGCGCGCTTTGAAACTCGCTTCCGTCATACAGGCCGCATCCCGCGCCAAGCCCGTTCAACCCGCTCCCAACACGCATAGGGATGCGTCAGGGGCAGGGCGTGGCCTGCCTCGGCGACGATGGCCAGCGCGCTGTTGGGCAGCATCTCGCCCAGCTCCTCGGCCCGCTCCACGGGCACCACCCGGTCGCGGCTGCCGTGCAAAATGAGCACCTGTGCGGCGACCGGAATCGCGGATAGTTCCAGCGCACTCTCTTGCAACAGTTGCAAATCGCGGCGCAGGCCGCCCACGTCAACGGCCCTAGGCCAGCACCTGTCTGGCGGTGCGCCACAACGGGCGTAAAAATCGGCCAACAAGGCCGCTGGTTCGCGCTCCAAGCGCACGAGCATTTGCTCTACTGTGCGGCGCGAGCGCCGGGCCTGGCGGGCGCACGAGGCGTGAAAGCTGCGAAATCCGCTGATGACCACGATCAATTCGGCCGTCGCACACAGCTGCGATGACAACAAGTGCAAGCCAAGGGAGTGCGCCAAGACGATGCGCGGCCGGGCCGCGACCGCCACGGCTGGGCCAAAATACCCTCGATCTGGGCAGTGCAGGGCAAAGCCGGCGGGCAAGGCGTCGCGCCAGCGGTCCCAGCACCAAGCGCCAAAGCCCCACCCGTGTTGGGCCACCACGTCAACGCCGGCCATCGCGCCACCGCCGTAGCAGTTCGATCAGCATGTCGAGGTCGCTGTGCTGGTGCCGGGCGCTGAGCGCCAAGCGAATCCGCGCCCGGCCCGGCTCAACCGCGGGCGGGCGAATGGCCGCGGCTAGAACGCCGTTTTCCTCTAGATAGGCGTTCAGGGCCAGCACTTCGCCCTCTGCGCCCACCATCAGCGGCACGATTTGCGCGGTCGCCGCGCCGGTGTCCCAGCCTTGCGCCCGGAGTGCGCCGCGCAAGTATGCGGCATGGGCGAGCAGCGCTCGGCGCTGGGCGTCCATTTGCGGCACCAGCTCTAGCGCCGCATCCACCGCGCCCAAGACGGCTGGCGGAAGCGCGGTCGTATAAATGAACCCCGCGCAGCAATTGACCAAGTATTCCCACAGATCCTCGCCGCAGGCCACGTACGCCCCAAAGGACCCGAGGGCCTTGCCAAACGTGCCGACGCAGACGTCCACGGCCTTGCCGCACGTTAGCCCCATCCCCCGCTCGCCCAAAACGCCCGTGGCGTGCGCTTCGTCGATGGCCAGTAGCGCGTCGAATTCCCCGGCCAACTCCACGAGCGCGTCGATGTCGCTGACGTCGCCGTCCATGCTAAACACCGATTCGGTGACAATCACCCGACGCGAGTGCGCGGCCCCGGTGCTTTCCGCCAGCAGGGTGCGCAGGTGATCCAAGTCGCCGTGGCGGTAGCGCCGCATCCGACAGCGCCCCAAGAGCGCCCCTTGGACCCAGCTATTGTGGCAGAGCCGGTCGAGCAGGATGAGGGCGCGCCGATCGACCAGCGTCGGCAGCAGCGACACATTGGCCTGATAGCCGGAATTGAGCACCAGTGCCCGCGCGGCCTGCTTGAGCCTAGCCAAGGTCTGCTCCACTTGTGCAAAGCCCGGCTGAGAGCCGCAAACCAAGCGCGCGGCCGTGGCGCCAGCCCCGTAGCGCTCGACGAATTCAATGGCCCGCGCCTGCAAGAGCGGGTGCGAGGCCAAGCCGAGATAGTCGTTGGAGCTAAAATTGACCAAGGTGCGGCCATGGGCGCGAACTCGCGCGTTGCCGCACGGCTCATAGGTGCGCAAAGACCGCATCTGCCCGGCCTGCTGCCGCCGCGCCAATTCGGCGCGAATAAAATCGAATTTCGCCTGCATAAAGGTGAAGCTGTGGCAAATGATTCACACGGGCAAGGTAAGCCGCCTACAGGCTTGCCCCACAAGGTACGCCGCTCTATACTATCGCCTTGAACTTGTCCTTCCGCTGCCATGGTGCCGACGACCAATAAAATCACTGTTTCTTCGCTCCAGTCCAAAAAGGAGCGGGGCCAGAAGATCTGCATGTTGACGGCCTACGACTACCCCACGGCCGCGCTGCAGGACGAAGCTGGCCTCGACGTGATCTTGGTCGGCGACTCGGTAGGGACCAACGTCTTGGGCTATCGCGGCCCCCAGCAGGTGACCATGGACGACATCCTCCACCACCTGCGGGCGGTGCGCCGGGCGGTGCGCCGGGCCTTTCTCCTCGCCGACCTGCCCTTCATGTCCTTTCAGCCGTCGGTTGCGACCGCGGTCAAAAACGCCGGGCGCTTGGTGCAGGAAGGCGGGGCCGAAGGCGTCAAATTAGAGGGCGGCCTGCCGGTCTTGCCCCAGCTAAAAGCCATCGTCGAAGCCGGCATTCCGGTCGTCGGCCACCTCGGATTTACCCCGCAGTCCCAGGCCCGCGAATTCTACTTGTTCAGCGACCGGCGCGGCACTGTGCCCAAATTTCACGGCAAGGGGCCGAAGGGGGCCAAAGCCCTCGTCGAGCAAGCCCGGTGCTTGGAGGATGCCGGCGCGTGTGCCCTAGTCCTCGAACTAGTCACCGAAGAAGCGGCCCGAGCTGTTGCCGAGCGGCTCAAAATTCCGGTCGTCGGCATCGGCGCCGGCCGCTATTGCGACGGCCAAGTGCTGATCGTCCACGACCTCGTCGGCCTCAACTCGGAAGACCTGATCCTGACCAAAGCCTACGGCCAAGCGCGCCGAGACTGGATCGAAATGTTCAGAACGTATTGCCGCGAAGTCGCCGAAGGCCGCTTCCCCACGGCCGAAAACGCAGCGCACATGGCCCCGGAAAAACGCGCTCAACTAGATAAACTGCTCCGCGATAACGAGCAGAATCACTGATCTTTGGAGAGGAAATTTTCCATGCGCTTACTTTATATTCTAGTGCTTACGCTCGCCCTTGCCATTCCCACCCTAGCTCAAGACGCCGAACAAAGCTGGATCCAAGACCACATCGCCGGTTTGGATGCTGCGTTTGGGGCCATTGTCGAAGTCCTCGCCCTCGTCCTGTTTGCCGAACTTGGCACCGGCGTCGCTGGCGTCCCCATCGTCGCCATTCTGCTCGCCGGCGGCATTTACTACAGCTTCTTCTTTGGCTGGATCAGCCTGCGCGGCCTCCGGCACTCCATCGACGTCATCCGCGGGCACTACGACAACCCAGACGATCCCGGGGAGGTCTCCCACTTCCAAGCCCTTACCAGCGCCCTTTCGGCTACCGTTGGGCTGGGCAATATCGCCGGCGTGGCCATTGCCGTGAGCCTCGGCGGGCCTGGGGCGATCTTCTGGATGATCATTGCGGCCTTTTTCGGCATGGCTTCCAAGTTAGCTTCGTGTACCCTCGCCGTCATGCACCGCAAAATTCACCCCGATGGCCGCGTCTCCGGCGGCCCGATGTACTATCTCGAACGCGGCCTCGAAGCCAAGGGACTGAAGGAATTTGGCCGCACCCTAGCCGTCTTCTTTGCCGTGCTCACCGTCGGCGGCAGCTTGGGCGGGGGCAATATGTTCCAAGCCAACCAGACCTTGGAAATTCTCGGCACGGTCTCGCCCTTTTTCCAAGAGTACAACTGGCTGATGGGGATTCTCTTCGCCGCATTCGTGGCCGTGGTCATCATCGGTGGCATTCGCCGCATTGGCCGGGTGACCTCGCGCATCGTGCCCTTCATGTGCTTGCTCTACGTCGCAACCTGCATACTGATCATTCTCTCCCATATCACCGACGTGCCGGCCATGATTTTCAACATTATCGATCAGGCATTTTCGCCCCAAGCCGTGGGCGGCGGCTTTTTGTACGTCTTGGTCATGGGCGTCAGACGCGCCGCCTTCTCCAATGAAGCCGGGCTTGGCTCGGCCGCTTTTGCCCACGCCGCCGCCAAGACCGACGAGCCGGCCCGCGAGGGCATGGTGGCCATGATCGGCCCGTTCATAGATACCATTATTATATGCTTGATGACGGGTCTGGTCTGCATGATTACCGGCGTCTATGCCGATCCCCAATTCCAAGCCAGCGAAGGTTCTATCGTCGGCGTCAAAATGACGGCCGCGGCCTTTGAGTCCTTTATTCCCGGCTCGCGCTACGTCCTCGCCCTGGCGGTCATGCTCTTTGCCTACTCGACCATGATCTCTTGGTCGTATTACGGCGAGCGCGCTTGGGAATACCTCTTTGGCACCCGGACGACCATTGTCTTTCGCGTCATTTTCGTCTGCTTTGTCTTCGTCGGATCGGTCACCGCCCTCAACAACGTGCTCGGCTTTTCCGACATGATGATTTTGGGCATGGCCTTCCCCAACATCATCGGCGGCGTCATCCTCAGCCCGCAGATCAAGGCGTGCCTACAAGAGTACTGGGGCCGGCTGCAAAGCGGTCAGATGAAGCGGTATAAGTAGGGCTTTAGGGAGCGTCTCCGCCTTCCAACCACTCGCGGTCTGCGGCCAAGTAAATCTCCTCGACCTCCAAGTCGGCAAAGGCCGCAGACCAGCGCTGCCAATCGGCCCGCCCCTCCTGCTCCTGCATCCGCAGCCGCACCACAAAGGCAAAGCGATTGAGCGCGAACGTCAGCGTGGTGACCTCGCCCCCCTTCAGATCGACCTCTAGCTGTTGGGTCTGCCCTCCATAGTTCAACTCGACCCAGTGTGCGCCGGCGGGCAGATTGTGGAAGAGCAGCCCCTGATAGCCGCGCTTGAGCAATTCGAGCGAGTAGCGGCCGTCCAAGCGCACCGTGAGATCCTCTGTGATCTCGCTGCCGATAGGAGCCAACACCAAGGCCAGCCAAGCGTCTAGATCGTCGAACAGGGCTTCCTCGTCGCCGACTAGCTCGGCTAGCGGTGGCTCTTGCAGGGCGGCCACGGGCCTTTGACCCGGCATCCAAGCGGGCGGCGGCAACTGGGGCGTCATGCCACTTTTGCGCGTCAGGGCATACACCAAGATGTTGGTCCCGGCCATCAGCGCGTACGTCGTCGGCTGTGTGTTTTCTTCTTCAGTGTTGAAGCTGCCCAGCCAAATCCCCCCCAACATCAAGTCGCTGAGCACGGCCACCAGTTCGCCGTCCATCTCGACTCCCCACAGCCCCTCTGGCGGCGGCAACCCCTCGCCCCCAGCGCTAGCCCCGGAGAAAGTGGCTGCTTGTGCTTGCTGCAAGGCCAAAAGATCGTCTCGATTGTTGATTGGATAATACCAAGAGCGGTTGTCCCCCACGTCCACGATGCGCGATTTGTCCTCTCCGGGGAAGCCGCCGCCGAACTCGTAAAAGGAGTGATATATCGGATGCGAAGTTGGGATGGGCGCAAAGCGCACCTCAGACCCCAAGATATCGCGCAGGTGCTCGGTCATTTCGCGCAAATAGCGGTTGCCGCCCTCGATAAACAGGAAGCCGCCCGCGCGCAGATAGCGGCCCAACAGCGCCTTCTCCTCCGGGCTAAACTTGGTCAGGACGCTCTCGTCGTAGGCAGACAAAGTGTCTTGGAAGAGGAAGTGAACGGGGTCTTTGAGCAGTTGCTCGGACAGGAAGTACTCGTAGGTCTTGTCCCGCACCCGCGCCAGCAGGTGGGTGTGGTCGCGCAGGTAGCGGCTCAGGGCGTCGAGCGCACCGCGCCCCGAGCCGGCCCCATAGACGCGCAACTGGGTGAAGTTCACGTAGCCGGCCAAGTCGCGGCGAGTCGCCCGACTGGGGATGACGGCGGCGTGGTCCTTGTTGGCGCGGGCCATGTCCTCCAGCCGCAAGAGATCCATGGAGGCAATGCCCACGCTATCGGCCAAGCCCAACGACGAGGGCGAGATCATCTTTTCGCGCTCCAAAATTGGCGCATCTTCCTTTGCACCGCTGGCTGTCTCGCGCAGGGCCAAGGGGGCCGTCGGGGCCTCTATCGCGGGTGGAATCGCCTCGCTCTCTAGATTGGGGTCGCGGACATCCACAGCCGGCTGGTCGGCCCGCAGATACTCCATCTCCACGTTCAACGCCTCTAGGTCTAAGCGGGGCAGGGGACTCAGGCGGCGGGGCTTGAACTGCGGCGGGATGCGGGCGAGACGCACGCGAAAGGTCTCCGCGTCCAGCTCGTCGCGCCACAGGTAATCCCCTAGGTAAAGCGCGGTGAGATGCAAAAGCAGCGACGCCAGCAAACAGATATAGGCAGTTTTGTGTCTATGCACTGGGAGCCTCTCTTTCTGCGCCGCTCAGCGCGTGTGGCAATCTATAAATGATTGTAACAAAACGGTTTTTTGCCAAGAAAACACGTGCTTATTATCTTTTTTCAACCTATAAAACGGCTTACGCAAAGGAATTGTTTCAGCTATGAGCAACGCCCGTGAACTACAAGCCGAAATGAGCGAGTGGCTCGAATCCCTCGACTACGTGCTGGCCCATAGGACGCCCGCGCAGGTTCTCAATATCCTGCAGCAGCTCCAAACCCACGCCGCAGAAGCCGGCGTCGGTACGCCCTTCAGCGTCAATACGCCCTACATCAACACCATTGCCCGCGACCAGCAGCCCCCCTATCCAGGCAGCCGCGAGGTCGAGCGGCGGATCAAAAGCATCGTGCGCTGGAACGCCATGGCCATGGTCGTGCGCGCCAATCGCGACAACGCCAACCTCGGCGGCCACATCTCGACCTACGCCTCTTCGGCCACGCTCTACGAGGTCGGGTACAATCACTTTTTCCGCGCCCCCAGCAACGGCCATGCCGGCGACCAAATATACTTTCAAGGGCACGCCGCCCCCGGCATGTACGCCCGCGCCTTTCTCGAGGGGCGTCTCAGCGAGCACCAGTTGAAAAATTTCCGCCGCGAGTTGCAACAAGGCGGCGGCCTCGCCTCCTATCCGCACCCCTGGCTGATGCCGGACTTTTGGCAGTTCGCTACTGTGTCCATGGGGCTGGGGCCAATCCTTTCGATCTATCAGGCCCGCTTCAACCGCTACCTCGAAAATCGCGGGCTCAAGCCCGTTGACGACAGCAAGGTGTGGGCCTTTTTGGGCGATGGCGAGTGCGACGAGCCCGAGAGCTTGGGCGCGCTCACCCTCGCTGCGCGCGAACAGCTCAACAACCTCATCTGGGTCGTCAACTGCAACCTACAGCGCCTCGACGGCCCGGTGCGCGGCAATGGAAAAATAATACAGGAGCTCGAAGCGGTCTTCCGCGGCGCCGGCTGGAACGTCGTCAAGGTGCATCTGGGGCGACGACTGGGATCCGCTCTTGGAACAGGACGCCGAGGGCCGCTTGGCCCAGCGCATGCACGAGGTCGTCGATGGCCAGTACCAGAAGTACTCGGTCTCCGATGGCAGTTACATCCGCCACGACTTCTTCGGCACTGACCCGCAGCTAGCCGCGATGGTCGAGCACTACTCGGACGAACAACTCCAGAAAATGCGGCGCGGCGGCCACGATCCAGAAAAGGTCTATGCGGCCTTACCAGCAAGCCATCGCCCACCAGAGCGCACCCACCGTCATCCTCGCCAAGACCATCAAGGGCTATGGCATGGGCGAGGCCGGCGAGGGCAAAAAACATCACCCACCAGCAAAAAAAAGCTCAACGAGGACGAAATCCGCCTTTTCCGCACCCGCTTCGGCATTCCCATCTCGGACGACGAGGTCGCGGGCAGCACCTTTCTACCGGCCCGCGGACGACAGCCCGGAAATGCAGTACATTCGCCAGCGGCGGGAAAGCCTCGGCGGGGTACGTGCCCCAGCGGCAGGTGATGGCCCCCCCGCTGGCCATGCCGCCGGAAGCACTGTGGG